>NZ_JAIMIF010000005.1:0-565517 GCF_019795935.1 Pantoea sp. DY-15
GAATTTGCCTGGCGGCTTTAGCGCGGTGGTCCCACCTGACCCCATGCCGAACTCAGAAGTGAAACGCCGTAGCGCCGATGGTAGTGTGGGGTCTCCCCATGCGAGAGTAGGGAACTGCCAGGCATCAAACACAGAAGCCCTGAACGAAAGTTCAGGGCTTTTTTGTATGCGATAAAAGCTTCAATGCCACCCAAAAACGCCCCGATTCAAATTGTAGTTATAAAAAAGCCCCTGCTTTTCAGCAGAGGCGCTTCTTAATTTAACTCGCTGAATATCAGTGAATAACCTGCGAAAGAAACGCACGTGTACGTTCTGATTTCGGATTGGCAAAGAACTCCTGAGGCGGGGCTTCTTCGACAATTTCACCCCGATCCATGAAGATCACACGATCCGCCACCGTACGCGCAAATCCCATCTCATGGGTAACGCACAACATGGTCATGCCATCTTCTGCCAGGCCAATCATCGTATCGAGTACTTCTTTAACCATCTCTGGATCGAGCGCTGAAGTGGGCTCATCAAACAGCATAATTTTCGGCTTCATACAGAGTGAGCGAGCGATCGCTACGCGCTGCTGCTGACCACCCGAAAGCTGGCCAGGAAATTTATGTGCATGCTCAGCAATACGTACACGCTGAAGGTAATGCATGGCCAGCTCTTCCGCTTCTTTCTTCGGCATTTTGCGCACCCAAATCGGTGCCAGCGTACAGTTTTGCAAGACGGTAAGATGCGGAAAAAGATTAAAATGCTGGAAAACCATGCCGACTTCGGTACGAACACGTTCAATATTGCGCACATCGTGATTGAGATGGATGCCATCCACCACGATGCGTCCTTGCTGATGTTCTTCGAGGTGATTGATGCAGCGAATAGTGGTCGATTTACCCGAACCGGAAGGTCCGCACAGTACGATACGTTCGCGTGGTTTTACTTTTAAATTGATGTCTTTCAGTACATGGAACTGACCGTACCATTTGTTAACTTTTTCGAGTGTAATCATCATGGCATCAGCCGCATTAGTCATAGTTTGTGTCATGTTAAACCTCAGTGCGATGCACGCCCGGTGTGAAAACGCTTCTCCAGATACTGGCTATAGCGCGACATGCTAAAACAGAAAATCCAGTAAACCATGGCAGCAAACACATAGCCTTCCGTCGACATCCCCAACCAGGTTGGGTCGACGGTGGCTTGCTGCACGCTACTGAAGAGATCGAATAGGCCGATGATGATCACCAGGCTGGTATCTTTAAACAGCGCAATGATGGTATTCACCAGACCGGGAATGGTCATCTTGAGCGCCTGCGGTAAAATTACCAGCATCTGGGTTTTCCAGTAGCCCAGCGACAGCGATTCAGCGGCTTCATATTGGCCTTTCGGTAGCGCCTGCAAACCGCCGCGCACCACTTCCGCAACATACGCAGACTGGAACAAGATCACGCCAACCAACGCACGCACCAGTTTGTCGATGGTAGTGCCTTCCGCCATAAACAGCGGCAGCATCACCGACGACATAAACAGCACGGTGATCAGCGGTACACCACGCCAAAACTCAATGAAGATGATCGAAAGTGTACGCACCACCGGCATTTCTGAGCGGCGTCCCAGCGCCAGTAAAATCCCCAACGGCAGCGCGCCGGCAATCCCCACTGAAGCGATAATCAGCGTCAATGTCAGGCCGCCCCACTGGCGAGTCTCTACGCGCTCTAAACCGAAATAGCCGCCATACATCAGGAACCAAACCACAATCGGATAGACCACCGCCCAACAGGCGATATAGCGACCACGACGCGGCATTGATTTGATGAACATCGGAATAATCGAGAGCAAGCCGATAACCAGAGATAGATTGATGCGCCAGCGCAGTTCATGCGGATAGAGGCCATACATAAACTGGCCAAAGCGTGCATGGATAAACACCCAACATGCGCCTTCTTTGGTGCAGTCTGCGCGCGTCTCACCAATCCAGTTAGCCTGAAATACCAGCCAATTCAGTGCCGGAGGAATCACGTTCCAAATAAGCCAGATGCTGAACAATGTCAGCAGCGTATTCAGCCAGCTGGAGAACAGATTTTTGCGTGCCCAGAGCCAAGCCTTGCTGAGTGGATGGGTCGGAATCGGCGGTGTTTCATGTGTAGTAACAGACATAATGATCCCGTTCTCTTAACGCTCAACCAGCGCAATTTTGCGATTGTAGAGGTTCATCAGCAGTGAAATGATCAGGCTGATAATCAGGTAAACCGCCATGGTAATCGCGATAGTTTCAATCGCTTGACCGGTTTGGTTCAGCACGGTACCGGCAAACAGCGAAACCATGTCTGGATAGCCGATCGCGGCCGCCAGCGATGAGTTTTTCACGATATTGAGGTACTGGCTGGTCAGTGGCGGGATAATCACACGCATTGCCTGCGGGATAATCACCTGACGCATGGTCACTGGATTAGGCAAACCCAGCGAACGTGCAGCTTCACTTTGACCATGTGGTACCGACTGAATACCGGAGCGAATCACTTCGGCGATGAACGACGAGGTATAAACCGACAGCGCGAGAGTCAACGCGGCGAGCTCAGGGATCATCACGAAACCGCCGCGGAAGTTAAATCCACGCAGTTCCGGCACATCCCAATGCATGGCCACGCCAAACAAGGTATGAGCAATCAGCGGCAGCAAAACCAGCAGCCCAACCGCAGCCGGCCAGGTGCGACGCAGTTGGCCGGTTTTTAACTGATGCTTGCGGTTGTAGCGGAACAGCGCCACGCAACCCAGCACCGCTAACGCCAGCGCGATCAGGAATGGCCAGGTGCCAGGCGCGTACTCGGGCCACGGAATATACAAACCGCGATTGCTGACGAATGCCAAATCAAAAGCGTTGAGTGCCTGACGCGGGCCGGGCAGGTTACGCAGTACCGCGAAGTACCAGAAAAAGATCTGCAGCAGCGGCGGGATATTACGGAAGGTCTCGATATATATAGTTGAAAGCTTGCGCAGCAGCCAGTTCTCAGACAAGCGAGCCAGGCCAACGGCAAAGCCAAGGATCGAAGCGAAAACAATACAGAGCGCGGAAACCAGCAGGGTATTGGTCAACCCCACCATAAACACGCGCGCGTAAGTGTCGCCTTCGGTGTAATCGATCAGGTGCTGGACAATGCCGAAGCCGGCACTGCGATCCAGAAACCCGAATCCGGAAGTGATGCCACGATTGGCCAGGTTGATTACGGTGTTGTGGATTAAATATCCCACCACAGCAAGCACGGCAACAATCGCGACGATCTGGTAAAGCCAGGCGCGAACCGTAGGATTACCGAACGAAAAATCCCTTTTTACGGTTGGGCGTTGCGACATGTTAAAACCTCAGTGAAGATTACGCGTGGGCACCGCAGGATGCGGTGCCCGACTGGCAGGACGGAATTAACGAACTGGCGGAGCGTACTGGATGCCGCCCTGATTCCACAGCGCATTCTGGCCGCGCTTGATTTTCAGTGCGCTGTCTTTACCGACGTTACGGTCGAACACTTCCTGATAATTACCCACTTGTTTGATGATGTTGTAAGCCCACTTGTTATCGAGCTTCAGGTCTTTACCGAAGTCACCTTCCGCGCCCAGCAGATGTGCCATATCCGGCGTAGTCGGTTTCGCTACCATGTCATCGACATTTTTAGAGCTGATCCCCATCTCTTCCGCGTTCAGCATGGCATACAGCGACCATTTAACGATGGTGAACCAATCGTCATCACCGCGACGCACAACGGGGCCCAGCGGCTCTTTGGAGATCACTTCTGGCAGTACGATAAACTCGTCTGGCTTGCCAAGTTTGATACGCAGCGCATACAGCTGAGATTGGTCAGACGCGAGGGTGTCGCAACGGCCGCTGTCGAGCGCTTTAGCGGATTCGTCAGAGCGGTCGAAGGTGACTGGCGTGTACTGCATTTTGTGGGTTTTGAAGTAGTCAGCCACGTTCAGCTCGGTATCAGTACCGGCCTGAATACACACGGTAGCGCCATCCAACTCTTTAGCACTTTTCAGACCGGCTTTCTGGTGCGTCAGGAAGCCGATACCATCGTAATAGTTCACGCCTGCAAACAGGAAGCCCATGCCGCCATCGCGCGATGAGGTCCATGTGGTGTTACGAGACAAGATGTCCACTTCGCCAGACTGCAGTGCGGTGAAGCGCTCTTTCGCGGTCAGCGGGGTGTATTTCACTTTGGTTGCGTCGCCAAATACAGCGGCAGCGGCTGCACGGCACACATCCACGTCAATACCGGTGAATTTGCCGTTAGAGTCAGCATAAGAGAAGCCTGGCAGGCCGTCACTGATGCCGCACTGTACAAAACCTTTCTTCTTAATGGCATCCAGCGTGGTGCCAGCGTGCGCTTGTTGAGCAACGGCTAACAGCGAGGCTGCAGCGACCAGAGTGGAAAGCATCATCTTTTTCATAAAGCATCCTGTGTGGCGATATCGTGTGTTGTTATGTTTGCGCGCACTTTAATGTGCGCTTTTTTCTGTCTGTGGTGGTTAGCCATCCACAACTCTGCAAACCTGATGCCAGGTTTGCAGAATCCTGAATTCTCTGGAAAGATCTTTTAATAAACTGAAGCACTCAGAAGATTCTGGCTAATATGGCGCACCAAAAGGCAGCGTGACGAGACGACACGATCACAAATAGTGCAAAAAGTTTCACTATATGGAAGCAGTGTGAGCTAACGCTCAGGAGTAGATGTATGAGTTTGCACGCTTACGGCTGAAGCGGTTGATGATCACAGAGAAAGCGGGCTGAAGGGTGATGCGAGGATAAATGAGCGCGTAATAAAGAGAAGGGAAATGCGTTGCTAAGAGGGGCGGGATATCACTGCTGCAATTGCAACTATCGTTACCATTATCGCGCCAATTGTTTCATGCGTTGTTAACGTCCGGAAATTACCCGGCATCAGAAACAAAAACGCCAGCCGCAAGGCTGGCGTTATCGCAGCAACGAACAGATTAGTTCATGCCGTATTTTTTCAGCTTCTTACGCAGGGTACCGCGGTTGATACCCATCATCAGAGCTGCACGGGTCTGGTTGCCACGGGTGTACTGCATCACCATGTCCAACAGAGGCTGCTCGACTTCTGCCAATACCAGCTCATACAGGTCACTTACATCCTGACCGTTCAGTTGAGCAAAATAGTTCTTCAGTGACTGTTTAACCGAATCACGCAGTGGCTTTTGGGTCACCTGATCCTGAGAGTTAACGGTAGAAACGGTGAGTACGTCAGAATTTACGCGTTGTTCGAACATAGTTCTTTCAGCTCTTTATTTCGTTTACGCAAGATTTTCGAAGTATGCCTCCAACGCCTCCAGCTGTTCGCTGGCATCCTCTATGGCGTTGAATGTGCGCCGAAACTGGTCATCAGGAGCACTTTCCTGCAAATACCAGGATACGTGTTTTCGGGCAATACGGTATCCTTTGCGCTGACCGTAAAAGTCGTGCAGCTCCCGTATATGTCCAATCAGCATTTGCTTCACTTCAGCCAGCGGCTTCGGTGCCAGCAGCTCCCCTGTGTCCAGATAATGCTGGATTTCCCGGAAGATCCACGGTCTTCCCTGAGCGGCACGGCCAACCATAAGAGCATCGGCTCCGGTATAGTCGAGCACCGCTCTGGCTTTATGCGGGTCAGTAATGTCGCCATTCGCGATAATCGGAATGGAAACGCTCTGCTTAACTGTCCGAATGCTGTCGTATTCAGCAAATCCCTCAAACAAACAGGCGCGCGTGCGGCCATGAATGGTGAGAGCCTGAATGCCACAGCGTTCAGCCAATTGGGCAATCTCTACACAATTACGATTTTCTTTGTCCCAGCCGGTGCGAATCTTCAGCGTAACCGGTACATCCACTGCATTGACGACCGCACGGAGAATCGACTCCACCAGTTGCGGATGTTGCAGCAGCGCTGAACCTGCCATCTTACGATTCACTTTTTTGGCCGGGCAGCCCATGTTGATATCGATAACTTGCGCGCCAGACGCCACATTAATGCGCGCGGCAGCAGCCATCTCATCAGGATCGCAACCGGCAATTTGCACGGCGCGGATACCAGGCTCGTCACTATGCACCATACGCAAACGGGATTTGTCACTGGCCCAAACTTCCGGGTTCGACGACAGCATCTCGGAGACAGTCATACCGGCGCCGTTCTCATAACACAGGGTGCGAAATGGCTTATCGGATACTCCGGCCATAGGCGCAGCAATGAGTCGATTACGTAGCTGATGTTGTCCAATGCGCATGAAAAAGAAGTGACCCTAACTGTTCGCAAGGCGGCGTATATTACGCATTTTTTAAAGAAGATGAAAGGCCAAACTTTGAACAATTCGCCGTGAGAGAGCAGGGAAATTAACTTATCAGACACAAAGATAAGCATTAATCATTATAATTCATACGATTAAAAAAATATGATGAAATTGTGTACAAAAATTTTTCTCAAAACATGACCGAAATCACAACATAAAAACCGTCACTTCCGGTAATTAGCCATAGAAATGACGGCAATGTGATTATTAATTGTACTAATTTATTAGCGTAGGGATTGCCAGTTCATCATTCGACAATCAGTCGACCATGTAATGGTTGCAGGGGACGATTATTACTGTGTTTCAGCGCCAGTTGGAAATGGTGCAACTGTGATTGGGAGAGCGTGACGGGATGCTTCATGATCAGCCAGCGTAAACCCTCGGTGCAAGGTGGAGTAGTCAGCGATCCACTAAAACGATAATAATGGCGATCCTCCGGGAAGAGGGGTTCTAAATCCATACGCTGTTTCACCACCACCTCATGATTTATCTGCTTAGGCATTGCGGTAATAATCGGATTAAGAGCGGTGTTTTCTTTGCCAACCTCGAACATCACGGCAATGACCGCTATTTCCCCATCGGCGTTTGCGTGAACGAAATGTGCTTCGAGCGGATAAGAGTGCCCGTCGATTTGATTCTCACTCGGCGTATGGAAATGATATTGCTTAAGGCGGAAGGTTTCGCCATCCAGCATAAAGTCATCTTCATCATCCACGTTCACTTGCAGTGTGTGCCCGTTGTTGGTCAGGTTTTCTGCTGCGGCGTGAAACTCCAGCTTAAGGGGCGGCAGTTGACCATCTATGGTATGGCGAATATCAATTGGCGACTGAAACTTGCCGTTATGGCAGGTTTGAAAATCAGCAGAAAGTTCGGCCCAGTGCTCTGGGCCAGCGCTGCCTTCATAGCTCCAGTGTGGTGCGGAAGGGGAAGAAGCATGCGCGCTAATGCTGTAAGCCAACATTAAGCTAAGTAAAAGGGAGGGTTTCATTTTCAATCTCAGTAATAAGAATACCGGCAAGCGGCGTGCCGCAAATAATACGTGGCGATGGGAAAATGACTACCCTGCAAGCAGCTTCACAGGGTAGAACCAGACAAGGCTTGGGTCATTCGACGATCACACGACCATTAAGCGGCTGTACAGGACGACTGTTGCCATGCTGGCCTAAAAGAGTAGTGAACATTTTGAGCTGTTCAGCCGATGCCGAAACAGTTTGTTTCATCACAAACCAGCGCACACCTTCAGTACAAGGTGGCGTCGTCAACGAACCGCTAAAGCGATAGTAGTTCTTTTGACCCGGAATCAAAGCACTGAGATTGAGTGGCTGTTGCAGCGCCGCCTCTTTGTTAACTTCAGGTGGCAGCTCACGCAGGATCTCCGCCAGCGCAGGGTTTTCTGCCCCGGCTTCAAACATCACGCCAACCACCGCCAGATGTCCCTCTTCGCTGGCATGGACGAAATGCGCGGCCAGCGGAAAGCGTTTGCCATCAATCAGATTTTCGCTCGGCGTATGGAAGTGGAACTGACGCAGCGTATAAGCTTCGCCATCCAGCGCGAGCGCATCGCCATCTTTGACGTTGATCTGGATGGTGTGACCGTTATTGATGATGGATTTTTGTTTGGCTTGATAGCTCAACGTTAGCGGCGGCAATTGTCCATTCACCACCTTGCGGATATCGACAGGCGACTGGTTCACACCGCTTTTACAGGTGTAATAATCGGCGTGCAGATTGCCCCATTCATCCGGCGCTTCATAAGACCAGTTTGAGCTGTGTGCGTGCGCATACGATGCCATGCTTGTCAGCAGAGCGAATAAACAAAGTTTCTTTTTCATCATCCATTACTTTCAGCGATTTATCGAAGTGAAATGCCATCAAAGGCATTGCCAGCAGGGATAGCGCTATCGCCTGGAGCAGGATTGTAATGACTGAAATGTAAAGAAACGGCAAGGGTTGAGAAGGGCTGGCGCTTTGAGACTGGTCTCAGAAAAATAGTACGGCTTGCCAGTCAGTTAGCCCGACTGGCAAGCGGGCAGGTTAGCGGCGTACGCCGGTGATGCGGCACCACTCTTCTTTCTCTGCAACCGCGTCGAGCTCAAAACGCTCGGCGTAGGCTTCACACACGCTTTCAGCCTGGCTCGCTAACACGCCGGACAATCCAAGATGACCGCCGGCTTTCGGCAGCACGCTAATCAGCGGTGCCAGCTCACGCAGCGGACCCGCGAGGATGTTGGCGACCACCACGTCAGCCTGCAAGTTTTCCGGCTGCTGGTGGGGCAGATAGAGCGCCAGACGCTCAGAGACGCCATTACGCTCGGCGTTATCACGGCTGGCCTGAATCGCCTGCGGATCGATATCAATGCCGATCGCCTGCGCCGCGCCCAATTTTAGTGCAGCGATAGCGAGAATGCCGGAGCCACAGCCAAAGTCGATCACCGTTTTGCCCTGCAGATCCAGGCCATCAAGCCAGGTCAAACACATCGATGTGGTAGGATGCGTGCCGGTACCAAAGGCGAGACCCGGATCCAGCATCACATTGACGGCATTTGGATCCGGCACATCGCGCCAGCTTGGGCAGATCCACAGACGCTCACCGAAACGCATCGGGTGGAAGTTATCCATCCATTCGCGCTCCCAGTCCTTGTCTTCGATCTGCTCGATCTTATGGCGAAACGCGGATCCCAGCAGCGGATGCTGGCTTAACTCGGCCACCACATCGCTCATCTCGGTTTCAGCGTCGAACAGGCCGATGACATCGGTATCGCCCCACAGCAGCGTTTCGCCCGGCAGCGGCTCGTACACTGGATTGTCGTGCGTGTCCTGGAAAGTGACCGACACCGCGCCAACCTCCATCAGCGCATCGCTCAGGGTTTCGGCGTTTTCGCCGGTGCTGTTAATTTTGATTTGAATCCAAGGCATAGCGTTTCTCTTTATTCCAGTGCCGCGGCATGCGTTGCAGGCGTGCGGCCAAACAGATTGCCCACCAGGAAGGCCAGCAGGCTTAAGGTCAATGACGGAACGATCGGGTGGAAGCCCCACCACTCAATATTCAGGCTGGCAAGCAGCGTATAGCATCCCGCGCCGACCAGCATGCCGCTGATCGCACCGGTGGAGTTGGCGCGCTCCCAGTACAAACCCAGCACCAGCGGCCATAGAAATACCGCTTCAAGGCCACCAAATGCCAGCAGATTCAGCCAGATAATCATATCGGGCGGATTCCACGCTGCCAGCAATAGCAGCACACCGAGCACAAAAGTGATGGTGCCTGACAGCATGCGCAGGCGCGCTTCATTTTCACTGTGCTGCGGGGCAATGCGCAAATAGAGATCTTTGATCAGCGTAGCGGAGGATTGCAGCAGCTGCGCGTTGATGGTCGACATAATGGCCGCCATCGGCGCCGCAAGAAATACGCCCGCCGCCATGGGCGGTAATACGGTAATCATCAGCGTAGGAATCACTCGATCGGGAATGGTGAGATCGGGCAAAATTACGCGCCCCAGCGCGCCGGCCAGATGCATACCAAGCATTAGGATCACCACTACAATGGTGCCGAGTACAATGCCACGATGCATGGCTTTGCTATCTTTATACGAAATACAGCGCACCGCGGTGTGGGGCAGGCCAATCACCCCGAAACACACCAGCACGGCAAACGAGCTGAGGAAGGTTGGGTTGATGACATTGCCCACGCCTTCCGGTGAGGTCAGCTGCGGATCGATATCATGCAGTTTGGTCACTGCGGAGGCTAATCCGCCAGCGTGGTGAATCACTGCAAACAGCAGCAGGAAGGTGCCGATCAGCATTACCAAACCTTGCATCGCATCGTTCAGCACGCTGGCGCGGAAGCCACCGAAAGCGGTGTAGAGCGCGATGGTGCCGCCGAAGATCAGCAGGCCGGTGTCATAAGGAATGCCGGCCGCTGTTTCCAGCAGGCGCGCACCGCCAATGAACTGCACGGTCATTGCGCCGATAAACGCCACCAACAAACTGATGCTGGAGAGCCAAATAAGCAGCGTGCTGCCGTAGCGGCCATACAACATGTCGTTGAGCGTTACGGCGTTGTAGCGACGCGCCAGAATGGCGAATTTCTTGCCTAACACGCCAAGCGAAAGCCAGACGGCAGGCACCTGAATCATCGCCAGCAGCACCCAGCCAAGGCCATATTTATAGGCTGCGCCGGGGCCGCCAATGAACGAGCTGGCGCTGATATATGTGGTGGTGATGGTCATGGCCAGCACAAAACCGCCCATCGAACGGCTGCCGAGGAAGTATTCGCTCAGGAAGTTGCCCTGACGCTGCTTGCGCATGGCAAACACCGACAGCGCGGCGATCAGCACCAGATAGGCCAACAGCGGAAGAATGATTTCAGAGTCCATCGTTATCCTCCAGCGACATGTCGCGGAACAGCACGCGCACCATCAGCCAGCACAACACAATAAACAGCAGCGGGGCGAACAGACACGAAAGCTCGAACCACCTTGGTAAGCCTAAGACGCCGATCTCATTGCCGCCCAGCCAGGCAGAAAGTCCCCAAACGGCAAGGTAGGCCAGCGTCAGATAAAGTGACCAGCGCGCCTCTTTGTTCGCTTGTAAAAAACGCCAATCCATTATGTAACCTCAAAGGCGACAAAAATGAAAAAGGCCGGAGTTAACCGGCCTCTGCTTTGCTCTGCACTGCAATTACTTCTCTTGCAGGCCGAGTTTTTTCTCCAGATAGTGGATGTTGGTGCCACCCTGCTGGAAGTTTTCGTCGGACATGATTTTCATCTGCAGCTCAATGTTGGTCTTGATGCCGTCGATGATCAGTTCCGCCAGCGCATTCTTCATGCGCGAGATTGCCACGTCACGGTTTTCACCGTAGGTAATCAGCTTACCAATCATGGAATCGTAGTACGGTGGCACACTGTAACCGGCATAGATATGCGATTCCCAACGTACACCAAAGCCGCCCGGCGCGTGGAAACGGGTGATCTTGCCTGGGCTTGGCAGGAAGGTGTTTGGATCTTCGGCGTTGATACGGCATTCAACCGCATGACCGCGAATCACCACGTCTTCCTGTTTGATCGACAGCGGCTGACCAGCAGCAATACGCAACTGCTCTTTGATCAGATCGACGCCGGTGATCATCTCAGTCACCGGATGCTCCACCTGAATACGGGTGTTCATCTCGATGAAGTAGAACTCACCGTTTTCGTACAGGAACTCGAAGGTACCTGCACCGCGATAGCCGATATCGATACAGGCTTTAGAGCAGCGCTCGCCGATGTAGCGACGCAGTTCCGGCGTGATGCCTGGCGCTGGGGCTTCTTCGACGACTTTCTGGTGACGACGCTGCATTGAGCAGTCACGTTCCGCCAGATAGATAGCGTTACCCTGGCCGTCGGCCAGCACCTGAATCTCAATGTGGCGTGGATTCTCGAGGTACTTCTCCATGTACACCATGTCGTTGTTGAAAGCCGCTTTGGCTTCCGCTTTCGTCATGTTGATGGATTGCTCAAGATCCTTGTCGCTGCGCACTACGCGCATACCGCGACCGCCGCCGCCGCCGGAGGCTTTGATGATCACCGGATAACCGATGCGCTTAGCGAAGGCACGGTTTTTTTCCATGTCGTCGGTCAGCGAGCCATCAGAACCTGGCACTGTGGGCACGCCCGCTTTCTTCATGGCGGTTATGGCAGACACTTTGTCGCCCATCAGGCGAATGGTGTCGGCTTTCGGGCCAATGAAGATAAAGCCTGAACGTTCAACCTGCTCGGCGAAATCGGCGTTCTCAGAGAGGAAGCCGTAACCCGGGTGGATCGCGACCGCGCCGGTAATTTCAGCGGCGGAGATCAGTGCCGGGATGTTCAGGTAGCTTTTGACTGAAGGTGGCGGGCCGATGCAGACGGTTTCGTCTGCCAGCAGCACGTGCTTCAGGTCACGGTCCGCGGTGGAGTGCACGGCAACAGTCTTAATGCCCAGCTCTTTGCAGGCACGCAGAATGCGCAGCGCGATCTCACCACGGTTAGCAATGACAATTTTATCCAGCATGCTTCGCCTCGTTATTCGATGATGACCAGCGGCTCGTCAAATTCAACCGGTTGGCCGCTTTCGACCAGAATCGCCTTCACAACGCCGGATTTGTCGGCTTCGATCTGGTTCATCATTTTCATCGCTTCAACGATGCACAGAGTGTCGCCGGCATTCACTTTCTGGCCAACTTCAACGAAAGCTTTCGCGTCTGGGCTTGGCGTGCGATAGAAAGTGCCGACCATTGGTGAACGCACGATGTGGCCACTGATTTCTGGTTTAGCGGCTTCTGCTGCAACCGGTGCGGCAGGCGCCACCGCGGTAGACAGCGCAGGCTGCTGCTGCATCATTGGCGCAGCATAAGCCTGCTGCATCATTGGGTAGCCGGCATTTGCAGGTGAACGGCTGATACGAACGGACTCTTCGCCCTCGGAGATTTCCAGCTCGGAGATGCCAGACTCTTCAACCAGTTCGATCAGTTTCTTAATTTTACGAATATCCATGAGTGTGGTTCCGTACTCTGTTTAATTGGAATGTGACAGGCGTTTTACTGCCGTTTGTAAAGCCCATGCGTATCCATCAGCGCCAAGTCCACAGATGACGCCGGCAGATACATCGGAAAGATAGGAGTGATGTCGGAACGGTTCGCGTGCATGTACGTTCGAGAGATGCACCTCAATAAAAGGAATGCTAACCGCCAACAGGGCATCACGCAGTGCAACGCTGGTATGCGTGAACGCAGCAGGATTGATGATGATGTAATCCACGTTGCCGCGGGCTTCGTGAATACGGTCAATCAACTGAAACTCTGCGTTCGATTGCAAATGACTCAATTTCACATGGTGCTGATCGGCCTGTTGCGTCAGATCGCCGACGATTTGCGCCAGCGTGGTGTGACCATACTTATCAGGCTCGCGCGTTCCCAGTAGATTCAAGTTGGGACCGTTCAAAAGCAGTATGTGAAATTTGTGCGCCATCTTGCTGCTATCTCCTGCAATCAGTAAGGCATCGCGTAAAATACCGCGACATCTTGCGTTTGTCACCCTTGTGGATGAAAAACCAGACTTCGCTTGCAATAAAGCCGGGCATTATATCCGTTTCGTCGACATTCGCAGCAAAATACTGGTCTTATCTGCGAAGTTGATCGAATGCGGCCCGAAGGCCACACTTTTTAACAGATCTCGCGGGAGTAACACAACCGTGCGGGGATTATCTGGGAAGAAGTTTACGCAACTTATTGTAACGCCACGCTAACAGCGCAATGGCCAGCACGGCGTAGATCACCGGCTGCGGGGAGAGCACTTTCACTGACCAGATATAGTGAATCGGCACGAGGATCGCGACCAGATAGACGCCGTTATGCAGCGTTTGCCAGCGACGCCCCAGTTTGCGCTGCATGCGCTGGAATGAGGTGATGGCGAGGGCGAAGAGAATAATCCAGCTGATCATCCCCAGTAACAAATAAGGACGCGAAACCAGCTCGCTGCCGAGTAAACGCAGATGATCGTAGCCAAGTTCCAGCAGGTAGTAGCTGGTAAGGTGCAAACTGGCCCAGGCGAAACACCACACGCCAAGCAGGCGGCGAGTGCGAATCAGCAGCGGCTGTTTCAGGTAGCGTGTCAGTGGGCTGACCAGCAGCGTGGCGAGCAGCAACTTAAGCGCCATTCTGCCGGTAAAATGCTGGATATCTTTCGCCGGATCAGCGCTCAGCCAGCCCTGACTCGCTGCCATAAACAGATACACAAACGGCAGAAAAGCCGCCAGATGCAGCACGACTTTTAACGCGGTGATGTGACGTAAAGAGAGGCGCACTCAATAGTTCTCCCGTAAATCCAGGCCGCGATACAGCGACGCCACCTCTTTCGCGTAGCCGTTGAACAGCAGCGTAGGTTGGCGATCAACCTTCAGAATGCCGCCCGCGCCGATAAAGCGCTCGGTTGCCTGCGACCAGCGCGGATGATTCACATGCGGGTTCACATTGGCGTAGAAACCATACTCATTGGCGGCGATCTGGCTCCAGGTCGTTGGCGGGCGATCGTGCGTCAGCGTAATCTTCACAATCGATTTAATCCCTTTGAAGCCATATTTCCACGGCACCGTCAGGCGAATCGGTGCGCCATTCTGCGGCGGCAGCGCTTTGCCATACACGCCGGTACTCAGCAGCGTCAGCGGATGCATCGCTTCATCAAGACGCAAGCCTTCCACATAGGGATAATCCAGCCCGCCGCCGATAAAGCGATCTTTCTGACCCGGCATTTGGTCAGGTGCGTACAGCGTTTCAAACGCCACAAAGCGCGCATTGCTGGTGGGTTCAGCCAGTTTGAGCAGCTTGTTGAGTTCAAAACCGACCCACGGAATCACCATCGACCAGGCTTCGACACAGCGCATGCGGTAGATGCGCTGTTCCATGGCGAAACGCTTGAAGATGTCATCCATATCCAGCGTGATAGGTTTGGCAACTTCGCCTTCGATACGCAGCTTCCACGGATCGGTTTTCAGCGTGCCAGCGTTGGCAGCAGGATCGGCTTTATCAAGGCCAAATTCATAGAAGTTGTTATAACCTGACACCTTATCAAACGGCGTGAGCGGCAAATCGGCTTGCCATTCAGCCGGTTTAGTAAAATCTAAATCACGGCCAGCGGGCGCGGGCGGACGATCATTGCCTTTAAACCAACTCAGCACATCGGCTTGCGCGGTGCCGGGTAAACTGGCTGCTGCTGCGCCTAATCCCAACGCTTTCAGCACCTGACGGCGGCGCATATTAAAGACGCTTTCTGGCGTGACGTCGGCTTCTGTGAGCAAGTGCTTCAGGTTCATGACGTTCTCCTGTGAATAGTAAGTTATAACCAGCATGCTCAACTTCAGCGTCAGGCGCGAACTTGCGGGGAAAAATGTGAAATTTCCTGGCGCATCGCCCTCTTTGAGAATAGGACGAAAAAGCCCATAGCAAAGTCAGGCCATCACGGTTTAACGCTATACTCGCGCCGTAGCGCTTATCATGCTGTGTTATGTGCGATTTTGATGCCAGTCTGGCGCTGAATCACACCTTGATTTGTGCTATTTTGCTCAGGTTTGCGCCAGGGGTAAGCGTGGCGCCGACGGATTAACACCGTTCATAACCGCAGTGATGCAGGCACAGGGATGCGATTAACAACTAAATTTTCTGCGTTTATTACCTTATTAAGTTTACTAGCGATGATATTGATGCTGGTGGGCTGCGCTTTTAGTTTTATCTGGCTATCGCAGCAGCGCGTGGAAACGCGGATGCAAACGCTGGCGACTGAAGTGGATAAAGCACTGGCTTCACAATCGCCGCAGGAAATCACGCAGTGGCTGACGCGCATGATGCCGGTGGTCAATGCCGAACAGGTGCAACTGCTGAACGGCGATACGTTAGTGTTCAGTTTAGCCCGCCATGAAAATCCGATGTTAGAAGATGAGCCTAATCGCTTTGTGCAGTTCGATTTGCCCCTGACGCATTCGCCGGGCCTCGAACTGCGCGTGGTGGTGCTGGATCCGGCCAAAACGCTGTTTCGCTCCTTTACCGGCACTTATACGCTGGTGGTCCTGTTTACGGTCGTCGCCATTATGTGCGTGCTGCTGGTCATGACCAACCGCTGGCTCAAGCGGCGCTGGCAGGATATGGAGCAATTAGAAGCGCGCGCCGATCGCATTCTGGCCGGTGAACGTCGTTCGCAGGAGGACCATGCGGCGGAATGGCCGCCGAAAGCCAGTCGCGCCATCGATGCGCTGCTGGGCGATTTGCAGGAGGCGGGCGAGCAGCGTTTACGCATCGACACCTTAATTCGCACCTTTGCGGCGCAGGATCCGCGTACCGGCCTAAACAATCGTTTGTTCTTTGATAACCAATTGGCGACATTGCTGGAAGATCAGGAAGATGTCGGCACGCACGGTGTGGTGATGATGGTGCGTCTGCCGGACCTTGATATGCTGCACGAAACCCTCGGCCCAACGCTGGTGGAAGAGTATCTGTTTGATTTGATTAATATGCTGTCGACCTTTGTGCTGCGCTATCCGGGCGCGCTGCTGGCGCGATATTTCCGCAGTGACTTCGCCGTCTTGCTGCCGCATCGCACTTTAAAAGAAGCCAACAGCATTGCCGATCAACTGATTAACGCCGTCGATTCACTACCGCCGATGCGTATGGTCGATCGTGATGATTTGATCCACATCGGCATCAGCGCGTGGCGCAGCGGTCAGAGCGTGTCGCAGGTGATGGAAAATGTGGAGATGGCTACGCGGCGTGCGGCATTGCAAGGCGGTAATAGCTGGTCGGTTGGCGAAGGCAATACGCTGGATATGGGGCGCGGCAGTGTGCGCTGGCGGACCTTGCTGGAGAACACGCTCAATCGTGGTGGCCCGCGTTTGTACCAAAAGCCGGCGGTGTTACTGGATGGAAAAGTCCATCATCGTGAATTACTGACGCGTGTGTTTGATGGCGACAAAGAAGTGGTTTCGGCTGAGTTTATGCCGCTGGTATTGCAACTGGGTATGACTGACAGCTGGGATCGTCAACTGGTGACGCGCATCGCGGCGCTCTCGGAAGTGTGGCCGGACGAAACTCTGGCACTACCCGTGAATATTGATTCGCTGTTGCAGCGACCTTTTCAGCGCTGGCTGCAAAAACTGCTGCTGCAGTGCAGCAAATCGCAAAGAAAACGTTTTTTATTTGAACTTGCTGAGGCCGACGTTTGTCAACACATCAGCCGTTTAGTGCCGGTTTTTCACATGTTAACCGCATTTGGCTGTCGCATTGCGGTGGATCAGGCCGGTTTGACGGTGGTGAGCAGCGCTTATATCAAACAATTCCCGATAGAAGTGATTAAACTTGCGCCGGGTTTGGTACGCAATATTGAACGACGCACCGAGAACCAGCTGTTTGTGCAGAGCTTGCTGGAAGTGTGTAAGTCATCGCCAACTCAAGTTTTCGCCGCGGGTGTGCGAACACGCGCGGAGTGGCAAACGCTGTCGGGATTAGGTGTTTCGGGCGGGCAGGGCGATTTCTTTGCGCCTTCGTTGCCGGTCAACAGTAATGTAAAGAAACATTCGCAACGTTATCGAATTTAGACCTTCAGCGCGCGAAGTGCAGGCTGATGGCTGTTTTTATCGCTTATTAGTGCCGGAGCGCGCGATGCTGGCGGCTGGAAATGTTAGATTTTATGTCGAAATTCGCCGGCTAGCGCCGGGGCAATTTAGGTTAAAACGGCGTGTTAACGCCATTTAACTGCGGCAAAAGACCCTACGATCAGGCCAAAAAAGTATTCAGCGTATTTTTTCACCGAAGCCGAACGTTTTTGCGCCTTGTAGCGGCTTCGCGTGGTTGGTAAAGTAGGCGGATTTTATTTTCCGCCCCCAGCTTGCAGGATTATCCCTTAGTATGTTTAAAAAATTTCGTGGCATGTTTTCCAATGACTTGTCCATTGACCTGGGTACCGCGAATACCCTGATTTACGTGAAAGGACAAGGCATCGTGTTAAACGAGCCTTCTGTGGTTGCCATTCGTCAGGATCGTGCCGGCTCCCCAAAGAGCGTAGCGGCTGTCGGTCATGACGCTAAGCAGATGCTGGGCCGTACGCCGGGCAACATCGCTGCTATCCGTCCTATGAAAGATGGCGTGATCGCCGACTTCTTCGTTACCGAAAAAATGCTGCAGCACTTCATTAAGCAAGTGCATAGCAATAGCTTTATGCGTCCAAGCCCGCGTGTGCTGGTCTGCGTACCGGTGGGTGCGACCCAGGTTGAGCGTCGCGCCATCCGTGAATCTGCACAGGGTGCAGGCGCACGCGAAGTGTTCCTGATTGAAGAGCCAATGGCTGCGGCGATTGGTGCAGGCCTGCCGGTTTCTGAAGCAACCGGTTCCATGGTGGTTGATATCGGTGGTGGTACCACTGAAGTGGCGGTGATCTCGTTGAACGGCGTGGTTTACTCCTCTTCTGTGCGTATTGGTGGTGACCGCTTCGATGAAGCTATCATTAATTATGTCCGCCGCAACTACGGTTCACTGATCGGTGAAGCCACTGCGGAGCGCATCAAGCACGGTATCGGTTCTGCTTATCCGGGCGATGAAGTGCACGAGATTGAAGTACGCGGCCGTAACCTGGCAGAAGGCGTGCCACGCGGCTTTACCCTGAACTCGAACGAGATTCTTGAAGCGCTGCAGGAACCGCTGACCGGTATCGTGAGCGCGGTGATGGTTGCGCTGGAACAGTGCCCGCCAGAGCTGGCTTCTGACATCTCCGAGCGCGGTATGGTGCTGACCGGCGGTGGCGCATTGCTGCGTAACCTCGATCGCCTGCTGATGGAAGAGACCGGTATTCCGGTGGTCGTGGCAGAAGATCCGCTGACCTGCGTAGCACGCGGTGGTGGTAAAGCGCTGGAAATGATCGACATGCATGGCGGCGATTTGTTCAGCGAGGAGTAATTCCTCAACGGCTGAGGCCCTGGTCAAATTGCGCAGGGAATAGCGCCTATGCTGACGCTGCTGCTGCAACGCACGACGGCGAGATGCGTCTAGCTCTGGAGGCGTTGGCTATTAGGCTAACGCTTCTTCCCTGATGTCGAGGAACACGCAGAATTTATGAAGCCGATTTTTAGCAGGGGACCTTCCCTGCAGTTGCGTCTCTTTCTGGCAGTCATTGTGGCTATCGCGATTATTATCGCCGATAGCCGCGTGAGCTCCTTTTCCCAGATCCGCAACTACCTGGACACGTCGGTCAGTCCATTTTATTTTTTGGCCAACGGGCCAAGACAACTTCTTGATGGCGTTTCCGAAACGCTGGCGTCCCGTCAGCAATTGGAGCTGGAAAATAAAGCACTGCGCCGTGAGCTCTTCCTGAAAAACAGTGACTTGCTGATGCTGGGGCAATATAAGCAGGAAAACGCGCGTCTGCGCGAACTGCTTGGCTCGCCGCTGCGCCAGGATGAGCATAAGATGGTGACGCAGGTGATCTCCACCGGCACCGATCCTTATACCGATCAGGTGGTTATCGACAAAGGCAGCGTAAACGGTGTTTACGAAGGCCAGCCGGTGATCAGTGATAAAGGTGTGGTCGGTCAGGTGGTCGCGGTCGGTCAGGTTACCAGTCGCGTATTACTGATTTGCGATGCCTCGCATGCATTGCCGATTCAGGTGTTGCGTAACGATATTCGCGTGATTGCTGCCGGTAATGGCTGCAGCGAAGATCTGCAGCTGGAGCATCTGCCGGGCAACACCGATATTCGCGTCGGCGATGTGCTGGTCACGTCTGGCCTGGGCGGCCGCTTCCCGGAAGGTTATCCGGTTGGCGTTGTCTCCTCGGTGAAAGTCGATACACAGCGTGCTTACACGGTGATTCAGGCGCGTCCAGCAGCTGGCTTGCAGCGTTTGCGCTATCTGTTACTGCTGTGGGGCGCGGATCGCAACGGCGTGGCACCAATGGCACCGGACGAAGTGCATCGCGTGGCCAACGAACGTTTAATGCAGATGATGCCGCAGGTTCTGCCGCCAGCAGGCGAAATGGGCCCTCCGGCACCGGATACCTTGCAGTCGTCGCAGCAAATGGGGCCACCGCAACCCGCTAATGGCAGTCGTTCGCAAGGGAATTCTGCGAACACACGCGGAGGCCAGCCTTGAGTCGATATCGCAGCCAGGGCCGATGGGTTATCTGGCTGTCCTTTCTGATTGCCCTTATCCTGCAAATCATGCCGTGGCCGGAACAGATCTATATGTTCCGGCCTTCATGGCTATTACTGATCCTCATTTACTGGGTGCTGGCGTTGCCGCATCGGGTGAATGTCGGCACCGGTTTTTGTCTCGGTGCGATCATGGATCTGGTGGCCGGTTCAACACTTGGCGTGCGCGCATTAGCCTTTAGCATCATCGCGTATCTGGTGGCCTTTAAATTTCAGTTATTCCGAAACTTAGCGTTGTGGCAGCAGGCATTAATGGTTATGGTGCTGTCCCTTGCGGTGGATGTGATTGTTTTCTGGGCAGAATTCCTGGTGATCAACGTTTCTTTCCGTCCGGAAATCTTCTGGAGTAGCGTGGTCGACGGCGTCCTGTGGCCCTGGCTATTCTTATTGATGAGAAAGATTCGCCGTCAATTCGCTGTTCAGTAAGGAATACTATGATAAGCCTGTACCTCGCATCCGGTTCACCGCGTCGACGTGAGCTGTTAACGCAGCTTGGTCTGCAATTTGAACGCCTGATTACCCACGTAGAAGAGCAGCGTCAGCCTGAAGAAGCGGCTGACGCTTACGTGCGTCGTCTGGCGTCGGATAAGGCGCGCGCGGGCGTCGCGGTGGCACCGCAGGATCTGCCGGTGCTGGGTGCTGATACCATCGTGGTGCTGAACGGTGAAGTACTGGAAAAACCGCAGGATGCCGCGCACGCCGCCGCGATGCTGAGCAAGCTGTCGGGACAAACTCATAAGGTGATGACCGCGGTGGCGCTGGCCGATACGCAGCGTGAGCTGGATTGTCTGGTGACCACGGACGTGACCTTCCGCACGATGACGGCGGAGGAAATTTCGCACTATATCGCCAGTGGCGAGCCGATGGATAAAGCCGGCGCGTACGGAATTCAGGGCCTTGGCGGCAATTTTGTCCGCAAGATTAATGGAAGTTATCACGCCGTGGTGGGATTGCCGCTGGTCGAGACCGGTGAGCTGCTGAGCTATTTTCAGTCACTGCGGGCGTTAAGGGGACAAGATGACGGCTGAACTGCTGGTAAATGTGACACCTTCAGAAACCCGTGTTGCCTACATTGATGGCGGCATTCTGCAGGAAATCCACATTGAGCGTGAAGCACGACGTGGCATCGTGGGCAACATCTATAAAGGACGCGTCAGTCGCGTCTTACCTGGCATGCAGGCGGCCTTTGTCGATATCGGCATGGAAAAAGCCGCCTTTCTGCACGCTTCCGACATCATGCCGCACACCGAATGCGTGGCGGGTGATGAGAAGAAAAATTTTGTGGTGCGCGACATTGGCGAGCTGGTGCGTCCCGGCCAGGATCTGATGGTGCAGGTGGTGAAAGATCCGCTGGGCACCAAAGGTGCGCGCCTCACCACCGACATTACTTTGCCTTCGCGCTATCTGGTGTTTATGCCTGGCGCGTCACACGTCGGCGTCTCGCAGCGTATTGAGAGCGAGGCCGAGCGTGAACGACTGAAAACGGTGGTTGCAGCGCACTGTGACGATCTCGGCGGCTTTATTATTCGTACCGCTGCGGAAGGCATTGGTTCAGAAGAGTTGTCGCAGGATGCCGCTTTCCTGAAACGTTTGTGGACCAAAGTCAGCGAGCGTAAAAAGCGTAATCAGACGCGCTGCCTGCTCTACGGTGAGCTGGCGTTAGCGCAGCGCGTGCTGCGTGATTTCGCCGGTGCCGCGCTGGATCGCATTCGCGTGGACTCACGTTTGACCTGCGATTTGCTGGTGGAATTTACCAGCGAATATATTCCGGAAATGGCCAGCAAGCTGGAGCTTTACAGCGGCAAACAGCCGATTTTTGATCTGTTTGACGTTGAGAACGAAATCCAGCGTTCGCTGGAGCGTAAGGTCGAGCTAAAATCCGGCGGCTATCTGATTATCGATCAAACCGAAGCCATGACCACGGTGGATATCAACACCGGCGCGTTTGTCGGACACCGCAATCTCGACGAGACCATCTTCAACACCAACATTGAAGCGACGCAAGCGATCGCGCGTCAGCTGCGACTGCGCAACCTCGGCGGCATCATCATTATCGATTTCATCGACATGAGTAACGACGAGCATCGCCGCCGTGTGCTGCATTCGCTGGAGAGCGCGCTGAGCAAAGATCGGGTGAAAACCGGCATCAATGGTTTCTCGGCGCTCGGTTTGGTGGAGATGACGCGTAAACGCACGCGTGAAAGTATTGAACATGTGCTGTGCGCCGATTGCCCGGTGTGTAAAGGGCGCGGCACCTTGAAAACGGTGGAAACCGTCTGCTATGAGATCATGCGTGAAATTGTGCGCGTGCATCACGCCTACGATTCCGACCGTTTCCTGGTGTACGTTTCCCCGGCGGTCGGCGACGCGTTAAAGGGCGAAGAGTCACACGCGCTGGCGGAAGTGGAGATCTTCGTCGGTAAACAGGTCAAAGTTCATGTTGAACCGCTCTATACCCAAGAGCAGTTTGATGTCGTCATGATGTGATATTGAGGTTGAGTTCCGCAAGCCAACGGACAGCAAGGAGAGGTGTGTGAGGCGGTTGCCGAGGATTTTGTTACTGCTGCTCGCCGCAATCATCGTAATTGTGGCGCTGCTGGTCAGCGGGTTGCGCCTCGTGATGCCGCACCTCAACAGTTATCGCAGCGATATTCTGCAGACGATCTCACGCGTCAGCGGCGTCACGGTGACGGCCAGCGAACTGCAGGGCAAATGGGAGAATTTTGGCCCGACGCTGCAGATGCGCAATCTCAACGTCGCGATGCAGGAAGATGGGCAATTGACCATCGGCCGCGTCAATCTGGCGCTCAACGTGTGGCAATCGCTGCTGCACTGGCGCTGGCAATTCCGCGATCTCACCTTCTGGCAGCTGCATCTCGAAACCAATCACCCGCTGTTCACCAGTGACGAACAGAAGAACAGCTTCAAACCGGCGCAAATTAACGATCTGTTTTTGCGTCAGTTCGATCACTTCGATCTGCGCGACAGCAGCATCCGTTTTCTGACGCCGTCCGGCCAGCATGCTGAACTGGCGATTCCACGCCTTACCTGGCTGAACGAAAATACCCGTCACCGCGCCGAGGGCGAAGTGAGCCTCTCCAGTTTTACCGGCCAGCATGGCGTGGTGCAGGTGAGGCTCGATCTCAACGACAGCAACGGTTTACTCAGCGATGGCCGCATCTGGATGCAGGCCGATGATGTGGATGTGCGACCGTGGATTGGTCCGTGGCTGCGTGATAACACCAGCCTTGAAAGCGCGCGCTTCAGTCTGGCCGCGTGGGCGAATTTGCGCGATGGCGATCTCTACGCCGGTGATTTGCTGTTGAGCAAAGGTGGCGCGCGCTGGCGCGGCGAGCAGGGCGATCATCAATTAGAGGTTGATGGCTTAACCGCGCACTTGTCGCGCTACCAGAATGGCTGGAGCCTTTCGGTACCGCAAACCCGCTTGAGAACGGATGGCATCGCATGGGCGCCAGGACATTTTTCCCTGCTGTGGAAGCCGGAAGATAAGCAGATGCTCGGCGCCAACAGTGCGCCGGAGATGCGCGTGCGTGCCACGCAGCTGGATTTAGAACGTCTGGCGCCCATCGTTCCGCTGTTTGCACCGCTTTCCCCAACCTTGCTGGATAACTGGCGTGCGCTGCAGCCGCGTGGCCACATTGATGCGCTGGCGCTGGATATTCCGCTGCAGCAGCCTGAGCAAACGCGTTTGCAGGTGAAATGGCGCGATCTCGCCTGGCAACAGTGGGAATTACTGCCGGGTATCAGCAATCTCAGCGGGAGCGCCAGCGGCAGCTTAAACAACGGCTTGCTGGATGTGGCGATGGGCCAGGCGGAAGTACCGTACGGCGATATGTTCCAGGCTCCGCTGCAGATTAAACAGATCACTGGCCAGCTCAACTGGCTGCGCGATGCTAACGGCTTAACGCTGGATGGACATCAGCTGGATGTGCAGGCCCGTTCGCTGTGGGCACGCGGCGATTTCCGCTACCAGCAGAATTTGGGTAGCGCGCCGCGCCTCGATATTCTCGCCGGAATTCGCGTTACCGATGCTGGCGATGCGTGGCGTTATTTCCCGCAGCAGCTGATGGGCCACGATCTTACTCACTATCTCAGTGACGCGATTAAAGGCGGGCAGGTGGATAACGCCACGCTGCTGTTTGCTGGCGATCCCTCGCTGTTCCCGTTCAAACACAATGACGGCATGTTTGAAGTTTGGGTTCCGCTGCGCAATGCCACCTTCCAGTTCCAGCCAGGCTGGCCTGCGCTGGAAAACCTCGACATCAATCTCGACTTCCTCAACAACGGTTTGTGGATGAAAGCCGATAAAACCAGGCTCGGCGAGGTTGATGCGCGCAATGTCAGCGCGGTGATTCCGGATTACCTGAAAGAGAAGTTGATCATCGATGGTGACATCAGCGGCGAAGGCAAAAAAATCGCTGACTATTTCGAGCAAACGCCGCTGAAACCGACGCTCGGCGCGGCGCTGCAGGAGCTACAGATTGGCGGCAATGTGCGCGGCACGTTGAATCTTGATATTCCACTGGATGGCGAGCAGGTGCACGCCAGCGGCAATGTGGTGCTGAACAACAACAGCCTGCATATCAAGCCGTTAAATACCACGCTGAACAATCTCACCGGCCGCTTCCGTTACAACAACGGCAATCTGGAGAGTGAAGAGCTGCAGGCCAACTGGTTCGGGCAGCCAACCGGCGTGAGTTTCAGCACGAAAGAGAATCCCAACGATTTTGGCGTGAACGTCAAACTGCTGGGCGATTGGCAGCCAGGTAAACTCAAGGTGCTGCCGGATGCCATCACGCGTCAGTTAGACGGTTTTTTACCGTGGCAGGGCAATGTGGATATCACGCTGCCGCATAAAGGCGGCGCAACCTACAAAGTGGCACTGCAAGGCGAGGGCAAA
The DNA here is from genome assembly GCF_019795935.1 of Pantoea sp. DY-15. Classification (NCBI taxonomy): domain Bacteria; kingdom Pseudomonadati; phylum Pseudomonadota; class Gammaproteobacteria; order Enterobacterales; family Erwiniaceae; genus Pantoea; species Pantoea sp. DY-15. The sequence goes on from NZ_JAIMIF010000005.1 coordinate 24,944, forward strand.
GCAGTAAGCAGTCACTTACCAGCACCGCTGGATAAAGCGGCTGGTGAAGCGATGCCGATTACCATCAACGCGGATGGCGATCTGAAAGGCTTTACCTTGAGCGGCAGCGTGCGCGAGCGCCATCGTTTCAATAGCCGCTGGATTCTGGAGCCGCAGCTGCGCGTTGATCGCGGGATCTGGCTGAATGATGCGAAAAGCACACCGAAGCTGCCCGAGAAGCGCGGCATGGAGCTCAATCTCCCGCCGCTGGATGGCGAAGCCTGGATGGGAATGATGGCTGGCGCGGGGAGTTCGCGTAACGCTCAGGGCGAGCCGGAAGTGGGCGGCGCGGCGCTGCCGGGCGACTTTATTCTGCGCACACCGGCGCTGACGCTTGGTGGTCAGCAATGGCACGACGTTAACGCTACCGTTACGCAGGGGCCAGCCGGCAACACCCACTTGCAGCTGGAGAGCCGTGAAGCACGAGGCAGTTTGCAGACGGCGCAGCGCTCTCCGTGGCAGATCAACCTGAGCTATCTTTACTACAATCCTGAATGGGCTGAGAAAAGCGATGGAAAATCATCGCCGTTTGGCGGCAACAGCAGCAACATCAACTTCAGCAGCTGGCCAGCGTTGCAGCTCAACTGTGATGAATGCTGGATTCGCGGGCAGAAGTTTGGCCATATGCAGGCGAAGCTACAGCCGCAAGGCGATACGTTAGCACTCACTAACGCCTCGATTGATTCTGGCAGCTCAAAATTGCACGTGACGGGTGAATGGGTGAATAAACCCGGCGATCAGCGCACTTCGCTAAAGGGCAGCCTGAGCGGCGACAACATCAATGACGCGGCTAACTGGTTTGGTATGAACACGCCGCTGCGCGATGCACCGTTTAAACTCGATTACGATCTGCACTGGCGTTCTGCGCCGTGGCAGCCATCGGAAGAGACGCTAAGCGGTACGCTGAAAACCCACTTTGGCAAAGGTCAGATCGCCGATGTGAATACCGGTCGCGCCGGGCAGTTACTGCGCCTGTTTAGCTTTGATGCCTTGCTACGCAAGATGCGCTTCGATTTCAGCGACACCTTTAGTGATGGTTTCTATTTCGATTCGATCAACGGCACCGCGTGGATTGAAAACGGTGTGATGCGTACCGATAACCTGCTGGTGGATGGCCTGGAAGCGGATATCGCCATGAAGGGCAACATCGATTTGGTGAAGCGTCAGATCGACATGGAAGCGGTGGTCGCCCCGGAAATCTCCGCGTCGGTCGGCGTTGCCACTGCATTCGTCATCAATCCGGTGGTCGGTGCTGCAGTCTTCGCCGCCAGCAAAGTGCTGGGACCGCTGTGGAATAAGATTTCACTGTTGCGTTACCACATCAGCGGACCGCTGGATAAGCCGGAAATCAATGAAGTACTGCGCAAACCGCGCGAAGACGAGAAGAAGTGAATTTGACGCCGTCGGGTAATTGCCGCAGGCTATGACTATCCGAGCACATAATGAGTGAGAAACGATGACTCTGAATCTGGTAAGTGAGCAGTTGCTAACTGCGAACAGCATTAATCAGCAGGACCTTTATTCCCTGTTAGGGCAGCTTTCAGAACGTCGTCTGGATTATGCCGATCTCTATTTCCAGTCCAGTTTCCACGAATCCTGGGTGCTGGAAGACAAAATTATCAAAGATGGTTCTTACCATATCGATCAGGGCGTGGGCGTCCGCGCCGTGAGCGGCGAGAAAACCGGTTTCGCCTACGCTGACCAGATTTCCCTGAATGCACTGCGTCAGTCGTCTGAAGCGGCGCGCAGCATCGTGCGTGAACAAGGCAACGGCAAAGCGCATACCTTATCGGCGGTGCTGAACCGTTCGTTGTATGCGCCCGTTAATCCGCTGGATAGCCTGACGCGCGAAGACAAAATTGCCCTGCTGCATCGCGTCGATAAAGTGGCGCGTGCTGCCGATCCACGTGTGCAGGAAGTGAATGCCAGCCTGAGTGGCGTCTACGAACAGGTGCTGGTCGCCGCAACTGACGGTACGCTGGCCGCAGATATTCGTCCGCTGGTGCGTCTTTCCATCAGCGTGCAAGTGGAAGATCAGGGTAAACGCGAACGTGGCTCAAGCGGCGGCGGCGCGCGTACCGGTTATGAATTCTTCCTCGCCGATGAGAGCGGTGATGTGCGTGCCGATGTCTGGGCGCGCGAAGCGGTGCGCATGGCGCTGGTCAATCTCTCCGCCGTGGCGGCACCCGCTGGCATGTTGCCGGTGGTGCTGGGCGCAGGTTGGCCGGGTGTGCTGCTGCACGAAGCAGTTGGACATGGTCTGGAAGGTGACTTCAACCGTCGTGCGACATCGGTATTCAGCGGCAAAATGGGCCAGCTGGTGGCTTCAGAGCTGTGTACCGTGGTTGACGATGGCACCATTGAAGGTCTGCGCGGTTCGCTGGCGGTCGATGATGAAGGCGTGCCGGGCCAGTACAACATGCTGATCGAAAATGGCGTGCTGAAAGGCTACATGCAGGACAAGCTGAATGCGCGCCTGATGGGCGTCAACCCAACTGGCAATGGTCGCCGTGAATCTTACGCGCACCTGCCAATGCCGCGCATGACCAATACTTACATGCTGGCAGGCAAATCGACGCCGCAAGATATCATCGAAAGCGTGGAGTACGGCATTTACGCGCCAAACTTCGGCGGCGGCCAGGTTGATATCACGTCCGGTAAGTTCGTGTTCTCCACCTCAGAAGCTTATCTGATTGAGAACGGTAAAGTGACGACGCCCGTGAAAGGCGCCACGCTGATTGGCTCCGGCATCGAAGCGATGCAGCAGATCTCGATGGTCGGCAACGATCTGGCGCTGGATAAAGGCGTCGGCGTATGCGGTAAAGAGGGACAAAGCGTACCGGTTGGCGTGGGTCAGCCAACGCTGAAGCTGGATAAAATCACCGTAGGTGGTACCGCCTAACGTTGTCAGGTCGCCATGTATGGCGACCTGAACATCTGCCCTCAACCTTTCCGATGCTGCTGATACTGCTGCGCTACCTGCCTGAAATACTCAGTCAGATAATCAATGCACACCTGCACTTTCAGCGGCAGCTTGTCTTTCTCAGTATAGAGCGCATAGACCGGGCGCGGCTCCGAGTGATATTGCGGGAACAGAATATCGATCTCCCCCGCATTGATCTCATCAATCACCCACATCAACGGCACATAGGCGATACCGCAACCTGCTTTAAGCCAGCGAATCAGCGTCTGCGAATCGTTGGTGACGAAACGGCCCTGCGGCGTAAGGCGGGTAACCAATCCTTCCGGCGCAACCAGTTCAAAAGTGTTATCCGGCCGCACGCTATATTCCAGCCACGAAAAATTATCGATCTCGCTGGGTTTTTCCGGCGTGCCATGCTGTGCCAGATAGCTCTTCGCCGCGCACACCACCATCGGCATTGCACCCAGCCGACGCGAGAACAAGTTCGAATCCTGCAGCGCGCCCACGCGCACCACCAAATCCAAACCGTTGGCGATCAGATCGGGTGCGGGAATGCCCGTCACCAGATTGACGCTCAATCCCGGATATTCGCGTAACATTTCGCTGGTCATCGCTGATAACACATTCTGCGCCATCGTCGATGAGCAGCCGATCCGTAGAATACCGATCGGCGTGTTGTTAAAGGCGTACAGCTGCTCGTGTACCTGCGACGCCTCCGCCAGCATGCGGCGACAGCCCTGAAAATAGATCTTTCCGGCTTCAGTCAGGCCAATGCTGCGCGTGCTGCGATTAAGCAATTTAACCTGTAACTCATCTTCCAGTTTGGCGACAATCTGGCTGATAGACGAAACGCTAAGCTGTAGCTGGCGCGCCGCGGCGGTAAATGAACCTAATTCAACCACTTTGGCGAAAATGGACATGCTTTTAAGTCGATCCATTGTTTACTCTGGCTAAAAAGTGATTTAGCTCACAATATGTAGAAAACGTATAGTCAAGCGCGTTACTATACGCGCGCTGGGTCTCTTCACTGCACCTGAACACGGCTGTGTTAGCCCGATGATACGCTATGATTAGCTCAACGCGGCCTGAATGTTGCCATCAGTTTATCCGTCATCCCCTGATCGTAAACCCAACGTGCTACACGGCACGTGGGCAGGTATCGGTGCAATCCGGCAAGGTCGAACTAAGGATCCGAAATGAGTGTGCTTCCGGTATTTGTCGTATTCGGGCTGAGTTTTCCGCCCATCTTCATTGAACTACTGGTTTCACTGGCGCTGTTCTGGCTGGTGAAACGCGTGCTAACGCCTAGCGGGATCTACGATCTGGTTTGGCATCCGGCACTGTTTAACACTGCGCTGTATTGCTGCGTGTTTTACCTTGTATCCCGTTTATTCGTCTGAGGTTTTTTAAGTGAAAGCGCTAATAAGAAAAATCGCGCGATACGCGATTACACTCCTGCTGGTTGTCATCGCCATCGTGATCATCTTCCGCGCCTGGGTGTTCTACACCGAATCACCGTGGACGCGTGATGCCAAATTCTCTGCCGATGTGGTGGCGATCTCGCCTGACGTCACCGGCATCATCACTGACGTGCCGGTGCACGACAACCAGCTGGTGAAAAAAGGCGACACGCTGTTTGTGGTTGACCGTCCGCGCTACCAAAAAGCGCTGGACGAAGCCCAGGCGGATGTCGAGTATTACCAGGCGTTAGTGAGTGAAAAACGCCGTGAAGCCAGTCGCCGCAATCAGTTGGGTACCAGCGCCATGTCGCGTGAAGCGATTGAGCAATCCAACAACGATCTGCAAACCAGCGAGCATCAGCTGGCGAAGTCTGTGGCCACGCGCGACCTGGCGGTGATCGACCTCGATCGCACCACTATCAAAGCGCCATCTGACGGCTGGGTCACCAACCTCAATGTCTATCAGGGCGAATTCATCACGCGCGGCTCGGTAGCCGTGGCGCTGGTGCAACAGCACTCCTTCTATGTGCTGGCCTATATGGAAGAGACCAAGCTGGATGGCGTGCGTCCGGACTTCCGCGCGCAAATCACGCCGTTGGGGAGCAACGCGGTACTGCGCGGCACCGTTGACAGCATCGCGGCGGGCGTAACCAACAGCAGCAGCACTAGCGACAGCAAAGGCATGGCGACCATCGACTCGAATCTGGAGTGGGTGCGTCTGGCGCAGCGTGTGCCGGTGCGTATTCGTCTCGACGAGCAACCGGGCAACCGCTTCCCGGCGGGGACCACGGCGACGGTGGTGATCACCGGTGCGCAGGATCGCGAAACCAAAGTCTCGCCGCTGGCACAGTTGTTCAATCGCCTGCGTGAGTTTGGTTAAGCGAGGGCGATATGATTGAGTTTTTGCGTTTCCCGGTGAAGCTCACCTTCGCGCTGGTTGCGGCGTTGATGATTGGCTTTCACTTCAATCTGGAAACGCCGCGTTGGGCGGTAATGACCGCCGGCATCGTGGCCGGTGGTACCGCCTTTGCTGCGGGGGGCGATCCCTATTCGGGCGCGCTGCGCTATCGCGGCATTCTGCGCATCATCGGTACTTTTATTGGCTGTATCGCCGCGCTCACCATCATGATTGCCACGGTGCGCGCGCCGGTGGTGATGCTGCTGCTGTGCTGTATGTGGGCCGGCATGTGCGTGTGGCTCTCTTCGCTGATCAAAGTCGAAAACTCCTATGCGTTGGGTCTTGCCGGTTACACCGCGCTGATCATCGTGGTGACGGCGGATGCTAGCGGCGGCTTAACGCTGGCTCCGCAGTACGCGGTTGAGCGCTGCAGTGAAATCGTCATCGGTATTCTGTGTGCCATCCTCGCCGACATGCTGTTCTCGCCGCGTTCGATCAAGAAAGTGATTGAGCAGGAAGTGGACGCGCTGCTGGTGGCGCACTACAAATTGCTGCAGCTGTGCGTCGCGCATGAAGACAAAGAGGAAGTGGATAAAGCCTGGAGCGCGTTAGTGCGTCGCACCACGGCACTCAACGGCATGCGCGGCCAGCTGATGATGGAATCCTCACGCTGGAAAAACTCCAGCCGCCGCCTGCAAATGCTCAACACCTTATCGCTGACGCTGATCACGCAGGCCGCCGAAACTTTCCTGATTCAAAACTCGCGCCCGGAATTCATTCCGCCGCACTATCGTTTGCTGATCGAAAAAGAGGTCAACAGCGTCAATGATGTGCATAAGCGCATGAAGGTGATGCGTCGCCTGATTGGCGTGAGCAGCAAAACCGTGCCGGTGACGCTGGCGAGTTGGGTCGGCGCGGCCACTGAATATCTGCTGCTGATTAACGGCATTAAAAGTAATAGCCGTATCACCACGCTGGAAGAGAGCATTCTGCAGCGTGAGGTAGTGATTCAGGCGCGCTCTGCGGAAACCCATCACGCGATGATCAACGGTATACGTACCTTCGTCGCCACCGCGCTGGGATCGCTGTTCTGGCTGTATACCGGCTGGACATCAGGCAGCGGCTGCATGGTGATGCTGGCGGTGATTACCGCGCTGGCGATGCGTATGCCGAATCCGTTAATGATGGCGAAAGACTTCCTTTACGGCATGACGGTTGCGGTGCCGCTCGGCGCGCTCTACTTCATCTTTATTCTGCCCGCGACCCAGCAAAGTGCGCTGCTGTTGTGTATCGCCATCGGCGCGCTGGGTTTTATCGGCGGCATCTTCGTGCAGCGTCGTCAGTTGGGTACGCTGGGTGCGTTGATTGGTACCATCAACGTGCTGGTGCTGGATAACCCGATGAAGTTCGAGTTCAACGTATTCCTCGATAACGTGCTGGGCCAGGTGATTGGCTGCTTTGTAGCGATGATGGTGATTCTGCTGATTCGCGATAAATCCAAAGAGCGTACCGGACGTAAACTGCTGAATCGCTTTATGTATGCCGCAGTTGCTGCGCTGACCACTAATCAGGCGCGTCGTCGTGAAAACCACTTGCCGGCGCTGTATCAGCAACTGTTTTTGCTGCTCAACCTGTTCCCCGGCGATATCGATAAATACCGGATCGCGCTGACGCTGATTATCGGCCATCAACGCCTGCGCAATGCCGAAGTGCCGGTGAATGCAGATCTCTCGGCCTATCACCGCCAGCTGCGCTACACCGCCGACCGCATTATCTCCGCGACCAGCGATGATAAGCGGCGCTATTACTTCGAGCGGCTGCTGAAGGAGCTGGATGTGTATCAGGAGAAGCTGCAGCACTATGCTGCGCCTGATAACGTCACCGAGCCGGTGAAACGGCTGGCACTGATGCTGGATAAGTATCAGAACACCTTAATACAAATCTGAAACTGGCCGCTGCAACCTGCAGCGGCCTTTTAGATCCCACGCTGACACAAAAACCTCTGATATTGGCATCTATACTTTCCTGACAGGACGCAAACTGACAGGAGAAAACAGATGTCCACTTCCCTGCAACAACACGAATTTTTCAAGACCGGCTATTTCGCGGATGGTCAGTGGCATAACGCCAGCGCCACCTTTGAGGTGACCAATCCTGCCACCGGCGAAGTTATCGCTAACGTGGCGAAAGCCGGCCAGCAAGAAACCGAACAGGCGATTGCCGCCGCGCAGCGTGCCTTTCCCGCCTGGCGCGATAAAACCGCCAAGGCGCGTGCCGAAATCCTCTATCGCTGGTATCAGCTGATCATCGAGAACAAAAGCTGGCTCGGCCAGTTGATGACCGCCGAGCAGGGTAAACCGCTTAAAGAAGCCGAAGGTGAAGTGGAATACGCCGCCAGCTTTATTCAGTGGTTTGCCGAGCAGGCGAAACGCGCCAACGGTGAAATCATCCCGCCGGCTAAACCAGGCTCGCGCATTCTGGCGACGCGCGAACCAATTGGTGTGGTCGCGGCGATCACGCCGTGGAATTTCCCGATGGCGATGCTGACGCGCAAACTTGGCCCCGCATTGGCCGCAGGCTGTACCGGCATCATCAAACCCGCTAACAACACACCGCTGAGCGCCTTCGCGTTGCTGGCGCTGGCGCAGAAAGCCGGTGTGCCTGATGGCGTACTCAATGCGGTGGCGGGCGATACGCATGCCATCAGCGACGCGATTATGGCCAGCAAGGCGGTGCGCAAAATCTCCTTTACTGGTTCCACCGCGGTAGGCAAAACGCTGATGCGTAATGCGGCTGAAACCATGAAAAAAGTCTCGATGGAGTTAGGCGGCAACGCGCCTTACATCGTGTTTGATGATGCCGATATTGATGCGGCGGTGCAGGGCGCGATTGCCAACAAATTCCGCAACGCCGGGCAGGTGTGCGTCAGCGTCAACCGTTTCTATGTGCATAACGCGGTCTACGATCGCTTCGTTAATCAATTGGCCGATGCGGTGGGCAAACTAAAAGTCGGAAATGGCGTGGAAGAAGGCGTGATCGTTGGCCCGCTGATTGAGCCGTCCGCGCTGGAGAAAGTGGAAGAGCACGTCAAAGATGCATTGAGTAAAGGCGGCAAATTGCTGGTCGGCGGCGAACGTCATCCTCTTGGCGGCAACTTCTGGCAACCAACGGTGATTGGCGAAGCGCATGAAGAGATGAAGCTGGCGCAGGAAGAGACGTTTGGTCCGGTTGCGGCCTGCTTCCGCTTTGACGACGAAGTTGAGGTGATTGCGCGTGCCAACAATACCGAATTTGGCCTGGCGGCTTACTTCTACACGCAGAATCTGCAACGGGTGTTCCGCGTCTCAGCGGCGCTGGAAGCGGGCATGATCGGCATTAACGAATGCGCGGTATCCACTGAGCTGGCACCGTTTGGCGGCGTGAAAGAGTCTGGACTGGGACGTGAAGGATCGGTGTTGGGGATGGAAGAGTATCTGGAAGTTAAAGCGTTGCACCTCGGCGGACTCAGCTAGCCGCAACAACCAAGAGGGCGTCATGATGAGAACCGAGCGTTTCGATTTCGACGAGATTGTCGATCAAGCCCATTTTTATCGACAGTTTAGCGATCGTTTTGCGCTAGCCGATCTCGCCATCAACGATCTTGACGATCTTTGGGATGCGATTGTCGGTGAGCAACTGCCGTTGCCGCTGGAGATTGAATTTGTAAATCTGGGGAAAGGGCAGAAACGCCGGTATGGCGCATTGATCCTGCTATTTGATGAAGCAGAAGAGGAGCTGGAAGGCCAGCTCCGCTTCAATATAAAGTAAAAAGGGCCCCGGCGAGCGGGGCCAAAGGGTTCGTCTTAATTGACGAGGAATTACTTATACAGCTCAGCTGTCACGTGGTAGCTGTCGCCGGTTTTCGCTTCAATCACTTTGTAAGCGCTGGCACCTTGCTCATCCGCTTTCTGAGAAAGCTCGGCGCGATAATCCATTGGCGAACCGCCGGTTCCGCTGATTGAAATGGTGCTGCCGGTAGGTTGCAGATTCTGCGCCTGTTGTTCGGTGACCAGTTGTGCTGCAGAAGCACCAAAGGCGAACAGGGAAAGCAGGGTAGCAGTTGCGATGGTTGTTTTGATTTTCATAATTTTCTCCTCGTTTAATCAACAACCTGCGGCAGAAAAGGGGTGGCGGGTCGTCGATCTATTGCCTGGCGCCATCAAGACACCGGACGTTCAATTAGTGATTATTTGTACAGTTCAGCAGTTACGTGGAAAGTATCGCCACGGTTGCTTTCGATGATGCGGTAATGGCTGGCACCCTGCGCATCGGCTTTCTGTGACAGTTCCTGACGAACGTTGGTTTGGTCGCCGTCAACACCGCTCACGCTGATGGTTTGGTTCAGAGATTGCAACTGTTCAGCTTGTTGGTTTGAAACCAGGCTGGCGGCGCTCGCGCCAAAAGAAAGAACAGAAGCCAGGCCCAGTACTGCGATAGCTAATTTGGTTTTCATGATTCACTCTCCTGAAATGGGGGCCGGCAACCTGAGACGCAAGAGCGTCTCAAACGGGTCGCCGTTCACATTGCTTTTAAGTCAATAACTTATTTGTACAGCTCAGCGGTTGCGTGGTAGCTGTCACCGGTATTCGCCTCAACCACGCGATAGGCTTTCGCACCTTGCTGGTCGGCTTTATCGTTTAACTGCTGACGGATCTCCATTGGAGAACCGCCCACGCCGCTGACGCTAATGGTGCCCGCAGGTTGCAGATTCGCTGCCTGTTCGGCATTAATAGAATCTGCTGCAAAAGCACCAAATGACAGGGCAGAGAGAACACTTAAAGTCGCGATAGTAGTTTTAACGTTCATGATAATTTTCCTCGTCGTCTATTTTTATCTTTTTCTTTCGTGTGATTTGCATCACGAAAACAAGTATAGATCTAATCACCCATGAAATTAATACCGAGCTAATAATGTTTGGTTGTAATTCTTTATCCTTATGGCACTTTTTTAGAACCTGAAGTTATAAAAAACGCCTGGATCTTAACCATAGGTGGTTATTTCACCGTAAAAACAATGATCTACATCAAATTATCTTTTAGTGCGAAAGATCGTGGTTGATCTCGCTGGCTGATACACATAGAGAAGGGAAAGACACTGAGCACAATGTGTAAAGCAGCGTAAAATAGCGCATAAGGTTAAAAAGGCATAAAGGTCGTACCAATGATAGCGGCTGAAAAGAACCGCTGGGCATATGGATAACTTATTATTTACAAAGGGATTTGTAGCAGAATGGTTACGAATGAAGCGCAAAGGGTAAATTAACCGGCAGAGGAACTGCCGGTATGCAGCAGGGTTTTATAGCTCTTGTTCGAATAAAACCAGGATCGCGTCGTACAGCTGTTTTACCGAGAAGGTGCGCGCGGGGGTAATAAAGATGGTGTCATCACCAGCAATGGTGCCGAGAATGCCTTCCGCTTTGCCCAGCGAATCCAGCAGGCGCGCAATCAGCTGCGCCGCGCCCGGACTGGTGTGAATCACCACTAACGCATCGTTGTAATCGATATCCAGCACCAGATTCTTCAGCGGGCTGGTGGTGGTGGGTACGCCAAGTTCAGCAGGCAGGCAGTAAACCATCTCCATTTTGGCGTTGCGCGTGCGCACCGCGCCGAACTTGGTCAGCATGCGAGAAACTTTGGACTGATTGATATTCTCGAAGCCGTCTTCCTGCAGCGCCTGCACGATTTCGCCCTGGGAGCTGAATTTCTCTTCCTTTAATAAGGCTTTAAACGCCTTGATCAAGTCGTCTTGTTTCGATGGGTTTCGCATAAGCTACCAATTAAAAGAGGGTTGCAGAGGGCAACAGGCCCACGGCAGATAAATTATTATGCATTTAGATGAATTTTTATGCAATAAGTCTGGTAAGAGAATCGCGGTAATGACCTGCGGGGCGGGCATCATAACAGAATATGATGTTGCACCAAAATCGCGGGTGGACGCGCAAAGCGAAGGTTGCGAAGTTGTTATATTATTGAAGTGGTAACAACAATATCGATGATCATTGCCGTCCATTGTCTTCTGGCTGCGAATGAATCATTCAGGCGACTTCTGAAGTGGAGATGTCTCGGGAGCCGATTGCGGCGTAGTGTTTAGTGCGCGACAGGTTTAGTCGCTATCGCCTGAGAAGTTGATTAAACTCGTAACCTGATGGATTTTCGGCATATCTCTGCCCCACCTTAATAAGGAGTTCAGGATGAAAGTTGCCGTTCTCGGTGCCGCTGGTGGTATTGGCCAGGCGCTCGCACTGCTGCTCAAAACGCAATTACCCGCAGGCTCAGCTCTCTCACTTTACGATATCGCCCCGGTAACGCCCGGTGTGGCGGTAGATCTCAGTCACATCCCAACGGCAGTCACCGTGGAAGGGTTTAGCGGTGAAGATGCTACGCCTGCGCTGCATGGTGCTGATGTAGTGCTGATTTCCGCGGGTGTGGCGCGTAAGCCGGGCATGGATCGCGCCGACCTGTTTAACGTTAACGCCGGTATCGTGCGTAACCTGATCGAACAGGTTGCCAGCACCGCGCCAAAAGCGCTGATTGGCGTCATCACCAATCCGGTGAATACCACGGTGGCGATTGCGGCCGAAGTGCTGAAAAAAGCCGGCGTGTATGACAAGAATCGCCTGTTTGGCGTTTCCACCCTCGATATCATTCGCGCCAATACCTTTGTCGCGACGCTGAAAGGCAAGCAGCCTAACGAGATTGAAGTGCCGGTGGTGGGCGGACATTCAGGCGTAACGATTCTGCCGCTGCTGTCGCAGGTGAAAGGCGTGAGCTTCAGCGATCAGGAAGTGGCTGATCTCACCAAACGTATTCAGAACGCGGGCACCGAAGTGGTGGAAGCCAAAGCCGGTGGCGGATCGGCGACGCTGTCGATGGGACAAGCGGCGGCCCGTTTTGGCCTTTCATTGATTCGCGCCCTGCAAGGCGAAGCCAACGTAGTTGAGTGCGCATATGTGGAAGGCGATGGTGAATATGCCCGCTTCTTCTCGCAGCCGCTGCTGCTGGGCAAAAACGGCATCGTTGAACGCCGTCCGCTGGGCACGCTGAGTGCCTTCGAACAGCAGGCGTTGAACGGCATGCTGGAAACGCTGAAGAAAGATATCGCGCAGGGCGAAGAGTTTGTGAAGTGATGCACTCTGAGCGGCAATAAAAAACGCCCGGCAACTGCCGGGCGTTTTGTTTCTATAATCCGCCAGATTTGAAGGTCTTGTTGGCGGGCGCACCGTTAGTCGCGGGGTTTTGCTTTCCTAACGTCTCCATGCGCACCTGGAACGGCGGGAACGGCATCTCAATGCCATGCTCCTCAAAGCCGCGCAGAATCAGCTGATGCAGTTCATGGCGCAGCGGCATGCGATGCCCCATCTCCGCTGCATGCACGCGCAGTTCAAACAGCTGAATACCTTGCTGCAGATCGACAAGGAACACATCCGGCGCTGGCATATCGAGCACGTAGGTGCAGCGATCGGCTGCCTGCTTAAGAATTTTGGTCACTTCATCACTGTTGACTCTGGCGGGCGCTGGAATCGTCAGCACCACACGCGTCACTGAATCCGACAGCGACCAGTTCACGAACTGCTCAGTGATGAAAGCCTTGTTCGGCACGATGATCTCTTTGCGGTCCCAATCGGTGATGGTGGTGGCACGCGTGTTGATGCGCGTGATGCTGCCCGTCAGGTCGCGAATGGTCACGGTATCGCCAATACGGATCGGTTTCTCAAACAGGATAATCAGGCCGGAGATAAAGTTAGCGAAAATCTCCTGCATCCCAAAGCCCAACCCCAGACCCAACGCCGCAACCAGCCACTGCAGCTTCGACCACTCAATGCCCATCATTGAGAAGCCAATCAAGCCGCCAATCAGCATCAAAGCATACTTGGTCAAAGTGGTAATGGCGTAGCCGGTGCCCGGCGCCAAACTGAGATGCTGCAACAGCGCCAGCTCCAGCAGCGCCGGCATGTTACGCACCAGCTGCGTGGTGATGATCAGCACCAGAATCGCAATCAACACCGCACCCAGCGTAATCGCCTGCACGCTGTCCACGCCCTGAATGGTAGTGCTGGCATTCCACAGCGGAATGTTATCAAGGAAGCTAAACGCCGAGTGGATTTCTGACCACAGCACAATCACCGAAACCAGCGCAATCAGCGTCAGGATTGAACGCACCAGACGCAGCGACTGTGCGCTGATCTCATCGAGATCAATGCTTGGCTCATCGATTTCGATGGTGTCGGCATTCGCTGGCGTTGATTGCTCTTTCTCTTCTTCACTGCGCGCGCGGTTGGCCAGCATATCGGCACGACGCTGACGTGCACGGTCAAAGGCGATGCGGCGGCGCTGAATCAGCATCCAGCGGCGGATGATGTGATACACCACCAGCAGGAAGAACCAGATGCCCACCGAGGTTTCCAGACGCGCCAGCAGCGCCTGCGCGGTGGCGAGATAACCGATGCAGGAGGCGAGGGCAGCCACCAGCGGCAGGGCGATCATCAGGTTCCACAAAATGCGGTTCACGAAGTTATCGCCGTTGCCCTCTTTATCCAGATAGAGCGGAATACCGGCGCGTTTCAGGCTAACGGTAACGATACTTAGCGCGCCACAAATCAGGATGAAGCACACGCGTCCCAGCGTGCCGGAGAATTGCGGATCGTCGAGATTGGCAAAGGCGATCAGCAGCATGATCAGCGGCACAATCAGCCCTACCGATAGCGAGTAATAGCGCATGGCACGCGCCACGCGCGCTTGCGGCCAGCGGAAATGCACCACAAACAAGCCATCGGGACGCGCAAACGCGGCGCTGATCATAAAGGCCCACAGCAGCGGCAGCGTGGCGGTGATGCCATCGCCAATCGCCACGGCGAACGGATAAGGCCAGGCATGCTGTAAACCGTAACCGAGCGCGGCCCACAATACCGGTAGCGGCACCGCCACCAGAATCGACCAAAATACCGTGCGCAGCGTCAGGCTGAAGCGATCCTGCGTCACTTTACCGACGCGGCTGGCGGAGCGCTCCATAAAGGCGTTGTAGTGACGACGTGAGCTGATGCTGAAGCCAACCAGCAGAATCGCACCAATTATCGGCAACACGGTTTCGCGATTGGTAAACATCATCGCCAGCGCTTTGCCGAGTTGGCCGGCGGTATCCAGCGACAACAGACGCTTGAGATCCTGCGCCATCTCCACCGGGAAATTCAGGCCGATGGTATTAACGTCAGCGGTCCAGAACAGATAGCGATGCGTCGCATCTTTAACTTCGGCTAAGGCATCCTGCAGCTGCGTATTGGAAACTTTGAGCTTGGTGATTTCCAGAATCAGCGTATCGCAACCGGAAATCAGTGAGTTCAGCAGTTCGCGCTGGGTTTTAAGTTGCGCTTCGAGGATGCGTACCTGATCGCTGCTGAACGGCGTGCCGTCATCCTGTTTGGCTTTGCGCAGTTCCTGCTGGCGCTCCAGCAGATCCTCATAATGCAGACGCTGCACCCGCAGCTGGCCCATTTCGCTGTCGATCTGCTGAGATTTCGGCATTTCTGGCAGACGGGCAACCTGCGCACGCAAGGCTTCGCCCAACAGATTGGACGCCCCCAGCCATTGCGACTGCTCACGCAGCGTGCTCAGCGCCTGACGCACCTGCAAGGTCTGATTGGTGGCCAGACGCTGCTGCGAAGCGACTAAATCCATGCGCTGCGCTTGCTGATTGAGGTCTGCGGAGAGTTCGCGGTTAACGCGGAACTGATCGCTGATCGAACTCGGCAGATCGCCGCTGTTTTCCGCCAGCTGCTCGGTGCGCTCCAGCGCCAGTTCAGCTTCGCGCTGGCGCTGATTGTTGAGCTGATTGCGCAGCGCCTGCAGATAGTTATCCAGTTGAGTCGCTTTGCGCTGATGCACTTCGGCGCGCATACGCGCCAGTTCCTGACGGTTATTCGCCGAAAGCTGCGCCAGCTCTAACTCGTCCACGCGCGCTTTGTTGGCGGCGTTTTCCGCCTGACGCGCGTAAATCTGCGCCTGCGCCAGCGGCGTAGTCGCCGTCGAAGCGCTCTGCGCGCGACGATCGCTTTCGGTCATCGCCCGGCGTGCATCGGTTTGCTGCTGCGGCAGCTGCGACAGTGAATCGCTGATCTCACGGGCGCGATCCTGCTCCTGCTGCGCCTGACGGCCTTCCTCCAGCAGCTGGCTGCTGACCTGTAACAGCTCCTGATCCAGCTCGGCGCTGCTCATATTGCTGCGCACCGCCTTGCTGCTGTCCGTCAGCGTGGCGATCTGCTGACGTAATTCGCGCGCCAGCCGCGGGAAATCATCAATCACCTGCTGATACTGCTTCGCGCGCTCCAGCGACTCATCGCGCTCGTTGAGGAAATTGATCGCTGATTCGAGCGCCTGCACCTGTTCGGTTTGCGCGGGTGAGCTTTTCGCGGATTTAGCCGCATCCAGTTCCTGCTTAAGCTGGCTGGATTGCGGAACGGTCGCTGCAAATACAGAACTGCTGAGCACAAGGCTCAGCAGCAGGGAAAGGAAAACACGCACGGGAGAGATTCCGGGTTATTTGCTAAGTGAGACGCTGTCGCCAGGCTGAGGCAGGGCGATGGCCAGCGGCTGACCGAGGCGGGTTTTGCTTTCGGCTTCAAGGCTTTCTGCCAGCTTCACGCGATTTGGCGCGAACAGGTTGATCACCGTTGAACCCAACTTGAAGCGACCCATTTCCTGGCCTTTCAGCAGCACCACCGCACCATCATGATCGGCAGACGGATAGCGCCAGCGTTTAATCACACCTTCGCGCGGTGGCGTAATGGTGCCCGCCCACACGGTTTCGATGCTACCCACAATGGTGGCACCGACAAGGATCTGCACCATCGGGCCATGATCGGTATCGAATACGCAGATCACGCGCTCGTTACGCGCAAACAGATTCGGGATGTTACGTGCGGTCAGCGGGTTGACGGAGTAGAGATCGCCCGGCACATAGATCATTTCGCGCAGGATGCCGTTACACGGCATATGCACGCGGTGATAATCGCGCGGGGCGAGATAAGTGGTAACAAACTCGCCGTCATGAAACTGATCCGCCAGATCGTCGTTACCAGCCAGCAACGCCTGCAGGCTGTAAGTGTGGCCTTTGGCCTGGAAGATCTGATCGCCGGCAATGCGGCCCAGCTGGCTGATCGCGCCATCGGCGGGCAGCGCCAGTAAAGAGGCATCAGTATCGATCGGACGCGCGCCCTCTTTTAACGGACGCACGAAGAAATCATTGAAGGTGCGGTAGCTGCCGGTATGTGGCTTGCTGGCTTCCGCCATATCCACTTTGTAGTACCAGACAAATAGGTCGATGACCGCTTTAGTGAGCCAGCCACCACGGCGGCTGGCACCCCAACCGGCGAGCTCGGTGAGCCCTTTTTTAGGCAAAATATGATTCAGGCCGAGTTTAAAACGATCAAACACCGTTGCCTCCTGGCTTAATTACGTGTCGTTAACAAAAAAGGGGGCGGATTGTAGCAGCGCCCCAGCGCGTTGGCGAATGTGCCGTTGTACTGCTTAATCTGCGTCAGAGGAAAAGTTTTTACGCGTCTTTACCTGCGCCATACTTTCCAGAATTCGGTGGTAGTTATCGAAGCGGGAGATATCAATCTTGCCCTCTTCTACCGCTTCGCGAATGGCACAGCCAGGATCGGTATCGTGCTTACAGTCGCGGAAACGGCAACCGCCAAGGAATTCACGGAATTCGACAAAGCCGCGCGTCACTTGTTCCGGCTCCAGATGCCATAAACCAAACTCACGCACCCCCGGTGAATCGATCACATCGCCGCCCGCCGGGAAGTGGTAAAGGCGTGACGCGGTGGTGGTGTGCTGACCTAATCCAGAAACGTTCGACACATCGTTGGTCAGAATTTCAGCCGCTACCTCCAGACCAAGCAGGTTATTCAGCAGGCTCGATTTACCCACGCCAGATTGGCCGGCAAAGATGCTGACGCGGCCGGTTAAGGCGCTTTCCAGTTCAACCAGGCCATCTTTGGCGTGGCTGGAAACCATCAAAACGCGATAACCAATGTTGCGATAGATCTCCATCTGCTCATCAACAAACGCGCGGCCTTCGGCATCTAAAAGGTCGGTTTTGTTGAGCACCAGCAGCGGTTCCACGCCAAGAGTTTCGCTGGCGACCAGGTAACGATCAATGATGTTGAGTGACAGCTCTGGCAGGATCGCCGAAACGATAATGATCTGATCGATGTTGGCGGCGATCGGTTTCACGCCGTCATAGAAGTCTGGGCGCGTAAGCACCGTCTTACGTTCGTGTACCGCTTCGACGATCCCTTTGCCGCCGCCAATGGCAGCGCGCCATAAAACGCGATCGCCGGTGACCAGCGAGCGAATAGTGCGGCGGATGTTACAGCGATGCACAACGCCTTCGCTATCTTCCACGTCTGCGTGCATGCCGAAACGGCTGATCACCACGCCATCAGCCGCTTCTCCAAACAGACTATCATCCGGCTCCGGCTTATCGCTCCGTTGCTGCAGACGACGCTGATGGTTGGCGCTTACGCGACGTTGTTGACCTTTCGACAGTTTGTTTTTACTCACGCATCCTCTCACGGCTTTCGCCAGGTTTCGCCCTGCTGGGCAAAACGTCTATGATACACCTGAAATGAGTTTAATGACGACTTTGGCAACAGGCGGGAAACGCATGACAGCTGGAAATGAAAACAACCTGATTTGGATCGACCTCGAAATGACCGGATTGGATCCGGAACGCGATCGCATTATTGAGATCGCTACCATCGTGACCGATGCCAACCTTAACATCCTGGCAGAAGGCCCGGTGTTCGCGGTGCATCAATCTGACGATCAGTTGGCGTTGATGGATGACTGGAACGTGCGCACGCACACCAATAGCGGATTGGTGGCGCGCGTCAAAGCCAGCGAGCACGATGACCGTGCGGCGGAACTGGCCACCATCGAGTTCCTGAAACAGTGGGTGCCGGCGAACACCTCGCCGATTTGCGGCAACAGTATTGGTCAGGATCGTCGCTTCCTTTTTAAGTACATGCCTGAACTGGAAGCCTATTTCCACTATCGCTATCTTGACGTCAGCACGCTGAAAGAGCTGGCTCGCCGCTGGAAACCGGATATCTTGCCAGGCTTCAAAAAGTCAGGTAGCCATCAAGCGTTAGATGACATTCGCGAGTCCGTCGCCGAGCTTGCGTATTATCGCGAGCACTTCCTGCAGCTTTAAACATCGCGGGTGCGCAGGAAATCATCAGGTTGTCGATAAAAGCAGCGAACGCGCGGAAAGCGCAAAATTTTGCTTTTAGACTCTTGCGACTGAAAGGATTTCTCGTATAATGCGCACCCCGTACCGGTGAAGAATTTCATGCGGAACGGAGAAGTAAAGTAGTACGGCGAAGTTCAGAATCGAGTAGTTGAGTTGGGTACAAGGCGGCAACTGAGCGAATATCTGGGAGCTTACTTCAGTAAGTGACCTGATTGAGTAAAGGCAGCCAACGCAGTAACCAACACAAATACGATGATTATGCGGGAATAGCTCAGTTGGTAGAGCACGACCTTGCCAAGGTCGGGGTCGCGAGTTCGAGTCTCGTTTCCCGCTCCAAACTTTCGTTGAGTAGTAAACCTCTAATGCGGGAATAGCTCAGTTGGTAGAGCACGACCTTGCCAAGGTCGGGGTCGCGAGTTCGAGTCTCGTTTCCCGCTCCAGAGTTTGTAGTAAACCATCCAAATCACGGATTTAGTCGTTAGCGTGATTGTTGTGACAAAAATACGAAGAGTCAGAATCGAGTATTTTAGTTTGCAACAAGGCGGCAACTGAACGAATCCCTGGGAGCTTACATGAGTAAGTGACCTGGGTGAGTGAAGGCAGCCAACGCAGTAGCAGACTAAAATACGAAGATTATGCGGGAATAGCTCAGTTGGTAGAGCACGACCTTGCCAAGGTCGGGGTCGCGAGTTCGAGTCTCGTTTCCCGCTCCAGATTTTCATATTCACTAATGTTATTTGCCCTTAGGCGCAATCAGAATTAAAACTGCTGCAGATCTTTTTGATCGCATGCGACACCGTTTTTTTCTGGAAATTTTGCACGCCTCGCTAGCAGCGATAATGCTTGTTGTCTGATGCAGTTATCTTACAGGTTATCCACAATGTGCCTGCAAGCTTCTGACGGCGTTTTCCCCGTTGTTTAAAACTGTTTTGAACAGAGTTATCCACAAGCTCTGGACAAACCCCTGCGCGCTAAATACGACGTGAATATTTACAATAATCGCTTAATTGATTGATTTGTAAATGGTTATAACTATTTCAGACTGTGATCTTGCCCTTAAGACGAAATTACGATCTCCGTCACGATTCAGTGGGATAATTTTATTCACAGCATGTGGAAAAGCGTTTTATCCTGTGCGACTGCTCAATCACGCATCACGTGGCAGGCCTTTTTCGACCGCGCGCACCAGCCGCTGTTTCTTCGCTGGCTGCACTTCTACCGCTTGCGCCGCGCGTTTCTGCAACTGCTGTGCAATCGCCCATTCAATATGCTCATCAAGCAGGGGATGTTCGCCGCTGCGCAATGCTAATGCCGCCATATTTTCTTCTGCCCAGGGCGCATTGCCCAATGCCACCGCAATATTTCGCAACCAGCGCAAATGCCCAATACGCCGAATCGCTGAACCTTCGGTGATACGCAGAAATTTGGCTTCATCCCATTTGAACAGATCGGTGAGCGGCGGCGCATGCAGCACCGCGCGCGGCGAGAAATCATCTTCATCGGTTAACTGGCCGTAACGATTCCACGGGCAGATCAGCTGGCAATCATCGCAGCCATAAATTCGATTACCAATCAGCGGACGGAACTCTTCAGGAATTGCGCCTTCCAACTCGATGGTGAGATAGGAGATGCAGCGACGCGCATCGACCACGTAAGGTTCGACGATAGCGGAAGTGGGGCAGATAGTGATACAGGCGACACAGCGTCCACACTGCTCTTCCTGGGGCTGATCGACCGGTAACGGCAGATCAATCAGCAGTTCGCCAAGGAAGAACCACGAACCCGCTTCACGGTTCAGGATCAACGAATGTTTGCCGGTCCAGCCTAAACCGGCTTTAGCGGCAATCGGGCGTTCGAGAATCGGTGCGGAATCGACGAACGGGCGAAAATTGCGTTCGCCACAGTGCGCCTGAATCATTTCTCCAAGCTTTTTCAGTCGATTGCGCAATACTTTGTGGTAGTCGCGGCCCAGCGCATAGCGGCTTACATAGCCCAGCTGCGGATTTTTCAAGGTGCTGGCAAAGGCGGCTTTAGCTGGAAGGTAGTTCATGCGTACGCTAATCACGCGCAGCGTGCCGGGCAGCAGCTCATGCGGCCGCGCACGCATCATGCCGTGGCGCGCCATCCAATCCATCTCGCCGTGATATTGCTTATCCAGCCACGCCTGCAGTTTGGGCTCTTCGGCGCTCAGATCGGTATCGCAAATACCCACCTGCTGGAAGCCGAGGTCGCGTCCCCACTGTTTAATTTGTTCAGCGAGCTGTTGAAGATCGAGAGGATATGACATGAGAAACCAGGCAATTGAAGCAAACGCGCGCAGTTTAACACACTCTGTCTGGCCTGCGCAGGCGATGGCGCAACTGGAACGCGATGCCGCCGATAGCCTGGGCTTAACGCTGTTTGAGCTGATGCAACGTGCTGGCCAGGCCAGCTATGAATTAATCCGCCAGCTGTGGCCGCAGGCGCAACATTGGTTGGTCCTGTGCGGGCACGGCAACAATGGCGGCGATGGTTATGTGGTGGCGCGACTGGCGCAGGCAGCAGGATTGAACGTGACGCTGCTGGCGTGCACAGGCAGTAAAGCGTTGCCAGAAGAGGCGCAGCAGGCGCAGGACGCATGGCTGGCGGCGGGCGGTGTGATTCACGCGGCGGATGCGCCCTGGCCGGAGCAGGTTGATGTGATTGTTGATGCGCTGCTCGGCACCGGCCTGAATCGCGCGCCCGCCGATCCTTACGATCGCCTGATCACACTCATCAACGCGCATGCCGCACCGGTGCTGGCGATCGATATTCCCTCTGGTTTGCTGGCGGCTAATGGCACGGCGCCGGGCAAAACGGTCATCGCCGATCACACGTTGAGCATGATTACGCTGAAACCCGGCCAACTGACCGGCAAGGCGCGCGATTACGTTGGCGTTCTGCACAACCATGAGTTGGGCTTGTCGGCATATCTTGCCGCTGAGCAGGCACCGATTTCACGCTATGACGCCGGGGATTTAACGTGCTGGCTGAAACCACGTCGCGCTACCTCTCATAAAGGTGATCAGGGGCGGCTATTGGTGGTCGGCGGCGACAGCGGCACGGCGGGCGCGATTCGCATGACCGGTGAAGCCGCCCTGCGAACCGGCGCCGGACTTGTGCGCGTGCTGACACATGAAGATAATATTGGCCCGATTCTCACCGCGCGACCGGAGTTAATGGTTGATGCGCTGAGCGATGAACGGCTGGATCAGGCGCTGGAGTGGGCGGATGTGATCGCCGTTGGACCGGGGCTCGGCCAGCGCGATTGGGCTCAGAAGGCACTGAAAAAGATCGCGGTCAGTGAAAAGCCGATGCTTTGGGATGCGGATGCGCTTAACCTGCTGGCAATCAAGCAGGATAACCGTCAGAATCGCATCATTACGCCGCATCCCGGCGAAGCTGCGCGCTTGCTGGGGGTGAAAACTAGCGAGATTGAGAGTGACCGCTTACACGCTGCGCGCGCCTTGGCGAAACGCTACGGCGGCGTGGTGGTTCTGAAAGGCGCGGGCACGGTGATTGCCAGCGCGGCGGGTGACATCGCCATTGCCGATGTGGGCAACGCGGGCATGGCGTCTGGCGGCATGGGCGATGTGCTGAGCGGGATTATTGCCGCTCTGCTCGGCCAGAAACTTACATTACTTGATGCAGCCTGCGCAGGCTGTGTCGCGCATGGGGCAACAGCCGATGCCGTCGCGCGTCAGCGCGGTACTCGCGGCATGTTAGCCACTGATTTGTTCGAGCTGCTGTGGCAGTTTGTTAATCCAGAGATGATCCAACAATAAAGCATGAAGACCTGTGTTATCCCTTTGCCCGATGAGGCGGCAACCCTGAATCTGGGTGCGCAATTGGCGCGCGTCTGCAACAGCGCGCTGGTGATCTATCTTTATGGCGATTTGGGTGCCGGTAAGACCACCTTTAGCCGTGGTTTTCTGCAGGCGCTCGGCCATCAAGGCAATGTAAAAAGCCCAACGTATACGCTGGTCGAGCCCTACGAGCTCGGCTCTCGCACGCTATACCATTTCGATCTCTATCGTCTTGCCGATCCCGAAGAGCTAGAGTTCATGGGCATCCGCGACTATTTCGCCGGCGATGCGCTCTGTCTGGTGGAGTGGCCGCAGAGGGGCACCGGCGTGCTGCCTGAGCCCGATTTAGCGCTGACGTTGCGCTACGTGGATGCGGCGCGTGAAGCCGAAATAAGCGCGATTTCCGCCACGGGCGAAGCGCTGTTAACCCAATTCCAGCAAGGCAGGGATCCGGCATGATGTCACGGATGAAAATCATTGTACTGGGCTTGCTGTGCCTGTTTTCTGCCTCGGCGTTGTCTGCCACGTTATCGGATATCAAAGTCGAAAATGGCGATAGCCAGGCTACCGTCACGCTGAGCTTTAACGGTCAGCCCGTATATGGCTTTTTTCCGCTGCACAATCCCAATCGTGTGGTGCTGGATATTCGTCAAAGCGGCGCGATTAAAGGATTGCCGCTCAATTTTAGCGGCGAAAATATTGTGCAGCGCATTCGCCATAGCCAGCCGAAGGATAAGCAAAGCCTGCGTCTGGTGTTCGAACTGACGCAGCCCGCGCAGACGCGCGCCAGCACGCAGCGCGATGGCAGTAATTATCGCGTGGTGTTCACCATTCGTGGGACGCAGCCAGCGAAGCGCCCGGCCGCTGCCGCACCTGTTACCACGGCGCATGAAAGCCTGCCGCAGAGCAGCAGCCAGGGCAATCCGTTCAACGCCAATCAGGTGACTGCGGTGACCAGCAGCAATACCACCGTGCGTCCTGGCAGCGCGGTTAGCCGCAACGATGTGGTCATTGTGGCGATTGACGCCGGACACGGCGGTCAGGATCCCGGCGCATCCGGCCAGCACGGTTTGCACGAGAAAAATGTCACCATCTCAATTGCGCGTAAGTTGAAAGCGCTGATGGATCAGGATCCGATGTTCAAACCGGTGCTGACGCGTAACGGCGACTATTTCATCTCGGTAATGGGCCGCTCAGAAGTGGCGCGTAAAGAGAACGCGAACCTGCTGGTATCCATTCACGCCGACGCCGCGCCAAATCACTCAGCCACCGGCGCATCGGTTTGGGTGCTGTCTAACCGCCGCGCCAATAACGAAATGGCGAACTGGCTGGAACAGAAAGAGAAACAATCTGAGCTGCTGGGCGGCGCAGGGGATCTGCTGGCGAACAGCCAGGCCGATCCCTATCTTAGCCAGGCAGTGCTGGATTTGCAGTTTGGTCATTCACAACGTGTAGGTTATGACGTCGCCGTCAAAGTCCTGCAGCAGTTGCGCGGTATTACGCCACTGCATAAGCGTCTGCCGGAACATGCCAGCCTTGGCGTTTTACGTTCCCCGGATATTCCCTCTTTACTGGTCGAAACCGGCTTTATTAGTAATGCCGCGGAGGAGCGGCTGCTTGGCAGCAGCGCGTATCAGGAGAAGATTGCTCAGTCGATTTATAAAGGCCTGCGCAATTATTTCCTTACGCATCCGCTGCAATCGATCCCAAAGGAGGAAAACCGGCCGCTGGACAGCGCACCAGCGGTTAGCGTCGCCAGCAACCCGGCGACCGGTACGGTGCAATATACCGGCGCAACGCAGCGTCATACCGTCACGCGTGGCGAAACGCTGTCGGGCATCGCGGCAAAATATGGCGTGAGCATGGCGACGTTACGTGAGATGAATAGCCTGAAGCGCGATGTGGTTTGGGTGGGACAGCGCCTGAAGGTGCCCGCGAAATCCAGCGTCAGCGTGGCGGCGAGTCGTCCAACCCGGCATAAAGTGGTGCGCGGTGATTCCCTCACGGCGATTGCCGCGCACTATGGCGTGAGCTCAAAAGCCATCATGCAGGCGAATAATATGAAGTCGAGCAATGTGATGCTGGGGCAAAACTTAAAAATTCCGCAATCCTGATTGTTGGCTCCCCGTGAGCCAACCAGCCAGAAGGATCACCACCATGCCAATACAGATTTTACCGCCGCAGCTGGCGAACCAGATTGCCGCAGGCGAAGTGGTTGAGCGCCCGGCGTCGGTCGTAAAAGAGCTGGTGGAAAACAGCCTTGATGCCGGCGCCACGCGCATTGACGTCGATATTGAGAAAGGTGGCGCGAAGCTCATCCGCATTCGCGACAACGGCTGCGGTATCGCCAAAGCCGAGCTTGCAATGGCATTGGCGCGGCATGCGACCAGCAAAATTGCTTCGCTTGATGACCTTGAGGCGATCATGAGCCTCGGCTTTCGTGGCGAAGCGCTCGCTAGTATCAGTTCCGTTTCTCGTTTAACGCTGACTTCACGCACCGCCGACCAAAGCGAAGCCTGGCAAGCCTACGCGGAAGGGCGCGACATGGATGTGACGGTGAAACCGGCTGCGCATCCGGTGGGCACCTCGCTGGAAGTGCTCGACCTGTTCTATAACACGCCCGCTCGCCGCAAATTCATGCGCACTGAAAAGACCGAGTTTACCCATATCGATGAGGTGATTCGTCGTATTGCGCTGGCACGCTTTGACGTCGCTATTTCGCTTAGCCACAACGGTAAGTTAATGCGTCAGTATCGCGCGGTCAGTGAAGATGCGCAGCGGGAGCGGCGTTTAGGGGCCATTTGCGGCACCACGTTTATGCAGCACGCTTTACGCATTGAGTGGCAGCACGATGATTTAGCGCTGCGCGGTTGGGTCGCCGATCCTCACGGTTCGCGCCAGGTTACCGATCTGCAATATTGCTACGTCAACGGACGCATGATGCGCGACAAGCTCATCAATCACGCGATTCGTCAGGCTTATCAAACGCAGCTTGGTGACGATCAGCAGCCGGCTTACGTGCTCTATCTGGAGATCGACCCGCATCAGGTGGATGTCAACGTCCATCCGGCTAAACACGAGGTGCGTTTTCATCAGTCCCGTCTGGTACATGATTTTATCTGGCAAGGCGTGATGAGTGCGCTGCAAGCCAGCCGCGCGCCGGAATTGCCCATCGCCCATGCCGAAGAACCAGCGCCAAAGTGGCAGCCAGAAAACCGTCAGGCGGCAGGCGCGAACCACTTTGCACAACCCAGCAACACGCCACGCAGCGGCGGCGCTTCTGCGGCCGCGAGTGCGAACTGGCAGAACAAAGAGCCGGTTTACAGTGCGCGTGAAGGTAATGCCTATAAGCAGTTGATGAAAACGCCGATGGTAGAAACGCCGCGCGCTGCGCCAGTTCCTGCCGCGGCTCCGGTACGTCTGCCGGAAAAGCTTGAAGCGCCGCTGGCCGCCCATGCGCAAAGCTTCGGCCGCGTGTTAAGCGTTTTGCAGGATCGTTATGCGCTGCTGGAACGTGGTAGCGCATTGCAATTGTTATCGCTGGCCGTGGCAGCGCGCTGGCTAAAACAGGCCCAGCTTGAACCAGGGGAAGAAGGTTTAAAACCGCAGCCGCTGCTGATCCCGGTGCGCCTGAAAATTGCTGCGCCCGAGCTGGCTGCCATCGCCGATCATGCCGCGCTGCTGAGCCAGATGGGCATTGATTTACAACGAGAAGGGCAACACGTGACGTTGCACGCGGTGCCTTTACCGTTACGAACACAAAATTTACAAATCTTGATTCCAGAACTGTTAGGCTACCTGGCCCGGCAGCAAGAGGTTTCTGCATCCACGTTGGCCCAATGGCTGGCGCGTCGAGATGATGCAGAAGACGCTCACTGGAATCACTCGCAGGCGATTGCACTGCTGGCAGAGCTGGAAAGGCTTTGTCCGCAACTGCTGAAGTCGCCGCCTTCAGGTCTGTTACAGACCATTGAGATTGAGAGCGCGCTAAACGCGTTGAAGCATGAGTGAACTAAACCAGGCTAGCCGGCCAAAGGCAATTTTTTTGATGGGGCCTACCGCCTCCGGTAAGACGGCGTTAGCGATTTCGCTGCGTCAGCAACTTCCGGTGGAACTTATTAGCGTTGACTCTGCCTTAATCTATCGCGGGATGGATATTGGCACGGCGAAACCGTCGGCAGAAGAGTTAGCACTGGCGCCCCATCGTTTGCTGGACATTCGCGATCCGGCGGAAGCGTATTCCGCCGCAGAGTTTCGTCGCGATGCGTTGGCAGAAATGGCGGAGATCACCCGGAAGGGGAAGATTCCGTTGCTTGTTGGTGGAACCATGCTCTACTTCAAGGCGTTACTTGAAGGATTGTCGCCGTTGCCCTCGGCCGATCCCGAGGTGCGTCAGCGAATAGAGCAAATGGCGGCGGAGAAAGGGTGGGAAGCCTTGCACCGTCAGCTGTGTGAAATCGATCCGGTCGCCGGTAGTCGTATTCATCCGAATGATCCGCAGAGACTTTCGCGAGCACTGGAAGTTTTTTTTATTTCGGGTAAAACTTTAACGGAACTGACAAAAACCTCCGGCGAAGCGTTACCCTACGACGTGTACCAGTTTGCTATCGCACCTGCGAGTCGTGAACTGATACATCAACGCATTGCGTTGCGTTACGACCAGATGCTAGCGTCAGGATTTGAAGCGGAGGCTCGTGCACTGTTTGCGCGAGGTGATTTGCATACGGACATGCCTTCCATTCGTTGTGTCGGTTATCGCCAGATGTGGTCTTATTTGTCAGGTGAAATCGATTACGACGAAATGGTTTATCGGGGAATTTGCGCCACTCGGCAGCTCGCTAAACGCCAGATGACCTGGTTACGTGGCTGGCCTGAAGTACACTGGTTAAACAGTGATGAGCCAGAGTTAGCGCGTAATGCGGTGCTTAAGGTAGTTAGTGCGTAGCAGGGATGATTGTGTACAATTGGTCCGTTATCGTGCGCAAATTTTTACGCAGTTTTTCTGAACCACGGTTCTTAAAGTAACAAACAACAAGCATATAAGGAAAAGATAGAATGGCTAAGGGGCAATCTTTACAAGACCCGTTTTTGAACGCATTGCGTCGTGAACGTGTACCGGTTTCGATCTATTTGGTGAATGGTATTAAGCTGCAAGGGCAAATTGAATCCTTTGATCAGTTCGTCATTCTGTTAAAAAACACGGTCAGCCAGATGGTGTATAAACACGCCATCTCTACAGTGGTTCCTTCTCGTCCAGTGTCGCACCATAGCAATAACGCGGGCGGCAGCGGTGGTAGCAGCAACTATCATCACAGCGGAAGCAATCAAAGCGCTCAGTCGCAGCCACAACAAGACGGCGATAACGCAGAATAATTTTGCGCTGCCGTAAAGCCAGGGCTGGAGAACGAGCACGTTTTCCTGTCCTGGTTATTTTATTTTAGCGAGGTTATAGCTTGTTTGACCGTTATGATGCCGGTGAGCAGGCCGTACTGGTACACATCTGGTTCTCCCAAGACAAAGAGCTGGAAGATTTGCAGGAGTTTGAAACTCTTGTCTCTTCTGCGGGCGTTGAAGCGCTGCAAGTCATTACGGGCAGCCGTAAAGCGCCACATCCCAAATATTTTGTCGGTGAAGGAAAGGCAGTTGAAATTGCCGATGCGGTAAAAGCGAGTGGAGCATCGGTCGTTTTATTCGATCATGCCTTAACTCCTGCTCAGGAACGTAATCTTGAACGGCTGTGCGAATGTCGCGTAATCGATCGCACCGGCTTAATTCTCGATATATTCGCCCAGCGCGCCCGCACCCATGAGGGTAAATTGCAGGTCGAGCTGGCACAACTACGCCATTTAGCAACCCGTTTGGTTCGCGGATGGACACACCTTGAACGCCAGAAAGGCGGTATCGGTTTACGTGGTCCGGGTGAAACTCAGCTGGAAACGGACCGACGCTTGCTGCGTGGCCGTATCAGTCAGATTCTCTCCCGTCTTGAACGCGTCGAAAAACAGCGCGATCAGGGCAGACAAGCGCGTGCCAAAGCTGACGTGCCAACCGTTTCGCTGGTGGGTTACACCAACGCCGGTAAATCCACCCTGTTCAACGCGATTACCTCTGCGGATGTGTACGTAGCGGATCAACTGTTCGCGACACTTGATCCGACATTGCGTCGTTTGAATGTGGCGGATGTGGGTGAAGTGGTTTTAGCAGACACCGTTGGTTTTATCCGTCATTTGCCGCACGACTTAGTCGCGGCGTTTAAAGCCACGCTGCAGGAAACGCGTCAGGCGACATTGCTGCTGCATGTGATTGACGCCGCCGATTTGCGTGTGAATGACAACATTGATGCAGTAAATGAAGTTCTGGAAGAGATTGAAGCTGACGAAATTCCGGCGCTGTTGATCATGAACAAAATCGATATGCTGGAGGACTTTGTGCCGCGTATCGATCGCAACGAAGAGAACCAGCCGATTCGTGTGTGGTTATCTGCACAGAGCGGCGTGGGTCTGCCGTTGCTGTGGCAGGCGCTCTCTGAGCGTTTAGCCGGTGAAATCGCGCAGTACGATTTACGTCTGCCGCCGGAAGCGGGCCGTTTGCGCAGTCGTTTTTATCAGTTGCATGCTATAGAAAAAGAATGGAATGAAGATGATGGCTGTGTGAGTTTGCACGTGCGTATGCCGATAGTTGATTGGCGTCGTCTGTGTAAACAAGAGCCGTCGCTAGCCAGTTATATTGTTTGAAATTGCCCAAACGCCTTTACTCAATATCTTTTAGATTGTCGTCATTATCGTTGCAGGCCGTATGTGCAGGATTTACCCGAATATTTCGGATTCCAGCAAGGCGGCAACTGAGTGAATCCCCAGGAGCTTACATCAGTAAGTGACTGGGGTGAACGAAGGCAGCCAACGAAGCTGCAATCCGAAAGATGAAGGGTAAAAAACGTAAATACAATAAATGGAGTAGAAACATGGCGTGGAATCAGCCCGGAAATAACGGACAGGACCGCGACCCGTGGGGAAGCAGCAATAATCAAGGCGGCAACTCTGGGGGAAATAAAGGAGGTCGCGATCAGGGACCACCTGATCTGGATGATATCTTCCGAAAGTTGAGTAAAAAACTCGGCGGACTGGGCGGTGGCAAACAGAATGACAATGGCCAGCGCAGCGGCGGTAGCGGTGGCAAAGTAGTTGGCATTGTTGCCGTAGCGGCAGTCGTTATCTGGGCGGCTAGCGGTTTCTACACCATCAAAGAAGCGGAACGTGGCGTCGTCACGCGCTTTGGCAAATTTAGCCATCTGGTTGAGCCAGGCCTCAACTGGAAACCGACTTTCGTCGATCAGGTTCGCGCCGTAAACGTAGAAGCCGTACGTGAACTGGCGGCGTCTGGCGTGATGTTGACGTCGGATGAAAACGTAGTGCGCGTTGAGATGAACGTGCAGTACCGCGTGACCGATCCTGAGCGTTATCTGTATGCCGTGACCAGTGCCGATGACAGCCTGCGTCAGGCCACCGACAGCGCCTTGCGTGGCGTTATTGGTCGCTCAACCATGGACCGCATCCTGACGGAAGGTCGTACCGTGGTACGTAGCGAAACTCAGCGTGAGCTTGACGAGACTATCCGTCCGTACAACATGGGTATTACCCTGCTGGACGTAAACTTCCAGGCGGCGCGCCCACCAGAAGAAGTAAAAGCCGCGTTTGATGATGCGATTGCCGCACGTGAAAACCGTGAACAATACGTCCGTGAAGCTGAAGCTTATTCGAACGAAGTTCAGCCGCGTGCTAATGGTCAGGCGCAACGTATCCTCGAAGAGGGGCGTGCTTACAAAGAACGTACGGTGTTAGAAGCGCAAGGTGAAGTGGCGCGTTTTGCTCGCTTGCTGCCTGAATATAAAGCTGCACCAGAAATCACGAAAGAGCGTCTCTATATTGAAACCATGGAACGTGTGCTGAGTCATACCCGCAAGGTATTGATCAGCGATCGTGGTAATAATTTGACAGTCCTGCCATTGGATCAACTGATGCGCGGTGGTCAGGCATCTGGCCAAGGCGGTCAGAAAATGACGAATTTAATGAAGTCTCCTTCGTCGTCCGATAGTAATGCGAGCCGTGGAGATTCTTCATCTTACAGTCCAGACAGCATCATGGATCAGCGTCGCGCCAATGCGCTGCGCAACGATACCCAGCGCCAGGGGAGGGAGTAATCGATGCGTAAGCCAATCATCGCCGTAATTATTGTAGTGCTGGTGGTGCTTTACGCGTCACTGTTCGTGGTGCAGGAAGGCCAACGCGGCATCGTGCTGCGCTTTGGTAAGGTTCTGCGTGATGACGAAAACAAACCGCTGGTGTACGCACCGGGTCTGCATTTCAAAATTCCGTTTATCGAAACCATGAAATCACTGGATGCGCGCATTCAGACCATGGATAACCAGGCTGACCGCTTTGTTACCAAAGAGAAGAAAGACCTGATCGTTGATTCTTACATCAAGTGGCGCATCAGTGACTTCAGCCGTTACTACCTGGCAACCGGTGGTGGCGACGTTTCTCAGGCAGAAGTGCTGCTGAAACGTAAGTTCAGTGACCGTCTGCGTTCTGAAATGGGTCGTCTGGATGTGAAAGACATCGTGACTGATTCACGTGGCCGTTTAACCACCGACGTGCGTGATGCCCTGAACACCGGCAGCGCTGGCAATGATGATGACGTTCAGACGCCAGCAGCGGATGATGCGATTGCGAGTGCGGCAGCACGTGTAGAACGTGAAACCAACAGCAGTGAGCCGGCACCAAACCCGAACAGCATGGCTGCGTTAGGTATTGAAGTTGTCGACGTACGCATCAAGCAGATCAACCTGCCGACTGAAGTGTCTGACGCGATCTACAACCGTATGCGCGCCGAGCGTGAAGCGGTAGCGCGTAGTCAGCGTTCACAAGGTCAGGAAGAGGCAGAGAAACTGCGTGCACAGGCCGATTATCAGGTTACGCGCACGCTGGCAGAAGCACAGCGTGAAGCGCTGATTTCGCGCGGTGAAGGTGATGGTGAAGCGGCAAAACTGTTTGCTGATGCCTTCAGCCAGGATCCGGATTTCTATGCCTTTATCCGCAGCCTGCGCGCCTATGAGAATAGCTTCTCAGACAACCAGGATGTGCTGGTGCTGAGCCCGGATAGCGATTTCTTCCGCTATATGAAAGCGCCCTCTAACGCCACGCGTTAAGAACTGATATAAAGTCCAGGCCGACAATGTTGTCGGCCTTTTTTTTGGGAAAAAATCATGAATTCAACCATCTGGATGGCGCTGGCTTTGGTTTTGGTGCTGGAAGGACTTGGACCGATGTTTATGCCACGTGCGTGGCGGCGGATGATTCTGGCGATGACGCAGTTGCCCGATCGTCTCTTGCATCGTTTTGGTGGCGGTTTAGTGGTGGCCGGCGTAGTGATTTACGCCATGATCAGCATGCATGCGCGTTAATCAGCCTGAAATTATGTGAGGCCGCCCGACTCAATTGTGTCTGTTGGCCGCTGTTCCCCCAACATGTTGTGAGCTGAGCAAAACTCAGGCAAAAAACAGCGCAATCGTATGCTAAAAGTGCTGAAAGAGTAAAAGTCAGGTGGTAGAATCCATTTTTAAGCAATCGGTGATTTTGAAAAAATGGGTAAGAACGTCGTCGTACTGGGCACCCAATGGGGTGACGAAGGTAAAGGTAAGATCGTAGACCTTCTGACAGAGCGCGCGAATTACGTCGTGCGTTACCAAGGTGGCCATAATGCAGGCCACACACTTGTCATCAACGGTGAAAAAACCGTCCTCCACTTAATTCCATCTGGCATCCTGCGTGAAAACGTCACCAGCATCATTGGTAACGGCGTTGTCCTGTCGCCTGAAGCGCTGATGAAAGAGATGAAAGGTCTGGAAGAGCGCGGTGTGCCGGTACGTGAACGTCTGTTGATCTCTGAAGCCTGCCCATTGATTCTGCAGTACCACGTAGCAATGGATGTGGCGCGCGAAAAAGCGCGTGGCGCTAAAGCTATCGGCACCACCGGTCGCGGTATCGGTCCTGCCTATGAAGATAAAGTGGCACGTCGCGGTCTGCGCGTGAGCGATCTCTTCAACAAAGAAACCTTTGCGGTGAAGCTGAAAGAGATCGTCGATTTCTACAACTTCCAGCTGGTTAACTATTACAAAACCGACGCAGTTGACTACGAAAAAGTGCTGAGTGATACGCTGGCGGTGGCCGATATCATTACCAGCATGGTGGTTGATGTGTCTGATCTGCTGGACGGCGCGCGCAAGCTTGGCGACCTGATCATGTTTGAAGGTGCGCAGGGTACGCTGCTGGATATCGACCACGGTACCTATCCATACGTGACCTCATCAAACACCACCGCAGGTGGCGTAGCGACGGGTTCAGGTATTGGTCCACGCTATGTTGATTACGTGCTGGGTATCGTGAAAGCCTACTCAACGCGCGTGGGTGCCGGTCCATTCCCGACCGAACTGTTCGATGAAACCGGCGAGTTCCTGTGTGCTCAAGGTAACGAGTTCGGCGCGACCACCGGTCGTCGTCGTCGTACCGGCTGGCTGGATGCGGTTGCCGTTCGCCGTGCCGTACAGATCAACTCCCTTTCAGGTTTCTGCATGACCAAACTGGACGTGCTGGATGGCCTGAAAGAAGTGAAAATCTGTGTCGCTTATCGCATGCCAGATGGCCGCGAAATGACCACCACGCCGCTGGCAGCTGAAGGCTGGGAAGGCATTGAGCCGATTTACGAAACCATGCCAGGCTGGAGCGAGACCACATTCG
Source organism: Pantoea sp. DY-15 (assembly GCF_019795935.1). Lineage (NCBI taxonomy): Bacteria > Pseudomonadati > Pseudomonadota > Gammaproteobacteria > Enterobacterales > Erwiniaceae > Pantoea > Pantoea sp. DY-15. The sequence goes on from NZ_JAIMIF010000005.1 coordinate 58,174, forward strand.
GCGTCAAGACGCTGGAAGGTCTGCCGCAAGCTGCACGCGACTACATCAAACGTGTAGAAGAAGTGACCGGTGTGCCGATTGATATTATTTCTACCGGCCCAGACCGCAGTGAGACCATGATTCTGCGCGACCCGTTCGACGCATAATCTCCTCAGGCCGGACTCTGTCCGGCCTTTGTATTTCTAATCTTTGACTCCACTCACTCTATTTTTTCTTGCAAATATCGATACTTGCCGGAAAAAAACGCACCGGCCACCACGCTCTGGTTTATCATCATATTTAAACATCACGCCGACCGGCGCATAACCATAACGTTCGATGATTCACTGAGGTATATGTGCAGCTAACAAGTTTTACCGATTATGGTCTGCGTGCCCTGATTTACATGGCGACGTTACCGGAAGGTAAGCAGACCAACATTACCGAAGTCACCGATACCTACGGGGTGTCGCGTAACCATATGGTTAAAATCATCAATCAACTTAGCCGGGCTGGCTTTGTCGCCGCAACACGCGGTAAAAACGGCGGAATTCGTTTAGGCATGGACCCGGAAAAAATCGTCATTGGCGATGTGGTGCGAAGAATGGAGCCATTGCAGCTCGTGAACTGCGACGAGTGTGTGATCACGCCAGCCTGTCGTTTGCGTAAAGCATTGCACGATGCGGTCCAGCTATTCCTCAAGGAACTGGACAAGTATACGCTGGCCGATTTGGTCAAAGATAACGATTCACTGTACCAACTTTTATTGTCCGAACCGCCGGTGGCAATCCAAATTAAATGACATCGGAGGAACCGTAATGTCAAAAGATCCTTATCAGGATAGAGAAGCTGAAAAATACGAAAACCCAATTCCAAGCCGCGAATTTATTCTGGCACTGCTGGAAAAACGCGAAAAGCCGACCAGCCGCGATGACATCGCGCAGGAATTGAATATCACCAGTGAAGAGCAGCTGGAAGCGCTGCGTCGTCGTCTGCGCGCCATGGAGCGCGATGGCCAGCTGGTGTTTACTCGCCGTCAATGTTACGCCCTGCCAGAACGTCTTGATCTGCTTCGCGGTAAAGTGATTGGCCATCGCGATGGCTATGGCTTCCTGCGCGTAGAAGGTCAGAAAGATGATTTCTATCTCTCTGCTGAGCAGATGAAATTCTGCCTGCACGGCGACGTGATTCTGGCGCAGCCAGGCAGCGCCGATCGTAAAGGTCGTCGTGAAGCGCGCGTGGTGCGCGTGCTTGAGCCACGTAACAGCCAGATCGTCGGCCGCTACTTTACCGATGCAGGTACCGGTTTTGTGGTGCCGGATGACAGCCGCCTGAGTTTCGACATCCTGATCCCGCAAGAAGAAACGCTTAACGCGCGTATGGGTTCAGTGGTGGTGGTTGAAATCACCCAACGTGCGACGCGTCGCACCAAAGCGATCGGTAAAGTGACCGAGCTGCTGGGTGACGATATGGGCACCAGCCTTGCGGTCGATATGGCGGTGCGCACCCATGAAATCCCGCACACATGGCCGGAAGAAGTTGAGAAGCAAATCGCTAAGCTGAAAGAAGAAGTACCGGAAGAAGCGAAGCTGGGACGTGTTGATTTACGTAAGTTGCCGCTGGTCACCATTGATGGTGAAGATGCACGTGACTTTGATGATGCGGTTTTCTGCGAGAAGAAACGCGGCGGCGGCTGGCGTTTATGGGTGGCCATTGCCGACGTCAGCTATTACGTACGTCCGGGCACGCCGCTGGACGATGAAGCGCATCAGCGCGGCACCTCGGTCTATTTCCCGTCGCAGGTTATCCCGATGCTGCCGGAGATTCTCTCCAACGGCTTGTGCTCGCTGAATCCGCAGGTTGATCGTTTGTGCATGGTGTGTGAGATGACCATCTCCTCCAGCGGCAAACTTACCGGTTTCAAACACTATGAAGCGGTGATGAATTCCCATGCGCGACTGACCTACAACAAAGTGTGGAACATTCTGCAAGGTGATGCCGATCTGCGTGAACAATACGCGGCTCAGGTTCCTCATCTGCACGAGTTGCACAACATGTATCAGGTGCTGGAAACCGCGCGCGAGCAGCGTGGCGGCATTTCGTTTGAGACCGATGAACCCAAGTTCATCTTCAACGCCGAGCGTCGCATTGAGCGCGTTGAGCGCACGTCACGCAATGATGCGCATAAGCTGATTGAAGAGTGTATGATTCTCGCCAATATCGCCTCAGCGCGTTTTGTTGAGAAAAATGAAGAGCCTGCGCTGTTCCGCGATCACGATCGTCCAAGCGAAGACAGCATCAAAAGCTTCCGTACCGTATTGAACGAGCTGGGCTTAAGCCTGCCGGGTGGCACTAAGCCACACCCGACCGATTATGCCGCCTTGCTGAAGCAAGTGGCCGATCGGCCAGACGCAGAAATGCTGCAAACCATGCTGCTGCGTTCGATGAAACAGGCGGTTTACGATCCTGAAAACCGGGGTCACTTCGGCTTGGCGCTGGCGTCGTACGCGCACTTCACCTCGCCGATTCGCCGCTACCCGGATTTGCTGCTGCATCGCGCCATCAAATATCTGCTGGCAAAAGAGCGCGGCGAAGTGGATGGCATCACCACGCCGACCGGCGGCTATCACTACGACATGCAGCAGATGCTGCAGCTGGGCCAGCACTGTTCACTGACCGAGCGCCGTGCTGATGAAGCCACGCGCGATGTTGCCGATTGGCTGAAGTGTGACTTCATGCAGGATCAGGTTGGCAACGTGTTCAACGGCGTGATCTCCAGTGTGACTGGCTTTGGTTTCTTCGTGCGTCTTAACGAACTGTTTATCGATGGTTTGGTGCACGTTTCCTCGCTGGATAACGACTATTATCGCTTCGATGCGGTGGGTCAGCGTCTGATTGGTGAATCCGGCGGCCGTACTTATCGTCTGGGCGATGCGGTGGAAGTGCGCGTTGAAGCCGTGCATATGGACGAGCGTAAAATCGACTTCGCGCTGATCTCCAGCAAGCGTGTACCGCGCGGCGAAGGCAAAACCGAACGTGAGCGCGAGAAACGCGGTGGCAAACCGCCAGCCAAGCGTCGTCGTGATGCCGGCAAGAAGGGCACTTTCGAACCTGATTCAGCGTTCCGCGGCGAAAAGAAAAAGACTGCGGTTGCTGAAAAACCGGCTAAAACCGAGAAAAAAGGCAAAAAAGTCTCCGAGAAAACCCGTAAAATCGCCGCCGCCACCAAGTCTAAGCGCGCGTCGAAGAAGCAGCCTGACGAAGCCTGATAGTTTGGTCGCCTTGCGGGGCGACTTGACGAAACCGTTGTAGGGTGCGCATTCCTGCGCACCTGAATCTCCGAATTCAACGATCTAAATCCAACCTTGAGCAAAGTAATGAGTGAAATAATTTTTGGTATTCATAGCGTGCAGGCGCTGCTGGAGCGCGATCCTCAGCGTTTTCAGGAAGTCTTTATCCTTAAAGGCCGCGAAGATCGTCGCCTGCAGCCGCTGATCCTCGCACTGGAAGCTCAGGGAATCCCGGTGCAGGTGGCGAACCGTCAATGGCTCGATAGCCAGGTTGAAGGCGGCGTGCATCAGGGCATCGTGGCGCGCGTGAAGCCAGGCAAGCAGTATCAGGAGGGTGATTTACCGGATCTGCTGCAGAGCCTTGAGAAACCGTTCCTGCTGGTGCTGGATGGCGTTACCGATCCGCACAACCTCGGTGCTTGCCTGCGTAGCGCGGATGCCGCGGGCGTGCATGCGGTCATCGTGCCAAAAGACCGTGCAGCACCGTTGAATGCCACCGCGAAGAAAGTGGCCAGCGGCGCGGCGGAAAACGTGCCGTTGATTCGCGTCACCAACCTGGCGCGCACCTTGCGCTTGCTGCAGGAATACCACGTCTGGGTGGTTGGTACCGCAGGCGAAGCCGATCACACCGTTTACCAAAGCAAAATGACCGGCCCAATGGCGCTGGTGATGGGCGCGGAAGGTGAAGGTATGCGTCGTTTAACGCGTGAGCATTGCGATGAGCTGATCAGCATCCCAATGGCAGGCAGCGTCTCGTCACTCAACGTGTCAGTTGCCACTGGCGTGTGCTTGTTCGAAGCCGTACGTCAGCGTCAGGCGTGATCCCCACCGCAAAAAGTTTTCCAGGCCAGGCATAACTGCACATCCTCTTCATACTTGAAAAATGAGTATGAGGAGGACGTTATATGATTTGGACCACTCACACCGTATTCAATCAGCCCCAACCGCTCAGCAACAGCAACCTATTCTCGCGTGATATCGCCCTGTGCGAGGCCGTTGCACGCGAAGGTGCCAGCTGGGATCGCGAATGGCTGGCTTCCGTCGGCCTGCAACTTGGCAGCGCCGAATCCCTTGAGTTAGGCCGCTTAGCTAACGTCGAAGCGCCTGAACTGCTGCGCTACAACGCGCGCGGTGAACGCCTCGACGAAGTGCGTTTTCATCCCGCCTGGCATCTGCTGATGCAGGGATTATGCGCCAGTCGGCTTCACAATCTCAGCTGGCAGCCCGACGTTCAGCCACAGGCGATGGTGGCGCGCGCCGCACGATTTATCCTGCATGCCCAAGTGGAAGCCGGCTCGCTCTGTCCGGTGACGATGACGCACGCCGCCATTCCGCTGCTGCAGAATCATCTGCCTGAACCCTACGCGGACTGGCGCGAAGCGCTGCTCAGCGATCGTTACGATGCGCATCATCTGCCTGGCAACAAGAAACGCGGTCTGTTGATTGGCATGGGCATGACGGAAAAACAGGGCGGCACCGATGTGTTGAGCAACACCACACGCGCCGAACCGCTCGGCGTGCGCGGGCCGGGCGAAGCGTATCGCATCACCGGCCATAAATGGTTTTTCTCGGTCCCGCAAAGCGATGCGCATCTGATTCTGGCGCAAACGTCACAGGGATTGAGTTGCTTCTTCCTGCCCCGCTTGCTGCCGGACGGCACGCGCAACGCCATTCGCATCGAACGCCTTAAAGACAAGCTCGGCAATCGCTCCAACGCCAGCGCTGAAGTGGAATTTCAGGATGCTATCGGCTGGCTGATGGGCGAAGAGGGCGAAGGTGTGCGGCTGATCCTCAAGATGGGCGGTATGACGCGCTTCGACTGCGCGCTGGGCAGCCACGGACAGATGCGTCGTGCGCTGTCGATTGCCGTACACCATGCGCAGCAGCGTCAGGTGATGGGCAAGAACCTTATCGATCAGCCGCTAATGCGCGCGGTGCTGGCGCAACAGGCGCTGCAGCTGGAAGGGCAAACCGCACTGCTGCTGCGGCTGGCGCGCGCCTGGTCAACGCCGGCCAGCGAACATGAGCGCTTATACGCACGCCTGTTCACACCCGCCGCCAAATTTGTGATCTGCCAGGCGGGCATGCCTTTTGTGGCAGAAGCGATGGAAGTGTTGGGCGGCATTGGCTATTGCGAAGAGAGCGAGCTGCCGCGTCTTTATCGTGAGATGCCAGTGAATAGTATCTGGGAAGGCGCCGGCAATGTGATGTGCCTGGATGTCATGCGGGTGCTCGGTCGTCACGCCGAGGTGATGACCATGCTGCACGATGAGTTTGAGGCGGTGAAGGGCAGTAATCGTCACTTTGATCGCCGCTGGCGGCAATTACGCTTGCAGCTCGCGAACCCGCGTGAAGGGCAGGCGCGAGAAATCACGCGCGAGTTACTGCAGCTGGCAAGTGCCGCGATTCTGCTGAAAGTGGCAGAGCCGCCGCTGGCCGATGGCTGGTGTCAGCAGCAGCTTGATCTGCGCGGCACACGGGCATTAAGCGACGATCTCTGCACGCGCTTACTGTTGCGCTGCAGCGCCGGTTGACGGCGCGCCATACAGAATGGCAGTGGCGTACCAGAAGCTGGGGATGGTGGTCTCATCCAGCATCAGAATTTGATAGTAAACCGCGCCCGCCTGGTTGGCTTTCGCGGCGATAGCGCGCTGTGCATCATCCGGCGAGCCGCGTGTGGTGGTAGTGATAGTGCCGAGCTTCGGCAGGCCAATACTCTGCGCGCGTGAAATCTCCTGCGCGTGCTGCGTGGGCGGCGGCGGAGCTTGTGGCGTAGTGGTGAAAGCGGCGCAGCCGCTGAGCAGCAGCGTTAAGGCCAAATAGAGAGTACGCATAGCAACTCCTGAAGCAGTAAGATGGCTCAAGTGTAAGCCATCTTCCTGTGGCTTTTAGTCTTTCAAATGAAAAATGCTCACCAGCTGCGTCAGATGATGCCCTTTCTTACTCAGATGATTGGCGGTGGTTTCTGACTGGTTAATCATATCACTGCTTTGATGCGTGGCCTGGCTGATGTGATTCATCGCCAGATTCACCTGACCAATGCCCGCCGCCTGTTCCTGCGCGGCAATATTGATCTCACCCATCAGCGTTTTAACCTGCTCGATGTGATTGACGATATGGCTCATCGCATCGCGCGTCTGCTCAGATAACGTATGGCCGGCCGCCACTTTATCGATGGAGCTGGCAATCAACCCATCAATCTCTTTGGCGGCCGTAGCACTGCGCTGTGCCAGCGCGCGCACTTCCGCCGCGACCACCGCAAAGCCTTTGCCGTGTTCACCGGCGCGAGCAGCTTCAACCGCGGCATTGAGCGCCAAAATGTTGGTCTGGAAGGCGATCGACTCAATCACATGGGTAATATCGGCGATGCTCTGCGACGCCACGCGAATCTCCGACATGGTTTCCACCGAACGTGCCACGGTGCTGCCGCCGTGATTCACGGTATTAGCCGCTTCACCAACCAGCGCCATCGCCTGCCGCACGTTGGCAGCGGTTTGTGCCACGGTGGCGCCAAACTGCTCCATGCTGGCCGAGGTTTCTTCCACGCTGCTGGCCTGACGGCCAATCTGCTCGCTGATGCTGGAGCTGCTGGCGGCGATGGTATCGGTGCCGCTGCTGATTTCCCGCGCCGCCGAACGTACCTGACTGACGACTTTCTCCAGTCCATCGCCAATGCCGTTGATCGCGCTGACCAGCTGACCAATCTCATCACGACGTGAAGAGTCGAGATGTGCCTGCAGATTACCAGCGGCGTACTGTTCTGCCAGATGGATCACCTGCTGCAGCGGACGCGTGATGGCGCGGCGGCTGTACCACATAAAGCCAATGGCAAACGCGATCACCAGCGCCAGGCCAATCGCCATAAACAGGTTACGGCTGTGCGTGATTGGCGCCAGCAGGCTGGCACGGCTCACTTCACCGGCGATAATCCAGTTCCAGCCTGGCAACTGCTGCCACGCCAGCAGTCTGGTTTCGCCATCCAGTTCAACCGCCACTAATCCCTTCGGCTGGCTAAGCAGTTGCTGCTGCGTGGTGTTATCCCAACGCGGCAGTTTGCCTTCAGCGTGACGATCAAACAGATATTGGCCCTGGCTGCTGCCCGGCGTCCCATTCAACACCGAGAAGGTGCCGCTGTCACCAAGATGGCGCGCCAGCACTTTGTCACGCATCAGCGCGTACTGCGCGTCGATCTGTACCCCGACGAACAGAATAGCGATCACCGCGCCGCTGCTATCCTGCACCGGCTGATATTGCGTAATGTAACGATGGCCGAACAGCGTCGCCAGGCCGCGATAGACCGTGCCCTGATTGACGCTGCGCCAGGCGGCGCTGCTGCGATCCAGTTTGGTGCCCACCGCGCGGCTGCCATCCTCTTTTTTCAGCGAGGTGGCGATGCGGATGTAATCTTCGCCGTCACGCACGAAGATGGTGGATACCGCACCAGTACGATCGAGAAAATCATCTACCGCGATCTGATCGAGGTTGAGGGTTTTCAATCCCGCTCGCAGCGTTGGCGTGCTGAATTCACCTACCTGCACACGTTCGCTGTCGTCACGACTAAAACGTTTTGGCAGGAAGCTTTGGAACAATTTGGTGTAATTCGCCACCTCTTCCGACAGCGTGGCGTTGAACATGGTGGCCATTTCATTAATGCCTTGCACCTGATTCTGCATATCGTCGGTTGCCAGCTGCTCCAGCTGACGTGCCGCGTTATGGCTCAGGGTCAAGGTCAGCGTAAATAGCACAATTGCCACGCTCAAAGACGTCAATACAGACAGCTTGATTCCGAGACCCATGGCGCTGAGAGAAAGACGCTTCATAAAGTACCTTTTGAGATTATTGAAGGGGTACAAGATCAACGGCAAAGTGGGCTAAATGTTTAGGGCAGAAATTATTCAAACTTAATGTGAAGTGGCTCGCATTTTATCAGGCAGCGCTTACACTGAGTCCAGTGATAATCATTCTCAATGGAGGCGGTATGATTGAGTTGGCAACGGAGAATCTGGCAGGCATTGAATGTATTCATGCATCACCGGCCGGGCAGCGCCAGGCGCGCTTGCCGACGGTGTTGTTCTATCACGGTTTTACCTCATCGAAAGAGGTTTACAGCTACTTTGCCGTGGCGCTGGCGCAGGCTGGTTTCCGCGTGATCATGCCCGATGCGGACATGCACGGCGCACGTTACAACGGCGATACCGACGCGCGGATGACCCACTTCTGGGAGATCCTTAAACAGAACATCGATGAAGTGCCGTTGCTGGAAAAGGCGCTGCGCGATAACGACTGGATTGCGGATGAGCGTTTTGCCGTGGCAGGCGCCTCAATGGGCGGCATGACCGCGCTGGGCGCGATGGCACGCTATCCACAGATTCACAGCGTGGCGTGTTTGATGGGTTCCGGCTATTTCATGCAGCTGAGTCATACGCTGTTTCCGCCGCTGGTGGCGCGCACGCCAGAGCAGAAAGAGGCTTTTGCCGCGCGTTTAGCACCGCTGGCGCCTTACGATCCCAGCGAACAGCTGGAGAAACTGGCGAATCGACCTTTGCTGTTGTGGCACGGCGAAGCGGATGAAGTGGTGCCCTTTGCTGAAACGGCGCGTTTGCAGAAAGCCTTAGGCGAGGCAGAACTCGATCACCATGTGACCACGCTATCTGAAAAAAACATCGGCCATAAAATCACGCCTGCGGCCCTGACGGCGCTGGTCAGTTTCTTTAAACATCATTTATAAAAATGCGGGTTGGCGTGATTGGCGCCAGCCCGTTTAGGTTGCCGAATCAGAGTTGTGATGACAACCGTTCGGCGGCGCTGGTATTGGCACTGACTGGGTTACTGCTTGCAGGCGCATCCAGCCGATTGACGTAGACATAGCCTGATGCCGCGTTGCTGCTGTGACTTCTCATCTGCTGCGCGAAGTCAGCGGAGCTGGCAAGAGCGGGTGTAGACAGGAAGAGACCCAGTAAAGTGGCGAAAATGATCTTTTTCATTATCGACTCCTCACTCCAGGGATTGCACTCTCAGACGCGGCGAAAAGCGGAATTCGTTGCGCCTGTAAACAGTGTAGTTCTTAACCAATTTGCCACCAGATCGTCCCTTTGAACGCCTTCTTCAGAGAATTTGATAAAACCTTCTCTAACTCACTGATGCATTTCACTTAGCACGAAAAGCCGCATCCGCTGGCACGATAGTCGCCATTTGATGAATTGTGCGCTTGAGTTTCCGCAAGGACGCCAGTATGATTACGCGTCAATTTTTCAGCTGCATTCAGAGGTGTGTTTCATTTTTTAAATGATTCGCAACCTATAACGTTCCTTGCTTCCGTGGGCCGCAGCTGACCCTGACAGGAGGCTGAATAATCCGTAAGGAGCTATCGATGCGTCATTACGAAATCGTATTTATGGTCCACCCTGACCAGAGCGAACAGGTTCCAGGTATGATCGAGCGTTACACTGGTGCTATCACCGGTGCACAGGGCACGATTCACCGTCTGGAAGACTGGGGCCGCCGTCAGCTGGCTTACCCAATCAACAAACTGCACAAAGCTCACTATGTTCTGATGAACGTAGAAGCGCCGCAGGAAGTGATTGACGAGCTGGAAACTAACTTCCGCTTCAACGACGCCGTTATCCGCAGCATGGTTATGCGCGTTAAGCACGCGGTAACTGAAGCATCTCCGATGGTTAAAGCTAAAGACGAGCGTCGTGATCGCCGCGAAGACTTTGCTAACGAATCGGCTGATGACTCAGATGCTGGGGATTCTGAAGAGTAATCCGACATGACGGCAAATCGGCTGCGCCTGTCTGGCACTGTGTGCAAGACGCCGGTTCGAAAAGTCAGTCCGTCAGGGATTCCTCATTGCCAGTTCGTGCTTGAGCATCGTTCTGTGCAAGAGGAAGCCGGTTTCCACCGGCAAGCCTGGTGTCAAATGCCGGTGATTATCAGCGGCAGCACCCATCAGGTGATTACTCAACATATAACGGTCGGCACGCAACTCACTCTCGAAGGCTTTATTAGCTGCCATCAGGCACGCAATGGTCAGAGCAGAATGGTGTTACATGCCGAGCAGATTGATTTGATAGATTCTGGAGACTAGCCAAATGGCACGTTATTTCCGTCGTCGCAAGTTCTGCCGTTTCACCGCGGAAGGCGTTGTAGAGATTGATTACAAAGATATCGCTACACTGAAAAACTACATTACCGAAAGCGGTAAAATTGTCCCGAGCCGTATTACCGGTACTCGTGCAAAATACCAGCGCCAGCTCGCTCGTTGCATCAAGCGCGCTCGCTACCTGTCCCTGCTTCCGTACACTGATCGTCATCAGTAATCGGTAGTTGTCCATTAACGACTTTAAGAGGATAAGGTAATGCAAGTTATTCTGCTTGATAAAGTAGCAAACCTGGGCAGCCTGGGTGATCAGGTTAACGTTAAAGCGGGCTACGCTCGTAACTTCCTGGTTCCACAGGGTAAAGCTGTTCCTGCTACCAAGAAAAACGTTGAGTTCTTCGAAACACGTCGCGCTGAATTGGAAGCCAAACTGGCTGACGTTCTGGCTGCTGCTAACGCACGTGCAGAGAAAATCAACGCACTGGGCAACGTAACCATCGCGTCTAAATCAGGCGACGCTGGTAAGCTGTTCGGTTCCATCGGTACCCGTGACATCGCTGATGCAGTAACTGCAGCTGGCGTTGAAGTGGCTAAAAGCGAAGTTCGTCTTCCAGAAGGCGTACTGCGCACCACCGGTGAGCACGAAGTTGACTTCCAGATCCATAGCGAAGTCTTCGCTAAACTGGTTGTGAATGTAGTTGCTGAGTAAGTTCACTCAGTAATGCGAAAACGCCGGCCTTGTGCCGGCGTTTTTGTTTCTGTGTTTTACTGAGCGCGGATAAAGCTGCCATCTGGCTGGCGCGTAAACAGCACCGGACCGTTACTGCCATCCACCGTTAAACCGGTTACTACGCCTTGCGCGTTCTGACGAATCTTCACCTGCTGACCATTCTGTAACGCACTCAGCGGCTGCCCATCACCTTCGACTCGCGCCATGGCAAACACATCATTCACCGGCAAATTATTGTCGCGGAACAGCTGTGCCAGTGTCTGGCCTGATGCCACATTGTAGGTGCGCCATTCTCCCTGCGAATCGGTTTTCGGCGGCGTGTTCTGCTGTTGATTGTTATCGTAAATCTCCGCCTGCATTGGCACTTCTTTAGCGTTATTGTCTGCTGGACGCTCAACCGGATATTGCGGCGTGCTGCTCGGCCAGAGAAACGCCAGCAGCAGCACCAGCAGGGCAATGACGATGCCGCGACGATGCAAAGCGGGTAGCGGATCCATCCAGCGCACATCATCCAGCAAATGCCAGACGCGCTGCAGTGCGGCGGGAACGCGGGAAGGGTGATCGGAAGCCATTCGTGAATCCTCCTCGCTGGCGGCTTTGCGCGGAATGCGCGGCAGCCAACGTTGCAACCAAGGTAATAAAGTACGCGGTGCGAGCGTCCTGCGACGTCGTGGGGCGATCTGGCCCATGTATTCTCTCTTGTGTCCGACGGTGGCGGGTGAAAACCTCGCCACAGCTATAGTATGAGCAATGCTGACAGGAAGTGCCTGGCAGCATTGAAAAATTTGACCGCTGTATTGTTTCCGTTTCGCCGGGAAATGTCATCTGCGGCGCGTGAGATTTTACGCCAGCCGCCCGCGCTGGTATGCTGCCGGTTCTATTTTTCTCCGGGATTAAGGAATCAAGATGACGACCCCTTCATTCGACAGCGTCGAATCACAAGCAAGTTACGGTATCGGTTTACAGGTAGGCCAGCAGCTGCAAGAGTCTGGACTGCAGGGTCTGCAGCCAGAAGCACTGCTCGCCGGCCTGCGCGACGCGCTGGAAGGGAACTCACCGGCCGTCCCGGTTGACGTGGTACATCGCGCACTGCGTGAAGTGCACGAGCGCGCTGAAGGCGTGCGTCGTGAGCGTGTAGAAGCGATGGCGGCAGAGGGTCAGACTTTCCTTGAGCAGAACGCACAGCGCGAAGGCGTTAGCAGCACTGAAACCGGTCTGCAGTTCAGCGTCATCACGCAGGGCGAAGGTCCAATTCCTTCACGTCAGGATCGTGTGCGCGTGCATTACACCGGCAAACTGATCGATGGCACGGTATTCGACAGCTCAGTCGCGCGTGGCGAACCCGCAGAATTCCCGGTTAGCGGCGTAATCGCCGGTTGGATCGAAGCGCTGACGCTGATGCCAGTCGGTTCCAAGTGGGAACTGGCGATTCCACACAACCTCGCTTACGGCGAACGCGGTGCTGGCGCCTCCATCCCGCCATTCAGCACCCTGATCTTCGAAGTTGAGCTGCTGGAAATTCTGTAAGTCGCAAAAGGGCGGCCATCGCCGCCCTTATTCATCATTTCTTCTGCAAATCCATCTGCCACAACGCAAAACCTATCTCATCGCTGCCCACCGCTTTCATCGGGTAATCGGCGTGCCGCTCGATAAACTTCGTTGCTTTCGCGCCAGGCGCGGTCTCAAAACGGATATCCAGCGGCGTACTGCTGTTAATCGGCGCTAACCGCCAGTTGTGATCGGCCTGCGGTTTCACTTCGCCATGCGCTTTGGTTTCGCTGCTGATATAAGCGGCAACCACCGAGCGGTTCTCATCCGGCGACGCGAAGGCGACATACTTATCGCCGGTGCCGGCAAACTTGCCGCCATAAGCGCGATAGTTATTGGTGGCGACCAGGAAACTGGCCTGAGGATCAATAGGTTTGCCTTGCCAACTGAGATCCTTAATGCGCGAAGCCGCCTTGTTGATCAGCGAGCACTCTGCGTCATAGCGCGCCGGCTGCGTGACATCGATTTGATACTGCACGCCATCGATCACATCGAAGTTATAGGTACGGAAATCCCAGTTAATCAGCGCTTGCGGTTTGCTGCTGTGCGGATCGATTTGATTAAACTGCGCGGCTGAACACTCCAGCCACTCTTTCACCTGTGCACCGCTGACTTTCATCACCACCAGCGTATTGGGATAGAGATAGAGATCGGCGGCGTTACGGAAGGTGAGATTACCTTTCTCCACTTCGACATAGCTGGCGGGATCGTTTTTGCGGCCGCCAGCTTTAAACGGCGCGGCGGCGGAGAGCACTGGCAAGCGGCCAAGATCAGGATCGCCCTGAATAAAGTGCTCGACGTAAGCGCGCTGCGCGTTGTTAACGATCTGCACCGTGGGATCGTCCTGCACCAGCGACAAGTAGCTGTACATCACGTCGGCGGATTTACCGATCGGTTTGGCAACAAAATCGCGCGTGGCGCGGTGATCCTGCTTCAACACTTTCACCAGATCGGCATCTTCGGCAGCCAGCGATTTTTTCGCCGCGCTGTCATAAATTGGACGTGCCTCGGCTTTGCCCTGCGCAACCTGCCATTTGCCGCCCTCGTTATTCAGCACCAGGTCGACCACACCCAGATGATCGCCCCACATACCGGGCATCACCGCCGGAATACCGTTAAGTGTGCCTTGGGCGATATCCGCGCCTTTAATTACCGCAAACTCTTTGCTCGGGAAGACCGCGTGCGCGTGACCGAACATGATGGCGTTGATGCCGGGAACCTGGCTGAGGTAATAGACCGAATTTTCTGCCATGGCGTGATAGGGTTCACTGCTCAAACCGGAGTGCGGAATAGCGATGATTATTTCAGCACCTTTTGCGCGCATTTCCGGCACATAGCGCTTCGCTGTTTCAGTGATGTCATCAACCCGCACTTTTCCCTGCAGATTGTTGCGATCCCAAACCATAATCTGCGGGGGAACGAAGCCGATGTAACCAATTTTCAGCGTATGCGGCTTACCGTCACGGTCTGTAACGGTGGTTTCCTTGATTAAGTAGGGCGTAAACAGCGGTTTTCCGCTCTTTTCATCGATAATGTTGGCGTTGACGTAAGGGAAACGCGCGCCGGCCAGCGCTTTTTGCAGATAAGGTAAACCGTAATTGAACTCATGATTACCGAGGTTTCCGACCGCGTAATCCAACGTATTCATCGCCTTATATACCGGATGAACTTCGCCCGGTTTTAGCCCTTTCGCCGCCATGTAATCGCCCAGCGGACTGCCCTGAATGATATCGCCGTTATCGACCAGCACGCTGTTCTTCGCTTGCGCGCGGGCCTGCTGAATTAAGGTGGCGGTGCGTACCAGGCCAAATTTCTCCGTCGGCGTATCTTTGTAATAATCGAAATCCATCATGTTGCTGTGCAGATCGGTGGTTTCCAGAATGCGCAGATCCACCGTAGCAGCCTGTACCGTGGCGGCAGTTATACAGAGTGCCAATAACGACATGCTCGCTTTAAACATCGCTTGCTCCTTGTTCGGTCCAATGGGCCTCTCAAAATAATGTAAAACCATGACGAATTATCATTTCAATTTGTGATGAAGCTCGGACTTTCATCCAATATCTCCCGCCGGGCCGCGCCAAAAGCGCATTCAGCATCCCGCCATAGCCGCCGATGATGAACTATGGTATTGATATTCAAATAGATTGCCGTAGCAGACAGCACAGTCGCAGGCTGTTGAATGACAACTGCTAAAATAAGGACAGATTGGCAGTTGGTGTCTGACAGGCAGAATCAGCGGAAAAGAGGTAAAGAATGTTAGATAAAATTTGTCAGCTGGCGCGTGATGCGGGCGATGCCATTATGCAGGTATATAACGGCGCAGAGCCGGTTGACGTGACCCGTAAGTCGGATGATTCTCCCGTTACCGCGGCCGATCTCGCGGCGCATCGCGTGATTGTGCAAGGTCTGACGGCGCTTTCGCCGGGGGTGCCAGTGCTATCTGAAGAGGATCCCCCGAGCTGGGACGTGCGTCAGCACTGGCAGAAATACTGGCTGGTCGATCCGCTCGATGGCACCAAAGAGTTCATCAAGCGCAACGGCGAGTTTACGGTCAACATTGCGCTGATCGAAAATGGCAAACCGGTATTGGGCGTGGTGTATGCGCCCGTGCTAGGCGTGATGTACTCGGCGGCTGAGGGTAAAGCCTGGAAAGAAGAGAACGGCCAGCAGACGCAAATTCATGCGCGTGAAGCGCGTCCACCGTTAGTGGTGGTTAGCCGTTCGCATTTTGAGAGCGATACCGAGTTGCAGGAGTATTTGCACCAGCTCGGCGAGCATCAAACCACCGCGATTGGTTCATCGCTGAAGTTCTGTCTGGTAGCTGAAGGCAGCGCGCAACTCTATCCGCGCTTCGGGCCCACTAACATCTGGGATACCGGCGCAGGCCATGCGGTGGCGATTGCCGCCGGTGCGCATGTCCACGATTGGCAGGGCAAAACCCTCGATTACACCCCACGCGAATCGTTCCTCAATCCCGGTTTCCGCGTTTCATTGTTTTAAGCTTTCAGCGGCGCAATTTAGTACGCAATAAATCGCGCCGCTAAAGAACGTGCAATGCATGGATGCATCCGTATTGGCCGTCCACGGCAACTTCCGTTCACTTCTGCAACAACTCATGAATTAACTTCATCGCCTGCTGCACTTCGTCCTGCGTCAGCGGACCATCTTTGACGTAGCGCACATGTGCGGTGTTATCCAGCACCACAATCGCGGATCCGCCTTTCTCCAGCTGCCAGGCCTGACGCGCGCTGCCGTTGCTATCGACGATAAACTGCGACCATGGAAACTGCTGCTTATTGCTCTCAAGGCTGCTGCGCACGAACATGCCGGTGCCCGGAATCGCATCGTCGGTATTGACGATAGTGGTGGTTTGATAACGATCGTGCGGCAGATGCGCAGCTTTGATGGCTTCAATTAACGCCGCATTCTGCTCTTTAGCAGAAGAGCGCCCGGCAATATGCAGGATAACGCGAACTTTTCCGCTTAGCTGCGCGCTATTCCAGGATTTGTAGCTAAACTTATCTTCATCTTGTTGATAAACCAGCTCTCCTTTGTCGTTAACGCCAACGGCTGGCACGCGTTCACCCAGTTTGAAGGCATGTGCCGCAGCCAGGCCCGGCAGCAAGAGTGCCAGTGCTATCACAGTGTGTCTCAAACGCATTTATTATTCTCCTTGGTGATCCGACCAGTTGTTCATGTTCCTGCAATATTAGGCATGGATGATGCGTCTGTCGCAATGAGTTAACAGGTTTGCAACCTATGCCACAATTCCATAATGAGTGAAGGTTTATACTGGGTTTCGTGAGGCTGATAACAGAGTATTCTGTAATGATGTGTCAATTCAGTAAATAATTCACCTTTTCGGAACATTGGTAAGAAAGGATGCTCTATAGTTATGCCTCATTTGCGCTTCATGGGTTCGTACCAAATTTGGTCACGACGGAGCGTATTAAACATTTTCAGGAGTTAAACAGCATGAAGATCTTCCAGCGCTATAATCCGCTGCAAATCGCGAAATATGTAAAAACGCTATTTAGAGGAAGGTTGTACATCAAGGATGTTGGCGCGTTCGAGTTTGATAAGGGCAAAGTGATGTTGCCGCGTGTCAAAGATAAACAGCATCTCAGCGTGATGTCAGAAATCAATCGCCAGGTGCTGCGGCTGCAAGCCGAGTACAACTAAGTAAGCATAAGAAAGGGCGCCGATGGCGCCCTCAGTTTTTGGTGCGATTCCTGGCTTGGTCGCCATGAAGGGCGACCCTACGATGATTCTGTTTCATCCAGCGCATTCTTCGTTACATTCAGCACCGGCGGGCGCTCATCAATGCGCGTAACCAGCAGTTGGTCGATACGGTAGCTATCAATATCCACCACTTCAAACTTGTAGCCGGAAAACTTCACAAAGTCGGTACGCTTCGGAATCTTGCGCAGCATGTACATCATGAAGCCGCCGATGGTTTCGTAATTGCCAGACTGCGGGAAATCATCGATATCCAGCACGCGCATCACATCATCAATTGGCGTGCCGCCTTCCACCAGCCATGAGTTCTCATCACGCGCGACAATCTGCTCTTCCTGACCTTGACCCACCAAATCGCCCATCAGCGTGGTCATTACGTCATTCAGCGTAATGATGCCTACCACCAGCGCGTATTCGTTCATGATCACCGCGAAGTCTTCACCGGCGGTTTTGAAACTCTCCAGCGCTTCGGAGAGCGTCAGCGTATCCGGCACAATCAGCGCAGAACGAATCTGCACGCCGCTGTTCAGCGTCAGGCTTTGATTACCGAGCACGCGCAGCAGCAGCTCTTTGGAATCGACATAGCCCACGATGTGGTCGATGTCGCCATCGCAGACGATGAATTTCGAGTGCGGATGCTGGGCGATTTTGGTTTTCAGCGTGGTTTCATCCTCGTGTAAATCGAACCACACCACGTTCTCGCGCGAGGTCATTGATGACGGCACGGTACGCGATTCCAGCTCAAACACGTTCTCAATCAGCTCATGTTCCTGCTTACGCAGCACACCCGCCAGCGCACCGGCTTCTACCACCGCATAAATATCGTCGGAGGTGATGTCGTCTTTGCGCACCATCGGCAGTTTGAACAGACGGAAGAAGACGTTCGCCAGGCCGTTGAACAGCCACACCAGCGGACGCAGCACTACTAAGCAGAAGCGCATCGGGTTGATGATGCGCAGCGCTACCGCTTCCGGTGCAATCATGCCGACGCGTTTTGGCGTCAGGTCAGCAAACAGAATGAACAGGCTGGTCACGATGGTGAAGGAGCAGATAAAACTGAGCTGTTCAGCCAATTCGGGTGCCATGATGCGGCTGAATAAGCTATTAAAGGCGGGCGAAAACGCCGCATCGCCGACGATACCGCCGAGGATCGCCACGGCATTCAGGCCAATCTGCACCACGGTGAAGAACATGCCAGGTTGTTCCTGCATCTTCAGCACGCGCTGGGCATTGATATTGCCTTCGTCAGCCAGCAGCTTCAGTTTGATCTTACGGGCGGCGGCCAGCGAGATCTCCGAAAGGGAGAAAAATGAACTGATGACTATCAGTAAAAGAATGACAAGCAAGCTATCGAGCATAAAAGGTCCGTTGGGTTAATCACTTGTCATTTTTGGCCTGGGCAGCGCGGGAATGGGCGTACGTCCGGTACTTGCCAGTCAAACAGGCTATCCGTGCCAAAAATGTCTGCGCCATTTCGACAAGATAAGGTTAACGTCGGGGCAGAAAAGGGTGCAGGCGAGGCCTGCTGGTCGCTGATTATAGCAGCAGCGCTTATCATGCCGCTATAGGCGCGCATCAGGGGGTCGGATTAATCTGAGTGAGCGTCATTCGCGAGCTTAAGAATCGCCTTGGTTGTTGTATCGTTTAGCACATTTACCCACAATAGGTCACAATTTGGCTTAGTCGCTGAATTTGCGCCAGTGGGGGGAAAAGAGCGGCTATGCTGATGGGTAAACGCGCGCTGGTGATACCTTTCCAGAGAATAAACGCCCCTGCGGAATAGGGGCCGGCATTATTAACAGGAGTACGTGTGCCACGATTTCATATTTATTGTTTGGCCAGCCTGTTGCTTGCTGCACCTGCCGTTGAGGCAGCAAAAGTGCGCTTGCAGCTGGACGGTCTTAGCGGGGATTTGCAAAAGAACGTCAGGGCACGCTTGTCCACCATCGGCAGTGACGAGGTGTCGAACGACGGCCGTTTCCGCGCGCGCGTTGCGGAAGCGATCAAAGAAGGCCTGCGGGCGCTGGGTTATTACGAACCGGAGATCGATTTTGAATCGCGCCCGGCACCGCCGCAAGGTGGTCGTCCGGTATTGATCGCACACGTTAAGCCCGGCGAACCGGTCAAGATCGGCGGCAGCACCATTGTGATCGAAGGTGAAGCCCGCACCGACAAGGATTATCAAGCCTGGGTCAAACAGGGCACGCCGAAAGTCGGCACCCAGCTGAATCACGGCGCCTATGACAAATTTAAAAACGGCTTCTCCAGCCTGGCATTGCGTAATGGTTACTTCGACGGTGACTTTAAGCAAAGCCAGCTTGGCGTTTCGGTTGAACGGCGCGAAGCCTTCTGGGACATCAATTACGATAGCGGCCCGCGCTACCGTTTTGGTGATGTCGGTTTCCAGGGCTCGCAAATCGACGAAGCCTATCTGCAAAATCTGGTGCCGTTCAAAAAGGGCGATTACTACAGCTCGCGCGATCTGGCCGAACTTAACCGCCGCTTGTCGGCGACCGGCTGGTTCAACTCGGTGGTGGTCGCGCCTGAGTTTGATAAAGGCCGTCAAAGCAAAGTGCTGCCGCTAAATGCGGTGGTATCGCCACGCGTGGAAAACACTATTGAAACCGGCGTCGGTTACTCCACCGATGTCGGGCCGCGCATTAAAGGCACGTGGAAAAAACCGTGGATTAACAGCAGCGGCCACAGCCTGGCCGCCAGCGCCTACGTTTCTGCGCCGGAGCAACAGCTCGATCTCAGCTACAAAGTCCCGCTGCTGAAAAGTCCGCTGGAGCAGTATTACACCTTCTCCGGCGGCGTGAAGCGTACCGATCTCAACGACACCAAAGCCGATACCACCACGCTGGCGATGTCGCGAAACTGGGACAGCAGCAGCGGCTGGCAGAAGGCAATCAACCTGCGCTGGAGCCTCGATCACTTTACCCAGGCCAGCGTGACCAACACCACTATGCTGCTCTATCCGGGCGTTAGCCTGAACCGCACCCGTTCGCGCGGCGGTCTGATGCCGACGTGGGGTGATTCGCAGCGCTACTCGGTCGACGTGTCGGATACCACATGGGGTTCGGACGTTGATTTCGTCATCATGCAGGCGCAAAACGTCTGGATTCGCACGCTCGCCGATAAGCATCGCTTTGTGGCGCGCGGCAATGTGGGCTGGATCGAAACCAACGACTTCGACAAAGTGCCGCCGGATCTGCGCTTCTTCGCCGGTGGCGATCGCAGCATTCGCGGCTACAAATACAAAGACGTATCGCCACGTGATGATAACGGCAAGCTGACCGGCGCCTCGAAAATGGCCACCGGCTCGCTTGAATATCAATACAACGTGACCGGCAAATGGTGGGGCGCGGTGTTCGTCGATTCCGGCGAAGCGGTCAACGACATCAAGCAGAGCAACCTGAAAACCGGCGCCGGCTTCGGCGTGCGCTGGTCTTCTCCGGTCGGGCCGATCAAGTTTGATATCGCGCGGCCGATTGGCGACGACAAGGAGCATGGATTGCAATTTTATGTAGGATTGGGGCCTGAACTATGAAGCTGTGGAAAAAGGTCCTGATTGGCATCGGTATTTTTCTGGTGCTGCTGTTGGGCAGCATCGCGTTTCTGGTGGGCACCACGCCGGGTTTGCATCTGCTGCTGAAAGGCGCCGATCGCTGGGTGCCAGGTTTGTCGATCAAACAGGTGGAAGGTGGCTGGCGCGATCTAACGCTAAGCGGCGTGAAGTATGAAATGCCGGGCGTCAGTGTGGATGCCGGACGTTTCCACCTGGCGCTGAATCTCAACTGCCTGCTGCATTCGTCGGTGTGTGTCAATGACATCGCGCTGCAGGATGTCAGCGTGGTGGTCGATAGCAAAAAAATGGCACCGGCCAGCGCACCGCCGCCGGAAGAGGAGAGCGGCAGCACCAATCTCAGCACGCCGTATCCCATCACGCTCAGCAAAGTCGGCCTGCATAACATCAACGTAAAAGTGGATGACACCGCAATTTCCCTGCTCGACTTCACCAGCGGCCTGCAGTGGCAGGATCGCGCACTGACGCTGACGCCAACCCATATCCAAAGCCTGCTGATCGCGCTGCCGAAAGCGGCCAAAGTGGTTGATGAGCAAGTGGTGCAGCCAAAAGTGCAGCAGCCGCAGCCGGATGAACAGCCGCTGGGCGAAACGCTGCAGGCGATGTTCGCTAAGCCGCTGTTACCAGATATGCCGGACTTCCAGCTGCCGCTGGATATCACCGTGCAGGAACTGCTCGGCGAACAGCTGCGCATCACCGGCGACACCGACATATCAATCACGCGTCTGCTGTTAAAAGCCAAAACCGCCGATCGTCATCTGCAGCTGGAAACCTTCGATATCGATTCGCCGCAAGGGCAGGTGAACGCCAGCGGTGAAGCGACCTTGGCCGATAACTGGCCGGTGAATTTTGCGCTGAACGGCACGCTCAATCTCGACCCGGTCAAGGGCGAGAAGATCAAAATGAACCTTGCAGGCGCGATGCGTGACGAGCTGAAGCTCGGGCTGAATCTTTCCGGTCCGGTGCGTGCGCAGCTGGATGCGACCACGCAGCCTGCGGTCGCTGGTTTGCCGCTGGCGCTAAAACTCACCAGCCCGCAGCTGCGCTGGCCGCTCACCGGCGCGGTGCAGTATCAGGCGGATAATCTCGATTATCAGTTCAAAGGCAAAGCCACCGATTACGTGATGTCGCTGCGCACTGCGGTGAAAGGCGAAGGCGTGCCGCCTGCCACCATTGCGCTGGACGGCAAAGGCAACGAGCAGCAGTTCAATCTTGATAAGCTGCGCGTGGCGGCGCTGCAGGGCAATATTGATCTAACGGCGCTGGTGGACTGGAGCAAAGCCATCAGTTGGCGCAGTGAATTAACGCTTTCCGGCATCAACACCGCCAAACAGTATCCGGATTGGCCGGCGAAGCTGGATGGCAAAATTGCCACGCGCGGCAGCTTGTACGGCGGAACCTGGCAGCTCAGCGTGCCGCAGCTGGAGCTGAAAGGTAACGTTAAGCAGAACGCGGTGAGCGCCAAAGGTACGTTGAGCGGCAACAGCTACAACCAGTGGAAAGTGCCTGGCCTTAACATTGCGCTGGGCCGCAACCATCTGGACGTGAAGGGCGAGCTGGGCGACACGCTCAATCTCGACGCTAACATTGATGCGCCAAATCTGGATAACGCGCTGCCGGGCCTGGGCGGCGTCGCCAAAGGCACCATTAAAGCGCGCGGCACCTTACAGGCGCCGCAGCTGCTGGCCGATCTCACGGCTACCGGTTTGCGCTGGCAGCAGCTGCAGATCCGTCGCGTGGCGTTGCAGGGCGATGTGAAATCCAGCGATCAGATCGCCGGTAAGCTGCAACTGCGCGTGGAACAGCTGCGGCAGGACGCGCTGAAAGTGAACCTGTTAACGCTGAACGCCGACGGCAACGAAAAGCAGCATCAGCTTAAGCTCGAGGTACAGGGCGAACCGGTTTCCGGTCAGCTGGCGCTGAACGGCAGCTTTGATCGCAAAACCGAGCGCTGGCAGGGCAATCTCAACAACACGCGTTTCGACACGCCGATAGGCGAATGGCGACTGACGCGGGCGATGGCGATTGATTACCTCAACAGCAAGCAGACCGCCACCATTGGGCCGCACTGCTGGCAGAACCCGAACGCGCAGCTGTGCGTACCGGAACCGATTGAAGCCGGTGCCAGCGGACATGCGCATGTGGTGCTCAATCGCTTCGATTTGGCGATGATCAAACCGTTCCTCACCGATGCCACCAAACTGAACGGCGTGTTCAGTGGTGATGCGCGCGTTAACTGGACTGCCGACGGCGCGCTGCCAACCGGCACCTTAGCGCTGAAAGGCAGCGGCGTGAAAGTGGAGCAGGACGTGCAGGGTAACAGCTTGCCTATCGCCTTCGACACGTTAAACCTGAATGCGGCGCTGCGTAACGGTCGCGCCCAGCTTGACTGGCTGATCCATATCGTCAATAACGGCCAGCTGAGCGGCAACGTGCAGATCGCCGATCCTGAGAACCGTCGTCAGCTGTCGGGTAACATCGGCATCAGCAATATTTCGCTGGCGATGTTGAATCCGGCGCTGATGCAGGGCGAGAAGATCAAAGGCAACCTGAACAGCAGCCTGCGCCTTGGCGGCACATTGCAGCAGCCGCAGGTGTTTGGTCAGTTGGGGCTGAGCGATGTGGATGTCGATGGCAGCTTTATGCCGGTCGATCTCACCGCCGCCAATCTCAACATGGTGTTCAACGGCATGAGCTCAACGCTCAACGGCATGATTCAGACGGCGCAGGGCAATCTTAACCTGAGCGGTAACGCCGACTGGAGCCAGCTGGATAACTGGCGTGCGCGCGTGGCTGCACAAGGCAGCCGCATCCGCGTCACCGTGCCGCCGATGGTGCGCATGGATGTTTCGCCGGATCTGGTGTTTGAAGCCACGCCAGCCGCGTTCAGCCTCGACGGCAAAGTGGATATTCCGTGGGCGCGCATTACCGTGCAGGAAGTGCCGGAAAGCGCCACCGGCGTCTCCTCTGATGAAGTGATGCTGGATCAAAATCTCAAGCCGATTCAGCCGAAAACTGCAGCGATCCCGATCAACAGCAATTTGGTGATCCACGTCGGCAATGATGTGCGGCTCTCGGCCTTTGGTCTCAAAGCCAAGCTGAATGGCGATCTCAAACTGGTGCAGGATAAAAATGGCTTAGGCTTAAACGGCCAGATCAACATCCCATCCGGCCGCTTCCACGCTTATGGTCAGGATCTGGTGGTGCGTAAAGGTGAGCTGCAATTCGCCGGACCGCCGGACCAGCCTTACGTTAATCTCGAGGCGATCCGTAATCCTGAGGCCACTGAAGATGATGTCACCGCCGGATTACGGGTAACCGGGTTGGCGGATGAGCCGAAAGTGGAAGTGTTCTCCGATCCGGCGATGTCGCAGCAGGAAGCGCTTTCCTACCTGTTACGTGGTCAGGGACTCAACAGCGATGGCGACAGCAACGCATTAACTTCAGCGCTTGTTGGATTGGGGGTTGCGCAAAGTGGTCAGGTTGTGGGTAAAATCGGCGAGACCTTTGGTGTCAGTAATCTCGCGGTTGATACCGCTGGCGTAGGCGATAGCCAGCAGGTGCAGGTGAGTGGTTACGTGTTACCGGGTCTACAAGTAAAATACGGTGTTGGCATATTTGATTCACTGGCGACCTTAACCTTGCGTTATCGCCTGATGCCCAAACTCTATTTAGAAGCCGTGTCGGGTCTCGATCAGGCACTGGATCTGCTCTATCAGTTTGAGTTTTAGCAATGCGAATAATTGTCTATGGCAGTTTACGGCGCAAACAGGGAAACAGTCATTGGATGACGAATGCGCAGTGGCTCGGCGACCATCAGATTGTGGGGTTTGATCTCTACAATCTGGGTCACTATCCGGGCGTGGTGGAAGGAGAAGGCAGCGTTTATTGCGAGGTGTATCGCATTGACGCCAGCACGCTCGGCGAACTTGACGCCTTGCGCACCAAAAATGGCGAATACAAACGCCAGCTTATTCAGACGCCTTACGGCAGTGCCTGGCTGTATGTCTATCAGCGTTCAGTCGCGGGTCGCACGCATATCGCGAGCGGTGACTGGTTAAGGCGAGATGGCGAAACAGAGGCATAAATAAAAACACCGTCCATTGGACGGTGTTTTTTTATGCGTGGCAGAAAAGAATCTTATTTCTTCTGCGCACGCTCGTAAGAGGCGATGATTTCAGCTTTGGCCGCTTCTGCGTTGTCCCAGCCATCAACCTTCACCCATTTGCCTTTTTCCAGATCTTTGTAGTGCTCGAAGAAGTGGGTGATCTGCGCTTTCAGCAGTTCTGGCAGGTCGTTCACATCTTTGATGTGATCGTACTCTTTGCTCAGCTTGGTGTGCGGCACCGCAACCAGTTTGGCATCTTCGCCAGACTCGTCGGTCATTTTCAGCACGCCGACGGGACGGCAGCGGATCACTGAGCCCGGCACCAGCGGATAAGGGGTTGGCACCAGCACGTCAACCGGGTCACCATCCAGAGACAGGGTGTGGTTGATGTAGCCGTAGTTGCACGGATAGAACATGGCGGTAGACATGAAACGGTCTACAAACAGGGCGCCAGACTCTTTGTCGACTTCATATTTGATCGGATCGGCGTTAGCCGGGATCTCAATGACAACGTAGATATCTTCTGGCAACTCTTTACCTGCAGGCACCTGGTTCAAACTCATCTGGCTTTCCTTCATTAGTCATATGTTGAGTGACGGCTATTATAGCCAACTGACTCTGAAAGTATGCCCCCTTTTTGGCGTTTCGGAATGCTCCAACCCGCTACTTCGCCGTGACAAACAGCGAGACGATCCCCGCCGCAATCAGTGGTCCAACCGGCACACCACGGAAGAAGGCCACGCCAATCACCGTACCAATCAACAGCCCACCAATCACCGACGGCTGCACGCTCATAAAGTTCACGCCGCGTCCGCCCAGCCAGGCAACGAAAATCCCCACCACAATCGCGATAATCGATTGCCAGTTGGCGAACGATTTCAACAGCGAAGAAGCCGGCAGCGTACCGCTGGCCAGCGGCGCCATCACCGCAACGGTGAGGATGATGATGCCAATCTGAATGCCCTGTTTTTCCACATAGGGAAAGAATTGCGACAGCGGGGTGAGCTTGATCGCCAGCAGGATCAGAATCGAGATGGTAACGGCGCTGTTATGAACGAAATAGCTGAGGACGGCGAGGCAAACAAGAATGATGGTGGAGGCATAAGCAGCCATGGTTTCTCCCTGCAGATTAATGGGCGCGCTGGCCGATGCCAGCGCTAAGCGTATTAAACGCTTACATTAATCAACAATCGTCGGGGTTGGCGCAACTGCCTTTGTTAATTGATTGCAACATCAGCGCCTGATTACGCACCAGACTGACGCCCTGCGCACCAACTGACAACGCGGCCATCGTGCCCTGGCTGCTAACAAAATAGCTGCGGCTGGCATCCAGCCAACTGTCGCGATAGGTCAGCCACGCGCGCTGAGCACTGCGCAATTTGTCTTTAGGCGCGCCGGTTAATTTTTTCATCGCTTGGGTGTACTGCGCGTTCATCTCTTTATCCCAGGCTTTATTGGCGGTGCCGTAGCATTGAGACATACCGGCGGTGCTGGATTCCTTATTCAGACACTGATCGAGCTGCTGATCGATAGGGTTTTGTTGCGCCGCCGCAAAACCGCTGACCAACAAACACGCCATCGGGAGCCATTTTTTCATCGTTTCAATCCTTAAATTTTGCTGAGGCAGAGTTCAGTAAAAGTGAAGTCTGGGTGATCGTCAGCCAATTGACCATCAACAATGGATAAAGTTTCCGCGATCAACTGCCGATAATCTTTCCGTTTTAGGGCCAGCGGATTTCTGCCTTTTCTTGCAAACGGGGATAATCATGTTCAAACAGCTATCAATTCGTACTGCATTACTCACGCTTTTGGCTTTTATGACGCTGCTGCTGCTGGCAGTCAGCGCGATGGGCATTTCTGCCATCAACGCAGGCAATCAATCACTGGATGCCATAAACCGCATTCAGGGAATCGAACTGAACAGTTTGTACCAAAGCAACGCCGATCTCATGCGCGCGCGCGGCAGCGCCGCATTGGCCGTGCGCAAAATCGAAATCGGATTACTGGATGATGGCGCCAGCGTCACCAAACAAGCTGAGGAGGATGTCACCAGCTCCCAGCGTCATCTGAAAGCCTTTATTGATGCCGGAACGGTAACGGTTCAGGGTAAAATCCTCGCCGATGCAGTGGCTACTTCGTTCGCGGCCTATCACAAGGGCGCCATCGTGCCGATGATGGATGCGTTACAAAAGCAGTATACCGATGAATATTATCAGGTTTTGGAAGGCAATCTTTCAACGCTGGCAAGCAACTACGCGAAAGCAGTGCATGATTTTGGCGTTTATGCTGATGAAGTCTCAGCTTCGCGCCTGGCGCAAGCTGCACGCAATGAACTGCAGATGAAAATCATGATTGGTGTGGCGATGGCGTTGACGCTACTGCTGATCGTCATTGCCTGGCAACTGCTGCGTCGTCTGCTGCTGCGTCCACTCGATGGCGCGATTGTGCATCTGGAGCAAATTGCGGCCGGCGATTTATCCCAGCCGCTGCCCGCAGCCGGAAAGAGTGAATTAGGCCGTCTCAATCAGGCGCTGGCGAATATGCAGCTGGCGCTCAGCAGTTCGGTCAGTCAGGTGCGCGAAGCCAGCTTGCAGATTGACGTGGGAAGCCGCGAGTTAGCGGCGGGCACCGTGCATCTCTCGCAGCGTACCGAAGAGTCCGCCGCTTCGCTGGAGCAAACCGCGGCCAGCATGGAACAGCTCACCGCCACCGTGCGTCTCAATGCCAGCAACGCCAAAGAGGCCAATCAGCTCGCCAGCAATGTCTCCGACAGTGCCGATCGCGGTGCCGAAGTGGTCGGCTACGTGATGGAGAAGATGCAGGAGATCACCCAAAGCGCCAATCGCATTGGCGACATCCTCAGCGTGATTGATGGCATTGCCTTCCAGACCAACATCCTGGCACTGAACGCTGCGGTTGAAGCCGCGCGTGCCGGTGAACAAGGGCGCGGTTTTGCCGTGGTCGCTAATGAAGTGCGCACGCTGGCTGGTCGCAGCGCCACCGCCGCCAAAGAGATCCGCGAGCTCATCGCAGAATCGCAGACGCGGGTGCAAGAGGGCAGCGATATGGCCACGCGCGCTGGCGAAACCATGGATGAGATTTCAAGCGAAGTGATGCGCGTGACTACGCTGATGAAAGAGATCTCCATTGCTTCGGAAGAGCAGAGTCGCGGTATCGAGCAGGTGAATCAGGCGGTGACGCAGATGGATGAAGCCGCGCAGCAGAACGCCGCGTTAGTCGAAGAAGCCAGCGCTGCCACCCAATCGCTGGAAGCGCAGTCACAGCAGTTGCAGGATTCGATGGCGCAATTCCGTGTAGTCGCGTCTCTGCCTTCGTAGGCAGCAACAAAAAGCCCGCACGGAGGCGGGCTTTGCACAGCGGGAAAAGACTTAGGCTGAATGGTCGTCCGGATATTCACGGATAAAGCGTTCAACGTCGCCTACCATTGCGTCGTTGCCGCAGAAGAACGGGCAGCGCTGATGCAGCATTTCTGGCTGGATGTCGAGGATGCGATTGGCACCATCGCTGGCTTTACCGCCCGCTTGCTCCGCCAGGAAGGCCATTGGGTTGCATTCGTACAGCAGACGCAGCTTGCCTTTCGGGTGGCTGGCGGTGCTTGGATAGAGATAGATGCCGCCTTTCAGCAGGTTACGGTGGAAGTCGGCCACCAGTGAACCAATGTAGCGCGAGGTATACGGGCGCTTGGTGGCGATATCTTCTTCCTGACAGAACTTCAGGTATTTCTTCACACCCTGCGGGAAGCGAATGTAGTTACCTTCGTTGATCGAGTAGGTGTAACCCTTCTCCGGGAAGGTCATGCGCTCGTGGCTCAGGCAGAATACGCCGAGCGACGGATCGTAAGTAAACGCATGCACGCCCACGCCAGTGGTGTAAACCATCATGGTCGAAGAACCGTAAACCACATAACCCGCAGCAACCTGCTTGTTGCCCGGCTGCATGAAGTCGGCTTCGGTGATTGGCGTGCCCGGCTCGCTGATGCGATGGTAGATAGAGAAAATGGTGCCGACGGAAACGTTAACGTCGATGTTTGAAGAACCGTCCAGCGGATCCATTAATACAACGTATTTGCCATTCTCTGAGCCTTCAAAGATGACGAACTCGTCTTCTTCTTCCGACGCGATACCGGCCACCACGCCGCGCGCTTTCAGGGCGGCTTTCAGCTTTTCGTTGGCAAACAGATCAAGCTTCATCTGCTGCTCACCCTGCACGTTTTCCACGCCGCTGGCACCCAGAATATCCACCAGACCCGCTTTGTTAATGTCGCGGTGGATAATTTTAGCGCCAAGCTTAATGGAAGAAATCAGCGCCGTCAGTTCACCTGTGGCGTGTGGAAAGTCGTGTTGCTTCTCGACGATGAATTCGCCTAACGTTTTCATAACACATTCCCTGCATCTACGATGGAGTGGCAGCAGCTGTAACAAGCTACCAACGTATGAGCGCAGTTTAGCCGATTGAACTTTAAAAACCATAGTCCTAATCCGTTTCTTCCCTCTCAACTCGGCGTTACACTGTGCGCCGAACTTTTGAGTAATGGATCTCTTTATGCGTATTCACATCCTCGGGATTTGTGGCACTTTCATGGGCGGACTGGCGATGCTGGCGCGCTCGCTGGGACACGAAGTGACCGGCTCAGACGCCAATGTCTATCCGCCGATGAGCACGTTGCTGGAACAGCAAGGCATTGAATTGACTGAAGGTTACGATGCCAGCCAGCTCGATCCGCAACCGGATCTGGTGATCATTGGTAACGCGATGACGCGCGGCAATCCTTGTGTCGAAGCGGTACTGGAACGCAACATTCCTTACCTCTCCGGCCCGCAATGGCTGCACGATTTCGTCCTGCGCGATCGTTGGGTGCTGGCGGTGGCGGGAACCCACGGCAAAACCACCACAGCCGGCATGGCAGCGTGGATTCTCGAGGCCTGCGGCCTGGAACCGGGCTTTATCATTGGTGGTGTGCCAGGAAACTTCGAGGTTTCGGCAAAATTAGGAAAAAGTCCATTCTTCGTCATCGAAGCGGATGAGTACGACAGCGCGTTCTTCGACAAGCGTTCCAAGTTTGTGCATTACTGCCCGCGCACGCTGATCCTCAACAACCTCGAATTCGATCACGCGGATATCTTTGACGATCTGCGCGCCATCCAGAAGCAGTTCCATCATTTGATCCGTATCGTGCCGGGCCAGGGCAAGATCCTGCTGCCGGAGCACGACAACAACATCAAGCAAGTGATGGCGATGGGCTGCTGGAGCGAGCAGGAAACCGTGGGCGATAACGGTCAATGGCAGGCGAAAAAGTTGACGCCGGACTCTTCACATTGGGAGATCTGGCTCGACGGCGAGAAAGTCGGCGAAGTGAACTGGGCGCTGGTGGGCGAGCACAACATGCACAATGGCCTGATGGCGATTGCGGCGGCGCGTCATGTTGGGGTGAAACCGGTGGATGCCGGTGAAGCGTTGAGCAGCTTCATCAATGCGCGTCGTCGTCTCGAACTGCGTGGTGAAGTGAATGCCATCAAGGTGTACGACGATTTTGCTCACCATCCTACCGCGATTCTCGCCACGCTGGCGGCGCTGCGCAGCAAAGTGGGCGGCACGGCACGCATTCTGGCGGTGCTGGAGCCGCGCTCTAATACCATGAAGATGGGCGTGAGCAAGAACGAGTTAGCGCCATCGCTGGGCCGCGCAGACGAAGTGTTCCTGTTCCAGCCGCACCATATTCCGTGGCAGGTTTCCGATGTGGCCGAGGCGTGCATTCAGCCGGCGCAGTGGAGCGCGGATATCGATACGCTGGTGGAAATGGTGGCGAAGAAAGCCCAGCCAGGCGATTCGATTCTGGTGATGAGCAACGGCGGGTTTGGTGGGATTCACCAGAAACTGCTGGAGCGGTTAGGGCGTTGATTGTGCGGTGGCCATCAATGGCCACCCTACAACGGCACATCGTAGGGTCGGCATTCATGCCGACCTTTTTCATGTCCGCAGAAAGCTTAAGCTTCTGCCAACTCGCGCAGATACTGGAAAATCAGGCGGGCGGACTTTGGTGGCTTGTTAGTGGCTTTCTCTTTCTGCGCGTTACGGATCATGCTGCGCAGTTGCTGACGATCGGCATGCGGATAGAGGTTAAACACTTCAGCGACCGCGTCATCACCTTGCTCGATCAAACGATCGCGCAAAATCTCCAGCTTATGGAACAGCGCAACCTGCTGGTTGTGACGGTTCTTCAGCTTATCCAGCGCCTGGCGAATCGGATCTTCATCGCGTGAACGCAACATCTTACCGATCAGCTGCAGCTGACGGCGACGACCTTCTTTCTTGATGCGCTGCGCCAGTTCAATCGCGTCGCGCAGTTGTTCGTCGAGAGGGATTTTGTCGAGGGAGTTTTTTCCCAACTCAACGAGCTCGGCGCCAAGGCGTTTTAGCTCTTCGGCATCGCGCTTAATTTCGCTTTTGCTGACCCAGATAATCTCTTCATCTTCTTCGTCATTATTATCCGGCACATCGTCGAGCCAGTCTTCGGGCTGCTTGGTCATCTCTTGGCTCCCTAAAAAAAAGAGGCTAATCCTACCAGTTTATCGGGCGACTGCGAAATTGTTCTCTGAGTCTGATAGACTCAATCCATTCATACTTAAGATTAGACGGCAGGTCGATGAACGTATCTACTCAGGTTGCAGAACAACGTAAAGTGTTGGAACAGGCTGTCGCGCAGGCGTTGGAATTGGCAAAAGCCAGCACCGATGGCGCTGAAGTGGCGGTCACGAAAACCACCGGCATCGGCGTCAGTACCCGCTATGGCGAAGTGGAAAACGTCGAATTCAACAGCGATGGTGCGCTCGGCATCACCGTCTACCATCAAAACCGTAAAGGCAGCGCTTCCTCCACCGATCTCAGCCCGGACGCGATTAAACGCACCGTGCAGGCGGCGATCGACATTGCGCGCTACACCTCGGTGGATCCATTTGGCGCACCGGCCGATCCCGAGTTGCTGGCGTTTGACGCGCCGGATCTCGATCTCTACCATCCGTGGGAGATCGATGCCGATCGCGCTATCGAACTGGCCGCTCAGGCGGAACAAGCGTCGTTGCAGGCCGACAAGCGCATCACCAACACCGAAGGCGGCAGCTTCAACAGCCACGTTGGTATCAAAGTGTTTGGTAACAGCCACGGCATGTTGCAGAGCTACTGCTCCAGCCGCCATTCGCTCTCCAGCTGTGTGATTGCCGAGCAGGACGGCAATATGGAGCGCGATTACGCATATACCATTGGCCGCGCTTTTGACGATCTGAAAAGCCCGGAATGGGTTGGCGCCGAGTGCGCCCGCCGCACGCTGTCGCGTCTGGCACCGCGCAAGCTTTCGACCATGAAAGCGCCGGTGATCTTCGCGCCAGAAGTGGCGACCGGTTTGTTTGGTCATCTGGTGGGCATGATCAGCGGCAGCAGCGTGTACCGCAAATCGACCTTCCTGCTTGATTCGCTCGGTAAGCAGATTCTGCCTGAGTGGCTGACCATTGAAGAGCATCCGCACCTGCTGAAAGGCCTGGCATCCACGCCGTTCGACAGCGAAGGCGTGCGCACCCAATCGCGTGACATCATTAAAGATGGCGTGCTGCAGAACTGGCTGTTGACCAGCTACTCGGCGCGCAAGCTCGGCTTGCAGAGCACCGGCCACGCAGGCGGCATCCACAACTGGCGTATTGCCGGTCAGGGCCACAGCTTTGACGACCTGCTGAAGCAGATGGGCACCGGTTTAGTGGTAACCGAGATGATGGGCTCCAGCATCAACGGCATGACCGGCGACTATTCGCGCGGCGCATCCGGTTTCTGGGTGGAAAACGGTGAGATTCAATATCCTGTGAGCGAGATCACAATCGCCGGTAATCTCAAAGAGATGTGGCTCAATATGGTAACCGTCGGTAACGACATTGAAACCCGCAGCAATATACAATGCGGATCGGTGCTGCTGCCGGAGATGAAAATCGCCGGACAATAAGAGTCATCGCTTTCTGAAAGCAGCCCGCAAGGCTGCTTTTTTTTGGCCCGACAATAATAAAAGGACATACCAATGCGTAATAAGCATGTGATTGCAGTGTTGTCGTTATCGCTGTTGTTCTCCTCGGCTAGCGTGTTTGCAGCCGATTTAGAAAAAGATATGGATACGCTCAAGGATGGTCTGAGCGTAGTGAAGAAAACCTCTGACGCGCAGGAGATGCATACCGCGTTGGGTAAGATGCGCCAGGCGGCAACGGATGCTAAGCAATCCACGCCGGAAAAACTGGAAGGTCAGGCGGCCGATAGCGCGCAGATCAAGGATTATCACGCCGGTCTGGATTCGCTGATTGCCCAGATCGATGTGGTCGATCAGCTGGCGCAAGCCAACAAGCTGGACGAAGCCAAGGCCGAAGCGAAGAAACTGGAAGATATTCGCAACGCCAACCATAAGAAATTCCGCTGATAACCCGGCCAGCCTTGTGGCTGGCCTTATTCCTCTTTGCTTTCTCTCCGTTTTAATCCGCCTAAATCCATCACTTCTCGCATTTTGTGACCTGTTTCGCACACTTCGTGCGTCCTGAGATCTGGCGCACACTCGCCCGCGGGATTTCCACTTTGAGGTGGAAAAGTTGCGACTCAACAGCCTCAAGGCGAAAGCGTACTTTCTTATCAACGAGAAATATCTGTAATTGTCCGCTGTAAACAGGAGTAACAAGGTGAGGAGTGAAGCTGTCCCGCTAAAACAGAGCACGCCGGAAGCGATCCAGGCGCTGGCGGATAAGGTGTTAAGCCAAATTGCAGCGCTCTACGCCGCGCATCACATCGAAGCCAACGCCGTGCAGCAGCAGATGCTGGCTTCGCATGTCCGGGCGATGGCATCGCGCTCTTTAACGGGTGAAGCGCTGCCGGAAGTAGAAGCTGAGCTGTTTGAAGATATCTCGCCGGAAACCATGGCGCTGGCGCAGCAGGTGGTGGATCTGTTTGGCAATCTGCCAAAAGAAGAAGCCTGGTTGTTGTCAGTCCATATCGAAGTGGCGAAATCGAACGAAGCATAAATTGCGAGGAATTGAACATGGTAACTGTAGTGATTGGCGATCGTCTGGGTAAAGGTCAGAAAGTAGCAGCGGGCATCGAGAAAGCCGGTGGTCGTGCGGTGGTGGTGCCAGGCGTGGCAGCCGACATGAAGCTGGGCGACGTGATGAAAGCGGAAAACGCCGACTTCGGTATCTCCTTCTGCGGCAGCGGCGGTGCCGGTGCGATTACCGCGCAGAACAAATATGGCTACAAAGCCAAACACGGGATGCGTTCGATTGACGAAGGCGTTACCGCCATCAATGAAGGTGCCACCGTGCTGGGCTTCGGCTTTATGGATAAAGAAGAGCTGGGTGAGCGTCTGGTGCAGGCCTGGACTAAAAAACACGGCAGCTAAGTATGAAACAGCAATACGAGACGCAGGTAACGGTGCAGGGCAAAGGCGACAGTAAAGCAAAAGCCTTTGCCGATGCGCTGAGCAAGGTGCAGCAGCAAGTGCTGCGCACCAGCCAAAAGATTCTGTTGCGCATTGAACCCATAGATGTGCGGGTGCTGCGCGCGCAGGAGAGCGTGCGCAAGGAAAAATTCTTGTTCTTCTTCCTCGCGCGTGAGCGACGGAATTACAGCGTTGAGCTGGACATTACCGTTAGCGTCACTGTGATCGACACCGACAAGGTGGATTTCATAGCGACTTAATAAAAACGACAACAAGGGTACGACGACATGTTTTTAATCATTTTGTTTAAGTCGTTAATCATTGGCGGATTGGTTGGCGTCGGGGTGGGAGCGGGCGCAGCGCGCATGTTCCACGCACCGACCACACAAGGTATGGGCGCGTTCCGTACCTTGGGAGAACTCAATTCCTGTGAAGGCGATCCGGCATCGCACTTCTCCTTTGGTCTCGGCTTCTTCTTTAACGCCTGGGCATCATCCGTGGCAGCGGGTTCCTTCACGCAGGACGTCGATCACCGCATTTTGCCGAACTGGGGCGCGGCGGCACTGATGGTGAAAAACCGCAACGTGGCGGAAACGCTGCACAACCCGAAACGCATGGCGATTGCCTGCGGCATCATCGGCATGATTGTGGTGGCCTTCCTTAACAGCACGGCATCTGCGGTTCCGGCGGCGCTGCAGGTTACCGCAGTAAAAGTGCTGGTGCCGGCGGCTAACCTGCTGGTGAACACCGTGATGCCAGTGATCTTCTGGCTGGCAGCGATTGATGCCGGTAAGAAATCCGGCTTCTGGGCCACCATCTTCGGCGGCCTGGCGCAGCTGATCATGGGTAACGCCGTACCGGGTTTGGTGCTGGGCATCCTGATCGGTAAAGGCGTGGAAGAGAGCGGCTGGAACAAAGTCACCAAGGTGATGATGTTTGCCATCGTGCTGCTGTTTGCTTTGAGCGGCTTCTTCCGCGGTTTCGACATGAAACTGCTGCAATCCTTCCAGCTGGGTATTCCGGGTTGGCTGGATATGATCCACAACAGCGTCAGCGGCAAATAAGGAGCCATCAGCATGAACGAAACCGAAAACAAAGGGTTCTGGTACGCCGACTGGTCTTTCCCGATTTTTGTTGGCCTGCTCTCCTCCGGCGTATTTGCCGGTACGCACATGTATTACCTGTACGGCATTGGTGCTTTTAACGAAGTGGCGTTTGTCTCGATGCTGCGTTCCGGTATGGAAACCGGCGTGTATGGCGCGGTGGCGGCGTTTGGTGCCAGCTTCCTGTTTGCACGCATTATCGAAGGTTCGCTGGTGGGGATTCTCGATATCGGCGGCGCGATCCAGACCGGCGTCGGCCTTGGCGTACCTGCGCTGCTGCTTGGTGCGGGCATCGTGTTCCCGGTCGCCAACTTTGCTGCCTCGCTGGCGACGGGTTTGGTGGTGGGATTGGCGATAGGTTATCTGATCATCCTGGCGCGTAAGTTCACCATCAACCAGAGCGACTCAACCTACGGCGCAGACGTGATGATGGGCGCGGGTAACGCATCGGGCCGTTTCCTCGGGCCGCTGATTATCCTGTCGGCCATGGCGGCGTCGATTCCAATTGGTCTCGGTTCGCTGGTGGGCGCGCTGCTGTTCTACCTGTGGAATAAGCCTATTACCGGCGGCGCGATTTTGGGCGCGATGGTGTTGGGTGCGATATTCCCAATCTCACTCTGATGCTGGACGGTTGCCATGAATGGCGACTCTACGGCGGATTGGAGCGATTTTCGTAGGGTGCGCATTTATGCGCACCTTAATGAGTAAGGAGTAAGCATGTTTGATCTGATTCTGCGCCGCGCACGTCTGTGCGACGAACTGCTGGTGGATATTGCCATCCAGCACGGCAAAATTGCCGCCGTCGGCGAGGTGAGCGGCCCGGCACAGCAGGAGCGCGATCTCGCGGGACGTTACTACGTCAGCGCTGGCTGGATTGACAGCCACGTGCACTGTTATCCCAAATCCCCGATTTATCACGACGACGCCGACACCATTGGCATGGCGCAAGGCGTCACCACGGTGGTGGATGCCGGCAGCACCGGCGCTGATGACATCGACGACTTTTATCAGCTCACGCGTTCGGCTATCACCGAAGTACGCGCGCTGATCAACATCTCGCGCACCGGCATCGTGACGCAAAACGAGCTGGCCGATATGGCGCAGATCGATAGCGATGCGGTGGTGCAGGCGGTGAAACGCCGTCCTGACTTTATTGTCGGCCTGAAAGCGCGCATGAGCAGCAGCGTGGTGGGCGAGAACGGCATTCAACCGCTGGTGCGGGCCAAGGCGATTCAGCAGGCAGCCGGCAACTTGCCGCTGATGGTGCACATCGGCAACAACCCGCCGGTGCTGGAAGAGATCGCCGATCTGCTGACCTCCGGCGACATCATTACCCACTGCTTTAACGGCAAGCCGAACCGTATCTTGTCGCCGCAGGGCGAGCTGAAAGCGGCGGTGAAAAATGCCATCGCGCGCGGCGTGAAATTGGATATCGGCCACGGCGGTGCCAGCTTCAGTTTTGAGGTGGCGCGTCAGGCGATTACGCAGGGCATTCTGCCCGACACCATCAGCTCCGACATTTACTGTCGCAACCGCATCAACGGCCCGGTTCACAGCCTGGCGCACGTGATGTCGAAATTCTTCAGCATTGGCATGACACTGCCGCAAATCATCGAGTGCGTCACCGTTAATGCCGCTGCTGGCCTGCGTCTGGCGGGCAAAGGGCGCTTAACCGCCGGTTATGACGCCGACCTGACCATTTTTACCGTCAAAGAGGAAGCCCGCCCGTTCGTCGATGCTGAAGGCGAGCGGGTGATGGGTGAGCAACATTTGCTGCCGCTGGCCGTGGTTATCGCGGGTCACTGGCATCTGACTGATGAAGGGAAAGCGAATCATGTCTTCGATTTATGAAAAATATGACCTGAAACAGGTCATCAACGCCTCGGGCCGCATGACCATTCTCGGCGTCTCCACGCCGTCTGCGGATGTGGTGGATACCGTCAGCTACGGTCTGAATCACTATTTCGAGATGAAAGATCTGGTCAACAAGACCGGCGCTTACATCGCCAAACTGCTGGATGTGGAGAGCGCGGTGGTGGTGGCGTGCGCCTCGGCGGGCATTGCGCAGAGCGTGGCGGCGGTGATTGTTAAAGATAACGACTGGCTGCTGGAGAACCTGCACGCCGCGCCGCTCAGCGTGCCGCACGATATCGTGGTGCCAAAAGGGCACAACGTGAACTTCGGCGCGCCGGTTGGCACGATGGTGGCGCTGGGCGGCGGGCGTTTGATCGAAGCCGGTTACAGCAACGAATGTTCGCCAGAGCAGTTGGCGGCGGCAATCACGCCGACCACGGCGGCGCTGATGTACATCAAATCGCACCACTGCGTGCAGAAAAGCCATCTTAGCGTGGAGCAGGCAGCGGTAGTGGCGCGCAAGCACGGCATTCCACTGATCGTTGATGCGGCAGCGGAAGAAGATTTGCAGTGCTACTACCAAATGGGCGCGGATCTGGTGATTTACAGCGGCGCCAAGGCGATTGAAGGGCCGACCAGCGGCTTAGTGATTGGTCGCACGCAATACGTTGAGTGGGTGAAGCGTCAGAGCAACGGCATTGGCCGCGCGATGAAAGTCGGCAAAGAGGGCATTCTCGGCCTGACGCAGGCGATTGAAAACTATCTGGTGCAGCCAAAAACCACCGGCGCCGAGATGGTGGCCAACATGACGCCGTTTATCGACAACCTCAACACGCTGAACGGCGTCACCGCCCGCGTGGTGTGGGATGCCGCCGGACGCGATATTGCGCGTGCCGAGATCAAGTTTGATGAAGCGGTCACCGGCTGGCCGACTGGCGAACTGGTGCAGGCGTTGAAAACTGGCGACATCGCCATCTATTTCCGTGGCTACAAAGCCAACGAAGGCATTATCGAAGCCGATGTGCGCAGCGTTAGCGCCGATCAGCTGCACATCATCTTTAGCGCTATTCAGGCGTTGATCAGCGGAGGAAAACGCGCATGAGTCTGAACCCGAATTTCTATCAGGATCGCCTGTGCCTTAACGTGCTGGCCGGTTCGAAGCAGAACGCCAAAGCGATCTGGCAGGCGGCTGAAGGTCATGTGCTGGTGGGCGTGCTGTCAAAAAACTACGCCAGCAACGAAGAAGCCATTGCCGATATGCGCGAGTATGCGGCGCTGATCGACAATGCGTTATCCGTGGGTTTGGGCGCGGGCGATCCCAACCAGTCGGCGATGGTGAGTGAGATCTCGGCGGTGCTGCAACCGCAGCACGTCAATCAGGTCTTCACCGGCGTGGCGACCAGCCGTGCGCTGCTCGGCCAGAATCAAACCGTGGTAAACGGTTTGATTTCACCGACCGGCACGCCGGGCCTGGTGAAAATCTCCACCGGACCGCGCAGCTCGAAGAGCGCCGACGCGATTGTACCGATCGACAGCGCCATTGCCATGTTGCAGGACATGGGCGGCAGCTCGGTGAAATACTTCCCGATGGGCGGCCTGAAAGCGGTGAATGAGTATCGCGCGGTGGCGGAAGCCTGCGCGCGTCACGACTTCTGGCTGGAACCCACCGGCGGCATCGATCTCAATAACTTCGAAGAGATTGTGCGTATTGCGCTCGATGCAGGCGTTAGCAAAGTGATCCCGCACGTTTACAGTTCGATTATCGATAGCGCAAGCGGCGACACGCGCATTGACGATGTACGTCAGCTTCTGGCAACGTGCAAGAAACTGCTGTAACAAATGAGTAACAGGTGAGGCTCCGTGAGATTTCCCAACCAGCGTCTGACTCAGCTTTTCGCTGCGCTGCAAAATGAAACGCTGCCGCAGGATGAGCTGGCACGTCGCTTTTCCGTTTCAACGCGCACGGTGCGCACCGATATCACCGCGCTGAATGCGCTGCTGGAACAACATGGCGCGCAGTTTGTGCTGGCGCGCGGCGCGGGATATCAACTCAAAATTGACGATGCGGCGCGCTTTGGCCGCTTACAGCAAGAGAGCGCCA
Organism: Pantoea sp. DY-15; assembly: GCF_019795935.1. Taxonomy (NCBI): domain Bacteria; kingdom Pseudomonadati; phylum Pseudomonadota; class Gammaproteobacteria; order Enterobacterales; family Erwiniaceae; genus Pantoea; species Pantoea sp. DY-15. The sequence continues at coordinate 97,286 of NZ_JAIMIF010000005.1, forward strand.
CGCCGCTGCGCGTGCCGCGTACCTCGCAAGAGCGCGTGCGCTATCTGCTGACGCGCTTTCTTACTGCGGCGTATTCGATCAAGCTGGAAGATCTGTCGGAAGAGTGGTTTGTCAGTCGCGCCACGCTGCAAAGTGATATGGCGGAGGTGCGCGAATGGCTGGGCCGCTATCACCTCAATATCGAAACCAAACCGCATTACGGCATGAAGCTGTTCGGCAGCGAGGCGGCGATCCGCACCTGCTTAACCGACCTGCTGTGGCAGATAGATCAGGAGACGCCGGACAGCCCGCTGCTGACGGTAGAAGCGCTGCACAGCGGCATCCTGGCGCAGCTCGAACCTTTGCTGCAACAGTGCTTTGCCCAGCATGCCATTCGCCTCAGCGATGAGGGCGATCGCTATCTGCAAATCTACTGCGCGGTGGCGGTGCGACGCATCAGCGAAGGTTTCCCGCTCAACGATCCGGGTGCGGAAGATGTGGGCGAGGAAGTGCGCGAAGCGGCGCACGACCTGATTAATCTGATGCGTCCGCTGGTCGGCAAACCGATTTCACAGGCGGAAGAGAACTGGCTGCGGGTCAACATCGCCGCGCGCCAGATTCAGGCGCTGGCACCGAGCACCATTAACGCCGACGACGCCGATGCGCTGGTCGATTACCTGCTGAACTACATCAACACGCATTATAACTATCGGCTGCAGCACGACGAGCAGCTGCGCGCCGATCTGCTCACCCATATCAAAACCATGATCACGCGGGTGCGCTACCAAATCCATATCCCCAATCCGCTGCTGAGCAACATCAAACAGCACTATCCAATGGCCTACGATGTGACGCTGGCGGCGGTGACCAGCTGGGGTAAATACACCCCTTACACTATCAGTGAGAACGAGATCGGTTTTCTGGTGCTGCACATTGGCGTCGGGCTGGAGAGGCATTACGACGTCGGCTATCAGCGCCATCCGCAGGTGCTGCTGGTGTGTGACAGCGGCAACTCCACGCTGCGCATGATTGAGGCGCTGCTGCTGCGCAAATACCCGCAATTGGTGGTGACGGCGCGGCTGTCGCAGCGCGACTATGAACTGCGTGAGCATATTGATGAAGACTTCGTGATCTCCACCGCGCGGCTCAGCGAGAAGAACAAGCCGATTGCGGTGATGTCGCCATTCCCAACCGAGTTCCAGCTGGAGCAGCTCGGCAAGTTGGTGCTGGTGGATCGCACGCGCCCGTACATGCTGGAGAAGTACTTCGACGCGCAGCACTTTATGGTGCTGGATAAGCCGATGGCGCAGTCAGAGTTGTTCCGCCTGCTGTGCGATCAGCTGGAGAGCGAAGGTTTTGTCGATGCGGATTTTTATCCGTCGGTTGAGGAGCGCGAAGCGATTGTCAGCACCCTGCTCGGCGAAGGCATCGCGCTGCCGCATTCACTCGGACTGCTGGCGCAGAAAACCGTGGTCTACACGGTGCTGGCGCCCCATGGCGTAAGCTGGGGCGAGGAGACAGCATCGGTGATTTTCCTGCTGGCGATCAGCAAGAGCGAATACGAAGAGGCGATGGCGATTTACGATCTGTTCGTCACCTTCCTGCGCGAAAGAGCGATGACGCGGCTACGTGATTGCGCGGATTTTGTCAGTTTTAAAGCGGTGGCGATCGATTGTTTAAGTCGGATGTAAGTGTTGTGCGTGCTGTCCCCCATCCCGGCCTTCCCCCGCAAGCGGGGGAAGGAGATGCAGCTTCATCACTAACATGTGGCAACATCTTCCTCCCCATGCAGCTTCATCACTAACATGTGGCAGCATCTTCCTCCCCCATTTATGGGGGAGGACCGAGGAGGGGGAAACCCAGCACAATCTACCCGCGCTTCGCCAGCAACCTCGGAATCTCACGCAGACACCAGGCTTTGGCTTCGCCCATGCTGTCGCGGCGCCACGCCATAATAATGTCCACTTCGCGTGTATATTCGGCGCTCACCACGCGTAAACGGCCTTCGGCGATATCCTGCTCCACCATCGGATAGGGCATGGTCGCCACACCCAAACCGGCCAGCAGCGCGCGGCGTTTATCATCCATGCTGCTTACAGTCAGACGCTGCTGCTTATCCAGCAGCTGCACCGTCAGTACCGGGCGCTCGCGCGCGGTGTCCGCCACCGCGATGCCGCGATACTTCACGCGCGTCACTTCTGACAGCGGCTCAGCTTCCTGATGAATCGGATGATCCGGGCTGGCAACGTAGACGCTCATCGTGCTGTACAGCTTGCGGGTGTTGATTTCGGTTGAAGCGCGGAAGTGCATATCCGGGGCAATCACGATATCGGCGCGTCCCTGTTCCAGCCTTTCCCATGCGCCGGCTAACACTTCCGTGATGAGAGAAATTTGCGTATTGGCTTTTTCTGACAGCTTCTCAACCAGTGGAAACAAACGTTCAGAAGGAACCAGCGCCTCGGCAACAATGGTGAGATGCGTTTCCCAACCGCGCGCCAGCGCTTCGGCATCGGTAGTGAGTTTATCGGCGGCCTCCAGCAGCACGCGGCCCCGTTCCAGCAGCATGCGGCCCACGTTGGTGAACTTGGTGCGGTGGCCGGAACGATCAAACAGCACCACATCCAGCTCCTCTTCCAGCTTTTGCATGGTGTAACTCAGCGCGGAAGGGACGCGACCCAGTTCATCGGCCGCAGCGGCAAAGCTGCCACGACGGTCAATAGCATCCATCACACGTAAAGCTTCAAGGGTTAACGCGCGGTCTTTTGCCATGCCGATTCTCTGTCAGTAAATTTGAACATGCCAGGCAGATTAACTGGCTTACAATCCGGCGTCCAGACTTTTACCATAATCCTATCAAGCCTGCGGTCGGTTCTCACCGCAGCGCGTCGGAGGATTATCATGATGACAACCCGCTGCGCGTCCGCATGTGGCCAGGCCGATTTCGGTTGGTTGCAGGCGCGCTACAGCTTCTCATTTGGCCACTATTTCGATCCAAAATTAATGGGCTACGCGTCGCTGCGCGTACTCAACCAGGAAATTCTGGCACCGGGCGCCGCATTCCAGCCGCGCAGTTATCCGCAGGTCGATGTGCTGAATCTGGTGCTGCAAGGTGAAGCCGAGTATCGCGACAGCGAAGGCAATCATCTGGTGGCGTGTGAAGGCGAGGCGATGCTGCTCTCTGCGCGTCAGGGCGTGAATTACAGCGAAATCAACATCAGCAAAGATCGCCCGTTAACCCGCATGCAACTGTGGCTGGCGGCCTGTCCGGAACGTGAAAACCCGCTGTTGCAGAAGCTCGACCTGCCGCAACAAACCAGCGTACTGATCGCCTCGCCCGATGGCGCGCAGGGCAGCCTGCAGCTGCGCCAGCAGGTTTGGGTGCATCAGGTGACGCTAGCGCCGGGTGAGCAGCACACGGTGAAATTGCACGGACCGCGCGCTTATCTGCAATCGATCCATGGTTCGCTGGATGTGCAGGCCAGCAGCGCCAACCAGCAGCCGCTAGGCTGCGGCGACGGCGCGTTTCTCAGCGATGAGGACCAGATTAGCCTGCAGGCCAGAACGCCGCTGCGCGCGCTGGTGATTGACCTTCCCGCCTAACCCTCACGCACAAAAAAGGGCGACCGAAGTCGCCCTGATGCTTTGCTGTAACGCTTATTTGAGAATGGTGAAGGCCGTAGTCACGTGCTTCACGCCGCTCACCCGGCTGGCAACATCGGCCGCCGCCTTCGCTTCTTCTGCAGTAACCAGTCCCAACAGGAACACTTCACCGTTTTCGGTGGTCACTTTCACGTTGGAGGATTTCACCTGATCGCTGCCCAGCAGCTGCGAGCGGATTTTGGTGGTGATCCAGGTATCCGATGACGAGGTGCCGAGGCTGACTTTCTGTCCATTACGGATTTCGTTATACACCTCGGTGGCCCCATCAACGCCCATGGCGATCTGTTTGGCACGGCTTGCCAGATCCGGGGTTGGCGACTGGCCGGTCAGCAGCACTTTGCCCTGATAAGCGGTGACAACCACGCGGGCCTGGTTTTTGATCTGTTCATCTTTTGCCAGTGCGTTCGAGACGCGCAGCTCCAGCGTACCGTCATCGACCTGCGTGCCCACGGTGCGCGGGTCAGTGGCGGTTTTGGTGGCGACGGCAGCGCCGCCGGCAACCACGGCAACACAACCTTGCAGCAGCATGGCGGTTAAGAGAATGGCGACAGCGTTCAATGCTTTCATTTGAGCTCCTTCAGTCATTCCTGGTGTGGGAATAAAGTGTTATCAATCAAATCGCACAGGCAGTTCAGCGTCAGCATATGCATTTCCTGAATGCGCGCACTGCGATGTGATGGAATGCGAATTTCCACATCATGCGGACCGAGCAGGCCCGCCAGCTCACCGCCGTCGTGGCCGGTTAACGCAACGATGGTCATATCGCGGGTAACCGCAGCTTCAACCGCTTTGACGATATCGCGGGTGTTGCCACGGGTGGAAATGGCCAGCAGCACATCACCAGCCTGACCAAGCGCTCGAACCTGCTTGGCGTAGATTTCATCGTGCAGACGATCGTTACCAATCGCCGTCAGCATCACATTATCAGCGCTCAGCGCCAGCGCAGGCAGGCTAGGGCGCTCTGTCTCGAAACGGTTAATCATGCTGGCGGCAAAATGCTGGGCATTCGCCGACGACGCACCGTTACCGCAGCTAAGGATTTTGTTACCGTTCAGCAGCGACTGCACCAGCGTCATCGCGGCGCGGGAAATCGCATCGGGCAGCGCTTCGGCTGCGGCGATTTGGGTCTGAATACTTTCGGTAAAACACGCTTTAATTCTGTCCTGCACAAGACCACCTGGTTCTATCCATCGGCATTAAAGGCATCGGGCAGCCACTCCAGCTCACGCCCGGTAATGGCAATGATGTCAAAACGGCAATTCACCGTATCAAAACTGCCGCCACGCGCCAGCAACCAGAGCGCGGCGGCACGCAGCAGCTTTTGTTGTTTCTGGCGCGTTACGCTTGCGGCGGCACCGCCGTAGCGCGCATCGCGTCGATAGCGCACTTCAACAAATACCCAGCAATCGGCGTCGCGCATAATCAGGTCAATTTCCCCGCTGCGACAGCGTACATTGCTGGCAAACCACTGCAGCCCGGCGCGCTCCAGATAGCGACGCGCCAGTTGTTCCTGCTCAGCGCCAATGCGCTGGCGGTTTACTGCACCGGAACGATCTGTCCCTGACGATACTGGTTCCATGCCAACTTCCTGTTGATCACGCAATCCGTGTCGGCGTTCAGCTTGCCGGTGTTGCCATCAATGGCAAAGCCAGGCACCTGACGCATCTGGTTAAAGTTATTCGCCAGCGTCCAGGCATCAATGCCCATAGCGTAGAGGCGAACCAGCGAATAATCGTTGTTGAACGACTTCGCCGCCTGCTGCATTAAGCCCGGATTGCTACCGGACAGCAGCGGAATATCGCTGAACTGCAGGCCATCCATCTCCAGACGGAAGTCCGGGCCTGCACCCGCCTGCGCACTGCGTGAGCTGGCGTACAGCGCGGTATTGTTGCGGCTGCTGGTGCGCATCGCAATCATCGGCTTGATCAGCTGCAGCTCATCCTGGCTGGCGACGATGTACACCGCATCAACGCTACCGCTGCTGGCATCGGCCGTTGGCGCCGGTGCGCTGGTTTGCGGTGCAGGAATCGTCAGGCCAGCAATCGCCACGCTCTGCGATTGCGCGGGCTCAACGTTGAGCGGCGTGCCGCTTAACGCGATACCCGCACCGCTGTTGATGCCTTGCTTGAGTTCGCCGACGCCGCCAAAACGCTGCTGCAGTACGGTTGAGCCACCCAGCGTTTGCCACTCTTGCGCGAACGCTTTGCTGATACGGTCGCCATAACTGCTGCGCGGCACCAGCAATAATGGCTGGCGTTTGCCTTGCTCGTAGATATGGTGCGCGGCATCGCGTGCTTCGTCTTCAGGAGAAAGCGCAAAGTAACAAATATTCGGATGGTTCTGGATCTGTTCTGGCTCGTTCAGGGCCAACACGTTAAGCGGCGTGTTGCTATTGGCGACGGTTTCAACGTCATTTTTTAGAAGCGGGCCGACCACCAGCGTGGCGCCATCTTGCTGCGCCTGCTGCATCACCTGCGCAATCGGCTGGCTGCTGGTGTCATACACTTTCACCTGCGCATTGCTGTTGCCCTGTGCGGCGGCGGGTTGTGCGGCTGGCTGTGACTGCTCGGTTTGCGGCGGTGTGTTACCTGCTACGGCGGGGCTGACCACGCTATTGGCATCCGCTGGCGGCTGTGCGCTGGCATCGGCTGTATTAGCCTCAGGAGCGGCTTGCGGTGCCGGTGCATTGAGCACGCCATTGCGCGCATCGGTGAAGCCTTTCTGAATCGCATTGGCAAACACCTGCGCCTGGCCGTTAAGCGGCAGCAGCAGCGCGATGGTATTGGTCGACGCTTTGGTGAAGTTCTGCACCTGGCTGAGCTGGGTTGGCAGTGTCTTCGCGCCTGGGTTCTGCGGATAACGCGTCTGCCAGTCCTGAATCGCCGCTTTCAACATTTGTGGATCCTGGCTGTTTGCGCGCCAGGTATTCAGCAGATCGAGCCAGCCCTGCAGGGTATTTTCATCAGCATTGATCACCAGGCTGTTGATCTGATCCTGGGTCATCTGCGTCAGCGCTTGCCAGGTTGCATCGATATTGCTTTGGTGATCGGCACCTTTCAGCAGCGGCTCCTGCGCTATATAGGCACGCAGCAGCGAGAGTGAAGGGCGATTCTGTGCCGCCGCGATTTGCAGCGCGTAGTAACGCACCTGCTGGTCCTGCGACAAGCCGCCGCTTTTCACCTGGCCCAGCAGCTGTTGCGCACCGGTGTAATCCTGCTGCCCAATCTGCATCTGCGCGCGCAGCAGCAGCAGTTCTTGCTGTTGCACTTCGCTTAACTGCTGCGGCAATTGATTGAGCTGATTCGCCGCCTGCGGATACTTTCCTTCCTTCAACAGGGCACGGATGGCAAGTAATTGCCAGTCGGTCTTGCTATCATCGCTGCTTTGCTGCACCTGCTGCAGATAATAGTCAGACCGGCCAGTCGCAGGACCCTGAATATTGACGTTAGAGGTTTGTTGCGGTCCCTGACCACTACAGGCGGCTAAAATCAGCCCAGCGAGAAGAACAGGTACTAAGCGTCCTGCTTTATGACGTACGACTTTTGAAGGAAGCATACTGTATCCAGTGATGTTTTTTTCAAGATGCTCAATATTAAATCGGCAATTCGGATGAAACAATGAAACAACTCGATCGGGCAGAGATTTCTGCCAGCACGCTCTATATCGTTCCTACCCCGATCGGTAACCTGGGTGATATCACTCAACGAGCGTTGACGGTGCTCTCAAGCGTCGATCTAGTCGCAGCGGAAGATACACGTCATACCGGGCTGTTGCTACAACATTTCGCCATCAATGCGCGACTCTTCGCACTTCACGACCACAACGAACAGCAGAAAGCTGAGGTGCTGTTAGCTAAGCTGCAAGAGGGCCAGAGCATCGCGCTGGTCTCCGATGCCGGCACGCCGTTAATCAACGATCCCGGCTACCATTTAGTACGTCGCTGCCGTGAGGCTGGTGTGCGCGTGGTGCCGTTGCCAGGTGCCTGCGCGGCGATTACAGCATTAAGCGCGGCGGGGTTACCGTCCGATCGTTTCTGTTACGAAGGGTTTCTACCGGCCAAAAGCAAAGGACGTTGCGATGTGCTGCGTGCGCTGGGTGAAGAGCCGCGTACGCTGATTTTCTATGAATCGACCCATCGCCTGATCGATAGCCTGCAGGATATGGTCAGCGTGTGGGGCGGCGAGCGCTACGTGGTGCTGGCGCGTGAGATCACCAAAACGTGGGAATCTATTCAGGGCGCACCGGTCGGCGAGTTGCTGGCGTGGGTGCAGGAAGATGAAAATCGTCGTAAAGGCGAGATGGTGCTGATTGTTGAAGGCCATAAAGCTGATGGAGAAGCGCTGCCAGCGGAGGCGTTGCGCACGCTGGCGCTGCTGCAAAAAGAGCTGCCATTGAAGAAAGCCGCTGCGCTGACGGCGGAAATTCATGGGGTGAAGAAGAACGCGCTTTATAAGTACGCGCTGGAGCAGCAAGAGGCGTGACAAACGCTGGCAGATCGCCTATTATCCCGCGCCGAAGCTGACCAGACAGTCGCCGCTTTGTCGTCGTCCTCTTTCGGGGGGAGACGGGCAAAGGGGAGGAAAGTCCGGGCTCCATAGGGCAGGGTGCCAGGTAACGCCTGGGGGGCGCAAGCCTACGACCAGTGCAACAGAGAGCAAACCGCCGATGGCCCAGTAATGGGATCAGGTAAGGGTGAAAGGGTGCGGTAAGAGCGCACCGCGCGGCTGGCAACAGTTCGTGGCACGGTAAACTCCACCCGGAGCAAGGCCAAATAGGGGTTCACAAGGTACGGCCCGTACTGAACCCGGGTAGGCTGCTTGAGCCAGTGAGCGATTGCTGGCCTAGATGAATGACTGTCCACGACAGAACCCGGCTTATCGGTCAGTTTCGACTTTTTTAAACACAAAACCCGCTTCGGCGGGTTTTGTGTTTTCTGGGGCTTGTGCGTGCTGGTCCTCAGCCTAACCTTCTCCCGCAGGCGGGAGAAGGGACCGATCGAGCGATCTTTCAAACCGCAATAAACAGTTCCCTCTCCTGTGGGAGAGGGCTAGGGTGAGGGAATACACACACTTTTAATTAAACGCCTCCACGTAAAGAAATGAAAATCCCTGAAAACATTACTGCCGCTATGCCAGAATAAGCGCGTGTTTAACTACTGAGGACAAATTTAATCCACACTGACGAGAAGCAACAACGTGGATAAGTTGTAATTTTATGGACAAAATGTTTGCGTCAAATAAGGCTTCACTCTCCTCCTCTCTCTCTGAATCAAACTGCTCAATCTGCGATCAGCACTGGCGCTTCGCGCTTTAGTTCCGTTCTCTCCTATTCTGACCTTTTAATTTAACTTTGCTAACACGCCTATTTTCGCGTGGGTGGCGTTTATTTCTCGTTCAGGAGAGAAATCATGCTGTATTGGATTTTATTAGCGCTGGCGATCGCCGCGGAAATTATTGGCACCGTCTCAATGAAATGGGCCAGCGTAAACGGTGGCAACGCCGGTTATATTTTTATGCTGGTGATGATCGCACTTTCTTATATTTGTTTATCCTTCGCCATTAAACGTATTGCCCTTGGCGTGGCGTATGCCATGTGGGAAGGCATTGGCATTCTGTTTATTACGCTGTTTAGCGTGCTGTTGTTCGATGAAGCCTTATCCGCCATCAAAGTAGCCGGCCTGCTGACGCTGATCCTCGGCATCGTCCTGATCAAATCCGGCACGCTGAGTCGCAAGGAGCTGCGCCATGGCAACGTTTAACTGGCTGCATATCGCGTGGCTGGCGCTGGCCATTGGCCTGGAGATCGTCGCCAATATCTTCCTGAAATACTCCAACGGTTTCCGCCGTCCACTGTTTGGCGTGTTATCGCTGGTGGCGGTGCTGGCGGCGTTCAGTGCGCTGGCGCAGGCGGTGAAAGGCATCGATTTGACGGTCGCCTACGCGTTATGGGGCGGGCTGGGATTGGTTGCCACCGTGGCGGCAGGCTGGATTCTGTTTGGCCAGCGTCTGAGTCGGGTTGGCTGGCTGGGCGTGGGATTGTTGTTGATCGGTATGGTGCTGATTAAGTTTGCCTAAAGTTCCCTCTCCACGTTGGGAGAGGGTAAGAACATCAACCCCGGCCGTGTGGCTCATCCCAGTCAAAGGCTGGACCCAGCGAGATCACGCCGCTTGGGTTGATGGTTTTGTGGCTGCAGTAGTAGTGATGGCGAATGTGCGGCAAATTAACCGTGTCAGCGATGCCTGGCATCTGATAGATGTCGCGCAGGAAGCCGCTCAGATTACGGTAATCACTGATGCGGTGACGATCGCACTTAAAGTGGGTGACGTAGACCGGATCGAAGCGCACCAGTGTGGTCCACAAGCGCAAATCGGCTTCGGTAAGTTGGTTGCCAGTGAGATAGCGGTGTTGGCCAAGAATCTGTTCGAGACGCGCTAACGAATGGAACAGCGCCGTTACCGATTCATCGTACGCCGCCTGCGAAGTGGCAAAACCGCTTTTATACACGCCATTGTTGACCGTGTCGTAAACCCAGCTGTTCACTTCATCAATTTTGTCGCGCAGCTCCGCCGGATAATAGTCACCCGCGCGGGCACCTTGCGCATCAAAAGCGCTGTTGAGCATGCGCATGATGTCGGCGGATTCATTACTAACGATGGTTTGCTGGGTTTTATCCCACAGCACTGGCACGGTCACACGGCCGGAATAGTGCGCATCGGCGTGCAGATAGATCTGATAGAGAAACTCTTTTTGATACAACGCATCGCCGGTGGCATCAGGGAAACTGGCGTCAAAGGTCCAGCCGTTCTCCAGCATCAGCGGATGCACCACCGAAACCGAAATCATCTCCTCCAATCCCTTGAGTTTAAGCATTAACAGCGTGCGATGCGCCCACGGGCAGGCAAGCGAGACGTAAAGATGATAGCGACCACGCTCAGCGGCGAAGCCCGCTTTGCCGGTTGGACCGGCGCTGCCATCGGCGGTAACCCAGTTACGCCAGACGGCTTCTGTGCGCTTGAAGCGGCCACCGGTTGACTTCGTATCGTACCAGGTATCATGCCAGACACCGTCAATCAGCTGTCCCATAAGCCCTCCATAATAAAAAGGGGCGAGGAAAATCCCCGCCCCTGCAATTCAGTATATGTGTTCTCTAACGCTTGTGCTGCTTAGCGTACGGTCGCTGGCTGAACGCGCTGACGAATCAGTCGGTCAATGCTGTAAGCGCCTGGACCTACCAGACCCAACACCAGGAAGCCACCGGCGATGGAGAGGTTTTTCATGAACATCAGCTGGTTAACACCTTCCGCGAAGTTGCTGTGGAACAGGAACGCGGTCAGCAGAGTAAAGCCAGCGGTGAACAGGGCGGTAAAGCGCGTCAGGAAACCGAACAGAATCGCCAGGCCGCCACCGAACTCCAGCAGAATAACCAGCGGCAGCAGGAAGCCTGGGACGCCCATCGCCTGCATGTATTGTGCGGTACCGGCATAACCGGTGATTTTGCCCCAGCCTGCGGTGATAAACAGAATGGTCATTAGTACGCGTGCTACCAGCAGGCCTGAGTCTTCGAATTTTTTCATCATCTACTCCAACAAGGTTTTTGTTGCAGGTTGTTGGCCTGCGGGTTTTGAATCCCCTTGAACCGGTTGTTTCAGTTCACTGGGCTGATGGAGGGAGATGATAATCGCAGGTTGAAAGAGTTGTAAGCGAGATAAACTGTCAATGTTGTTCAGTAAATTTGAGGGGGAGTAAAACCGAATCAATTCGATCCGGTTTTAGAGAGAGAAGCTAGCGGGTATTTAAAGTCGATTTGATCATGCGCCAGGTGCTCCAGACGCCGAAACCGCGCTTGGCCCAGCGCAGCAGACGATTGGGGCTGCGAATCGACCAAATGGCCAATGCACTGCTGCCAATCGCCAGATAACGACGCATGCCAATGATGGTTAACCAGCCGCGATCGTACTGCGCGGTGCTGGTCAGCCAGTCGCGGCTGTCGGCGCTGAGGTCAAGCCGCTGCTGCTGCACCTGATTGAGCAGTTCGTGAATGCGTGCTTCACGTTCGCGGCGGCTCATGAGCGATGCTCCTCCAGCAGTTTGCGATCGGTATCCAGCTCTTTACGCGTATGGCGCAACAACGTTGACTGACGCGATTTGTATAACGTCCACAAACCGAAGATCAGCGCCAGAGCAAATAGCACCGCCGTAGTGATGGCAATCGCCATCAAGCGATATTGTGCGTCCACCGCCCAGATGATCAACACCATCAGGCTCATGAGACCGAAAGCGGTAAACAGCATAGTAAGGCCCACCATCATCAGCATCTGAATCAGGTTGGCCTTTTCCTCTTCCAGTTCCACAATTGCCAGTCTGACGCGCGTCTCGACCATGCTAACCAGCGTGGTAACTACCCGTTGACCGATGTTAAAGACCCCTTTGCCGGGGCCGTGGCTTTGCTGACTATCACTCATCATTAACGCCGTGAGATTAAAATGCCGATGAGAATACCTACCGCTGCACCGATACCCACGCCGTGCCACGGATTGTCGCGCACGTATTCGTCCGCTTTTTCCGCTGCTTCACGCGTGGTTTGTGCAATACGTTCGCCGGAATCGCCAAGACGTTCACGGGAGCTTTCAATAGCGCCGCGCGCTTTATGACGCAGTTTATCCAGCTCACCTTTGGATTTATCTGCTGAGCTGCTCAGCACTTCTTCCAGGGTATCAGCCAGATTTTTTAATTCAGCGCGCAGATGTTCAGATGTTGTTTCTTTAGCCATGGAAATCTCCTTTTACAGCATTGAGTTAAGTCCGATTAATAAGGTTCAGCTTCAAGCTTTTTCAGTTCGTGCTGCGCATCGAGCAGCTTACGTTCGCGCTTCTCAATTTTGTCCTTGTCGCCATCCTGACGCTCTTCTTTCAGCTCACGCTCACGTTCGGCGATTTTGTGCTTCTGCTCAGCGATGCGTTCGCTATGTGCAGATTTCAGCTTCTCATCGGTGCAGCCTGCGCGGACTTCGGTCAACGCGCGCTCCAGCCCGGTAACGCGGCGCTGGTTGTCGTGCTGTTTTGCCATATCGATCTCGCGTTGAATATCCTGCTCTTTCTGTTGGCAGAGCGATTCAGCCGCCAGCAGCGAACCCGAGAGTGAAAAAAGAATAGCACCTAGCAGTAATTGATGTTTCATCAGGTTGTGACCTTCCATTGTTGATGACCTGCCCGAGAGCAGACAGGAGAAGCTTCCCAGCATGTCTTAGGCTTACGCTATCTCTAAGGATAGACAGCAGACGAAAAAATTCAAAGAAGACGCGGGGATAGCGAGGATTAGCTCACCGCCTGGCTTAACGTCAGGCGGTGAAATTTAGCTAAAAATTGGGCGACTGGCGTCAGGATATTGCTGCGAAGCCTGCGGGCCAGCGGCGACGACAAAGCCTTGTGGCAACAGGCGCTTCAACACTTTTTGCGCCGCCAGGCTCTGTTCTTCATTCTCAAAATGAATCACCAGCGCATCGCCGGAGGGCGTAATACTTTTGATACGCACGCCCTGCGCAGAAAGTTGCTGATAGAGATAAAAACCATCGGGCAGATTGGTGCCGCTGTTGGCGACGCGGATCTGCACCACGGTTTCATGCTGCATCAAGGTCGGAACGAAACAGATTGCCAGCAGCGCCAACGCGCCACCCAGCGCCCAAGGCAGGAAACGCCTTGGGAATCCACGGAATGTGATCATGACTGTGAATTCCCGCTACGCGCTGACTGACGTTTACGCCAAATCACCACTAAAGAACCGACCAGGCCAATCACCAGCAGCACCAGCGGCAGCAGCATCAGGCACAACATCAGCTCATCTTCGTAACGACGGAAAATCGGTGTTTTACCCAGCGCGAAGCCCAGCACGGTAAGGATCAGCACCCATAGGAAGCCACTTACCCAGTTGAAGAACTGGAAGCGCGCATTACTCAGGCCAGAAAGCCCGGCGATGGTAGGGAGCAAGGTGCGGACGAAGGCAATAAAGCGACCCACCAGCAGTGCAGACAAGCCATGGCGATGGAACAGCCGATGGGCGCGTTGATGATATTGCGCGGGCAAGTGCGAAAGCCATTTTTGCACGGTAGGCGTATTACCGAGCCAGCGGCCCTGAATGTAGCTCACCCAGCAGCCGAGGCTGGCGCCGGTGGTCAGAATCAGCAGCGTCAGCGGGAAACCCATGGTGCCTTTAGCAATCAGAACACCCACCAGAATCAGTAAACTATCGCCTGGCAAAAAGGCGGCGGGCAGCAGTCCATTTTCCAGAAACAGAATCATGAACAAAACGCCATAAATGGCCCAAACCAACGTCGGGTCGGAGAGCATTTCGTAATCCTGCTGCCACAAGGCATGCAGCAATGCTTGCAAAATATCCATCAATCATTCCTGAACATCATTGTTAAACGTGCCCGTGAGGGGCTTAGGCGCAGACTGGCGTTGGTTATACATTTTAGATAAGCAGCCTGAGCAGGAGTTTCCGGATCCTTCCAGAATTGATTGTTAAATCAGCGACTTTTTAAAGCCCTGTCGCAAAGGGTAATAAAAGGGCGATAACTGTAACAAAAATAACGTTATCCAGACAGGGGAAAGTGCCTGCCGCACAGGAGTTTTACCTTTAGACGCAGGTGGTCAAAAGGAGCTTTACATGAGCTGACACTATTGCAGACTAACTGACTTTTTCGGCAACAAAATGCCTGAAAAATAAGCAGGATCAGCGTGGGTTTTCGCTACCTTCAGGCAGGATGACCGGATTTTCCGCAAACATGTAACGATCGACGTTAAATTCGAAATCGTCGGTGGTGGCGTTAAACAGCATCTGCTTAGTATTTTCCAGATGTTGCCACATTGCCAGCTTACTGGCGGCGGGATCTTTGCGAATCAGGGCTTTAAGGATTTGGTCGTGATCGTCACACCAGCTGGTGATATTTTTGGCATCAATATGTTCATGCAGCTTCAGCCAGTAAGGATTGTGCAGACGGTGCAGCCACATCTTCTCGACAATCGCTGCTAACGCGCTGTTCTGCGTCGATTGCGCGATGCGCACGTGAAACTCCATATCCCACGCCGAATCGCGTGAATGATCTTCCTGACGCGCTTTCTCCTGAATCGCCATCAATGCCACGATATCCTGACGTGTCACCTGCGTGGCGGCAAACTCAGCCACGTTGCTTTCAATCAGCTGGCGCGCCTGTAATAACTCGAAGGGGCCGAAATTGGCGAACTCCAGCTGGCTGGACGTCACCACGCGATTTTGCTGCTGGCTGCTGATGACGTGAATGCCGGAACCTTTCCGCACCTCCACGTAACCCTCCACTTCCAGCATGATGATCGCTTCACGCACCACGGTTCGGCTCACCTGCATCTCTTCCGCAATCAGACGCTCGGCAGGCAGTTTGTCGCCAACCCGGTATTCGGCTGCTTCAATGCGGCGTTTGAGTTCGCTGGCGAGCTGTTGATAGAGGCGTCGTGATTCGGTCAGGTCCATTGCGCGGTCCGCTGTGGGAGAAAGTTGAGTTGTTATACCACTTCAGCCGCACAGAGGAAATGGGCTGGCCGATGCCAGCCCGAGGAGGTTAGGTGCGTACCGCAGCGGACTGCACCGCAGGCTGATCGTCGAGTTCAGAAACCGGTTGGTTTTTCAGCACCGTCCAGATAACCACCGCGCCTAACAGATCAAACACCGCCAGCGCCGCGAACAGCGGGCTGAAGCCCAGCGTATCGGCCAGCGCACCGACCACCAACGCAAACATGGTGCTCGCAGTCCAGGCCGCCATGCCGGTTAAGCCGTTGGCGGTAGCCACTTCGTTACGGCCAAACACATCCGAAGAGAGGGTGATCAGCGCACCTGAAAGCGCCTGATGGGCAAAACCGCCGACGCACAGCAACCCAATCGCGACATACGGGCTGGTGAACAACCCGATGGTGCCTAGCGCAATCATCAACACCGCGCCCATGGTCACCACCAGTTTGCGCGAGACGATGAGATTGACGCCAAACCAGCGCTGGAACAGCGGCGGCAAGTAGCCACCGACGATACAGCCGAGATCGGCGAACAACATCGGCATCCAGGCAAACATAGCGATCTCTTTCAGGTTGAAGCCGTACACCTTAAACATAAACAGCGGGATCCACGCGTTAAACGTTCCCCACGCTGGTTCGGCGAGGAAACGCGGTAGCGCAATGCCCCAGAACTGGCGATTGCGCAGGATTTGGCGCGCCGACATCTTCTTGTTATTTCCGGTTTGATGCTGCAACTCCTGGCCGGCAATGATGTAGTGACGCTCCTCATCGCTCAGCTTGGTTTGCTGTTTTGGATGCTTATAAAACACCAGCCAGCAGATGGCCCACACCATGCTTAGCACGCCGGTAATAATGAACGCCATCTGCCAGCTGTGCGCCATGATCGCCCACACCACCAGCGGCGGAGCCAGCATCGCGCCAATCGACGATCCCACGTTGAAATAGCCCACCGCCACCGAACGCTCTTTGGCGGGGAACCATTCGCTACTGGCTTTCAGGCCTGCGGGAATCATTGCTGCTTCGGCGGCACCCACCGCGCCGCGTGCCAGCGCAAAGCCGCCCCAGCTGCCCGCCATCGCGGTTGCCGCGCAGAAGATCGCCCAAAGCACGGCAAACACTGCATAACCGATTTTGGTGCCGAGCATGTCCAGTACATAACCGGCTACCGGCTGCATGATTGTGTAGCACGCCGAGTAGGCGGCGACGATATAGGAATATTGTTGCGTGGTGATACCCAACTGCGTTTCCAGCGTGGGCGCCGCAACGGCAATGGTATTGCGCGTCAGGTAACCGAGCACGGTGCCCAGCGTCACAAGCCCAATCATGTACCAGCGTAGCCCTTTGATCTTACGCATTATTAACCTCGTCCAGTCTGTCGTTGCGGTTTTACCGCTGTAGTTATCTGGAGCGGGAAGACGTGAACAGTGCTGCTCACTCCCGCA
Source organism: Pantoea sp. DY-15 (assembly GCF_019795935.1). Lineage (NCBI taxonomy): Bacteria > Pseudomonadati > Pseudomonadota > Gammaproteobacteria > Enterobacterales > Erwiniaceae > Pantoea > Pantoea sp. DY-15. The sequence goes on from NZ_JAIMIF010000005.1 coordinate 113,904, forward strand.
GTTCCTTGCCTGTGCCATTAATCCCGTTAGCAACGGAGCGAGAGGTTAACTTGTTATACCGCTTCAAAAGTTGAATGCCATCACATAAACCTTGCAGCCAGTGTGTGTTAGGACGAAAGATAGTTAAAACAGCCATTTAACGTAATATTCGCAACAAGATCGTCCATATACCCACAGTAAAACTGTCATTATTGTGAGTCGGATCGCAAACAATTTTGCCGTTCGTTTAAATTGGTATGATAACTTTTAGTTAAAAGCCATTTGGCTACAAAATGAGGAAGCAGGTATGTCGCGTTTTATGAGTGAGGATTTTCTACTCGACACCGAGTTCGCCCGTCGTCTGTACCATGACTACGCCAAAGACCAGCCGATTTTCGACTATCACTGTCACTTACCGCCGCAGCAGATTGCCGATAATTACCGCTTCACCAACCTCTATGACATCTGGCTGAAAGGCGATCACTACAAATGGCGTGCGATGCGCGCTAACGGCGTGCCGGAAGCGTTATGCACTGGCGATGCCAGCGATCGTGAGAAATTTAACGCTTGGGCGCGCACCGTGCCGCATACCATCGGCAATCCGCTCTATCACTGGACGCACCTTGAATTACGCCGACCTTTTGGCATCACCGATGTGCTGCTGAATGAACAGAGCGCGGATCGCATCTGGCAGCAGTGCAATGAACTGCTGACTCAGGACGCCTTCAGCGCGCGCGGCATCATGCAGCAGATGAAGGTGAAAATGGTCGGCACCACCGACGATCCGCTCGACGATTTACAGCATCACCGCAAGCTGGCACAGGACAGCAGCTTTGACGTCAAAGTGCTGCCGAGCTGGCGTCCGGATAAAGCCTTCAACATTGAGCTGGAGAGCTTCCTGCCGTGGATTCAGCGCTTAGCGCAGGTCGCGGATGTTAACGTGCAGCGCTTTGACGATCTGCGCTGCGCCTTAAGCCAGCGACTCGATCACTTCGCCGCGCATGGCTGCAAAATTTCCGATCACGCGCTGGATGTGGTGGTGTTTGCGGAAGCGGATGACGCCACGCTGGACGGCATTCTGGCGCGCCGACTGCAAGGTGCAGCGCCTTCCGCTGAAGAGACGGCCCAGTTTAAAACCGCTGTGCTGGTGTGGCTCGGCAGCGAATATGCGCGCCGCGGCTGGGCGCAGCAGTATCACATTGGCGCGCTGCGCAATGCCAATCGCCGCCAGTTCGATATCCTCGGGCCGGATGTTGGCTTCGATTCCATTAATGATGCGCCGCTGGCGATTCCGCTGGCGCGCCTGCTGGATGCGCAGAACCGCAATAACGCGCTGCCCAAAACCATCCTTTACTGCGTCAACCCGCGAGACAACGAAGTGCTGGCGACCATGGCGGGCAATTTCCAGGGTGAAGGCGAACCGGGAAAAATGCAGTTTGGTTCGGCGTGGTGGTTTAACGATCAACTGGATGGCATGCAGCGGCAGATGACGCAGCTGGCGCAAATCGGCCTGCTGAGCCGCTTTGTCGGCATGCTGACCGACAGCCGCAGCTTCCTCTCCTACACGCGCCACGAATATTTCCGTCGTCTGCTGTGCCAGATGATCGGCAATTGGGTGGAGAGGGGCGAAGCGCCTGAAGACGAGGCGTTGTTGGGGCAGATGGTACAGAACATCAGTTTCAACAATGCGCGCGATTACTTCGGCATTGAGCTGGGAGCCTGATGATGCAGCGACTCAACCGTCACGATTTTCCCGGCGCGCACTACAGCGAGCGCGTTATCCAGTTTGGTGAAGGCAACTTCCTGCGCGCCTTTATCGACTGGCAGCTCGACTGGCTCAATCAGCATCACAATACCGATGCGGGCGTGGTGGTGGTGCGTCCGCGCAACCGCGTGGTGGAAGAGACACTGAATCAGCAAGAGGGTTTGTACACCACGCTGATTCGCGGGCTGAATGCGGCGGGCGAGCAGGTGAGTGAAGCCCGCCTGATCCGCAGCGTGAATCGTGAAATCCAGCCGTATCAGCAGTTTGATGCGTTTCTCGCGCTGGCACGCGCACCGCAGATGCGCTTTGTCTTCTCCAATACCACAGAAGCCGGAATTGCCTTTGCGGAGCAGGATCGGCTGGACGACACGCCCGCCTCATCCTTCCCCGGCAAGCTGACGCAGCTGCTGTGGGCGCGCTTCAACCATTTTTCCGGTGCCAGCGATAAAGGTTGGCTGGTGGTGCCCTGTGAACTGATCGATTACAACGGCGACACGCTGCGTGAGCTGGTGCTGCGCTACAGCCAGCATTGGCAGCTGCCGCTGGCGTTTGCCCGCTGGGTGCAGGATCACTGCGCGTTCTACAACACGCTGGTGGATCGCATTGTCACCGGTTATCCGGCGGATAGCGCGGCGATCGAAGCGTCATTAGGCTACGAAGATCGCTATCTGGTGGCGGGCGAAGTCTATTACCAGTTTGTGATTCAGGGGCCAGACGCACTGGCGCAGGAACTGCAGCTGCACGCGCTGGCACCGGAAGTGAAGCTGGTTGATGACATCACGCCATACAAAGCGCAAAAGGTGGCGATCCTTAACGGCGCACACACCACGCTGGTGCCGGTGGCGTTTCAGGCCGGGCTGGAGAGCGTGGGAGAAGCGATGGATGACGCGCAGATGGCCGGCTTTGTCGATGCGCTGCTGCGCGACGAGGTCATCCCCACGCTGGATCTGCCGCGCGACGAGCTGCACGCCTTTGCCGACGCGGTGCAGCGTCGCTTCCGCAATCCCTTTATCCGCCATGCGTTGCTCTCCATCGCCCTTAACGGCATGACCAAATTCCGCACCCGTTTGCTGCCGCAATTGTTGTTGTCGCAGCAGCAAAACGGGCAATGGCCTTTGCGCCTGACCTTCGCCTTTGCCGCGTTGCTGGCCTTTTATCGTGGTGCAGAGGGCAAACGTCACTGGCCGCTGCAGGACGACGAACAGTGGCTGCAGCGTTTCGCTGAACTGTGGTCAGCAGTAAATAACGATAAACAGACTCCAGAACAGTTGGTGCGCGCGGTACTCAGCGACGCCAATCACTGGGGCGAAGATCTCACTCAGCAGCCCGGATTAGTGGCTGCGGTCAGCCAACACCTGCAAAACATCATCGTCCACGGGATGCGGACGGCGTTGACACAACTGAGATAACGCTATGCAAGATGCCATTAGAATCCATTCACGCGACAACGTTGCTGTGGCGTTGCGCGATTTGCCAGCCAATACCCAGGTCGAAATCAATCAACAGGCGATCACCTTGCAGCAGGAGGTTGGACGCGGCCATAAGTTTGCGCTGCAGCCTTTAGCCAGCGACGCGCTGGTGATCAAATACGGTTTGCCGATCGCGCACGCCACTCAGCCGATTGCGGCCGGCGAGATCATTCACTCCAGCAATGCGCGCACCAACCTAAGCGACGTGGATGAGTACGACTATCAACCCGATTTTCTCGATCTGCCGCCGCAAGCTGGCGATCGCGACGTGCAGATCTATCGTCGCGCCAGCGGGGAAGTGGGCATCCGTAATGAGTTATGGATCCTGCCCACTGTGGGCTGCGTCAACGGCATCGCGCGGCAAATCCTGACGCGCTTTATGAAAGAGACCAATGACGCCGAAGGCATTGATGGCGTGCATCTGTTCAGCCATCCGTTTGGCTGTTCGCAGCTTGGGCAGGATCACGAGAACACCCGCACCATGTTGCAGAACATGGTGCGCCATCCCAACGCCGGCGCGGTGCTGGTGATTGGCCTTGGCTGCGAGAACAATCAGGTCGATGTGTTCCGTGAAACGCTCGGTTCCTTCGATAGCGATCGCGTGCAGTTCATGGAGTGCCAGAAGCAGGATGATGAAGTGGAAGCGGGGCTGGAACGCTTGCACGAACTCTATCGCGCCATGCGCACGGATCAGCGTCAGCCGGGCAAACTCAGCGAGCTGAAGTTTGGTCTGGAGTGCGGCGGTTCGGATGGTTTTTCCGGCATCACCGCCAATCCCATGCTGGGCTGTTTCTCCGACCAGATGATTGCCAACGGCGGCACCACGGTGCTGACCGAAGTGCCAGAGATGTTTGGCGCTGAGCGCATTCTGATGAGCCGCTGTCGCGATGAAGCCACCTTTGAAAAAACCGTGGCGATGATTAACGACTTCAAGCGCTACTTTATCGATCACCAGCAGCCGATCTACGAAAATCCATCACCCGGCAATAAAGCGGGCGGCATCACCACGCTGGAGGAGAAGTCGCTCGGTTGTACGCAGAAGGCCGGACAAAGTCAGGTGGTGGATGTGCTGAAGTACGGTGAGCGCCTGCATACGCCGGGACTGAATCTGTTAAGTGCGCCAGGCAACGATGCGGTCGCCACCAGCGCGCTGGCGGGCGCCGGCTGTCATATGGTGCTGTTTACCACCGGACGCGGCACGCCGTACGGCGGTTTTGTGCCGACGGTGAAGATCGCCACCAATACGCAGCTCGCCGAGAAGAAGCCGCACTGGATCGATTTTAACGCCGGGCGTTTGCTTGAAGGGATGAGTATGTCGGAGATGCTGGAGGATTTCGTCGATATGATTGTGGCGATTGCCAATGGCCAACCCGCGCGCAATGAAAGCAACGATTTCCGCGAGTTAGCCATCTTTAAAAGCGGTGTGACCTTGTAAAACCAGGTCGCCATGGATGGCGACCCATATTCAAAAACCTTACTTTACTCCGACTCTGACACCGTACGACGCGGCTGGCGCTCGGCTTCGGCCTGGCATACGGCCGCGGTAAACAGAATATCCGTCGAGGAGTTCAGCGCGGTCTCGGCGGAATCCTGCAGCACGCCAATAATAAAGCCCACCGCCACTACCTGCATCGCCAAATCATTCGGAATACCGAACATGTTGCAGGCTACCGGGATCAGCAGCAGCGAACCGCCAGCCACACCGGATGCGCCACAAGCACACAGTGACGCCACCAGACTCAACAGAATGGCGGTTGGAACATCCACCGCAATACCCAGCGTATGTACTGCCGCCAGCGTCAACACCGTGATGGTGATGGATGCGCCAGCCATGCTGATGGTGGCACCCAGCGGGATCGACACGGAATACGTGTCTTCATCCAGATTGAGACGTTTCGCCAGCGCCATATTGACCGGAATGTTAGCCGCTGAACTGCGGGTGAAGAACGCGGTGACGCCACTTTCACGCATGCAGGTAAACACCAGCGGATACGGGTTGCGGCGAATCTTCTGGAACACCAGCATTGGGTTGATTACCAGCGCCATAATCAGCATGCAGCCGAGCAGCAGCGCCAGCAGATTGGCGTATTCCCACAGCGCATCGAAACCGGTTGAGGCGAGAATGGAGGCCACCAGACCAAAAATCCCCAGCGGCGCACAGCGGATCACGCAGCGCACGACCCAGGTCGCGGCATTGGACGCGTCATTAAGAAACGCTTTGCTGCTTGGGCTGGCATGACGAAACGCCAGCCCCAATCCCAGCGCCCACACCAAAATACCGATGTAGTTGGCATTCATCAGCGCTTCAATCGGGTTCGACACCATGCTCATCAGCAAACCGTGCAGCACTTCGGTAATACCCGACGGCGGCGTAATTTGCGTGGCGCCGACGTTCATCGACAGCGTCTGAGGGAACAGATGGCTGAAGATCACCGCCACAACCGCAGCAAAGAACGTGCTGAGCAGATACAGCATGATAATTGGGCGGATATTGGTTTTTTGTCCCTGCTGATGGTTAGCGATCGAAGAGATTACCAGCACCAAAACCAACAGCGGCGCGACGGCTTTTAGCGCACGCACGAACAGCTCACCCAGCAAGCCAACGGCCAGTGCGGCATCGCGTGAGAACCACGCCAGCGCCACGCCCGCCACCAGGCCAATCATGATTTGTTTCACCAGGCTTCCTGCGAACAGTGCGCCCAGACGTCCAATAAAGTTGTTTTGCATATCACAGTCTTTTTATATTCGCGGTCATGAGTATTGTGCGCGGTTCCACCACGCACAACGGTTTGCCCGGCGGAGTATAAGGAAAAGAGCTTATGAGGAAAGAGATAATTCTGTGCATGCGCAGCAGATCGGTTTTTTGATCTGCTGATGATGGGAAGTGTGACAGATATATAAAAGGTGAAGGTTGCCACTGGCGAAACAAAGCAGGGGCGATTAGCGCCCCTGCAGAAGATTATGGTGAGATCTTCTTCTGGTCGTTTCTGTGGTTTACCCAGGCGTTGATCAGCAGCGTACCGCCGAGAATTACACCCACCACCGTCAGCGAGATGCCGACGGGAATGTGATAGAACTCGACAATCAGCATTTTGATACCGATAAACACCAGCACAATCGCCAGGCCATATTTCAGCATCGAGAAACGCTCCGCGACGTTAGCCAGCAGGAAGTACATGGCGCGCAGGCCGAGAATCGCAAACAGGTTGGAAGTCAGCACAATGAACGGATCGGTGGTCACCGCGAAGATCGCGGGAATGCTGTCCACGGCGAAAATCACATCGCTCAGTTCAACCATGATCAGCACCAGCAGCAGCGGCGTAGCAAACAGCACCCCGTTTTTGCGGGTGAAGAACTTCTCACCGTCCAGGCTATCGGTCATGCGCAGATGTTTGCGCAGCCAACGCACCACCGGCTTGTCACCCACCGTGCTGTCATCTTCCTCTTTCGCCAGCGCCATTTTCAGGCCGGTGAACAGCAGGAAAGCGCCGAACACGTAAAGAATCCAGCTGAACTGGGTAACCAAATAGCTGCCAGCAAAGATCATGATGGTACGCAGCACAATCGCGCCCAATACGCCATAAATCAGCACGCGGCGCTGCAGGTTGGCCGGTACAGCGAAGTAACTAAACAGCATCAGCCAGACAAAGACGTTATCCACCGCCAGCGCTTTCTCTAAGACGTAGCCGGTGAGGAAGGCAAGGGTTTGCGCAGTGGCAACTTCGCGCCCGGCGGTGCCGTCGAGATACCACCAGAAGGCGGCGCTGAACAGCAGTGAAACTGACACCCAAATCAGCGACCAGACCGCTGCTTGTTTGAATGACATGGTTTGTGCGCCGCGTCGGCCCTGTAATAGCAGGTCGATCGCCAGCATGATGAGCACTACGACAGCGAAGCTGCCCCAAAGTAACGGTGTGCCAACTGAGTGCATAGTCGTATCCTTTTCCAGAAATAAAAAAGCGGCTGAAGTCAGAAGACGTCAGCCGCTTTGATCGTGCTGCAAGCAAACCTCGCCTTCCGGCAAGGTCTCACTTACAACTCAGAATAGATTCCGGGTTGCCTGACGACCGGATGCGTAACGCATATTGCGTGGCGCATCGTAATGACGATCAATCAGCGTAGAAGTTACTCCCCTTTGCAGCGCTAAACATACGGAGTTCGATAATCGCTTTCAAGAGGGCTCTGGAAATGTTTTGCAATATTTACACTTCAGTCTGATCCGCCGGGAATACCACGCCGGTCTGGCGACGGATTTCCGTGAGCAACTGTGCCGTGATGCGCGAGTTTTCTAAGGCCGCATGCTCAACTTCACCGGCTTCCACCAATTTGGCGAAGGTTTCGGCTTCATACAGCATGGTATTGATGTGCTGCGGCTGCGTCAGGTTTTGGCTCTCGCCACCGCGCGGGATAAAGCGCAGTTGCTGGCACTCGGAGATCTTTTCAATCACCAGCGATCCCGCTTCGCCCTGAATCTCGCTCGGGATCAGTGAATCGCTGACCTTTGAGTGCAGCAGCGTGACATCAAAATCGCCGTAGCCCAGCACCACCACGCCATGCGCATCAACGCCACTTTCCAGCAGGGAAGCTTGTGCTTTGACCTGCTGCGGCGCGCCCCACAAGGTGACGGCGGCGGCGAGGCAGTAAAAGCCGATATCCATCATTGAGCCATTCGACCAGCGCGGATTAAAGGTATTCGGGTTCTCGCCATCCAGATAGCGCTGATAACGCGAGGAATACTGGCAATAGTTGATCAGGGCTTTGCGCAGTTTGCCCAATTGCGGCAGCGTTTTTTGCAGTTGCAGGAAGGTGGGCAGGCTGGCGGTTTTAAAGGCTTCGAACAGCACCACCTGATGCTGGCGCGCGCAGGCAATCATCGCCTCGGCTTCACGCAGGTTAGACGCCATCGGCTTCTCGCAAATCACATGCTTGCCGTGCGACATAAACAGTATCGCCTGCTCACTGTGCAGCGCATTCGGACTGGCGATATACACCGCATCGATCTCACTGCTGGCGGCAAGTTCATCCAGACAGGTGAAGGTCAGCTTACAGGGATAATCCACTACGAAAGCGTCGGCCTGCTGCTGATTACGCGAATAGACGCCGCTCAGCTTCATCTTGCCGGTTTCATGTGCGGCGTCGATAAACTGGCGGGTAATCCAGTTGGTTCCCACGATGGCGAAACGAATCACGTGCTGCTCTCCTGCTAAAATAAAACGGCAGAGTAACATGTTCATCTGAGCGCCAGGCAGGCGAAATTTGATCCTGAGATCCGCATTCCAATATGATGATGCCGCACAACTTTTTAACCGACTTAGCGGGGACGCGCGGGTGAGTGGAAGTAAACATGCTCTGAACTGGACCACATTACTGATCGCCATCCCCGTTGGATGTGTGGCCTCGCTGGTGACGCTGGCCTTTCGCGGCGTGATTGAATTGATCAACCATCTGCTATTCAACAGTGACAGTGAAATCACCGTGGCGATGCATGTCTGGCCGTGGATCTTCTGGCCGCTGCTGGTGGGCGCAGGCGGCGTATTGGCCGGTTTTTTCCTGCGCTATGCGGTGGCGATTGAGAAACAGGAAACGGTGCAGACCGATTATCTGGAGGTGATTAACGCGCGGCTCGATGCGGTACCAACCAAAACCTCGCTGTTCCGTGCGCTGTCATCGATGGCCAGCATCGGCAGCGGCGCGTCGATTGGTAAAGAGGGGCCGATGGTGCAGCTCTCGGCGCTGAGCGGCAGTTTAATCGGGCGCTGGCTGCCGAAATCGTTGAATCTGCGTAACAGCGATATCGTAGCGATGGCCGCTGCTGCCGGGCTTTCATCGGTGTATCACGCCCCGTTGGCGTCGGCGATATTTGTCGCGGAGATCGCTTTTGGCATCTCGGCGCTGCAGCGTTTGATTCCGCTGATTGTCTCGTCGGCGGTGGCGGTGATGACCATGTGGTCGCTGGGTTTTCGCAGCGCGCTATATCCGTTATCCGAAGCGCTATTTCAGATGGATATCAGCAGTTTGCTAATGACGTTGCTGATTGGATTTGTCGCCGGTATCGCCGGCTGGCTGCTGATCAAACTGATTGCGCGCAGCAAGGCGCTGTTTGGCCGCGTGCGTTCGCTGCCGCTGCGGCTCGGCGCCGGTGGATTAGCGGTAGGCTTTCTGGCGTTGATCTCCACCGATATTCTCGGTAACGGTTACGAAGTGATCGTGAAAATCATTGATGGCCAATATCTACTGATGGGATTACTGGGATTGCTGATGCTCAAAACGCTGGCGACCACGCTGTCGGTGGGTTCCAACGCGGTGGGCGGGCTGTTTACCCCTTCCTTATTGATCGGCGCACTGCTCGGCGTGGCGCTGGCACAGATGGGTGTGATGCTGCATTTACCGGTCGGCAATACCTTGCTGTATGCGGCCATCGGCATGGCGGCGGTGCTGGCGGCGGTCAGCCAGGCACCGTTAATGGCGATGCTGATGGTGCTTGAGATGACGCTGAATAGCAGCCTGTTGTTCCCGATTATGATCGCGTCAGTGCTGGCCTCGATGGTGGTGTATCGTCTGCAATCGTCCAGCACTTATCCAGTGGTGAGCAGCCATTTCAGTCGTTCCGAAGCCAAGTATGATTTCGATAACATGCGCGTCGACCAATTGATCATTCCCGGCGCGGCGTTGCAGCCAGAAGAGTCAGTAGGGCAGGCGCTGGCGGTGAGCTCGCTCAAGCGGGAACGTTATGTCTATGTGATTAATAGCGAAGGGCAATTTCTCGGCGTGGTGTCGATACACGATATCTCACGCAAGGTGTTGTCGCAGGAGATCACGCTGCATTCGCCAGTCAGTAGCGTGATGGACAATAACTTTCCTTGCATTTATCAGAATCAAAGCATGCGCGAAGGCTGGGAAGCCTTTGCCCGCGTCACGCTTGAACGCCTGCCGGTGCTAAATAATCCGCAGGAGCGCCGTTTTATGGGCGCACTGACCAAAACCAGCCTGATCCAAAAAGCGCAGGAGTTTCTTTAAGCTGCGTTGCCGCGCATCGCCTGATCGGTCATCCACAAGCGGGCGTCAAATTCGAGCTGGTGATAATCCGGTTCCATGTGGCAGCAGAGTTGGTAAAACGCTTTGTCGTGCTCTTTCTCTTTCAGGTGCGCCAGCTCGTGCACCACGATCATGCGCAAAAACGCTTCCGGTGCGAGGCGGAAGAAAGTGGAGATGCGAATCTCCGCTTTGGCTTTAAGATTGCCGCCTTGCACGCGCGAAATCGCCGTATGCAGCCCCAACGCGTGCTTCATCACCTTGATTTTATTGTCCCAAATCACTTTGCTCACCGGCGGTGCGCTGCGCATATAGCGGTTTTTCAGCGCCTGCGTGTAATCATAGAGCGCGCGGTCGCTGACGATATTGTGCGTATCGGGATAGCGTTGCTGGAGAAAGGCACCTAAGCGCTCATGTTCGATCAGCGTCTGAACCTGCTCGAGGATGTTTTCAGGGTAGCCCTGCAGATAGATTAATGACATTGGGATTCCCGGCGAAAGACAGTATACTGCGCCCCCTTTTTAGGGCGAAAATCGCGCAAAGTGTACCACGCCGGAGATTCCATGAGCCAACTTGAACTGACCAATCGCACGCTGACGCTGCACCGCTTCCCGCCAATGCGTGAGGAAAGCCCGCTACAGGCGTGGGATTCCGCCGATGAATACCTGTTGCAGCAAGCGCTGCCTGAGGGACCGGTTTTGGTGTTCAACGACAGCTTTGGCGCGCTGACTTGCGGGTTGGGTGCACGTCCGGTGTGGCACGTCAGCGATTCACTGCTGAGCGAACAGGCGGCAAAACAGAACCTGCGACTCAATGAGATGGATGAAGATCAGGTGCATTTTCTCGATAGCCTGGCGCCATTGCCGGCCGCACCGGCGGTGGTGATGATCAAAATCCCCAAAGCGCTGGCGCTGCTCGAGCATCAACTGCGTGCACTGCGCGAAGTGGTCACGCCGGACACGCTGATTCTGGCGGCGGCGAAGGCCAAAGATATTCACAACTCCACGCTGCAACTGTTCGAGCGCATCCTCGGCGAGAGCAAAACCTCGCTGGCGTGGAAAAAAGCGCGTCTGATTTACAGCCGCTTCACTGCGCCGCAATTAGCGGATCAGCCCGCCACCACCGTTTGGCCGCTGGATGATTCTGAGTACCAGATCCACAATCACGCCAACGTGTTTTCCCGCGCGTCGCTGGATGTGGGCGCACGCTTCTTTATGCAGCATCTGCCTTTTGACATTGAAGGGGAGATTCTCGATCTGGGTTGTGGCAATGGCGTGATTGGCTTGCTGGCGCTGGAACAGAACCCAAACGCGGACGTGCTGTTTTATGATGAATCCTACATGGCGGTGGCATCAAGCAAACTGAACGTAGAAGTGAACCGTCCGCAGGATATGGCGCGCTGTCAGTTCCGCGTTAACAACGTGCTGAGTGGCTTCCCGTCCGATCGCCTGCACGCGGTGCTGTGCAATCCGCCATTCCATCAGCAGCACGCGGTGACCGATCATCTGGCATGGCAAATGCTGCGTGATGCGAAACGCTGCCTGCAGTATGGCGGCGAGTTGCGCATCGTCGGCAACCGCCACCTCGGTTATCACGTCAAAATGAAAAAGCTGTTTGGCAACTGCGAGCTGGTGGCGTCCAACGCCAAGTTCGTGGTACTGCGTTCGGTCAAACTGCGCTAATTACACACTCAGCGCCAGTTCGGTCGCCTGAGCGATGGCGCGGCGAGCATCCAGCTCCTGCGCCACATCCGCACCCCCAATCACACGTACGGATTTGCCAAGCGCGCTGAGCTGATCCGCCAGCAGGCGCAGCGGTTCCTGTCCGGCACAAATCACCACGTTATCCACCGCCAGCGTCATCGCTTCGCCCTGATGACGCAGATGTAATCCGGCGTCATCAATCTGCAAATATTCGACGTCGCCCCACATCTGCACGCCATGCGCCTGCAAGCTGGCGCGGTGGATCCAGCCGGTGGTTTTCGCTAAGCCTGCGCCCGGCTTGCCGGATTTGCGCTGCAGCAGCCAGATTTGCCGATCGGCGGGCTGTGGCTGTGGCGCAATCAAACCGCCACGCGCCTGCAGGCTAAGGTCGATGCCCCAGCTTTGGTAAAAATCGTCATGGCTGGTTTGATGCAGCAGAAACTCGGCGGTATCAAAACCAATGCCGCCCGCGCCGATAATCGCCACGCGTTTTCCCACCGGTTTTTTATCGCGAATCACATCAAGGTAGCTCAGTACGCTGGGATGATCGATGCCAGGAATCGTCAGCTGGCGCGGCAAGATACCGGTTGCGATGATCACTTCGTCAGCGGCTGCCAGTTCGTCGGCGCTGACGCGATGTTCCGTTTTAATCGTTACGCCTGCGGCAGCAAGTTGGTGACGGAAATAGCGCAGCGTTTCACTGAATTCGGCTTTGCCGGGAATCTGCCGGGCGATATTAAACTGCCCACCAATTTGCGCATCGGCCTCGTAAAGCGTGACCTGATGGCCGCGCTGCGCCGCCTGCAGCGCGAACGCCATACCCGCGGGCCCCGCGCCCACCACCGCCAGCTGTTTCGGCTGCTTGGTGGCGATCACCGGCATCAGCGTTTCGTGGCAGGCGCGCGGATTCACCAGACAAGAGGTGATTTTGCCGATAAAGATTTGATCGAGGCAGGCCTGATTACAAGCAATGCAGGTGTTAATGGCTTCGGGTTGGCCGGTTTCTGCTTTACGGACGAAAGCCGCATCGGCGAGGAAAGGGCGCGCCATCGAGACCATATCAGCGATGCCATCACGCAAAAGCTGTTCAGCTACATCGGGATGGTTGATGCGATTGGTGGCGATGACCGGCACCGATACGCACTCGCGCAGATGCTGCGTGACCCAGGCAAAACCGGCGCGCGGCACGCAGGTGGCGATGGTGGGAATACGCGCTTCATGCCAGCCAATGCCGCTGTTAAACAGCGTAACGCCGCACTGCTCCAACGCTTGCGCCAGCGATAGCGTCTCTTCCAGCGAGCTGCCGTTATTAACCAAATCGAGCATCGACAGGCGGAAGATAATGATGAAGTCGCTGCCGACGGCATCACGCACCGCTTGCGTCACCGCTAACGCAAAGCGCTGGCGTCGCGTCACATCGCCGCCCCAGCCATCCTCACGCCGATTAGTGTGCGCCACCAGAAACTGGTTAATCAGATAACCTTCCGAGCCCATGATCTCCACGCCGTCATAGCCGGCCTGTTGCGCCAGCTTGGCGCAGTGCGCGAAGTCCTGAATGGTTTGCTGAATATCCGCATCGCTGAGCGCTTGCGGCGTAAAAGGATTGATCGGCGCCTGCAACGCCGAAGGAGCAACCAGATCGCGTTGATAGCTGTAGCGGCCGGCATGCAGAATTTGCAGCGCAATTTTCCCGCCTTCTACGTGCACCGCATCAGTGATGATACGGTGCCAGTCGCACTGATTTTCCTGGTTGAGGATCGCTCCGCCTTGTGCTACTACGCCTTGCGGATTGGGCGCGATTCCGCCGGTGACAATCAGCGCCACGCCTTCACGCGCGCGTTCAGCGTAAAAGGCCGCCAGACGCGCTGCGCCCTCGGCGTGTTCTTCCAATCCGGTATGCATCGAACCCATCAGGAAACGGTTTTTTAGCTGGGTGAAGCCCAAATCGAGTGGGGCGAACAAGCGGGCATAATGTTCAGACATGATCACATACTCAGGGAGTGGTCGGATGAGTGAACTCTAGCGGGATTTTGCAGGGAAGGAAATATTGGGCGTGAAGCCTGTGAGAAACATCAAAAAAAAGCAGGGCGGTAAGTCGCAGACGAAAGATTCGGACTCTTTCGCCAGGCACGGGAAGAAACCTACTCGCCCTGTAATAGCATGAAGAAGGGGCTAATAAATTAGCTCTGTGGTTATTAATTCCTTTATAACTCAATCTTTTTAAAAACTGTCCGGGGTTAGGACAAGGCATATCATGCCACGCCATAACGTTATTAATCAGCAAGACTAGTCTTGATTTTTCTTTCAACACGCACCATTGCGACGTGCCAGTTCAATAATATCGACCAGATTCTTTGATTCCAGTTTCTGAAATATTTTAGTTTTATAAGTACTGATGGTTTTATTATTCAATCCCAATTCGTAAGCGATGGTTTTATTAGATTTACCTTGGGCTAGTTGGCGCAAAATTAAGTTTTCACGTTCTGTAAGCCGAGAGAGCATATCTTGCTCGTTCACGTAACGCTGACGTTTATCTAAAATATCACCGGGAAGGTAATTCACATTGTTAGATACACAGCCAATAGCTGCGATGAGCGTTTGAATCGGATCGTAGGTTGATATAAAGCCATTTGCTCCTTGGCTAAGTGACTGTAATGAAACTGGATTGCTTCCGCTGTGGCCTATCAGGATAACTTTCATCCACGTCTTGGATTTAACGATATCACGCAGAAAAGCAATACCGTTTTTCTCTTTGAAGTCTGGGTCCAGTATGAGTATATCGATGTTGTGATGAATAATATCATCAATACCATCGTTAATTGTGTGCGCAGTAGTGACACAATTAAACCCGTTCATTAATAATAAAGCCTGCACGCCGGCGGCCACCAAACGATGCTCATCAACGATGAGAATTTTTGCATTAAACATATCTCTCCCTTTAACGACACCGAAATGATGACGCTGGCGGCCATTATGTCCGGCTGATTAATAGGGCGAACCGAGAAATGTCTTGATAAGATTATGATTCTATAAATCCTGCTGATTTTTCAGACGATGTTTCTCAAATTCTTGCAAAGCATCATTAACACGAACCATCTCCCGAAGAATTTGCTTGATTAATGATTGCACATCGTGTGCTTCTTCCCGATGTTTCTCCAGCATGCGCCCTAATTCAGTCAACGCAGTGGCATTAATTATTGCTGCGCCACCTTTCAGTTTGTGACCAAGCAGAGACAGAGTGCTGGCATCCTCTGTCTGCTGCAGAGACATTAATAATTCATCGTGGCTGGTTCGTATGCTTTTGAGCAATGCCAGACAACTTTCGCTATCACGATCGGCCAACTGTGTTAACAGCAGCGGAAAATGGGCGATGCCAGATTCCGGAGAAATTGTGGGGGAGGCCAACGGTTCTGGATGCACATCGTTACGGCGAGTGCAATGCGCAACCTGAAGCAGCAAACTGTCTAAGTTCAAGGGCTTAAATAGGCAATCATCCATGCCTGATTGTAAGCAGCGTTGCATAATATGCTGTTCAGCCGATGCCGTAAGACCATACAACTTAATTGGCATTAACTGATGCACTTTTTCATAGTGACGCAATGCTTCTGCGAACTGGAAACCGTTCATGCCCGGCATATTGCAATCAGTGATGATGAGATCGAAACGCAGTGGATCCTGCTGCCAAAGTGTCAGCGCCTCGGCAGCACTTTCACTGACTATCACCTGGTGCCCAGCCAGTTCAAGCTGTTTGCCTAGCAGTAAGCGATTCGGAGCGTGATCGTCGATAATCATGACTGATAACTTGTCTGAGACTAGCGGCTGTGAAAAATGGGGTTGGGTTTGGTCGCGCGGTTCGCCTTGCTGGGCACGAAAATAAAAGGAGAACACTGCACCTTCGCCCGGCGCACTTTCTACGATGAGTTCACCATCCAATAAATGCGCCAAATTACGGCAAATACTTAAGCCCAAACCGGTACCGATCTGCTGATGATGGCGATCCCCCACCTGTACGAAGGGTTCGAATATGGCATGTTGCTGGTCTTCCGTCATGCCGCAGCCCTCATCGCTGACTTCAATGACGAATTCGCAACCTTCCTCTTCCTGTCCAATTCCCTGCATCAGCACAACAGTGACGGTACCCTGTTCAGAAAACTTAATAGCGTTACTCAGCAGGTTAGAAAGAATTTGGTTAAGCATCAAGGGATCCGTTTTCACCCAATAAGCGGCGATATCCATTTCAATACGTAGCTCAATTCCCTTATTCTCCGCTTTATTGCGAAACAACGTTACAGCTTGATCGAGCACGTCAGGCAGATAAACGGTTTCTAATGTCGGTTGATAAATGCCCGACTCTATTTTGGAAAGATCGAGAATATCGCCAATCAATGACAGCAGCGCACGGGCCGAGTTATAGGCAACACGGATGTTTTCCGAGAGAGAATCCTCCGGTTGCAAGCGCGTTTCTAGCTCGAGCAGGCCAATCATTGCATGCAGCGGTGTGCGAATTTCATGGCTCATACTGGCAAGAAATTCACTTTTTGAACGATTGGCTTTGTCCGCGGCATCTTTTGCCAACTGCAACTCCTGAAGTAGTGCATTCCGTTCGGTGATATCCAGCCAGCCTCCAATCACGCCTGCTACATCACCATGTCTATCGCGAAATGGTAGTGTCCAGTGATAAAGCTGGAATGAAAGCTGATCTAATTCAATGTGAATATCACGTATGACGGCTTCGCCATCCAGAATGGTTTTCTGGTAGCCATCTTCAATGCTGTGGATGCTGGCATTATTTCCGGCGAGTACGTCCGAAAGACGTTTCCCAATAACCTCCTCCCGTCGAAAATTCATAAAGCGTAGATAAGCGTTGTTACAGTCAACCAGGCGTGTTTGTTTGTCGCGGATGTACATGGCGACCGGCGAATCGTTGAACAGCGTATGAGTAAAATTAAGCTGATTTTTTAACGCATTTTCGGCCCGAATACGTTGCTGAATAACCTTCCGCAGATGGCGGTTCCACAGCAAAATAAGCGCGATCAAACCGCTTGAGACCGAAACAATAAGCAAGATGATTTGTTTATAGTTCTGCCATGACGCACTCAGGAACGGCATCTCTGCCTGACGCCATTGCGCCAGCAATTTGAACATCGTTTCAGGTGGAATCGCGATTAATGCTTTATTGAGGATACCAACCAACATTTCATTACCGGGCTCGACGCGCATCACAAAGCGTGCCGGCTCTGCACCCAACGTCGTTTCGACAATAAAGTCCTCTGTATAATGGTTGTGGAGCAAGTAATCCGCAAAAATCTTCGGCAGCACGACCGCATCAATTTCATGCGCCTGCAAATCATGCAAGGCCTGCAAAGGGTTATCGCTGAAGGCAATGTTGAGATGGGGATAATGCAGCAGCATCCAATCTTTCATCTGCCGGTTGCCCAGCATTAGAGCAGAACCAAAGGGGAAAGGATCGCGAGCCATAATATTACGTGGTCGTTTATGGCGAATAATAACCCAGTGTGAAACCAGCCATGGTCGGGTTACCCGCTGAGGCGACATTTCATGGTTGAGGATCTCTAGCGCATACAGACGTGGAGAATTTTTCGCTGTGTAATCGCCGCTACTTTCCTTCTGATCTACTGGAATAAATGTCATCTCACTTTGGTCGGTAATCAGACCTAATACATCAATGATCATGCCGCGAAACGGCATGCTGCCTGTATGGCTACTAAGTGGAGCCAGGGTTTGCGGTAGGGCGGTAATGATATGCTGGTGTTCATCCAGCCATTTTTCCTCTTCCTGCGTCAATGCCAGCGGATTGCGCTGCAGAACATGATGCGTATCAAGCAGCCAACGCTTCGCTATTTGCATACGAATGGAGAGAGGAATTTGTGTTAAAGCAAGATTGATCGCACCGGCCAGTTGCGGATAACGCGGGCTAATGCCAAAGCTGACATTCATCGCGAGAGTGTGGTCATCTTTGGTTATTTCCAGCGCATTAGCGAACATGAAGCGATTGAGGTGCGTAAGAGTGGCGGCGCTGCCCCAGACACGCTCTGTTTGACCATAAACGGTTGCAGCGACAGCATCGTAGTAACCTGGAAAGCGAACTAAAAGGTCATGCTTATAAGTCTCTTCTAAATCCCCTCGCAGCAATGCTGAACCCGACCAGGCCAGGCGACGAGGTTCATCGTCATTTAGTGCAGTGTTCTGTTCAGATTTAAAACCGATCGCTGCGTAATCCAGCATCCAGGGTTCGCTGGCGATCAAGGGTTGCTGCCCCGAAGAGGGTTGAGCCACATAGAGTGCTAATAGATGCATTTCGCCCCTGATCACGGCTTCCTGCGCAGCGCTGTGGCTGGCGTAATAATGGAGTTCTACCGTGGTATCCAGCATATTTTGAATCAGCGAAAGATAATCTGCGCTTACACCTTCAAATCGCCGGGTATCCATATCCATAAACAGAGGCGGTTGAGGTTGTCCAGCGACGGCGACTTTAAGTATCTGATGACGAAACTCTGAAGCAATAGGCTCAGCTAATTGCAAGGTAGGTTGAGCTGTATCATATCGCGCCAGTAATTGCAGTTTTTGCTCTGATGCCATTAATGAAAAAGAAAGAAGAGCCAAAAAAAACAAGGCTGCCAAACGGGGATTCCTGATGTGAATTAGCACTCTGCTCACGTGAACATATTCATTAATGGCTATAAGGAATGTGGAGTATAAAGATATTATTGTCTTTCGCCCGCTCTATTCTTTTACTGTTAATATTTTGCGACCATTCTCAAATTTTCTATTTTTAGTGAAAGAGTGCCTGTGATGGTGATGTTAAGATATGATGAATATTTATTGCTTTATTCAGTTAGTTAGATTGCTCCTTTTCTTTCAAGACAATTCTTATGTGGTCTTGTTAAGGAGTTAAGTCAGACTTTTCCCACTTTTACGTGAGCAGGCAAGTAAGAATCTATCACGGAAAAATATAAACCTAAAAGGGGTATATAAAAATGACCGCTATTAGGGTGACGCTATCGATTTAGAATTCTGATGTTGTGAAGGCTATTTTTTCACAGCTGTTGTAATCGACACCATTTATTTATTGAAGCGGGTGTGACAGTCAGAATTGGACAAAGTTAATGCTGTAATAAAGGAATAAACAAATGGTATATGCACACAATAAACAAGTGCGTGTGGCTGTCCTTGATGATCACCCCATGGTCCGTACCGTTTTCGAGTTGTGTTTGAAACATGAGCCCGATATTCATTTGGTGGGTACCTGGGCTTCAAGTAATGAATTATTTAATCAGCTGAGAAATACCGTGGTTGATGTGCTGGTACTGGATTTCCTGCTGGGTGAACGAGAACTGGATGGTTTGGCGCTGGTGAAGCAACTGCGTAATCACTATCCACAGCAAAAAATTCTGATCTCCTCATCCATGGAGAGCCCGGCGATTGTCAAAATGGTGCTAAGCGCTGGCGTGAAGGGTTTTATTGGCAAAAGTCATAATATGCAGGAAATTACCCATGCGATTCGTCAGGTCGCTCAGGGCCGTTTGTTCTTGTCTAAAGAAGTCGCTTACGAGGTAGAAAATCTCTATGTCATGAGCGAAGAGTCGCTGGATGACAGCCTTGATTTCAGCAGCAAAGGCAACATGTATGAGAAGGTGAAAACCCTCAGCCCGCGCGAAGTGGAAGTGGTACGTTGTTTCCTTGATGGTTTGAGCGTGTCTCAAATTGCCGTGAAGTTTAAACGCAGCCGTAAAACGGTGAGCGGGCAAAAACAATCGGCGCTGAAAAAACTCGGTTTGCGCTCCGATTCTGAGCTGTTCAAATACAGCCACGACCTGATGTCAGGTTATTAATGTTCTTCACAGGTGGCTACTTACGGCCGCCTGTTTCCTCTTCTGCATCGCATACTTCACGTTCCAGGTAACACCTTTCCGTAACATGTCTCCCGGTGATCTTCATCACAGTTTTAAACCGCATAACCCGGTCTGATGGCCCCCATTGCGACAGCACTTATGGGGACGTTATGAATATCGAAACGCAATCCGGCGTCATCACCGGAAAAAAACAAGTCAGCGTTGCATCACAGCAGGTGAAATGGGACGGCAAAGGTACGTTGGTGCGCATTACGCGCGGCGGGATTTGTGGCTCAGATCTGCATTATTATCAGGAAGGTAAGGTCGGCAGCTTCGAAATCAAAATGCCGATGATTCTTGGCCATGAAGTGATTGGTTATGTGGTGGAGAGCGACAATCCAGCACTTAAACCAGAACAAAAAGTCGCGGTAAATCCCTCTAAGCCGTGCGGCGCGTGTAAGTATTGCCAGCGCGATCAGGAAAACCAGTGCACCACCATGCGATTCTTCGGCAGCGCAATGTATGTGCCGCACGTTGATGGCGGTTTTACCCAATACAAAGTGGTGGATAGCGCGCAATGCGTGCCGTTCCCGCAGGATGCCGATGAAACGATCATGGTGTTCGCAGAGCCGCTGGCGGTCTGCATTCACGCCACGAAGCAGGCAGGCGATCTCACCGGCAAGCACGTGTTTATCTCGGGCGTGGGTCCGATTGGCTGCCTGATTGCGGCGGCGGCCAAAGCGCGCGGCGCGGCTTCTATTGTGTGCAGCGATATCAGCGAGCGTTCACTGGAGATGGCACAGCAAATGGGCGCAACCGATGTGATTCATGCCGCAGATGGCGACTTCGTGCCTTATCTTGCCGACAAAGGCTATTTCGATGTGGCATTTGAAGCCTCCGGCCATCCTTCTTCGCTGCAGCGCTGCCTCGATGTGGTATGCGCCAAAGGCACGCTGGTGCAGGTTGGTATGGGCGGCACCATTCCCAATTTCCCGATCATGGCGCTGATTGCCAAAGAGATTAATCTGGTCGGCTCCTTCCGCTTTACCCATGAATTCAACACCGCCGTCGAGTGGCTGGCCACCGGCGTAGTAAACCCGCTGCCGCTGTTCAGCGGTGAGTTCGCCTTGCAGGATATTGATGCCGCGCTGCAGTTTGCCGGCGATAAAACCCGTGCCGCTAAAGTCCAGTTAACCTTTTAAGGATCAGTGATGAGCCAGTTATTTTCCCTCGAAGGCAAGCGTGTGCTGCTGACCGGTTCGGCGCGTGGCATTGGATTTCTGCTGGCGCGCGGCCTGGCGGAAGCCGGTGCAGAAGTGATCGTCAACGCCACTACGCACGAAGGCGCAGAGAAGGGCGCGGCGCAGCTGCGTGAGTTGGGCTTACGCGCGCACGCCAAAGCGTTTGATGTCACGCAATCGGCGCAGGTGAAGCAGGCGGTGGATGAGATCGAAGCGGAGTGGGGCGCGATTGATGTGCTGGTGAATAATGCCGGCATCCAGCGTCGTCGGCCGTTCCTTGAATTCCCGGAGCAGGACTGGAATGACGTTATCGCGGTCAACCAGACCGCCGTATTCCTGGTTTCGCAAACCGTGGCGAAAAAAATGGTCGAGCGTCAGCAGGGTAAAATCATCAATATCGGTTCGATGCAGAGCGAATTAGGGCGCGACACCATCACGCCTTACGCGGCCTCCAAAGGCGCGGTGACTATGCTGACGCGCGGCATGTGCGTGGAGCTGGCGCGTCACAATATTCAGGTGAACGCCATTGCGCCGGGCTATTTCGTCACGGAGATGACTCAGGCGCTGGCTGACGATCCTGCCTTTACCGGCTGGCTAACCAAGCGCACGCCAGCCGCTCGCTGGGGCAAACCGGAAGAGCTGATTGGCGCGGCGGTGTTCCTCGCTTCCGGTGCGTCGAACTTTGTTAACGGGCATCTGCTGTTCGTTGACGGTGGCATGCGCGTCGCCGTGTGATGACCGGGCGCGGCTGGCATTATCATCGGGCCGCGCCTAAACCTTAATCACCCCTCTGTATTCATAAGGATAATAAAAAATGCCAATAACCATCATTGTGCTGGGTGTGATACTGCTGCTGGTGTTGATGATTGTATTTAAGGTCAATGGCTTCATTGCTTTGGTGTTTGTCTCGGCGGTGGTCGGTATTGCCGAAGGCATGACGCCGCTAAATGTCATGGCCTCGATCCAGAAAGGTATCGGCTCTACACTGGGCGGATTAGCGATGATCCTCGGCTTCGGCGCCATGCTCGGGCGGCTGGTTTCCGATACCGGTGCCGCACAACGCGTGGCTACCACGCTGATCGCCGCTTTTGGTAAAGAGCGGCTGCAATGGGCGCTGGTGGTGACCGGACTGATCGTCGGCCTGGCGATGTTCTATGAAGTTGGCTTCGTACTGTTGCTGCCGCTGGTGTTCACTATCGTGGCGGCTGCCGGTTTGCCGCTGCTGTACGTCGGCGTGCCGATGGTCGCCGCGCTCTCGGTCACTCACTGCTTCCTGCCGCCGCATCCTGGCCCAACGGCGATTGCCACTATCTTTGGGGCCAATCTCGGTACCACGTTGCTCTACGGCATGATCATCACCATTCCAACAGTGATTATTGCCGGACCGGTTTTCTCGAAGTTCCTTAAAAGCTTTGAGAAGTCACCGCCGGAAGGGTTGTATAACCCAAAAATCTTCACGGAAGAGGAGATGCCGGGCTTCGGTATCAGTATTTTTGCCGCAGTGATTCCGGTGGTGCTGATGGCGATTGCCGCCGTCTTCGAGTTGACCACGCCGAAAGAGAACGCGCTGCGTCAGTTCTTCGAATTCATCGGTAATCCGGCAGTGGCGCTGTTTATCGCGGTGGTGATAGCGGTGCTGACGTTGGGGCTGCGCAATGGCCGTAAGATGGAAGAAGTGATGGATATGTGCGGCGAGTCGATTGCCGCCATCGCCATGATCATCTTTATCATCGCGGGCGGCGGTGCATTTAAACAGGTGCTGGTGGATAGCGGCGTAGGTAACTACATCGCCGATATGATGAAGGGATCGTCACTGTCACCGCTGCTGATGTGCTGGACGGTTGCGGCAATGCTGCGCGTGGCGCTGGGTTCAGCCACGGTGGCGGCGATCACCACCGCCGGTATTGTGACGCCAATTATCGCGGCCACGCATGCCGATCCGGCCTTGATGGTACTGGCGGTGGGTTCCGGCAGCGTGATCGCTTCACACGTGAACGATCCCGGCTTCTGGCTGTTCAAGGGTTACTTCAACCTGAGCGTGGTGGAAACCCTGAAAACCTGGACGGTGATGGAGACGCTGATCTCAATTCTCGGTTTAGCCGGCGTGTTGGCGCTCAATGCCATAATTCACTGATCGATAAAGCTTCACAAGGACGTGAAGCCCTTAACCGCGCGTGCGGATCCACGAGAAACGTGACTGATAGCCGCTGTCAAAATGGGTGTTGTAGCGATAGCTGGAACCCGCTTCCGCCATGCAGTAGGTACAGACGTTTAGCACTTCAATATGTTCCGCCACCACCCCCCGCTGTAACAACAAGCCTCGCGCCAGGTTAGGCAGATCAAACCAGATTCCATCCTGCTGGGCCCGCGCCTGCGGACGGATCGCTTGTGCGTTGTGCGGCTGCTGGGTGGAGTAGGGTAACGGCGGAAGATCGTGACGATCCTGCATCTGTGTCACCAGATCGTTACCCAGTTCATAGCAGCACGGCCCGATCGCTGGACCAATTACCACACGCAGCGTTTCACGGCTGGCGCCGCGCTCCAGCAGACGATCAATCGCGTTGTTCAATACGCCACCGAGCGTGCCTTTTAATCCGGCGTGCACCGCCGCAACCTGCTGTTGTTGCGGATCGGCAAATAACACCGGCAGACAATCGGCGGTATACACCGCGACCGGCAGATGATCTTCGCCAATCAAGCCATCCGATTCGCAACGCTTAGGCGGGATGTTTTGGCTTGCCAGCAACACATTGGCGCTGTGACGCTGTTGACCATAAGCCGCCTCTGCCGGAACGGGCTGGCCAGCCGGCTGAAAGGCGTATTCCAGCCAGGAAAAGTCATCCAATAGTCTTGATCGTGGACCGCTGTGGGGGTGCTGTACCATAAGTGTCTCCTCTCACCAAACCGCTGCTTTCTGCTGCCCACAGCTTACGTTAACTGCTACATTTTTAAAGCTTTACAAAAACTGACCCTAATCACTTAAGGATGAAATGATGAAGAAAACCACCTTGCTGGCGGCATCCGGCTTAATGGCGCTGGCATTAACCGGTTGTGCGCAGCCTTCTAAACAGCAGGCTCAGCAGCAGCTCGGCCAGCAATCGGTGCTGGCAGTAAACTGGTTCCAGCAATCCGGCGAATATCAGGCATTGAGTTGGCAGGCATTTAACAGCGCGCGCATGGCCTTCGATCAGGCGCCATCGCTGGCGGGTAAACCGAAAGCGGTTATCGTCGATTTAGATGAAACGATGATTGATAACAGCGCCTACAGCGCGTGGCAGACGAAAAACGGCCAGCCCTTCTCGGGTAAAACCTGGTCAGCGTGGACGCAGGCGCGTCAGGCAACGGCCGTTCCGGGCGCAGTGGAGTTTGCCAACTACGTCAACAGCCACGGCGGCACTATGTTCTATATCTCCAACCGCGACCAAAAAGATTTTGCCGCAACGGTTGAGAACCTGAATAAGCTGGGCTTCAGCGGCGTGAGCGAGAAAACGGTGCGCTTGAGTACCGGCAATTCTAACAAGCAAGAGCGCTTCGACGCGGTGAAGAATGCCGGTTACAACGTGGTGCTGTATGTGGGCGACAACCTGAATGACTTTGGCGGTTCAACCTGGCATCAGGGAAATGCGCAGCGTCAGCAGTTCGTTAGCCTTAATCATCAGCGTTTTGGCACCCAATTCATCGTGTTACCGAACCCGCTGTATGGCGACTGGGAAAGTGGCATGGCGGAAAACTACAACAAACTCACGCCTGAGCAGCAACTGCAGGTGCGTGAAGCGCGTATGAAAGCGTGGAACGGTAAATAATTCGTCAGGTAAAATAGCGTCTGCTTAGGCAGGCGCATTCATGTCCTTTTCAGGTCCATCAATATTTACATAACTCCGTAACTATTATTCCCCTCACTGTTTTCCTGATCTCTTACTAAATTCATGGCAACTGAATAGCGAAATATCTCGTCTTATTTGCTGAATGGCAGTGAATCGCACTAATCATAAATTTTTTAATTAGGAATTCTCCCAGCTCATAAGGATTAAATTATAGCGTCGTTAAAATGGCATATAATTTTTGCGTGTATTGTTTTGTAATTGCACCGCAAATATCACATTTAAAATCGCTCTTATTTAATTGTTAATAATGCTTTTTATCGAACCTGCTCATCATTCCGCTCCTTGCATAAACTTACCTGATTCATACGTTTATTGAAGTTTTGTTTACAAAAAGATTCGTTTTGTCGACGTCAGAAATATTCATGATGCAAGGTAATGCTTAAGCGTCTATAAACTATTTTTGTGAGGAAGTTCTGCTTTCATCCTCAATGGTTCTCCATAGCCGCGTTTAATGACGTCGCTATCTGCCTGAAAGCGATCTTTTTAAATGTTGAGAGAAGATTATTGTGATGACCCTGAAACCCTTATTAGTGATAAATCGTACTCTGGCTTTGCGGTGCCGCGCGCGGTTAATTCAGCCATCTGCAGAGGAATCAACGCCATGAATTTAAGCACGCTTCGTCAGGATATTCCGGCTGGTTTGGTGGTGTTTCTGGTCGCGCTGCCGCTCTGTCTTGGCATCGCGCAGGCGAGTGGATTGCCGCCCTTTGCGGGTCTGCTCACCGGCGTGATTGGTGGGGTGCTGGTGACTGCGCTGAGCCCCTCGCGTTTTGCGGTTAGTGGTCCGGCGGCGGGATTGGTAACGATTGTGGTCGCGTCGATCGCCACGCTAGGCAGCTTTTCCGCCTTTCTCACCGCGCTGATTCTGGCGGGTGTGTTGCAGTGCCTGTTTGGCTTACTGCGTGCAGGACGTTTTATCGCCTTAGTCCCGAGCAGCGTGATTAAAGGCATGCTGGCGGCGATTGGTATTTTGCTGATTATGCAGCAAATTCCGGTGGCATTCGGCGCGGCGGGCGATGTCGAGCTGCTGTCGCTGGTCAACGGGGAATTTCGATTTTCGCGCAGCGCGATGCTGGTTGCGGGCGTGGGATTGGCAATTCTATGGCTGTGGACCACGCCGCTGATCAAGTCAGTTAAAGCGCTGAGCTGGATGCCTGGCCCGCTGGTGGCGGTGCTGGTGGGCTGTGCCGCCACGGTGTTTGGCGATCGCCTGTTTCCAGCCTTAGCAGAAGGCTTGCCGCGTATCACGCTGCCAGCGTTCGACAGCATGTCGGCGCTGGTGGCGGAGCTGGAAACGCCAGATTGGCAAGCGTGGCAGAATCCTGCAGTGTGGATGGTGGCGATCACGCTGGCGCTGGTCGCGAGCCTTGAAACGCTGCTCAGCCAGGAAGCGCTGAAGAAACTGCGTCCGCAACATCCTGCACCTTCACCTAACAAAGAGATGTTTGCGCAGGGTATTGGTAACCTGACCGCCGGTTTCCTTGGCGCGATGCCGATTACTGCAGTGATTGTGCGCAGTTCGGTGAACGTCAGCGTTGGCGCGCAAACCAAACTGTCGATTTTGATTCATGGTGTGCTGCTGTTAATCTGCGGCCTGTGGTTCAGTAATCTGCTTAACGCGATTCCCCTTGCCAGCCTTGCGGCGGTGCTGCTTTATACCGGCTATAAGCTGGCCACGCCGCGCCTGTTCATTGAGCAGATGCGCATGGGACCGCAGCAATATGTGCCATTCCTTGCCACTATCGGCGGCATTATTGTGTTTGGCATGCTGGCCGGCATCGGAATTGGCATCGCTACGCAAATCCTCTACAGCATCTATAAAAGCCATCGCAACGCCTTGCAGCTTACGCGACATGACGATCACTACGTTTTACGCCTGCAGCAAAATCTGACCTTTATGCACAATCCAAAGCTGCAGGGATTGCTGGCGGAGATCCCGGAAAACAGCGTGGTGATTGCTGAGCACGGCAATGCCCAATATATGGATCCCGACGTTAAAGCGGTGCTAAAAGACTTTGGTGAAAACGCACGTGAACGTGGCATTCGTCTGAGTCAATGGCCTGTTGCGGTGAAATAGCCATAAGTCTGTGCTGGAACAACCGTTTTAAAACTAAAAATCGGATATCTCGGATAGCCGATTTTTTTATTTACAGGGCATAATTGCCACAAGTTTTATCCTTTGTCTCTGGCGTTTCCACAATGCCATTAGGCGCGACGCTGCTTTTTATGGCAGGTGAGCGCCGCCCAGCCGCAGAGTAGGATGACGAACACTTGCTTAATTACCGAATCATCGCACGGGTATTTCCGGTTTAATGCTTGCTGATGCTTAGGGTTAATGCAGGCACTTTCCAGGTTACAGGGTTCAGACGTATGCGCGTTATGCTGTTTGAAGAGAATAATTTTAAAAAGAATGCCCTCACGCTGTTCTTCATTACGCTGTTTTTCTGCTTTATCGGCAGCCATTTACGCATCCCTGAAGAGTTCTCACTATTCTGGCCGGTGAATGCGCTGGTGGCGGGATTAATAGTGAGGAATCCGTTTTTGCACACTACCTCCAGCTATCTGGTGTGCTTCAGTGCGATGATTTTTAACGACACGGTATTTTCCGGCTGGGCGCTGCCAGCGTTTACCGTCAATTTTGCCAACATTCTGTTTATCCTCGTCGCGGTCAGCATGCTGATCAAACATCTGCAACGTCCTTCCGCCCACAGCCAGGTGTTCAATGCCATGCGCATTTTTCCCGCCTGTTTTCTTGGGGCGGCGGCTTGTGCAACCTGGGGCGCGTGGGCACAGGATATTGATTTCAATGCGCGCTTTATTGTGGCGTGGAGTGACTGGTTCAGCGAACAGTTCTCTACTTCGCTGATGCTGCTGCCGGTGATGCTGGCACGTCCGCTGCGAACGGTTTCACCGCGCACCTTAATGCATCCCGGCAAATTGCTGCCGCTGGCGGCGGTGATTCTATCGCTGGCTGTTGGGGCACTAATTGGCGGGGCCGGTAGCCTGACATTCCCGGTTCCTGCGCTGATCTGGTGCGCCATTGTGTTACCGATTCCATTGACTAGCTTAGTGATTCTGATAACCGGTATCACGGAGATTGTGCTGGTGTCGCATGGTGTGATGAACATCCAGGGTGACGATGCACTGCTACCGATTAGCCATCTCACCTCGGCACGGCTTGGCGTCGCCACCGTTGCGCTCAGCCCGCTGCTGGTGGCGGTGAGCATGGATGCCATTCGCCAACTCAATCATCGCCTTGCACTCCGCGCTAATTTTGATTTTCTCACCCAGTTGTTGTCCCGTTCCGGTCTGTATGAAAGCCTGCGAAATGAACCTTTTTCGCTGCAGCGTGAAGCGGGCGTAGTGATGCTCGATGTCGACTATTTCAAAGCCATTAACGACAACTTTGGCCACGATGCCGGTGATTGCGTGCTGGAGGAGATTGCGCGACGTATTCAACGCGTGGTTGGCAATCGTGGCATGGTGTGTCGCTTCGGTGGCGAAGAGTTTGTGGTGGTGGTGTTCGATTGTAGCCATAGTCAACTCTATCAGCTGGCCGAAACGGTTCGTCAGGCGATGGTCAAAGAGAAGTTCTGGATTCAGGGCAACACGGTAACGGTAACTGCCAGTTTGGGTCTGGCGCGCGGCAGTGCGCAGACGGAACGTGAATGGCCGAGTGTGATTAATCGTTTAGTGTCAACGGCGGATAAAAATCTCTATCTCTCCAAACGCAATGGCCGTAATCAAACCTCACCTGCCATGGAGTCGCGCAGCATGATGAATGACGTGGCTTGAGCCACGTCATGGCGATTTAAACGCTGCTTTTAAGTTGGCTGATCTGCTGGTGACGTTGCTGCGCCAGCTCAATCAGACGGGATATCAGATCGCTGTAGCTCAAGCCTGCTGCCTGCCATAACTTCGGATACATGCTGATGTTGGTGAAGCCAGGCAAGGTATTCACTTCATTGACAATGATCTCGCCGCTCTCTTTCAGAAACACATCAACACGCGCCATGCCAAAACACTCAAGCGCCTGAAATGCAGTAATCGCCACCTGACGAATCGCATCGCTGGCTTCATCGCTGATCGCTGCTGGCACCACCACCTGCGCACCGCTTTCGCTGATGTATTTGGTGTCGTATGAGTAGAAGGCATCATGAACCACCACTTCGCCACACGGGCTGGCTTGTGGCGCATCGTTGCCGAGCACCGCACACTCAATCTCGCGTCCCTTGATCCCTTGCTCTATCAACACTTTGCGGTCGAACGTAAAGGCCAGATCCAGCGCGGCATCGAATGCTTCCGGGCTGTCCACTTTGCTCACGCCGACTGAGGAGCCTTGGTTAGCCGGTTTGATAAACAGCGGCAAGCCAAAGCGCGCCATTACGGCCTCAGCATCTATATTCACTCGCTGTGCCTGCGTCACGCTCAGCCAGGGTGCGACGTTCAGCCCGGCATCACGCAACAGGCGCTTAGTGAAATCTTTATCCATGCTGACGGCAGAACCGAGCACGTCAGAGCCGACAAACGGCAGATTCGCCATGCGTAATAAGCCCTGTAGCGAACCATCTTCACCCAGCGTGCCGTGCACGATGGGGAAAATGACATCCAGCTGTGAAAGCGGCTGCGCTTGCTGACGGGTAATCAGCTGCTGGGAAGAACTTCCCGGAACCAGTGCGACATTTTCACCTGAACGATTTAGGGCAATCAGCTTCGGATTCTCAGCGTTGAGCAAGAATCCCGAGGCATCATTGAGATGCCATTCGCCCTGTTTATCAATCCCCAGCAGCACTACCTCATATTTGCTCTTATCGATTGCTTCAAGGATATTTTTGGCTGATTGTAACGACACTTCATGCTCGGCCGATTTGCCGCCAAACACGATCCCTACGCGCTGTTTTACCATTGCTATTTGTCCGATTGCGATAAAGCGAGTCAGTAAGATAACACGCCCAGGATAGCCATCAACAGCCTTGCATTTTCCCACTTAAGGCTGTGCAAAAAAGCCCGCCTGGCGCCTATAGTCACGAATTTAAACAATTATTCATCACCGTTTGAGACAAGTCTTGGACTGCTCAAAACCTGCCATCTGTCAGAATTTTCCCAATTCAAACAGGTGCAACGGTGGGCAATGTGCTCACCGTTTTTTGTCAGGTTTACAGGAGTCGGGAAATGGTCGACCAGAAGCAGGATGCTGTGGAGCAGGATGCGCGTTCTGTTGCTCGTATTGAAACCACGGTGGATGACACGCTGTTAAAAAGCGTGGCTTGGATCTGCAAACATTATAAACGTGAGAAAAGTAAAGAAGCGCTGGTGGCAGGTTTGCCAAAAGCGACATTGCTTTCACCATCACAAGCTATGACAGCGCTGGAAAATGCAGGCATTACCGGCGGCATGGTTGAGCGTCGTCTGCAGGATCTCCCGGAGCAGTTGATGCCGATGATTCTTCTGCGCAAAGAGGGCGGCGGTTGCATTGTACTGTCGCGTCGTATTCATACCAATGAAGAAAACCAACGCGAATTGCGCTTCCAACTGGTGATGCCAGAAGTGAGCGCTTCAGCCGTTGAGATGAGCCTGGCGGAACTCAATGAGATTTACGCTGGTTTCGCTGTGATGGCGAAACCTGCTGCGGTGGTCGATGAGCGCGCCAGTGAAATGCTGCCGGAAGTAAAAGGCCATTGGCTGTTTACCACGTTGTGGCGCTATCGCCGCTATTACCGCAGTGCCGCGATTGCGGCGGTATTGATCAATGTTCTCGGCCTTTCCAGCATCTTCTTCACCATGAACGTCTATGACCGCGTGGTGCCAAACCAGGCATTCGTGACGCTGTGGTCACTGGCGATTGGCGTGACCATTGCGATGATCTTCGAAGCGGTCACGCGTTTCGTGCGTGCACATCTGCTGGATATGGCCGGTAAAAAAGCCGATTTGGTGCTCGGCAGTATGCTGTTCCGTCAGGCACTTTCGATTCAGATGGAACACAAACCCGCTTCCTCCGGTACTTTCGCCAACCAGATTCGTGAGTATGAATCGGTGCGTGACTTCGTGGCGTCTGCCACGCTGGCGGCGATTTCCGATCTGCCCTTCATTCTGATGTTTGTTGGCGTGATCTTCTTTATCAGCGGTCCGCTGGCGATCATTCCTCTGATGATGATCCCGCTGATCATCATCGTCAGTGCCGCGATCCAGTGGCCGCTGGCGCGCATCATGAAAGAGAACCTGCGTGATGCCTCACTGAAACAAGGTGTGTTGATTGAGTCGGTTGAAGGTATGGAAACGCTGAAAGCGGTGGGCGGTGAAGCGCACATGCAGCGCCGCTGGGAAAACTTCAGCGCACTGCAATCTGCTAACTCGATGAAATCCAAACGTTACTCGACGCTGGCAACCGGTGTGGTGACGTTCCTGCAGCAGTTCCAGACGGTGATGTTGGTGGTGGCCGGTGTTTATCTGATCAACGAAGGTACGTTCACCATGGGTGCGATGATCGCCACCGTGATGCTCGCCAGCCGCGCCACCGGCCCGCTCGGTCAGGTTATTGGTTTGGCTGTTCGTTACCAGCAGGCAAAAGCAGCCTTAACCTCGCTCAACAAGCTGATGGAGATGCCTGTAGATCGTGACAGTAGCAAAACCTATCTCACCGATCCGCCGCTGAGTGGTGAGATCACGCTGACCAACGTCAACTTCTCCTATCCGGCACCGCCAATGAAGCCAAACCCGGAGATCCTCAAAGATATCTCGTTGAGTATCAAAGCCGGAGAACGTGTCGCGATTCTGGGCCGCATCGGTAGCGGTAAATCCACCTTATTGCGTGTGATGGCGCGTCTCTACCAGCCGGTGAAAGGTCAGCTTTCGGCCGATGGTCTGGATGTTAACCAGATTGATCCAGCGGACTGGCGCAAGGCGGTGGGTTTTGTCGGTCAGGATGCGCGTCTGTTTTACGGCACGCTGCGTGAGAACGTGATGATTGGGCGTCCGGACGCCACCGCCAATGAGCTGCTACGCGTGTTGAATCTGACCGGTTTGGATCACGTCGCCGCACGTCATCCAAGCGGAATCAATTTAACGGTTGGCGAGGGCGGTGAAGGCTTGTCCGGCGGGCAACGTCAGCTGGTTTCCCTGGCACGAACACTGCTAACCCGGCCTAAAGTGCTGCTGATGGATGAGCCAACTAGCGCCATGGATAGCATGACGGAAAACCAGTTCCTCGCGCACTTACGTCGTGCCAGTGAAGGACACACGCTGATTGTGGTGACGCATCGTCCATCCATTCTGGCATTAGTCGATCGCATCATCGTGGTGGAAGAAGGAAAAGTGGTCGCGGATGGCCCGAAAGATCAGGTGCTTGCCGCGCTGGAAGGAAAGAATAAAGCGCGCCAACAGCCGCGTCAGGCGGTCGAACCGGCGGTACGTGCGCCAGCTCCCGCTAACGATTCAGCGCCGACGGATGCAGCAGCAGAGGAGGCCGCAGTATGAACAAGTTAATGCCATGGCGTAAGAGCGAGAAAGGTATGTCCGCTGCTGATGCCGAATTTATGAATGACGTGCAGGCTTCTCTGCTGTCCCAAACCACGCCGGGTTCCAAGCTGGTGATGTGGATCATCATCGCGGTGTTAGTTGGGGGGCTGACTTGGGCCAATTACGCACGAGTAGAAGAGATCACCAAAGGTGATGGCAAGGTCATCTCACGCAGCCGTGAACAGGTTATTCAAAGCCTGGAAGGCGGCATTCTGGCAGAGATGAATGTGCGCGAAGGAACGGTAGTAGATCGCGGTGATATGTTGCTGAAAATTGACCCAACGCGCGCCGAATCCAGCTATCGCGAAGTACTGAGTAAAGTGGTGGGTCTGAAGGGCAGCATTGCGCGCTTACGTGCTGAAGCTTATTCACTGCCACTGGTGTTTGATGAGCAGGTTAAGAATGATCCAGCCGTTGTGGCGCAGGAAACTAAAGCCTATGAATCGCGTAAACGTGCGTTGAGTGACAGCGTCAGCTCGCTGCAACGCAGTTACGCCCTTTCGATGCGCGAAATTCATCTGGCTGAGCCGTTAGCGGCCAAAGGTCTCTTGTCGGAAGTCGAACTATTGCGTATGCAGCGTCAGGCCAACGATATTCAGGCGCAAATCGTCGAACGTCGTAACCGCTATCAATCTG
This sequence comes from Pantoea sp. DY-15, assembly GCF_019795935.1. Lineage (NCBI taxonomy): Bacteria > Pseudomonadati > Pseudomonadota > Gammaproteobacteria > Enterobacterales > Erwiniaceae > Pantoea > Pantoea sp. DY-15. The sequence continues at coordinate 146,981 of NZ_JAIMIF010000005.1, forward strand.
ATGCCCATACCGAGCTGGGCCGCCTGGAATTAGAACTGAGCCAGGTTAGCGAAAACCTCATTGGTCGTGCTGATATCGTTGATCGCACTACGATTGTGGCCCCGGTGCGCGGCACGGTGAAAAACGTACGCGTTAACACCATTGGCGGGGTTATTCAGCCGGGTGAGCACATCCTCGAAATCGTTCCGCTGGAAGAGCAACTGCTGGTGGAGGGGAAAATTCGTCCGTCGGATGTCGCCTTCCTGCGACCTGGTTTACCGGCCAAGGTGAAAATCACCGCCTATGACTTTGCCATCTATGGTGGACTTGATGGTCACGTGGAATATATCAGCCCGGATACCCTAAAAGACGATCAGAAAGCCGCCAGTGGACGCCCGGATGATACCTACTATCGCGTACTGATCCTGACGGACAAAAGCACACTGCATGCGGGCAATAAAGATCTGCCGATCATTCCCGGCATGATCGCTACCGTCGAGGTGCGCACGGGTGAGAAAACCATTCTCGATTACCTGCTGAAGCCGATCCTGAAAGCCAAAGAAGCATTCCGCGAGCGTTAATAATCATGAAAAATAATCACAAGATGCGCCATACACAGGCGCGTCATCTCTCTCTGCTTGCCGTTTGTATTGCAGTTATGATGGCGCCAGCGGTCAACGTGATGGCTGATTCCACCAGTGAGTTAATGATGTTTGCGGAAATGAGTGGCCAGCGCCCTGTCGCTACGGCGCCTGCGCCGGTGGCTCCAGTGCGAGCTCCGTCGATGTCGGTAGCGCCGGTGCGCACGCAATCTGCGGCTCCGGTAACTTTTTCCCAGCCGGCAAGAACAGTAAATGCACCCATTGCACCGCCTGTGGTCGTTGAACTTCCGCCGCGCAATGGAATTGTGCAGCAAGCTGCACCGATCAGCAGCAAGCCGATTCAGCCTGCTGAAATTCAGGGTGGCGGCTTCCTGACTGAGGAGCAACGTCGTCCAGAACCAAAGCCGTTCAATCCGATGCAACCGGCGCGCAATGTTAGCCAGCAGCAGCCTGCAGCAACGATGACCTATGCTCCGGCTGAAAGCGCTAAGGCGGATTTTAACTATGTTAGCCCGCCTGTGGGTACCAGTGCAGCAGTAACGGCTTCACCCGTTACTTTAAGCGGCGGAGCCAATGAAACAGTTGCCGAGAGTGAAATACGACAAAAGTTTCTCTCTGCTGCACGCATTACCTGGCGCATTAGTCCGTCATTGAAATCCTACATTGCCCAAGGCGATGCCGCCGCAGCCAGTGTGGATGAAGCGAAAGGGCAGCGCTGGCCGCAGGTTGATGTCAGCGCCGCTTCCGCAACCAAAGAGTTTGGTAGCGGGACGAAGAATTATGAATATCAAGGTAATACGCCATCTTTAGGTATATCAGTGGCGACCAACCTTATCGACTTTGGCCAAACCAGTCGCACCATCGAAAGCCGTGAAGAGCGTGTGACATCTGCGCTGCAAGCAGTGCAGGCACAGCGTGAAGACCTGGCGATGCAGGTCAGTAATGCCTTGATTGAGTGGAATAAACAGCAGCACGTTATCGCTATCAGTAAGCAGTATTTGGCGCGTATGGCGGAGCTGACCAAAATGCTCAGCGGTATTGTTCAGTCAGATACTGGACGTCGCAGTGAACTGACGCAGGCAAAAGGGCGCTTATTGCAAGCGCAAAGCTACCTGGAAAATGCCGAGTCTCGCGCGCGGGATGTTGAAATCACCCTGAATCGCCTGATGGGCAACAGCCGCGTGACGTTACCAGCCAGCGATAAGTGGGCGCTTTCCTTTGGTGATTTAAACCGCCAACTGACGAGTCTGGATGTCCATCCTCTGATCTTGCGCGCCAGCGCCGAAGAGCGAGCAGCCTTCAAAGAAGCGGAGGCAATCAAAGCTTCTGGCCTGCCAAAGCTCAACTGGACGGTTAGCAAAAATACACGTGAAGATCAGCTCGGACGCCAGCAGGCATGGCAAACCGGCCTGAACGTTAGCTGGGGCTTATTCCGCGGTGGTTCAACCAACGCCCAGGAAATTGCGGCGATTAAACGTGCCGAAGCGAGTCGTCAGCAGGTGCAGGAACAGCGGCGCGATCTGGAAAACCGTGTGCGTGCTGCCAGTCAGAATGCACACTCAACAGCTGAACGAGCCGTGTTGTACAAAAACCTGATTGTGGAATCCGATCGTATTCGTAAGGACTTCTTTGATCAGTGGTATCACTTAGGCCGCCGTTCATTGCTGGACGTATTGAGTGCAGAAAGCGATCATTACAACAACCAGATCAGTGAAGTTAGCAACCGTTTCGATAGCTATGCCGCCATTATCAGCGGATACGCTAACTCGGGCACGCTAAGTCGTTGGCTAACGACGGGGCGATAACAATTCGATACACCCGCTTCGGCGGGTTTTTGTTTTAACCCAACGTAAACGAACGGGCTATTTGAGTTGGCAACGCTGCGTAAGTCACTTTAGAATCGCGGCGGATTTTTACCCAAGAGGAGAACGGCATTGGACACAAGTCCCAAACGATTACAGCAGGACCTCGCGGTAAGATAGCCTTCACGCTGTCTTAACTGCGCGTTAAGACGGTGAATTTCCTTCCAGAATCATCCCTTTTCATAAGCACAATGCGGCTGGTTCCCAGCGGTATTCGCACTGTCTGTAATCCATTTATTAACCTGTTGTTCCGCAGATAAAGAGCTGTGGATTGAGGTCTATCATGGATTGGAAAATCTTTTTACTGCGCGTCACCGTCGCGCTGGTTTTGGGCGCGCTGATCGGCAGTGAGCGCCAACTACGTCAACGCATGACCGGATTACGCACCAATGCGCTGGTGAGCACCGGCGCTTGTCTCTTCGTTCTGATGACACAAAGCGTTCCCGGCATCGCTACGGATGCGTCACGCGTTGCGGCTTATGTGGTTTCCGGTATCGGTTTCCTCGGTGGCGGAGTCATCATGCGCGATGGCTTGAACATCCGCGGATTGAATACCGCTGCCACCTTATGGTGCACCGCCGCCATTGGCGTGCTGTGCAGCATGGGATTGCTGCTGGAGGCGACCCTCGGCTGCATGGTGATCCTGTGCGCGAATATACTGCTGCGTGAACTGGCTTTGGGTATCAACCGCCAAACCATCGTCTCAGCAGCCGAAGCGATGCAACACTATAAAGTACAAATCATCTGCCTCGCGCAGGATGAGGTTCAGGTTCGCAGCCTGATGCTGCACACGCTGGGTGGCAGCGGCTTACGCCTGCAATCGCTACACAGTGAAGACATGGATCCGCCGCATCGCATGGAGGTCAATGCGGAGGTGATTGGCAATCCAACGTTAACCGATCAGCTGGAAAGTCTGGTGAGCCGCATCAGTCTGGAGAAAGGTGTGAGTTCGGTGCGATGGCAGGTGAGTGAGTTGGAGCGTGATTAATATTCAGATGTGCTTTAGAAGACCAGTCGCCATTTAATCGCCACTATGAATGACAAACAAAAAAACCACCTTGAAAGAGGTGGCTTAATAGCATGAATAACATCACTAAATTTGGTGGCCCCTGCTGGGTTTGAACCAGCGACCAAGCGATTATGAGTCGCCTGCTCTAACCACTGAGCTAAGGGGCCAGCGGAGCGGGGATTATAGAGTATCTTGTTAGGGTGATCCAGAGTTCGCCATTTGGATGGTGAAAATTACAGCAATAGCTGACTCTTTGATCTCAAAAAGAAAAATCTATTATCCCACGCTTTATCACTTATTAAGCGCCCAATCATCATTGGTTTTTGAGACCAGGCTCATTCGAAAGTTTGCTGATGCTACAAATAGCGCGAGGCGGGCTTATTGAGAGAGATAAAAGGCAATATGGCGATGCGTGCCTCTTCGTAACTCTGCCAAAGCTGCACATCTTCCACAGACGGGATGGTCACCAACTCGCCGGCATCAAGCCCACGTAGCGCTGCCGAGACTAAATCATTCACTTCCATCAGCATCTCAGCGGGAAGTTCGTTGATGGATTTTCCTGCGCGCTCAAAGATCTCGGTACGCGTTAAGCCGGGCAGCACAGCTTGCATACGCACACCGCTTTCAACTAATTCTCGATGAAGATTACGAGTCAGTGAAAGCACATACGCTTTGCTGGCGTTGTACGCGCCATTGGCCGATTCGTTTACTAGCGCTAGCACTGAAGCAATATTCACAATCGTACCATTGCGACGCGCACGAAATGCCTGCGCAGCAGTGTGGGCCAGCTGCGTCAGTGCCACGATATTTAACGTCAGCATCCTTTGAATTTTCGCGATGTCACCGTCGATGAATTCACCTTCTACAGTCATGCCCGCATTGTTTACCAGCAGAGTAATCTTTTTATTTTGCTCGATTTCGTGAGCGACTCTTTGCAAATCATCGGGGTTGGTGAGGTCGGCCGCTAACACGCTGACTTCAACGTTATGCGCTTCACGCAGAGATTGCGCCAACAGATTGAGCCGGGCTTCATCACGCGCCACCAGAATCAGGTTTGTGCCGCGTGCTGCCAGCTGTTTTGCATAGGTAGCGCCAATTCCGCTTGATGCGCCGGTGATCAAAGCCAGTTGTTGTGACATGGTATGTTCCTCTAAATGATGGTTATCATATTAACGAGATTTAATATGACGATCATAATATTTATCGTCAAGCTAGAATATGATGGTTGTAATAATTACACTGATTGCCATCAACGATGTCGGAGTCAATGAAGATGGAAAAGCTGAGTCATAAAGCGCGCACACGACAGCGCATTCTGGATGAAGCCTCTGTAGTGATGCGCGAGAACGGCACTGAAAGCATCGGCGTCGCGGCGCTGATGAAGCGAGTGGGATTAACGCACGGCGGCTTTTATGCCCACTTCGCTTCGCGCGAAGATTTGGTGCAAGCGGTGATCGCTGAGATGTTTGCCGATTCGGCGCGTCGCTTTGCGGATATCACCTCAATTGAAGATCCCGCTGAACGACTCAATCAATTGATTGATAGCTATTTATCCGAGCAGCATTGCAGTATGCCGGGTGAAGGCTGTCCGCTGCCTGCGCTGGTGAGTGAGATGGGGCATTTGCCAGTGGAAGCACGCACGCTGTTTTCGCAGCGGCGTGAAGCGATGCGGCAGCGTTTAGCATTGACGCTGCGCGAACTTAACCATCCGCATGCGGATGACGCCGCGATCACCATGTTGGCTGAAATGGTTGGCGCGGTGGCAATGGCACGTGCTTGTCCGGACGACGAGGAAGCACGTACGATGCTGGCGAGCAGTCGTCGGTCGGTAAAACAACGCGCCGGACTGGAGATGGCATGAGCGAGCACGATATCCGCGACATTATTGCGCCTGATTTACAGGTGCTGTTTTGTGGCATCAATCCGGGCAAGTCGTCGGCGCACACCGGATTTCACTTTGCGCATCCCGGCAATCGCTTTTGGAAAGTGATTTACCAGGCCGGCTTTACGCGCGAGTTACTTAAGCCCGAGCAGGAGCAGCGGCTGCTGGAAACCGGCTGTGGCATCACAATGCTGGTGGAGCGTCCGACGGTGCAGGCTAACGAGTTGGACGGCGATGAATTACGCGACGGTGGTTCACGCCTGCAGCAAAAGATTCTGCATTATCAGCCGCGTGCGCTGGCGGTGTTGGGCAAGGATGCCTTTCAGAAAGCGTTTCGTCAGCGCAAAGTTGAGTGGGGCGAGCAGCCGCAAACGCTGGGTGAAACGCGCTTGTGGGTGCTGCCTAATCCGAGCGGGTTAAATCGTGCGACGCTGGAAGAGATGGCTGCATCCTATCGCCAACTGAATGATTGGCTGCAGCGCAACGCATGATAGAGCGACTCTTCAGGCAATAAAAAACCCCGGCAAGCCGGGGTTTTTTCGTCTCGACAACGATTAATCGTCGAGGAAGCTACGCAGTACTTCGGAGCGGCTGGGGTGACGCAGCTTACGCAGCGCCTTGGCTTCGATCTGACGAATACGCTCACGCGTTACATCAAACTGTTTGCCAACCTCTTCCAGCGTGTGGTCGGTGTTCATGTCGATACCGAAACGCATACGCAGCACTTTCGCTTCACGCGCGGTCAGGCCAGCCAACACGTCGTGGGTTGCTGAGCGCAAGCTTTCCGAGGTTGCGGAATCCAGCGGCAGCTCAAGCGTGGTGTCTTCGATAAAATCGCCCAGATGCGAATCTTCATCATCACCAATCGGCGTCTCCATAGAGATCGGCTCTTTAGCGATTTTCAGCACTTTGCGGATCTTATCTTCAGGCATCAGCATACGTTCAGCCAGCTCTTCCGGCGTCGGTTCGCGACCCATTTCCTGCAGCATCTGACGAGAGATACGATTGAGTTTGTTGATGGTCTCAATCATATGCACCGGAATACGGATGGTGCGCGCCTGGTCAGCGATAGAGCGGGTGATAGCCTGACGGATCCACCATGTGGCGTAAGTTGAGAACTTATAACCACGACGATATTCAAACTTATCAACGGCTTTCATCAGACCAATGTTGCCTTCCTGAATCAGATCGAGGAACTGCAGACCACGGTTGGTGTATTTCTTGGCGATAGAGATAACCAGACGTAAGTTTGCTTCAACCATCTCTTTCTTCGCACGACGCGCTTTCGCTTCGCCGATAGACATGCGACGGTTGATGTCCTTCACCTGCTCGATGGTCAAGCCGGTTTCTTCTTCGATCTGCTGCAGTTTGTACAGCGAACGATTTACATCATCTTCAACTTCCAGCAGCTTCTCAGACCATGGCTTATTCATTGCCAGCGCGGCTTTGAACCAGCTTGGGTTGGTTTCGTTGCCGGTGAACAGCGTGATGAAGTTTTTCTTCGGCATTTTGCACAGTTCAATACACAGCTTCATGATCAGGCGCTCTTGCGTACGCACGCGCTCCATCATTTCACGCATATTGTTTACCAGGTAGTCGAACTGCTTCGGTACCAGGCGGAACTGCTTGAACACTTCAGAAAGATTCTGGATTTCGGCTACGGCGTCAGCATGGCTGCGACCTTTCGCTTTGATGACGGTACGCGTGGTTTCATACTGCGTACGCAGGTCGCCAAACTTCTCGCGAGCCAGTTCTGGATCGATAGAATTATCGTCGTCAGAGCTGTCGTCATCCTCTTCATCTTCTTCTTCATCGTCGTTACGATCTTCCTGAGATAACTCAGAACCCACGTGCGTGGCGGTCGGCGCGATATCTTCTTCGGCGTTAGGATCGATGAAGCCGATGATCAAGTCAGACAGGCGATAGTCGCCCGCTTCAACGCGATCATACTGATCGAGTAGATAGGTGATCGCTTCCGGATATTCGGCTACAGAGCATTGGACCTGGTTGATACCGTCTTCGATGCGCTTAGCGATGTCAATTTCGCCTTCGCGCGTCAGCAGTTCAACGGTACCCATTTCGCGCATGTACATGCGCACCGGGTCGGTGGTGCGGCCAATTTCAGATTCAACACTGGATAAAACCTGAGCGGCGGCTTCTGCGGCATCTTCGTCAGTATCGGAGCTGTTTTCATTCAGTATCAGATCATCAGCATCAGGCGCTTCTTCAACAACCTGAATACCCATGTCATTAATCATCTGGATGATGTCTTCGATCTGATCGGAGTCGACGATATCTTCCGGCAGATGGTCATTGACCTCAGCATAGGTCAAATAGCCTTGCTCCTTACCACGGGTGACAAGTAGCTTAAGCTGTGACTGCGGGTTTTGCTCCATAAGACGGTATCCACACTTCTGTTAATTAGATTGGTGTCGGTCGGCGCGAGCCAACTATAACAGTGAAGGCGTTGTGTTTTTGCCGCTGCCTACATCGCGGCCAGGGCTGAAGCCCATCTATAATCGGCACTTAAGCCGCTTGTGTTCTTTCCGAGGCTAACTTACTTGCCATTTTCAGTGCTGGCAGTGCTCGCAATCCTCACGTACTTCAGTACGCTCCGGTTGCTGTGCGCTGGCAGCACTGAAACTGGCTGCGAAGTTGACGCCTCTAAATTTGTGCTGTGTGTTTCCGGCTTCGCTTATCGCGTCTATCATTCCGGAAATCACTGAACCAGAATGCTGTTTTTAACGTACTTGCAGTTCTGATCCCGTTAAAATCTTATTTTTTCGCTAATGCCTGGCTTAAAGCCCAGAATTCACGGCGTTCGACGGCGCTTAGGCCTTCAGTTCGCTCGCGTGCGATCAGCGCTTCAAGGCGCTGTTCGAGTGCGGAATCGTAAATGCTCGCCAGTGAATCCTGGAACACTTCTTCCGCCTCTTCATCCACTATCATGTGGTTCCAGGTGGCCAGTGTTTCAAGGGGCTGGCTAAAATTTGTTCCGCGATATAACTCTAGTAGCTGTCCGGTGGTCAGGCCAGGATTCTCTGTACAACGGCTGACTAACTCCACAAATAGCGGTAAACCCGCCATTTTTGACTGCTCCAGTCCATCCAGTGTAGGCACGATGGAGGCAAATTGCGGATTCTGCACTAATAACGCGATCAATACGCGCATGGTGGTGCGCTTCAACGGTGGGGCAGTTGGCAGCACTCCGCTTTCTGCCAGCTTCGGCATCAGCTTGTCTAACTGGTTATCGTCAAGAATCCCGAGTTTATTACCCAAGGTTTGACGCATATAAATGCGCAGCGTTTCACCGGGAATTTGACTAATCAGCGGTAACGCCAAGGTCGCCAGCTTGGTCTTGCCATCGCGTGTACTCAAATCCACTTGCGGCATCAGGCTGTCGAACAAAAATGTGGAGAGCGGTGTAGCCTGCTCCATCCGCGCTTCAAAGGCTTCTTTGCCCTCTTTGCGTACCAGCGTGTCCGGATCCTCGCCATCGGGCAAAAACATAAAGCGTAGCTGACGACCATCATTCATGTAAGGCAATGCGGTTTCGAGCGTACGCCATGCCGCTTCACGTCCGGCGCGGTCGCCGTCGTAACAACAAATCACGGTATCCGTTGAGCGGTAAAGCAGCTGAACGTGTTCAGCGGTGGTCGAGGTGCCCAGCGACGCAACGGCATAATCGATGCCAAACTGCGCCAGCGCCACCACGTCCATATAACCTTCGACAACCAGCAAACGCGTGGGTTGCGGATGATTTTTCTGCGCTTCATAAAGTCCGTATAACTGGCGGCCTTTATGGAAAATCGGTGTTTCCGGCGAGTTCAGATACTTCGGCGTATCGTTGCCCAGCACGCGGCCACCAAAACCAATCACGCGGCCACGCTTATCACGAATAGGGAACATCACACGATCGCGGAAGCGATCGTAGGTGCGGCCAGAGTCATTACTGACCAACATGCCCGCTTCCATCAGTGATTCGCGATCGTCTTTCTGCTGCCCAAAGCGCTTCAGAGCATTATCCCAACCCGCAGGCGCATAGCCGATAGCGAAGTGATCGATCACTTCCTGACTAAGACCGCGCGTGGCGAGATAGTTCTGTGCAGATTGCGCTTGTGGATTACGCAGGCTCTGTTGATAGAAGCCGTTCAGGCCATCCAGCAACTGATAAAGACTTTGACGTTGATGGCGCTCCATCTGGCTAGGACCGTTGCCCGCTTCATACGGCACTTCTAAGCCATGAAGCGTGGCGAGCTCCTCAACACTCTCAACAAATTCCAGACGATCGTGATTCATCAGGAAGTCGATGGCGTTGCCTTTGGCGCCACAGCCGAAGCAGTAATAGAACTGCTTCTCACCGCTTACGGTGAAAGAGGGGGTTTTCTCGTTATGAAAAGGACAGCACGCGTGATAGTTCTTACCCTGCTTTTTCAGCTTAACGCGGGCATCGATAATATCCACGATGTCCGTGCGGGCAAGTAAGTCGTTGATAAATATGCGTGGAATTCGTCCAGCCATAAGCCCCGATTTTTCAGCTCATAAACGACAACAAGCCGCGCTTCCTTTCGGAAAGCACGGCCTTTTACTTGACTCTGTCTGCGTTTATCACGCGGCGGAAGCAAGCTTCCGCAATAAATTAGTACAGACGAGTGCGGCGTGCGTTTTCGCGAGCCAGTTTCTTGGCATGACGCTTAACTGCAGATGCTTTAGCGCGCTTACGCTCAGTGGTAGGCTTCTCGTAGAACTCACGGCTACGAACTTCTGCCAAAACACCTGCTTTCTCGCATGAACGCTTAAAGCGACGCAGTGCTACGTCGAACGGCTCGTTTTCACGTACTTTAATTACCGGCATGTAACTCTTACCTCGATAAAATTCGGTTTTTGCTGCTGACTGCGGCGCCAGCACATTTCAAAATGGTGCAGCATTTTACTCCAGCCGCGGCCGACTTGTAAAGCACCATGTATAATTTAGAACCAACAGGGGCATATGCCATCGCGGCTGCCGGTTTTTTCAGGCCGTGGAGTATAGCGCACTCTTTGTGCGACAGAAAAACACTTTTTCAGGGGCAAAGTCTCTGGCGTGAGAATTGCCTGTGTTACACTGCGCGCCGCACGAAGAGGGTGATAAAAGCTATGCGAGTTCTGGGTATTGAAACGTCCTGCGATGAAACCGGCATCGCGATTTACGACGATGCGTCCGGTCTGCTGGCAAATCAACTATATAGCCAGGTGAAACTGCATGCCGATTACGGCGGCGTGGTGCCGGAACTGGCATCACGTGACCACGTCCGTAAAACCGTGCCGCTGATTCAGGCGGCACTGAAAGAAGCGGGCCTTGAGCCACAACAGATTGACGGCGTCGCCTACACCGCCGGGCCCGGATTGGTGGGGGCGCTGCTGGTTGGCGCCACCATTGGCCGAGCGTTGGCATTCGCCTGGAATGTGCCGGCGGTGCCGGTGCATCATATGGAAGGGCATCTTCTGGCGCCGATGCTGGAAGAGAATCCGCCGGAATTCCCGTTTGTCGCGCTGCTGGTTTCCGGCGGGCATACGCAATTGATCAGCGTGACCGGCATTGGTGAATACACCTTATTGGGCGAATCGATTGACGATGCGGCTGGCGAAGCGTTCGATAAAACCGCCAAGCTGCTGGGGCTGGATTATCCCGGCGGACCGATGCTGTCGCGTATGGCGCAGCAAGGCACGCCAAACCGTTTCCGCTTCCCGCGGCCAATGACCGATCGTCCGGGGCTGGATTTCAGCTTCTCCGGCCTGAAAACCTTTGCGGCGAATACCATTCGCGAGCATCAGGGCGACGAGCAAGCTCGCGCGGATATCGCCCGCGCATTTGAAGATGCGGTGGTTGATACCTTAATGATTAAGTGCAAACGCGCGCTTGAGCAAACTGGCTTTAAACGTTTGGTGATTGCGGGTGGCGTCAGCGCGAACCGCACGTTGCGTGAGCGCATGGCCGAGATGATGCAAAAGCGTGGCGGCGAGGTGTTTTACGCACGCCCTGAGTTTTGCACCGATAACGGCGCGATGATTGCTTACGCGGGCATGGTGCGCCTCAAAGGCGGCACCAGCGGTGGACTCAGCGTCAGCGTGCGGCCGCGCTGGCCGCTGGCAGAATTGCCCGCCATATAAAAAAACCGGCCTTGCGCCGGTTTTTTTATTTCTTCTTATTCCGTTTCCAGATCTTATTTTCCTGGCCGCGCCACAGGCGCTGGATGTTGTCGTGGTGCCGCAACAGAATCAGACACGAGAGCATCGAAACGGGGAAAGTAAATTGCGGTTTGAACCACCACACGTAAAACGGTGCGATCAGCGCGCTGACAATCGCGCCAAGTGACGAATAGCCGCTAAGCAGCACCGTCAGCAGCCAGGTTCCGGTCATCAGTCCCGTCAAATCCCAGCCAATCGGCGCAATCGCACCAAAGGCCGTCGCCACGCCTTTACCGCCGCGAAAACGAAAGAACACCGGATAGATGTGGCCCAGACAGGCGGCAATCGCCGTGAGGCCAAGATAGAGCGGGGCAACGTGCAGCAGATAAGCAATCCACACCGGCAGCATGCCTTTTGCCACGTCGAAAATCAGCACCGCCGCAGCGGCGGCTTTGCCACCAATGCGCAAAACGTTGGTCGCGCCAGGATTGCCTGAGCCTTGCGAGCGCGGATCGGGTAAACCAGCCAGTTTACAGACCAATATCGCACTGGAAATCGAGCCGCAAAGATACGCGAAAATAATCATACCAAGCGCGATAGCACTCATAGCGTCGTACCGTTCCTTTTGGGTCGTTTTGTTCTCGATAAGCGTGGATAATACGCATAATCCGCCGGAAGTGGTATCCGGCTTAGCCAAAAACAGAGACTGACATCATGGATATCGTATTTATCGAGCAGCTTACCGTGTTCACAACTATTGGCGTTTACGACTGGGAACAGGGCATGCAGCAGAAGCTGGTGCTCGATGTCGAAATGGCGTGGGACAACCGTCACGCCGCCGCCAGCGACGATGTGAATGATTGTCTGAGCTACGCCGATGTCACGGAAGTGATCCTCAATCATCTGCAAGGCCAGCGTTTTGCCCTGGTCGAAAGGGTAGCAGAAGAAATCGCCGATCTGTTGATGAATCGTTTCAAAACCCCTGGAGTACGCATAAAGGTAGGCAAACCGGGCGCTGTAGCGCAGGCGGCCAGCGTTGGCGTACGTATTGAGCGCGGGACTATTCCGAAATAAATCTTCCGTGATTGCCATCACAATGAAACCAAACCAAATTATGGTGTGTCTCACTTGAGACCGTTGCGCTAACCAGCAGGAAGTAACCGAATTTCTTAAGGTTTCCTTCAGCGTGACGCAGGCATAATTTCAGGCGGTAGCCCTTTGCGACCGCCTTTTTACTGTTTAAAACGGATAGAGGAAATATTTTGATGGCAGACATTCACCAGCTTTGGGTAGCTGCAATCCTGGGGGTTGTAGAAGGCCTCACGGAATTCCTGCCGGTCTCTTCCACGGGCCACATGATTATTGTTGGCCATCTGTTGGGTTTTGAAGGCCAGACCGCTGAAACCTTCGAAGTGGTGATTCAGCTCGGTTCGATTCTGGCTGTGGTTGTGATGTTCTGGCGCCGCCTGTTTGGTTTGATCGGCATTCACTTCGGTGAGGTCAAACATGAAGGCGTGGGTACGGGCAAATTAACCCTGATTCATATTCTGTTGGGTATGGTGCCGGCGGTGGTGATTGGTTTGCTGCTGCACGACCAAATCAAAACGCTGTTTAACCCGATCAACGTGATGTATGCGCTGGTGGTGGGCGGTGTGCTGCTGCTGGTGGCGGAATACTTCAAGCCGAAGCAGCCGAAAGCGGTTGGCGTTGACGATATCACCTACCGTCAGGCATTTATGATTGGCTGCTTCCAGTGTCTGGCGCTGTGGCCGGGCTTCTCGCGCTCAGGTGCAACGATTTCTGGCGGTATGCTGATGGGCGTGAGCCGTTATGCGGCGTCAGAGTTCTCGTTCATTCTGGCGGTGCCGATGATGATTGGCGCCACCGGACTGGATCTCTACAAGAGCCTCGGCTTCCTGACGATGCAGGATTTCCCAATGTTTGCCGTCGGTTTTTTAACGGCTTTCGTCGTGGCGCTGCTGGCGATCAAGGTGTTCCTTGAGCTGATCAAGCGTATCTCGTTCGTCTCTTTCGCTATCTACCGCTTCATTGTTGCGGCCGTGGTTTACGCCATCTTTATGTAAGTTGCCCCGCGCGGCTGGTTACACTGGCCGCGCGTTAATCAATTGCGCCTGCAGCACCGCCACACGCCGACGCGTCAACTCTTCCCGCACTTCCGCCCCTTTAAAACCTGCTGCCACCACATCTTTGGTTGGCACCGCTTGCGCCAGCGCAAACGCCTGACGCAAATAGTCGCCTTGCGGATAAGTAATGCTTTCCAGACCCGCACGCCCGCGCGCATCCGCTTCGCTGGTCAGCGCCATCTTCTCCACGCGATCGGGCTTGCGCCAGGCATCAATTCGATCAAAAAGCGCGATTAACGCGTCAGCTGGCTGGCGCTCAATGGTGTGCACCACGTCATGGAATTCGGTCACCACTAACGCCAAATCACGCACCTGATTCGGCACGCGCAGGCGCTGGCACAGCGCTTCAACAATCGGCACGCCCGCGAGGCCATGACCATGATGGCTCGGCCATTTTTCTGCTGGCGTCAGCGCCTTACCGACATCGTGGAACAGCGTAGCGAAACGCACATCAAGCTGATCCGAGAGCGCAGCGGACATCGCCAGCGTCATCAGCGCATGGATGCCGGTATCAATCTCGGGATGCCATTTGATCGGGGCCGGAATGCCATAAAGATTATCGATTTCCGGGAACAGCACCTGCAGCGCGCCGCAATCACGTAATACCTGGAAATAGACCTGTGGATTACGCGTCAGTAACGCTTTTTCCGTCTCTTTCCACACCCGTTCTGCGGTGAGGTGCGCCAGTTCGCCGCTGACCGCCATTTCGCGCATCAGCGCCTGGGTTTCATCAGCAATACGGAAATTCAGATGGGCAAAGCGGGCGGCGAAACGCGCCACGCGCAGTACACGCAGCGGATCTTCGTTAAAGGCGGCGGAAACATGGCGCAGCTGGCGTTTCGCCAGGTCGCGCTGACCGCCATACGGATCAATCAGCTCACCGCTGTCGCTTTGGGCGATGGCATTGATGGTGAGATCGCGACGCTGCAAATCTTGCTCGAGCGTGACATCCGGCGCGAACTGCGTCACAAAGCCGGTGTAACCGTTGCCGCTTTTGCGTTCCGTACGCGCCAGCGCATACTCTTCACGGCTTCGCGGATGCAAAAAAACCGGAAAATCCCGGCCAACCTGCTGATAACCTTCCGCCAGCATCGCATCTGGCGTTGCGCCTACAACAACCCAATCTCTATCTTTTACCGGCAAACGCAGTAAGGCATCGCGCACTGCGCCACCGACCAGAAACGTCTTCACTCAACCACTCCAGAGGCAGATCAAAAATTGCGTGCTGAACACGCTTGTTACTTTATTGTTGCATACTTTGGCTAAATATCGGGCACGGCAAAAAGGGCATCTTACGATCCCCTTAAATAAAAGAACAAATCTGCGTGGCGCGTTAGTTCATCCAGCGATCGTTTTTCTTACGACGCGGCACCATATGCGGCAGCAACAGACCTAATAGCAGACCAACGCCCAGCACGCCGCCACCATACATAAACCACTGCATGATGATGGTGCGCTGCTTGTCATCCAGCTGCACATTGGCGGCGCTGACTTTCTTCTGCGCGACAATCAGCTCATTTTTCAGCTTCTGATTCTCGGCTTTCAGGCCATCAATGGTGCCGTCGCTGTTGGCGACTTTGTTCTGCATCTCAGAAGTGCGCTGATTCCAGCTGTTATCGATATTCGCCAGTTTGGCCGTCAGGTCTTTAACCTGCTGCTCCAGCTGCGGTACGCGGGTACGCAGGCTAGGACTGGCGCTCAGCTGCGACAGTGGAATCCAGTTGGTTTTGCCTTCTGCATCACGAATCTGACCATATTGAGAGTCGTTATTGGTCTGCAGCAAAGTGACTTCCTCTCCGGCGTTCAGCTTACCGATCAGGCGATATTGATCGCCCGGACCGCTGCGCACCCAAGTGGATAATTCATCGGAGATGTAACGCTTTTCGTCAGCAGCATGAGCAGGTGTGATGGCGCTGAAAGCCAGCAAAGAAAGGGCAGCAAGTGTGATTTTTTTCATTCGATGTCGTTTTTTCTTAATGGCGTAAAATTACCGGCACAGTCTGGAGACGCTTCTCAAAAATCTGAATGAGAACTATCCTGGTCTCAATCCGGTGCGAAAAGGGTCGTAAAAGCACAAGAAAGCGGAGACAGCGGGCTTCCGGTGCATTACTCTTCGCCAGATTAAACTCGTAAGTGCCAGCAGCGTATTGAATAAAAAATTATGACCATCGAAATCGAATTAAAGTTCATTGCTACACCGCAAGCCGCCGAAAAACTGGCGGAAAATCTTGCCGCGTGGCCACATCAGCACTTCGCCGCGCGCGAGCTGACCAATATCTATTATGAAACCGATGACAACCAACTGCGTCGTTGGGACATGGGCCTGCGTATTCGTGGCGTTGACCAACGCTATGAAATGACGCTGAAAGCGGCCGGTAAAACCGTTGGCGGACTGCATCAGCGTCCGGAATACAATGTTGATCTCACTGAGCCGCAGCTCGATATCGCGCGCCTGCCAGCCGATATCTGGCCGCAGGGCACCGATATTGCTGCACTGCAATCGCGCCTACAGCCGCTGTTCAGCACTCATTTCCAGCGCGAAGCCTGGTTGGTGCAATTTGGCGACAGCGAAATTGAAGTGGCGTTTGACCGCGGCGAAGTGGCTGCCGGTGAATTCAGCGAACCGCTTTATGAAGTCGAGCTGGAGCTTAAAAGTGGTCAACGCGATGACATGCTGAAGTTCGCTGAAGCGCTGGTTACGATGGGCGGATTACGTCTCGGCAGCCTGAGCAAAGCCGCGCGCGGCTATCAGTTGGCGCAGGGTAACTTACCGCGCCCCATCCGTACGTTGCCATTGCAGAAAATCGCCGCGAAAGCGTCGGTTGAGCAGGGCATGATCAACGCAATGACTGCGGCACTGAATCATTGGCAATATCACGAAGAAGTGTGGCTGCGTGGTAATAAAGATGCCAAAGCAGCGGTAATTGATGCGCTGGAAACGCTGCGTCAGGCGTTCTCACTGTTTGGTGCGTTGGTGCCACGCAAAGCCAGCAGCGATCTGCGCCAGAAATTAACCCGTCAGGAAGAGTTGCTGGCCGATGATGAGAATAATGCTGAAGCCACTTGCTTCTCGTTGACCTCCGTTGAAGCCCAGTTAGCGCTTACTCACTGGCTGGTTGAGTCTCAATGGAAAAACTGGCTCGACGACAAGAGCAAAAGCAAGCTGCAGGGATCGTTCAAGCGCTTCAGCGATATTATGCTGAGTCGTATTGCCGCCGATCTCAGAGAAACTTTCGTTGATGTACAACTGTTCAATGAGTTCCAGGATAAAGCGACGCGCCTGAATCGCCAACTGCTGGCGGTGAACCTGCTGGCGGGTGCTTATCCGGCGGAAGAGGTGAATGTTTGGCTGGACGGTTGGCTGGAGTTGCAGCATGCGATTCGAGAGAAGCAGGAACGTGGCTTAATGCATCTGGTTAACCTGGCCGTGCGCCCCGCACCTTTCTGGCTCAATAGCGGAACTAAACGCTAACGAAAAATCCAATCAGGGAGAGAAGATGTTGTTACCGTTACCGGCGCTCATGCAGGCGCAGTTGGCTAATGTGGCAGAGCGACTTAATTTGCCACCCTCAGTGTTCACGCCAGAACAGGCGGGTGCGCTGACCTTTAGTGACTTTATCCTCGATAACCTGCAGCAGCATCCCGAATGGTGGCAGCATCTGCAACAGCAAGCGCCTGCCCCCGATGAGTGGCAAAACTATGCCAGCTGGCTGAACGATGCACTGCAAACGGTTAATAATGAAACCTCCCTTATGCGTGAACTGCGTTTGTTCCGTCGTCATATGCTGGTGCGCATCGCCTGGATGCAGGCGCTGCAACACTCCACTACCGAACAAAGTTTGCAGCAACTCAGCACGCTGGCAGAGATCCTCATCGCTGCCGCGCGCGACTGGGTTTGGCAGGATTGCAGCCGCGACTTTGGCACGCCATGCAATGAAGCCGGTGAAGCCCAACCGATGCTGATTCTCGGCATGGGTAAACTCGGCGGCTGCGAACTCAACTTCTCTTCTGATATCGATCTGATTTTTGCCTGGCCGGAAAACGGCGTTACTCAAGGTGGACGGCGCGAGCTCGACAATGCGCAATTCTTCACGCGCATGGGGCAGCGGCTGATCAAAGTGCTCGATCAACCAACGGTGGATGGATTTGTCTATCGCGTGGATATGCGCCTGCGTCCGTTCGGTGATAGCGGTCCGCTGGTGCTGAGTTTCGCGGCACTGGAAGATTATTATCAGGAGCAAGGCCGCGACTGGGAACGCTATGCGATGGTCAAAGCCCGGCTAATGGGCGACGACCACGGCCACTGGAGCCAGGAGTTGCAACAAATGCTGCGGCCGTTCGTCTATCGCCGCTATATCGATTTCAGCGTGATTCAATCGCTGCGTAACATGAAGGGCATGATCGCGCGCGAGGTGCGTCGACGCGGTTTGAAAGACAACATTAAGCTCGGCGCCGGCGGCATTCGTGAAACGGAATTCATTGTGCAGGTGTTCCAGCTGATTCGCGGTGGACGTGAGCGCTCACTACAACTGCGATCCTTGCTCCCTACGCTCAAAGCGATTGGCGAGCTGGCTTTGTTAAGCCAGCATCAGGTCGATCATCTACGTGAAGCCTATCTGTTCCTGCGTCGGCTGGAAAACCTGCTGCAAAGCATTAATGACGAGCAAACGCAAACGCTGCCAGAAAACGAACTTGATCGCCAGCGCTTAGCCTGGGCGATGGGCGTGGCAGACTGGAACGCGCTGATGGCACAGCTTGAGCTGCAAATGGCCGGTGTGCGCGCCATCTTTGACGAGCTGATTGGCGACGATGCTCCGGATGTCGACGATCAGCCGCAGTTGGCTGAATTTGCTGGCTTGTGGCAGGACGCGCTGGAAGAGAGTGATCTCATTCCGGTGGTGCCGCAGTTGGACGATGCGCAGCGTCACGCGCTTTACAATGCGTTGAATAACTTCCGCCAGGATGTGAGCCGCCGTACCATTGGTCCGCGCGGTCGTCTGGCGCTCGACCAGTTGATGCCGCGTCTGCTCAGTGAAGTTTGTCCACGCGAAGACGCTGATGTGTTGCTGAATCGTCTGACGCCGCTGTTGCTGGGCGTGCTGACGCGCAGCACTTATCTGGAATTACTCACCGAATATCATGGCGCGCTGCGTCATCTAATTCGTCTGTGTGCCGCATCACCGATGGTTGCCAGCCAGCTGGCGCGCTATCCGCTGCTGCTGGATGAACTACTCGATCCCGCAACGTTGTATCAACCCACCGCGACCGACGCTTACCGCGACGAACTGCGCCAATATCTGCTGCGTATTCCCACTGATGACGAAGAGCAGCAACTGGAAGCATTGCGCCAGTTTAAACAGGCTCAGCATCTGCGCATCGCCGCTGCTGATATTGCTGAAACGCTGCCCGTGATGAAAGTGAGCGATCACTTAACCTGGCTGGCAGAAGCGATTATCGAATCCGTGGTGCAGCAAGCCTGGCAGATGATGGTGCAGCGATATGGTCGCCCATCGCATCTCACCAGCGACAATGAGCGCGGTTTTGCGGTTGTCGGTTACGGCAAGCTCGGTGGTTGGGAGCTGGGTTACAGCTCTGATCTTGATTTGGTATTCCTGCATGATTGTCCGGATGATGCGGAAACCGATGGCGAGCGCGTCATTGATGGTCGCCAGTTCTATCTGCGCCTGGCGCAGCGTGTGATGCATCTGTTTAGCACGCGTACTTCGTCCGGCATTTTGTATGAAGTGGATGCGCGCCTGCGCCCTTCTGGCGCGGCGGGCATGCTGGTCAGTACTTTCGCCGCTTTCAACGAATACCAGCGCAGCGAAGCATGGACCTGGGAACATCAGGCGCTGGTGCGCGCGCGCATTGTGTTTGGCGAACCTGCGCTGTGTGAACGCTTTGATGAAATCCGGCGTGGCATTCTTTGCCTGCCGCGTGAAGTTGAGACGTTGCAAAAAGAAGTGCGTGAAATGCGCGAAAAAATGCGGGCGCATCTCAGCAACAAACAGAAAGGTCGCTGGGAAATTAAGACCGATGAGGGCGGTATCACCGACATTGAATTCATCGCGCAATACCTTGTCTTAAGCTACGCGGCCGATCAGCCAGCGTTGACGCGTTGGTCGGATAATGTCCGCATTTTCGAATTGATGGCGCGTCATGGCATTATGCCGGATGAAGAGGCGCAGGCTTTGACGCATGCGTACGTCACGCTGCGTGATGCGCTGCACCATCTGGCATTGCAGGAATTACCGGGCCATGTGGCGCCTGAAGCATTTGTCGCTGAACGCGCGGTGGTCAACAACAGTTGGCAGCGTTGGTTAAGCGGTATCCAATCTGACAGCGCGGAACAGTGAGCCTGATGGCTTATGTGGTAATATCCCGCGCATTATTTTGACCGTGTTGGAGTCTCTGAATGAAAGTAACACTGCCCACTTTTGGCAAGGCCACTGTGCTGGTCGTCGGCGATGTGATGTTAGATCGCTATTGGTATGGCCCAACCAGCCGTATTTCCCCGGAAGCGCCGGTGCCGGTGGTGAAAGTGGATACCATTGAAGAGCGTCCAGGCGGCGCGGCAAACGTCGCCATGAACATTGCTGCGCTCGGTGCAGCATCACGGCTGATTGGCTTGACCGGCGCCGATGATGCCGCGCGCGTGTTAAGCGAAACCCTGCAAAAGGTCAACGTCGACTGTGATTTTGTGGCGGTACAAAGCCATCCAACCATCACCAAATTGCGCGTGCTTTCGCGCAATCAGCAGCTGATTCGCCTCGATTTCGAAGAGGGTTTTGAGGAGATTGATCCGCAGCCGATTCACGATCGTATGCGTCAATCGCTGACGCAAGCGGGTGCGCTGGTGCTGTCTGACTACGCCAAAGGCGCGCTGAACAGCGTTCAGACCATGATTCAACTGGCGCGTGAAGCTAAAGTGCCGGTACTGATTGATCCTAAAGGCACTGATTTTGAACGTTATCGCGGTGCAACGCTGCTGACACCGAATTTGTCTGAATTCGAAGCGGTTGTGGGTAAATGCAAAACCGTGGAAGAGATTGTTAGCCGTGGCATGCAGTTAATCGCGGATTATGAGCTCTCCGCGCTGCTGGTAACCCGATCGGAAAACGGTATGACGCTGCTGCAGCCGGGCAAAGCGCCGCTGCATCTGCCTACGCAGGCACAGGAAGTCTATGACGTGACAGGTGCGGGCGATACGGTGATTGGCGTACTGGCCGCGGTGCTGGCGGCTGGCGACAGCCTGGAAGAAGCCTGTTTCCTTGCAAACGCTGCAGCTGGCGTGGTCGTCGGTAAGCTGGGTACTTCCACTGTCAGCACTGTTGAGCTGGAAAATGCCATTCACGCCCGTCCGGAAACGGGATTTGGTGTGATGACCGAAGCGGAGCTGAAAGCCGCTGTTGCGTTGGCGCGTCAGCGTGGTGAGAAAGTGGTAATGACCAACGGCGTGTTTGACATCCTGCACGCTGGCCATGTTTCTTATCTGGCAAACGCGCGCAAGCTGGGCGACCGCCTGATTGTGGCCGTTAACAGTGATGCCTCGACTAAGCGTCTGAAAGGCGAAACGCGTCCAGTCAATCCGCAAGAAAACCGCATGATTGTACTGGGTGCGCTGGAAGCGGTGGATTGGGTGGTGCTGTTTGAAGAGGACACGCCACAACGTCTGATTGCTGGAGTGCTGCCGGATCTGCTGGTAAAAGGCGGCGACTACAAGCCGGAAGACATCGCGGGTAGCAAAGAAGTGTGGGCGAACGGTGGTGACGTGCGCGTATTGAACTTCGAAGATGGCATCTCAACCAGCAACATCATCAAAACGATTCGCAGTCATTAAGTGTGAATGGGCGGGAGGAAAACTCCCGCCCATTAGCTTACTGTGGAGTATCAATTTTCCCTGCGGGATCTGGCGTGACGATCGCCGGCGCGGGTGCTGCTGGACTTTCACTTTCTAACTTCGCCAGGCGCTGTTCCAGCGCAGCTAATTTCTCGCGCGTGCGCAGCAGAACCTGCGTCTGCACATCAAACTCTTCACGGTTAACCAGGTCCATGCGCGTCAACTGCGCCTGCAATACCTGACGGATTTTCTTTTCGACATCATCGCCAAAATCGCGAATCCCTTTCGGCATAGCTTCATGTACCTGGCGAGCCAGTTGTTCAATTTTTTTCGTGTCGATCATGATTATTTCCTGATTACGGTGGCCGATAGCTGCGCGTGTTCGGACTCAATAGCTATTAAGTGTAATGCCTGAAACGAAAAGGTTAAACCTGAAATCCGCAACGCAGGAAATGCAAAAGCATTTGCACTTTTGTCGATTGCCCGACCAGATGATTGGCGTTATAGTTTGTTCGCTTATTCTCAGGGCGGGGCGAAATTCCCCACCGGCGGTAAATCAGCTCTAGCTGAAAGCCCGCGAGCGCTCTCACAGCAATGTGAAAGGTCAGCAGATCCGGTGTAATTCCGGAGCCGACGGTTAGAGTCCGGATGGGAGAGGGTAACGACATCAGCCGGGCTTTGCCCGCGTCACGTTTTTGCCATGTGTTTTGTACGCACTCCTAAGCACGCCCTGGTTCTGGTAACTCATATTTTATAAGGTTTTTTTACCATGAATCAGACGCTTTTTTCTGAATTTGGCACGCCTGAACAGCGTGTAGAGCGCGCCATTGATGCGCTGCGCAACGGCCGCGGTGTAATGGTGCTCGACGATGAAAATCGTGAAAACGAAGGTGACATGATCTTCCCGGCAGAAACCATGACCGTTGAACAGATGGCATTAACCATCCGTCACGGCAGCGGTATTGTGTGTCTCTGCATCACCGAAGAGCGCCGCCAGCAGCTTGAGCTGCCAATGATGGTGGAAACTAACACCAGCGCTTACGGCACCGGTTTTACAGTGACGATCGAAGCTGCAAGCGGTGTGACCACCGGCGTTTCTGCTGCCGATCGCATTACCACTATTCGCGCGGCGGTGGCTGATGGCGCTAAGCCTTCAGACCTTAACCGTCCGGGCCATGTGTTCCCGCTGCGTGCGCGTGAAGGCGGCGTTCTGTCGCGTGGTGGACACACCGAAGCAACTATCGATCTGGTGACTCTGGCAGGGTTCAAACCGGCAGGTGTACTGTGCGAATTAACCAATGATGATGGCAGCATGGCGCACGCGCCAGAAGCGATCGTGTTTGCTAAGCAACATGATATGGCGGTCGTTACCATCGAAGATTTGGTGGCTTATCGCCGTCAGCGTGAAACGCGTCACGCCAGCTAACTGAATAGATATATAAGAAAGAGGCCGGATAGATATCTATCCGGCCTCTTTTTTTGTTTTAGCGATTGGCATAAAACACGTGATTGCCAATTACCACTGTACGTTGAAAGGCATGACGCCAGGCCGGTTTGACGCTATGTGCATGGAAAAAGGTTGCGCCTTGAGTTACGTCCTGTAATTCCCCTTCAACGATCTTCTGTGCCAGCTTTCTGGCGCGTTGCCAGCTCTTATCTTCATGTGGTGGATACCGATAAGGATTCTTTTTGAGAGACGTCCAGGAGAACTGCTTAGGTGCATACACCACAGGACAGATCTCTTTGACATCCCAGTTGGCCCGATTCATCGTCACGGTGCCAACCGCTATTTGTCCCTTAATCGGTTCGCCACGCGCCTCATGGTAGATATTCATCGCCAGGCACAGTATTGCTCCCTGAATTAACATAAATTCCAACTCATGTTTCTAAAACCGGGTGGAGTTTATGAAGTAGATTCACTGAATGTAACAAGACCGGTCTCGCTCGGTCTTAGGTGCGGGCTATATCACTGATATCTAAAAGGTCCGCACGCAATATTGAGACCCATCTTGTCTCGAATTTCCCCACCCAATATCATTCAAATTCCCTGACAGAGATCATCATACTTATCAGCGTTAATCCCCCAGCGAAAGCGCGTATCGTAGCGGTTAACAAAGCTACACTTCGTCAGAGGATTAATCATGAGCACTAGACGCATGCCTGCGTTGTTCCTTGGTCACGGCAGCCCGATGAACGTACTGGAAGATAATCGTTATACCCAAACCTGGCAGCATTTGGGCGCAACGTTGCCGCGTCCACGTGCGATTCTCGCGGTTTCGGCGCACTGGTACACACGCGGTACGGCGGTGACGGCGATGAATAATCCACGCACTATCCATGATTTTGGTGGTTTCCCACAGGCACTATTTGATGTGCGCTATCCCGCGCCTGGATCGCCAGAACTGGCTCAGCAAGTGATTGATTTACTGGCACCGATCGCCATTCATGCCGATCAGGAGTGGGGTTTTGATCATGGTTCCTGGGGCGTGTTGGCAAAAATGTATCCCGATGCCGACATTCCGGTGGTGCAACTGAGTATTGACGGCACTAAACCTGCTGAATGGCACTTCGCATTGGGGCAAAAGCTGGCGTCATTGCGAGAGGAAGGTGTGATGATCGTGGCCAGCGGTAACGTGGTACACAATCTGCGTATGCTGCGCTGGCAGGGTGCGGAAACGGCGTATCCGTGGGCGGAGAGCTTTGATCAGTTTGTACGTGAGAATCTGGATTTTCAGGGCGAGGTGGCGGAGCACCCATTGGTGAACTTTATGCAGCATCCGGATGCACAGCTTTCAAACCCTACGCCGGAACACTATCTACCGCTGCTCTATATTCTTGGGGCGCGTGCTGCTGATGAAGCGATCAGCCTTCCCGTGGAAGGTATGGAGATGGGCGCGATCAGCATGATGTCGGTGCAGATTGGTTAATGCGCGTGGCCGCCCGAATATTACGGGCGGCACATCGTTTACTCAATAAAGGTATGCGGATAGAAGCGCGACAGATCCTGCGTGATCAATGCACGATCTTCACGTAAGCCGATACCGGCAGGTTGATCATCAATCAGCCAGCTACCGAACAACGTATAGCTGTCACCAAATTTCGGTAGCTGATAGAACTGCTGAATAATCATGCCTTCTTCGCCATACGGGCCATCGGCGCGGGCGATCTCCTGACCGTTCTCAATGATGCGAATATTGGCACCTTCGCGCGAAAACAGCGGTTTCATCACGTACTTATCCATCTGCGGCGCATTGTTATCATCGGCAAAATAAGCGGGCAGCAAGTTGGGATGATTAGGGAACATCTCCCACAGCAGCGGCAACAGCGCTTTATTGGAAATGATGCTTTTCCATGCCGGTTCCAGCCAACGCACGCCCGCGTCCGCCAGCTTAGTGGAGAACACTTCGCGCAGCATGAATTCCCACGGATAGAGCTTAAACAGATTGCTGATGACCTGGTCGTTTACGTCGGTAAACTGGCCTCTTTCACCCAATCCAATCTCGTCAATATAGAGAAACTCGCTCGGCAATCCGGCTTCGGTGGCGCAGTCCTGCAGATATTGCACCGTGGCGCGATCTTCCTCGGTATCACGACAGCAGGAGAAGTGCAGCCAGTTGAAACCGAACTGTTGATGCAGCGTGGCGAAGCGCTCGATCAGCTTCTCTTGCAGGCTGTTGAACTGGTCGCTGCCCTGCGGCAGGTTGCCCGCTTTAACCTGGTCTTCCAGCCATATCCACTGAAAGAAGGCTGCTTCATACAGCGAGGTTGGCGTGTCGGCGTTGTTTTCCAGCAGCTTGGCGTCACCTTTGCCATCCCATGCCAGATCGAGGCGCGAATAGAGCGAAGGCTGGCGCAACTTCCAGGAATCACGCACAAAGTCCCAGGTGTGCTTAGGAATACAGAAACGGGTGAGCAGCTCGTCACTGTTCACCACTTTTTCCACCGCCTGCAAACACATCTGGTGCAGTTCGGCGGTGGTATCCTCAAGCTGTTCAACCTGCGCTAGCGTGAATTGGTAGTACGCATCTTCACACCAGTAAGGTTCGCCATACATGGTGTGAAACTGGAAACCATACTCCGCGGCTTTTTCACGCCAGTCTGGACGTTCGGGGATTGCAATACGTTGCATGCTGCGGCTTAGCCTCCCAGCGAGCGGCTGCCGGTGCCAGAAGCACTGCTGCGCTGCATGGTGTTTTGTTTTGCCACGCTGTCACCAAAGCCGCCACGCGTAATGGTGGAAGTGGTCGCGGGTTTCGGCGCCATTGCTGTTTTCGGCACGTTGATGGTGCGGCCCGATGTGGCATTACCGTAGTTTTTACCCGCCGCATCAACAAATTTTCCGTTTGCCGGGCTGTTCGGATTTTTTGGCGAGAACAGTGGCTGCTGGGCAAAGCCTGCGCCGCCGCTCATCATACGTCCCATCATGTAACCGGCCATCAACGGCATCCAGAAGCTACCGCTTTGCTGAGCTTCAGCGTTGTTAGCGGTGGTGCCCACACCCGCTTGTGCAGGCGTTTGCTGGCACTGGTTCTCACCAAACTCAGCCACACAATCTTCACGCGTGGCGTATTTTGGCGCGGTACGTTCGGCTTCTTTCTTTGCGTTGTTATACGCAGTGGTACATTGCGCGCTCTGGCCTGGATTGGCTTTGGCGCAATCATCTGCGTTTTGATAGAGCGACACCGTTTCATCACTCTGTTCGCAGCCTGCCAGCATAAACACTGCGCTAACGGCAAAGGCGACTGGCGTTAAGTGGCGTGCCTGCCAGCTTTTACGAAAAGCGGCATGGCGAATATTTTTCGTCCGTTTCATTATTTTCATCCTGTGCCCAAAGGTGGGGTAAGGATAGGGGATGAGCGGTGGAAAATGAAGCGCGAAGCCAGATGGGGAAAGGATCTTTACGTAGCTATACGATTGAAGGCGAAAGGGGCCGCATACGGCCCCCTGGGGAATTAATTACCGAATGGATTTCCGCTGCTGCGTGTGGCAGCTGGACGGGCTTGTGCGGCGGCTGAAGGCGATGAAGCTTTCGGACCGTTATCCACACGCGCGGCCTGCTGGTTATTCTCCGGCGCCACCACTTCTGGTGTCGTGGTGATCTCTTTGCCCAGCGTGCTGTTCAGCTGCTGCAGATCCTGCTCGTTCAACGTACCCAGCGCATATTTGATATTCAGCTGGTTAATCAGGTAGCTATAACGCGCATCAGAAAGCTGCTGTTTAGCATTGAACAGCGTGGTAGTCGCATCCAGCACATCAACGATGGTACGCGTACCGACCTGATAACCGGCTTCCATCGCATCCAATGAGCTTTGTGCAGAGACAACTGCCTGCTTATAAGCATCGATGCTGCTGATAGAGGCATTCACGTTATTGAATGAAGAACGCACCGTCTGAACCGCGCTACGATGCGCGCCTTCCAGCTGTTCGCTGGCCGCGACATAGTTGTACTGCGCCTGTTTCACCTGCGAAGTCACCGAACCGCCGCTGTACAGTGGCATAGTGAAGCTCAGGCCAACCTGGTTAGAACCGGTGATGGAATCGGTGCTGCCAGCGCTCTGATTGGCTCGGCTGCCGCCATATTTGCTGTTCGACATACCGGTTGAGGCGGTCAAATCCAGCGTCGGCATGTGGCCGGTTTCGGCTGAACGAATCTGTTCACGTGCCAGATCCTGGCTCAGACGCGCAGAAAGCAAGGTCAGGTTGCGGCTCTCTGCTTCTTTCAGCAGGCTGGCAACGGCATCTGGACGCGCGGTTTTGAAACGATCGATATTCAGTGAAGCCAGCGACAGATAATCCATGCCGGTAATCTGACGCAGCGATTCCACCGCATTATCGAGGTTGTTACGTGCAGTCACTTCGTTGGCCAGCACGGTGTCATACTGAGCGCGGGCGTTCTGCACATCAGTGATCGCGACCAGACCCACGTTGAAGCGCTGAGTGGTTTGATCCAATTCGCGATAGATCGACTGTTTCTGTGCTTCGGTGTAAGAAAGCGTATCGATCGCTTTCAACACGTTGAAATAAGCCGTTGCACTGTTCAGGATCAGATCTTGCTGTGCCACCTGATAAGTGACGTCCTGAATACCGGCCTGTTTTTCCTGCAGCGACAGCGCACGCCATTTCGACATATCGAAAATAGTTTGAGTTAATTGCAGAGAGGCGCTGGTCGTGTTGGAATGAAGTCCGCTGCTGTCACGGTAGCCATTGTTATAAGTGTAATCTGCGCCCAAGCCTAACTGCGGCAATAAAGGACTACGCGCTTCATTGATTTTCTCAAATGCAGCGTCGCGGTTAGCGGCAGAAGATCGCAGATCGGGGTTGCTAAGGCGCGCCTGCTGATAGACCTGCAACAGGTTTTCTGCCTGGCTGGCAAGGCTGAATCCGCCCAGAGTCAGCCCAATAAAAAGTGGGAGCAGTTTTTTCATTTGCATTCCTTTTGTTGCAGCAAAATGCACTGGTAGTGCTGCAGGTAAGCCAAAAAAATAATCGCCGATTCTACAGAGGCGGCGTCAGAGATAAGTTGGCTGAACGTGCCTTCTTCCCCTAATTTACGTAAATAATTCAAAAAGAACCACTCGGACGGAGCGGTAGACTTGGCTTTTCTTTGCTCCATCCCAATCTGCATAAGGAATCAGACGATGGCGAGTGAAAAAAAATCCCCTGTGACTTTCACAAAAAACGATGTAGAAATTATTGCACGCGAAACGCGTTACGATGGTTTTTTTTCCATCGTCAGCTACCGTTTCCGCCACCGTCGTTTTAATGGCGAAATGAGTGGTGAGGTGGTGCGCGAAGTTTTTGAGCGCGGACACGCCGCCGTGCTGCTACCCTATGATCCCTTGCGTGATGAAGTGGTACTGATCGAACAGATCCGCATACCCGCTTTCGATTCCAGCCCAACGCCCTGGCTGCTGGAAATGGTGGCTGGCATCATCGAACCTGGCGAAACACCAGAAGATGTCGCACGACGTGAGGCGGTAGAAGAGGCTGGCCTTAAGGTTGGCCGCGTCAAACCGATAGTGAATTACTTAGCCAGCCCCGGCGGAACGTCTGAACGTTTGTCGGTGCTGGTAGGCGAAGTGGATGCCAGCCTGGCAGAGGGAAATCACGGGCTGGAGGAAGAGAATGAGGATATTCTTGTCCATGTGGTGAGCCGCGAACAGGCTTATCGCTGGGTGGAAGAGGGGATTATTGATAACGCGGCATCTGTCATCGCCTTGCAATGGCTGGCGTTGCACCATGAAAAACTACGAGAAGAGTGGAAGCTAAAATGAAACAGCGCTATACCCCTGACTTTCCCGAAATGATGCGTCTGTGCGAAACCAATTTCGCCCAGCTGCGTCGCCTGCTGCCGCGCAGTGACGAGGCAGGCGCATCGGTGATTTATCAGGTGAATGGCGCCAGCTATCAGCTCACCATCGAAGAATCGACGCGATACACCACGCTGGTGGAAGTGCGTCAGGTGGCGCCCGCGGTGAGTTACTGGAGCCTGCCTTCTATGTCGGTGCGGCTCTATCATGATGCGATGGTCGCTGAAGTGTGTTCCACTAAACAGATCTACCGATTTAAAGCGCGCTATGATTATCCTAATAAAAAACTGCATCAGCGCGATGAAAAACATCAGATTAACCAGTTCCTTGCGGATTGGTTGCGTTACTGCTTAGCGCACGGCGCTGTGGCAGTACCGGTTTGCTGATAGCGTAAAAAACGCAACGATGGCGTGGAGATTAAGGAAACGCTTTGGATAGCCTGCTAACTCTTCCTGCGCAAGATGGGTCTGATATCAGGATTTTACAAATCACGGATACCCACCTTTTTGCTGGAAAACATCAATCGCTGCTTGGGGTAAATACCTGGTCGAGTTTTGATGCGGTACTGGATGCTATTGAAGTACAACAGCGCCAGTATGATCTGATTATCGCCACTGGCGATCTCGCTCAGGATCACACCGTCGAAGCTTACCAACACTTTGTAGCGGGCATTAATCGTCTGCCGAAACCGTGCGTCTGGCTGCCGGGAAATCACGATTTTCAGCCGGCGATGGTGGATACGCTGGCCGACGCGGGCATCAAATCCGACAAGCACGTTCTGTTAGGCGATCACTGGCAGCTGGTGCTGCTGGATAGCCAGGTATTTGGCGTGCCGCACGGCATGTTGAGCGAATATCAGCTGGAGTGGCTGCACACCGCGTTAAGCAAGTACCCGGAACGTCACACTTTGGTACTTTTGCATCATCATCCGCTGGCTTCCGGTTGTACCTGGTTAGATCAGCACAGCTTGCGCAATCCACATCAGCTGGAGGCGGTGCTGCAACACTTCCCGCGCGCGCGCAATCTGGTGTGCGGCCATATTCACCAGGAACTCGATCTCGACTGGCATGGTCGCCGCGTGATGGCTTCGCCATCGACCTGCGTACAGTTCAAACCGCATTGCACCAACTTCACCATTGATACGTTGGCGCCGGGCTGGCGCTGGTTCACCTTGCAGCCTGACGGTACGCTGCACACCGAAGTGAATCGCCTGCAAAGTGACATGTTCCGCCCCGATCTTGATTCCGAGGGCTACTAAGCAATGGCGGCGCTGATCTATCTGCATGGCTTCAACAGTTCCCCGCAATCGGCGAAAGCCACGCAGCTGCAGCAATGGCTCAACGAGCAGCATCCTCATATTAATGTGATGGTGCCGCAACTGCCGACATTCCCGGCCGAAGCCGCCAGTATGCTGGAAGAGCTGGTAATGCAATATGCCGGTGAACCGCTGGGCTTGGTGGGATCGTCGCTGGGCGGCTATTTTGCGACCTGGCTGTCGCAATGTTTCATGTTGCCTGCGGTGGTGGTCAATCCGGCCGTACGGCCGTTTGAGCTGCTGGTGGATTACCTCGGCGAAAACCGTAATCCCTACACCGGCCAGCAATATGTGTTAGAGTCTCGCCACATTTACGATCTGAAAGTAATGCAGATTGACCCTCTTGAAGCGCCCGATTTACTCTGGCTGCTGCAACAAACCGGCGATGAAATACTCGATTATCGCCAGGCGCTGGAGTATTACAGCGCATGCCGCCAGACGGTTGAAGAGGGCGGCAATCATGCCTATATCGGATTCGAACGCCATTTCGCACAGATCGTTGATTTTCTGGGATTAAACGCCCAGTGACCTTGCGAAGTGGGGCCATTTTACTATTGCTAATCAGACATTTACGATGAGCCAATCAAGCTATAATGCCGATGCCATTGAGGTCCTGACCGGCCTTGAACCGGTGCGTCGTCGTCCGGGGATGTACACCGATACCACGCGCCCGAACCACCTGGGCCAGGAGGTGATCGATAACAGCGTCGATGAGGCGCTGGCCGGTCACGCTAAACGCGTGGAAGTCATTCTTCATGCCGACCAGTCGCTGGAAGTTATTGATGATGGTCGTGGCATGCCAGTGGATATCCATCCGGAAGAAGGCGTGCCAGCGGTTGAGCTGATTCTTTGTCGCCTGCATGCGGGCGGCAAATTCTCCAACAAAAACTATCAGTTCTCAGGCGGCTTGCACGGCGTCGGGATCTCGGTGGTTAACGCCTTGTCGAAGCGCGTGGAAGTTACCGTGCGACGTAACGGCGAAATCTACCAGATTGCCTTCGAAAATGGCGACAAGGTGCAGGATCTTACGGTTACCGGCACCGTCGGTAAACGCAATACCGGTACCAGCGTGCACTTCTGGCCAGATGAAAGCTTCTTTGATAGCCCGCGTTTCTCGGTTTCTCGTTTATCACATCTGTTAAAAGCCAAAGCCGTGCTCTGTCCGGGCGTTGAAATTGTTTTTAAAGACAAGGTCAACGACACCGAACAAACCTGGATGTATCAGGATGGCCTGACCGATTACCTGTGTGAAGCGGTTGACGGCTTACCCACGCTGCCGGAAAAACCCTTTGTGGGCAGTTTTGCTGGCGATGTGGAAGCGGTGGATTGGGCGCTGCTTTGGCTGCCGGAAGGCGGAGAGCTGCTAACAGAAAGCTACGTTAACCTGATCCCAACCATGCAAGGCGGCACGCACGTCAACGGTTTGCGTCAGGGCTTGCTGGATGCCATGCGCGAGTTTTGCGAATACCGCAATATTCTGCCACGCGGCGTAAAGCTGTCGGCAGAAGATATCTGGGATCGCTGTGCGTACGTGCTGTCGGTGAAGATGCAGGATCCACAGTTTGCCGGGCAGACTAAAGAGCGCCTGTCGTCGCGTCAGTGTGCGGCATTCGTCTCCGCGGTGGTCAAAGATGCCTTCAGCCTGTGGCTGAATCAAAACGTGCAGGCGGCTGAAATGCTGGCCGAGCTGGCGATCTCCAGCGCGCAGCGCCGCATGCGCGCCGCGAAGAAAGTGGTGCGTAAAAAACTCACCAGCGGCCCGGCGCTGCCGGGCAAACTGGCTGACTGCACCGCACAAGATTTGAACAAAACCGAGCTGTTCCTCGTCGAAGGAGATTCTGCGGGCGGATCCGCCAAGCAAGCGCGCGATCGTGATTATCAGGCGATTATGCCGCTGAAAGGCAAGATCCTTAACACCTGGGAAGTCTCTTCGGACGAAGTGCTGGCCTCGCAGGAAGTGCATGATATTTCAGTGGCGATCGGTATCGACCCCGACAGTGAAGATTTGAGCCAACTGCGTTACGGCAAGATTTGTATTCTTGCGGATGCGGACTCTGATGGTCTGCACATTGCCACGCTGCTGTGCGCGCTGTTTGTGAAGCACTTCCGTTCGCTGGTGCAGCATGGCCATGTCTATGTGGCCATGCCGCCGCTCTATCGCATCGATCTCGGCAAAGAAGTCTATTACGCCCTGGATGAGGATGAGAAAGAGGGCGTGCTGGATCAGCTGAAGCGCAAGAAAGGTAAGCCAAACGTGCAACGCTTTAAGGGCTTGGGTGAAATGAACCCGCTGCAGCTGCGCGAAACCACGCTCGATCCGAATACACGTCGCCTGGTGCAATTGACGATCAGCGATGAGGATGTCGATCAAACCCTACGCATGATGGACATGCTGCTGGCGAAGAAACGCTCGGAAGACCGCCGCAACTGGCTGCAAGAGAAAGGCGATTTAGCCGACCTCGAAGTATAAAAAACAGGGACGCCATGGCGTCCCTGTTTATTGCTGCAGCAATGCCTGTTTAACCCGCGCAATGACCGCGCTCCACTCTTCATCTTGCCCGCGCGCAAACAGTCTCATTTGCGGATACCACGGCGAATCTTCGCGATTTTCTAACCAGCGCCAATCGCGCGCCCAGGCCGGTAACAATACCCAACACGGTTTACCCAATGCTCCTGCCAGATGAATTACTGATGTATCGACGCCTATCACCAAATCCAGCTGCGCAATAACTGCGGCCGTGTCCTGATAACTGCTGAACTGCGCACCAAGTGGCTGCACGTGTGGGAAATCGATAACGTCCTCTTCACCCGCGCCTTTTTGCAGGCTTATCCAGATAATATCAGGCAGGTCAAATAACGGTGCAAGCTGTGACAAATGCGCAAGCGAGCGTTGGCTATCATTCTTATGTTCGCTGGATCCTTTCCACACGATACCGATTTTTTTTCCGTTGCCCTTAATCGGCCACTTTTCCTGCTGATCAGCGGTGCTGAACAGATAAGGATGTTGCGCGCTGAAGGGCTGCGTTGAATTGAGGAAATGCTGCGGTAAATCAAGTAGCGAGCACCAATAATCAGCCTGTGGCAGCGTATGTTGTGACTCTCCCCGCGTAAGATAATGATCGAGCTGTGGCAGCGAAATCATCAACGGTTTTAAGGCCGCGCTCCCCAGCATGATCACTGTCTTCGCCTGCTTTTCGGTTTTCACGCGTGTGAGAAAGCGGCAGAACTGAATCTCATCGCCCATTCCCTGTTCAGTCCGCACCAGCAGCGCTTTATTGCGCAGATCCTCTCCTTGCCAGTAGCGAATGGGCAGTTTAGGTAAGGTAAAGAAGCGGTCGGGATTATCCGACGCATAACGCGCCTGATAGTTGGACCAGCCTGCAGCAAAGTTGCCCTGCTGCAGTTGCACCATGCCGAGCGCAGTACGACAGCGTCGATCGGCGCGACGTACGTGCAACACTTGCTGCATCAGACTTTCTGCTTCTTGCAGCTGCCCCATATGCGCCAGCAACGTACTCATACCATAGCGGGCTTCGATATAATCAGATTGGCTCTGCAGCGCCAATTGATACTGCTTTAAAGCCAGGTGATAGCGCTGCTGCTTATGCAGCAAAATAGCATAGTTATTGTGGCAGGCGGCATAGCCAGCATGCACTTTAATCGCGGTCTGATAACAGGCTTCCGCCTCGTCCCAACGTCCGGCTTCATAATGGGTTAAGCCGAGTCCATTGAGTAATCCGGCATCCTGTGGCGTAAGCTTCAGTGCCCGCTGATAGTAGCGCTGAGCCAGATCGAGCTCGCCGCTGCGTCGTGCAAGTCGTGCGGCTTCAAACAGGAACCAGCTATCGTAGGGAGCAAGCGTCAGATGCGCTCGAATCTTACGCCAGGCTTCTTCCTGTCGCCCTTGCTGCAGCAACTGGGTTACCGCTTGTTGCTGACGTAAATCGTTAGCCATCCGAGGTTTATGACGCATTGTGATACCCTGCTGCTAATAAAGTGGCGTAATTTAAGTCAAAAGTGTCAGAAACAGCGCTAAGACAGGTCTGGTTCTTTGAGGATGGAAATTTGAAAATAACACTGGAAGAGTTGCGTGCCTGGGTCACGGTGGTGGATACCGGATCAATCACTTCAGCCGCAGAGCAGCTAGATCAAACCAGCTCTGGCGTGAGTCGTGCGCTTAGCCGCCTCGAAAGTAAGCTACAAACCACCTTGATGCATCGCACCACGCGTCGCCTGGCTCTGACCGAAGAGGGGCTGATTTTTCTCGATCACGCGCGGCAGATTCTGGCTTCGGTTGAACAAGCGGAAGAACAAATTGCGCAGCGTCGGGACATCCCGTCAGGACGTTTACGCGTCAACGCCAATACCCCGTTTACTCTACACGTCATTGTGCCGTTGGTGGCGGAGTTCCGTCAGCGCTATCCGCTGATTCAGCTGGAACTCAACACCGACGATATCGTGATCGATCTGCTGGAACAGCAAACGGACATCGCCATTCGTATCGGCGAATTGCGTGACTCAACGCTGCGTGCGCGTGTGCTTGGAAGCAGCGCAATACGTTTGCTAGCAAGTCCTGCGTATCTGGATAAGTTTGGTTTACCGGAAAACGTTGATGCACTAGCAAACCATCAACTACTGGGTTTCAGTCAGCTTGATGCCCATAACGTCTGGCCGGTGTGGCAGCGGGAAGGTGAGTTCCTGCGCATCAAACCTACGCTTTCCGCCTCCAGTGGCGAAACATTGCGTCAACTGGCTTTAGCTGGGCAAGGTATCGTACGTTTATCCGATTTTGTCAGCCGTGAAGATCGCGTCAGTGGGCGCCTGGTGCAGATTCTTGAAACGGAAAACCGTGAGCAGCGTTTACCTATTCACGCAGTCTATTACCGCAATCAATCCCTTACCTCGCGCATTACCTGTTTTCTGGATTTTTTAAGCAAAAAAATTCAGGAAAATCATCTGTTATAGCCCTCAAATAATTTTTTTTCCGCTAGTTTGAGATTCAATTAAATATATTAATTCAATCAGTTGATTGGAATTTTTCACTTTAGGCAACGTTAGACACTTTTTCTTTCCTATACGGGACATTTCTTATGTCTCGGAAATCTCACTTTCCGGATTATGACGCTCACTTTGAGCCTGCTTCGGTAGGTTTAGCCAGGGAGATTGTTGCGTTTGTCAGCAATCGTGCAGTCGAAAATAATGTATGAAAGGGATTAATCATGAATGTTTCGCCCGTGAGTGTTGCGATTATTGATAAAAAAACAATAACTAAAGCAGAGGTGTTGCGTGTTGGGAAAGAGGGTAAAGCCGCGAAAGTTCAGGCTATTACCAACGGTAAATATATGCTTGCGCAAGGTAGTGACGGTGTTGCACCGGAAAATATTACTGTCAAACGCGTAGGAAAAAATCTTCTGGTAATGCTGGAAGGTTCTGATAGCAATGACCCCGACCTTATTATCGAAGATTTCTTTGCTAAATCCGGCAGCTTAGTGGGTAAAGCTGAAGATGGCGAAATGCATGCATATGTTGCTACCGATGGTGATGCCAGTCATGAAGCTGAAGCACTTGCTGATGGTGAAACAGCAGCATTGGCCTTAGGCGAAGCCGTTGTCGATAACAATAATGATGGATTTGCATTGGCATCGGGTTTTGAGTGGTCACCGGCATTGATCGCTTTAGGTAGCATGGCGGCGATTGCTGCTGCTGCAGGATTGGGCTATGTGGCAGCCAAAGATCAGTATCAAGACAGCAACAATGGCGGTCAGGGTGGTAAAGGCGGAGACGGCGGCAAAGGTGGCGATGGCGGCAAAGGTGGTGGTGAAAACGGTGGCGGCAATGTAAGCATTCCGGTGGTGAATGGCATATTCGACGATGTAGGTAGCATCACTGGATTGATCGCTAAAGGTGGCCGAACCGATGACGTCACGCCGACTCTGAATGGTACTGGCACCAAAGGAAACGTGATTGAAGTATGGGATGGCACCACCAAAATTGGTGAAACTACCGTTGGTGAAAATGGTACCTGGTCTTTCACACCTGGAAAAGCGCTGGGAGCAGGTAGCCACAGCATTACTACCCGTGAGCGCAATGAAAACGGCGTAGTGAGCGAGTCAAGTGAAGCATGGGGTTTTGTAATTGATCTGACTGCACCAGCACAAGGTACCATTGGTGGCATGTTCGACGACAGTACGAATCCACCAAAAGAAATTACAAAAAATGGCGTCACCAAAGACAATACGCCAAGTCTTTCAGGTAAAGCTGAAGTTGGCTCTACTGTTGAAATCTGGAAAGATCGTCAATTGCTGGGTACCGCGAAAACTGATAGTGAAGGTAACTGGAAATTCACTAGCCCAGAATTGGCCGACGGAATACATAAATTCAGCATTGTGGTCGTTGATGAGGTAGGTAATAAATCTTTTGGATCAGATGAATGGGCTGTTGAGGTTGATACCATTGCGCCAGAAAATAAAGGCATCGGTGCAATTAAAGATAGCAATGAAAAACCGATAGAAAATAGTGATGAAACTCAAGATAGCACCCCAACGTTTTCTGGTGTCGGTGAGAAAGGTGATATCGTCAAAATTATCGATAACGGCAAAGTAATAGGTAGTGCCGTAATTGATCATAAAGGCGAGTGGACCTTTACACCGGAAGAATCTTTACAAAACGGTAAACATGAATTCCAAATCATCATTGTAGATCCAGCCGGTAATGAATCTGAGAGTTCTGAAAAAGTCGTCGTTGATATTAATGATCCAAAGGCACCAGTCGACCCTGATCCGGTTGAAGAAGTTATTCCTG
This sequence comes from Pantoea sp. DY-15, assembly GCF_019795935.1. Classification (NCBI taxonomy): domain Bacteria; kingdom Pseudomonadati; phylum Pseudomonadota; class Gammaproteobacteria; order Enterobacterales; family Erwiniaceae; genus Pantoea; species Pantoea sp. DY-15. The sequence goes on from NZ_JAIMIF010000005.1 coordinate 183,893, forward strand.
ATCCAAATGTGCCAGTAACCGGTGTAATTGGAGATGTTTATCGCGATGAAAAATTGGATGGTGGTAAAAAAATACCTGTGGGTAAGCAACCTATTGCGAGCGGCGATGCAGTAAATGATTCGACCATCTTTGTTGGCGGCACCGGAATTCCCGGGGACATCGTATATGTTTGGATAAATGGTGCTAAAAATCACTTTTATCTTTCATCTACAGTCGATGCAACAGGAAAGTGGAGTATCCCAACACCAGAGCTTCCAGATGATAAATATAATATTGAGGCTGCTTTCCAGGATGCTGATGGTGTTGTGACGGCTAAAACGCCTGTATTTGCAGTTGAAATCGACACTATACCGCCAGAATCTGTTGCTCCGGGTGATCTCTTCCCCGATTCAACAAACCAAATTAACATTTCTGATTTACTTTCAGATCAGCATGACACGTTGTTTGGCGAATCTCAGGAAGAAAATATTCTTTCCAAAGATCTTGATGAAAGTTCTTTAAATAATATTACGTCTGATTTTAACGTCAATCATTCTACCCTTAATGGGGTGGTTTCGTTAGATGTCTCTTCGCTTGATAATCACTTGGTTTTTCGTGACTTATCTGAATAATTAATACATTTGCTAATTTTAATTTTGGATAAAAGAAAGTGTCATTTGGCACTTTCTTTTAGGGAGTTGTAATGAATATTAAAAGTGTTTCGATTATCGCCGTTATTGCATCATTGTCCATAACTACGGGAATTCAAGCGCAAACTATTTTTGGGAAATCATGGCTATCAGTGCCAGCAGCGGCGGAAGATCAAACCAAAATTGTTTATTATCGAACTGCTGATAATGATAAAAGTGCGGCACATATCTATGTGGATGGTGAATTCCAGACCGCACTTTTATCGGGTGGATACACGGTGTTTTGTCTAAAGCCAGGTATGCATTCATTAGGAAGTTACACCGATGATGCACCACGCTATCAAGGTAAACAACAACAGCAGTGGCGAGATTCATTGGCTGCGGGGAAAACCTATTATGTTTCTGCAAGTCTTGATGGCTCTGGTCGTCCCCATGTTGTAGAAACCTCCGTGGCGCAGCAACAGTTGATGGGTACCCGGCAGCAAGCGCATTTGCTTTCCCGTGCCTCTTCCGTTATCTCATGTAAGATGGATGCCGCTCAATCATATAATAATTACGAGTTTTCATCTGATCTATTATTTAATTTCGCTAGTGCCAGCAGTGACGATATTTCTTCTCAAGGCCATAACGCTATTCAGCAATTCGCGCATTTACTGAAACGCAGTGGCAAATCGGAGCAGCATATTATTGTTACTGGTTTTACCGATCCTATTGGTGATGAACAGAGTAATCTAAAGTTAGGCCAACGCCGCGCTGATACTATTAAGGAATTATTAGTCAATAATGGTTTAAATGGTGACAAGATTCAGTCGCAAAGTATGGGTGAAAGTCAGGTCTCTAAACACTGCTCAGGGTCATTAAAACAGCAGCGTTTGTGCTATGCGACCGAGCGCCGTGTAGTAATCAGTGTAGAAAGGAAATAATTTTATTTCCCCGCTTTAGTTTTCGCACGGTCTGAATTGTATAGATTTAGACCATTTTATAAACATCAGTATCCCATTAATTTTTTTATCTTCCCAATTAATTGGGACATATCTTGTGTTAGCTACTTCGCTAACTGGCTCAGAATGTTTGTGTACCGGGATGGAACCGGAACTCTAAACCGAAATATCAAAAAAGGATGCTATCATGGCTAATAACAGCATTAATGAAGTTAAAAAACAGGCAATAAATACCATCACCGACAGTAATTTTGGCTGGAATAATATCTATGCTTCAAATGGTGAAAATGGAAGGGTTGAAATTATTATCGACGGCGTGACTACTTATGTCGATATTAACGCAGAAGGTAAGTGGTCATTCACTCCTCCGGCTGGTTGGGATGAAGGCTTGCATGCCGTTCAGATTACCATTATTGATGCAGCAGGAAACCGTGCAGCGCCAACTTCATTAATTGTTAATCTGGATACCAAAGCGCCAGTAGCCCCAGAAATTTGGCGTGTAGTAGATAATACCGGTAAAGATAAAGGTAATTTGACTCCAGGCGATACTACTGATGAGTCTAATCCAGTGGTTTCTGGTGTAGGAGAGCCTGGTTCAATCGTTTATATCTTTGATAATAACGGCACAACCGCCATAAATTCCGCGCAAGTGAATAGCATGGGTGCGTGGACAATTCCACTAACTCTGACCGATGGCGACCACAGTCTGACCGCTGTTGTAAAAGATGCGGGTAAACACGAAAGCCCGGCGTCTGCGGCTTTCAATCTTAAAATTGAATCTGGCAAAGTGGTGATGGCCGAAAATTCGGCGCCAGTGGCTGAGCAACACATTGAGCCAGTAGCAACTACTCACGATTTTGGCACCTTCGCAAACGCGTATGTAAAATACACAAAGAACAACGTGATCAGCACATCTCTTAAGGCTGAACCTTTTAGCACGATTGAGATTACGATTAACAATACGGTAACCACCGTCTTAGCAGATGCTGACGGAAAATGGTCCTTTAGCTCTGATGCACTGCCTGATGGCACCTACTTCTTCCAGTATCGTGAGCGTGATCAAGCAGGTAACTGGGGGTTGAAACCAACTCAAGTTATTTTCTACATTCAAGCTGAAGGCCCTGAAGCGCCACAAATTATGCGTGTCATTGATGATGAAGGCAAAATTGACTATTTAACATCAGGCCAATATACCGATGACAAATCGCCAACCTTGTCAGGCGTTGCTCAACCGGGCTCTATGGTATACCTCTATGGCGCCTCTGCTACCCCAATTAGCAGTACTGTTGCAGGCCAGGATGGCCGCTGGAGCTTTTTCCCAAATCTGACTAACGATGATACTTATGTCTTCAGCGTGGCGTACAAGGATAGGTTTGATCGTATGAGCCCGAAATCTGACAACTTCATCCTGAAGCTGGATGCAACTGCACCAAGCACACCAGAAATTAATGAAGCCTTTGATGATTTTGGTAAAACAGCCGTACTGCATTCGGGTGATAAAACCGATGACACCATGCCTAATCTCTCTGGCGTAGCTGATGCCGGTTCAATCGTGCGTATTTGGGATGGCAATGAGATCATTGGTAGCACTGTTGCTAATAATCGCGGCCAATGGAGCTTTGATGTGGATAAGGATCTGGCTGAAGGCTCACACTCACTGCGTGTAGACTCGGTCTCAAAAGGGGGGAGTGCTTCTGCTAAATCCGATGAATTCATCCTCATTGTAGATACTACATCTCCACCAACAGCAGAAATCGGTGAAGTTGTTGCTAACAACGGTGCCACCGATCGTGTTCTGGTTAGTGGTGATTCAACCAATGATGACACGCCTGTACTGCGCGGTACCGGTAATCAAGGTGAGATTGTTCACGTTTATGACGGAAACAATGTAGTTAAATCAACTGTAGTTAAACCTGACGGCACGTGGGAGATCGAACTCGATCCATTAGATGAGAATTCGCATGAGCTGAAGATTAAAGTTGAGGATCCTGCGACAGGTAAAAAGTCTGATTTCTCTACCCCAGTGATTATCGTGGTGGATCTCACTCCACCAAATAAACCTGGTGTGCCTGAAATTATTGATAATACCGGTGGTGACCTGGGTACGGTTCAGCCAGGAACGCCAATTGACGAAACCAAACCTGAATTCAAAGGTGGTGGCGCGAATCCAGGTGATATCGTTGAAGTCGTTATCATTGACGAAAATGGTGACGAGAAAGTTATTGGTAGCGGCAAGGTTGATGCAGGTGGTAACTGGACTGTGACACCAACAGATCCAATTGGTGATGGCGAATATGAAGTTATCGTTGAAGTCACCGATCCGGCAGGTAACAAATCAGACCCTTCAGACCCAATTGATCTGATCATTGATACTCAAGTGCCAGATAAAATTGCCAATTTTGAAATGTGGGATGATGTTGGCGTTAAAACCGGCCTAATTTCTGAAGGTGACATCACCGACGATAAAACCCCAACCGTACGCGGCACCGGTGTAGATGGTACTAAAGTCATTATCTGGGATGGCAATACAGAAATTGGCACTGCCGTGGTCACTAATGGACAGTGGAGCTATGATCTGAAAGACTTGGCTGAAGGTGCGCATAACATCCGCGTTCAGCCTGTCAGCGCATCAGGTGTTCGTGGTCCAATTAACGATGGTATCAACTTTGAGGTGGATCTGACTCCTCCTGGTGGTGGTACCTTCGTGGGCGGTACCTATATTGATGCATATGGATATACTAAAACGTTGGATACCAATCCAACTAATGACGGTAATCCAAGAAAGATGAATGGCCAGTTGCTGACTTTGAAAGGTACAGGTGAAGATGGCACCATTGTTGTGCTATATGGCGATGCTGCACACACTGAGGTACTCGGCAGCGCTGTAGTGACTGCGGGCGAGTGGGAACTTAAGACCGTTGCGCTTGAAGAACGCGTTTACGACTTCTCCTTCGGTTACCGCGATGCTGCAGGTAATGAAACTGCGGGTAGCGAAACGTTCAAGCTGGAAATTGACGTTACTCCACCACCATCTGTTGATCCGGGCGATCTGTTCCCAGACTCAGTGAATAGCCTTCTGATGACAATGTCTCTGAATGACATCCTGGGAATGAGCGATGATTCCCTGTTCATCGACAACGGTAAAACCCAGTTGATGATTGCTGACGCAGGTAAAGAAGTTGCTCTGGAAGATATCTTGCCGAAAGGTGAAGAAGTGAGTAACTGGACCCAGGCAAATGGCACCGTAACCGTGGCAGGCGTTGAATACAACGTTTACCAGAACAACGGTGGCGATGCTGAAGTGATGGTTCCACAGTATCTGATGCAGGAACAACAGCACTAATCTCTGATTAGCTGCTAAATAAAAGGCCCGGTCGCGAGACCGGGCCTTTTTTGATGTAAGGTACTGAACGACCAAGCAAATCGAGTTATTTAGCCGCTTCCAGCACCAGAATCTTCACATCTACCACTTCATCTTTAATCAACGCGCGATGCGCATCCATATGTGGCATTTGCTGATGCTGCTCCAGATGGCGCAGTGATTCCCACAACTCCAGCATGAAAATCGAATCAGGTGAATTCTGTTTCCACGGCACTTGTGCCTGATGATCAACTAATGCGTCATATTGATGGCAGCCATCTTCTTCCAGCACGGTAGGAATCAGCTGATTAATCGCATCCAAAACCACCTGACGACGGCCCGGTTTGACACAAATCTCTGCAACGACGGTTAACATAGTGCTTCCTCTTTTCCTTGGGTGCTTACAGTTAACCAAAGATCTGGCTGAGATGAGTCCGATAACGTTCGATATCGCGCGGTACGTTCGGCATTTTAATCACATCGTTACAGATAAAGGTCGGCAAACCTTCCATACCGAGGAACTGGTTGGCCTTATGGAAGTGCAGATACAAACCGTCCACGCCCACGCCTTCAAAAAACTGCTCAGGATCGTTAAAGGCTTCCAGCGGAGCGTTCCAGGTCAATGACAGCATGTATTTCTTACCCTGAATCAGGCCGCCGGAGCCATATTTTTTACCGGCATCGCTGCGTGTGCGGCCATCGCTGGCATACAGTGAACCGTGACCTTCGGTGAAGACATCATCGATATACTTTTTTACTGTCCACGGCTCGCCCATCCACCAGCCGGGCATTTGATAAATCACCACATCGCTGTCGAGGTACTTCTGCACTTCTTCTGCCACGTTGTAATCGCTGTCGGCAATCGTTACCTGTACCTGATGACCAAGATCGCGCAACTGGCTGGCTGCGACGTCAGTTAAGGTATGGTTCAGTTCGCCTTTCGAATGGGCGAAGGTTTTGCCACCATCGATAATTAAAAAGTTCATGTCATCCGCTCCGTTTCTCGTTGATGCCGCACACTCTACGCGCGCGCAGCAGCGAGAAAAATGCGTGATCGATCACAACACTTTTGCTAATAAAGCAATAATACGCAGGGTTATGAAACAATCCGTGAGCAAACCAACATCAACTCCCATAAAAGAAGAAAACATGAAAACCGCGATACTGAGTGCATTACTTATGGTGACGGGCGCTGCTCAGGCGCAATCCCACCTCGATGACATCCGCGCAAGCAAAACCTTAAAAGTCTGTACCACCGGTGATTACAAGCCATATAGCTATTTGCGTAGCGATGGCCAATATGAAGGATTGGATATCAGCATGGCGCAATCGCTGGCGGCAAGTCTGGGCGCAAAAGTGCAGTGGGTGCCAACCACATGGAAAACCCTGAGCGATGATTTTGTGGCCAAGCAGTGTGATATCGCATTGGGCGGCGTATCAGTCACCCTCAAGCGTCAGCAGATCGCCTGGTTTGCTCAGCCGCTCGGTGTTGATGGAAAAATTCCACTGGTGCGCTGTGCTGATAAAGCGAAATACCAGACGGTTGAACAGATTAACAAGGCGAGCGTGCGCGTGATCGAACCGGCGGGCGGCACCAACGAAGCCTTCGTGCACAGCCATCTGCCGCAGGCGACGCTGCAGCTGGCTGACAATGTGGGGATTTTCCAGCAGTTGGTGGATAACAAAGCGGACGTAATGATCACCGATGCGTCTGAAGCGCTGTTCCAGCAGCAGCATTATCCCGCGCTGTGCGCCATCAATCCGGACAAACCGATGCAGTACGGCGAGAAGGCCTACATGATCCCGCGCGATGATATGAGCTGGAAGTTGTATGTCGATCAGTGGCTGCATCTCAGCACCGCCACCGGCGAATACGCGCTGATTGCTAAACAATGGTTGGGTGCGACTAAATAACAAAAGAGCGCGATAAATCGCGACGCTACAAATATGTGCGCGTGGCTGATTACCATACTTAATATCTGCACATACCGTAGCGGCGCAATTTATTGCGCATTGCCGAGCACGTTGAAGATGCCAGGCTTACTACTTAACTCAGCGATACAAACTCGCCTTACCCAACCCGCCAAACAGATTCATTTTGTAGCGAATGACTTCCTTCGCCGCCGCAATGGCATCGGGATAAATCACATTCGGATCCCACCAGGTTTCGCGTGCCAGAATCTCGCGCAGCTTAGCGAAATAGGCGAACTTCATGTCGCTGGAAATATTGATTTTGCCCACGCCCAGCGTCACCGCTTCCGCGATCTCGGCATCCGGATTTGCTGAACCGCCGTGCAGCACCAGCGGAATAGTGGTGCGCTGCGCAATGTCTCTGAGGATATGCATCTGCAGCTCAGGCTTCATATCTTTCGGGTAGATGCCGTGCGCGGTGCCAATCGCTACCGCCAGCGTATCTACACCGGTGCGCTGCACGAAATCCTCTGCCTGCGCCGGTTCGGTGTAGATCACTTTACTCACGCCGCCTTCCACTGAAGTGCCGGTATCGCCGATGGTGCCGAGTTCACCTTCCACCGAAACGCCCACCGCATGCGCCAGTTTCACCACTTCTTTGGTCAGCGCTACGTTCTCTTCATAAGGCAGCAATGAACCATCGATCATCACTGAGGTAAAGCCGCATTGAATAGCGCGCAACACCTGAGCAATGGACGCACCGTGATCGAGGTGGATGGTGAACGGCACTTTGCTTTTCAGCGTGCGCTCGCGCACATAGCCAAAGAACTCATCAGTGACAAACTCCAGCTCGCTTGGATGGATGGAAATGATCGCCGGCGTATGGGTAGCTTCAGCTTCTTCAACTACCGCGCGGATAAAGCAGCTGTCGGCCACATTAAAAGCGCCAATCGCGTAGCGGTGCTCACGAGTCGGTGCCAACATCTCTTTCATTGAAATCAACATGTTAATATTTCCTCAGCGTGATGTTTACCGGAGCCGACGCATGCGCCGACCCGATAGTGGATATGAATGTGAAATTTACAATGCGACGTAGGGTCGCCATTCATGGCGACCGCTAGCTAACCCGATGACTAAACCTTGCCCGCCGATCCCGACCAGCTCAGATACTCCGCCACCACTTCGCGGCAGGCGGACTCCATCAGCCCGAGCACATCGGCTAACTCAGCGTGAGGATGCTGCTTCAAGGCCTGTTCCACCGCCATTTTTCCGGCATCAAACACTGCCGCGCCGACGTTGATCTTGGCTACGCCAAACTCACTGACGCGGCGAATATCCTCAGCGGGCGTGCCCGATCCGCCGTGCAGCGCCAGCGGTCGCGAAGAAACCGCCTGCAACTCCTGCAAGCGCTGAAAGTCGATCTTTGGCTTCACACCCGCCGGATAAAGCCCGTGCGCGGTGCCAACCGAGATCGCCAGCAGGTCGATATCGGTCTGCTCGATAAACGGCAGCACATCGGCCACCTGCGTCATCTTCACTGAAGCATCAGCCAGCTCGTAGGTGGGCGCATCGGCGATATGTCCCAGCTCGCCCTCGACGCACACACCGGCGGTATGCGCCATCTTCACCACGGCGGCGGTCTGGCGAATGTTCTCGGCGAGCGGTTCAGACGAGGCATCGATCATCAAGCCGGTAAAACCGGCGCGAAATGCCTGACCAATCAGTGGAAAAGCTTTGCCATGATCGAGTGCCAGCGCCACCGGCACCCTGGCGGCATCGGCCAGCGCTCGCACTAACGGCACCGCGACAGCCGGCGGAAAGTGCGCGCTGTGTCCCTGATAAACATTGAGGATCAGCGGAGCGCGCTGCTGCTCGGCGGCCTGAATGGCGGCGCGCGCGGTTTCAAGGTTGAAGCTGTTGATCGCCAGCACCGCATAGCGCTGATGGGCGGCGGCCTGAATCAGGTCGTTCATCATGGCAAACATGGTGGCTCCTTATTCCAGAGTGAATTTGATCTCTTCATCGCGAACGCCGGGGGCTTCCACGTCATCGAACTCTTCATCCGCCTGCGTCACCGGCTTTTTCAGTATCGACAGCATCACGCCGCACACCGTGGTGCCGATGCCGAGCGCTAAACAGAACAGCCAGGGTTTGGTGAACAGCGGCACCACAAACATGCCGCCGTGCGGCACCGGTGCGCCAACGCCCCACACCATAATCAGCCCACCGGCGATGGCGGAAGCCACTACGCAGCTGCCAACCACGCGGAACAGATCGCGCGCCGCAATCGGAATCACGCCTTCGGTAATCATGCAGATGCCCATCGGGAACGCGGCTTTCAGCGCCTCTTTTTCCGCTTTGGTGTATTTGTTGCGGCTCAGCAAATAAGAGAGCGTGATGCCGAACGGCGGGATCATCGAACCGACAAACTTCACCGCTTCCGGCCCGTAAATGCCGTCAACCAGCATGCCGTCGGCGAACAGCGACATGGTTTTATTCACCGGACCGCCGAAGTCGAAGGTGGCCATTGCGCCTAGAATCGCGCCCATCACAAACTTTGAGCCGCCCTGCATCGACTCCAGCAGGGCAATCAGCGCCTTCTGCAGCCAGACAATCGGCTGACCGATAAAGGTCATCATCAGCAGCCCGGCAATGATGGTGCTCAGCACCGGCAGCACCATAATCGGCATTAAGCCCTGCATCGATTTCGGTAATTTGATAGTGCGGCGCAGCAGCAGCACCGTGTAACCGACCAGGAAGCCACCGAAGATGCCGCCGATAAAGCCGGTACCGATCTGCCCGCAGATAAAACCGACGATCAGGCCAGGCGCGAAGCCGGGACGATCGGCAATCGAGTAAGCAATCGCCGCGCTGATCAGCGGCACAATCAGGCCCATGCCCCAACCGCCGATCTGATTCAACATCCACGCGAGGGTGCCGGTCTGTTTACCGACATCCGGCCCGCCGATCACCTGGCCGAGCGCGATGCAGATCCCGGCGGCGACGATCAGCGGGATCATCCACGAGATCCCGGTAAGCAAATGCCCTTTGATCTCCTGGCCGTACTGACGTTTGTTGTCACTCATGATGGATCTCCTCAGGCGCGCGCCAGTGAATCCGCCACTTTTTCGAGGAATTTCACCGGTGATTTGATCACTACTTCGGTTTTCACTCGCACAATGGGTTTGCCCTGAAAGCGCTCCTCGCCTTTGATCTTCACGTCAACGGCGAGGATCACCACGTCCGCAGCGGCGATATCTTGCTGCGTCAGCGCCGTTTCGGTGCCGATGGTGCCCTGAGTTTCAACGTGGATGGTGTGGCCCAGCGCGTGGGCCCCTTTAATCAGTTTTTCGCGCGCAATGTAGGTATGCGCGATGCCTGCCGTGCAGGCCGCTACACAGACGATATTCATGTGTCACCTCAGAGAGTTAGGGTGTTAACAGAGGTCGGTTTCGGCGTACTGACTAAACAGCCGGATGATATTGCTGGCATCGTTTTCCACCAGCAGTTGGGCTATCACCTCATCATCGGCCAGCGCACTGGCCACCTGCGACAACAGGCGAATATGGGTGGTGTTCTGATCTTCCAGTCGCACCGCGAACAGGATGATGCAGCGCACCTGGCTGCCATCGAGCGTTTCCCACGGAATGTCGTGTTGGGTGCGGCCGATGGCGAGCGTGGTTTGTTTCACCGCGGCGGATTTACCGTGCGGGATGGCGATATGATTTTCGAAGCCGGTGGAACCTTCAGCTTCCCGCAGCCAGACGTCTTCGATAAAGGCGGCGCGGTCGCTGATGGCGCCGTCGTGGTAGAGCAAATCGGTGAGCTCATGAATCGCTTGCTCTTTGGTGGTGGCGGTCAGCGCCAGGTTAACGCGGCGCGGCGTCAGAATGCGCGAAATATCCATGTTCAATCCTCATTCAATTAATGTTCAGCCAAAGCGCAGGAGGCGCCGTCGGGCAGCTGGCTGCCAATCATGGCGTCAGTCACCCGCCGAATATCGTCATCGTTAAAAAAGGCACTGACATACACCGCCGGAACCGCTCCGGCGTTGAGGTGAATAGTGGTAATCACCAAATCCACCGTTTCTCGCTGGCAAAACTCCGCGTGATTACTGGCGGAAACCACGCCGACAATCTCCCAGTCCGGGAAGGCGCGCAGAATGCGACTCTTCAAAAGATGCGAGGTTCCCACGCCGCTGGAGCACACCACCAGAATGCGTTTGTGGGCGATTTGTCGCTCCAGCGCTGCCTGGAAATGCACGCACAGATAACCTATTTCGTCATCCGCCACCGATGAAAGTCCCTGGCTGCGCGCGGTTAATTGCATCGCCTGTTGCGTTAATGAAAATATTTCCTTCATCTCCTGCTGAATATCCTCCAGCAGCGGATTACGAATATGAATATGATATTTGAGTCGATTTAATAATGGCTTTATATGAACTAATAATCCTTCAAATAATAATCGGTCCTGCGCTAAGTCCTGCTGAATAAATGACGCGAAGCGATCGATTAATTCACAGGTTATTTTTACTGATTCAGCGGTGGAAAATTGATTATGCAGCGGCGCGTTATCGCCACGCTCTTCTACCACAATGCCGGACGAGACAATATATTGATAAATAAAACCCACTTCATCGGCTGGCAATGCGCAGCACATGCGCTGTTCAATCTGCACCACCATGTTTTGGGAAATCTTCAGAATGCGCTGATCGAGATCCTGCGCGCTGGTCAGGGTTTCCAGCGCCAGCGCGTTACCTTGCGCCATGCGATGCATCATGATCAGAATATGGGTGCAGAGATTGAGGTACCACGCGTCGCCCAACGGATAACTCAGTTGCTGCTCCATCTGCTGCAGCAGCGCCTGCACAAAAGCCACATCCTCGTCGCCAAAATAGTGCACCAGCGCTTGCTGGCTGCCGGGATCGAGGCGTGGTAGCAGCGGCGTGCCGGCGACGTTCTGCTGCATCACATCATTAATTAGCGAGACCATCGCCTGGCGCAGCGTCTGCTCATTGCCTTCGATGTGGGTGCCGCCGGGGCCGCGCTGCAGCACCAAACCCAGCGGCTGCAGCCACTCTTCGATCACCTTCAGGTCATTCACGATTGACGCATGACTGATAAAGTAGCGTTCCGACAATTTACTGATTGAAGTCGCGCGTGGCGCATCACTCAGCAGCTGCGAGGCAATCTTCACCCGTCGGCTGTTGTGGCTCAGCGCATCCGAACTGCTTTCGTCGCCGTTAAGCTGCTGCTCCAGTTGCAGACGCTGCTGCAGATCGTCTACCCGCAGACGTATGCCGCGTCCCGGCATTTTTTCCAGCTGCAGCGACCAGTCGCGAAGCCAACTCTCCAGCCATTGCAAATCGCGCTGGATGGTTTTCTCCGACACGCCAAGCTGTAAAGCTAATTCTTTTGTCGGCTGCGGTGCGGCATGATGCAGCAGCAATTTTACTAATCGGTGTTGTCGCGAAGTCAGTATTTGCATTCGTTCACCCTTATTTTGGCAAAACGTTTATGGCTAATTGGTGGTTATATTTATTCCATGCCAGAAATCAGACGCGCAAAAATGTGGGGCTTGTGGAGTATGAATTTAGGAGAGTAATCACTAAGCAACCATACTAAATGTTGTCCCGGCTTGCGGACACCATTAATACGCTAAATGCCTCGCGATATTAATTGCGAAGTTGCTCACAGATTATTGCCGATATTCACTGTGACATGGCTACCATTCCGTTTTAATTTTCCAACCAATATCACGCTATTTAATGCAAGACGATTCTGTTTGCTGAACGGGCTTCTCTGTGACTAAACCGTACGAATAAGGTAATATCCTCGCCAAATGACCGCCGGATGTCCCGCCGTTGCGGGACACGAAGTGAGGATGCGAGCTGAATGAGCGAATTGACGCAGGATGGTGCAGAGCGTCTTGCCCTGCACACGTTTACCGAAAACGCGTACCTGAACTACTCCATGTACGTGATCATGGACCGCGCGCTGCCGTACATCGGCGATGGCCTCAAGCCAGTGCAGCGCCGTATTGTGTATGCCATGTCGGAATTGGGTCTCAATTCCAATGCCAAATTCAAAAAATCGGCGCGTACCGTTGGTGACGTGCTGGGTAAATACCATCCGCACGGCGACAGCGCCTGTTATGAAGCGATGGTGTTGATGGCGCAGCCCTTCTCCTACCGCTATCCGCTGGTGGATGGCCAGGGAAACTGGGGGGCGCCGGACGATCCGAAATCCTTCGCCGCGATGCGTTACACCGAATCGCGCCTGTCTAAATACGCTGAAATCCTGCTGGGTGAACTCGGTCAGGGCACGTCCGATTACATTCCGAACTTCGACGGCACCCTGCAGGAGCCGAAGATGTTGCCGGCGCGTCTGCCCAATATTCTGCTCAACGGCACCACCGGCATCGCCGTGGGGATGGCGACCGACATTCCGCCGCATAACCTGCGCGAAGTAGCGGAAGCAGCGGTCAAGCTGATCGACAACCCGAAAACCACGCTGAATGAGCTGCTGGATATTGTGCAAGGTCCGGATTACCCGACCGAAGCGGAGATCATCACGCCACGCAGCGAAATCCGTAAGATTTATCAGAGCGGTCGCGGTTCGATTCGTCAGCGTGCGGTGTGGAAAAAAGAAGATGGTGATGTGGTGATCACCGCGTTGCCGCATCAGGTGTCGGGCGCACGCGTGCTGGAGCAGATCGCTAACCAGATGCGCAATAAAAAGCTGCCGATGGTGGAAGATCTGCGTGATGAGTCCAACCACGAAAACCCGACGCGTTTAGTGATTGTGCCGCGCTCCAATCGCGTGGATCTCGAGCAGGTGATGAATCACCTGTTTGCCACCACCGATCTGGAAAAAAGCTACCGCGTTAACCTGAATATGATCGGACTGGATAACCGTCCGGCGGTGAAAAACCTGCTGGAAATCCTCTCTGAATGGCTGGTGTATCGCCGCGATACCGTGACGCGCCGCCTCAACTATCGTTTAGATCGCGTGCTGCGTCGCCTGCATATTCTTGAAGGTATGCTGGTGGCGTTCCTCAATATTGATGAAGTGATCCACATCATCCGTACCGAGGATGAGCCGAAGCCGGTGCTGATGTCGCGTTTTGACATCAGTGAAACCCAGGCCGAAGCGATTCTCGAACTGAAACTGCGCCATCTCGCCAAACTGGAAGAGATGAAGATTCGCGGCGAGCAGGCGGATTTGGAAAAAGAACGCGATCAGCTGCAGGCGATTCTGGCGTCCGAGCGCAAGATGAGCAATCTGCTGAAGAAAGAGTTGCTGGCCGATAGCCAAACCTACGGCGACGATCGCCGTTCGCCGCTGCACGAGCGCGAAGAAGCCAAAGCGCTGAGCGAAACCGAGCTGGTGAGCGCTGAGCCGGTGACCATCGTGCTGTCGCAGATGGGCTGGGTGCGCAGCGCCAAAGGTCACGATATCGATCCGGCGGGCTTAAGCTACAAAGCGGGCGACAGCTATCTGGCCGCCGCACGCGGCAAGAGCAATCAGCCGGTGGCCTTTATCGACTCCACCGGACGCAGCTACACGCTGGATCCGACCTCATTGCCGTCTGCGCGCGGGCAGGGCGAGCCGCTCACTGGCAAACTGACGCCACCGCCGGGCGCCGTGATTGAGCAGGTGCTGATGGAGCCTGACGATCAGAAGCTGTTGATGGCCTCTGACGCCGGTTACGGTTTCATCTGTACCTTTGCCGATCTGGTGTCGCGCAACCGTGCCGGTAAAGCGCTGCTGACGCTGCCGGAAAACGCCAAAGTGATGACGCCAATGGCGGTACATTCGGGCGATGATATGCTGCTGGCAATTACCCAGGCCGGACGCATGTTGATGTTCCCGGTTGGCGATCTGCCGCAGATGTCGAAAGGCAAAGGCAACAAGATCATCTCGATTCCTGCAGCGGAAGCCGCGGCGGGCACCGACAAATTACAATGGTTGCTGATTCTGCCGCCGGGCGCGTCAATCACCGTGTATGTCGGTAAACGTAAGCTGATCATGCGTGATGAAGATCTGCAAAAAGTGCGTGCCGAGCGCGGTCGTCGCGGCAGCGTGGCGCGTGGCCTGCAACGTATCGATAGCGTAGAAGTGAATGCACCAGCGCGTCCGAAAGCCGACGCGAGTGAAGAGTAACGCTGTAATTCAGGCGATGGAATGCCCCATTTGAGGAATCTATGTTACTAATTTTACGAGCAATTATTGTTATTGTTTATTCGATTCTGGTCAGTATTGTTGGCTGTATCTGGTGTCTGTTTTCACCGCGTAATCCGCGTCACGTCGCAACTTTCGGCCATCTGCTCGGTCGGCTGTCGACGGTGTTTGGTCTCAAAGTGGAACTGCGTAAACCGGCGGAAGCCGCGCATTACGGTAACGCGATCTATATCGCTAACCACCAGAACAACTACGACATGATCACGGCGGCCAAAATCGTGCAGCCGACCACCGTGACCGTGGGCAAGAAAAGCCTGCTGTGGATTCCGTTCTTTGGCCAGCTCTACTGGCTGACCGGTAACCTGCTGATTGACCGTGATAACCGCTCCAAAGCGCACGGCACCATCGGTGAGTTGGTGGAGCAGTTCAACAAAAAGCGCATTTCGTTCTGGATGTTCCCGGAAGGGACGCGCAGCCGCGGTCGTGGTTTGCTGCCGTTCAAAACCGGTGCGTTTCATGCAGCGGTAGCAGCCGGTGTGCCAATCATCCCGATTGTGGTTTCCAACACCCACGACAAGATCAAGCTGAACCGCTGGAACAACGGTTTGGTAATTGTGGAGATGTTGCCGCCGGTCGATACCTCGCAGTTTGCTACCACCTCGGTGCGTAAGCTCGCCACGCACTGCCGTGAATTAATGTCGACTAAACTGGAAGAATTGAACGCCGAAGTCGCCGAACGCGAAAAAAACGGTAAACTCTGAGCAGCCAAAATGGGGCAGGTGATCATCTGCCCCGTTCTCAAGCCACACAGCAACTCATCATTAATTAGAACAACATGGACACGGCGTCCTCACGCCACGCTCAAAAGGTCTGAAGTTTTATGTCTTGCAGCAGACGTCAGTTTATTCAGCTTTCTGCCGGTGTCGCACTGGCTTCCGGTGCTATGCCTTTCGCCGCCCGCGCCGCCGTGCCATTGGGCGATACGCCACTTCCTATTCCACCGCTGATTGAATCACGTCGCGGTCAGCCGCTGTTTCTCACCTTGCAGCGCAGCCATTGGTCGTTCAGCGGCAACAGCAACAAAGTGCCGGTGTGGGGCTTTAACGGCATGTATCTCGGCCCAACGGTGCGCGTGTATAGCGGCGACGATGTGAAGCTGATTTACAGTAACCGCCTCAACGAACCGGTATCGATGACCGTCAGCGGTTTGCAGGTGCCGGGCGCGTTAATGGGCGGTGCGCCGCGCATGATGTCGGCCGGAGCCGACTGGGCGCCGGTGCTGCCGATTCGTCAGGGTGCGGGCACATTGTGGTATCACGCCAATACGCCAAATCGCATGGCGCCGCACGTCTACAACGGACTCGCCGGCATGTGGCTGGTGGAAGATGACGTCAGTAAATCGCTGCCGCTACCGAAGCATTATGGCGTCGATGATTTCCCGCTGATTATTCAGGACAAGCGCCTCGATAACTTCGCCACGCCGGTTTATAACCCGCCCTCCAGCGGCGGTTTTATGGGCGACGTGCTGCTGGTGAACGGCGTGCAAAATCCCTATGTCGAAGTCTCACGCGGCTGGGTGCGTTTGCGTTTGCTGAACGGCTCGAACGCGCGCCGCTTCGATCTCACCTTCTCCGATAATCGCCCCTTTACGGTGATCGCCAGCGATCAGGGCTTCCTGCCTGCGCCGGTGGCGGTGCAGCTGCTGACGCTGGCTCCCGGCGAACGTCGCGAAGTGCTGGTGGATATGTCACAGGGCGATGAAGTCTCGATCATGGCCGGAACGGCGGCGGGTTTGATGGATCGCCTGCGCGGATTGTTTGAGCCGTCATCGATTCTGACCAATACGCTGGTGCTGAGCTTACGCCCAACCGGTTTATTGCCGCTGGTGACTGACAATCTGCCGATGCGTTTGCTGGCGGATCAGATTCTTGATGGCGTGGCGGTGCGCACGCGCGAATTCCGTATTGGTGACAGCGAGCCGGGCATTAACGGCGTGTTGTGGGACATGAACCGCATCGATACCACCGTGCAGCAGGGCACCTTCGAGCGCTGGATTATCCACGCCGATCGCCCGCAATCGCTGCATATTCAGGGCGTGATGTTCCTGATTAAGAACGTCAATGGCGCGCAGCCGATGGGCGAAGATCGCGGCTGGAAAGATACCGTTTGGGTGGATGGCAGCGTGGAGCTGCTGGTGAGCTTCCCGCAGAGTTCGTCGGATCACTTCCCGTTTGTCTATTACAGCCAGACGTTAGAGATGGCAGATCGCGGGACGGCGGGGCAGTTATTGGTGAATTCAGCGTCTTAATAAAAAACGGTGCGCATAATCGCGCACCGTAGGGTCGCCATTTATGGCGACCTTTTCACATCACTATCCGTTAAACGCCTCCGGATCCGGTCCCAAACGGTTGCCGCTATCCAGCCTACTGATCTCACTCACTTCAGTTTTATCCAACCTAAAATCAAACACCTGGAAATTCTCACGAATACGTTCCGGGGTAATCGACTTCGGAATCACCACCAAACCGCTATCCAGATGCCAGCGGATAACAATCTGTGCCGGCGTCTTGCTATATTTCTTGGCCAGCTCGCGGATAATCTCCTGATCAAACACGCCTTTACCGCCTTGCGCCAGCGGACTCCAGGATTCGGTTTGAATCTGGTGCAGCGCATTCCACGCATGCAGCGTGCGCTGTTGCAGCATCGGATGCAGCTCAATCTGGTTCACCACCGGCGACACGCCGGTTTCATCGATCAAACGCTTTAGGTGCGCCTCGTGGAAGTTACATACGCCGATGCTTTTGGTTAAGCCCTGTTGCTGCAGCTCAATCAAGCCTTTCCAGGCTTCAACGTAGTTATCTTTTTCCGGGCACGGCCAGTGCATCAGATATAAATCCACCTGCTCCAGCTGCAACTTCTTCAGGCTGGTTTCCATCGCCTGCTGCCAGTTGGTTTGGTCGTCGTTCCACAATTTGGTGGTGATAAAAATGTCTTCGCGCGCCACGTCGGTATCTTGCAGCGCTTGCCCAACCGCTTCCTCATTTTTGTAGATAGCGGCGGTATCGATGGAGCGATAGCCGACTTTCAGGGCTTCCAGGATGGCGTTACGCGCATCCTCAATGCTCGCTTGCCACACGCCGAGGCCAAGCTGCGGCATCATGTTGCCGTCGCGCAATTTAATAATGGGTTGATCTGCCATAATTGCTCCTTATCTGTTGCAGGGACTTACCGTAGAAAAGATGTGCTTAAGTCTAGTCAACAAACCTCACCTCAGGATCATTGTGGCAAGCGGGCGGCACTTTTGCCTGATGGATTTCTGCAAGAATCTTGCCTGATTCTCCAGAATAGTGGAGCTTTGCACAGCCTTACGGCAAACTGACTTTTTAGCTGCCCGAGAGAGATGCATGCCAAACGACGCCCTTTGCCGTCAGCTAGCGCAGCGTGTAGTTTCGCTGATGAGTGATCTGAATAAGCCGCTGTGCGCGGTAGAAAACGTCAAACTGATCTACGCCTGCGAAACCTTGCCGCGTACGCCGATGATGTATCAACCTGGCATCGTGATTCTGTTTCAGGGACGTAAAACCGGTTATCTCGGCAGCACGGTTTTCCACTACGACGCCACCAAATATCTGATGCTCACCGTGCCGCTGCCGGTGGAGTGCGAAACCGAAGCCTCCCTGGCGGAGCCGTTAGCCGGCATGTGTTTGAGCGTGGATGTTGCCAGCCTGCAGGATTTGCTGATGGACATCGGCGATGACGAGCAGTTCCAGCCGCAGGCGCAAACCTCCGGCATCCATTCGGCGTTTATGAGTGAAGAGATGCTGTGTGCGGCCGAACGCTTGCTGGATGTGATGAATAACCCGCGCGACGCCCGCGTGCTGGGTCCGCAGCTGGTGCGCGAGATCATCTATTACGTGTTAACCGGACCGATTGGCGGCGCGCTGCTGTCGCTGGTCAATCGGCAGACGCAGTTCAGCCAGATTGCACGCGCGCTGCGTCGCATCGAAAACCATTTTGCTGAAAGCCTGAGCGTCGATATGCTGGCCGCCGAAGTGAACATGAGCGTTTCGGCGTTTCATCATAACTTCAAAGCGGTGACGCAAACCTCGCCGCTGCAATACCTTAAGCGCTATCGCCTGCATCAGGCGCGCCTGATGATGCTGCAGGATGGCATGAAAGCCAGCGCGGCGGCGGTGCGCGTCGGTTATGAAAGCCCATCGCAGTTTTCGCGTGAGTTTAAGCGCTATTTCGGCGTGACGCCGGGAGAAGAGGCGAGCCGCGTGCGTCAAACCTTACCGTTTGACGCCGCGTCGTAATCAGGAGAGTTTCTGGCGGCGTTTTTTCCAGATCACCACAATGCTGCCGGCCAGGCCGATAAACAGCAGCGCGATCGGCAGAATCATCAGGATCGCCATCACCTGATCTTCATGGCGCTTGATAAAGGGCACATGGCTGATACCGTAGCCCAGCGTCACCACAATCCCAACCCACAACAAGCCGCTCAGCCAGTTAAACAGCTGGAAGCGGCCATTGTTTAAGCCGGAAATCCCGGCCATGGTCGGCAGTAAGGTGCGCACAAAGGCCAGGAAGCGGCCAACCAGCAGCGCCATCAAACCGTGGCGGTTAAACATATTCCACGCGCGCTGATGATATTGCGCGGGCAGATGCAGCAACCAGCTTTTCACCAGTTTGGTGTTGCCGAGCCAGCGTCCTTGCAGATAGCTGAGCCAGCAGCCGAGACTGGCCGCCGTGGTCAGAATCACAATGGTCGGCACGAAGTCCATCACACCTTTGGCGACCATCGCGCCCGCCAGTAACAGCAGGCTATCGCCCGGCAGGAATGACGCGGGCAGCAAACCGTTTTCCAGAAACAGCGTTAAAAACATCACGCCGTAGACAATCCAAACCACATCCGGATTGCCGAGCGCGGCAAAATCCTGATGCCAAAGCGCCTGGACAATCTCATGTAAAACACCCATCAGCTATTCCATCGAGTCACAAGGAGTCTAATTTTAACCTTCTGTGGCATTGCATACGTTGATCTCTCATCGCCGCCACAGCGTGGTTTATCTTCTGTTTAACTTCTTAAACGTGCAAAACCGGCTTTAAGATCATCCAGCAAGTCATCGACATGTTCGAGGCCGATATGCAGACGCACCAGCGTGCCGTCAAAATCCACGCCGCCCGCCGGACGAATCGCCGCCAGCTCTTCAGGCTGGTTCGCCAGAATCAGTGATTCATAGCCGCCCCACGAATACGCCATGCTGAAATGGTGGAAGTGATCGAGGTAATTTGCCAGCTGCTCACGGCTCAGTTTTTCATGCAGGATGAACGAGAACAAACCGCTGCTGCCGCTGAAATCGCGCTGCCAGAATGCGTGGCCTTTACACTGCGCCAGCGCCGGATGATTAACGCGCGCCACTTCCGGCTGCGTTGCCAGCCATTCGGCCACCTGCAATCCGCTCTCTTCATGCTGACGCAGACGCGTGCCCAATGTACGAATACCGCGGCTCGCCATATAGGCGGTATCGGCATCGACCATCTGGCCCATCAGATAGGAGTTCTCGCGCAGCTGCGGCCAGCAACGTTCATTCGCTACCGCCGTGCCAATCATCGCGTCGCTGTGACCAATAATGTATTTGGTACCGGCCTGAATCGAAATATCAATGCCATGCTCCAGCGCGTTAAACAACACGCCCGCCGCCCAGGTGTTATCGATCATGATGATCGCCTCCGGCGCTTTGGCGCGCACGGCGGCAACAATTGCTGGAATATCCTGCACTTCCATGGTGATCGATGCCGGTGATTCCAGGAACACCACGCGCGTATTCGGCTGCACCAGTTCGCCAATTTCGCTGCCGATGCAGTGATCGAAATAGGTGGTGGCGACGTTCAGCTTACTGAGAATTTTCGAGCAGAAATCCTGCGTCGGTTCGTAGACGGCGCCGCTCACCAGAATATGGTCGCCGGCTGCGACAAAGGACAAAATGGCATTAGAGACCGCCGCCGCGCCGCACGGATAGAGCGCGCAACCTGCGCCGCCTTCCAGCTCGGTCATGGCGTCTTGTAGCGAGAAATGGGTGAGGGTGCCGCGACGACCATAAAACAGCTCGCCTGACGCGCGGCCAGCGGTAGCACGTTTCTTGTCGGCGACCGTGTCAAAAACCAGGGATGAAGCGCGTTGAATTACGCTGTTAACTGAGCCTTGCGTGTAACGTTTACTGCGTCCCGCGCTGACAAGCGTGGTGTCTATTTTTTTCGTTGCCATCACTGCCTTTCCTGACATTTCCCACAAAACATTCACGTTACCACGAATCAGTGTAGCGGGTTGAGCCTGATTGCGGATTATCAGAGTGAGGCCAGTATTGCGCATAACATCCGCTAACTTGTGGAAATCGCGGGCATCTTTGCTTTGTAAATAGTAATGAGAACCACTATCACTTCGGTGGTATTTTTTGCTATGATCCGCGCTTCAATCGTGAACTGTGCAACAGAAGTTGGAGATGCAGCGTGGTAGCCAGTGATTTGATGCAAACGGATCTTTCCGTTTGGGGCATGTATCAGCATGCCGATATCGTGGTAAAGATTGTGATGATTGGCCTGTTACTGGCTTCCGTTGTCACATGGGCAATTTTCTTCGGTAAGTTTGCTGAGCTGAGCGGGGCGAAACGTCGCCTGAAACGCGAGCAGCAAGCGCTGGGCGAAGCCCGCTCGTTAAACGATGCTTACCGTGCTGCTGAAAACTTCAAAGGCAACAGCCACAGCGCTGTGCTGCTCAACGACGCGCAGAATGAGCTGGAGCTGTCCGCTGGCACCGAAGATCTGGACGGCATTAAAGAGCGCACCAGCTTCCGTCTCGATCGCCGCGTTGCTGCATTCAGCCGTCATGCCGGTCGCGGTAATGGCTTCCTCGCCACCATCGGCTCCGTTGCGCCGTTTATCGGTCTGTTCGGTACCGTATGGGGCATCATGAACAGCTTTATCGGCATCGCTAAAACGCAAACCACTAACCTCGCAGTCGTCGCGCCGGGCATCGCCGAGGCGCTGCTGGCTACCGCGATTGGTCTGGTGGCAGCAATCCCAGCAGTCGTCATTTACAACGTGTTCGCGCGTATGATTGCCAGCTACAAAGCGTCGCTGGGCGATGTCGCCGCACAGGTGATGTTGCTGCAGAGCCGCGATCTGGATCTCGGCAACGTCGATACCGCGAAAGAAGCCAACCGTCCAGCGGCGGCACAGAAACTGCGCGTAGGATAAGTATTATGGCGATGCGTTTAAACGATGACTCGGTCGGCGATGGCGAAATGCACGAAATCAACGTGACGCCGTTTATCGACGTCATGTTAGTTCTGCTGATCATCTTTATGGTCGCCGCGCCATTAGCTACCGTCGATGTGCGCGTAAACCTGCCAGCATCGACCAGCGCGCCGCAGCCGCGTCCGGAAAAACCGGTTTATCTCTCCATCAAGGAAGATAAGCAGATCTTCATCGGTAACGATGCGGTCACCAAAGAGACGCTGGTGAATGCGTTGACGGCACAAACCGAAGGCAAGAAAGACACCACCATCTTCTTCCAGGCGGATAAATCGGTTGATTACGCCACCCTGATGGAAGTGATGGATCAACTGCGTGAAGCCGGTTATCTGAAGATTGGTTTGATGGGCATGGAAACGGTGAAGAAATAACACCGTGTTACAGTGGTAATAATGATGAGAAAGGCCGCTCTTTGAGTGGCTTTTTTATTACTGAAAAAAAAGCAGGCACAGAGTGCCTGCTAATAAGATAAATAAAGTTATTAGAACTGCTCAGTTTGCACCAGCAACTCACTCTCACCTTGGCTATAAACCTGATACTGCACGCCAGCTACCGTCAACGTACCGGCTTGTTGTGTCCAACCGCTTTCGCTGTTATTAAGCGCGGCATGCCACTGTGCAACCTCAGCTTCATCGCCGCCCAGTAATTGCTGCGTTTTACCATTGGCGATAAAGATTCCTTCTGTGGCCTCACTCAGCACTGCATTAATAATCGGCAACGGTGGCTTAATGGTATCCACTGTTATATCCCAGACAGGAGATTTTACGTCGCTTCCTTTATGCGCCACGCTAAAGGTGTGTGCGCCCTCCGCCAGCTTGCTCCCCGGAGTAAAGTTCCAGCTGCCATCGGCGGCGATGGGAGCCTCTCCAATCAATACACCATTATCAAAAACCTCAACCTTATGTCCGGCGATGCCGGTTCCATACAGCGTGGGTTGGTTGTCGTTGGTCTTGCTGCCGTTGGACAGATCGCCAATACCAGCGCCAACATCATCATAGATGCGATCCAGCACCGGCGCGTCATCAATGCCACCCGGAAGCGCTTCCACTATCAGCGTAAAGGGCTCTGACTTGCTGCTTTTACGATCGTGTGAATCAACAGTTTCGGCGCGCAGTTCATGCTTACCATCCTCCAACTCAACATACGCCTCCCAGAAACCGTTTTTGTCCGACGTGGTAGTTTTGATCAGTTCGTCACCGTCATAGATATTTACCTTGCTATTAGGAGCTGCCACGCCTTTCAGGGTTGGCGTTTTATCATCAGTGATATCGCCCGGAGAAAGCATGCCCGTTTGCTTCCCGGCATCATCAAATGCCTGAAGGATTAACGGTGCATCGGGATGTTGAGTATCAACGTCTAATATTACCAGCAGAGGAGCGCCATAATTACCGGCTGCATCAATAAGGCGAACGCTAAAAGTGTGTTCGCCTTCGCTCAACGGCGTAGGTGGTGTCCACTCCCATCGTTCATTTTGCACAATGACGGTATAAACTATATTATCAAGCACGATCTCCACAGTTGAACCGTTTTCACCAGGAGCTTTGCTACTAAATTTCCAATTTGGATCCTTGATCCATTGTTTTAACGCGTTTTGTACTGTGTTCATTGTTAACACCCAGGGTTAAAGGGCAGGCGCGGTGCGCCTGCAAAAAGAGGAAAACAGGGGTTAAACCAGTTCGGTTTTCACGCCTTCCTGCACCAGCAGTTCAGCTTCGCCGTGGTTATAGACGTGATATTCCGTCCCGGCGATAGTGACGGTTCCCGTCTGCTGCTGCCAGCCGGTAAACTCCTCGCCCTGCGGCAGAATGTCTTTTAGCTGCACAACATCGCCGTTATTGCCGTTGACCATAAACTGGGTTTTACCGTCGTCAATAAACAGACTGTTATCACCCTCGGCTAAAATTTTATTCAGTGAGACTTCGTGGATGCTGATGTCGTTATGAGTTTCATCCTGAATATCCATTGTCTTATTAACGGATGAGGAAGGATATTTCCAACTAATCGTATCAATATATACCCTGCCATAGTCGATGCCGGGAACCTCTTGAGGTATAAATTTAACTGAAGCAATTGTCTTCCCGGATGGTGCTGTATAATTCATATCATGGAAGTATTCATAGTCGTTTTTTCCTAAACTATATCTGTCGAGGGTTTTTCCATTTTCGTCAAGAAAAACGACTGATCCATTAGGTATTGCTTGATATCTAAAGGATACTGACTCAACTGCAGAACCAAAACTCATCGTTGCTGGATCTGTATTTATTTCCACTAGCTTGCCCATGTCAAGTTCTCCAGTTACGCTTATGCATTTGGAGTTGCTGCTGCTGCTGCTGAATTTCACGCCAGAATCAAATTCCCATTCAGATAACCGTGACATATATGGGCAGTCATCAAAGTTTTCATGTCCCCTTAAAAATTGATTATCGGCTGGATCTTTAGCAATAGACAGCTTGAAGTTGTCTGAAGGCACGCTGATATTGCCCAGTTTATCCGCGCTGGTTACAGTGAAATTGTGATCACCGTCAGTCAGGGGATCTTTAGGAATAATTGTCCAGCGGCCGTTCTCATCGGCAACGGCGCTGCCAATCACCGTATTACCATCTAAAAGGCGCACCATAGAGCCCGCTTCGGCGCTGCCGCTGAAGGACGGTTTTTTATCATCGGTTTGCGCGCCCGGGGTTAACCAGCCTGTCTTATCTCCGGCTTTATCTTCCACGCGCAGGATTTCCGGCTGGCCCGGGGCGGTGTTATCGACGTTGAGGATCATCATATAGGGCGCGCCGATATTCATGGCCTGATCAATCATGCGGAAAGTGAGGGTGTAGCGGCCATCTTCCAGTTCAAAGGGCGGCTTCCAGTCCCATTTGCCGGTGAGGGGATCAATCAGCGTGGTGTAGACCATGCCATTCAGCACGATCTCCATGGTGCTGCCTTTTTCAGCGACTTCGGTGCCGCTGAATTTACTCTGTCGATCTTTAGTCCATTTTTCGTTCGTGGTACCAATAGGGTTACTCATGGTTGTGTCCTTCAACATAGATTTCTGGGGTTAGATAAGATTAATTGTTTCGTTAATCTGGCGGACGTGAGAGTAAGAGGGACACTTAAATGCATGTACGAGAAATGTCCCGAAGTAGGAAAAATCCTGGATGAAGTTAATAGAGGCATGGAAAGCGTTAAATAAGCGTAAATATTTTCCTGCGGCGCTCGCGATCAACCTCTGTACACTATGAGGTAAAAATCCAGTAGCACGGAGAGTCAGTGGCGAAATATCAGCAGTTGGTGGAAACGCTTCGTACGCAAATTGAAGCAGGGATCTGGCCGCCGGGTGAAAAGCTGCCATCGCTACGCCAGCAGGCGGAGCTGAGCGGATTGAGCCTGATGACGGTGATGCACGCCTATGAAGTGCTGGAAAGTCAGGGCTGGATCGTCTCAAAGCCGCAATCGGGCTATTACGTGGCGCCGCGCGCCGCCGAAAGTCGTCCCCGGCTGCCCACTCATGAGGTCGCTAAAACCGATCAGGCGGATACCAACAGCTTCGTGTTTGATGTGCTGCAAGCCACCCGCAATCCCGCCATCATGCCGTTTGGCTCAGCCTTTCCCGATCCCGAACTTTTTCCGCAGCGCCAGCTGATGCGCTCGCTGGTAAAAGTCTCACACAACTTAAAGCCCACCGATGCGCTCAACAACCTGCCGCCAGGCAATGAAGCGCTGCGCAAAATTCTGGCGCAGCGCTATGCACAGCAGGGCATCACGCTGTCGCCGGATGACATCGTCATCACCAACGGCGCGATGGAAGCGCTCAATCTCAGCCTGCAAGCCGTTACCGAACCCGGTGATTGGGTAATCCTCGAAAATCCGTCGTTTTATGGCGCGCTGCAGGCGATTGAACGCCTCAAGCTGAACGCGATTGCCATCGCCAGCGATGTGGAGCAAGGCATGGATTTGGAAGAGCTGGAGCAGGCGCTACAGCGCTGGCCGGTGAAAGCCTGCTGGCTGATGACCAACCGGCAAAATCCGCTCGGCTTTACCTTGAGCGCCGAGCGCAAGCAGCAGCTGGTGGGACTGCTGGCGCGCTACAACGTGGCGATGATTGAAGACGACGTTTACGGCGATCTGTATGAAGGCCATGACAAACCGCTACCGGCCAAAGCCTTTGATCGCGATGGCAACGTGCTGCACTGCGGCAGTTTCTCTAAGAATCTGGTGGCGGGATTTCGCGTTGGTTGGGTAGCAGCCGGACGTCACGCACAGCGCGTGCAGCGTATTCAGTTGATGAGCACGCTGTCTACCAGCGCGCCGATGCAGCTGGCGCTGGCCGATTTCCTCAGCACGCGCAGCTATGATACGCATCTGAAGAAGCTGCGGCAGACGCTGGCAAAGCGCAAGCAGCTGGCGCAACAGGCGCTGCGCCGCGTGTTGCCTGCCGATGCCAGCATCAGCGACACGCCGGGCGGCTATTTTCTCTGGGTTGCGCTGCCAGCGCAGATCAACACCACTGAGCTGTATCATCTCGCCTTGCAGCAGGGAATCAGCATCGCTCCCGGTCAGCTGTTTTCCAGCAGCGAAGGCTTCAGCCACTGTTTCCGCTTCAACACCGCCTGGCCGTGGGATGAACGCGCCGAAGCGGCGGTAGAGACGTTGGGAAAACTGATTGCCGAGCTAAATCGTTAAACCTGGGCCGCCTGCTGGTGGCCCCAGGTGAGATAGTAGACGTCGTAGAAATCCACTTCACCTTTCTGCTTCATCAGGCGATCAATGCCGCTGCGCACGCGATCCGGCGTGTGCGGATTATCGAGAATTTTGTCCAGTGCCTGTTGCGAAACCGGCTGCACGTAATACCACTCGCCGTTGTAGCACACGCGCAGATCCAGCGTATCGATATCTTCGAAGCGATATTTCGGGTTGATATCCATCAGCATCAGCACGCTCATCACCACCACAAACACCGTGGCAAACCAGAAGGCGGGCCAGCCGAGCATGTCGGTGGAGAAGATCAGCGCCACGCACAGCGCGTAACACAGATACATGATGGCCCAGAGCCCCGGATGGGTTTTCAGGAAGGAAAAGCTAAAGCGCGGCAAATTATCGCGCTGTCCCTCGCGGTTCAGCGTGGCGATTTCGTCGAGCAGGATTTGTTTGATCGCGTCCATTGTTCACCTCTAATTATCACTGCCTGCCAGTAAAGCACATAACAGTGAAGCGAATTAGAGACAGATTTGGTGTGTTTTTTTATAACAGTTGGGATGTATTGCTCAAGATTGCACTGCACACGTTGAGATGGTGTCATACCGGGAACAAGATGCGCTTTTTAGGATGAATAACCATGCGACATCATGTGCTGCGCGCTAAGGAGTTGAGAAATAACATGACGCCAGCAGAGCTTAAGCTCTGGTCTCTGCTGCGTGCCAGACAATGTGGCGGTATGCGGTTTCGCCGCCAGTATCCTTTCGGCCCGTATATTTTGGATTTTGCCTGCCTGGAGAAACGGCTAGTGATTGAACTCGATGGATCGCAACATGGTGAAAACGTCAGATATGACGATGAACGCACGCAACGGTTGAATAGACATGGCTGGCGTGTGCTGAGATTTTGGAATCATGAAGTGATGCTCGAGTCGGGCGCGGTTTTTGCGGTGATTATGGCGGCGTTGATGGGATAGTGCTGGGTGATGTGTGTGCCCGTTGTCCCCCTCCTCGGTCCTCCCCCATAAATGGGGGAGGAAGATGCTGCCACATGCCTGTGATGAAGCTGCATGTGGCAGCATCTCCTTCCCCCGCTAGCGGGGGAAGGCCGGGATGGGGGACAGCGAGCACAATCTGGTACAGCCAGCACGATCTAACTTACTTGCCCCACAATCTGCAAATTCGCCTCATCTGGCACTTCGTTGTAAGACAGCACATTCAAGCCATTAGCAAACAGACGTGCGTAGCGCGCAATCAATGGACGCAATTGCGGCGTCACCAGCAGCACCTGTGTCAGGTTCTGCGCTTTCAACTGCTCCATCATCACCGGCAGCGTGCTCTGCAGCTGCGTCAGGATATTTGGATCAACCGGGAAGCTATCCAGCGCCACTTTACCGGCTTGCTGCGCCTGATTGAGCGCCGCCAGCAGCAGGTTCTCCAAACTGTTTTCCAGCGTATACGCCGACAGCGGTTTGTTGTCCGGCGCAATCGCCGCCACCATCGCACG
Source organism: Pantoea sp. DY-15 (assembly GCF_019795935.1). NCBI lineage: Bacteria > Pseudomonadati > Pseudomonadota > Gammaproteobacteria > Enterobacterales > Erwiniaceae > Pantoea > Pantoea sp. DY-15. Next base: position 212,421 of record NZ_JAIMIF010000005.1, read on the forward strand.
GCGCAAGGCATAGCGCACATCGGAAGTCAGCAGGATCGGATCTTTGGTGATCGCCGCGCTCTCCAGCAACGTCGTGGCGATGGTGATGATGTCTTTCAGCGACACCTGATCGTTCAGCAGCAGACGATACACTTTTAGCTGCAAGCTGTAGTTCACCGCCGCATTCACATCTTCAGACAGCTTAGGCGCCACGTTCGCCAGACGCTGATGCAGCTGGGTAATGTCATCGTAGTTAAACAGCTCGGGCAGGTTCTCGCGCACCACTTTATTCACATGCGTAGCCACCACGCTGGCGCAATCCACTACCTGATAACCCAGGTTCAGCGCTTTAGCTTTCTGCTCGGGCAGAATCCACGTCACCGCCATGCCGTAAGCCGGATCGGTATCCAATACGCCATCGATTTCACCGTACTGTTCCGGCGTCGGGATCGCCATCAGACGATCGGCATGCACTTCGCCGACAGCGGTGCGCACGCCGTTGATCTTGATCGCGTACTGCGCCGGCTTGAGATGGAAATCCTCACGCAGGGCGATTTCCGGCAGCAGCACGCCGCTGGTTTCTGACACCACTTGTCGCACGCCGCGCATACGCAGCGTCAGCGGCGCGCCTTTGCCTTTATCTACCAGCGTCACCAGCTTGTAGCCGAGATTCAAGCCGATCGGCTCAACCATCGGGATATTGTCCCAACCGATAGCAGGCTGATCTTCTGGCTGCGTCAGCGCCTGGTTGATCGCTTCCATATCGTGGTGATCTTGCGTCGGCGCTTTCACGCCACGGCTTTGACGCCAGGCAGCGAACAGCAGCATCGCGGTAAAGATCAGGAACACCAGATGCGGCATGCCCGGCACAATCGCCAGCACAAACATCACGGCGGAGGCGGTATACAGCGTGCCCGGTCGTGCCAGCAGCTGCGTCTTAATGTCATCGCCCATATCCGCGCCATCACTGATGCGCGTCACGATAATCGCCGCTGCGGTCGAAAGCAGCAGCGATGGAATCTGCGCCACCAAACCATCACCGATGGTCAGCAGAACATATTGCTCAAAGGCTTGGCCCGCCGGTAAACCGTGTTTGAACATGCCGATCAAAATCCCGCCGATCACGCTGATCATCAGGATCATGATCCCGGCGATAGCATCACCACGCACGAACTTCGAGGCACCGTCCATCGCTCCGTAGAAGTCAGCTTCGTTGGCCACATCCTGACGACGCGTGCGCGCCTGTTCCTGATTGATCAAACCGGCATTCAGATCGGCATCGATCGCCATCTGTTTGCCCGGTAACGCATCGAGGGTAAAGCGTGCTGACACTTCGGAGATACGCTCAGCACCTTTGGTCACCACCACAAAGTTGATGATCATCAGGATGATGAACACCACAAAGCCGACGACGAAGTTACCGCCAATCACCACGTTACCGAAGGCTTCAATCACCTTACCGGCAGCGCCGACGCCTTCGTGACCGTCGAGCAGCACTACGCGCGTCGAGGCGACGTTGAGCGTCAGACGCATCAGCGTGGTGATCAGCAAAATGGTCGGGAAGATGGAGAAATCCAGCGGGCGTTTACTGTTCACGCTGGCCAGCAGCACCATGATCGCCAGCACGATGTTAAAGGTGAACAACACGTCCAGCACAATCGGCGGCAGCGGCAAAATCACCATCGCCAGCACGCTGAGCAGCAGTACTGGCACGCCGATGTGGGCCTGGCGCAGCAGTTGTGTGAACTGGCGCGTTTTAAGTTGGCTCATGAGCTTTCATTACCTCATCTAAGTTCGGCAGTTGGGTATCCAGCCGAGGTTTTTCACCCTGACCGGTGCGCCAGGTTTGCAGTTGCATCACGTAAGTCAGCACCTGTGCAATCGGACGGAACAGGGCTGCAGGAATTTGTTGGTTGATACGCGTGCTGTGATAAACGGCACGCGCCAGCGGCGGAAACTCCACCACATCAATTTTGTGTTTACCGGCCACGCTGCGGATATAGAGCGCGACGTCATCCACACCTTTGGCCACCACGTAGGGTGCAGCGGCCTTTTTCGGGTCGTATTTCAGCGCCACCGCGAAGTGCGTGGGGTTGGTGATCACCACATCCGCCAGCGGCACTTGCTTGTTAATCTGGCCCATCGCCATCTGACGCTGCAGGTTACGAATGCGGCCTTTTACCTGCGGATTTCCTTCGTTGTTCTTGTGCTCATCGCGCACCTCTTTCTTCGACATCTTCATTTTTTTGGTGAAGAAGAATTTGGTCAGCGGCACATCAATCACCGCGAACAGCACGATGGTGATGATAAACAGCCGCATCATCGACTCGAACAGGTGCAGGCCCTGATTGATGGCGTCGCGTAAAAACAGGCCTTGCAGATCCATCATCGCGGTCAGATTGCCGGTAATGGTGCTCCACAGCAGCGCCAGCATCAGCAAACATTTGGCGATCATCTTCAACACCTCAACGTAGTGCTGCATCGAGAACATGCGCTTTACTCCGCTGATTGGATTGAGCTTTTTAAAGTCTGGCTTAATGCGTGTCAGCACAAAGATCCAGCCACCCGGCACCAGCGTTGAAAGGGCGGCGGCGAACGGGATCGGGATCAGCGTGACGATAAATTTCATGATGATCAGCACCTGCGTCAGCATGAACTGGTGCAGCGCGCCATCATCCTGGATGCGATCGGCCATCTGGCGTACGGCCTGAAAGGACGCCTGGATTAACTCCCGATAGTAGGGAAAAAACAGGCCCATCGTCACCAGCGCCATCACCAGGCTAACGGCCAGGTTCACCTCTTTGGAGCGAGGAATGTCGCCTTTTTCACGCGCTTTACGCAGTTTTCCCGGGCTGGGTTTTTCGCTCTTATCACCACTTCCTGCATCGGCCATCAGTAGCTCCTCATTTTTTCCAACATACCGAGCACCTGATTGGTAAGCTCAAGGTAGTGGCTGCCGACATTGCCCATCAGCAAGGTGAAGCAGAACAGGCCGAACAGCATGCTGATCGGGAAGCCCAGCGCGAACAGGTTTAGCGTCGGTGAAATGCGGTTCAGCAGGCCAAATACGCCTTGCACCAGCATCATGATGATCACCGTGGGCATCGCCAGCAGCAGCGCGCCGCTGAAGATCCAGCCAACGCCGCCCGATAGCGTACGCAGGGAAACTTCATTAATCGCCTGACCAATCGGCCAGTAGGTAAAGCCGCTAAACAGAATCGACATCAGCAGCAAATGCCCATCCATGCTGAAAAACAGCAGCGCGGCCCACACCTGAATAATCTGTGAGATCACCATGGTGGAACTGCCGCTGGTGGGATCGTTCATCACCGCCATGCCGAGGCCCATGTTCATCGACAAAATATTGCCCGCTGTCTGCAGCGCCCAGAAGGTCCACCACAGCATCTGGCCAAACAGGAAGCCCCAAAGAATTTGTTCGCCGGTCAGAATCAAACTCTGCACCGACATCAGATCACGCAGCACCACGTTATGCGCCAGCATCGGCGTCATAATGATGCTCAGTAGCAGCGCCAGGCCGAGTTTGGCCTTGCGTGAAAAAGCCCGGTTATCCAGCAGCGGGCAAAAGTGCATAAAGGCATAGATGCGCACGAAAGGCAGCCACAGCGCGAAGATCGGTTGGATCAGATCGTTGATGGCGATATCCATCGTTAGCCTACTAGCTGCGCGGCTTGCTGAAAGATCAGCTGGGTGAAATCGATCAGCTGCGTCAGCATCCATTTACCGGCAAATACCAGCACCAGCAGCGTCATGATCAGACGCGGCAGAAAGCTCAGCGTCTGTTCGTTGATCTGGGTAGTCGCCTGGAAAATACTCACCAGCAGGCCGGTGATCAGGCTCGGCACGATGGCAACGGCGGAGATCATCAGCACCAGCTTCAGACCTTGTGCCAAAATGTCGCCGGCGATGTCGATATTCATCATAATCCCAGCCCCTGTACGCTCTGCGTCAGCGTGCCAACAATCAGCGACCAACCGTCACACAGCACAAACAGAATCAGTTTGAACGGCAGGGAAACAATCAGCGGTGACAACATCATCATCCCCATCGCCATCAAAATACTGGCGACGATCAGGTCGATCACCAGGAACGGGATGTAGATCATGAAGCCAATTTTAAAGGCGGTTTTCAGCTCGCTCAGCACAAAGGCCGGCGCGATGATAGTGAGATCTTGCGCTTCCGGCTCGCCGGTCGCGTTCGCAATGGTCATGATCTGCGCCAGCGAGGTGCTGTGAGTTTGCGACAGCATGAACTTTTTCAGCGGCACCTGACCGGTGCTCAGCGCCTGTTGCAGGCTGATTTCATTGTTCTGATATGGGACAACCGCGTTGTCATAGACGTTGGTCCACACCGGACGCATCACCAGCAGCGTCAGCACCAGCGCGATGCCGGTCAGCACTTTGTTCGGCGGGCTTTGCTGCAGGCCAATTGCCTGACGCAGCAGAGCCAGCACAATGATAAAGCGGGTAAAACAGGTCATCATCAGCATCATGATCGGCAGCAAGCCGAGCAGCGTCATCAGAATCAGAATTTCAACTTTTACGCTGTACTCCTGGCCGCCATTGGCGGAGGGCACAGCAGAGAACAACGGCAGTCCGTTCTGTTCTGCCAATGCCAATGAAGGCACCAGCAGCAGGCCAGCCAGCGCCAGCCCTCCTTTAATCCAGCCGGAATTGCGCATTATTATTAGCCCGCCAGTTCGCTAAGATCGCTGTTGTTGAACTCAATCAGGCGCAGGCCATATTTGTCGTTCAGCACCACCACTTCGGCTTTACCAAACAGAATGCCGTTCACTTTCACGTCCAGCGGTTCACCGGCCAGCTTATCCAGTTCGATGACCGAGTCGTTGCCCACGCCAATCAGGTCGGCGAGAGAGATCTCAATCGACGCCACTTCCAGCGTCAGCGTCACCGGAATGCGGCTGAACAGCGCGAGGTTACGCGGTGCGTCACGCGTGACCGCAGTAACCGGCTCGGCTACTTCCGTTTCAGGCTGGTTTTCCAGGTTAAAATCGAGGTCCAGCGCAGTGGCTAAATCATTTAAATCGCTCATGTTATTCACTCGTACGTTCACTGAATTCGGAGAAAAAGAGTTTGCCGCGCTCTTCGCAGATTACGGCGCTAAACAACGGTTGATCGCCCACCAGCAGTGGAATGCGGTCATTCATGGCAAAGGGCAGGACATCGTCCGGCTTCAGACGTGCCAGGTCCGCTACCGTCATCGGCAGCGTGGCTAAGCGTCCGCGCAGGCGCACCGGCAACTGCTTAAAGCTGTGTGGACGGGTAGGCACTGGCGTGTTGCGATTCGCCTCGGCAGGTTGGCGCAGCGTGCTGAGTAAACGGTCAACGTGCGCGGCATCCAGCAGCAGCGAGAACTTGCCATTGCTGTAACCGTCAAGGAAGAAATCCACACGATAAGACCATTGGGTTAATAACGATGCCGGGTCTGGTTTAATGTTCAGCGCTTCGGTAAATAACTCGTCACCGCAAATTAAATGCACCAGCTCGCTGGCCAGTTTCATTTGCAAACGCTCTTCCGTTTTGGTTACCGGGAAATTATCGGCCGTTAACTCATGCTGGTCGTCGCGTGATAATCCGTAATAGTCGTGTAAAATATTCAGTAATAAGGCGCGGTCGAGGCGAAATGCCAGGTTACCCAATTCACTGCTGAAAATGGTGGCCTGCTTAACCGCACAATCCATCTGAAATTGCATATCGCGCAAACTGACATCGACACGAAACTTCTTCAGAAAATAGATACCCAGTTTGGCGTCTAAGCGATCGCTATTATCTTTAAATACTTTCGGGACCTTGTGATACGGGCGACCGAGTTTATTGACTTCCAGTTTCATCAGCTCAGGCTGATTTTCTGGGGTATAGATTCTCATCCGATTGGATTTCGTGCGCATCTTCATGCTTCCGTCTGTCAGGGTGAACCTGTCTTTAATAGAATGAATGCGATCCCGCTGGTGATTCCCTTTTATCAGTCACGTCTTAATTCATAAGAATTTGCTGATATAGGAATCTTCTAATCTTTATTAAGCGAGATGTTTTCTCTGGTGCAAATTAAAACGTTTCCGTCTAATTAAAACAAGGTGGAAAAACTTATTAATCCATTAATTGAAAACCGAGAATCAGATTAATTAAATTTGTTAAGTAACTAATAAACATAGATTAATCTTTTAATACTGCGAAGATGCTAGCTAGGAATAGTCCGATACGTATACTCAGCGCACAACACAGGCGGAACCAGCAATTCGGCATCTTTACCGGGCTTGATATAAGTCGATTCTTAATAACGAATAGTCTGGCTTTCACCTTCGGAAAACGTATGAAATGTCATGCGTAATAAAGGCAACTCTTTTTCTTATAAAGATGCGTCTCTTACTCGGTGTTCAGGAAATTTTCATTATGAATATGGCTGACTCAATGCAAAAGAATAATGATGATCGCTTTATCGCTCAGGCTTCATCGAGTGTGAATCTGTTTGCACTGGCGCAACGTGTAGCAAAATTCAATGTGCCGGTATTAATTACCGGTGAAACTGGCACCGGTAAAGAGTGCGTGGCGAAGTATATTCATCAACACGCATTTAAACAGTCAGCACCTTACGTTGGTGTTAACTGTGCAGCGATTCCAGAGAATATGCTGGAAGCGATTTTATTCGGATATGAAAAAGGTGCGTTTACCGGTGCGGTCAGTAGCCAGCCAGGTAAATTTGAATTGGCCAACGGCGGCACATTATTACTTGATGAAATCGGTGATATGCCGTTAGCGCTGCAGGTTAAATTACTGCGCGTATTACAGGAGCAGGAAGTTGAGCGCCTCGGCAGCCATAAAAAGATTCCGCTCGATATACGTTTAATTGCTTCTACTAATAAAGATTTGGAAGTGGAGATCGCCGAAGGGCGTTTCCGTCAGGACCTGTTCTACCGCCTGTCGGTGGTGCCAATGCACATCACGCCGCTGCGTGAACGTACCGCAGATATCCTGCCGTTAGCTGAACGCTTCATTGAAAAATATAAGGCTTTCGTCAAACACCAACCGCGCATCACCGAATGTGGCCGTCAGGCGCTGGAAAGCTACAGCTGGCCGGGCAACGTGCGTGAGCTGGAAAACATCATGCAACGCGGCCTGATTATGTGCGCCGATGGCGATCTGCACGCGGGCTGCTTCAACCTGAAAGTCAGCACTACCTTGCTACCGGAAGTGATGGTGCAGCAGCTGGGCGACGCCGCCAACGCCGAAGAATGCCAGATTAAGAGTCACGGTCGTCGTGCCGAATCGCAGTACATCCTTGATTTGCTGAAACGCAATCAGGGCAACAAATCCAAAACCGCCGAGTTTCTTGGCATCACTCCACGCGCGCTGCGCTATCGACTGGCCTCCATGCGCGAGCAAGGCTTTGACCTCGGCTGCGCCTGATAAAAGAGAACTACGCAATGTTAGACAAACTTCCCGCTATCGGCGTACAGGGCAACATGATGGCCGAGATGCAACGTATGCAGCTGCAGGCACAAACCAGCCCTATCGCGCCAGCCGGTCAAATGGCTTCGCTCAGCACCCCGAGTTTCACTGATGTGCTGAAGGGCGCCGTCGGCAGCGTTGACCGCCAGCAGCATGTCGCTTCGCAGAAGCAAACGGCCATCGATATGGGCCTGAGCGATGATTTGAGTGGCGCGATGATCGAAAGTCAGAAAGCCAGTGTGGCGTTCTCGGCGCTGATGCAGGTGCGTAACAAGCTGCAACAGGGCTTCGATGAAGTCATCAATAGCCCAATGTAAATGGAGTTGAGACGTGCTGGATAAATTACAAGCGCTGTTGCCTGCGAACCTGCAGGCGATAGTGAAAAAATGGCTGCTCCCTGCGGCGATTGCAGCGGTGATCACCGCAGTGATCGTGGCGCTGCTGTGGCAGAGCAATAACAAGTGGACCACGCTGTTCGGCACGCAGGAGAACCTGCCGATGTCCGAAGTAGTGGCCACGCTGAGCGGTGAAGGACTGAATTATCGCGTCGCGCCCGACAGCGGCATGGTGCTGGTGCGCGAAGATGATTTACCTAAGGCGCGTATGGCGCTGGCCGCGAAAGGCATCCGCGCAGCCACGCCAGATGGCTATGAGCTGATGGATAAAGAAGAGATGCTCGGCAGCAGCCAGTTCGTGCAGAACGTACGTCTGCGCCGCAGCATGGAAGGCGAACTGGCGCAGAGCATCATGGCGCTCGACAGCGTTGAGTTTGCCCGCGTGCATCTCGGCATTTCGGAAACCAGCTCGTTTGTCCTTTCCAATAAACCGAACAGCACCGCTTCCGTGGTTCTGCGCCTGAAATATGGTCGTCAACTCAGCGACGAACAGGTTGGCGCGGTGGTGAGCCTGGTGGCGAACAGCGTACCGGGCATGAAGGCCGAACTGGTAAGCGTGGTCGATCAAAAAGGCGCGCTGCTGTCGGCGAATATCGCTGACCAGCTAAATGGCCGCACCGGCCTGCGTAATAGCGGCGAGATGGTGCAGCAGATGCGTGAGCAGGTGGAACGCAACATTGCCAACCTGCTGGTGCCGGTGCTGGGACATGAAAACTTCCGCGTAAGCGTGGTGCCGCGCGTTGACTTCAGCCAGGTCGAAGAGACGCAGGAACGCTTCCTTAACGAACCGCGCGTGGCGAGTGAGCAGCTGGCGCAGGACAACACCACCGAGCAGCTGGCGGTCGGTATCCCGGGTTCGCTCAGCAACCGTCCGGCCAATGCACCCGCGCAAAACAACGCACAACCGCAGATGTCCTCGCGTAATCAGGCACAGCGCCAGTTCAACTGGGATCGCGATGTTCGCCATATTAAACATCAGGGCTATCAGGTGCAGAAACTGACCGTGGCCGTGGTGCTGAATCAAAACGCGGCGGTGGTGCAGGGCTGGACAGCGGATAACCAAACGCAAATCAACGCCTTGTTGACCAAAGCGGCTGGTATCGATAGCGAGCGCGGCGATGAATTGTCGCTGGCCTTGCTGGCCTTTAATCAGCCGGAAGTGCAGCCCGAAGAGGCGCTGCCGTGGTGGGAACGCGACAGCACGCTGCTGTGGGCGGAGCGCGGCGGCATTGGCCTGCTGGCACTGCTGGTGATTTTGTTTGGTCTGCTGCCGATGATGCGCCGCGTGGCGCGCCAACCGGCCGCTAGCGAGGTGTCTGAAGCCAGCGTCGCGCTGCCAGCAGCCGTGGCCGAAGCGGAAGAGGATACACCGGTATTGCCGGGCAACAGCTTTAACGGCGACGACAACTTACCGCCGCAGAGCTCGGGCCTCGAAACCAAAATTAATCATCTCCAAAACCTGGCGCAGAGCGAAACCGATCGCGTCGCCGAAGTGTTGAAACAATGGATCAGCAGCAATGAGCGAAGCAACAGAAAGTAAAAACAGCAAAAGCAGCGACCAGACCACCAAGGTGCGTTCGCGTCTTGAGCAGGCCGCCATCGTGCTGCTGAGCATCGGCGAAGAAGCCGCGGCGCAGGTGATGAGCAAGATGAGCCGTGAAGAAGTGCTGCGTCTGTCGGAAACCATGGCGCGCCTGCACGGCGTCAAGCTGACGCATGCCCGCCTGGCGATGAACAATTTTTTCCAGGAATACCGCGAACAGAGCGGCATTAACGGCGCGTCGCGCAGCTATCTGCGCAACATCCTTGAACGTGCGTTGGGCGGTGAAATCGCCCGCAGCGTCATTAACGGCATCTACGGCGATGAGATTCGTCATCGGATGGCGCGGTTGCAGTGGGTCGATACGCCGCAGCTGGCGGCGATGATCGCCCAGGAACATCTCCAGTTGCAGGCGGTCTTTCTCGCCTTCCTGCCGCCGGATGTCGCCGCTGGCGTGCTGGCGCAGCTCGACGAATCGCGTCAGGACGAAATTCTCTATCGCGTGGCGCGTCTTGATGACATCAACCGCGATGTGGTGGATGAGCTGGATCGCCTGATCGATCGCGGCGTGGCGGTGCTGTCCGAACACGGTTCGAAAGTGCAGGGCATGCGTCAGGCTGCCAACATCGTTAACCGCATCAGCGGCAATCAGCAGGCGCTACTGGCGCAGTTGGAGATGCGTGATGAAGCGGTGGTGGATGAGCTGAAAAGCGAAATGTACGAGTTCTTTATCCTCAGCCGCCAGAACAGCACGGTCCTTGGGCGTCTGCTGGAAGAGGTGCCAATGGATCAATGGGCGGTGGCGCTGAAAGGCACCGAGCCGATGTTGAGCCAGGCGATTTACGATGCCATGCCACGCCGTCAGGTGCAGCTGTTGCAGAACACCACTTCGCGCCTTGGTCCTGTGCCGATCAGCCGTATTGAGCAGGTGCGCAAAGAGATCATGACGCGCGTGCGTGAACTGGCGGAAAGCGGCGAGATCCAGATTCAGCTGTTTAGCGAACAAACGGTGGAGTAAGCGATGACCAGCAAACAGATGCGTTTGCATCAGTTTCCCCCGCTGCGCAAAGCCTGGCAGCGCACGGACGAATCCGGCGTGCCTGCCGATGCCGCCACGCTGCAACAGCAGCTGATGGATGGTTTTCAGCAGGGCATTAGCGATGGTTTTGCTCAGGGTTTAGAGCAGGGTAGCAGCCAGGGTTACGAGGAAGGCGTTGAGCGTGGGCGTACCGAAGGTAAGCAGCAGGGTTTTGATGCGGGCAAGCAGCAGGCGCTGGAGCACTTTCTAAGCGCTGGTGAGCCACTGGATGCGTTGAGCAGACAGTTGCAGCAGCAGCTGGATGAACATGAAGAGCGCCGTAAAAGCGAATTGTTAGCGCTGGTCGAGAAAGTGACGCGCCAGGTGATCCGCGTTGAGCTGGCGTTGCAGCCTTCACAGCTGCTGGCGCTGGTGGACGAAGCGCTGACCAGCTTGCCGGAGCGGCCAAAGCAGCTGCGTGTGTTGATGAATGCGGAAGAGTTCAGCCGTATCAAAGAGCTGGAGCCGAAGAAGGTAAAAAGCTGGGGCTTAGTTGCCGACAGCGAAATGGAGCCCGGCGAGTGCCGCATTGTTACCGATGCCAGCGAGATGGATATCGGCTGCAATCAACGTTTGAGCCAGTGCATGAGTGTGCTGCAGGAGAATTTGTAAGTGTCAGGCCGATCGCCATGAATGGCGACCCTACATCGACGCATTTATGCGCACCGGGCAGGCCGCACAAAAACTAACAGGATCCATCATGACGCAATCCTTCAACACCCTACTGCAATCGCTGGAAAACATCCCGCTGGCGCGTGTCGCCGGACGGCTGGTGCGCGTTAACGGCATTCTGCTGGAAAGCGTCGGTTGCCGCTTAGCCGTCGGCCAGCGCTGCAACGTCGAGCAGGCCGATGGCACGTTGCTGGCCGCGCAGGTGGTGGGATTCGATCGTGATGTCACCTGGCTGATGCCGTTCAAAAGCCCGGAAGGACTGATGGCTGGCGCCCGCGTTTTTCCCGAGGAAAAACAGAGCGACATCCTGATTGGCGAAAGCTGGCTCGGACGCGTGGTAAACGGCCTGGGCGAAGCGATCGACGGCAAAGGCAAGCTTGGCGGCGATGAGGTGCTGCCAACGCAGCCAACGCAAATCCATCCGCTGACGCGTAAAGCCGTGGTGGAACCGCTGGATGTCGGCGTCAACGCCATCAACGGTCTGCTGACCATCGGTAAAGGCCAGCGCGTCGGTTTAATGGCCGGTTCGGGCGTAGGTAAAAGCGTGCTGCTCGGCATGATCACCCGCAGCACCAATGCGCAGGTGGTGATCGTTGGTCTGATTGGCGAACGTGGCCGCGAAGTCAAAGAGTTTATCGACCACTCGCTCGGCCCGGCTGGCATGGCGAAATCGGTGGTGGTGGCTGCGCCGGCAGATGAATCGCCGCTGATGCGCATGAAAGCCACCGAGCTCTGCCACACGCTGGCGGCGTGGTATCGCGATGCCGGTTATGACGTGTTGCTGCTGGTGGATTCACTGACGCGTTACGCCATGGCGCAGCGCGAAATTGCGCTGTCACTCGGCGAACCGCCAGCCACCAAAGGCTATCCGCCTTCGGCGTTTGGCATCATTCCCAAGCTGGTGGAGAGCGCGGGTAACAGTGCCTCGAACGGCAGTATGACCGCCATTTACACCGTGCTGGCGGAAGGTGATGACCAGCAGGATCCGATCGTTGACTGCGCGCGTGCAGTGCTGGATGGCCACATTGTGTTGACGCGTGCGCTGGCCGAATCGGGCCACTATCCGGCGATCGATATCGGGCAAAGCATCAGCCGCTGCATGAGCCAAATCACCGACAAAGATCATCAGTTGGCAGCGCGTATGCTCAAGCAGCTGTATGCCGATTACATGGCGATCAAACCGCTGCTGCCGCTGGGCGGCTATGTTGCGGGCGTTGATGCGCAGGCCGATCGCGCGGTCCGCCTGCAGCCAGCAATTACCAGTTTCCTGTGCCAGACGGTGGATCAACCCGCCGCGCTGGCGCAATCCATTAATGACCTGCTGGCCCTGAGCCAGGCATAAGGCAAGGCATGATCAGAAAACAAAAAATGATCGCTACCCTGACGCAGCTGCGCGAAATGCGCGAGCGCAAAGTGAACGATCTCAGCAGCCAGCTGGCGCAGCAAAAGCAGCTGGTGCAGCGCTATCAAAATAATATTTCGGCGCTCAATCGTTTGGGTGGCGGCACCAGCACAGAAGGGGCGAATGCCACGCAGCTGACCAATCTGGCGCGTTATAAAACCAATATTCAGCGCGTGATTGATTGGCAGACGCAGGCGTCGGCACTGGCGGAAAAACAGCAGGATGAACTGCAAACCGAGCTGATCAGCCATGCGTGTCAGGAGAAAACCGTGTCGCTGGTGCTGGAGCAACAGCAGCAGGCGCTGGCACAGGCGCGTCAACAACAGCAGCAGAAACTCACTGATGCGCAGGCCATGCAGTGCTGGCTGCGCAATCGAGGAAAATTTGCATGAGCAACCCGCTGTTTAACCAATTGATGAGCAAACGTCAGCCGCTGAAAAGGGGCGAACTGCCGTTTATCAGCGTGGTGACGCCAACGTGGAACCGCCGCGAGTTTCTGCCTTATCTGCTCTATATGTTCCAGTATCAGGATTATCCGGCCGATCGCCGTGAACTGGTGATTCTGGATGATTCTCCAGAGAGCAACGCCGATCTGATTGCCTCGCTGACGCGCTACTCGCCGCATCCTGAGCTGATCCGCTATTACCATCTCAGCGAACGCATGACGATTGGCGCCAAGCGCAATCGGGTGAATGAACTGGCGCGCGGCGAATATATTGTTTGTATGGACGACGATGATTTTTATCGCGTCGATAAGCTCAGTTACACCATTAACGAAATGCGTCGCCATAACGCGTTATTTGCGGCCTGTAACGTGATCCCAATTTGGTACAGCCACATTAATCGCATCTTTATGACCAGCGATAATGGGAAGCGTAACGTGTTGAATGGCACTTTTGCCTATCACCGTAACTTCCTCAAAAAACATCGCTATGACGATCTTGCCACGCTAGCCGAAGAGGAAGGCTTCACCAATTACTTCACCGCACCGGTACTGCTACTGGATCCATGGCGCTCGATTCTTTGTGTGTCGCACAGCAGGAATACTTTCGATAAAGATTTTGTTCTTGCCTCCTGCGAAGCGCAGAGCTCCACGCTTGAAGAGGCGGTGCCCGATACCTTTGTTCGCAAATTTTATCAGCGACTGCATCAGGCACCGTTATCACAACAGCCGAACTGGGCCTTTTTCCATCGCGTGGTGCTGGTGGGCGACGATGCCAACATGGCAGCCGCGTTTAGCCAACGACTGCTGGATGCCGGCTTATCGCAGGCGCAGCTGGAACAGATTGAGTCTGTGGAGAACGATTCCCGCCTGACGCATTTGGCCGTGACGCAACGTGCCCAGCGCGAGCAGTGGCCAAACTATTTGCTGCTCGACAGCCGCCTCCATTGGGTGCGTCAGCAGCGTGGTATTGATGCACTTAATCGCCTGCTGCGCGCGCTTAACCACGTTGTATGGGATGGTTTTCATCTGGCCGCCGAACTTAATGAGGGCTGGATTCTCAGCCAGCTGGAAGGTGTTATCAGCCCCACCGTGCAATCGCTGCCGCATCTGGCCTGCTGTGTAAATCAGCAGGCGTATGCACCTTTAATCGAACGTTTACAGGATCAGCTGACAGCAGCTGGTTATCTCAATACTGCGGACCTGCGCTGGTTTGCCCTCTATCCCAGCATGTTCTTCCGCAGTGAAGATGATGATGGGCAGGCATGTACGGCGCGCTTTTTCCGTAAATTAGGTATCGTGCCGCAAGACGGTGCACAGGAGCAACCATGAATACCGCAAACAGTTATACCCCGGAATATGTGACTCGCCTGCAGGCGCAACCCTGGCAGTGCCGCTGCGCTGGCTGCAACGGTGAAAAACCGCTGCTGCAACTGCGCTGGCGTGAAGAGCAGCGTGCCAGTGCAGAGCTAAGCTGCGACAGCGCGGCATCCACCATTTTATTTGATGACGATGCTTTTGCCCTGCAGCATAGCTCTGCTGCGGCGCTGGATGCGCCGGCACTCTGCTCGCGCTTACAAATGCTCAACCAGCAGGCGATTTTCCTGCTGAGTAACGAGGAAGCGCCGCTGGCAGAGAAGCTTTATGCTGTGGGCGTGCTGCTGAGCAAATGCCAGCAATTGCAGCAAGCAGAAGACATTCTTCAGGTGGGGGAAGAGCTGCTGACGTTGATGAATAGCGGCCTATTGGCCGAGGCTTTTCTTGCATTACCGGCTATTGATGCGTATCCATTGGCTGCGCTACGTCAGCTGGCGCAGGTAGAAATCGATGCTAACCTCGATCCGCTTACTGGTATGACGCTGGTAATGAAATTAAATGAATTAGCCATGCTGAGTGATGCACAGTTGTTACCGCTGCTGGCGGAGCTGCGTGAAGATGTGCAATTACAAAGCTTTATGCAGCAGAAGACGACTATGTGGCGCAACTATCTGCTGTGGCATGCTTATCACGGTGTATTCCCCGGCACTTCCGATGCGCAGTGGGAAACGGCGTTTTTACTGCTGTGCCAGCGGGTATTCGGCATGCAGGTAATCTTAGGCCTGTTATTGGCTGAACAGTGTGAGCTGGATAATGCGGCATTGGCAGCGCTGTTTGCTGCGTGGGAGCGTCAGACTTTGCCAGCGCTGAGCGAAGATAATGCGCTGTTAATCGGTTTGTCACTGCTGAAGTAAATGAAGCGGCCGTCATCACTTTTCCAGGTGCGCATGAATGCGCACCCTACGAAAACCCAGCAGGTCGCCTTTCATGGCGACCGATTTGCACAAATTACCCGTAGGGTCGCCATTTATGGCGATCGGTTCAGGTTCTCTGCAGCGGAAAACAAAAAAGTCGCCAGTTTGGCGACTTTTTTATACAACAAGCGGGATGTTATCGTTGATACAGGAAGTTCTGCTGCCCTTGTCCGGTCAGAGAATTCAGCGTTTCCTGCTGCATCGACAGCAATAATCCATTGCGTTCGTTCATCTGCTGGCAGGCCAATGCGCTCAGTTCCAGCATGCGCCACCAGCTTTCCGCTTGCTGTGCCAGCGCGACAGGCAAGTACGGCATAAGCTGGCTGATGCCACGGCTATCGGAAGCCAGTTTCAACGCCTGCAAGGTTTCGCTGCGGCGTTGGGCCGAACCGTGTAACTGCTGATATATAGACAGCAACTGCTCATTCACTGACTGCAGATGTATGGCATCACAGGCGATCATCGCTTCACGTTGTTGCTGCAGCAGCGCCGTCAGCGCATCGTAGTGCTGCGTGTCTTGTTTGATATCGCGCAGTAGCGTTTTTACCCGTTCTGCAGTGGTGTTCATGAGCGATAGAAGTCCATCATGGCTTGCGCCAGCGTGTCGGTATCCACCTGCAAACGGCCTGATTTTACGGCGTCCTGCATGGCGCTCACAAAGGTAGCATCAACGTCGGGCATCTCACGCAATTGCTGCTGTGCGGCTTGCATTGGGCCTTGCTCGGTTTTGTTGTTGCGCGCTGCGGCATGTTCATTTTTATGCGCAGCAGGTGCATCATTCAGCGATGTAGTCACTGATTGAGTCACTGGCGTGATGCCAGCTTCATTACGGGTGATTTTCATAGTCATCTGTCTCGGGTCGATTACGGCATATCCCAGCACAACGACACCGGCTTGCGGAAACTTAAATTCCGCTTTTAGGGAGCCCCCGGTGCCACCAGCATTCTTACTACGCCACGCTCATCAACACGTGCGCTCACCACGCGTTGGCTTTGCAGATTGCGCACCTTAATGATGTCGCCTTTACGGCCTTTCTTCAGCGCTTCGCCCATCATCTTAGCTTGCACGCCATCCTGTTCGGCAATCATCACAATCTGCTGACCACGTTCGATCAATACCGGCTGATCGAGATGGGCCGGTGCGATCGCCTGCAACTCACGCACGCGTTTCTTCAGTGTAAAACCGACTGCATCGTCGGGGTTGGTAAGGAAGCCGTCGCGCAGCCCCACAATATTACGCTTCTTCATTTCCACGTCGCTGGCAGCCAGCTGTTTGCCGCGATCCAGCATATTTTTCGCCACCAGAATCGGCAGGTAGACATCCGGTTTCACCGTCACGGCGATTTCCCAGCCGTTGGCACCGTCGCAGCGAATGTCATAACGCAGACGCGCCAAATCCATGCGGTCGCCCGCCGGTAATGCCGAGGTTAAGGGACGCGGGCAGCGCTGAAAACGGCTCACTTCAGTAGGAATAAAGACATTGAGTTTGCTGCTGAAATCTTTCCAGCCTTTCTGTTTGGCAATGCGCTGGATATCGGCGGTCGCGTTGGCGACGGCCTGATTGTAGATCTGCTTACGTGCGGTTTGCGCTTCAGGTGCGGCCAAAATGGGTGTTGAAAAAATCAGCAGGCTGAGCGGGATTAGACGGAAAAATAACTTCCTGGTGTAACACAGTGTGTTCATGAATATCTCACCAAATCAATAGATTAATAAGTTGGCACGCTGTTTGCTTTAAAGCGTGTGAATCGCAACTGATGAGGAACACCAAGTGGGGATAAGTTTTGACAAAGCGCTGGGGATGCATCCCGCCGCACTACAGCTTCGACTTTCGCGAGCAGAACTGTTAACGGCTAACCTGGCAAATGTGGATACCCCGAATTACCAGGCTAAAGATATTGATTTTGCCGCAGAGATGCAACGTTCAATGTTGAAAAATTCGTTCACTTCTTCGCCAGAAATTCAGTATCGCGTGCCGTATCAACCATCGTCCGATGGCAACACTGTGGCGCTGGACGTTGAGCAGGCCGAGTTCTCGAAAAACTCGCTGGATTACCAAACCAGCCTGCAATTTCTCAGCAGCAAATTTATCGGCCTGAAGCAGGCCATTGAAGGGAAATAATTTTGTCTTTCAACGACATTTATCGCGTTTCGGGTTCAGCGATGACGGCACAAACCGTCCGCCTGAACACCATCGCCAGTAACCTGGCGAACGCGGAATCACCGGCAGCAAGCGAAGCTGCAACTTACAAGGCGCGCCGTCCGGTGTTTGCCGCCATCTATCAGAACAGCAAGCTGATGGATGCACCTGCTTTGGCGGGTGCGCGCGTGCAGGTACTGGATGTGGTGGAAACCGGCAGTGCGGTGCGCCGCTACGAGCCAGGCAATCCATTAGCCAACGCACAGGGGCATGTCTTCTATCCCGATATCAATACGGTAGAAGAGATGGCCGACATGATGTCCGCTTCCCGCAATTTTGAAACCAACGTGGAAGTGCTGAACAGTGTGAAAAGCATGCAGCAAAGCCTGCTGCGTCTGGGAGAAGCTTAAGTATGAGCGTGAATAACGTAAACAATAGCGGCGCGGGCGTGGATACCTATGGGCAGACTCCGCAAAGCAACGGCGGCACCAGCAGCATGTTTCTGACATTGCTGGTGGCGCAGATCCAGAACCAGGATCCCACCAATCCCACCGACAGCGCGGAGTACATCAATCAGTTGTCGATGATGTCGCAGATGGAATCGATGCAGACGCTCACCGACACCATGACCGGCGTCTATTACATGGCCGAAAGCATGCAGGCGATGGGGATGGCGAATCTGGTAGGCCAGCAGGTATATGCCAGCAGCAACAGCATCAAGCTGGAAGGCAACAACATTGATGGACGTATCAATCTGCAGCATCCGGCGGAAAACGTCACGCTGCACATCAAGGACAGCGCGGGTAAAGAGACCAAGCTCGAGCTGGGTAAGCAGCCACAAGGCGATGTCAATTTTACTATCGATCCCGCCGCGCTTGGTCTTGCCGATGGCGAGTACACCCTGAGCGTAGTCACCGATGTGGGTGAAGCCAACATCCCGATTGAGATCGCGGGCATCGTGAACAGTGTGCGTTTCGATCCGCAGACGGGTGCACCGATGATCAATATTCCTGGCCTCGGCGAAGTGGCTTACAACACCCTTCGTCAGTTTGGCAGTAGTAAAAATCCGGCGCCTACGCCGCTCCCTTCTCCTGACGTGAATGCTTTACGTCGCTTTTCCTAAGGATTTTTTTCATGAGCTTTAATATTGCAACCTCTGGCCTGAATGCGGTTACCAAACAGCTGAGCGCCATCAGTAACAACATCGCCAACGGTGGCACCGTGGGTTACAAATCGATGCGTGCTGAGTTCTCCTCTCTTTATGCTGGTGGCCAGGCCATGGGCGTCGGTGTCAATAGCATTTCCCAAAGCATCACCCAAAACGGCGGCCTCAATGGAACAGGACGTAGCCTTGATTTGGCGATCTCTGGTAACGGCTTCTTTATGACTCGTGACAGCAGCGGCAACCTCAGCTACACCCGCGATGGCACCACTGAAACGGACAGCCAGGGCTATCTTTCCTCTAAAGGCAAGCGCCTGCAGGGGTATCCGGTGGATGCCAGCGGACAGTTACAAACGGGCGTGATTGGCGACCTGAGAATTTCTGCAGGCAGCATTCCCGCAAAGGCCACCGACAGCATGGGCTTTACTGGCAACCTGAATGCCAATTCTGAAGTGCCCTCCGTTACGACATTCAATAAAGATGACAGTAAAAGCTATAACAACACCTACACCAGCAAAATTTACGACTCCCTTGGCCGTGAACACACCCTGGAGCAGTACTTCGTCAAAACCGCCGAAAACAAATGGGAAGCGCACTACTTTGTCGATGGCAAAGCCGCCACGCCTGCTTCACAGGCGCTGGAGTTCAGCAATAATGGGGTACTGACGTCACCGACCAGTGCGACAAACATTACCGCGACAATTCCAGGCGCAGCTGACCTTGCAATTGCATTGGATTACGCGGGAACCAGCCAGTATGGCTCGGAGTTTAATGTATCTAAAAATAGCCCGAACGGTTATGCAGCCGGTGAGAAAAACGGTGAGAGCATTGATGACGATGGCAAAGTCTATGCCACCTACAGCAACGGCGAGCGCATGCTGCAAGGCCAACTGGTGCTGGCCAACTTCGCTAATCCTAATGGTCTAAGCTCCGAAGATGGCACGGCATGGTCTGCAAATAATCAGTCCGGCCAGGCGATTCTTGGCGTTCCGAAAAGTGGCTTAAACGGCTTTATTAAATCTGCGGCGCTGGAAGGTTCGAACGTCGATATGACAGAACAGCTGGTTGGATTGATGAGCGCGCAGCGTAACTATCAGGCAAACACCAAAGTCATCTCGACCAATGATTCGATGATGAACGCCCTGTTCCAGGCGCTGTAATTATGGATCGCATGATTTATACCGCCGTCAGCGGCGCCAATCGCAGCCTGACGCAGCAGATGATTCACTCCAACAACCTCGCGAATGCCAATACCGAAGGATTTCGTGCCGATCTCGAACGTGCCACCACGCAAGCCGTGGCGGGTGGTGGCTACAACAGCCGTCATCAGGTGCGCAGCGAGAGCGGCGGCATCAACATGGCGCATGGCGCACTGCAGGAAACCGGTCGTGAGCTGGATATCGGCATCAAAGGCGATGGCCTGATTGCGGTGCGTGAAGGGCGTCGAGAGCTTTACACCCGCAATGGCCACATTGACATCGATGATATGGGCAACCTGTCGATCGGCGGCAAACCGCTGATCGGTGAAAACGGGCCGATTCAGCTGCCACCGTTTTCGCAGGTCGCGATTGGCGATGACGGCACCATCACCATCATTCCAGAAGATGGCAACGTGGCGGCGGCGATGGATGTCGAGCGCATCAAGCTGGTGGACATTCCCGCCAATCAGCTACGTAAAAGCAACGACGGCTGGCTGACGGCTAACCGCCTTGCCGCGCCGCGTAGCGAAGATGTGCAGCTGGCGAGCCAGCATCTGGAAGGCAGTAATGTCTCGGCGGTGAATGAGATGGTGCAAACCCTTTCGCTCAGCCGTCAATTTGAAGCGCAAATCAAAATGATGAAAGCCGCAGAAACCCTCGTGCAGGCAGGCAATCGCCTGATCCGCGGCAGCTAACAGGAAGCGAAGAAATGAATCCAGCTCTTTGGGTCAGTAAAACCGGTCTGGCGGCGCAGGACGCCAAAATGGCCGCCATCTCCAACAACCTGGCGAACGTTGATACCACCGGCTTCAAACGCGATCGCGTGGTGTTTGAAGATCTGTTCTATCAAACGCAGCGTGCGCCGGGCACCCAGTTGAACCAGAACAACCAGACGCCAACCGGCATTCAGTTCGGTAGCGGTGTGAAGATCCTCGGTACGCAGAAGCAGTTCACCCAGGGCGCGATGAAAAACACCCAGCAGGAGCTGGATGTGGCGATTGCCGGCCAGGGCTTTTTCCAGGTAGAAACCGCTGAGGGCGACATCGCTTATACCCGCTCAGGCAACCTGAAAATCAGCGCAGATGGCGTGATGACCAACGCGCAGGGCTTGCCGTTGATTCCACAGATTGAGCTGCCGGAAGGCACCAAAAATCTCACCATCGGTAAGGACGGTACCGTCAGCGCCACCGTGGCGGGCGAAACCGATCCGGTTGAACTCGGCCAAATCACCCTGGTGAATTTCGTGAATCCAGCCGGGCTGGAAGCAACCGGCAGCAACCTGTATCGCGAAACCGCCGCCAGCGGTGAAGCGGTAGAAGGCGTACCGGGCGAAGAAGCCTTTGGCCAGCTGGAACAAGGCTCGCTGGAAGGTTCCAACGTGCAAGTGGTGGAAGAGATGGTTGACATGATCACCGTGCAACGCGCTTACGAGATGAACGCCAAAATGGTGTCGGCTGCCGATGACATGCTGAAGTTCGTCACGCAGCAGATGTAATTTTTTTTTGGGCGGAAGGTGTTCTTCCGCCCACCTTGCAAGGCCATAACAACAATGACACTGACAAAAAAACTCACCGGCGGTTTCTTACTCACCGCCGCACTGCTGCTGACCGGCTGTGAAAGTCCGGCGCTGCTGGTGCAAAAAGATGACGCCGCCTATGCGCCGCCAGAGGATCTGGCACAGCCAGATACGCGCGTTAGCGGTGGTGGACTCTACAACACCCAATATCAATGGTCGCTGATGCAGGATCGTCGTGCTTATCGCGTGGGCGACATCCTCACCGTGCGCCTTGATGAATCGACGCAGTCGAGCAAACAGGCGCGCACCAACTTCGGCAAAAAGAACGATGTCGAGCTCGGCGTACCGTCGGCGATGGGCAAAACCTTTGATGATTTAAGCGGCTCAATTAAGGGCAGCCGTAACTTCAACGGTAACGCCACCTCGGCGCAGCAGAACATGTTGCGCGGATCGATTTCCGTTGCGGTGCATAAAGTGCTGCCGAATGGCGTGCTGGCGATTCGCGGCGAGAAGTGGTTAACGCTCAATCAGGGCGATGAGTACATGCGCGTAACCGGCCTTGTGCGGGCCGATGACATTGAACGCGATAACAGTATTTCATCCCAGCGCATTGCCAATGCGCGTATCTCCTATGCCGGGCGCGGTGCGCTCAGTGATGCCAATTCAGCGGGTTGGCTCACACGCTTCTTCAACCATCCGCTGTTCCCGATTTAAGGTGAAGAACATGATCAGAATGACCGTTCGCTATCTGCTGCCGCTGTTCCTCGCGGCCGGAATGATGGCATCTAATCACGCCAAAGCGCAGGCGCTGAGTTCGCTGGTCGATATTCAGGGCGTGCGTGATAACCAGTTGGTGGGTTACAGCCTCGTCGTCGGCCTCGACGGCACCGGTGATCGCAGCCAGGTGAAATTCACCGGCCAGTCGCTGGCCAACATGCTGCGCCAGTTTGGCGTGCAGATGCCGCCAAAAATCGACCCGAAAGTAAAAAACGTCGCGGCGGTAGCGCTGAGCGCCACGCTGCCTTCGATGTATGCACGCGGCCAGACCATCAACGTCACCGTTTCATCGATTGGCGATGCGAAAAGCCTGCGTGGCGGCACCTTGCTGTTAACGCAGTTGCGCGGTGCCGATGGTGAAGTCTACGCGCTGGCGCAGGGCAATGTGGTGGTCGGCGGCGTGAAAGCCGAAGGCGACAGCGGTTCCAGCGTCACTATCAATACGCCAACCGTAGGCCGTATTCCTAACGGTGCCTCGGTTGAACGCGAAGTGCCGAGCGATTTCCAGGAGAACAGCGATGTAATGCTGAACCTGAAGCGCCCAAGCTTTAAAACCGCCAATAACATCGCCGTGGCGCTGAACCAGGCATTTGGTGCTGGTACTGCCGTAGCAAAAAGTGGCACCAACGTCTCGGTCAACGCGCCGCGTGATCCATCCGCGCGCGTGGCCTTTATGTCGATGCTGGAAGAAGTGCAGATCAACGCCGGTAAACAGCCGCCGCGCGTGGTGTTCAACGCGCGTACCGGCACCATCGTGTTGGGTGAAGGCATTGTGGTACGTGCCGCCGCTGTCGCACACGGCAATCTCACCGTCACCATTGCCGAGCGTCCAAACGTCAGCCAGCCAGACCCGTTCAGCAATGGCCAAACCGCAGTGACACCGGAATCGGATATCAGCGTCGATCGCGGTCACGGCCAGATGGTGACCGTTCCTGCAGGCACCAGCTTGCGCAGCATTGTGAATACTATCAACAGCCTCGGCGCGGCTCCGGACGACACCATGGCAATTCTTCAGGCGCTGCATGAAGCGGGCGCCCTCGATGCAGAACTGGTGGTGATCTAATCATGATTGATCGTATCTCAACGCCATTTAGCCCGCTGGCCAATGGCATCTCGGGCAGTGCGCAACCTAATAATCTGGAGCAGGCGGCCGAGAAATTTGAAGCGATGTTCTTGCGCACCATGCTGAGTGAAATGCGTAAAGGCACCGATGCATTTGCCGGTGAAAGCGGCATGTTCAGCAGCCGCGAAGCGCGCAATCTGCGTGATTTTTATGACGATGCGCTAGCGCAGGAACTGGCAAGCCAGCGCAGCACTGGCATCGCCAACGTACTCATTCAGCAGTTATCGCCGAAGTAGGTTTAATAAACGTAGCATTCTTGTCGCTCTGCCCAGGCAGAAACGGTGAGTGCGAGAGGAAAAAATGAGCATCATTAATATCGGTTATAGCGGCGCGACCGCAGCACGTATCGGCATGAACGTGACCGCATTGAATATTGCCAATGCTGCCACTCACGGCTACAGCCGCCAGCGTGTTGAGCAGCAGGCAATTGGCCCGATGGGAAATCTGCGCTTGTCCAGCGGCAACGGTGTGGAAGTGACGAATATCCGCCGCATGGCCGATCAATTCCGTATCGGTCAGGTTTGGCGTGCCAACACGCAAACCAGCTATTTCGACCAGGGACAAACCTACCTCGGTGCGCTTGAGAAGTTACTGGGTACGGATACCAGCGGCATCGGTGACGGTTTAGATAATTTCTTTAAATCCCTGAGCGGCGCCAGTGAGAAGCCGGACAACCAGGCGATGCGCCAGGATGTGTTGACCGAAGCACGCGCGCTGTCGACGCGTTTCAACAACATCCAATCTTTTCTGCAAAAGCAGCGCACTAACAGCCAGCAGCAGCAGCGTGATTTAACCGTCTCAATCAACAGCGTGAGCGGCAACATCGCGGAGTACAACAAGCGCATCAAAGAGACCGAAGCGATGGGCGGCGATACCAGCATCCTGCGCGATCAGCGTGATGAACTGGTGAACGAGCTCAGCGGCTACGTCGACGTGCGCGTGCAGGAGAATGAGAAAGGCGAATACAGCTTGATGCTCCCTTCGGGTCAGCCGTTAGTAAGCGGCAGTGATGTGGGAAGCTTGTCGATGGAGAAGGACGCCAGCGGTGAGCCCTTCCTGCAGCTGAATTTTGCTGGCAGCCGCTATCAGGTGGATATGAAAACCGGTGGCGCGTTTGGCGCGCTGCATGATTATCAGGTCAATACCCTCAACGGTATTGAAGAGAGCATTATTGGCATGGCGGAATCGATGGCCAATGCCTTCAACGATCAGCTCGCCTTAGGTTTCGATCTGAAAGGCAATGCCGGCAAACCGCTGTTTGACTTCGATCTCAGCAATCCTAACGGCATGCTGCAGGTTAACGATCTCGCCTGGGATGAACTGGCATTTTCCAGCGATGCGACGGCCACCGGCGACAATAAAAACCTGCTGGCGTTGATTGGTATTAAAACCCAAACCTTCAACATTCCGGGCATTGGTGACTCAACGCTGGATAGCGCCAGCGCATCGCTGATCAGCACCATCGGCATTAAAAGTCGTCAGAATCAAACCGAGCTCACGGCAGCGGCTGCACTGTTAGAAGATGCGGTGATGCAGCGTGATAGTTATAGCGCGGTGAACTACGACGAAGAGTACATCAGCCTAACCAACTACACCCAAGCGTATCAGGCCAATATGAAAGTGATTGCTACCGGCGATCAAATCTTCACCGATCTGCTGGCGCTGTTCTAAGGAAAATACCATGCGAGTGAATAGCTTAAGTTTCTCTAACACCATGTTGAACAGTCTTGGACGCAACACCAACCAGCTCAACAAATTGATGACGCAGATTAACGAGCAAAAGCGCGTTATCAATCCTTCTGACGATCCGATTGCCAGCACGCAACTGGCGCAGATTCGTCGGGAGCAGGCGTCGATCGGTCAGTATCAGCGCAACATTGAACGTCTGGGACACAGCCTTGGCCAGCAGGAAACGCTGGTAGATTCGAGCAGTAAGCAGCTACTGAGCATGCTGGATAAGTTGCGTGAGGCTAACAATAGCAGCCACGGCGCAGTCGATATGGCCGGTTATGCCACCGAGCTCAGCGCCATGAAAGATATGCTGGTGGAGCAGATGAACAGCCGTGATGAAAGCGGTCGCTATCTGTTTGCGGGCACCAAAACCAATCAGCAACCCGTGGTGCGCGATGCGACTACCGGTGAATGGACCTTTGCCGGCAACCACGAAAGTAACTACACGCCGGTGGCGCATGGTGTCCTGACGAAATCCAACACCGATTTGGCGGCAGCCTTTGGCGATGACATGAAGCTGCTTAACCAGTTGGAGTCGTTACTGGAGAAAATGTCCGATCCGACCATTGCGCCAGAAGACTATGCCGATGACTTCACGGCCATGATTGGTCAGGTGCAATCCACCTCCGATAACGTTGCGGCGATTTTCACCGAGCTCGGCGGACGTCAGAACAACATGACGTTATTAGAGGAAGCGCATCAGGATAATAAAATGATTCATGATGAAGTAGCAGGAGAGCTGCAGGGCTTGGATATGCCTACTGCGATGCTCGATCTTAATCGTTACATGGTTTCGGCGCAGTCTTCTTATCAGGTCTACAACCAGGTTTCCTCACTGTCGCTGTTTAACTTAAGGTAATGAGCATGATGCAGGTGGAGAATCGTTTATCATCGGGCTTGCGTCCCGTGCTACAAAGCACACCGCTTAACGCAAAAGCGCCGGTCAGTAATGTTGCCAACGCCGCTACGCGTCAAACCAGTAACTTTCCCGATGCGCCGCTGATTTCCTCACAGCCGCTGCGCTATAACGTCCAGCTGAATCAACAGCTGACGCGTGTGCAGCAGGCCGATCACTTTCTGCAGGCGACCGAAACTCAGCTGCTGAAAGTGAACCATGCGATAAGCCGTCGCGGCGATCGCCAGACGGCGTTAGCCGAGACGCAGACGTTGCAATCGCTGCTGGCACAACGCCAAACGCTTTCCGGCGGCAGTGTTAATCGCCAGCTGCACGTGTCGCTAGAGGGGAAATCGCAGGTTAACTTCCAGCTGCGCGATGGCCAGGCGTTGGTTAATAATCCGCAGCCAGAACTGCTGACGTTTTCCCTGGCAGGCCAGCAGCGCGAAATTAGCGCGGCGGCGATTGCTGCCGACAGCACGCCGCAGCAGACGTTATTGAGTCTAAACAAGGCGCTGGGCAAATGGGGCATTCACGGCAAGCTGGATGCGCAACGCGAAGTCCAGTTTCAGGTCGATGAACAGCATTGGTCGCGCGTGAACCAACATCTGAGCGTGCAGGGCGGCGGCGAACGTTATCCACATAGTCAGTTTTTCCCAATTAAACCGCAGGCTGAAACCACGCTTGAGGATGAAGTGGCGCGCGTGCTGGCGAATCCGGCACAGCTGGAATCGTTGCAGCCTGCGCTCGATAGCACGCTGGAGCAACTGACACATCAGCGTAAGCAGTTAGTCCGCACCAAAGCGCTGGTGCAACAACGTATTGATAGTATGTCGAATTTCAGCAGTGCGCGGGCGAATAGCGCCGCTCAGGATGTCGCGCAGCAGTTAGGTCAGCGTAATTATGGCAGTGTAGCGGATGCACTGGGCGCGCAAGCTAACGTGCCGCGCGCTACCGTGAAAAACGTGTTGGGCAGCGCAGCGTTGCTGCGCGCCTGAGATTAATGCTGCTGGTTTATCAGCAATCCTGAAGGCATTACCAGTATACGATTGCCCTCAAATTCAACACTATTAAAGCTAACGCCGTTGTGAGCATTGAAGTTAAAAATGCTCCTTAATAGCGGCTTATCTTTGATGGAGTGAACAACCAGCGGTTGATAGCTATAAATCATGCCAATGCGTGTCTCAGCCTGAGGATTTAACAGTATTCTGGCAATAAACTGACTATCGGCTGCTTTGCTGGATAAGGTCATCATCACGCTTTCAGACTTAACGGCAAAAAAGGGCAGATAAAATTCCTGCTGACCGTTTTCCACATCATAAATACCCATCTCTACATCGTTTCCGGTGAAGTCTGCATCAAATACCTGGTGACTAAATGATGGCAACCAGCCGCGTAGCGATGCTGTAGCCAGCAGCAACAGGGTCACTGAGGCCAGGCTAAGAGTTGCAAGGCGCCATTTCATTCAGCTTTCTCTCCGTTTCTTCAGTTAACAATTGATTCAGCGCCTGTGGGTTCTCAGTCGCATTAAAAATTGCCATGGCCAATTGCTGATGCGCACAAGTGCTGTTGAGGTTCAGAGTGAGATTAACGGCGCTGCCAGTGGCAGAATAGTAGATATCCATACGCACATTACGCTCTTTCAAGGTGGTATTGAGCTGACGCAACGTATCACTGATCTGTTTTGACGTGTCCAGTTCCAGGCTGCTGATATCCAATGGCGTCTTTGTCAGGTGCAGCAGTCGGATCTGTGTTACCCCTTCAATCGGTATCTCTGCCATTTGCGGTTTATCGTGTAGGGCAGACTGGAGCACCCAGCCTGCCAACATCAGAAAAATCACCAGCGTCAGGCCAAACAGCGCGATCCAACCAGGGGAGGATTCAACCTGCGGTGGCGGGTTGATCACTGTCGCAGACGGTGAAGATGCCGTATCTGGCATTTCCAGGGATTCATGCGATACCTGAAGGATTTCTGCAGGCATCGATGACGACGGCGTTATAGTCAATAACTGCACACTGCTCTCTTCTTCATCCTCTTCATTTATACGTCGCTGGAAATGGCAAAATTCCGCTTCGAGAATATAGCCTTTCTTCGGCACGGTTTTGATGATCAGCTGCTGTTTACCGTCATCTTCCAGCGCGATGCGCAGCGCATGAATGGCATTTGGCAAGCTGTTGCTGCCGATAACGCGGCGTTCCCAAACCAGCTGATTTAACTCTTCGCGCGATAAGATTTGTCCGGCATGCTGAATCAGCACCACCAGCAATTTCAGCTGATATTCACCGAGTCGCCGCTGTTCGCCGCTCTTCTGGTGAATTAATGAAGCACTGGCAATATCAAGTAACCAGTGATTAATAATGCAATCTGACGTCATCGTTACGTTGTTTCCCTTGGTGTGTTGGGCATCGTCATCGCCCATCGGCGCGGCGTCAAAACACATGGCAAGATGTTAATTATTTTAATCAGCAAGATTAGTCTCAAAAACGAGTGATTTCAATCCGTCAATTTAACAAGGATGCGTTGAGATGCAATTAATCGGGATAAGGTAGTCTTAAAAAAAAGTCCAGCTCTTAAATAAAACAAAATAATAGGGCTCAATGTAGATTATAGAATAAAAGTTATTACTTTCATATTGTTATGGGTTTTTTATTGTCGTGGCCTTATGATTTAATTTATATGTTAACGCTGTCGCCTTTATTTCCTCTTATTTTAACTGCAGCGAGAAAATAATATTTTTTTCGCTAAAATATTTTAAGTTGATTTAAGAGATTCAATTAGCGTGCCGTTTTCTCCTGTTACTTGAAACGGAATCAACGGATTCCAACCTTTGGAGATAAACCTCATGTTAACTATGTTTACAAACTCAGCAGCTATGGCCTCTACTAACTCCATGAATCGTGCAAACTCTGCACTGTCTACCGCAATGGAGCGTCTGGGCACCGGCAAACGTATCAACTCTGCAGCTGACGACGCAGCTGGCCTGCAGATCGCAACCCGCCTCGATGGTCAGGCGCGTGGTATGGGCGTTGCACAGAACAACATCGCGAAAGCGACTGCCATGATGCAGACCGCTGAAGGTGCGTTCGATGAAGTCAACAACATCCTATTCCGCATGAAAGACCTGGCAACTCAGGCTGCGGATGACACCAACAACAAAGATGACCGTACCGCGATGCAGTCTGAGTTTGATGCACTGAATGCAGAACTGGGCAACATCATGAAAAACACCTCTTACGGTACTGAGAAATTGCTTACCGGCAATGCAAGTAATGGCAAGCTGACTAAGGAAATGCAGTTCCAGATCGGCGCATCTAAGGACGAAGTCCTGAAAGTTGATCTGAGCACTTCACTGAGTGGCGTATCAACTAAGCTGACCGCTCTGGCCACAGGCGGTATTTCTGGTAGTGCTTCAGGTGCTAACGCCATGCTGTCGAAAGTGACTGATGCACTGGGCTCAGTTGGCAAAATCCGTTCTGACCTGGGTGCCAACATCAACCGTCTGGGTCACACTGCGGCTAACCTGGCAAACATGAAAGACAACACTGAGCTGAACCTCGGCACCATCCGTGATGCTGACTTCGCAGAAGAAGGTTCAAAAATGAGCCGTCATCAAATGCTGATGCAGAGCAGCCAGATGATGCTGAGCCAATCTAAAGGCATGGGCCAGATGGTTCTGGGCATGCTGGGCTAATCCCTCTATTTGTAATTAAAAAAACACCGCTCTTGAGGCGGTGTTTTTATTTCCGCCTGCGATGACTATTTCTTCCCCTCAGGCGGAAATAAACTTTCCTTAATTTTTATATAACTATTTGAATAAAAACAAAAATTAAAACTGGCACGCTGATTGCTATTAAAAAGTCATTCCGTAGGAGAAAAGCATGAACATGAATATGGAGCCGTCCCAATGGGCGGAAATCCTCGCCACTAACAGCATTGCCGCGATGCAGTCTCGTCTGCAGGCGCAGCAGAAAAAAGTCACCAACGAGCAGAGTGCGTTAACTGCGCTGAAAACGGCCCTGACTGATTTCCGTACCGCGCTGAAAGGCTTTGGTACCAATGGCGAATTGGTGAAGAACAGCGCTAAGCCAAACATGGAAGGCTACGTCAACCTCAAAGCCAGCGCCAATGCCAGCAAAGGTTTGTACCAGGTTGAAGTGAATGAAACTGCCGCCGCAAAGCAAGACTCATTTGCGGAGATGACCGATGACAAAGTCAAAAATGCCACTGGCACCATGACGATTGCCGTGGATGGTAAAGAGATCGATATCGATCTGACCGGCGTTGAGAGTATGGCGGACCTGCGTGATGCCATTAACAAACATCCAGACAATCCCGGCGTAACGGCATCACTGATGAAGGTCAACGGTGAAACCCGCATGTTGATGGGCAGTGAAAAAACCGGTGAGAAAAATAGCTTTGAGATCACCACCAGTGATCCAACGTCTGAGTTCGGCCAGGCGATCGGCAACGCCACAACGATCTCGGCTGCTCGTGACGCGGTTATCAAGATCGGTGAAATGGCGATCACCAGTGACTCCAACACCTTTAAAGATGTGATTCCCGGCGTTGAAATCAATGTGGTGCAGAAAACGGATCCTGCTCGTACGCTGGTGATCAGCGTGGAAAACGATGAGACACAAACCAAAGAGCAGGCGCAGAAATTTGCCGATGCCTACAACGCGCTGTTTGCCAAACTCGACGAACTGACCAAAAGCGGCGGCGATAAAGAGAAGCGCGGCGCACTGGCGGGCGATTCCGGCCTGCGCGTGCTGGAACAGCAGATGACTTCACTGCTGCGTCAAACCACCAACGGCAAAAAGCTGAGCGATTTTGGCGTCTCAACGGATAAAGCCGGCAAGCTTGAAATCGACAGCGAAAAATTCCTTGAAGCGGTGCGAGACAACCCCGCAGCACTCGATGCGATGTTCGGTGGCGCGGACGGGATGATCAAGAAGATGGACAAAGGTCTTGATAGCTTCCTCAGCACCTCGACCGGCTCGATTAAAAGCCGTCAGGATTCACTCGACCGCCAAAATACGCAACTGACAACCAAAGCCGATCAAATCCAGACGCGCTATGACTCCAGTTATGCACGCTATCTGAAGCAATTCACGCGTGCGCAGGCTGCTATGTCGCAGATGGAGAGCACATTGGGGAACTTCTTCGGCTAATGAAGGTGAAATATGTACGGTAATACTTCCGAAATTCATGGCTATAACGATGCAGATCTGGCGATCCGCACCGCCGCCGCCACGCCGCATCAGCTGGTGCTGATGCTGTTCACCGGTTTACAGGATGAGCTGGTGCGTGCCAAAGGGCACGTAATTGCGAAACGCTTTGAACGTAAAGCCAGCAGCATTTCCAAAAGTATCGACATTCTCAATGCGCTGACCAGCGCTCTGGATTTCGAGCGCGGTGGCGAACTGGCGCTACGTTTGGCATCGCTTTACGACTATTGCGTTTATCGCCTGTACGACGCCAGCCACAATTTGTCTGTTGCCCAGATTGAAGAAGTTGAAGGGGTTTTGTTGACACTGCGCGAAGGCTGGGAGGGCATGCAGCCATGAGCCAGCAGCAGTTTGTGGCATTAAGCACGGCGTTAGAGCAGGCCGCGCAAAATGATGATTGGCTACAGGTCATGCAGATTGACAAACAGATCAACGATCTGTTGCTGCAACTGCGCCAGCAAAGTTTGAGCGAAGCCACGTTAGCGCAAGTAAAAATGCTCCAGCAGCGCCATCAGCAGGTTGCGGCGCAGTGTCGCACGCGCATTGATGAGCTGCGCCACAAACTGCAGCAGCATCAGTCGCAGCGTCAAGGCCGGCAGGCTTACAGCTTGTTTGGCGACGAAGTTGGAGGTGTTTGATGATTCCGTCACTCACTTCTTTCGTTCTGTCAGGCAGTAGCGCGCCATCAGTCGCCCCCGGTACGCCGGGGGCGACTGAGCTGGCGAATACGCCGCTGCCGCTGGTGCCAATGTTTATGCTCGGTGGCAGCGTGCCAGCACCGGTTCAGGCTCCGCCGCTGCAGGTCGCTGAAGAGGATGCGTTGCCAGAGAGCGGCGATCCTGAACAGTTGATGCAGCTGTTGCTGGATCCCGCGCTCTCCGCGCCGGTTATTGCGCCGCAGCCACCGATCGTCACGCCGACGCCTTTGCAGTACAGCGCACCGCAGCAATTGCCTGAACTGGCGGCGCTGGCGCGTCCAGCGGTACTGCCGCAAAACGC
Source organism: Pantoea sp. DY-15 (assembly GCF_019795935.1). NCBI lineage: Bacteria > Pseudomonadati > Pseudomonadota > Gammaproteobacteria > Enterobacterales > Erwiniaceae > Pantoea > Pantoea sp. DY-15. The sequence goes on from NZ_JAIMIF010000005.1 coordinate 244,471, forward strand.
CCAATCTGCCCAACCGGCCATGCTGGCGGGGCAAGTGATAACGCCGGCTGAAACTTTGCCTAGCCAACCGGTCAAACTGCGCACGCCGCAGGATGCGCGGGATGCCAGCAAGCAGGTTTTGGCGATGATGCAGGCATCGCCGGAGGAGCCGCTGGCAAAAATGTTACCCGCGCAGGTGATTGCACACAGCCAGCAGCCGATCGCTACAAACAAGCTGAACGTGCAACCTGGTTTCAAAACACAGGCGCCACTGGCGCTACCGGAAGCCGCGCACGAGAAAGCCGCTGTTTTGCGTGAAGCCTTAGGTGATCGCTTGCAGATGCAGGTCGATCAGCGCACGCAGAAAGCCACCATCCGCCTCGATCCACCCAACCTCGGCAAGCTGGATATTGCCCTGCATTACGAGGGCGGCAAATTGCAGGTCCAGATTCAGGCGGCACAGCCTGACGTTTACCGCGCATTGCAGCAGGTGAGCCAGGAATTACGTGGCGCGCTGAGCGAGCAAAACCAGGTGGCGGTTAACGTCCAGATTTCGCAGCAGCAGGGCGAACAACGCCAGGCGCCGCGTCAACAGCCCGAACAGGAAGTGGTGCTGAGTAACAACATTGCAGAAGTGACGGAAGAACAATGTCACCGCGATCTTTCCATACTGACAACGGTATAACTTAATGAAAACTAAAACAATCGCTCGCAATTTTGCGTTGGTGTTGAGCAGCTCCGTGCTGACCGCCGCGCTGGTTGTAGCAGGCACTGAACTGATTCACCCCGCCAGCAGCACCGGCGAATCCAGAGGCTTCTCTTCGCTGTTTGAGAAAAAAGAGGCACCCACGCAAGTTCTTTATCTGGAAGTCAAAAACCAGGTCATCACCCTGAAAGGCAACGGCAGCAAAGAGCGTTATCTGCTGCTCGATCTGGCCTACGTCGCTAACAGCGATGAGAGCCTGAAAGCCGCTGAACACAACCTGCCGAAGATGAAAAGTGTGCTGGTCGCGATGTTCTCTGGCATGGAATACGACGCGGTGCGCACCATGACCGTTGATGACATCCATATGCAGATGATGGCGCGCTATGAAGGCGTGTTCGGCAGCGATCAGCCATTCTCCGACGTGATGATCTCCAAAATGGTCTTCCAGTAAGGGGATGTCATGAGCGTATTCAATGAAGTCGCTGAACTCACGCCTGTCGAAGAGAGCCGCTATCTTCAGCAGTGGCTGCCGCTGGTCAAGCGTGTGGTGCGCCAACTCTCGGCGCAGACCGATGCCGTGATGGATCGGGAAGATCTGGAGCAGATCGCCTTGATGGGCCTATTAGAGTCTTTACGCCGTTACGGCCAACCGGATGATCATTTTGCCGGTTATGCCTTGCAGCGCGTGCGCGGTGCCGTGCTGGATCAGCTGCGTCTGCACGACTGGCGTCCACGTCGTCTGCGTCAGAAAACCCACAAAATCAATGATGCGGTGCGTGAACTGACGCGCCATCTCGGTCACGAGCCAAACGAAGAAGAGTTGCGTCTGCATCTCAAGCTCACTGCGGAAGAGGTGCAGGAGTATCTGCTACTGGAATCGGCCAGTGCCATGGAGAGCTTTGATGAGCTGCTAGCAGGCGAAGGCTTAGGCCTCGGCCAGGCGCTGAGCGGCCGCGCGCTGGAGGAAGAAGTGGGCATCCAGCGCACGCTGAAAACGGCGCTGGCATCACTTTGCGAGCGTGAACAGCTGATTCTCAGCCTCTATTACCAGCACGAAATGAGCCTGAAAGAGATCGCTTTGGTGCTGGATCTGACTGAAGCCCGTGTTTGCCAGATCAATAAAAAGATCGGCGAAAAGATCAAACAATTCTTCGAGTAAAACATCATGCAGAAACTGATTGGATTAATTGTGGTGCTGGGCAGTGTGATTGGCGGCTATACGCACGCCGGTGGCTTGCTTAGCGCCTTCTGGCAACCTGGCGAGCTGTTAATCATTCTCGGCTCGGGGGCCGGTGCGTTGGTGATTGGTAACTCCAAAACCGTATTGAAAGATATGTGGTCGCAGGTACGCGGCACTGTTAAAGGCAATATTTACACCGCAGAGTTTCAGCAGCAGCTACTAATGCTGCTGTATGAACTGCTGGAACTGGTGCAAGACGGCGGCTTGAAAGCGTTAGACGCACATATTGAAGTGCCGGAAAATAGCGAAATTTTCCAGAAATATCCGCTGATCATCGCCGATCGAAGCTTTATCTCTTTTATTTCGGATAATTTCCGCCTGATGGCGATGGGCAAGATCAACGAACACGAGCTTGAAGGCATTCTTGAATCTGAGTTGCATGCCGTGGAAGAAGAATTATTGAAGCCGTCACGCTCAATGCAACGCGTTGCGGAAGCGATGCCGGGCTTTGGTATTTGTGCTGCAGTACTGGGCATCATTATCACCATGCAGTCGATTGATGGCTCAATCGCGCTGATCGGCGTGAAAGTGGCGGCCGCATTGGTTGGTACCTTCCTCGGCGTATTCTTCTGTTACTGCCTGCTGGATCCGCTGGCGAATGCCATGGAGCAGAACCAGAAAAAACGTCTGGCGGTGCTGGAGTGCATTCGTACCGTGCTGGTGAATCAGGTGGCGGGCAAGCCGACGCTGCTGGCGGTGGATGCCGGACGTAAAATGTTGCCACTCGATACCAAACCGACGTTTGCCACGCTGGATGGCTGGGTCAATCAGCTCACTGAAGGTGCGTAATGAAACACAATGCGCATCACACCACCATCATCAAACGCGGCGGCAAAAAGGCACACCATGCGCATCATGGCGGCGCGTGGAAAGTGGCCTTTGCGGACTTCACGTTGGCGATGATGGCGCTGTTTATGGTGCTGTGGATCATGGGCGCGGTGAGTGAAGAGGAGCGTAAAGAGATTGTCGCGCAATTGAACGGCACGTCGGTTTTTGATGGCACCAATTTCAATCCTTTTGACGTTGAGAACTCTGGCGGATCGGCGATTATCGGCGAAACCATGGCAATTTCCCCGCCGACGCAACCAGCGACTGTCAGCCAAGGTAAGGCTGACATCAGTTTGAACGCCGGCAGCAAGCCACAGGAAGATTTAGACAGCGTGCTGTCACGCTCGGATGCGGAGTTGGTGTTGTTACACAACCAGCTGCAACGGATGATTAACAGCTATAACGCGCAAAATTACCTGATGCTGGAAACCTTGCCACAAGGGCTGCGCATTCTGATTCAGGACGATCAGGATCGCATGATGTTCCCTCGCGGTAGCGCAGTGTTGACACCGTTCTTCCAGAAATTGTTGACCGAACTTGGTCCGGTGTTTAACCGCATCGACAACAAAATCATGATCAGCGGCCACACAGATGCCGCGCAGTACAGCGGCAATGCCGCCTATAACAACTGGAATCTGTCTGGCGATCGTGCGCTGGCCGCACGTCGCGCGCTGGAGCGGGGCGGTTTGGAGAGTGCGCGCGTGTTGCAGGTCAATGCCATGGCGTCACGCATGCCGCGAGATCGAGACGATCCGATGAGTGCACGCAATCGACGTATTGAAATTCTGGTGCTAACCGATGCCGCTGCTGAATCCCTATTCCAGTTTTATGGCCGCGAGGGGGAGAACGTCGTGAAACCCATCGCTGAGCGCCTACGATAACCTGTCAGTGCCTTTGAATCGCTAATTTTGATTCACCGGTGGCGAAATCCACCGGTTTTTTTTCGCCTAAAATTTGTGCGAAATATGTTCATTCATGCTTGCCAGGTCACCATAAATGGCGACTATCAATCACCAGCACGCGATGTTAATAATGTTGCCAATAAATTTGGCTTTAGTTAGCTAAATCATTCTTTTTTGTAAATTTTGTTAGTGGGCGCACATTGCAATGCCACTTTGGTAAGCCACAATTAAGCATCGTGATTAACCGGAGAAAGAGTATGACTGCCAACCACTCCAGCCTGCTGTTACTGATGTCTTTCGCCGCCGGCACCTTCGCTGCTGGATCCTCCAGCAATCCGCAACATCTGATGCTGTCACTGCCGTCGGGCGGCGTGCCCAACAGTCCGCTGCCGCTGATCATCTGGCCCGGCATTGTGCCGTATGACGATGAAAACCCAACCGAAGACAGCGCCGCCTGGTTTGAAAAAACCTTTACCCGCAACGGCTGGCCCGCCGCGTGGCGTTCGCCGATTTTTCCCTATACGCACTATCACCCAAACACCCATGAAGTGTTGGGCGTGGCTGCCGGTTGGGCGGAAGTGCTATTCGGCGGCGACAGCGGTCGCATGGTGACGCTGCGCGAAGGCGATGCGGTGCTGATCCCCGCGGGCGTCGGCCACAAACAGGTGTTTGCCTCAGAGGATTTTTTCACCGTTGGCGCCTATCCTGAAGGCATGTCCCCGGAAACCGTGCGTGATGAGCCGTCGCGTTTACGTACGTCGAAGGAGAAGATCCAGCAGGTGCCGCTGCCATCCCGCGATCCTTGTACCGGTGGCGAAGGCGCGATGACGGAGATCTGGCTGCCAATCGCGCAGCAGCTAATGCACCAGTAAAGTGCAAAACAGCCATTTCCGTTGACGCGGCGCGTGTGCCTTACCGGGGCAAGACTCTGGCACAGTTTGTGCAGGAGAGAGTGAGGTCCTCTGACAAGCGCCGGGTAAATCATGAAAGAAAGCTACCAGATAGCATCACAATTCTATGATGAGATGTGGCTGAGCGATGGCCAACACCGCGCTCACTACCAGCAATACTGGGAATGGTTACAACAGGCGGACAAAGAGGCCGTGGCGCGCAAACGTGAAGAAGCGGAACTGCTGTTTCATCGCGTCGGCATCACCTTTAACGTCTACGGTGATGACGGCGGCGCGGAACGTTTAATTCCTTTCGACAGCGTGCCGCGCATCATTCCTGCCAGCGAGTGGGCGATGCTCGATCGCGGCATTCGCCAACGGGTACAAGCCCTTAACGCCTTCCTGCACGACATCTACCATCAGCAACTGATCCTCAAAGCCGGCATCGTGCCCGCTGAACAGGTGCTGGTGAACGATCAATATCAGCCCTGCATGCAAGGCGTCGATCTGCATCGCCACATCTACGCACACATTGTTGGGGTAGACATGGTGCGCAATAATGACGGCGAATATTACGTTCTCGAGGACAATCTGCGCACGCCGTCTGGCGTCTCCTATATGCTGGAGAACCGCAAGATGATGATGCGCCTCTATCCGGAACTGTTCGCCGGGCAGCACATCGCGCCGGTAGAACGTTATCCTTCGCATCTGCTGCAAACCCTGCGCGAAAGCTCGCCGGTCAACGATCCGGTGGTGGTGGTGCTGACGCCGGGCCGCTTTAACAGCGCCTACTTCGAGCACAGCTTCCTCGCGCAGCAGATGGGCGTTGAGCTGGTGGAGAGCGCCGATCTGTTCGTCAAAGATGGCGCGGTGATGATGCGTACCACCGCCGGGCCGTGCAAAGTCGATGTGATCTATCGTCGCGTTGATGATGCCTTCCTCGATCCTCTGGCGTTCCGCCCGGATTCGATGCTCGGCGTGCCGGGCTTGTTGTCGGTGTATCGATCCGGCAACGTGGTGCTGGCGAACGCGATCGGCACCGGCGTCGCCGATGATAAATCGATCTATCCCTACGTCCCGGACATGATCCGTTTCTATCTCGATGAGGATCCGATCCTCAATAACGTACCCACCTGGCAATGCCGCAAACCGCAGGATCTCACCTACGTGCTGGCCAACCTGGCGAAAATGGTGGTGAAAGAGGTGCACGGCGCAGGCGGTTACGGCATGTTGATTGGCCCGGTGGCGAGCCAGCAGGAGCTGAGTGATTTCCGCGATCGCCTCAAAGCGCGCCCGGAAAACTACATCGCGCAGGACACGCTATCGCTCTCCACGTGTCCAACCTTTATCGATAACGGCCTCGCGCCGCGCCACATCGATCTGCGCCCGTTTGCGCTGTGCGGCGCGGATATTCGTCTGGTGCCCGGCGGCTTAACCCGCGTGGCGCTGAACGAAGGTTCGCTGGTGGTGAACTCGTCGCAGGGCGGTGGCACCAAGGACACGTGGGTTCTGGAGGATGACGCATCATGCTAAGCCGCACGGCCAGTGGCCTCTATTGGATGGCGCGCTATCTTGAGCGCGCAGAACAACTCGCACGCGTGTTGGACGTCACCAACCGTTTGTCGTTAATGCCGGTGCGCGGTGATCAGGGCGACGATCTGCTGCTGCCGCTCAATCTCACCGGCACGCGTGAACTGTTTGAAACCCTCAACGGCCGCTTCACCATGCCGCAGCTGTTCAACTTTTTCGCCCTTGACGACCGCAATCCGTGCAGCATTTTCAGCTGCTGGCAGGAGGCGTGGAACAACGCGCATGCGGTGCGCGGCAGTTTGTCGTCGGAAGTGTGGGAGAGCATCAACTCGACGTGGATTGAGATGCGCAACACGCGGCGGCGCGGCATCACCAGCGCCAACGCCGATAGCTTTTTCGATTGGGTGAAAGAGCGCTCGCACCTGTTTCGTGGCGCGATGTTCGGCACCTTGCTGCGCGGCGATGCCATGAGTTTTATCCGCATCGGCACGCTGATGGAGCGCAGCGACGGCACCGCGCGTTTGCTGAGCGTCAATCAGCAACTGCTGGAGCAGCAGTCCGATTCGGTGCGCGAATATTATCGCCTCGACACCTTGCTGCGCGCGGTATCGGCGCGTGAAGCCTACAACGCCATTTTCAAGCAGCAGCTTTTGCCGGATCTGGTGAATGAGATGCTGATCCTGCGCAGCGAAAGTCCGCGATCGTTGCACTCCTGTATTGATGAGATCGCCACCCAGCTCGAACAGATCGGCAGCAGCGGCGAAGATCGTCCGCGTTATCTGATCACCGTGCTGCTGGCCGAGATGCGTTTCAGCACCTGGGAAAGCTTGACGCAGGAAGGGTTAACGTACTGGCTCAATGCATTCCTGACGCGCCTGAACGCGCTGGCAGACAGCATCAATCACACCTATCTGGAGGCGAAATGAGACTGAACATCGAGCACAAAACCCGTTACGCCTACGAGCAGCAGGTGACACTCAGCACCCAGTATCTGCGTTTGACGCCGCAAAATTCGGTGCATCAGCAAATTATCTCGTGGGATTTGGAGCTGCCCTGCGCAGCCACCTGCACGCAGGATGCTTACGGCAACGTGATGCATGTGCTAACACTGGATACGCCGCATCAGCAACTCGATATCGCCGCGCGCGGTGTGGTGGAGATCCTTGATGCCGGCGAGTGGGCACCCGATCCGGAGTGCGCGTTGTCGCCGCTGGTGTTTCTGCGCGCCACGCCGCTGACGCTGCCCAATCCCGAGATCCGCGAGTTTGCCCAGCGCTACTGGCGGCCGGAAAAGCCGCTCGCCAGCCTGGAAAAGTTGATGGATGAATTGCTGCTGAAGATGCCGTATCGTCCCGGCAGCACCCAGGTAACCGATACCGCCGCGAAAGTATTTGCCGCCGGCAGTGGCGTTTGCCAGGATCACAGCCACGTGTTTCTCGCCTGCTGTCGCACTCTGGGAATTCCGGCGCGCTATGTAAGCGGCTATCTCTATACTGAAAACGTTGAGCACGTCGCCACTCACGCCTGGGTTGAAGCCTGGCTGGATGGCAGTTGGCACAGCTTTGATATCACCAATAATACCCGCAGCACGCGCCAGCATTTACGTCTGGCGGTTGGTGTGGATTATCTCGATGCCTGTCCGGTGCGCGGTATGCGGCTGGGCGGCGGCGGTGAAGATATGCTGGCGGTGGCTGCGGTGCTTCAGGTGCATGCGCAGCAGTAATCAGAACAGGCGTAACTATGACTTATTGTGTGGCAATGCGTTTATCTTCAGGGATGATTTTTGTATCCGATTCGCGGACCAATGCGGGCGTCGATCATATTTCCTCGTTCCGTAAATTGCATGTGTTTCAGGTCGATGATGAACGCACGCTGGTGCTGCAAAGCGCCGGCAATCTGGCCACCACGCAGAGCGTGCTGAGCCTGCTGCGACGGCATAACGGCGATAACGATCAACCTAATTTGCTGAATGGACGATCGTTGTATGACATTGCGCTGATGGTGGGCGAAACGCTGCGCGAGGTGATCAAGCGCGATGGCGAGGAGTTTGGCGGCACGCTGCTGCTGGGCGGGCAGATTCGTGGCGAGGAGCCGCGTCTGTTCCAGATCTATCCGCAAGGCAACTTCATCGAAGCCAGCGTTGATACGCCTTATTTCCAGATTGGTGAGAGCAAGTACGGTAAACCGATTATCGACCGCGTGCTGCGCTACGAAACATCGCTCAGTCAGGCGATGCAGTGCGCGCTGATTTCAATGGATTCCACGCTGGCGAGTAATATTTCGGTGGGATTACCGCTGGATGTGATGGTGTATCGCACCGACAGTTTCAGCGACAGCGAGCAATATCACATCACCGAACAGCATCCCTATTTTTCACAAATTCGGCAGTTGTGGAGCAAAGGTCTGCTCAGCGTCTTCTCACAGCTGCCGCCGTTAAAGCTATAACTGTGTAGGGTCGCCATGAATGGCGACCTGGTCTTTCACACTAACTCATTCAATTTTGCCGTCATATTAATCCCGCTAATCCCTTTCAATCCAAGCTTGTGCAAAATTTTTATTTTATAAGTACTCACAGTTTTACTGCTTAGCTGCAATTGGGAGGCAATCTCTTTATTACTCATTCCTGATGCCAGCTTAACTAATACCATCAATTCCCGGCGTGTGAGGCTCATCAATTTTTCACTCTCAATGAACTCATTCATGTCCGCGACCGTATGCGTGATCGGATAAAACCGGTTGCCGCGCTCAACTTCTTTTATTGCGCTAAGAAGCGTCTCTAGCTCTCCGCGTTTATAAACGTACCCTTCCACCCCCAACTGTAAACAACACCTTTGATAAAAAAGGCTTTCTGAAGCGGAAAAGACAATGATTTTTTGCTCTGGCATAGCGCGCTTAATATCTGCAATCAGTGGAATTCCCGCACGGCCGGGCATGGTGAGATCGAGTAGAAGGACATCTGGACGTGACTGATGAAGCTGAGTAATCAGGAGATCGCCTTTTTCGGCTATTCCGACAATGGAGTAATGATATGACTGCAATAGCGCCTGGATACCCGTACAGATCAACGGGTGATCATCAACAATAAATACTGAGTGAATCATATGTGTAGTCCAAAGGAGAAAATAAAAAATAAATGCAAAGTTAAAACACCAATGATTAAACACGAAATACTGGTGTGACCAGATTAATTCACGCTGCTTAAGAATTAGCTTTAAGCCATGTCTCGAATTTAGGATTTTAAGGTGAGTTGTTGTTTTTTATGCGTTAGAACAAAGCAGGCAGCTGCTTTTTACGCTCTGGCTGTACAGCAGTCATAAATCTGAAAACAAGCCGTTTTAACGTCGAGGCGATAAACCGCTGCGTATAAAAGGTGAATGATGTTTTCAGTTGATCAGCTTCTCGATACTTACTGGCCAGGTCATCAACCGGCGAACTGGCAGAAAAGCGCCCTGAAATGGGCGGTTCGCGAACATGAATTCCAGGCCTTTGCCGCCCGCTATCGTCACCTCAAAGGTGTGGATATGGTGGAGCAGGTGCTGGATCATCTCGACGTGCGTTGTGAACTGAGCGAGCGCGATTTGGAGCAGATTCCCACACGTGGGCCGGTGGTGATTGTTGCCAACCATCCGCTCGGGGCGCTGGATGGCTTAGCGCTGCTGGCGGCGGTTTCGCAGGTGCGACGCGATGTGAAAATTGTCGCCAACCGCATGTTGATGATGCTGGAGCCGATCAACAACATGATGTTGCCGGTGGATAACATGGGCAACCGCACCAGCCGCGAACAGCTGACGCACATGCAGCAGCATCTCGATAATCAGGGCGTGCTGATCATCTTCCCGGCGGGCGAAGTGTCGCGCCTTTCCAGCCGTGGCGTGCGCGATCGTCACTGGCATCACAGCTTCTTACGCCTCGCCGCCCGCGCTCGTGCGCCAATCGTGCCGGTGCATGTGGTGGGGCGCAACAGCCTGGCGTTCTACGCCGCCGCCAAAATTGCCTCGCCGCTGGCGTTACTGATGCTGGTGCGTGAAATGTTTCGCCAGCGCGGTTCGCGCATCAAGCTGCACATCGGCGAGCAGATCCCGTTTGCCAACTGGCATGATGGCCACACGCCGGGCAAAGAGCTGGCGAAGCGGCTGCGCAAACATCTGTATCGCATTGGTCAGGGACGACGCGGCCTGTTCCAGACCGAAGCGGCGATTGCGCGCCCGGAAGATCGTGCCGAACTGAAGAAAGCGCTGATGGAGAGCGAGCGACTCGGCACGCTGCCGGATGGCAAGCAGATCTATCTGTGGCGACGCAACGGTGCCAGCTGGGTGCCGCTGCTGCGCGAACTCGGGCGCTTGCGTGAAGTGGCGTTCCGCGCGGTGGGCGAGGGCTGCGGGCGGCGTCGCGACCTCGACAAATACGATGACGATTACTATCACCTGATTCTGTGGGATGACGATGCGCTGGAGATCGTCGGTGCCTATCGCTTTATTCCGGGCGCCGAGCAATTGGAGCGTCGTGGGCTGGAAGGCATCTACAGCGACAGCCTGTTCCACTACGACGAGCGCATGTTGCCAATCATCAATCAGGGTCTGGAGCTGGGTCGCAGTTTTATTCAGCCCGCCTATTGGGGCAAGCGCGGCCTCGATTATCTGTGGATGGGTATTGGTGCCTACATCGCTAAGTATCCCGAAACCCGCTACTTGTTTGGTCCGGTCTCGATCTCGGGCGGCATGCCGCTGGCGGCGCGCGATTTGCTGGTGGCGTTCTATCGTCTCTATTTCCCTACCGAACTGCCGCTGGCGACCTCACGCCGCCCTTATCCGGCCTCGCTACCGGAAGTGCTGGCGCAGTTCACCGGCGATAACTACAGCGAAGATTTACGCCGGTTGAAACATCTGCTGGCGAATCTCGGCACCGCCATTCCCACGCTCTACAAGCAATACTCCGAGGTGTGCGAGCCGGGCGGCGTGCAGTTTATCGATTTCGGCAGCGATCCCGATTTCAACAATTGTATCGATGGTTTGGTGTTGGTGGATCTGACGCGGGTGAAGCCCGCGCGTTATGAGCGTTATATCGGCATGCATCTGTGAATCGCGTCATGCCGCTCAGTTAAGCACGGAGCGGCTTTCGTTCGCCTTGAACCTGGGCAGTTGCAGCACTTCGGTGCGGCGAACGAGCAGAGGACGCCTGGCCGCGCCCTCTGCACTCCCGGGCCTTGCGCCAGCCCAACCCGCCGCTTCGCGGTGCCTTCACTCATTCACGATTCCTGACGGACCGGTGGCGATTCGCTCCTGCTCAGCGCCACCTCTCGCCGCATCCCTGCGGCTCGCCCTGGAATCCCTTATTCGTTCAGCGGGTTAGGATGTCGCCCCCACATCCGCGCTGCAGCAGTGGTGCGTATCCTTAACTCAAAATCGCTATGAATCCCCTGGGATTGCCATTCATGGCAACCAGATGCGCAGAAATGCAGACTCTCGAAAAACCAAGCCAGGCATTCTGAAACTGTCGGATGCTTAGCGGGCGATACCCCTGCGATGTCAGCGTGCTGCTTATCAGACAAGCATTACGCCATTTATGGCGACCCGCTTCAATGTCATGGAATCGTCATCACAGTGTCGTAGGGTCTTAGCCGGACTGTTAGCGAAAGGCCAGAAACATGGCATCAATCACACTGCGCGGGCTGCGCAAATCCTTTGCGGCGCAGCCGGTATTGCAAGACATCTCGCTGCAGATTGCGCAGGGAGAATTCATCGCCGTATTGGGCCCGTCGGGCTGCGGCAAAACTACATTGCTGCGCCTGCTGGCCGGTTTTGAAACCGCCGATGCCGGAGAAATCCACGTTGGCGACCGCTGCTTCGCTGCGCCGGGCGTGCATCTGCCGCCGGAAGATCGTCAGCTTGGCGTGGTGTTCCAGAGCTATGCACTGTGGCCGCATATGACGGTGGCGGAAAATGTTTCCTACAGCCTGAAAGTGAACGGCGTCGCGCGTGCCGAGCGCGAGCGCCGCACGGAGCAGGCGCTGGAGCTGGTGGGATTGGAAGCGTTCGCCGCCCGTCGTCCCGCCGATCTCTCCGGCGGTCAGCGTCAGCGCGTGGCGCTGGCGCGCTGTTTAGTGGCGCAACCGACCTTAGTTCTGCTCGATGAGCCGCTCGCCAACCTCGATGTCCACCTGCGCGCCACCATGGAAGAGGAGTTCCGCCGCTTCCATCATCACAGTCACGCCACCTTGCTCTACATCACCCACGATCAGCATGAAGCGATGGCGCTGGCCGATCGCATCGTGGTGATGGATGCCGGCCGTGTGATGCAGTTCGCCACGCCGCAAACGCTGTGGCGCGAACCGGCGAACGCCATGGTCGCGCGCTTTATTGACGACGGCAAAGTGCTGCCGATCAGCGATATCGAACCGCTCGGCGAGGGCCGCGCTTATGCCACGCTGTGCGGTATGCGCGTGTCGTTACGCTGCGCGCCGCATCAGCGCCCGCAACCGCAGGCGCAAGCCAGTTTTCACGCAGTCGATTTCCACTTAGCCGCGCCGGGCGAACCACGGTTTGCCGCGCGCGTGCAGCGGGTGATCTATCGCGGCGGCCACTATCAGCTCAACGTGACGCCGCTGGCCGCGCCCGAATGCAGCATCACGCTGCTGCTGGCCGATCAGCCTTTACCCGTTGTCGACGCCACTGTGGGTGTGACGCTGCGTGACGGCTGGATTCTTCCTTCTTAATCTTCTAAACCTTCAGGGAAATGCTATGCGTACGACGTTAAACGTGTTGATGTTAGCCAGTGGATTCGTGATCTCTGCCGCCAGCTTTGCCGACGAGGCGCCAGCAGGGAAATTGGTGGTTTATACCTCGCAGGCACCCGAAATTGCCCAGCAAACCATGGATGCGTTTAAAGCCGCCTATCCCAATGTGCAGGTCGAGTGGACGCGCAACGGCACCACGCAGTTAATGAACGTGCTGCGCACCGAAATGATGAGCGGCGCAGCCAAGCCAGATGTGCTGCTGATTGCCGACGCTATCAACCTCGGCGCGCTGAAAAACGAAAACCATCTCTACAGCTACAGCGATGCGCCGCTTAGCCACATCAATCCATCGTTTTACGACAAAGACAAAACCTTCTTCGGCACCAAAATCATCGCCACGGTAATTGCCTACAACACCCAGCATGCGCAGCCGATTGATAGCTGGAACGCGCTGGCGGTGGAAGCCAACAAAGGGCAGATTGCGGTACCAAGCCCGCTTTACTCCGGCGCGGCGCTCTACAAGCTGCACACCGATATCAACACGCCGTCGATTGGCTGGAGCTTCTACAAAAAGCTGGCGGCCATCGGCATCGCGCCGCAGGGCGGCAACGGCCCGGCGCTGAAGGCGGTCGCCAGCGGGCTGGATAAGTACGGCATCATCACCGACGCCGACGTGATTCTGGCGAAGAAAAAGGGTTCACCGGTGGATCTGGTCTATCCCAAAGAGGGCGTGTCGTATGTCACCGAACCGGTTGCCATCATGAAAACCGCGCACAACCTGCCGGCCGCCAAAGCCTTCGTTAACTTTATGCTTTCCGAGCCAGGCCAGAAGCTGGTGGTCGAGCAGGGCAACCGTCCGGTGGATGATCGCGTCTCAGCACCGGCAGGCTTCACGCCGATCAATAAAATCAAGCTGCTGTCGCCGGACGTGGCGAAAGCGATCAAAGAAGATGCGGCAGTGCGCGATCGGTTCACCGCGCTGTTTGGCGGCTAAGCATGAGCGTGTTGAGCAACGAATGGCGCAGCGCGGCGCGCAAAGCGCCACGCTTTAACAGCGAACGGCTGATTCTGGCAATGCTGGTGCTGCTGATTGGTTTGCTGTCGGTGGCACCGCTGATGCGGCTGGTGTGGACCGCCATTGCGCCCAACGGCGTGCCGGATATCGCGCGCTTAACGCGCCTGCTGGCGAGCGATCGGGTGTTGATCGCCAGCGGCAATACGTTGCTCATCGCGCTCAGTTCTACCCTGATTTCCGTGGTACTTGGCACTGCCGCCGCGTGGCTGGTGGCGCTTAGCGATCTACGTGCCAAAACCGCGTGGGTGTTTGCGTTTATCCTGCCGCTGATGATTCCGCCGCAGGTGACGGCGCTGGCCTGGCTACAGGCGCTGGCACCAAGCAGTCCGCTGGCGCTGCTGTTTGCCACGCTTGAGTTGCCGTGGTTTGCGCCCGGCGAGCAGCCGCTCTACTCCTTAACCGGCATTGTGCTGCTGCTTGGCACGCACAATGCGCCGTTGGTGTTCCTCACCGTGCGCGCCGGTTTGCGCCGTTTGCCCGCCGATTTGGTGGAAGCGGCGCAGGCCAGCGGTGCGTCACGCGCGCGCATCCTGTTCACCATTGTGCTGCCGCTGGCGCGCCCGGCAATTTTTGCCGGTGCCGCGCTGACCTTTGTTGCGGCGGCGGGCAACTTCGGTATTCAGGCGATGCTGGGGATTCCGGCGCGCGTGCCAACGCTGATCACGCTGGTGTATCAGCAACTGAACGGCATTGGTCCGAGCGCGCTGCCAAACACCGCGGTGTATGCGTTATTGATTGCGGTGATTACGCTGGCGGGCATGGCGGCCAGCGCCTGGTTGGGCGGACGCCATGATGTGCGCGTCAACGGTGCGCCGCGCCTGTGGCAGCAATCGCTGGGGCGCGGGCGTGTGGCGATTGAAAGTGTCGCCTGGCTGTGGATGGCGCTGACCTTGCTGTTGCCGCTCAGCGCGCTGCTGATCACCGCGCTCACCAGCGGTTTTGGCCAGGCGCTCAGCTGGCAAACGCTGACGCTGGAGAACTTCCGCGCCGCGTTGTGGGGTTATCCGGCGGTGCGGCAGGCATTTCTCACCAGCCTCGGATTGACCACGCTGGCGGCGCTGATTTTGACGGTTTGCGCGCTGTTTCTCGCCTATTTCCTCAGCTGGCGGCGAACCAAATTAGTGCGCGGTTTGTGGCTGGCGAGTGAACTGACCTACGCGCTGCCGGGCATTGTCACCGGCGTGGCGGCGATGCTGTTTTTCCTGCGTCCGCTGCCGATCGTTAATGTCTCGCTGTATGGCACGGTGTGGATCATCCTTGCCGCCTATCTGGCGAACTTCCTCGCGCTGGTGCTGCGCCCAACGCTGGCCGGATTCGCCCAGTTGGAACCGGCATTAGATGAAGCGGCACGTTTGTGCGGCGCCGGTTTTCTGCGCCGCATGCGCGACATCTTATTGCCACTGGCGGCACCGTCGGCGCTGGCGGGCAGCGTGCTGGTGTTTCTCACCGCGCTGAATGAAATCCAGGTTTCGGTGCTGCTGGTCACCTCGCAAACGCAAACCATCGGACCGACCATCGTATTCCTTGATGAAGGCGGATCCGCGTCGCTGGCGGCGGCGGTGGGCTGCCTGATGATTGTGGTGGTTTGCTTATTAATGGCGGTTGCCACACGCCTGACGCGACGCTTGCCGCACGGCATTTTACCGTGGCAAGCGTAACGCCAGCCTGCCGTCAACGTATGATGATTTGTGAAGTATCCTACTGAACATTTTCTCGCCACTGCCGATAACATACCTACCAACATTTGTCTGCGGATGAATAGCGCTTGTCAGCGCTGCGTATTTGCGCTTAAGTCTGCTTGATAATTAAGAATTTTCTTAAGTTTCGACGATACCAGCCCAGCAATAGGCGAATAACAATGAATAATAACTCTGACGTCATGTACCGACTTTTGGTACAGAGCGTGGTGGATTACGCCATTTACATGCTCAAACCCGATGGCACGGTGGCGAACTGGAATAGCGGCGCGCAGCGCGCCAAAGGTTACACGCCCGATGAAATCGTAGGGAAGAATTTTGCGCTCTTCTACAGCGAAGAGGATCGCAAAAACGGCGCGCCGCAGCGTGGTCTGGCGACAGCGACGGCGGTCGGGCGCTTTGAAACCGAAGGCTGGCGTTACCGTAAAGATGGCAGCGCGTTTTGGGCGCATGTGGTGATCGACGCTATCCGCGATGAGTTTGGTGAGCTGCTGGGTTTTGCCAAAATCACCCGTGACTGCACCGAGCAGCAAGAGCAGCAGCGCAAACAGCGCGAGCAGGAACAGCGCTTTCGCATGCTGGTGGAAGGCGTCAGTGATTACGCCATCTATATGCTCGATTTGGACGGCAACGTGGAAAACTGGAACGTAGGCGCACAGCGCGCGAAAGGCTACGTTGCCGAAGAGATTGTTGGACAGCACTTCTCACGCTTCTACAGCGCCCAGGATCGTAAAAACCATATCCCGGAAAAAAACCTCACCACCGCCTTCAAAACCGGTCGTTTCGAAGACGAAGGCTACCGGTACCGCAAAGATGGCAGCGCGTTTTGGGCACATGTCATCATTGACGCAATCCGTGATGATGCCGGCAAGCTGATTGGCTACGCCAAAATCACCCGCGACTGCACCGAACAACAGGCGCTGCTGCGTAAACAACACGAGCAGGAGAAGAAATTCCGTCTGCTGGTGGAAGGCGTGCGCGATTACGCCATCTATATGCTGGATGTGCAGGGCCGCGTGGTGAACTGGAACAACGGTGCACAGCGCGCTAAAGGTTATCTGGCTGACGAGATTGTCGGTCAGCACTTCTCGGTGTTTTACAGTTCAGCGGAACGTCATGCCAATGCGCCCGAAGCTAACCTCGGCATTGCGTTGAAAACCGGGCGTTTTGAAGATGAAGGCTGGCGCTACCGCAAAGATGGCTCGGCATTTTGGGCCCACGTTGTTATCGAAGCGATTTATGATGAAAACGGCAAACTGATCGGCTTCGCCAAAATTACCCGCGATATCACCGAACGGCGTGAGAACGAGCAGCAACTGCTGCGCGCACGGGATCTGGCGCAGTCGCAGAGCGCGAAAATGTCGGAGCTGTCGGGTTTTCTCGACACCATCATCAGCAATATTCCCTCGTGCGTGATCGTTGAAGATGCCATCAGCCGTGAAATCCTGATGGTGAATGACAAAGCTGAGCAGCTGTTTGGCATCAACAAAGCGCTGATCATGCACAAGCGCCCGCACGAATGTATGTCGGCGGAGCTGGGTGATTACTTCAACAGCCTGGCGGATGTGGCGCTGCGCAGCGAAGGCATTCACTCGCGCGAACAGCTGCTGCTGACAGCGGGTGGCGAGCGCATTCTGCATACGCGCGCCACCACCATCAGCGGCAAAGATATGCGTCAGAACTACGTGATGCTGATTGTCGAGGACGTGACCGATCAGCGCGAAGCCGATGCGCGTATTCGTCATATGGCGCATCACGACAATCTCACCAGCCTGCCCAACCGCGTGCTGTTCCGCCAGAAGCTGAGTGAAGCGCTGCGCGTCGATAGTCAGAACCACCAGGTCAGCGCCACGCTGTGTCTCGATCTCGATAACTTCAAAAACGTCAACGATGCGCTCGGCCACCAGATTGGTGATGACCTGCTGCGCGTGGTAGCGAAACGCCTGCGCAGCGCGCTGCGCGATCACGATACGCTGGCGCGCATTGGCGGCGATGAGTTTGCCATCGTGTTACCCAATGTGCGTGCTGCCGATGAAGCGGCGGTGGTGGCGCAGCGGCTGATCGAGGCGATCCGTCCGCCGATCAACGTTGAAGGGCATAATCTGTCGGTGGGCTTGAGCGTCGGCATTGCGCTTACCTCGCAAGCCACTAACACGCCGGAACATATGCTGCGCTGCGCCGATATGGCGCTGTACGAAGCCAAACGTAATGGCCGCAATCGCTTCGAACACTTCACCATTGAGATGGACAATCAGGCGCGCAGCCGTCGCGTGATTGAAAACGATCTGCGTGATGCGATTTCTGGTCGTCAGCTTAAGCTTTATTACCAGCCGATCACCAACGAGAAGGGCATCATCGGCTATGAAGCGCTGATGCGCTGGCATCACCCGATTAAAGGGCTGATCATGCCGAACGATTTTATCCCGATCGCTGAAGAGACCGGCTTGATTCATATGCTCGGCGCTTATGCGCTGTATGAAGCCTGCCGCGAAGCGCAGAGCTGGAACACCGAACAATCGGTGTCGGTGAACCTGTCGCCGCTGCAGTTTAAGAACAGCTCGCTGGTGTCGGTGGTGGAAGGTGCGCTGCGTGAATCCGGGCTTGCCCCGCATCGGCTGGAAGTGGAGATCACGGAGTCGGTGCTGCTGGACGACACGCTCGGCAACATCCGCACGCTGCAAAGCCTGAAAGCTCTCGGCGTGCAGATTGCGCTGGATGATTTCGGCACCGGTTATTCATCGCTTAGCTATCTGCGCTCGTTCCCGTTCGACAAAATCAAAATCGACAAGTCGTTCATCAACGATATGGGCGACAGCCGCGAGGCGCTGGCGATTATCCGCGCCATTACCGGCATGAGCCGCAGCCTCGATATTCAGATCACCGCCGAAGGCGTGGAGAGCGGCGAGCAGTACGCCAAACTGCGTGAAGAGGGTTGTACGCTGTTTCAGGGTTATTTCTTTGGCCGTCCGCAGCCATCGGAGTTGCGGTTGAAAGAGTTGGAATAGGCATAAAAAAACGCCCGACATGTCGGGCGTTCTCTATTTTGCTGTGTGTAATCTTTATTATTATGCGCCGTGGCCGTCGACGGACATGTGGCCGAGATCTTTGTCCACCAGGAACAGGCCTTCGCCTTTGTTGCCGACCATCGCCAGTTTATCCAGCACGGTTTTGAACAGCTTCTCTTCTTCATGCTGCTCGGCAACGTACCACTGCAGGAAGTTGAAGGTGGAGTAATCCTGCGTAGTTAATGCGGTGTGCACCAGCTCGTTGATTTTTTTTGTGATCAACTGCTCATGCTTCAGCGCTTCTTCCAGCACGTCATTCAGTGAAGTCCAGCTAATCGCCGGAGCCGCAATGCTGCCCAGCACCGGCAAAGCGCCGGCATCGCTGACGTAGTCGAACAGCTTCTGCATGTGCTGCATCTCTTCGCGAGAATGCATTTTCAGGAATGAAGCGGCACCTTCATAGCCTTTATCGCTGCACCAGGCGCTCATCTGCAGATAGAGGTTGGCAGAGAAGAATTCGAGGTTCAGTTGGTCGTTTAAACGTGAGGTCATTTCAGCAGTTAACATGGCTGAGTCCTTTTTAATTTGTCAGGTGAAGTACGGCGAATTATGCATCAATCTATACTTTTTTGTGAAGGGTTTTTCGCAAAAAGGTTGAATTTATCTTATTGATTGTAAATGGAATTATTCCACATGTTGAATGCGAAGAGTTCTCATATTTGACTAATTTTCATTCACGCTTGATTGATTATAGCTGCGCATCGGGCGATGCTGAGGCTTGCCTTTACTTGTCAGGAGCTTAGCGGTGTCGAACGTCTTAGAGCATTACCATTTTCTGCATGAAATTCCCGAGCTGGGTTTTCAGGAATTCAAAACCTCTGCTTATATTGCCGATCAGCTGGAAAGCGCCGGAATTAAAGTGACGCGCGGCATCAATAACACCACCGGCATGGTGGCGGAAATCGACAGCGGCGTGCCCGGTCCGGTGCTGGCGCTGCGTGCGGATATGGATGCGCTCGGTCATATCATTGATGGCGTAGCCTGTGCGCGCCACACCTGCGGCCACGATGGTCATTCGTCGGTGGTGCTGACGGCAGCGCAAGAGCTGATGAAAGAGGGCGCGATCAAGAAAGGGCGGCTCAAGCTACTATTCCAGCCGGCTGAAGAGCTCGGTGCGGGTGCGCTGGCGATGATTGAGGGCGGCGCGCTGGAGGATGTGGAGATGATTCTCGGCTTCCATGTGCGTCCGCTGGAAGAGTGTCAGGTGGGGCAAGCGACGCCAGCGGTGATCTACTCCGCCTGCAGCACGCTGGAAGCCACCATCAAAGGTGCACCGGCGCATGCGGCGCGTCCGCATTTGGGCGTCAACGCGCTGGATGCGGCGGTGCAAGCGGTACAGGCCGTCAACGCCATCCATCTGCCGCCGGGTTTGACCTGGAGCGTGAAAGCTACACGCTTTCTGTGCGATGCGGGCGTGACCAACTCGGTGCCGGATGAGGCGCGCGTGGTGTGGGATCTGCGTTCGCAGGAAAACGCGCCAATGGAGGTGCTGAAAGAGAAAGTGACGCTGGCGATTCAGCACAGCGTGGCGGCGCTGGGTGCCACGGCGGACGTGGTGGTGCTGAAAGAGATGCCAGCAGCAGAGATTCATGAGGAAGCCACGGCGGTGATTCGCGCGGCGATTGTCGATGTGCTGGGCGAACAGGGTTTGCTGGATACCAAAACCACGCCGGGCAGCGAAGATTTCTTCTATTACCCGGTAAAAAATCCGCAGGTGAAAGCCGGTTTCTGGGGATTGGGAACCAATCTGGTGCCGGGTTTGCATCATCCTGAGATGCGCTTTGAGCTGAGTTCGCTGGAGATTGGGGTGAAGATCTTTAAGGCGGCGGTGGTGCGGGTGTTGGGCTGAAATGTGAATCGGTCGTCATGAATGGCGACCCTACAAGGGCACTACCATGCGACGATTTCCCCACTCGGCGAAATATTGTATGCTATGCCGCCTCAATGCTGACGGGATTCAGGACTGCCGCCAATGTAGATCGCACACCTCTTGCTGTGAACCGACGCCACTGCGTCGCCATTGGCCGCGTTATCCTGCGGAATGACCTCGAAACGATTTATTCGCAGCGCGCTGTCCGCGTGTTGCCCTTGAAGAAGAATTCACTCAATGTCTAATGCCTCCTTTTTAGAAGAAGTGGCGCGCCGCCGTACCTTTGCGATCATCTCGCATCCGGACGCCGGTAAAACCACAATCACCGAAAAAGTGCTGCTGTTCGGACAGGCGATTCAAACCGCCGGTACCGTCAAAGGCCGCGGCTCCAACCAGCACGCGAAATCGGACTGGATGGAGATGGAGAAACAACGTGGTATCTCCATCACCACCTCGGTGATGCAGTTCCCGTATCGCGACAGCCTCGTGAACCTGCTGGATACGCCAGGACACGAAGACTTCTCTGAAGATACTTACCGTACGCTGACGGCGGTTGACTGCTGTTTGATGGTAATCGACGCCGCGAAAGGTGTTGAGGATCGCACCCGTAAGCTGATGGAAGTGACGCGCCTGCGCGATACGCCAATCATCACCTTTATGAACAAACTCGACCGTGACATCCGCGATCCCATGGAGCTGCTGGATGAAGTGGAGAGTGAGCTGAAGATCGCCTGCGCACCTATTACCTGGCCGATTGGCTGCGGCAAGTTGTTCAAAGGGGTTTATCACCTCTACAACGACGAAACTTACCTGTATCAAACCGGTAAAGGCCACACCATTCAGGAAGTGCGCATTGTTAAGGGGCTGGCGAATCCAGAACTGGATGCCGCAGTAGGCGAAGATCTGGCACAGCAGCTGCGCGATGAGCTGGAGCTGGTGCAGGGCGCTTCGCACGAGTTCGATCAGGAGCTGTTCCTGAGTGGCGAAATCACGCCGGTGTTCTTCGGCACCGCGCTGGGTAACTTCGGCGTTGATCATATGCTGGATGGCCTGGTTAGCTGGGCGCCGCGTCCAATGCCGCGCAACACCGACGCGCGTTTGGTGGAAGCAAAGGAAGAGAAATTTAGCGGCTTCGTGTTTAAGATCCAGGCAAACATGGACCCGAAGCACCGCGACCGCGTCGCCTTTATGCGTGTGGTATCCGGCAAGTACGAAAAAGGCATGAAGCTGCGTCAGGTGCGTACCGGTAAAGATGTGGTGATTTCCGATGCACTGACCTTTATGGCCGGCGACCGTTCGCACGTAGAAGAAGCCTATCCGGGCGACATCATTGGTCTGCACAACCACGGCACCATTCAGATTGGCGACACCTTTACGCAGGGTGAAAACATGAAGTTCACCGGCATTCCGAACTTCGCGCCAGAGCTGTTCCGCCGTATCCGTCTGCGCGATCCGCTTAAGCAGAAACAGCTGCTGAAAGGGCTGGTTCAGCTGTCGGAAGAGGGCGCGGTGCAGGTGTTCCGTCCGGTGCACAATAACGATCTGATTGTGGGCGCGGTCGGTGTGCTGCAGTTCGAAGTGGTGGTGGCACGCCTGAAAAGCGAATACAACGTTGAAGCGATCTACGAAGCCATCAACGTCTCAACCGCTCGCTGGGTTGAGTGTGATGATGCGAAGAAATTCGACGATTTCCAGCGTAAAAATGAAGTGAACCTGGCGCTCGATGGAGGTGATAACCTCACGTATATCGCGCCAACCATGGTGAACCTCAACATCACTCAGGAACGCTATCCTGACGTGAGATTCCGCAAAACGCGCGAGCACTAATCGCCGTTGCCAGCAGGGCCTGTGATTTTCACTGGCCCTGTTTTGTTTGTTACAGACTCCTCCTAATTCCGCTGTTTTTTTCTCTTTTTGGCGATATATCAACCACAAGAGCCAGCAAAAGCTGTAATCCCTACTACTATTATCCTGTCGGACGAGAAAAGAGACCTTGCGGGTTTCATTACGTCCAGTAACTCAGCAACGCCGTTCGTTGCTGGCGCATCCGCGATAACGGATGAGTTAACTGATAGAAGGATGATATCGATGAATAAGACTAAGATTGCTAAAACCCTGATTGCTGCCCTGGCCGGTTCTGCTCTGCTGAGCGGTGCGGCATTTGCAGATGAATCACTGTCGCAGAAAGCACAGCAAACCTCCGACAGCGCGGGTGCGAAGATCGATAGCTCTATGAAAAAAGTCGATGGTTATATGGATGACAGCGGCATCACGGCTAAAGCCAAAGCGGCGCTGGTGGATGATGACGCAATTAAAAGCACGGATATCTCCGTCAAAACGCACGATGGCGTGGTGACACTGAGCGGCTTCGTGGCTTCTCAGGATCAGGCTGAAAAAGCCGTCGCGCTGGTGCAGAAAGTCGAAGGTGTGAAATCCGTCAGCGACAAACTACACGTTAAAGACAGCAAAAATGCTTCTCTGAAAGGTTATGCGGGCGATACCGCAACCACCAGCGAAATTAAAGCTAAGCTTTTAGCAGATGATATCGTGCCATCACGCAACGTTAAGGTGGAAACCACCGACGGCGTGGTGCAGTTATCAGGGGAAGTGGCGAATCAGGCACAGTCCGATCGTGCTGAGAAGATCGCCAAAGCCATTGAAGGCGTGAAAAGCGTGAAGAATGACCTGAAGGTGAAATCTTAACGCGAGCGACTCGGCACCAGCAGGTGCCGTTTCGTAATAAAAACAAAGGTGTAAATAAGCAGTTCGATTTTCACAATGGTAAAGGAGAGGCTTATGTTTCGTTGGGGTATTATCTTTCTGGTCATCGCTCTGATTGCTGCGGCATTAGGTTTCGGCGGTCTGGCGGGTACGGCAGCATGGGCAGCTAAAATTGTCTTCATTGTCGGTATTATTCTGTTCCTCGTGAGCCTGTTTACCGGGCGCAAACGACCCTGACTACTTGCGTCTCAATAGACGCTAACCCGCGAGTCACCTAAAGCGGAGACCGGTCTTGTGCGGCATACTACGAAGCCGCAACGATTGCAGAAGCAATTGGTCAGGGAACGACAATGACTGGTTCTCCGGGATGCTGCTTCGGCGACTCCCTCAGAGCAAGCAACACTGAGGGACATCCATTGGGCACACGTATTCCGTTGACATTAGGTTCATTCGAACCGCTGGCTTTAACTCCTTTTAAATCGAATAAAATCGCCTTGGTGTGCGAAGGCGGCGGTCAGCGCGGCATCTTTACCGCAGGCGTGCTGGACGAATTTCAACGCGCAGGCTTCAATCCTTTTCAACTGTTACTCGGCACCTCGGCCGGGGCGCAAAACCTGTCGGCATTTGTCTGTGGCCAGCCTGGCTACGCGCGACGCGTGATCTCCCGTTACACCACCAGCAAACTGTTCTTTGATCCGCTACGATTCGTGCGCGGCGGGCATCTTATCGATCTCGATTGGCTGATCGATATCACCAAACAGGAATTCCCGCTGGCGCTCAACACCGCCGAAGGGCTGTTTGCCAAAGGCAGCGAATTCTATATGTGTGCCTGCCGCAGCGACGATTACCGCGCCGAGTACTTCAACCCGATCAGCACCAACTGGCACGACATCCTAAAAGCGTCCAGCGCGATCCCCGGTTTTTACCGCAGCGGCGTGCAGATGGACGGCGTGAGCTATCTTGACGGCGGCATCAGCGATGCCATTCCGGTACGCGAAGCTGCGCGCCGTGGCGCGGACACCATTGTGGTGATCCGCACCGTGCCGTCGCAGGTGTCCTACACGCCGAAGTGGTTTAAACGCATGGAACGCTTTTTGTCCGACAGCGCATTGCAGCCGATGATCAACATCCTGCATCAGCATGAAGAGAGCTATCGCGAAATTCAGCAGTTCATTGAGCAGCCGCCGGATAACCTGCGCATCATTGAAATCTGTCCGCCGAAACCGCTGGCAAGCATGGCGCTCGGCAGCCGCTTGTCATCGCTGAATCAGGATTATCATTTAGGCCGCCGCAGCGGGCGCTATTTCCTCGCCACGCTCGGTCAATGGCTAAGCGATGCTGAGCCGCTGGTGCGTTCAACCACGGTTACGCCGCCGGCAGCGGTGGCGAATGCGCCTGACAATCGCCCGCTGATTACGCCCGCGCTGGCGGAAAACGATGCCGATTTTGATAAAGGCTCGCTGGCATGAAGTTTATCGACACGCATTGCCACTTCGATTTCCCGCCGTTCGTTGATGATGCGCACGCCAGCATTGCACGCGCTGCGCAAGCCGGCGTGGAACGCATCATTGTACCGAGCGTGGATGCCAGCCGTTTCGCGCTTGTGACGCAACTGGCGCAGCAGCATCCGGCGCTATATGCCGCGCTGGGTCTGCATCCAATCAATATTGCTGAGCATCAGGAAGATGCGCATCTTGATGAGTTAGAGCGCTGGCTGAAAAAGCCGAATAGCAAGCGTGTGGCGATCGGCGAGATCGGTCTCGATCTCTATATGGAGGATGCGCAATTTGCCAAACAGACGCGCCTGCTCAATAAGCAGCTCCAGCTGGCGAAGCAGTACGATCTGCCGGTGATCCTGCACTCGCGCCGCACCCACGATCAGCTGGCGCTGCATTTACGTCGTCACGATCTGCCGCGCCGTGGCGTGGTACACGGTTTTGCTGGCAGCCAGCAGCAGGCGGAGCGCTTTATCCAGCTTGGTTATGCAATTGGCGTTGGCGGTACCATCACCTATGAACGCGCCAGTAAAACCCGCAACACCATCGCCAACCTGCCGCTCAAGGCGTTATTACTGGAAACCGACGCGCCCGATATGCCGCTGCACGGTTTTCAGGGCCAGCCTAATCGTCCGGAGCGGGCGCGCAACGTGTTTGACGTGCTGTGTCAGCTGCGCAGCGAATCCCCCGAAGCGATCGCCGACGCGCTGTGGCATAACAGCCAGCAGTTGTTCGCTTTGCCCGCCTGATTCTCCCCCGACAGATTCTGCATTTACGCTGCCTTACGCCTGATTGGCTACATTAATAAAGCTGAGAGTACACTTTTACGCCCATTTTTGTGATAATAATAACAATGACCATCACGGCGCATTCCCGCTCGATTCGCGGTTATTTGTGATGAATGTCACTAAATAATTGTATTTAAATGACAGGTTTTCTTTTTAGTGTGACGTGAAGCGCAATTCATCGTCACGGTAGTTGTTAGAATTATCACATTCCCCGGTGGGTTGTGCCCGCCGATCTGAATTTTGGAGAGCATCATGACCGACCTGAAAGCAGCAGCACAGCGCGCATTGCAACTGATGGATTTAACCACCCTGAACGAAGACGACACCGACGAGAAGGTGATCGCGCTGTGCCGTCAGGCGAAATCCCCAGGCGGTAACACCGCTGCCATCTGCATCTATCCGCGTTTCATCCCGTCAGCTCGTAAAGCGCTGCGCGAGCAGGGCACGCCAGAAATCCGCATCGCCACCGTCACTAACTTCCCGCACGGCAACGATGACGTTGAGATCGCGCTGGCTGAAACCCGCGCGGCCATCGCCTACGGCGCTGACGAAGTGGATGTGGTGTTCCCGTATCGTGCGCTGATTGCCGGTAACCGTGATATCGGTTTCGAGCTGGTGAAAGCCTGTAAAGAAGCCTGCGCGGCGGCGAACGTGCTGCTGAAAGTGATCATCGAAAGTGGTGAGTTGAAAGACGAAGCGCTGATTCGTGCCGCTTCGGAAATCGCTATCGATGCGGGTGCCGATTTCATCAAAACCTCCACCGGTAAAGTGCCGGTCAACGCGACGCCAGAAGTGGCGGCGATCATGATGCAAGTGATTCGCGACAAAGGTGTGAAGCAGCAGGTTGGTTTCAAACCGGCGGGCGGCGTGCGCACTGCAGAAGACGCGGCGCTTTATCTGCAGCTGGCGGACGACATTCTGGGTGAAGGCTGGGCGGATGCGCGTCATTTCCGCTTTGGCGCTTCCAGCCTGCTGGCAAGCCTGCTGAATACGCTGGGCCACGAAACCGCGACCAGCAAAGCGGGTTACTAAGTTCATATCGATGTTCGTAGGGTCGCCATTTATGGCGACCTCTCTATTCCGGGGAGGCAACCGTGTTCCTGCCACAAGAAATTATTCGTAAAAAACGCGACGGCCAGGCGCTGAGTGAAGCGGAGATCCGCTTCTTTATCAACGGCGTGCGCGACAACAGCGTTTCGGAAGGTCAAATTGCCGCGCTGGCGATGACCATCTATTTCCATGATATGACGCTCAACGAGCGCGTGGCGCTGACCATGGCGATGCGCGACTCCGGCACGGTGCTGAACTGGAAATCGCTGAATCTCAACGGCCCGATTGTTGATAAACACTCCACCGGCGGCGTTGGCGATGTCACTTCGCTGATGCTCGGCCCGATGGTAGCGGCGTGCGGCGGTTATGTGCCGATGATCTCCGGGCGCGGCCTCGGCCACACCGGCGGCACGCTGGATAAACTGGAAGCGATTCCGGGCTTTGATATCTTCCCGAGCGACGATCGTTTCCGCCAGATTATCAAAGACGTCGGCATCGCGATTATCGGTCAGACCAATTCGCTGGCGCCGGCCGACAAACGTTTTTACGCCACGCGCGATATCACCGCCACCGTGGACTCCATTCCGCTGATCACCGCGTCGATCCTCGCCAAAAAACTGGCGGAAGGATTGGATGCGCTGGTGATGGACGTGAAAGTGGGCTCCGGCGCCTTTATGCCGACCTTCGAAGCCTCAGAAAATCTGGCGCAGGCGATTGTTGGCGTCGCCAATGGCGCAGGTTGTAAAACCACCGCGCTACTCACCGACATGAATCAGGTGCTGGCTTCCACCGCCGGTAATGCGCTGGAAGTGCGTGAAGCGGTGCAGTTCCTGACCGGCGAGGCGCGCAATCCGCGTCTGCTGGAAGTGACGATGGCGCTGTGCGCGGAAATGCTGATCTCCGGCAAACTGGCCGAAAATGACGCCGATGCGCGCCAAAAGCTGCAGCAGGTGCTGGATAATGGCAAAGCCGCCGAAGTGTTTGCCCGCATGGTGGCGGCGCAAAAGGGTCCGGTGGATTTCATCGAGCGCATGGACAGCTATCTGCCCGCGCCAACGCTGAGCAAAGCGGTATACGCCGATGGCGCCGGTATCGTCAGCGCAATGGATACGCGTGCGCTCGGCATGGCGGTGGTTGCGCTCGGCGGGGGGCGCCAGCGCGCCAGCGACAGCATTGATTACAGCGTGGGCTTGAGCGACGTGACCACGCTCGGCACGCAGATTGACGCGCAGCGTCCGCTGGCAATTATCCACGCCGCGTCGGAAGCGCAGTGGCAGCAGGCCGCCGCCGCCGTTAAAGCAGCCATCACGCTGAGCGATACTGCGCCAGCGATTACGCCGGTAGTTTATCGTCGCATTAGCGAATAACTGGCGCTTCTTCGTGCCAGGCAGCGGCCGTTCGGGTATACTGATCTGATCGCTTTTTTTTGACTTGTCATCGCGCATTGCGCAGGAGACTTGCATGAAACGTGCTTTTATTATGGTTCTCGACTCCTTCGGGATCGGCTCCAGCAAAGACGCCGATAAATTCGGTGATGAAGGATCGGACACGCTCGGCCATATCGCCGAAGCCTGTTTCGAAGGCCGCGCCAATGAAGGTCGCGAAGGCCCGCTGCACTTACCTAACCTGACCAAACTGGGCCTCGGCAAAGCGGCTGAGCTCTCTACCGGTCGTTTCCCGCCAGGCCTCGATCCCAACGCGGAAATCATCGGTGCGTATGCTTACGCCAGCGAATTGTCGTCCGGTAAAGATACGCCGTCGGGCCACTGGGAAATCGCCGGCGTGCCGGTGCTGTTTGATTGGGGCTATTTCAGCGACAAAGAGAACAGCTTCCCGCAGGAGCTGCTGGATATTCTGGTGAAACGTGCCGATCTGCCGGGATATCTCGGAAATTGTCACTCATCGGGCACGGTGATCCTCGACCAGCTCGGCGAAGAGCACATGAAAACCGGCAAGCCGATTTTCTACACCTCGGCGGATTCGGTGTTCCAG
The DNA here is from genome assembly GCF_019795935.1 of Pantoea sp. DY-15. Lineage (NCBI taxonomy): Bacteria > Pseudomonadati > Pseudomonadota > Gammaproteobacteria > Enterobacterales > Erwiniaceae > Pantoea > Pantoea sp. DY-15. The sequence goes on from NZ_JAIMIF010000005.1 coordinate 273,033, forward strand.
ATTGCCTGCCACGAAGAGACCTTTGGCCTCGATCGCCTGTACGAATTGTGCGAAATCGCCCGTGAAGAGCTGACCAATGGCGGCTACAACATCGGCCGCGTGATTGCGCGTCCGTTCGTTGGCGACAAAGCGGGTAACTTCGAGCGTACCGGCAACCGTCACGATCTGGCCGTGGAACCGCCAGCGCCGACCATGCTGAAAAAGCTGGTTGACGAGAAGGGCGGTGAAGTGATTTCGGTGGGTAAAATCGCCGATATCTATGCCGAGCAGGGCATCACGCAGAAGGTCAAAGCCACCGGCTTAGACGCGCTGTTCAACGCCACCATCGAACAGATGAAGAAAGCGCCAGATAATTCGATTGTGTTCACTAACTTCGTTGATTTTGACTCAACGTGGGGACATCGTCGCGATATCGCCGGTTATGCGGGCGGACTGGAATTGTTCGATCGTCGTTTGCCAGAGCTGATGGAGTTGGTGAAAGAGGGCGACATTCTGATCCTCACCGCCGATCACGGCTGCGATCCAAGCTGGAAAGGCACCGAGCACACGCGTGAGCACATTCCGATTCTGATCTACGGCCCGAATGTGAAGCTAGGATCGCTGGGATACCGCGATACCTTCGCTGATATCGGCCAGACCATCGCAAAATATTTTGGCCTGTCCAGCATGGACTACGGCAAGAGCATGCTGTAAAACAGCGCCCCAAATTTAATAAGGAAAATAACCATGGCAACGCCTCATATTAATGCAGAAATGGGTGATTTCGCGGACGTCGTACTGATGCCGGGCGATCCGCTGCGCGCTAAGCACATTGCGGAAACCTTCCTCGAAGATGTGGTGGAAGTGAACAACGTGCGCGGCATGCTGGGTTACACCGGTACGTATAAAGGCCGCAAGATTTCGGTGATGGGTCACGGCATGGGCATTCCATCCTGCTCGATCTACACCAAAGAGCTGATCACCGATTTCGGCGTGAAGAAGATTATCCGTGTCGGTTCTTGCGGCGCAGTGCGCGCAGACGTGAAACTGCGCGACGTGGTGATTGGTATGGGTGCCTGCACCGATTCCAAAGTGAACCGCATGCGCTTCAAGGATCACGACTTCGCGGCGATTGCGGACTTCGACATGGTGCGTAACGCCGTTGACGCCGCCAAAGCGCTGGGCGTTGATGCGCGCGTGGGTAACATCTTCTCCGCCGATCTGTTCTATACGCCAGATCCGCAGATGTTCGACGTGATGGAGAAGTACGGCATTCTGGGTGTGGAGATGGAAGCGGCGGGTATTTACGGCGTGGCAGCAGAGTTTGGTGCGAAAGCGCTGACCATCTGTACCGTGTCGGACCACATCCGCACCCACGAGCAGACCACGGCGGCTGAGCGCCAGACCACCTTCAACGATATGATTAAGATCGCGCTGGAGTCAGTGCTGCTGGGCGATTAATCACTGCGTTAACCAGGTCGGCATAAATGCCGACCCTACATTCGTCGTAGGGGCGCCATTCATGGCGACCTGGCTTCCCCCCGTAAACATCTGACACACTTTTACCCAGGCTTGTGCATCTTCGTGCTGGCTCTGAAACAATCTCTGCTTATCATTAGCGTGATAACAAAGAGACTAAGCCCACCTGATGAATTTCCGTAATTTCGAAGCAGAAGAAAAGCTGTTTGCCCGCCGTGCGATTGTCGCTTTTGCCCTGGTTGTCATCTGCTTTACCATTTTAGGCATCAACCTGTATCGCCTGCAGGTCGATCAGCACAGCTATTACCAGACACGTTCCAACGAGAACGACATCAAAATGATCCCCATCGCGCCCACGCGTGGATTGATCTTCGATCGCAACGGCATCCCGCTGGTGCGCAACGTCAGCTGGTACGACATTCACATCACGCCGTACAAAATCGACAACATGCAGGAAACGCTGAAAGAGCTGACGCCGATTGTCGATCTCACGCCGGAAGAGATTGAAACCTTCGAGCACGAGCTCAAACAGAACAGCCGCTACAAGCCGGTTGAACTGAAAGCGGAACTGACTGACGAAGAAGTAGCGCGCTTCGCCGTCAATCAATTCCGCTTTAGCGGCGTCACCGTCGATACCTATCAGGACCGTGAATATCCTTACGGTGCCGACCTGGCGCACGTGCTTGGCTATGTCTCGAAAATCAACGATAACGACTACAAACGCCTGAATGCGCAAGGCGTTGGCGAGAATTACGCGGCGGACCACAACATCGGTAAGCAGGGCATTGAAGGCTATTACGAATCGCTGCTGCACGGCAAAACCGGCTATCAGGAAGTGGAAGTGGATAACCACGGCCGCATCGTGCGCGTGCTGAAAGAGGTGCCGCCGGTGGCCGGTCAGAACATCACGCTGACGCTCGATCTGCATCTGCAACAGTACGTCGAGAGCCAGTTAGCCGGGCAACGCGCGGCGGCGCTGATTGAAGATCCGCACGACGGCAGCGTGCTGGCGATGGTTTCCGCGCCGAGCTACGATCCCAATCCGTTCGTCAAAGGCATCAGCTACAAAGCCTATAAAGCCCTGCTGCAGGATAAAGACCTGCCGCTGATCAACCGCGTCACGCAAGGCTTGTATCCGCCGGCTTCCACGGTGAAGCCTTATATGGCGATGTCGGCGCTGCTGACCAAAGTCATCACGCCGAGCTTTACCCTATTTGGCGCGCCCACCTGGACGCTGCCGGGTACCGATCGTAAATATCGCGACTGGAAAAAAACCGGTCACGGCATGCTGGACGTGACGAAAGCGATCGAAGAGTCGGCGGATAGCTTCTTCTATCAGGTGGCGTTTATGATGGGTATCGATCGTATCCACACCATGCTGAGCCAGTTTGGCTATGGCAAATCGACCGGCATCGATCTCAACGAAGAGTACGCCGGATTATTGCCAAGCCGTGAATGGAAGCAAAAAGTGCACAAAAAGATGTGGTATCAGGGCGATACCGTTTCGGTTGGCATTGGGCAAGGTTACTGGGTGGCGACGCCGATTCAGATGGTGAAAGCGCTGGTGGCGCTGTTGAATAATGGCCGCGTGATTAATCCGCATCTGCTGGAGAAATCGCAGCGCGGCACGGTGGTGCAGCCGTATCAGGCAAAATTACCGCAGCCGCAGATTGGTGATGCCAAATCGCCGTATTGGTCGCTGGTGCGCCACGCCATGTTTGGCATGGCGAATGCGCCGAACGGCACCGGCTACAAATACTTCCACACCGCGCCTTACGGCATTGCGGCGAAATCGGGCACCTCGCAGGTGTTCAGCCTGAAGCAGAATCAGGTGTATAACGCCAAAATGACGCCGATGCGCCTGCGTGACCACATCTTCTACACCGCGTTTGCGCCGTTTAACGATCCCAAAGTGGCGGTGGCGTTGATTCTGGAAAACGGCGGCAACGAAGGCGTCACGGCGGCACCGCTGATGCGCAATATTCTCGACCACATCTTTGTGCCAGAAGCCACACCGCCGCCGGTGGTGACCGCCGCGCAGTAATCAGCGGAAGAACACCCGATTGCGGCCGTGATTTTTAGCGTCGTACAGCGCCACATCGGCATTGCTATACAGCGTCTCGAAATCAGAACCCGGCTTGCCATAGCTAACGCCAAGGCTGGCGGTCACCAGCTGGCCGGGCAACACCGCCAGCGGCGAAGCATTCAGCGAGGCGTGAATCGCGCCCGCCACAATCACCGCATCGGACAAGCGATAGTGCGGCAGCAGCACGGTAAACTCTTCGCCACCAATGCGCCCAATGCTGGCTTCCGCCGGGCAGTGCGCCTGAATACGCGACACCAGCGCGCAAATCACCTTATCGCCCATCGGATGACCGAACTCGTCGTTAATGCGTTTGAAGTGGTCGATATCCAGAATGATCAGCGCCGCAGCGCCGTGACTTAGCGTCTGGCTGATGCGCTGAATAATCGCCCCGCGATTCCACACCGCCGTCAGCGGATCGTGGCTGGCTTTGTACTCCAGCTCCTGCGCCAGCTGATGCAGCTGTTCGTTGACGCGATTAAGCTCACGCTCGGCGCGGTCGCTGCGGGAGATCATGCGATAGGTTTCACGCATCAGGCGCTGATAATGGCGATTCACCATCAGCAGCGCATCGCGATAATCCTCAGCGCTGAGCGTGGTTTGAGCCGCCACATCCTGCGAGCGATTAAGCACATCGCTCTCTTCGCGGAACAGCTCGTTGAGGTCCATCACGATGCCATTTCCGCCTGCAGTTTCACCTGCAGTTCGGTGAAGTCCAGCGCCAGCTCCTGACCAAACTCTTCCGAGACATCATCTTCGGCGTCAAAGAACCAGTTGAGCGCCACGTTCTGGCCGCTCTGCGCGCGCTGGTTGAACAGATCAAACAGGCTGAACAGCATTTTGGTGCTGGAGCTGTTGAAGTAGCGCAGCGCGATATTCACTTCAACGTCGCCGCCCGGCTGCGGCTGCCAGTTCTCTAACGCATCCAGCAGCGGACGATAAAACGCCGCGGCGTTCTCCGGCCAGGATTCACCGCGCAGGGCAAACTGACCGGCGGCAAAATCAAAACTCACTTCGGGCGTGCTCTCTGTGGCAGCAATAACAAGGTTTTGCATCAATTGATCAATCCTGGTGAATGGTGGCTTTCAGCCAAAACGTGGCGTAACCGTTGGAAGCCAACGGACGCAGTTCATACTCCAGCGGTTCGCTGACGTCGCGCGCCAGCGTTAATAATCCAATGTTGGCCCCTTTGCTGGTGGCGGGGCTCTCGGCGCGCAAACCCACGCGATACGCCTGTTTGATCTCTTCGTTGCTCATGGTGCGCAGCAGATCGAGCCAGTAGCGCAGCTGCTCGCAGGCCACTTGATCCACCTGATTGCTGCTCTCCAGCACGTAGTTATCGCCTTCAACGTGCAGTGTCACCGTGCCGAAGCGGAAATCCTGCTCGGCATGGCTGGTGCTGCGGCTATCCTGCGAATAGCGCAGGATGTTCTGCACGATCTCGACAAAGCTGGAGAACAGGCGACGCCGCACTTTGACCGGCGCCTGCTGATTCTCCAGAAACACTTTGATCACTTCGCCCATCGCGGTGATGTTCTGCGGCGAAAAGAGGCCGGTGTAGTGCAGCGCCACGCTGTCGGGCGGGATGCGGCTGAGATTCGAACCTGGATTCATAACGTGACTCTAATAGCGGAAGCCAAACCAGGTGACGTCATCGCGTCGCGGCTGGTTGCCTTGCCAACGAAGAAATTCCTGCTCGAATGCCGCGGAAAGTGCCGGCATCGGCAGCGTTTGATAGTGATTCAGCAGCGTCTGAATGCGCTTTTTGCCAAACATTATCTGACGTTCACCGCCGGGCTGATCGGTAACGCCATCGGTCATCACCAGCAGCATGTCGCCGGGATTGAGCGTGCGCTGCTGCTGCGGCCAGACGTAATCCTGCGGCGTATCGGTATATCCGACGCCAACGCGATCGGCCTTCAGCGATTCCGCCTCGCCGCCAGCGGTATGCAGCAGCGCGTGCATGCGTGCGCTTGACCAGCAAAGCTGATGATTTTCGCTATCGAGGCGCAGCGCGATGGCATCGCAGCCGTCGTTCGACAGCGAGGTTTGCTGCGAGGCATTGAGCTGCCCCAGCGTTTGTTTGATATGGCGATTAAGCGATTGCAGCACATCGGACGGCGCGCGCCGATTCTGCTGCAGCGCATTTTCCAGCGCCGATTGCAGGATCACCGTCATAAATGCGCCGGGAATGCCGTGGCCGGTGCAGTCGGCAATCAGCGCCAGCCAGCCGTGTTGATCCTGATGGAAGGCGTAATAGTCGCCGCCGACGCCATCGCGCGGCTGCCAGTGCAGGCACCAATCGTTGAGCTGCTGCGCCATCTGCTGCGTTGAGCGATCGAGCATCGCGTCCTGAATCACGCGCGCGTAATCGATGCTTTGCAAAATTTGCTGATGCTGTTGATGCTGCAAATCTGACACGGTGCGGATCAGGTCGATGCCCAGCCCGATGCCGATGTAGCGCCCTTGTTCGGTAAGGATAAAGCCGTCGGTGACCGACTTATCGCCGGTCGCTACCACTTGCTGCGCTACCTGATCGAGCTCGGTATCGGCATCAATCACCAGCGGCTCTTTATCCATAAAGGCGATGCAGCTTTTGCGATCGTAGAGTTCGCGGAAAAACGGGCGCGACATTTGTGACAGGAAAATATGGCGGTTGATCATGCCAAACGGCGTGCCGTTTTCGATCACCGGCAAACCAATCAGATCTTTGTGCTCGGTAAACAACGCCATCACCGCCGTGTTGTCCATCGCGGGACTGACAAACGGCACCGCCATGCACAGCGAACGCGCACGAGAACGACTCGACAGGGAGGCAAGGCCTGCGCGTAAATCAGGCAGCTGCATAGGAGAATCTGACGTTGATTAGGAATTATCTTAGATTACTGCGCGGCTGTGACAGTTTTATGTCATGGCCGCGCCAAAACTCGCACGGTTCCGTAGGGTCGCCATTCATGGCGACCTGGCTACAAATCACTCTTCCTTCAACGCCGCCGTAACGTGCCCAATCGCGCGTACCACTTCGCTGGAACTGCCGCGAATATCCGCCATCATGCCGCCGGCTTCTTTCGCCAACACCACGCCCTGATCGGCGCGTTTTAGATTCGATGCGATACCTTTCAGCGCTTTCTCCGCCAGCGTATGGTTCTTCTGCACCATGTTCTCAATTTCGGTGGTGGCGCGGTTAATGTTGGCCGCCAGCGTGCGCACTTCATTGGCTACCACGGCAAAGCTGCGACCATGCTGACCGGCACGCGCCGCTTCCACCGCGGCGTTCAGCGCCAGCAGGTTGGTTTGATCGGCAATCCGGCGAATGCTCTCGACAATGGCGCCAATGCGATCCGACGATTCGCTCAAATCGTTGATATCACCGGAAATGCCGTGCAGCTCGCCCGCCAAATCATTCATGGTCTGCACGCTGTTCTCGATCACTGTCGCGCCGAGACGCGTGCTTTCGCTGGTTTGCAGCGCTGTTTGATACGCCTGCTGCGCCGCTTCGCGCTCTTGCTGGTTCTTCTCCACCTGCGCGGTGACATCGGTGGCGAACTTCACCACTTTGTACAACTCGCCGGTTTCGTTAAACACCGGGTTGTAAGTGGCGCGCAGCCACACCGTTTGGCCGCGTTTATTCACGCGCTGGAACTGGCCAGAGATAAATTCGCCCTGATTCAGTTTGTGCCAGAAGCGGCGATATTCGTCGCTGTTGCGCATCTCTGGCGGGCAGAACTGGCTGTGATGCACGCCAATCACCTCAGACGCGCTGTATCCCATGGTTTTCAGGAAGTTGTCGTTGGTCATCAACACTTCGCCCTTGAGATTGAAGGCAATCACCGCCATCGAACGCTCAATTGCGGTGGTCATGGCGCGCTGCTCTTGTGCGTCCATGATGCGCGCGGTGATATCGCTCGCCAGCTTGACGATTTTAATCACGCGACCGCTGCGATCCTGCACCGGCACGTAATTCGCCTCTAGCCAGATGGGACGGCTGTGTTTTGCCACACGCAGGAATTTATCGCTGAAGCCTTCGCCGCGATTCAGGCGTCGCCAGAAGTCACGGTATTGCGGTGAGTTGAGCATATCGGCGGTGCAGAATATGCTGTGATGCTGACCAACAATCTCTTTGAGCGTGTAACCCATGCGCTCGAGAAACAGCTCGTTGGCGGTAAGGATCTTTCCTTCTGGGGTGAATTCGACCATGGCGATGGCATCTTGTAATGAACTAAGCGTTGCCCTGCTGTGACCGCGTTTTTGCCACGCAAGGCGTGACAGTATTCCTGATGTAATAGTGCTGAACATGGGAGAACCTTATTATTGGTATAGGATGTCAGCACGGTTATCGGCACAAGCGATTAAAAATTCACCTATAACAGCGATAGGCGAATAATTTTTTACCTGTTGGTCTGGAGGTTGCTTTAAAAGGCATCAGTCAGCCGATTTTTGCCTAAAAGCGTTTGACGGTGCTGCGCGAGTAGGGTTTAATGCGCCCCGTTGCCCGGATAGCTCAGTCGGTAGAGCAGGGGATTGAAAATCCCCGTGTCCGTGGTTCGATTCCGCGTCCGGGCACCAACATTCTGAAAACCCAGCCTTTATGGCTGGGTTTTTGCTTTTCTGGGTTTCATCACTCTTCATACAATTTTGTGACGATTACGGCTCGATGCGGTGCTTGAGTCTCTGCATCTCAAAAGCAGAAAAGGTTGTTCTAAGCGGTTGGACGCTCATTCCATGCATCCGTGTACTGGATGTTGCCATCCACAATACGCCACGTGATTTTTTCATACTGCAAACTGACGCTTTCCGTATGGTTTAGTTTGTCATTGCCTGCAAGCTTCACATTTGCCACGCCGCAGTTAACGCCAGTGACCTTCACGTTTTCCATCAGCACCGTGTAATAGCAAACCTCCTGACCTGCATCGCTGATGTTATAAAAGCGCAGTTGCGCGTTTTTTAACGTCTGTCCGGTGGCCGCTGCCTTGTACAGATAAGGCGTGGAGCTATCCACTTCTTTCTCAATCATCATTGATGAATGCTGGCGTGTACCGGTGATCCTACCGTTAGAGCCATCCACCGGCAGGTTAATGCCGTGGCTCATGCCGATAATTTCAATGCTGCCTTCACGGTCGTGAACATCGACAGATCCTCGAATATCTGCTCCACCATCGTCTTTAAGCCACATATACGGAGGGATAGGCATTTCATTAGCTCCTTATTTTTTTAATTAACTTCATGGTTATTAAGTAAACAGCCGTGGTGATGGACACCACGATGACAACATCAATGTAGAAATAGGCGTCGTAGAGAGTTTCAATGTTGGATTCGCCGCTTATTAACACGGCAACCTTTCGTGCGAAATTCTGTGAGATGTACGTTTCAGCGCCACCGAGCGATCTGCCCACAGCCAGCGTTACTAGTATGAAGAAAACGCATTTTGCGGCCCTACGGGCAAGTGTTTGAGCCATTGGCAACAACCTCAATTAATCCTCGGGCCATCAGCGAAGGTTTGCCTGGCACGGGCACCATTAATGTGTTCATAAACGCCTGGCGGATACGCGCATAATCGGAGTTGTGGGGAATGGTGATGCAACCTTCTGACACGGTTCCCGGATGAAGCCGGAATAATTCGCGGCGCACGCCCTCATACCATGTCTCGTCGTCAATGGCTGCATCCTCCCGATAGAGTGCAAACCATTCACTTCGGCCAAAGGCCACGCCTTTCGTGTACTTGTTCCAGGCGTCCTGTAATTCCGCCTTTCGCTTACCAAAGAAACCACCCGCGCCGCGATCGACAACCCAGTATTTCCCGGGTGGCAATGGGCCGTCGCCCGAAACTGCGCCGCATCCACCTCGATTTCGATAAGCGCCGTTACCAGAAAACGCCATGAAAACGCCGACGCCATAGATGTTTAACGGTGCGTAATCCGCGCCGTTCAGAATAAGTGTTCCATTCAGTGCCATCGTTCCCTCAATATCCATGTAATAACTGTGGGTGATAGTAACAATGAATGGAATATAGTGCCAATAATTATTAGTTTTTCTTATGAGTTAATCTAACGTTTTGAACTAATGATTTTTTGAATGGTGCGGTTGAGATTGTTTAATATGACAAATAAATCAATATCTTAATTGCGTTAATGCCAGGGGAGGGTTACTTAAACTAGCATTGCTACTTCAAGTGCCAGTGGTGATATCGCCAGATTGATAACAGGAGCTTTTGTAACTACAGCAAGTTTGGCTAAAAGAAATTCCTGAAGAGCGGATGCAAATCGTGGCATCCGGTGTGTTAGCCCCTCATCCAATGCATGACCGCAAATTGCAGGTGCTGAACATCGCTTTGATTTCTACCAGTTAGATAATATTGTGAAGTTCATCAGTGAGAACATAGGACTGTTGGGCATCGCAGCGCTGACAATCCGCTTCGCGCACGATCAGCGCTAAGCGACCACCTGAGTCATGCGCGATACCTACGGAATTGCCCTCATGTTGACCGGCAGAATGTTGGGCATCAGGCGTTTCCAGGCAGCATCAACTTCGTGCTGGAATTTGAGCTCGTTTCGGTACGATCGTATTCTTGTTTTACCTAGAGTTCGGCGTAGTGGCGACGTTCTATATTGTTGCGGGCTTAGATGCCCAAAGCGGTGAGTTTATCTATATTGGGCGATAACTCTACTCTCAATCCTTTGATCAACTCATCCTATCTGAGAAAGTCGCTTGAATTTTTTGAACTTTCTATGCTTATGGACGAGACAGAATCTGTTTCTGTTTGTTCGATCTCTAATGCTTTTGACTCAGAACATAGTAAGCATGCCAACGTGTAAATAGTTGATCTTAATTTATATTTCATTTTTCACCTCTTATTGTTACTTGAGGTGATGTGAACATCGTTTACGTGAAGAACAAAGAGATAATTAATTTCCTAAACGAACATTTTCATTGATAAGCCAGCTTTGCCCAAATTGCCTAAAGAGCGGTAAAAATTAGTGCATTTTTATGAAATGTTTGTTTGCACTCTCATGCCACTGGGACTTATCTTAGGTCGTTAGACATAATTCTCATTGATGATTTGATATGGAGCATCAAATGGTTGATTTTAGTGACAAATTATTAAAATCTAATCCGTTAGGCGATACCACTGCCGAGAATGACAACCGCATGCTGTCTGAGGCATTTATCGAGACTGCTGATTTTAGAACTCTCATTGAATCCGATGATAGAACAGTTGTGGTTGGCCGAAGGGGAACTGGTAAAAGTGCTCTTTTCTATCAGTTGAATAAGCATTGGGAGAGAGATAAAACCACGAAAGTTTTTACATTCTCTCCCGAAGATACTCAAATTATAGGATTTAGATCTCTTTTAAGACCCTTTTCTGATTCTTTTAATTTATCAAGAGCAGCTACAAGGATTTTATGGAAGTATTCTCTATTGATGGAGATAGTTTCATATTTTCATTCACACTATAAATTATCTTCAGATATCAAATCTGACCCTGAACTGCGAACGCACATTGATCGATGGATTTCAGTGCGCGGAGATGTTCTTAAAAAATGCCGTACAATAGCTGCTGAGTTTCTCTCTAACTCTGATCCCGAATCTTCAATTGGTGATCTTCAGTATGAACTAGAGTTATCAATGATTGAGGAAAAGGTAGTTAAAGCATTAGATAAGAACGAAAAAAATATAGTTATACTGATGGATAGACTAGATGAAGGATATGAGCCAGATTCAATAGGTATTGGTATCATTGCTGGGTTGACTTATGCTTCAATTGAATTGAACAAGAAAACCAAATATATCAGACCAATTATATTTCTAAGGGATAATATATTTAGAGCGCTCGCTAAATTAGATCCTGATTATTCTAGAAATGTGGAAGGCCAAGTAATTAGATTACATTGGGATTGGGCTCAACTGTTAGGTCTTGCGGCAAAACGGCTTAAAATTCATTTCTCGCTCGATATTGAAAAGGACCAGCGAGTGTGGGATCGATGTGTGGCCGGTGAGTTAGTTGGTCGAGAGGGATTCAAACGTTGTTTGCAGTTCACTTTGTATAGACCTAGAGATTTGCTATCTCTTTTGAATGAAGCTTTTTTCTGTGCTTTTCGCCACCAAAGGCATACCGCTGTACAAGATGACCTTGAATATGCGGCCAAATCAATATCTATAGCGCGGTTAGAGGATCTTTGGAAAGAATATCAAAAGATTTTTCCTTCAATTCATATTTGTACCAATGCCTTTAAGTCTGCTGAGCCTGAGCAAACAGTTGCTATAGCCAAAAGAAAAATAGATGCTGCATTTGAAGCAATCAGTGAGTCTGAAGATCCGAAATTAGAATCAGAGTTTAGCTTGCTAAAATCTTCAGGAATATTACAAAGCCTCTATAGTGTGGGTTTTTTTGGCATTAAGGATAAGAACTCAGGAGCATATTCCTTTTGTCATGATGGGAGAACTCCTGACAAAGGATTCAATGATACTGATAAAATTTTGATTCATCCTTGTTACTGGTTAGGGTTGAATTTGAATAAAGATGCTTTATCTCCCGATGAAGCTCAAGAAATAAATGATGAATATGAAATCAAGGTTGTTTCTGAAAATTCAGACGTCCGCAATGCAAAAATTGGACAGATAGTTACTCATTTGAATCAAATTCCCACGGGTAAAGAGGGTGATTCAGAATTTGAACTGTGGTGTCTGGATGCGCTAAGGATTATTTTTGCAGCGCACTTGATGGATATCAAGCACCATCCAAATGGCGCATCAGTTCAGCGTCGTGATATTATAGGGACGAATAGAGGGAAATCTGACTTCTGGGGGCGTGTATTAAATGACTATAAATCAAGGCATATTGTATTTGATGCTAAAAATTACGTCGACATAGGTCCAACAGAGTACAGGCAGTTACAATCTTATTTGACTGGAGTGTATGGAAAGTTAGGTTTTATAATTAATAGAGACGAGACCGAGCAATTGCATGCAGGAAAAGAGCTTGATTGGACTAAAGAGATGTTCCAGTCACATAATGTGATCATTATGAAATTCCCTGCGAAGTATATCGCTAAGCTATTGCAAAAATTAAGAAGCCCAGAGAGACATGATGTAATTGATGAGCAAATGAGTAAACTGCTGACGCTTTATGAAACAAGCTATCTCAGCATTAAGTCGTCAAGAGCCTCCAAATCATCTCGTAAAAGATAATACGAAAAAATGCCCTGAGTAACTCAGGGCATTTTGTTAAAAGGTGTTATCAACATGAATTTGGCTTGATTTAGCTTGGGACGGTGCGTTGATTCCACACACTTAGCCTTATAAACCATCGCCTGACCAATCTTGATCCAATCGACCTTAATCAGTCTGGCTTTCAGGCTAACGCGCTGTTCGCCTGCATGTTCACCTTTGTTAAGCGTGAAAATGTCTGACGTTAGGTTGCTAAGAGTAAACCCAAGCAGCACTTTCTGGTCCTCTTCTACGGCTTTCTGGCAGCGGCTTATAAGATCCGTTGCTTCTTTACCGGCGACCGTGGCATCGAAGCGTACATAGGTTGGGCTGTCAGTGGGGCCGCTCAGCGCATTAATCACCACGCTAAGAAAACCGCCATTGAGGGTTTCAATTCTGCGAATGTTGCTCAGATAACCCAGGCCTTTGATGTTGAGATTGAAGTATTCAGCTTTGGTAGAAGTGGTGTTGGCGTTGTTTGCAGCGTTGTTAGTAGTGGTAGCAGTCATGATGTTTACTCCAGAAGTGGGAAATAGTGATGGAGAAACATTCATCCCTGACGGATAAATGCTTTCCGTCAGGAAGCGCGGATAGCTATGCCGCGCTGGCTGGTAAGTACAAAGAACCTCATCACACAGGTGATATCCGCATTTATCTCACCACTTCGACATGGGCAGCAGGTATTGATGAAGATACGGTTAATGCTTCGATACAAAACAGCCTTAACTTCGGTCTTTATCATCAAGGCTTACAGATTGGCTTTGCGCGGCTCATCACGGATTACGCCACCTTCGCTTATCTGTGCGATGTTTATGTGCTCGACGCGTATCAGGGAAACGGCCTGGCACGCTGGTTGATGGCGTGTATTCATGCGCATCCGGTTTTCGCGCGGCTGCGCCGAATTACGCTGTTCACCAGCACGGCGCCGTGGCTGTATGAAAAGTTTGGCTATCAACCGGTTAACCAGCCGAATCACGCGTGGACGATTACCCGGCCTGATATCTACAAAAACAAAGCGTGATAAATCTCACAGCGCCAGCTGAATCGCCTGCACCTCATCCTCCTGCTGCGCAGGCCGCGCGCAGCAGATCAGCACTTCATCATCCGCCACTTGCGCGCTCGGTGGCGTTGGGTAAGTCACCGCGCCTTGCAGCAGTTTAGTTTTACAGCTGCCGCAATGTCCGGCACGACAGCTATACGCCGGGCTCAGGCCACGCGCTTCTGCCAGCTCCAGCAGCGAACCGGTATCCGGCGTCCAGCGCGCCTCTTTCAGTGAATCCATGAACTTCACCGGCACCGATTGGGTTGCTACGGGCAACAGCGGTTTTTCTTCTTTAACAATATCGTTGGTGCGTTGCAGTGACGACGGCCCAAAGGCTTCGGCGTGAATGCGATCGTCGGCGATATTCAAGGCGCGCAGCCCGTCGTACAGCGCCTGGGTAAATTGCGGCGGACCGCACAGATAGAAGTCGTAATCGTTAAACGGCAGCACCCGCGAGAGCAGCGCCATATCGATGCGGCCGGCAAAATCGTAATCAACATCCGGTTCTGCGTCCGCCGTCTGGCTCAGCACGCGCACTAGCTTCACCGCGCCATGCGCCGCCGCCAGCAACTGGTCGAGTTCGCGCACAAAAGGGCGCTCGGCTTTGCTGCGCGCCGACTGGAACAGAAACGTAGGGCGCAGGCGCTGTTTGCGCACTCCTTCGTATATCAGATGTCGCAGCATCGCCAGCATCGGCGTGATGCCCACGCCAGCGGCAAGCAGCACCGCCGGACGCGGTTCGCTGGCGTCGAGAGTAAAATCACCCGCCGGCGCACGCGCTTCCAGCGTATCTCCGGTGTGGAGATGATCGTGCAGGTAACGCGATACCACGCCATCGCGCTTGACGCTGATGCGGTAAAAATTCTCCGATGGCGCGACCGAAAGCGTGTAGGCGCGCATCAGCGGCTTATCCGTACCGGGCAACTGCAGGCGAATCGGCAGATGTTGACCAGCCAGATGCGGCAACAGACCCGCGCCATCATCCGGCACTAAATGAAACGAGCGGATCGTAGCGCTCTCATCCACCACCTTAATCACCTTGAACGGACGCCAGCGCGAAGCCAGATCTGCTGCACGCAGGCGTTCGGCGGCGGCTTGCCAGTCGCCGGTCATCAGCGAACTGGGTGCGACGCCATCCGGCGGCGTTAACCAGCGTAAGGCGAGGGCGGCACGACGACGCACGATACGGCGCGGGCGAAACGTCCACAGCCGCTCGGCACCCTGAAAGGCGGCGGTCTCGGGCGAGTCGAGAATCACTTCGGCATCGCCGCTCAGTTGCAGCGTGTCGCCGCTGGCGTAATCAACAAACAGCAATCCCGCTTTGCCATTATGGTGAATGTTGCCCAGCGTGGAGAAAAACAGATTGCCGTTGAAGTCGGGAATGGTCAGCAGACCACTTTCGCTGACGCGCACGAAACCCGGTTTGCCGCCGCGATGCGAGGCATCAAGCTGGCGTTCGGCATAGGTGGCGACGTAGAAGGTATCCGCCGCGCCGATGCTGGCGCGCGCGGCATCATCCAGCGCGCTCAGGATTTCCACCTCACCGCGATAAGGTTCAGCGGGAGGATGTGCAAAGTGAAAGTCACGCAGCTGGATATAGCGTGGGCAGTTGCCAAAACTCTGCTCCACCTGCACGCGAAAACCAGCGCCAATCGCCTGCAGCACGCCGTTCATGCGGTTACGTCGCCGCGTATGCAGTTCGATGCCGAGCAGCCCAACCGGCGCGCCATCCTGCATGCCCGCCGCCGCGGGATCGCCTTGATGCGGACGCGCCTCGATATCCAGCGTGGTGGCATTGGGCGAGAAGATAAAACCGGGTTGGCCTTCCAGCAGCGTGGCCCACGCATCGCCGTGCGCATCCACGCTGCCCGCCACAATAAACGGCAGCTGCGCGTAGAAGTCGCGGTGTTGATCGGGCATGTGATCGCGGATCACGCGCTGGCCGACGTCCGCCATGCGCTCCGCCACACCCGCCTGTTGCTGAAGCGCAATTTCACCCTGATGCCAAACCGGCCGTTTCTTGCTCATGATGGTGGACTCAGGCGATGCTGCGCAGGCCAGCCGCAGTTTGAGGGAAGGGCACAAAGCCCGGCAGCGCTTCGATGCGACGCAACAGCGCGTTCACCGCCGGATAGCCAGAGAGATCGACATTGCCTTCTGGCGCACCCACGATATAGCTGTACTGCGCGACGTCGGCGATAGTCGGGCGATCGCCGACCAGCCACTCGCGACCTTCGAGATGCTGCTCAATGCGTGACAGCACCAGATGCGCGCGGGCAATCACCTCTTCTGGATTGAACGGGCGGCCAAACACGGTAATCAAACGCGCCGCGGCTGGACCAAAGGCGATATCACCGGCTGCCACGGTGAGCCAGCGCTGTACCGCCGCCGCGCCCAGCGCATCTTCCGGCAGCCATTCGCTGCGGCCGGTTTTCTTCGCCAGATAGACCAGAATGGCATTGGAATCGGCAATAAACACGCCGTCATCCTCCAGTACCGGAACCTGACCAAACGGGTTCATAGCGAGAAATTCCGGCGTTTTGTTTTCGCCAGATTTGAGATCGACATCGATGACTTCATGCGGTAAATCCAGCAGCGACAGGAACAGACGTGCGCGGTGAGCATGACCAGAAAGCGGGAAATGATAGAGTTTCATGTTGCGGTTCCTTAGGTGTTGCTCGGGATAATCCCGAGCCTTGCCATAAGGTTCGCACAGACAATTTAGCGGCAGAATAGCCGGGTTAGCGAAGTCATTGTTGCGAAAAATGGAAGAATCGTGCGGGAGCTACTTCTTGGCTTCAACGCCGGGCGTAGCGGAGCGAATCAGATACTGTTCGGTCACGTCAGGTAAATGCGTCAAGGTCCAGTCGGCCATGGCGATTTCCTGCTCGCGGATACGAGAGAAGATATCGGCACTTTCGTGATCGTTAAGATGCTGCGCCGCCGCAATCAGTGAGGTGTAGCTGGCAATCTCAAGGTGTTCAAACACATTGCCGCTGATCGCGCCTTTCACCACTTCATCTTCCACCATCACGCCGCCAATCGACTGACCAAAAGCGGAGATTTTGCCGGCAAGATCTTTCAATACCGATTGGGAAGTGGAGTAGCGATCAATCACGCTCTGCACCAGCGTCTGATGTTCACGAGTCTCCACAATATGCTGTTCGATACGCAGTTTAAGTTCGGGATAGTGTTCAAGGCGCGAGGCCATTTTTTCCAGCATGCTTTCAGCCTGTTTTTCCATGGCATGGGCATCTTTTACCCAATCGAGAAAGTGCTCTTCGCTGCTGTGGCTCATAATATTTTCCTGACAAATAAATAAAAGGATACTGCGGCTGTTGCCGAATTACCGGCCAGCCGCAATAACGTTATGCGGGAGATTTATCGACGACTCGACGGCTTTTTTTACCGCCTTTTCGTCCTGCTTCAATCGCACGTTCTGGATTATTGCGAAAATTGCCGCCGCTTAATTGGCCGCCTTTTTTACCCGCTTCGCGGGCTCTTTCCGGGTCCATGGCAAAATTGCCAGAACCGCCACGTGGTGTTGTCATAATCAATACCTCAGATAAAGGGGATAACGCGTATTTCACTTGCTACTTAAGGTTAGCCCTAAAAGCCAAACGTACAACCAAAAGCAATTAGGATTTATCTTATCGATGTTGAAATTGTTCAATTATTTTTCATGCATTAAATATATTGATTTTGCTAAATGATAATTAAATCTTCGCGATTAATAGGGGGGTAGAATAATTAACCGCTGCGCTTGTGAGTTATTTTTATTTCAATGTGATGAAATGAATCAGTATTCCTGATGTTTTCATTTTTCCCTAAGGAGAGAGTGGCGGATAGATCATTAGCCATTATCTTAAAAGGGCTTTAAAAAATATAATTGCTTATGTGAAAGTGATTATTTTTAAGCGAAGCGCACTATTTACCCTTTTTAACGGTAAATAGTGCATTGGGATTATTTTACCAGCACCTGCGCACCGGCATTTTTCTCCAGTCGCGTTACGTCAAACAGCGATAGCAGCACCAACAATGCGACGCCGGCGAAGGCGATATGAATATCGCTTTGCGCAATTTCGCTATGCTCCTGCCACAACATGGATGCGCGCAGGAACAGCGCCGCCAGCGCAATACCCGCGCTCATGCTGAACTGGAAGAAGATGCTGAACACCACCGAGGCATCGCTCATCTTGTTTTGCGGCACATCGGCGAAGCCCAAACTGTTGTAGCAGCTGAATTGCAACGAGCGCGACAGCCCGCCAATAAACAGAATCGCGGCGATGGCGAAGTAGCCCAGCGACGGAGTGAGCAGCAAGCAGCCGAGCATTGCCGCGAGGCTGATCACGCCGTTGAACATCAGCACGCGACGAAAGCCCCAGCGCTTCATTAACCAGGTTGTCGCCGGCTTCATCGCCAGGTTTCCGGCAAATACCCACAGCACCATCGCACCGGCCTGCGCCGCGCTCCAGCCAAAACTCAGCTGAAACAGCAGCGGCAGCAAATAGGGCACCGCGTTGATCGAGGCGCGGAAGAACGAGCCGCCAATCACCGCATTACGAAAGGTGGCAATTTTCATCGCGCTAAACGGCAGCAGCGGCTGCGCATGGCGGAAGCTGTGACGATACGCCAGCCAGCTGCACAGCGCGCCCAGCAGCAGCAACGGAATGCCAAAACTGAGATGCATCTGCCCGAGCGCTTCGAGCGCGATAATTAATGAGGTGCAGGCGGTGGCGGTAAGCACAAAGCCGCGCACATCAAACGGTCGCAGCTGTTCGCTTTTGAACTGCGGCACCAGATAAGCGGTGGCGATGATGGAGATAATACCGAGCGGGATATTGAGCCAGAAAATCCACGGCCAATGCCCGTAGGTGACAATCAAACCGCCCAGCGGCGGGCCAAGCACCGGCGCAATCAAGCCCGGCCAGGTAATAAAGGCAATGGTTTTCACCATCTCCTTTTTTTCGGTGACGCGCAGCACCACCATGCGACCCACCGGCACCATCATCGCACCGCCAATGCCTTGCAGAATGCGGCTCAGCGTGAACATCGCGAGCGTGTCGCTTAAGCCACACAGGATTGAGGCGAGGGTGAAAATCAGGATCGCGCTAGCGAATACCGTGCGCGCGCCAACGCGCTCCGCCAGCCAGCCGCTCATCGGAATGAAAATCGCCACCGCCAGTAAATAGGCGCTGACGCCAATGTTCAGCGCCACCGGGCTGGAAGCGAAGTCGCGCGCCATCTGCGGAATCGCAGTCGTGATCACCGTGGCATCGAGGTTTTCCATAAAGAAGGTCACGGCGACCAACAACGCTAACAGCAGGGTGCGATGGGAGTTTGGTCTGGCTTCTCTGCCTGAGTCGATCATGCGAGGTCCTGCTAAAACAGAAGGATGCAAAGACTTTTAATGAAAAGCGCGGCAGGTGCAAACCGAAATGTTTAGCAAAATGTTGATGCCGTCGTAGGGTCGCCATTCATGGCGACCACAACAATGCCCCGGCACGCATTCATGCGCACCAGGTTACATCACGCTGTTTCTGCCACAGTAGCTTTCGTCTCAATAAACTGCACCACCGCACGCGTTACCTCAGCCGTGTTCGCCGTGCCGCCCACATCCGGTGTCAAAATGCCCTTAGCGCAGACATATTCAATGCCTTGCATAATCAGCGCCGCTGCGTCGCGTTCGCCGAGATGCTCCAGCATCTGCACCGCTGTCCAGAACGTGGCTATCGGGTTGGCGATGCCTTTGCCGGTGATATCAAACGCCGAGCCGTGAATCGGTTCGAACATCGACGGGAAGCGACGTTCAGGATCGATATTGGCGGTGGGCGCCACGCCTAAACTGCCCGCCAGCGCACCGGCCAGATCCGACAGAATATCGGCGTGCAGGTTAGTGGCGACGATGGTATCAAGGCTCTGCGGATGCAGCGTCATGCGATGCGTCATCGCATCCACCAGCATTTTGTCCCACTGTACGTCCGGGAACTCCTGCGCCACTTCGGCGGCAATCTCATCCCACATCACCATGCCGTGACGCTGGGCGTTGGATTTGGTCACCACCGTCAGCAGCTTGCGTGGACGCGACTGCGCCAGTTTGAAGGCATAACGCATAATACGCGTCACGCCAACGCGGGTGAAGATCGCCACTTCGGTGCCGACTTCTTCCGGCAAACCACGGTGCGCGCGGCCGCCGTTACCGGAATATTCGCCTTCTGAGTTTTCCCGCACAATCACCCAGTCGAGATCGCCGGGGCCGCGATTGCGCAGCGGTGAAGTGACACCCGGCAGAATTTTGGTCGGACGCACGTTGGCGTACTGGTCAAAGCCCTGACAAATCGGCAAACGCAAACCCCACAGCGTGATGTGATCCGGCACGTCAGGCGCGCCGACCGCACCAAAATAAATCGCATCAAACGTCTTCAGCGTTTGCAGGCCATCTTCCGGCATCATCACGCCGTGTTGCTTGTAGTAGTCCGAGCCCCAGTCAAAAGTCTGCACGTTGAATTTGAGATGAGGATCGTGACGCGTCAACGCGTGCAGCACTTCCACTCCAGCAGAGATCACTTCCGGGCCAATACCATCCGCAGGGATTGCGGCAATCGAGTAGTTACGCATGTTGTTTCTCCAGATCAATGAGTATGAGGATGAGGGATTTTCGCCGTTTGCGGTCGGTTACCGCTGGCGGCGAGCAGCAGAACCACAATGGCCGAAAGCGCCAGCAGTCCAGCCACGAAATAGAGGCCCCACGTATAGCTGCCGGTTTGCTGGCGGATTACGCCAATCATCATCGGGCCGACAAAGCCGCCAAGGTTGCCGATGGAATTGATGGTGGCGATGCCCGCCGCCGCCGCCGGGCCGCTCAGGAATAAGGTCGGCATGCTCCACAGCGGCGGTTTTGAGGCGCTGATGCCGACGGTGACCAGCGTCAGCGCGATAATCACGGTGAACAGCGTGCTGACGTTACCGGCATAAATCAGGCCAGCCGCCGCCAGCAAACAGGCACCAATCACATGCCAGCTGCGCTCTTTGGTGCGGTCGGAGTGACGCGCCCACAGGATCATGCCGATCACGCCGATCACCGCCGGGAAGGCATTAAGGAAGCCGATTTCCATCGAGGATGCGCCGAAGCTGCGGATGATCTGCGGCGACCAGATGCCGAGCGTGTACAAACCCGCTGACGTACCGAAGTAAACCAGCGCCAGCGCTAACACCCGTTTATCCATCAATCCGCGCCATGCGCTGCTGTGGCTATTTTTCACGGCGCGCGCCTGCTCTTCGGCCTGCATGGTGGTTTCCAGCCATGCACGCTCCTCATCGGTCAGCCATTTGGCTTTTGCCGGGCGGTCGGTGAGGTAAAACAGCACCACGATGCCGAACAGCAGCGCCGGAATCGCCTCCAGCACAAACATCCATTGCCAACCGGCAAAGCCCAGTAGGCCGTGCATCTCCAATAACGCAGCAGAAATTGGCGATCCCAGCGCGGTGGAAAGCGGCGCGGCAGCCATAAAGATGGCGGTGACCTGCGCCCGTTTCGCCGCCGGGAACCAGTAGCTGAGATAGAGTATGATGCCGGGGAAGAATCCGGCTTCCGCCACGCCCAGCAGAAAGCGCAGCACGTAAAAGCTGGTAGTGCCCTGCACAAAAGCCATGCAGCCGGAAACCAATCCCCAGGTGATCATGACGCGTGCAATCCAGATGCGGGCGCCGACTTTATGCAGAATTAAATTCGACGGCACTTCAAACAGAAAATAACCAAGGAAAAAGATCCCGGCACCAAAGCCAAATACCGTGGGCGAGAAACCTAAATCCTGATTCATGGTTAATGCAGCAAAACCAATATTGACGCGATCGAGAAAAGCGATGAAGTAGAGCAGCATGATGAAGGGCACAATGCGTAACGTCACTTTACGCATCACCCTTTTTTCGAGGTGAGAGTTCATATTAAAGTGCTCCAGATTGTGTAGGGTGGTGTTATTTTTTTGTAATCGAGTTCAGTATGCAGTTTTGCTTTGGCTTATCATCAGATGTGGATTATATAAACTATTTGCATAATCAACGGGTGAGGGGAATGTGGATATAAATCAATTGCGTTGCTTTGTTGCGGTGGGTAAAGAACTGCATTTTGGCCGCGCCGCACAAAAGATGGAAATGATGCCTGCGTCACTTTCTCGCTTCATTCGTTTACTGGAAGAGGACCTTGGCGTGCGTCTGTTAAATCGATCGACGCGTAATGTTTCATTAACCGCCGAAGGCGCGCTCTTTTTTGACGATGCCAGTAAATTAATCGATCAATTTGATGTACTGGCTAAACGTTTTAAAGTGGGATTAAAAGATGAACGTCGCACATTACGTATTGGCGCAATTGATAGTGCCGCGCGTGGATTAGTTCCGGCATTACTTAATTTATTTGTTCCGCTGCATCAGCACAGCGATATTCATATTATTGAAGACAAAACCATTAATTTAATCCCGAAATTAAAGTCGGGCTGGCTGGATATGATTTTTATTCGCGAGCCACAAAGTATTGATGCGTCATTAGCGGTGCGCTTTATCACCCGCGAAAGCTGCGTGCTGGCGGTGCCAATTCAGCATGCACTGGCGGGTCGTGAACAGGTGGCGGTGGCTGATTTTCAACACGAAGCGATGATCATTCCAGACCGGCGCACACGTCCGCACAGTCACGATCTCACCATGAGCCTGTTCAAACTTGCGGGATTCACGCCGCACATCGCGCAGTTTGCCGAAGAGAAACAAACCATTCTGAGCCTGGTGGCTGCCGGTTTGGGATTGGCGGTGGTGCCGGCTTCGTATCGCACCATGAACAGCGACAGCGTCAGTTATATCGCGCTGGATCTGCCGGAAGAGATTAAAGGTTTGCCGCTGAGTATTGCCTGGCAGAAGGGCAACGAAGATCGGTTTCTGCGCGAGATGCTGCGCCTGTTGCATGAGCATCAACGTGAGCTGACGGAGAAGTTGTGATTTCCCTCACCCTAACCCTCTCCCGCCTGCGGGAGAGGGTTAGGGTGAGGGGCAAAGCGCACTTTCCACCCTGTGGCTAATTCCCACGACTCTCTCTATGATGAAAACTTTCCCGCGCCAATGTCGGGAACGATCAATGAGTTAGGGAAAAATCGCGCGATGACCATTTTAAACGACCTGGATTTGCGGCAGCTGGAAGCCTTCTCGGCAGTGATCTCTGCCGGTAGCGTCACGGCGGCGGCAAAGGCGCTCAATCGCTCGCAGCCGGCGGTGTCGCGTTTGATTCAGGAACTGGAACAATCGCTGGGTTATCCGCTGTTTATTCGCAACGGTCCGCGCATTCATCCTTCGGAAGAGGCGCTGCAGCTGCATCAATACGTGCAGAAAGCGCTGCTCTCGCTGCAGCAGATTCGCCTGCGCGCGCAGGAGATCGCCCATCAGCAACATCGTCCGCTGAGCATCGCCGCCACGCCGGCATTGGCGGCGGGTTTGCTGCCGCAGGCGCTGGCCGCGCTGAACCTGCAGAACAAAGTGCAGATCATCAGCGAATCGGCGGTGCAGACGGCGCATGCGGTGATCACCGCCGAAGCCGATCTCGGTTTATGCAGTTTGCCGCTAGAGCATCACGCAGTGGAGTTGCACTGGATTGGGCAATCACAGTGCGTAGTGGCGCTGCCGGAGAATGACGAGCTGGCGGCGCAGTCTCAGCTGTCGTTGAGCAGCCTGACGGGACGCCGTTTGATTGCGCCTTGGAGCCCGCAGCGGCTGCGCGGACGCTACGAAAAAGCGCTGAAAAAGGTCAAAACGCCGCTGCACGAAACCATCGAAACCAACTCTTCCGCCAATATTCTTGGCTGCGTGCGCGCCGGGCTGGGCGTGGCGATCCTCGAACCGGTCACCGGTTGGGGCATGCCGCTGGCCGGTGTGGCGATCCGTCCAATCGAGGAGGATATTCCTTATTACTTTGGCGTGATTACGCCGCAGGGAAGACAGATTTCTGCTGCCGCGCAGGCGCTGGTGGAGGCGTTAGCCAGCGCTGCCGCCGATTTGCTGCCGGGTTTTGAGCGTCTGCCCGCCAGCGAGCATCCGCGTATTATGCGGTTGATTAATCAGGATTAAAATTAGTGCGGTTATTAGCGAGGTCGCCATGAATGGCGACCCTACGCACGTTCGCAAAACCCGCTTATAACATTTCCGGCATAAGATATAAGAAATCCATTGGTCAAAAGCTGAGCGCGATTATTGACTCTGTTTTAGGGCAAGAGGATTATGCGAAGCCTTAGCTCTTACTATGTGATTTATTGATTATTAACCGTTAACTATGTGTTATCAGGATAATGGAAATGCATAGTCACTAACGCGCTTTGGTGGTTTCGTCCGCACCCTGGCCGCCGCTTATTTCTGGGAAAACATGTATGACTTATGCCGCCGATGGCCTTGCCGCGCTGGAAGCTCAGCTTCAGCAGGATCTGGAATATCTTGAACTGCCCGCTAAATCCTGGGTGCCCGAGCGCACGCAGGATGGCGCACCCGTGCGTGACGTGGTGGTGATCGGCGCGGGCATGTGCGGGCTGGCGGCGGTGGCGAAATTGCAGTTCAGCGGCATCAGCAATGTGGTGGCGTATGACGCCGCACCCGCCGGGCTGGAAGGTCCGTGGGTGACCTTTGCGCGCATGGAAACGCTGCGTTCACCGAAATCCCTGCACGGCCCGGCGCTCGGTATGGCGCAACTGACGTTCCGCGCGTGGTTCACCGCGCAGTGGGGCAAAGAAGCCTGGCAAGCGCTGGATAAAATTCCCAAAGCGCAGTGGATGGATTACCTGATTTGGTATCGCAAGGTGCTGAATCTGCCGGTGCGCAACAAAGTGCGCGTCACCCATATTGGCTTTGCTGGCGATCTGATTGCGCTCGATGTTAGCGGTGCCGAAACCGGCCGCATTTACACGCGCCGTTTGGTGCTGGCCACCGGACGTTCTGGTCTTGGCGGCTTCGCCGTGCCGGAATTCCTGCAAGGTATTAGCCGCCAGTTCTGGGCGCACTCCGCCGACGACATTGATTTCTCAGCCCTAAAAAGCAAACGCATCGCGGTGATTGGCGCAGGTGCATCGTCAATGGATAATGCCGCCACCGCGCTGGAAAACGGCGCGGGCGCGGTGGATCTGCTGATTCGTCGTAAGCAGATGCCGCGCATCAACAAAATGACCGGCATTGGCAGTCAGGGCGTGGTGCACGGCATGCATCAGCTGCCGGACGCGTGGAAGTGGAAGTTTGTCGATTACACCGCCACCACGCAAACGCCGCCGCCGCGCTCATCGACGCTGCGCGTATCGCGTCATGCCAATGCTCGCTTCTTGCTTGATTGCGGCATCAAAGCGGTCAAGCAAGAGGTCAATGGGCTGCTGATCGAAACCACGCAAGGCGCGCTGCGCTACGACTACCTCATTGCGGCTACCGGCTTTAGTAACGATTTCCACGACCGCCCGGAGTTTGCCGCGCTCGCGCCACATATCCGCAGCTGGCGCGACGGACGTTATCAGCCCGAAATGGGCGCGCCGCGAGCCAATCTGCTGGAAGCGCCGGATCTCGGCCCCGCCTTTGAATTCCGCGAACTGACACCAGGCGCATGCCCGCTGTTGGCGCACATTCACTGCTTCAACGATGCCGCGATGCTGACGCACGGCAAAGTCTCCGGCGATATCCCGGCGGTGAGCGCCGGTGCCGATCGTCTGGTGCGCGGCATTACCGCTTCGCTGTTTGCCGAAGACGTCGAGCAGCATTACGCCAACTTACAGGCTTTTGACACCCCTGAATTGCAGGGCGATGAATGGGTGGATTCTACGCCCTTACTCAACCAGGAGAACGCGCAGTGAGTGACGCAATTGATCGCGCAGTCGGCTTAAACGCTGAAGATGCGCTGTACGGCACGCGCCGCCTGCGCCCGGAATTTGTTGACGGCGCGGAGCAGTGCCGCATCTCGGTGCTGGCACCCAACGACGATCAGGGTTTAGCGCCGGATGTACGTTTAGCGCTGGCTCAGCGCATGGCGCAGCTGAATAACGATGTCGCGCTGCAACAGGATTATCAGACGCAGCTGGCGGCGTTGCAGCCGTCAGAGGCGCTGCTGGCGCTGGCGGCAGGCGCCACCGATCTGCCAGAACCGCTGGCGACCATCGCGCGCCACGCCGATCTCATTACCCGGCAGCCAATGCACGCCACCGAGCAGCACATTCGCCTGCTGGAGCAGGCCGGATTGACTCATCCACAGATTGTGGCGCTCTCCGAGCTGATTGCTTTTATTAACTTCCAGACGCGCGTCGCGGCCGGATTACGCTTGTTGAGGTCTGCATGATTCCGTCGGTTAATCTCAAGCCGCTGCACTGGCATCCGTATATCGCGCCGGTTGAGGTAGAAGAGGCCACGTCCGCGCAGCTCGATGCGATGAAAGTGACGCCATCCAACAAGAAAATCTCCGAATATGTGCGCACGTTAGCGCACGATCCCGACAGCTACGTGGCGCGTACCGTGCTGTTCAACGCCATTATGTATGTCGATGGCGGGCTGGATCGCGCGGATCGTGAACTCGGCGCGCTGGGCGCGTCGATCGTCAACGGCTGCAAATATTGCGCGGTGGTGCATGCGCGTCGCCATGCGCAGCTGGCCGAAAGTGATGCGGTGGTGAGCGCCATCTATTTTGATCGTGCGGATGTGCTCGGCGAGCGTGATGCGGCGATCTATCGTTTTGCCCGTCGCCTGTCGGTGACGCCGTCAGAAGCCAGCGCCGAAGATATGGCGGCACTGCGCGCGGTCGGCATGAACGATCAGGAGATTATCGATCTGATCCACGCCATCGCCATTTTTGGCTGGGCCAACCGTCTGATGCATGTGCTTGGCCATGCTGACCTGAACAAATAAGGGCTGCTGCATGTTAGAACTCAACGATATTAAGCTCTCTTACGGCAGCACGCCGATCCTGAAAGGTGTCGATCTGTCGGTGAAACGCGGCGATGTGGTGTCGATCATCGGGCCAAGCGGCACCGGCAAAACCACGCTGCTGCGCTGCATTAACTATCTGGCGAAACCGGCGTCGGGCACCATTCAGCTCGATCAGATCCGCATGGATTATCAGTCACCGGATAAAGCGGCGATCCAGGCGATCCGCCTGCGCACCGCGATGGTGTTCCAGCAGTTCAACGTGTTCAAAAACATGACGGTGCTGGAAAACGTGATGGATCCGCTGATCGTCATTCAACGCAAAAGCAAACAGCAAGCGCGCGATATCGCCGTGCAGGAGCTGGAGCGCGTCGGATTGGGCGCCAAACTCGATCACTATCCGTCGCAGCTTTCCGGCGGTCAGCTGCAGCGTACCGGCATCGCGCGCGCGCTGGCGGTGCGTCCTGATGTGATGTTGTTTGATGAACCGACCTCATCGCTCGATCCGGAGCTGGTGGGCGAGGTGCTGAAAGTGATTAAAGATGTGGCGTCCTCCGGCATTACCTCGCTGCTGGTGACGCACGAAATGCAGTTCGCCAAAAGTATCTCGAACCGCATCGTCTTTATGGATCAGGGCGTGGTGGCCGCGCAGGGCAGCCCGACTGAGATGTTTGATAATCCAACCCTGCCGCGACTTGCTCAGTTCCTCAATTCAGAACGCGTATTCTAATAATTAAAGGAATCAACGACATGCCTGCAATCAAAACCACTTTACGTCGCCTGGCTGCGCCTGGCATCATCGCGCTGGCACTCATCAGCGGTAACAGCTTCGCCGACGCGGTGCGCACTATCAAAATCGCCACTGCGGCGGAGTCTAAACCGCTGTCGTGGGGCGCGATTGGTCACGAGCCGCAGGGCTACGAGCCGGACGTGCTGAAAGCCATCAACGCTAAACTGCCGCAGTACAAATTTGTGATGGAAGGTGCGGCGGATATCGCCCAGGAAACCGGCCTCGCCACCGGCAAATATGACATGGCGACCGGCGGTTATTACAAAGCGCCAACGCGCAGCAAACAGTTCCTGATTCCGGATGCACCGATCGGTGCCAGCCTGATGAAAATCTACAGCCGCAGCGATAGCACCATCAACAGCATGAAAGATCTGGTCGGCAAGAAGATTGTGCCGGTTACCGCAGGCGGCGGCGTTTACAAATTTGTGACGCAGTGGCAGCAGGACAACCCGAACGACAAAGTTGAGATCAAAGCTTCGAGCGCAGGCGTGCCTTATCCGGATCGTCTGAAAGAGGTGCAGCGTGGCAAATATGATGCGCTGATCCTGCCTTCGAACCTCGGCGAGCAAACGGTGATCGACAACCAGAAACTGGCGATCAAAGCCAGCGAGCCGGTTGCCATTAACAACACTTACGTGCTGATTCACCGTTCAGCCGAGAACCAGGCGCTGAACGATGACATCAACAAAACGCTGCAGCAGCTGAAAGCGGACGGCACGCTGGATAAGCTGGCGCAGAAGTGGTTTGGCGAAGACGTCACGAAGTACATGAAGTAAGAGATTCACCGTGCTCGATGATGCGTTGAAAAGGGCGGGCCGAAGGCCGCCCCTACGCCGCATTCACCGGCTCTTTTTTAGCAGGAGTGTTTCACTGTGAATCTGACTTCGATGATTCCCGAGCTGCTCTCGGCGCTG
This sequence comes from Pantoea sp. DY-15, assembly GCF_019795935.1. Taxonomy (NCBI): domain Bacteria; kingdom Pseudomonadati; phylum Pseudomonadota; class Gammaproteobacteria; order Enterobacterales; family Erwiniaceae; genus Pantoea; species Pantoea sp. DY-15. Next base: position 301,436 of record NZ_JAIMIF010000005.1, read on the forward strand.
CCGTTGACGCTTGGCATAATGTTTGTCGCGATGATCGTCGGGTTCTTCCTGGCGCTGATCGCCACCGTGTTCCGCGTGCGCCGCATCCCGGTTATCAGCCAGTTTGTGGATTTGTACGTCTCATACGCGCGCAGCGTGCCGGTGGTGCTGCAGCTGTTTGTCGCGTTTTATGGCTTGCCGCTGGTGGCCGAGCAGTTTGGCTTCAGCGATTTTGTCACCGCCAACATCGCGGCGATGATTGGCCTGAGCCTGTATCACGGCGGTTATCTGTCGGAAGTGATGCGCCCGGCGTTTCTCGCCGTGGAGAGCGGCCAGCATGACGCCGCCGACAGCATGGGCTACAGCTTCCGCCAGAAAATGCTGCGTATTGTCGGTCCGCAAGCGGTGCACTATGCGCTGCCGGGTTACGGCAATGCGATTATCTATCTGATTCATAACGTGGCGCTGGTGATGTACATCGGTGCGGCGGATGTGATGGCGACTGCGCATCTGATCATGGAACGCGACTACAACCAATATCAGTTCGGCACTTATCTGGTGCTGGCGGTGCTCTATTCGCTGCTGTGCGGCGTGGCCTGGTTGATTATCCGTTTCTTCGAACAACGTCACGCGAAGTACAGCTCGAAAACTGCTGCACGCGTCAAATTCACCAGCGTCTGATAAGGGAGAGAAACCATGTTTGATCTTGAGGTTTTACTGCCGGACTTCTGGAGCATTCTCGATGCGGTGCCGGTGACGCTGCTGATGGCGGTGACGGTGTTTATCTGTTCAACGCTGCTCGGCGGGCTGTTTGCCTTTATTGAACATCGCCGCATTCCGGTGCTGCGTCAGTTGGTGATCGCGTACAAAATTGCCTTCAAAGGCGTGCCGATGGTGGTGGTGATTTTCCTCGCCTATTACGGTTTGCCGCCGGCGCTGGATTTCGTTGCCACGCTGATTGGCGTGAAAGTGAATGCGCACTCGCTGCCGAACTGGGTGATCATCATCGTTGCCCTAAGCGCCTGTGTTGCAGCGTTTCAGGCGGAAGTGTGGAAGGGCGCGCTCAACTCCTTTGATAGCGGACAATCGGATGCGGCGCTGTCGCTCGGTTACAGCGGCGGCCAGCTGTTCCGCCGCGTGATGTTCCCGCAGATTATCGTGGCGGCGATTCCCGATCTGGCCAACGCCTTTATGGTGATCATGAAAGCGCTGTCGCTGGCGTTTGCCATCGAAGTGGTGGATATCTTCGCCCAGGCGCAACTGACCGCGGCGCTGAATTTCTACTACCTCGAAGCCTTCCTGGTGGCGGTGGTGTTTTACATGGTGATTGCCTATGTGGTGACCAAGATCGCCGATAAGATTGAGGCGAGATTGCGGGTACGGACCTGACCAAATTCGCGCGATAAATCGCGCCGCTACGATCAAGTGCGCCCAACCGTAGCGGCGCACTTTGTTGTGCAAAGAAGCCATCGCCGAATCACTTTCATTCTGCAAGTTACTTGCAAAATGAAAGTCACTCTGCAACAGTATCCGCCATCAAACCGATGTGGGATAGCCTACCTTGAAAAACCAACCGCTCTACAACATGCCTTGTCCCATCGCGCGCAGCCTTGGGCGCATTGGCGATGGCTGGAGCATACTGATTATGCGCGATGCGCTGGCCGGTTTTACGCGCTTCGATGAGTTCCAGAAAAGCAGCGGTGTAGCGCCCAACATATTGTCGCGGCGGCTGAAAGAGCTGGTGGACGATGGCTTGCTGGAGAAGGTGTGTTACAGCACCAGCCCGGCGCGCTTCGAATATCACCTGACGGCCGTCGGTCGCGATTTTCGCGGCGTAATTCTGGCGCTCACCGAGTGGGGCAGCACGCATTTCTCGCCGGAAGGTCGCCAGATGCAGCTGGTGGAAAGCGCTACGCAGCGTCCGGTGAAGATGCAGCTGGTCGATAGCGAAAACGGCCAGCCGCTGACGCTGGATAACTATCAGATGGTGCCCGGCCCGGCAGCGGAGCCGATGATGCACTATCGCCATGATTATCTGCAGAAAAAACGCGCTGGAGATAACACCCAGAAATTTGCGCCGCCGCCGCTGCACCAGCCGCAGTCATAACGCTAACGCGCAAGTAAGCATCCGCAGATTAAGGAATGAAAAATGAAACGAATTGTCATTACCGGCATGGGGCTGGTATCGCCGCTGGGCTGCGGCACGGAAGCGGTTTGGCAGTCGCTGCTGGCGGGAAAATCGGGCATCAGCGCCTTGCCGCCGGAGATGGTGCAGGATATCACCTGCAAAGTGGCGGGACAGGTGCCGACGCTGGAGCAGGATCCCCAGCACGGTTTTAATCCCGACGGCATTATCGCCGCCAAAGATCGCAAGAAAATGGATCGCTTTATCGAGTTCGCGCTGGTGGCGGCGCATGAAGCGCTGACGCAGGCCAGCTGGTTCCCGCAGGACAGTGCGCAACAGCAGCGCACCGCCACGGTGATCGCCACCGGCATCGGCGGCTTTAACGAAATCGCCAACGCGGTTGAAACCACCGCCGAGCGTGGGCCGCGTCGCTTGTCGCCGTTTACCATTCCTTCGTTTCTCGCCAATCTGGCTGCCGGACACGTTTCGATTGCACATGGTTTTCGTGGGCCAATTGGCGCGCCGGTGACGGCGTGCGCGGCGGGTGCCCAGGCGATTGGCGATGCAGCACGGCTAATTCGCAGCGGCGAAGCGGATATTGCGCTGTGCGGCGGCACCGAAGCGGCGATCCATCGCGTGAGCCTGGCCGGATTTGCCGCAGCGAAAGCGATGTCGGGTGGCTTTAACGATCGTCCAGAGCAGGCTTCGCGTCCGTTTGATCGCGACCGCGACGGTTTTGTGATGGGCGAGGGCGCGGGATTGCTGGTGATTGAATCGCTGGAACATGCGCAGGCGCGCGGCGCGACACCGCTGGCGGAGCTGGTGGGTTACGGCACCAGCGCAGATGCTTACCATCTCACTGCCGGTCCGGAAAATGGTGAAGGGGCACGCCGGGCAATGGAAACCGCGCTGGCGCAGGCGGGCATAACGGCGAGCGAGGTGCAGCATATCAATGCACATGCTACGTCGACGCCGGTCGGCGACAAGGGCGAACTGGCAGCAATTAGCTCGCTGTTCGCTGGCAGCGAGGTAGCGATCACCTCCACTAAATCGGCCACCGGACATCTGCTCGGTGCGGCGGGCGGTGTGGAAGCGATCTTCTCGATTCTGGCGCTGCGCGATCAGGTTGCTCCGCCGACGCTCAATCTGCAGCATCCGGATGAAGCGGCTGTTGGGCTGAATCTGGTGGCACTCAAGCCACAGCCGACGGCAATGACCTATGCGCTTTCCAACGGTTTTGGCTTTGGCGGCGTGAATGCCAGTTTGTTGTTTAAAGCCTGGCAATAGGTTTCCTATAATGGACCGACGATAGCGCGCAGGAATCGCCCCTTTGAGCACTGAAATTGCAACCCAGCAGCTGGCGGAAGAGCTCCGTAAGATGGTCAGTCATTTGGTACGTAACGTCCGCGTCAGCACCGCGACCGTGCGCACCTCGCAATATGAAACCTTAGATCTGCTCGACAGCCATGACGCGCTTTCTATCGCCGATCTCGCGCGGCTGCGCGGCGTGAAACATCAAAGTATGCGTTTGGTGGTAAATGAGCTGGAGGCGCAAGGTTTGGTGCTGCGGCAAAAAAGCGCGCAGGACGCACGGGCGCAGGTGATCGTGCTGAGCGATCAGGCACGCGCTGCGTTGGCGGCCGCACGTCAACAGCGTGCCGAGTGGATTGCTGCGCGCATCGATGCAACGCTCGACCAGCAGGATCGCGACGATCTGCAAAAAGGGCTGGCTGCATTACGCAAACTGCTTTAGCTGCGTCATTACTGCCGCCAGCGTGTTCATGCCCCAATGCTCCGCGTATTTTCCCTTTTCAATTCGCACCATATCGATCACCGCGATCGTTACCGCTAAACCGGTGGGCGCGATGCCCATCAGCGATCCGCTGTGGACGCCGGTTATGATTTTGCGCGTGGTGACCCAATCGCGCTCGGCGATTTGATCTTCAATGTGCACCTGAAGATGGGGGAAAGCGGGGCGCAGGATCTGATCGAAGGTGTGCCAAAGACTTTCGCGATCGCTGGGCGCGCCAGCTGGCGCTGATCGGTTAATGAAGTTTTCGCCGACAAGTTGATTGAAAGCCTGACGATCGCCTTCGGCAATCACCTGCTGATTGAAACGACGTACAACGGCTTTGTTTTGTTCTGACATGGTGAGTCTCCGCTGAATATGTACAGTTTAACTGTATATATTTAACGGCAAGTTGGGATGGAGAGTTTGCCAGGTTGTGCGGTGAGATTAACGTGAAAAGGTCGCCATGAATGGCGACCTTACGACGGCGCAATGTGCGCATTTATGCGCACTGCGTAAAACTCAGCGCTTACCCAGCGCTTCCCACAATCCCAGCAGATAGGTGGTGCCCAGCGCGCGATCGTACAAGCCGTAGCCTGGACGGCCGGTTTCGCCCCAGATAAAGCGGCCGTGATCAGAACGGATGTAGCCATCGAAACCGTTGTCATGCATCGACTGCAGCACTTTATACATATCCAGCGAACCGTATTCGGTTGGGTGTGCGCACTCGTAGAAATCTTTATCCTGAATGATCTTGATGTTACGCACATGCGCGAACGGGATGCGTTTGCGGCGCGAGAACTCGGCCAGAATGGCGTACACATCATTATTCGGATCTTCGGCAATCGATCCGGTACACAGCGTGATGCCGTTAGCCTCGGAATCGACCACGTTACAGATCCAGTCGAGATCGTCGCGGTTCTTCACCACGCGCGGCAGGCCGAAGATCGAATACGGTGGATCGTCCGGATGAATCGCCATCTTGACGCCCACTTCTTCACACACCGGGATCACCGCTTTCAGGAAGTAAGCGAGGTTTTCACGCAGTTTCGCGTCATCAACATCTTTGTATTGGGCAAACAGATCCTGCACTTTTGCCAGACGTTCCGGTTCCCAGCCCGGCAGGGCGAAACCATTGGCGTTGCCCAGCACTTCCTGCACCACCTCGTCGAGGCTCTTATCAATGCCTTTCTTCTCAAACGCCATGGTGAGCGAGCCGTCTGGCAGCACGTAGTTCATGTCGGTCTTCATCCAGTCGAACACCGGCATGAAGTTGTAGCAAATCACCTTCACGCCGACCTCGGCCAGGTTGCGGATGCTCTGCTTATAATTTTCGATATAGCGATCGCGGCTCGGCAGACCGATTTTGATGTCATCGTGAATGTTGACGCTTTCGATCACTTCCACGGTTAGCCCGGCGGCATGAACCTGCTCAACCAGCGCGTTAATCTTCTCTTTCGGCCATGTTTCGCCCACCGGTACGTCGTACAGCGCGCCCACAACGCCGCGCACGCCCGGCACCTGACGAATATATTCCAGCGAAACTTTATCTTCTTTCGGACCAAACCAACGCATTGTCAGTTGCATAATGTCATCCACCGTTATCGTGTCTGTGATAACTGATAAACTACCATTCTAGTAAACATCATGACAGCGCGGTGCGGTGAATAAGCCTTGATCCGCGTCACAGAACACAATTTTTGCATTAGTGATGCAGCACAATTTCACTGAAATGCTCTTTGTATTTAAATAATTCCAAATCAGATCGCAGACCCAATTTGCGCAGCGCAGTCTGTTTTTGCCCGCTGATGGTTTTACGGCTTCGTGCATACTTGCCTGCGATCTGCGTGATGCTCAACCCATCCAGATAGCAGCGGATCACTTCGATCTCACGTGGGCTCAGCTCACGCATTAACGACGTAATGTCATCACACATCTCGCGCGGTAGCAGATAATCGTGCATCTCCTTATCGCTCTCTTTGAACTTATCCATCTCTAGCAGCATGTCTGCGGTGAGGAAACGTTTGTTGCGGCATACCTGATGCAGCGCTTTGATCAGCACTTCCTGATCTTCGCTTTTACCGACAAAACCATGCACGCCGGCTTTCAACAATAGCTGCACAATCGCCGGTTTTTCGACGGCGGAGGAGACGAGAATTTTAAGCTGCGGATAGCGCATTCGTAGCTGCTTCACCATCTGCAAGCCATCCAGCTCATCATCGCCAAGGATATAATCCAGCACTAACACGTCGACGGCATTGCGCTGCAGGAAAGTCATCAACTGCTGGCGCTGTGCGAAAGTGCCAACCAACTCCAGCTCGGGCTCTTGCGCTAATCGATACTGTATCGCTTTGCCAATAAGTGGGTGATCATCTAATACGGCAACTTGCCAAATGGTGCTATCTTTCATGGGTTTACCTCATCAATGGGGTGTTTTCGAGTGCGTTTTGGAACAGCTTTTCCAACTCAGCGACAGCAGCGATCACGGCTGGCAATTGCTGCTCTAAGCATGCTCCATCTTGTTGTTCTGCTGCTTGTTCCGCCGCAAGACAACTGCGTTGCAGTGCATCGGCGTGCAGCAATTTTGCGCTGCCAAGCAGTTGATGTGCCGCGTGGCGCGCGCTGGCGAAATTCATCTCCTCAACGGCCTGCTGCAGCTGTGCGAGATCGCGCGCGTTTTGCTGCTGGGCTGTTGTCACCAGATCGTGCCAGGCTTGCGGATCGTTGGCTGCCAGGTTTTCCAGTGTGAGTAAGGCGTCAGAACGTATCTGGCTGGTCGGCGCACCGGTTACCACTTTAAGCAGCTGCGTGCGCTCCAGTGGTTTAAACAGACAACCATTCATGCCCGCCTGCGTCGCAAGTTGTGCGACACGCTCTTCCGCCATCGCCGTCAGGCCGTAGATCGGCACCGCGCGGCGATTGAGTAATTTCTCTTCGATGCGCAACTGGCGGGTAAATTCGAAACCATCCATGCCAGGCATATTGCAATCGGTAATCACGCGATCAATCTCATGTTCACGCCACAGCGCCAGCGCCGCTTCGCCGCCTTCCGCAACCAGCACATGATGTCCGGCGTAGCGCAACTGTTGTGCCAGCAACAGACGATTGGTGGCGTTATCGTCAACAATCAGCATACGTAACGAAATCTGCGCCAGTGCTTCCAGCGGTGGATGTTCGCTTTCTGCTTCAAACGCAGTGGCAGGTTGGGCGGTAAAGCGCAGCATAAATACGCTTCCGACATCGGGCTCGCTCTCAACGTGCAGTTCAGTTTCCAGCATCACCGCCAGGCGACGACAAATATTGAGACCCAGCCCAGTGCCGCTAACACGATTGGTGTTTTGTTCAACCTGAATAAAGGGCTCAAATATCGCTTTTTGCTGTTCGGGCGTCAGGCCAATGCCGCTGTCACACACTTCCAGCACGTATTCGGGTTTGCTGGTATTTGCCTGATACAGCGCCACCTCAATTTCACCCTGCGCGGTAAACTTAATGGCGTTACTCACCAAATTGGCGAGAATTTGCTTCAACGCCACCGGATCAAACAGCACGCAGTCCTGATCGATATCCAGCATGACATTGAGCGACAACCCTTTATTTAGTGCTACCTGACGGAATAGCGCTTCGGTGTCATAAACCACATCGCTCAGTGACATCGGCATGTGGCGAATGCTGAAATGACCGGATTCGATTTTCGCCAGGTCGAGAATATCGCCGACCAGCGAGAGCAGTGAACGGGAGGATTCCCACGCCAGATCGATATTCTTCTGACGCTGAGATTCGTCGCTTTGACCTAAATGCTCAATTTCCAAAAGCCCAATCAGCGCCGCCAGCGGCGTGCGGATTTCGTGGCTCATATGCGAAAGGAAAGTGCTTTTTGCCTCGCTGGAGCGCAGTGCGGCACGTTTTGCTTTGCGTACATCTTCCAGCAACGTTTCGATGGTGTGCAGCTGGTTGCTCATTTCGCGCTCATGCTGGCGCTGCTTCGCCAGCGACGATTTCAGCAAGTGGTTGCGCCACAGGAAAAACAGCAGGCAAATGCCGGCCACCGCAGCAATACGCAGCACGTAACTGCGATAGCTCTGCCAGGACGTACTGGTGGCGGGAGGCGTGTACTTGATCCAACGTTCCATTAGCGATTGCATGGTCGGCTGTGGAATATCGTACAGCGCTTTATTTAGGATTGAGAGCAAATGCTCATCCGTTGCGTTGGTCGCCATAGCCATACGGAACATCGGCAATGGCGCAACGAACGCCACTTTAAAGCGGTCATTAAAGTGGTTATTCAGCAAATATTGCGCTGATTCGTAGGGCACGATAAAGCCGTCAACCTGCTTCTCCTGGAGCTGTCCGAGGGAGTCGAGCGAAACGGCATTTTCATTAAAATCGATGGTTGGCCAGCGGCGACGCAGATCAAAGCGATAATAAGAACGCTCGTAGATGCCGATGCGTTTCCCTGCCATTTCCTCGAAACTGCGCCAGTTACTGTCGCTGCGGGTCATCACCACCCAAGGCGAATAAATGTACGAACGTGTGTACTTGATGTGTTTACTCTGCTGTGAAGCCGCATCACTCACCACGATGAGTGCATCTCGCTGGTTCACCAGAGCATCGCGCATATTGCTCAAGCCACGCATGGGATTGTAATGAAAACGAATACCGGTGCGTTGCGAGATGAGATTTAACAAATCAACGCTTAATCCGGCAACACGCTGTTTGCCATCCAGGAAGGTGAAAGGTAGATGTGCAGGATCGTAATTCACCGTGATATCGCGGTGACCAGCCAGCCATTTAGCCTCAGCTTCGCTAAGGTCCAATGGATGATTCTTCACCACCGACCGGTAATCAAGCCCCCATGCTTCGGCAATTTGTACGGCGTTACGTAGCGGGATATTTTTAAGGATTTCATTAATGGCGGTGATCAGCGAATCATTGTCCGCGCGGGTGGCAAAGCGCGCATCCACATCATTCATGTAAGTCGTGCTATGCCCTTCAATAATGTTCTGCAAGCCGCGCTGCGACAAATAGCGTTGCGTGGCAGAGTTGCTCCAGAACACCGTGTCCTCATTGAAAGCGGTGTCAGTATAGGCCCAGAGTGGCGGTGTGGCGGGCGCTAAAGTCGCTTCGGGATAGCGTTTATGGAGCAGCGCTTTGAGTTCGTCGTCACCGTAGTACATCAGGCGATAGCGGCTGTCATTTAGCTGACGATCAAATTTTGCCTGGCGGCGGCTAATCAACACGCTTTGCGCCAGCGAATAGGGAATACTCAGTGCCAGTTTGGTTTCGTGATTAGCAGCCTGCGGGTAGTAAGGAATTAAATCGACTTGATTGTTATTGAGCGCGTTCACCAGATCGAGACGGGTGTTATAGCGTTTAACTTCGACCGGGCGGTTCAGCGTTTTCGCGATGATGGCCAGATAGTCGGCGGACAGACCTTCAAAGGTCTCTTCTTCAAATTCAACCGAATAGGGCGGTAACGTGTGGCTCCATATACCGACGCGCAGCACGGGATGACGTTTTAGCCACTGCTGGCTCTCTTCATTCAGCGTCACTTCAGGGGAAACCAGACCATAACGCGGCGTGAAATTTAAAGGGGAGGCACTCCAGGCGGAGAAACAGAAGCCCATAAGGAAGATCATGTTTAGAATGCGTTTACCCACGAACCCGTTCTCAATTTTAATCCTGCATCTTGCACTGCGACGCGGCGGTGCAACCTACTGGCACGCCTTTGCTGCGCCAGGTGACAACTCACAGCGGCACGAACCTAAACAGTAATTAAATAGCAACTAAGGAATTTCTTATAAATAGCGACTGTACTTACTAAAGACGGGCACTTAAGTAAGTTTAGTCGGCTGTTTTGACAGGAAACTTTCGACGTTACTCCTGAAGTTTCTCCAATTTGCCGCTGCTAATCGGCTTTTCATTGGTTTTATTTACAGAAATTTCCTGGTAGGCAAAATAGTGCTTATTTCCTCTCCTTCAGCCAACCATGTCAGAAGAAGCGCTGCGTCAGCAGATTCATAACCTGAAAAAGCACAATGCGCGTTTAAAGCGTATAGCGCATGACGCGCGTAACAAGCTGAGTGCAGCGCTGGACGGAACCGGTCTTTGTTTATGGCAGCTGGATATTCCCAGCGGCAAGCTGGTGATTTTTAACCGACGATGGGGAGCGATGCTCGGTTTTCAGCCGAAAGAGACCAAAGCGCAGTTCGATGTATGGCGCGATTGCCTGCATCCGGATGACGCTGATGAAGTGCTGAAAGCCTTTTACGATCACATCGAAGGGCGTGCGCCTTACTACGAAGCGCTGCACCGCATGCTGGGCAAAAACGACAATATCAAATGGGTACTGGATCGTGGACGCGTTACCGAATGGGACGCAGCGGGCAATCCGATCAAAGTCACCGGCACGCACATCGATATGACCAAAGAGAAGCAGTACGAAGCGCAGCTCTCATCGCTGGCGCATCACGATCCGCTTACCGGACTGACCAATCGCCATGCGCTAAATACGCAGTTCAGCAAGATGAAAGCGCTGGGGCCGTTGTGCGTGGCGTTTATCGATCTCGATAACTTCAAACACGTCAACGATACGCTGGGACATCGCAGTGGTGATGAGGTGTTGGTTCAGCTGAGCCAGCGCATTATCGACGTGGTGCCACCAAATGTAGTGATTGGCCGACTCGGCGGCGATGAGTTTGTGCTGCTGATGCCGTTCCTGATCGACTATCCGAAAGTGCGCATTATGATGCAGGCAGTGCTGGATGCCGCGCTGACACCGTTTGATATTGATAACGGCCACGCGCAGATTGGTGCGTCAATTGGTATTACGCAAGTGCAGGAGCGTGACAGCTTTGATGAGGCGCTGACACGAGCCGATGAGGCGATGTATCAGATTAAGAAGAATGGTAAGCAGGGGTTTGGGTTGGCGGGGTAAACCGTAGGGTCGCCATTTATGGCGACCGTTTCACATATTGCGCATTTGGTCGCCATAAATGGCGATCCTACAGTGCGCATTAATCAATCCGCCAGCAAATGCCCATACATGGTCATCAACCTGCGGGTCACACCATTAGTCCAGCCGAAGCCGTCCTGCAGCGGATACTCACCGCCGCCACCCGGACGGGCGCGATCGCCGCTGATGTCATACTTCTCCACCAGCTTATGATGCAGTGAATAGAAATTATTTACCGTATTCAGCCAGTTAACGGCAATTTCTGTCGCCAGCGTCTCTTCACCGTAGTGATTCAAACCGACCACCGCCATCCACTGCAACGGCGCCCAGGCATTGGGTTTATCCCACTGCTCGCCGCTCTCCACCATCGAGGTTAACAAGCCGCCTTGCGTCAGTAACAGATGGCGCAACGCCACGGCCTGCAAGTGCGCCTGCTCAGGCGAGGCGAGGCCAAGGAACAGCGGCACCACCGCAGCGGCAGTGAATGCGCCAAAGCGTTCGCGGCGCCAGTCGTAATCGCGGTACACCCCGGCGGTGTTATCCCACAGATAGCGATGAATCGCCTGCTTACGCGCATCGGCTTTTTTCTGCCATGCCAGCGCCGTCAGCTCTTCGCCTTTGGCGTGTGACAGCGTCGAAATCATCAGCTCCAGCTTGTAGAGGAAAGCATTGAGATCGATCGGAATAAATTGCGTGGTGCGGATACTCGCCAGGCGCTGCGGATCGCGCAGCCAGCGGGAAGAGTAATCCCAGCCCGATGCGGCACCGGCACGCAGATCGCGATAAACCTCGCTGGCCGGACGACCCGATTTCTTCGCGGTTTCGATATCTTCCAGCCACGACTCATCGCGCGGCGTGTCGCGATCGTCCCAATAACGGTTCAGCAGCGAACCATCTGGCATGCGCACCACATGGCGATAAGCCTGATGCGGCATCAGCTCGCCCGCGCCATCCATCCAGAACTGGTACTCTTTCATCAGCTGATCGAGATAGCGTTTCGCACCGCGAATGCCATCCTCTTCAAACAGTTCAACCATCAGCGCAAACACCGGCGGCTGCGAGCGGCTGAGGTAGTAAGTACGGTTGCCGTTCGGCACGTGGCCGTAGTTATCAATCAGCCAGGCAAAGTTATCCGCCATATGACGCAGCAGATCGTCGCGGCCTGCATCGGCGAGGCCGAGCATGCTGAAGTAGGAATCCCAGTAATAGGTTTCTCCAAATCGGCCGCCGGGCACCACGTAAGGTTTCGGCAACGGCAGCAGCGATGAGTGCGCTAAATGTTGCTGCGGCATTTTGGTTAACACCGGCCACAGATCATCAATATGTTCGGTTAAGGTTTTATCTGGATTGGAAACATAGAAACTCTCATTCACCTGAGGTGAATAAAAATGTTCGTGCACGAATGCTTCCAGATCAAAATCCGCTGCGCGTTTACGACGACGAAAACGGATTAAAATATCCAGCGGATCGAATTTTGGTGCGCAGTCCGGAAACGTTTTGCTGTCGGCAAATATGTGCGACGTCTGCACCTGCTCAAACAGTTCCATGTAGCGATCGGCAGGCGTCAGCGCATCCGGCGCGGGCAAACCTTCAATCAGCTCGGGTTCCGGCTCTGAATCCTGCATACCTTCGCGAACGAACTCGTGAGGATTATATTGATACTCCAGTTCAGCATCAGCGCGTCGATCCTCGAAAGCGTTATATTGCTGTTGGTTAGTATTAATAGCAGCCTCCTGGTAAATTCTTGAATGCGTAAAGAACAAATTATAGAGCTCTGAACGGGCGAAACAACAATGCGATTTATCTATGAACGTAATAAATCATGTCGATGGATCCGGTGTTTTTATGATTTTTCAGCGATTACAACGCACTATATTTCAGGAAATGAAAGCGGCTTTTAGGATGGATGTTTAAATAGCTGCACAGAATTATCTGTATTTAAGAAAATCGCTAAAATTTGCGCGGAAAAGCGTGGGATGACTTGATCAATTGATGGCAAACGCAGCGGTGATTGACCAGGTCGGCATAAATGCCGACCTGGTCAACCTTACTTCTGCAACGCTGCCTTAATCACGTCCGCGTACGGCGTGGTTGGGCGGCCAATCAGTTTGCTCAGCGTATGGCTATCATCGAACAAACCGCCTTTTTCGGCACCGGCATCGGAATCCGCCAGCATCTCAGACAAGCCATCTGGCAAACCGGCACCTTTCAGCGCGGCGGCAAATTCGGCTTGTGGCAGATTGATATAATCCACTTGCTCGCCAGACTGTTTAGCAATCTCGGCGCTGAACTGCGCCAGTGTGTAGCTGTCATCGCCAGCCAGTTCATACACTTTGCCCGCTTGATCGTCACGGCTAATCACTTCGGCCGCTGCCGCCGCATAGTCAATGCGCGCCGCGGAAGCGATGCGACCTTCGCCGACCGCACCAATAAAGGCATGATGCGCCAGCGCGGGCGCAATACTCGCCGCGTAGTTTTCGGTGTACCAGCCGTTACGCAGCAGCGCGAAAGGAATGCCCGAGGCTTTCAGCTGGGCTTCAGTCGCACGATGCTCAACGCCTAAACCCAACGGCGAGGTATCGGCATGCAGTAAGCTGGTGTAGGCGATAAAGCCAACGCCGGCGGCTTTAGCCGCATCGATCGCCGCCTTGTGCTGCACTTCACGCTGGCCGACTTCACTGGAAGAGATCAGCAGCAGTTTATCGACACCGGCAAAGGCGCTTTGCAGCGTTTCCGGTTGGCTGTAATCCGCCGCTCGCAGCGTTACGCCCAGCGCCTGCAGATCGGCCGCTTTCTCGGGCGAACGCACCGCCGCAATGATTTCGCTAGCCGGCACTTTTTTCAATAACGCATTAATCACCAGACGGCCCAGTTGGCCTGTGGCACCTGTAATCGCAATCATGTTGTTCTCCTGTTGAACTGGTATGAAAACAGCCTAAGCGATAAACTAACTTTTAGTAAGTACTTACAGATTGGTTAGTTTGGAGAAGCTGAGTTAAATGTCTGAAAAGTTGAGTGAAAAATTTACGCGCGGTGAGTTGCTGAACGTGAATTGCCCGTCACGCGACGTGTTGAAGCGCATTACCAGCCGCTGGAGCGTACTGATTTTGCTGGCGCTGCGCGAAGAAACCCTGCGTTTTAGCGAGCTGCGCCGCAAGATTGGTGGCGTCAGCGAACGTATGCTGGCGCAGACGCTGCGCCATATGGAAGAGGATGGTTTTGTTGAACGCATTGCCTATGACGTGGTGCCACCGCACGTTGAGTATCGTTTAACGTCGTTAGGCCGCGAAGTGGAAGGGCAGGTGACCGGACTGGCGGATTGGCTGGAGAGCAATGTGCATCGGATTTTGAAGGCGCATTGAGAAGGGCCGCCATTTATGGCGACCGCCGCACCCTCAAGCGCGTAAATACTTCTCAAACCAACCCAGCGTGCGGCTCCACGCTAATTCGGCGGCGGCTTTGTCATAACGCGGCGTCGAATCATTGTGGAAGCCATGATTCACACCGGGATAAACATAGCCTTCATAGATTTTGTGATTGGCTTTCAACGCCTCTTCATAGGCTGGCCAACCTTCGTTGATGCCTTTATCCAGCGCGGCGTAGTGCAGCAACAGCGGCGCTTTGATGCGCGGCACATCTTCCGCTTTAGGCTGACGGCCGTAGAACGGTACCGCGCAGGCCAAATCAGGAAACGCGACGGCCGCCGCATTGGCTACGCCGCCGCCGTAGCAGAAGCCGGTGATACCCACTTTGCCGGTGCCCTCTTCGTGGTGCATCAGGAAATCAATCGCGGCGAAGAAGTCATTCATCAACTTGGTGGGGTCGACTTTGGCCTGCATCACTTTGCCTTCATCATCATTCCCCGGATAACCGCCCAGCGAGCTCAAACCATCGGGTGCCAGCGCGATGTAACCGGCTTTCGCTACCCGTCGTGCCACATCTTCGATATAGGGATTGAGGCCACGATTCTCGTGCACCACTACCACCGCAGGCACTTTGCCGGATGCATTGGCCGGTCGCACCAGATAGCCGCGCACCTCGCCGTGACCTTGTGGTGACGGATAGTGAATGTATTCCGGTTTGATCGCTGGATCGGTAAATTCCACCTGCTGCGCCAGCGCATAATTGGGGCTCATGGCGCTGAGCAGCGTGGCGCCGGTCATGCCAGCGATGGTGAATTTCGCCGCCATCGCAATAAATTCACGTTTGCTGATTTTGCCGTGGGCGTAGTAATCGTAAAGCTCGAGCAGTTCCTGAGGGAAATCCTGTGCAGTAAGACGGGCCATAACCTCTCCTTCGCTGTTTAACTGGTTGATTACTGCTCTAAAAAAGCACAGCTTGTCGCCGCTGGCAAATACCATGCCGCAGTAGGTTAACGTCACTGCGTTTACATCACCTGTTTAATAAACAGCAGAAATATATCTTTTTGTTCTAAAAATATTAGCTTTTAATTAACAATCCTGATCATCCTGCGCTGTCCGGAAATATTTACATGCTCAACGTATTTACCGTAAATAACGCCATTTTTCTTCGCACTAAAAAATAAATAAATGAAGTGCTTACCTGATAAGCACAGCGGGAATAGGCGGAAAACAATAACAATATTGTCACAATGAATGAGGGTGATTAACCTTAACGTCGTGATTTTTAAAGTATTAGTTTCTGCTGAAAACAATGATCGAAATCAAAAAACACTGTTATAGTTTTACCGACTTCCCCTGTATCTTTTTGTTCGCACCACTTCCTTTTACATTGGCGCGACATTTCTTTAAGCACGGCGAAATAACCGCTGCGCTCTGCTTGTTAATTATAAGTAAAAATTCGGTGTAATTTGTGGCAATGAGGTAAGCAATGTTTGGATTAGACGCCTTTCATCTGGCCAGGATTCAGTTCGCATTTACTGTTTCCTTCCATATTATCTTTCCAGCCATCACCATCGGTCTCGCCAGTTTCCTGGCGGTGCTTGAAGGGATGTGGCTGAAAACCCGTAACGAGACCTATCGCGATCTCTACCATTTCTGGTCGAAAGCGTTTGCCGTTAACTTCGGCATGGGCGTGGTATCCGGATTGGTGATGGCGTACCAGTTCGGTACTAACTGGAGCGGTTTCTCGCAGTTTGCTGGCAGTATCACCGGCCCGCTGCTCACCTATGAAGTGTTAACCGCCTTCTTCCTTGAAGCGGGCTTCCTTGGCGTGATGCTGTTTGGCTGGAACCGCGTCGGTCCGGGCTTGCACTTCTTTGCAACCTGCATGGTCGCGCTCGGCACCATCTTCTCCACCTTCTGGATTCTGGCGTCAAACAGCTGGATGCATACGCCGCAGGGCTACATCATCCAGAACGGCATCGTGGTACCGGAAGATTGGCTGAAAATTATCTTCAACCCCTCGTTCCCTTATCGCTTGTTCCACATGTCGGTCGGTGCCTTCCTGGCCAGCGCCTTCTTTGTTGGCGCGTCGGGCGCATGGCATTTGCTGCGCGGTAACGACAATCCAGCGATTCGTAAAATGTTCTCGATGGCGCTGTGGATGGCGCTGATCGTCGCACCGATTCAGGCGATGATCGGTGATGCGCACGGCCTGAACACCCTTGAGCATCAGCCTGCGAAAATCGCGGCAATTGAAGGACACTGGGAAAACAAGCCGGGTGAAGCCACGCCGCTGATTCTGTTCGGTGTGCCGGATATGGAGCAGGAGCGCACCAAGTACGCGCTGGAAATCCCGTACCTCGGCAGCCTGATTCTGACGCACAGCCTGGAGAAGCAAATCCCTGCGCTGAAGAGCTTCCCGAAAGAGGACCGTCCAAACTCCACCATTATCTTCTGGTCATTCCGCGTGATGGTGGCGCTGGGCCTGCTGATGATTACGCTCGGCGTGGTGTCTTTGTGGCTGCGTTTCAAAGGCCGTTTGTATCACTCGCGTCCGTTCCTGTGGTTCACGCTGCTGATGGGGCCATCGGGTTTGATCGCCATTCTGGCCGGTTGGTTTACCACCGAGATTGGGCGTCAGCCGTGGGTGGTATATGGAGTGCAGCGCACCATTGATGCGGTCTCGGCGCATGGCGATATGCACATGAGCATCAGCCTGCTGGCGTTCATTCTGGTCTACTCGTCGGTGTTTGGTGTCGGTTACCTCTACATGATGCGTCTGATCAAAGAGGGTCCGGTGACCGGCGAAGGTAAAGAGGTTGATCACGGTGGCCCGGGTCAGCATCACACGCCAGCGCGTCCGTTGTCGGCGGCCAAAACCCATAGCGAAAAGAGTGGGGAGCACTAAGATGATCGACTTTTCAATTATCTGGTTTGCCATCATCGTGTTTGGCACCTTGATGTACATCGTGATGGATGGTTTCGATCTCGGCATTGGCCTGCTGTTACCGTTCAATAAAGATCCCATCGAACGCGACATGATGGTTAATACCGTTGCCCCGGTTTGGGATGGCAACGAAACCTGGCTGGTGCTGGGCGGCGCGGCGCTGTATGGCGCGTTCCCACTGGCCTACTCGGTGCTGCTGGATGCGCTGTCGATTCCTTTGACGGCGATGCTGATTGGCCTGATCTTCCGTGGCGTCGCGTTTGAGTTCCGCTTTAAAGCCACGCTAGAACACCGTGCGTTCTGGGATAAGTCATTCATCGCCGGTTCACTGCTGGCCACCTTCAGTCAGGGCGTGGCCGTGGGCGCGATCCTGAATGGTTTCCCGGTGGTGGGCCGTGAATATGCGGGTTCAGCGATGAGCTGGTTAGCGCCGTTCCCGCTGTTCTGCGGCGTCGGTCTGGTCATCGCCTATGCACTGCTGGGTTGTACCTGGCTGATCATGAAAACCGAACACGATCTGCACCGTAAGATGTCTGCGCTGGCGACGCCGCTGACGCTGACGCTGCTGCTGGTGGTGGGCATTATCAGTATCTGGACGCCGCTGACGCACGCGGATATCGCCCAGCGCTGGTTCTCGCGTCCGAACCTGTTCTGGTTCCTGCCGGTTCCGGTACTGGTGGTGCTGTGTTCGTGGGGGATTGTGCGCGCCATCAAACGTGAAGCGCATTACTCGCCGTTCATCCTGACATTGGCGCTGATTTTCCTTGGCTTCTCGGGCCTCGGTATCAGCATCTGGCCGAACATCATTCCACCGTCAATCACCATCTGGCAGGCGGCGTCTCCGGCGAGCAGCCAGGCGTTTATGCTGGTGGGCGGCCTGCTGATTATTCCGGTAATTCTGGGTTACACCTTCTGGAGTTATTACGTGTTCCGCGGAAAAATCAAAGCCGACGAAGGATACCATTGATATGAAAACCGAGGTCAGCAACATGAAAACTCACTCTGAAACGAAGATTCCGTGGTGGAAGCAGGTGATGTGGCTGGTAGTCATTTACGGCGCAAGCGTGCTGGCACTTGGTGTGGTGGCATCACTGTTTCGTATGATGATGACGGCAGCGGGCATGCGTTCGCATTGAGTTCCGGCATTGACAGAACCCGCTGATATCCCCGTAGGGTCGCCATTCATGGCGACCTTTTTCCTTTCCGCACACAAAAAAACGTTAGTAACCTAAGCAATTAATGCTTTTCCCGCTGCGCTACCTTTACTCTTCCTTACGTTGGTAATACGTTTTTGTTATATTTATGTGACGAATAACGCAAATTCATGACGTTAACCACCTCATTCGACTATCAAAATCATGCTCAGCCTGAATGTAAAAAAACAGTACATCAACGATCTGGTGGACTGGATAGAAGCGAACCTGACCGACGAGCTCAACATCGATCTGATTACCCTGAAATCCGGTTACTCCAAATGGCACATGCAGCGCATGTTCAAAGAGATGACCGGACAAACGCTGGCGTCCTACACGCGCAAACGTCGTCTGACCATGGCGGCGATGGCGCTGCGTCTGACCAGCATGCCGCTGATCGATATTGCGGTGCGCTTTGGTTTTGATAATCAGCAGAATTTTACCCGTGTGTTTAAAAGTCACTTCTCGATGACGCCGGGTGCTTATCGTCGCATTCCGGAAATGCTGATGAAGGATTTCCACAGCCGCATCTCCACGCAGCGTGAGTGGGTCAATGCGCGTCTGGCGCAGAAGCCGGAGATTCAGCTGTGTGGCGAAGTGATTGAGTGGGAATGCCGTTTCGGGGAATACATCGATCATCAAAATCATGTGGTGGCGCAGCATACGCGCGATTTCATCGCTTTTGCCGGTCAGCATGTGAACCGCGGCTGGCTGGGCTTTCAGTTCAGTCCGGGCGTGCATTCTGCCGACCAGCAACACATCAGCCTGTTCCAGGCGCTGGAGAGTCAATACGCCGATGTGCTGCCGCGTAACGTGCAGAACTGGACCGGCGAGAGGGGTTTGTATGCGGAGATTGACTGGCACGGCGCGCCGGAAGAGATCAACGCGTTCACCGCGGAGATTTACTACAACCACTTGCCAGCGCTGGGCGTGGCACGCCGTGCGGGTAAAGATTTGCTTAAGCTGGATTTGAAATACAGCACGCCCGATCTGCTGCAAGGCACCTTCTATATTCCGGTGACGGATAAGTAATGCATAATTCGTGCGGTAAACCGTGACAAACCGCACGATTTTATAAACTCACTGGCGTAATGAGCGTAAAATTCTTCATTGAAACCTGATTGGCCGCGTAAATCACCAGCCGCCACACATCAGGCTGGATAATCACCTGCATTTCTGGTCCATTCCGGGCCGCTATAGTGAACAGACAAAAAAATTATGCGACTTCTACCGTTGTTCCTCATGACAGCGCTTGTAGCGTTTTCTTCGCTGGCAAGTGCACAAATGGCTGAGCCTTTTTCACCGCCGGGCGGACTGCATCCGCATCAACCGCATTGTGCGCAGCATGAAATTCTGGGCGACAATGTGCTGCCGAAACATAGCCAGGATGATGGCAGTTTCGTTACCTGCGGCAATCACCAGGCGTAATCTCCTCCCGCAACACAATCCCAATCTGCTGCATCTTCTATAAAGGTCGTCATAAATGACGCCCCTACGTTCCTCCCGTAGGGTCGCCATTTATGGCGACCTTTTTAACGATCGCACAACTCTCAATGACGCCATTCATGGCGACCAAACACACAGATAGCATTTTTCGGCATTGCGCCGAAGATATATCATAACTATTCTCTCCCCATCAGATGAGAATGACTTTCACTATCTTTTAGGGAGACACCACTTGCAAACTTACCCTTCCGAACGCGCGCCACGTCGTGTGCGCAATGAACTGCGTTTCCGCCACATCAGCGTGGTCAGCAAGACGCTGATTGCCGGTGAATTCTGGCGCATTGTTTTCAACGGCAGCGATCTGGCCGGCTTCAACTCGCCATCGTTTGACGATCACATCAAAGTGTTCTTCCCGGAACATGCCGGTGCAGAGTTGGCGCTGCCGCAGATCACCGATGAAGGCATCGTTTGGCCGAATGGCGTGCGTCCTGCCGCGCGTGATTACACGCCACTGGAATTTAACGGCGTCGATTCTCTGACCATCGATTTCTACATCCACGATGGCGGCGTTGCCAGCAGCTGGGCAAACCAAGCCAAAGTGGGCGATCAAATCGCGATGGGCGGCCCGCGCGGTTCGTTGGTGATCCCGGCGGATTATGCCTGCCAGATTTACGTCTGTGATGAGACCGGTCTGCCCGCCTTTAAACGTCGTTACAGCGAAATCCAGGCGCAGGAAATTCACCTGCTGGCCTATGCCGATGAAGCCACCGGCCGCGATTATCTCGGTGATCTGCCAAATGTGCAGGTGAGCTGGTTGGGCAGCGGCACCATGCAGGCCGATAACCTGGCACCGATTAAGGCGCAGCTGGATAGGATTGCGCTGCCTGCCACTGAATACTTCATCTGGCTGACGGGCGAGGGCGAAGCGGTGAAACTGCTGAGCGATTACTTCACCCAGGGACGCGGTGCACATACCGATTTCGTGCGCGCCGTAGCTTATTGGCATCAGAAATAACGCCAACGCCGCACGCGCTGCCGCCTGTGTTGAATTTTGCCAGGTGGCAGACTACTATCAACCTCCCTTAATTAGCGCTCAGGAAGGCAATGAAACAGCAGCGGGATTTTCCATGGCAGTCCGATCACGCACAGCGTACCGTCTGTGCAGGCGCACGTAAAAAGCGTCGGGAGCGGATGCTGGATGCCAGCGATATCCGCCTGTTAATGCTGCACTTTCTCGCCATCAGCTCTGCGCACGGTTATGAGCTGATCAAATCGGTTGAAGAGCTCTCCAAAGGTGAATACTCACCAAGCCCCGGCATTATCTATCCCAACCTGACGCTGCTCGAAGAGATGGATGCGATTCGCGTGGTCGATGCGCAGGCATCGCGTAAAGCCTATGCGCTGAATGAAGGCGGCGAGGCGCTGCTGGCGGAGAATCGTGACAATGTGAATGCGATTATCGAGCGCTTAACCTCGCTGGCGATTCTGGTGAATAACCGCAGCATTCCGCAGGTTGAGCAGGCGATTCATCTGATCAAACACACCCTGAATCATCGTCTGGCGCAGGAAGATATTTCGGATGAGGCGTTGGAGATAGTGATCAGCGCGCTGCATGAAGCGGCGGAAAAGATCGCTAAAAGTTAGAAGGTCGAACGTAGGGTCGCCATTCATGGCGACCGTCCAGAAAACCGCACCAACCCAAATCAACTCTTCTTCTTATCCACATGCCCCAACGCGCGATCCGGCCAGCAAACATCGCGCACGCGCTGCTTCAGCGCTGCCGCATCCGGGAATCCGCCTTCCTGCTTACGCTCCCAAATCACCTGACCATCAATGGTAATCTCAAACACGCCGCCGGTTCCCGGCTGTAGCGTTACCGCGCTTAAATCCTCGGCAAAGGTATGCAGCAACTCCTGCGCCATCCAGGCGGAACGCAGCAGCCAGTTACATTGTGTGCAGTAATGAATGGTAATCGCTGGTTTCTGTGACATAACGTGTCTCATTTAGATAATGAAGTTAACAAAATGTGCGGTCCAAGATACATCTTAGCTTACTGCTAGTTGATAATGATTACCACTTGCATTACATTCCTTTCGACATCATTTATTACAAAAAATAAGTCCATAATTTTTACGGTCTTTTAACCAAGGTCCGTACTTTCCGGCAGCAAGCAAGTGAGCGAATACTAACAATTAACCAGGTATTTCGCGCATGTCTTCACTCTTTCAGGGAAAAGCCCAGCAACGTCTTTTCAAAGTTGCCATCTTATCTTCAGCTATTCATGCCGCTTGCAGCTTTGCCGCCAGCGATAGCACCAGCAATGAACCGGTTCTCACCGTCACCGCGCCAAAACAGCAGGCCGGCAATAAAACCACCATCACAGCACAAGAGCTGCAAAAACGCGGTGCGAACGATTTCGGTTCGATCATGCGTTATGAGCCGCTGATCAGCGCCACCGGATCCAGCGGCGGATCCTCTGCCGGCAAAAGCGGTTTCGACCGCGCGGGTTACACCGGTTACAACATTCGTGGTCTGGAGAGTAATCGCGTCGGCATGGATATCGACGGCATTCCGATTCCGGATGCCACCGGCCGCCCTTACGTTAGCCGCACCGGCAACAACACCTTTGGTATTGGCCGCGATTACATCGATCCGTACATGTTCGGCAGCGTTGATATTGAGAAGGGTGCCACGGCGGTGGATCAGCCGAATACCTCGATTGGCGGTAACGTCTCGTTCCACAATAAAACCGCTGACGATTACCTTAGCAGCGACAAAAATAGTTACTTCGGTTACCAGAGCGATTACGACTCATCGAATCGCAGCTGGCACAACGGCATCACCGCCGCTGCTGGCGATGACGAGCTGCGCGGCCTGTTTGTTTACAGCCGTCGCGACGGCCAGGAAACCCGCAACAACAGCGATGTGAAACAGGCCTATCCGGCCAACTGGCACTCTGACGCCTTTATGACGTCCGGTATCTGGCAGCCGAACGATCAGCATAAGCTGAGCGCCACTTTTGATTACTATCACAAAACCAACCACAGCCATTACGATACCTGGGACACCAGCGGCAACACCGTTTGGGGCACCGCGCAGCAGCAGAGCGATACGCGCCGTTGGGGCATTAATCTGGCGGATGAGTGGACGCCGTACAACGACTTTATCGATACGCTCACCACGCGCCTTTACTGGCAGCAAACTCAGGCGCACGACAATACCTATCTGCCGACCAGCGCCAGCGAGTACGGCTTTGTCTATTCCGATTTCAACGTCGATAGCTATGGCTTCGACACGCGCGGCACCAAAACGCTGGGCCGCCACGAGCTGAGTGCCGGTGTGAACGCGCGCCTGGACAACAGCGAGCGTCCGTTCCGTCAGGAGCCAGCGCCGAGCGCCTTTAGCGCCATCACACAGCCGCAGTCTGACAGCCGCACTTTCGCGGTGGCAGGATACCTGCAAGATAAGATCAATTTCGATCTTGATAGCCACAACTTCGCGGTTATTCCCGGCGTGCGCGTAATGTATCAAAGCACCAAGCCGAAAAATCTCGGCGACCTCACCACCGGCAGCACGGTGCTGACTGAAGAGCAGGTTGATGCGCTGTATGGCAAAACTAACTCCGATACGCAGGTGCTGCCATCGTTGACCTTCCAGTACGATTTAACGCCAGCGCTGACCACCTATCTGCAATACAAACGCGGCGTGCAGTTCCCCACCACCAGCCAGCTGTATGGCTCATGGAACCTGGGTTCCAGCTATGCGGGTAGCGCGCAATATGCGCTGATTGGTAACACCGATCTGAAAACCGAAACCAGCAACAACTTTGAGTGGGGCCTGAAAGGCCAGGCGACAGAAGGCGTAACGGTCAACACCTCGGTGTTCTATAACCAGTACAAAAACTTCATCGCCTACACCCGCTATCGCCGCGCCACCAATCCGGAGATGTTCGTCAACGTCCCGAGCAACATCTACACCAGCTATCAGGCTGAAAACCGCGATAAGGCCTACATTTATGGTGCTGAGATCTCCACCAAAGTGAATTACGGCACCTGGTTCCCGCAGGTCGATGGTCTGAGCAGCACCTTTGCGCTGGGCTTTAACGAAGGTAAATCCAAGTCCAGCTACGCCGGTGACAAGTACATCGATCTCGATAGCGTCGCGCCGCTGAAAGCGATTGTAGGCCTGGCGTGGGATGACAAAGCGCGCGGCTACGGCGCCGCGCTGACCGCCACCTTCGTGAAAGGCAAGCAGGCCACGGCGACCAACCGGGAAAGCTACACCAACACCGGCACGTCGATCACCGATTCCACCACGGAATATATGCGCGTGCCAGGTTACGGCATGGTGGATGCAACGGCTTACTGGCAGGCGACGAAAAACGTCAAGCTGAGCGGCGGTATCTACAACATTACCGATCGCAAATACTGGGATTACACCAGCAGCCGCACGCTGACCAGCAGCAACGCCCAGGAACGCAACGACATCAACCTGGCGGTGATGCCAGGCCGCACCTTCCAGTTGGGTGTGAACGTCGATTTCTAATCCCTTTTCGCCCTGCGGCAGCGCAGGGCATTTTCATGGAGCAAGGCAATGAACTCACGTTACGATCACTATCTGGCGCTGAAAGGCGAGCATCCGAAAAAGTACGCGCGCGATCTCGCCGCGCTGATGGGCATTGGCGAAGCGCAGCTGTGTGAAGCGCGTGTCGGCCAGGATGCAAAGGCGTTAAAAGCTGATTTCCCTGCGCTGCTGGCAGCACTGGCGGCAGTAGGTGAAACCAAAAGCATCACCCGCAATGCATATGCGGTTCACGAGCAGGTGGGCAAATATGAAAACCTGCACCTCGGCGAACACGCCGGACTGATTCTCAACCCGCGCGCGCTCGATCAGCGTCTGTTCCCGCATCAGTGGCACAGCGCGTTCTTCCTGCGTGAGCAGAGCGCCCACGGTGAACGTCAAAGCATCCAGATTTTTGATCGCCACGCTGATGCGGTGCTGAAAATCTACACCACCGACAACACCGATTTCGCCGCGTGGGATGCGCTGATTGCGGCGTTTGTGCTGGAGAACGCAGCGGTGTTAGATCCGCAGCCCGCCAGCGCGCCGCAATACAGCAGTGCGGTTGATGCCAGCAAAGTGGAAGCCGAATGGCGCGCCATCACCGATGTGCATCAGTTCTTTGGTCTGCTGAAGCGCCACAACATCTCGCGCCCGCAGGCGTTCCGCGCGGTGGCGGACGATCTGGCGCGTAAGGTGAGCAATGACTCGCTGGCGCAGCTGCTGGATCTGGCGCAGCAGGATGGCAACGAAATTATGATTTTTATCGGCAACCGTGGCTGCACGCAGATCTTCACCGGCGCAGTGCAGAAACTGATGCCGATGGATAGCTGGATCAACATCTTCAATCCCACCTTCACGCTGCATTTGATGGCGGATCACATCAGCGAAAGCTGGGTGACGCGCAAACCGAGCGGCGACGGCTTTGTCACCAGCCTGGAACTGTTTGCCGCCGACGGCACGCAGATCGCGCAGTTGTACGGTCAGCGCAGCGAAGGCACGCCGGAGCAGGCGCGCTGGCGCGAGCAGGTGATGTCGCTGGAGGCGTTAGCATGAGAAAACTTCTGTTGCTGCTAACTGCGCTGGCGCTGCCCGCTGTTGCGGCCGAGCGGGTGATCTCGATTGGCGGTGACGTCACGCAAATCATCTATGCATTGGATGCGCAGCAGGATCTGGTAGCGCGTGACAGCACCAGCCAGCATCCGGCGCAGGCCAACAAGCTGCCGAATGTTGGTTATATGCGGCAGTTGAATGCCGAAGGGATTCTGGCGCTGAAACCGACGCTGGTGCTGAGCAGCGAGCTGGCAAAACCGTCGCTGGTGCTGCAGCAAGTGGCGCAAGCTGGCGTAAAAGTGGTGGATGTCACCGGCAAAAACAGCCTCGACGCCATCGCGGAAAAAATCGCCACCATCGGTAATGCGCTGCATCGTGAAGAGGAAGCCAACGCGCTGATCGAGAAGGTCAACAAGCAGCGCGCTCAGATCCCACAAAAACCGTTGCCGATCAAAGTGCTGTTTATCATGGCGCACGGCGGCATGCGCACTCAGGCGGCGGGCGCACAAACTGGCGCGGACGGCGCGATTCGCAGCGCGGGTCTGATCAACGCGATGGCAGCGGTGCCGCACTATCAGCAGCTGTCGCAGGAAGGCGTGGTTGCGGCGGCACCGGATTTGATCGTGGTGGGTGAAGATGGCCTGCGTACGCTGGGCGGCGAAGAGAAAGTGTGGTCGCTGCCCGGTTTGGCACTGACGCCAGCCGGTCAGCATCGCGCGTTGCTGGTGGTGGATGAGATGGCGCTGCTGAGCTTTGGCCTTGATACGCCGGGCGCGATTATCAAACTGCGCCACGCAGCCGAAGCGGCTTCCCCGTCATACTTCAAGCCGCAGGCGCGTTAGCTGCGTGTTCTTACCCCAGTCACTTACTTGTGTAAGCTCCTGGGGATTCGAACACTTGCTGCCTTCCTGCACCTTGAATTATTTAGGGGAAAAATATGGCGAATACATCCGTAATGCGCTGGCTCGGTTTGATGGCCATCAGCACGCTGATATTAATGCTGATGGCGGCCAACTTCGGCGCGATGCCGCTTTCAATGCGCACTTTGTTGCGTGCGCCGCTCAGCGATATGGCGTGGCAAATCTGGATCAACATCCGTCTGCCGCGCGTGCTGCTGGCGGTGCTGCTCGGCATGGCGCTGGCGGTGTCCGGCGCGGTGATGCAGGGATTGTTTCGCAATCCGCTGGCCGATCCCGGTTTGCTCGGCATTAGCAGCGGAGCGGGTTTAGCGGTGGCGATATCGATCGTTATCCCGCTCGGCTTGCCGCCGCTGCTGGCGCTGTGGCTGCCAACACTCGCCGCCTTTATGGGTAGTTTGGTGGTGACGCTGCTGATCTTCAGCTTTAGCCGTCTGGCGCTGGGCAATTTGTCGCGCTTGCTGCTGGTTGGTATCGCCATCAATGCCTTATGCGGCGCGGCGGTCGGCGTGCTGTCGTGGCTGAGTAACGATCAGCAGTTGCGTCAGTTGGCGTTGTGGGGCATGGGCAGTTTGAGTGCGGCGCAGTGGCCGAGCCTGGCGGTGTGCGCGGTGCTGATTCTGCCGGCGCTGATAGCGATTCAGCTGCGCGCGCGTCGTCTCAATTTGCTGCAGCTCGGCGAAGAGGATGCACATTACATGGGCATCGACGTTAAGCGCACGCAGCGTCAGCTGCTGGTGCTGAGCGCACTGCTGGTAGGCACCGCCGTGGCGGTGAGTGGCATTATCGGCTTTGTCGGTTTAGTGGTGCCGCACCTGATGCGTTTCTGTCTCGGCAGCGATCATCGCTGGATGCTGCCGGGTTCGGCGCTGACGGGCGCGATTTTGCTGCTGCTGGCCGATACGCTGGCGCGCACCGTGGTGGTGCCGGCGGAAATGCCGGTTGGCCTGTTAACCAGCCTGCTGGGCGGCCCGTGGTTTCTCTGGCTGATTCTGCGTGAGCAAAGGGGGATGAATGAGTGACTGCATGCAGGCACGCGGGCTGCGATTTAGCCACGGCTCACGCGCGTTGATCGACGACGTTTCCCTGACTTTGCAGCCTGGCGAAATGATCGCGCTGATCGGCCCCAACGGCGCGGGGAAATCCACGCTGCTGCGCTTGCTGACCGGCTTTCTCACGCCGCAAGCGGGCGAGTGCTGGCTCGGCGATCGTCCGCTAAATAGTTGGCCGCGCGAACCGCTGGCGCAGCGCCGCGCGGTGATGCGTCAGCAAAATAGCGTCAGTTTTCCGCTGCCCGCTGCCGATGTGGTGGCGATGGGCCGCGCACCCTGGCCGCGCGCTCAATCCAGGGCGGTGATTGACGAGGTGATGCACATTACCGGCAGCCTTGAGCTGGCACAGCGCGATTATCGATCGCTTTCCGGTGGTGAACAGCAGCGCGTGCAGCTGGCGCGCGTGCTGGCTCAGCTGTGGCACGATGACGGGCCACGCGGCTGGCTGTTTCTCGACGAACCCACTTCCGCGCTGGATCTGTTCTGGCAGCAGCACAGTTTGCGTTTGCTGCATCGCCTGACGCGCAACGGACGCTTCAGCGTCTGCACCGTGCTGCACGATCTTAACCTCGCGTCGCTGTGGTCGGATCGCGTGCTGTTGCTGCATCAGGGCAAGCTGGTGGCAGAAGGCGCGCCGCATGAAGTGATGACCGAAAGCACGCTGACGCGCTGGTATCAGGCGGAGCTGGATGTGATGCTGCAGGATGAGAAGGGCAGGCCGCAGATTCAGTTACGTGCATAATGTTTCGTAGGGTGGGCATTTATGCCCACCTGGCCGTGATTGATGTGTATAAGGTCGCCATGAATGGCGACCCTACGAAAACATCAGCGGCAATCGACGATCAATCTGCCGCGTACTTTACCGGCCAGCAGCTGCTCGGCACCTTCGCGCGCTTCGCTCAGCGGAATCACCTTGGTTAACTGCTGCAACAGGTCGCCATCCACCAGTTCCGCCAGGCGCTGCCACGCCTGCTGCCGCAGCGGTTTTGCGCACATCACGCTATCCACGCCCGCCAGCACCACACCGCGCAGGATGAACGGCGCGACGCTGGTCGGCAGATCCAAACCTTGCGCCATGCCGCACGCCGCTACCACGCCATCGCGCTTGATGCCCGCTAACACATTGGCCAGCGTGTGGCTGCCGACGCTATCAATCGCCGCCGCCCAGCGCTCTTTCGCCAGCGGTTTGCCCGGCTCGCTCAGCTCTGCGCGATCGATAATCGACTTCGCGCCCAGCGTGTTAATCAGGTAATCGCTGTCGCTGGCGCGACCGCTGGAAGCAATAACCTCATAGCCGAGACGTGCCAATAGGCTAACGGCAAAGCTGCCAACGCCGCCGCTCGCGCCGGTGACTAAAACCGGGCCGTGCTGCGGCGTGATGCCCTGTTTTTCCAGCGCCAGCACGCACAACATGGCGGTGAAGCCCGCGGTGCCAATTGCCATGGTTTGCAGCGGGCTCAGTGCGGCCGGCACTTGTACCAGCCAGTCGCCCGAGACGCTGGCTTTCTGCGCCAGTCCGCCCCAATGCTTTTCGCCTACGCCCCAGCCGGTGAGCAGCGCCACATCGTCCTGCTGCCATTCAGCATGGCGGCTGCTGATCACCCGACCAACAAAGTCGATGCCCGGCACCATCGGGAATTGCCGCACAATCGGGCCTTTGTTGCAGATGGCGAGCGCGTCTTTGTAGTTGAGCGTGGAGTAGCTTACTTCGAGGGTGACATCCTGATCGGGCAGTTGTTTTTCTGACAGATCTTTCAGGGATGTGCGATATCCCTGTTCATCATTTTCAATGACCAATGCCTTGAACATGCAGCCTCCGGCTGGTTGAGGAAAGTGGGGGTATAGTACTCCTTTTTTGCCCTTACCCTAACCCTCTCCCACAGGTGGGATAGGGAACTGATCCAGCATACCTTAACTCTCGCTCACCCCAGCCCTCGCCCGCTTGCGGGAGAGGGCTGGGGTGAGGGGCCAGCGCAGCGGTTGTTCCGGCAAAAAAAAGATGACATGATTGCGCCCCAGTTAGTGTTCAACTCCCAGATTGACTTCGCCGAGGAAACCTCCTCATTGCTGTGCCATCGGCACCCACTCATCCTCTCTCAGGGATTTGTGTTATGAACCCATTGAAAATTGCTGCCAGCGTTGCTGTAGCGCCAACCCTTAGTCTCAACACTGCGCGCGACGTGGTGACGCTGGACAATACCGACTTTACCGATGTCGCTGCGGTCGTGATCACCTTGTCGGACACGCGCAGTGGCGTGCTGACGCTATTGCGCAAGGTCGGCTTTAATCTGCCGGTGTTTGTCGCCAATGCGTTCGATGAAGAAGTGCTGAAGCTGCCGGGCGTCACCGGCGAAATCAACGGCGCGCCAGAAGAGTGGAACGCGCTGGAGGACGCCGCGCAGGCGTATGAAGCCGAGTTGCTGCCGCCATTTTTCGACACGCTCACGCGCTACGTCGATATGCAGAACAGCACGTTTGCCTGCCCGGGACATCAGGGTGGTGCCTTCTTCCGCAAACATCCGGCGGGACGTCAGTTTTATGAGTTCTACGGCGAGAACGTCTTCCGTTCGGATATGTGCAACGCCGACGTCAAGCTCGGCGATCTGCTGATCCACGAAGGCTCAGCCAAAGATGCGCAGAAGTTCGCGGCGAAAGTGTTTAACGCCGACAAAACCTACTTCGTGCTTAACGGCACCTCCAGCGCCAATAAAGTGGTCACCAACGCGCTGCTGACGCGCGGCGATCTGGTGCTGTTTGACCGCAATAACCACAAATCCAACCATCATGGCGCACTGATTCAGGCGGGCGCCACGCCGGTGTATCTGGAAGCGGCGCGTAATCCGTTTGGCTTTATCGGCGGCATTGATGCGCACTGTTTTGACGATGCTTATCTGCGTGATCAAATTGCCAAAGTGGCGCCCGATCGTGCCAACGATCAACGTCCATTCCGCCTGGCGATTATTCAGCTCGGCACTTACGATGGCACGGTGTACAACGCGCGTCAGGTGGTCGATCGCATCGGACATCTGTGCGATTACATCCTGTTTGATTCGGCGTGGGTTGGCTACGAGCAGTTTATTCCGCTGATGGCCGGCTGTTCGCCGCTGACGCTGGAGTTAAACGAGAACGATCCGGGCATTTTTGTCACGCAGTCGGTACACAAGCAGCTGGCCGGTTTCTCACAGACGTCGCAAATCCATAAGAAAGACAATCACATCCGTGGGCAGCAGCGTTTCTGTCCGCACAAGCGCCTCAACAATGCGTTTATGCTGCACGCCTCAACCAGCCCGTTCTATCCGCTGTTTGCCGCGCTGGATATCAACGCCCGCATGCACAAAGGCGAGGCCGGACGCAGCATGTGGCACGAGTGCGTCACCATCGGCATTGATGCGCGTAAAGCGATTCTGGAACGTTGCGAGATGATCCAGCCGTTCCTGCCGGAGAAAGTGCACGGCAAGCTGTGGCAAGCGGCGGAAACGGAAGCCATCGCCGCCGATCCGGCATACTTCAGCCTTGAACCGGGCGCGAAGTGGCACGGTTTTGAAGGCTACGCGCAGCAACAGTATCTGGTTGATCCCTGCAAGCTGCTGCTCACCACCACCGGCATCGATGCTGCCAGCGGTGAGTACACCAGCTTCGGTATTCCAGCCACCATTTTGGCCAACTATCTGCGCGAGAATGGCATCGTGCCGGAGAAGTGCGACCTCAACTCGATTCTGTTCCTGCTGACGCCAGCGGAAACGCCAGAGAAGATGGCGCATCTGGTGGCGATGCTGGTGCAGTTTGAGCAGCACGTGCGCGAGGATGCACTGTTGGCGGAAGTGCTGCCGAGCGTGTATCGCAAGAATATTGAGCGCTACAAAGGCTACACGCTGCGCCGCTTGTGTCAGGAGATGCACGACCTCTACGTAAGTTTTGACGTTAAGGATCTGCAGAAAGCGATGTTCCGCTCAGCCTGTTTCCCACCGGTGCAAGTGAATCCGCAGGATGCGCATCAGGCCTATATTCGTGGCGAAGTGGAGCTGGTGAAGATTGCCGATGCTGAAGGGCGCATAGCGGCCGAAGGCGCGTTGCCATATCCGCCGGGCGTGTTGTGCGTGGTGCCAGGCGAAGTGTGGGGCGGCGCGGTGCAGCGCTATTTCCTCGCGCTGGAAGAGGGCATTAATTTATTGCCGGGCTTCTCGCCAGAGCTGCAAGGGGTTTACACCGAGGAAGATGAGAGCGGGCGTAAGCATCTGGTGGCGAATATGATGGTGTGAGATTTGATTCGTCATTAAAAAAAGGTCGCCATGAATGGCGACCCTACACGTAAGGTGGGCATTTATGCCCACCTTTTTAAATCAATACCTTATCTTAAAACCGACGATAACTCCGCTGCGCCTGACTCACTTTATACAGATAACGCCGTGATTCTGCCGATGGATGGTTGGTGGTCAGCGTCTGATAAACTTCCGCTGGCGACATACCGTTAATCGACGAGAACGCGCGATCCTTATCGCTGGAGAACACGCGCAGCACGCTGCCCGCACCGCCGTTGTAGGCGGTAATTACCGCATAACGTCGTGAAGTCGGATCCTGAATCCCACCTAAATAACTTCTCTGTAGCAGCGACAAATACGCGGTGCCCGCATCAATATTATTCTCAGGATCAAGCAGATAGCTGCGGCTCGGTTTGCCACCTTTGCCCTTCATACGGAACACATCAACACCGGCGGTATGCTGCACCACCTGCATTAACCCCAGCGCATCAGCGTGGCTCACCGCATATGGGTTAAAGCTCGATTCAATCTGCATAATCGCCAGAATCAATGACGCATCCACGCCATATTGTTCAGCGGCTTTACGCACCATTGGCAGATATTTGTGAGCACGTTTGTCGAGGTGGTTTGGCACCATCGGAATGGTAACCGACCAGATGACGTGCAATCCGGAGGTGCGTTTCTGCAGTTTGTTTTGAATCAGATAATCAGCAAAGCTGCCGGCGCGGCCCTGCCAGCGAATCGGCTGGCCGGTATTATCCAGCACCTGGCCGTACAGCAGCGGCTCTTTACTGATTTGAATATCGTTGGCATCGGAGTAGAGATCGACATTGCCCGGATCTTCGCCAATTAACAGCGTGGTGATGATCGCCTGACGCAGGCTGGCCATCGGATCGGTGCCGGAAATGGTCTCAATGGTGATGCTACCGCTGTCAAAGTTGATGTGACTGCGGGTGTAATAGCCGTCGCTATATTTGACGTAATCTTTCGGTCCGGCGATCAGAACTTCATTGATTCCCCAAATGTTTTCAATATTGTGGGCAAACTGACCCATCAAAATATCGAAACCGTTGGTGTCCTTGACCCACTCTTCATGAAACTGCGATTTTTTTTGTCCGGAGCAGGAGACCAAAAGTGGTGCAATCACCAATAGCGCTATCAGTTTTTTATTCATTGTTAATGCGTGCCTGAATCGAAAAAGAGGGCCTCAAAGGGAAGCCCTGAACGGTTATTTTTCTGGCGGGGTGTAACCTTCAATGTGCACATCTTTGCCTTCGAACAGGAAATTGATCATCTCCTTCTCCAGCACTTTGCGATCTTCCGGGTTCATCATGCTCAATTTCTTCTCATTGATCAGCATGGTTTGCTTGGACATCCACTGCTGCCAGGCCTCTTTGGAGATCTCATTAAAGATGCGCTTACCCAATTCGCCAGGATAGAGCTGAAAGTCCTGACCTTCAGCGTCGCGTTGCAGATAAGTACAAAAAATGGTGCGGCTCATTACTCTTCCTCTTCGGTCACGTCTGCTCGACGCGTAAGCTGCAGGGGATGGCGCAATTCATGCAGCAAGCGCTCAACCGGCGCCGCCAAACCCACTGACGGTGGTTGCGCTAAGTTATACCAGAGACCGCCCGCTTCATCCATCAGCGACCCAGCGGAAGGCTTTGCGAGCCACATAGGCACAATGTCTAAGTGGAAATGGCTGAAGGTGTGGCGGAATGCGGTGAGCTGCTGCGGTTTAACATGAATGCCGCGCTCAGTTAGCCAGTCAGTTAGCGCTTGCTCACTTGTAAACTGCGGGAAGCAGAACAGTCCGCCCCACAGGCCAACCGGCGGGCGCTGCTCTAACCACACGTCATCGCCATCCTGCATCATCAACATCCAGCCGCTACGTTCTGGCAAAATCTGCTTGGGTTTCTTGCCGGGATATTCAGCCCAGCTACTGTTGGCATAAGCGACGCATCCGCCGTTGAGCGGGCAGATTTCGCATTTCGGGCGTGAGCGAGTACATACTAACGCGCCAAGGTCCATCATCGCCTGATTGAACTGGCTGACGCCTGCTGCTGGCGTTACTTCTTCGCTGATCTGCCACAGCCGTTTTTCGACGTCCTTTTTACCCGGCCAACCGCCCACCGCGTAGCAGCGCGCCAGCACGCGTTTTACGTTGCCATCCAGAATCGGGAAGTGCAGCCCGAGCGACAGCGATAACACCGCGCCTGCGGTAGAACGGCCAATGCCCGGCAGCGCCGCGACATCGTCGAAGTTACGCGGGAACTCGCCGCCGTGTATCTCCACCACCTGTTTCGCGGCTTTGTGCAGGTTACGCGCACGCGCGTAATAGCCGAGTCCGGTCCACAGATGCAGCACTTCATCCAGCGGTGCAGCCGCCAGATCGGCCACCGTCGGGAAGCGCGCCATAAAGCGTTCAAAATAGGGAATGACGGTAGCAACCTGGGTTTGCTGCAGCATCACTTCAGAGAGCCATACCTTGTACGGCGTTTTCTCCTGCTGCCACGGCAGGGTTTTGCGACCAAAGCGCTGATACCAATCCAGCACTTGTTGCGCGAACGTCGGCGCTTGCATCATAAGAAGGAAATTTTCCGTGTTTACTCTACAATCAGGCAGGAATTCCAGCACAGAGACCTCAGGGTGTAAACCGGAACATTGCAAAGGCTTGCTTCTGCTTCCTAACTTTGCATAATGCCCGTTTCCCAGAACAGGCTAACCAGCAGGCTTCAACATGATTAATGACGTCATCACCCCAGAATTTGATGAGAACGGGCGGCCATTACGCCGTATCCGCAGTTTTGTGCGCCGTC
This sequence comes from Pantoea sp. DY-15, assembly GCF_019795935.1. Classification (NCBI taxonomy): domain Bacteria; kingdom Pseudomonadati; phylum Pseudomonadota; class Gammaproteobacteria; order Enterobacterales; family Erwiniaceae; genus Pantoea; species Pantoea sp. DY-15. The sequence continues at coordinate 335,892 of NZ_JAIMIF010000005.1, forward strand.
AGGGGCGCTTAACGAAAGGACAGCAGCTCGCGCTCGATAATTTATGGCCGGAGATGGGCGTGGAGTTCCAGCAGGAGCCGCTGGATCTGGTGACGCTGTTTGGCCGTGACGCGCCGGTAGTGCTGGAGATCGGTTTCGGCATGGGTGCCTCGCTGGTGACCATGGCGCAGAACAATCCGCATCAGAACTTCCTCGGCCTGGAAGTACACGCGCCTGGCGTGGGTGCTTGTCTGGCATCGGCGAAGGAAGCGGGCGTGGAGAACCTGCGCGTGATGTGTCACGACGCAGTAGAAGTGCTGCAGAAGATGATTCCAGATAACTCGCTGCGCATGGTGCAGCTGTTCTTCCCGGATCCGTGGCACAAAGCGCGCCATAACAAACGTCGCATCGTACAGGTACCGTTTGCTGAGCTGGTGATGCGCAAATTGAAGCTGGGCGGCGTGTTCCATATGGCCACCGATTGGGAAGCCTACGCCGAACACATGTTAGAAGTGATGAGCAGCATCGACGGATATAAAAATCAGTCGGAAAGTAACAATTACGTGCCGCGTCCAGAAACGCGTCCGTTAACCAAGTTTGAGCAGCGCGGGCAGCGACTGGGCCATGGCGTATGGGATCTGATGTTTGAGAGGGTGAAATAATGGCCGTACAGCGTAGCCGTCGTTTGCGTAAAAAACTGCATATTGATGAGTTTCAGGAATTAGGCTTCTCCGTCGCCTGGCGTTTCGCCGAAGGCACCACCGAGGAGCAAATCGACGCCACTGTTGATCAGTTCATTAATGAAGTGATCGCGCCGAACGGTCTGGCGTATGACGGCAGCGGTTATCTGGTGTGGGAAGGTCTGGTGTGCTTGCAGGAAACCGGCAAATGCACCGATGAGCACCGCGAACTGGTGCGTAAGTGGCTGGAAGCTCATAACCTGACGGATGTGCAGGTGACTGAACTCTTCGACGTTTGGTGGGACTAAAGATCGTATCGGGCTAGCTTACTTGCCCTTTTTGCACCGGGCAGTGCTCGCATTCCTCACGTACTTATGTACGCTCCGGATGCTGCGCGCTGGCCGCCACAAAAATGGCTGCGACGCTCAACGCCCGACCTTTCAGCGCGTAAAAAAGGGAGATTTCATGGTTCGTAAGGTACTTATCGCCGCGCTGCTGCTGGCGGCAACTCAGGCTCAGGCTGCATACGAGTGCAGCGTCAAGCCACAGGATGATGTGATCATTAAACCGCAGAGCGTGCAGGTGGTGGGAACTAACGGCAACCTCGAAATCACTCCACAGGGCGACGTGCAGTTTAATGGCCAGAAGGTCAGCGTGGATAACGCTGCGCGCCAGAAAGCCATCGACTACCAAACCGCGCTGCGTCGCGATTTGCCGTGGATCGATAGCGGCGCAACCTCGCGTCTCGAACGCAGCCGCGTGGCGCTGGACAAAGTGATTGTCGAAAAGCTCGGCGCAAACAGCAACGTGCGTAATCGTCTCACTAAGCTGGATGGTCAGCTCAAGCAGCAAATGAACCGCATTATCGAGCATCGTCCAGACGGTTTGACGTTCCATCATCAGGCTATCGATCAGGTGCGCGCGGAAGGCGAGAAGCTGGTGCAGAGCACGCTTGGCGGCATCATGCAGGATAGCCTCAACGAAATGGGCAGCAGCCAGGCAGCAAGCGGCAGCAATCCACTGCAGGCGATCATGGGCAACCTTGGCGGCTTACAGCAGTCGGTACAAGCGGAATGGAACAAGCAGGAGCAGGATTTCCAGAACTTCGGCCACGAAGTATGTAACCGCGTAACCGTGCTGGAAGAGCAGCGCAAAGGATTGATGCAGGGCGTTAAAGGTTAAAAACAAAAAGGCCGGTTTCCCGGCCTTTTTTACTCATCTTCGCTTAAGAACAGCTCCAGCAGCGAGTTCAGGAACAGCTTCCCTTTCTCGGTAATCTGCCAATTCTCCGCGGTCTCCACCACATATCCCGCACTTATCGCCGCATCAATTTGTGGGCGAATCACTTGCTCATCCAGACCGGTATAGCGACGGAAATCGGCGCGCGGTGCGGCTTCTAGCAGACGGAAACGGTTCATAAAGAACTCGAATGGTTTGTCGTTTTCGGCCACGTCGTGCTGCTTATCGAGGTAATTGCCTTTCATAAAGCCGCGCGGATGACGGGTTTTCACCGTACGCACGATGCGACCATCGGCCTGCGTCAGCTTGCCGTGTGCGCCACAGCCAATGCCGAGGTAATCACCAAAGCGCCAATAGTTGAGATTGTGCTCGCAGCGATAACCCGGTTTGGCATACGCCGAGGTTTCATATTGCTGATAACCCGCAGCGCTCAGCAGTTGATGACCTTGCTCAAAGATATCCCACAGCGCATCGTCATCCGGCAGTTTTGGCGGGCGTGAACCGAATAAGGTATTCGGCTCAATCGTCAGCTGATACCACGACAGATGCGGCGGATTGAGCGCAATCGCCTGACGCAAATCATCCAGCGCTTCTTCCAGCGACTGATCCGGCAAGCCGTGCATCAGATCGAGGTTAAAGCTGCGCAGGCCTAATCCTTCCGCCAGCTGTGCCGCGCGCACGGCTTCTTCCGGCCCGTGAATGCGGCCTAAGCGCTCCAGCTTCTGCGGACTGAAACTCTGCACGCCAATCGAAATACGGTTAATACCGGCTTTCTGGTAGGCGCTAAAGCGATCGGCTTCCACGGTGCCCGGATTGGCTTCCATGGTGATTTCTGCATCGGCCGCCAGCGGCAACCGCGCACGCACGCCGTCCATCAGCATCTGCATCGCATTGCTGCTCAGCAGGCTTGGCGTACCGCCGCCGATGAAAATAGTGCGCACTTCACGCCCGCCGGTCAGCGGCAAATCCTGTTCGAGATCGTTGAGCAGGTGCTGCACATACTCAATGTGCGGCACCTCGCCTTTTAGCGCGTGAGAGTTGAAATCACAGTACGGACACTTCTGCACACACCACGGAATGTGGATGTACAGGCTTAAGGGAGGTAACTCAGGCATTGCGCATCGCTTCCAGCAGCAGCGTCAATGCTTTACCACGGTGAGAGACGGCGCGCTTTTCGTCTTTACTCAGCTCTGCCGCCGTTTTACCTAATTCAGGCACATAGAAGATGGGATCGTAACCGAAACCGCCTGCGCCCGCTGCTGCGCGCGTGATTTCCCCAGCCCAGCTACCGTGGAACACCAGCGGCGTGGGATCGGCGGCGTGACGCAGGTAAACCAGCACGCAGTGGAACTGCGCCTGACGTTTGCCATCCGGCACGTTTTCCAGCGCCACCAGCAGCTTGTCCAGATTCTGCTGGTCGCTGGCATCAACGCCCGCATAGCGCGCGGAGTAAATGCCCGGCGCGCCGCCCAGCGCATCAACCGCCAGACCGGAATCGTCGGCAATCGCTGGCAAACCGGTAATCTCAGCCGCATGACGCGCTTTCAGGATGGCATTTTCGATGAAAGTCAGGCCGGTTTCTTCGGCCGACTCAACGCCGAGTTCGGTTTGCGCCACAATATCAAGTCCGAAGGCCGCTAACAGATCGGCCAGTTCGCGGACTTTGCCGGGATTTCCGGTCGCGAGAACAACTTTTTGCATAACAGTTCCAGATAGACGAATTACAGCAAATACCAGAGACCTGGGAACAGGTCCATGCCGAGGAAATTCAGCGCGTACAGCACCAGAATCACAATCATGGCAGAGAAATCGATACCGCCCATCGCCGGCAGAATACGGCGAATTGGCGACATCAGCGGTTCAGTCAGCTGCATCAAGACCTGATCCACCGGGCCGCGACCCTGGCTGATCCAGCTCATCAGCGAACGAATGATGATCACCCAGAACACCAGATAACCGGCGGATTTTACCAGCGACAGCAGGCCGACCAGCAGGTTGGTAGGATCAACCGAGAACACGCCGACCTGAATCAGCAGCAGGATCGGATATTTCAGCGTGGTCAGCACAAAGGCCAGCAGCAGCGAGGCGGTATCAATCGGGCCAATGGCCGGGATGACGCGGCGCAGCGGTTTGATAATCGGTTGGGTGATCTTCACGACAAACTGCGCCAGCGGGTTGTAGAAGTCACAGCGCGACCACTGCATCCAGATGCGCAGCAGCAGCACCATCACGTACAAATCGATCAGCGTTTTGACTAAAAACGTCAGTGTTAACATGAGGTTCCTCAATTATTGTTGTGAAGGTCGCGCATAATCCCGCGCGCCAAAAACGGCGGTGCCAATACGCACCATGGTGCTGCCCGCGGCGATTGCCGCGTCCATATCGTCGCTCATTCCCAGAGAAAGCGTATCGACGTCAGGATAGTCCTGTTTTAAGGCTTGAAACGCGGCGGCCATCTGCTGACACACCGCCAGTTGCCGCGCGTATTCTGACTCTGGCGCCGGAATCGCCATCAGCCCACGCAGGCGCAGCTGTGGCAGTGCGGCGATCTGCTGCGCCAGCTCCGGCAACGCCTCCAGCATGATGCCAGATTTGCTGTTCTCGTCACTGATATTTACCTGAATTAACACGTTAAGCGGCGGTAACGACGCCGGGCGCTGATCGTTCAGACGCTGAGCGATGCGCTGGCGGTCCACGGTGTGGCACCAGGCGAAGTTTTCCGCCACCAGACGGCTTTTATTGGATTGCAGCGGGCCGATAAAGTGCCATTGCAAATCAGGATGTGCGGCCAGCTCAGCCACTTTTTCAACCCCTTCCTGCACGTAATTCTCACCGAACGCGTGTTGTCCAGCGGCAATGGCTTCTGCGACCGCGCTCGCAGGTTTGGTTTTGCTCACTGCAAGCAGCGTAATTTCTTCTGGCGCGCGGCCGCAACGTGCGGCGGCGGCGGCGATACGCTCACGCACTTGCTGTAAATTGTGCTCAATGGAAGTCATAGTCAGGAGAAGTTAAATGGAGTTGGATGAAATAGTGGCCCTTAGTGTAAAGCATAACGCCGCCGATCTGCACCTTTGCAGCGGACATTTGCCGCACTGGCGGCGACAAGGCGTGCTGGAGCCGATTCCGCAGCAGAGCGCGCTGGATGGCGGCTGGCTGGAAGCCTTTATGCAGCAGTGGCTCACGGCGTCGCAGCAGGCCGAGCTGGAGGAGAACGGCCACGCTGACTTCGCTATTACGCTTGCCAGCGGCATACGGCTGCGCGCCAACCTGTTTATGCAGCGTCACGGCTTATCGCTGGCGCTGCGGCTGATTGCCAGCCAGGCGCCCGATCTCAGCAGCCTGCATCTGCCCGAGGTGGTGAGCCAGCTGTTACAGCTGGAAGAGGGACTGATTTTAATTACCGGCGCCACCGGCAGCGGCAAATCCACCACGCTGGCGGCGATGGTCGATTGCCTGAACCGTCAGCAGGCGCGGCACATTCTGACGCTGGAAGACCCGATTGAGTTTGTGCATCGCAGCCAGCGCTCGCTGATTCAACAGCGCGAAGTAGGTGCGCACTGCGCCTCGTTTCAACACGGGCTGAAAGCCGCGCTGCGTGAAGATCCCGATGTGATTCTGCTCGGCGAACTGCGTGACAGCGAAACCATCCGCCTGGCGCTCACTGCGGCAGAAACCGGGCATCTGGTGCTGGCTACGCTCCATACGCGCGGCGCAACTCAGGCGGTCGATCGGCTGGTGGATGTGTTTCCCGCCGAGGAGAAAAACCTGGTACGCACCCAATTAGCGGGCAGCCTGAAAGCGGTGCTGGCGCAACGTTTAGTGCCAGCAAAAGCGGGCGGGCGTATTGGTTTGTTTGAAGTATTGGTGGCGACGCCAGCGGTGGCGAACCTGATTCGTGAAGGCAAGATGCATCAGTTGCCTGGCGTGTTGCAAACCGGCGCGCAGGCGGGCATGCAGACATTTGCACAGAGCGAGCAGGGGCGCCAGTTAGCGGGGATGATTTGAAGGCGTTGGCAGCGGTCGCCATTGATGGCGACCCTACGACAAGCCAATGACGGCAGCGTGTGTGGATTTACCGTAGGGTGCGCATTAATGCGCACCAGGTTTTAAACGCGTATTAATGCGTATCAAACCAATCTTCGAGGATAATCACGGCGGATTGGGAATCAACCTGGCCTTTCTGCAACGCACGAAAGCCGCCACGTTCAAACAGATCGGCACGCGCTTCCACGGTGCTCAGGCGCTCGTCCTGCAGCTCGACGCGTACGCCAAAACGGCCATGCAGGCGATTGGCGAACTTACGTGCGCGCGCGGTGAGCTCCTGTTCGGTGCCATCCATATTCAGCGGCAAACCCACCACCACATAATCGGGCTGCCACTCTTTCAGCAGCTTTTCGATCAGCTTCCAGTCCGGCGTGCCATCCTGCGCTTTTAGCGCCGTCAACGCGCGCGCGGTGCCCGTTAGCTGCTGACCGACAGCAACGCCGATGCTTTTGGTGCCGAAATCGAAGCCCAGTAAGGTTTCACTGGCCATCAGGCGTGCCCTGCATCGGTGGCAATGTTGTGAATATCGACGCCCAAACCGCGCGCCGCTTCGCGCCAGCGCTCAGCGATGGGCGTCTGGAACAGAATATTGGTGTTAGCAGGCGAGGTGAGCCAGGCATTCTCAAGCAACTCATCTTCCAGCTGACCTTTCTCCCAAGCGCAATAACCCAGCGCGACCAGCACGTTATCGGGCTGTGAAGTGGTGCCGATCGCTTCCAGCACATCACGCGAGGTAGTGATCACCGTGGTGTCTGAAATACGAATGCTTGAGGAGTAAATGCGCTGCGCCGAGTGCAGGATGAAACCACGATCTTCCGCCAGCGGACCGCCGGCAAACACCGGCTTGTCCAGTTTGATGGCAGGATCGCGTTCGGATGCGCTAATTTTAAGCTTTTTAAGAATGCCTTCGACCGTCAGGTTGTCCATTGGCTTATTGACGATCAAACCCATGGCGCCATCTTCATTGTGCTCGCAGATATAGACTACGGAGCGTTTGAACAGTGGGTCCTGCAGCGACGGCATCGCAATTAAAAAATGATGCTGTAAATTCATTATCACTCGTATACCAAAAATAACCGGCGCAGCCGCGGCAGCGCCGGTTTTGGGTGTTCACGGAGTGGAGACTCCGACGGCATCAGCCCAGGCGTTTCTCAATGGCATCCATCAGCATGCCAGTGATCGATATCGGGAACGCGGCCTCGATTTCACGTACGCAGGTTGGGCTGGTCACGTTAACTTCAGTCAGTTTATCACCGATAATATCCAGGCCGACAAAAATCAGCCCTTTGGCTTTCAGCGTTGGGCCAACGCGACGGGCAATTTCCCAGTCGCTGTCGCTCAGCGGACGCGCTTCACCACGCCCACCGGCTGCCAGATTACCGCGCGTTTCGCCGCCTTGCGGAATGCGCGCCAGGCAGTAAGGTACGGGTTCGCCATCCACCACCAACACGCGTTTGTCGCCTTCTTTGATCGCCGGCAGATAGTTCTGCGCCATGCAGAAGTTCTGGCCGTGATTGGTCAGGGTTTCGGTGATCACACCGAAGTTGGGATCGTCCTGCTTCACGCGGAAGATGGATGCGCCGCCCATGCCGTCCAGCGGCTTCAGGATCACGTCGCCATGTTCCTGCCAGAAGGCGCGCAGCTGTTCTTTATTACGCGTGACCAGCGTATCGGGCGTCAGGTCGGCGAACCATGCGGTATACAGCTTCTCGTTGCAGTCGCGCAGGCTCTGCGGTTTGTTGACGATCAGCGTGCCTTGCTCTTCTGCGCGTTCCAGCAGGTAAGTGGCGTAGATAAATTCGGTATCGAATGGCGGATCTTTACGCATCAGCACCACGTTAAGATCGGCCAGCGGGATATTCTGCTCGCTGCCAAACGTGTACCAGTTGTCGTAGTTCTGCTCAACGCTCAGCAGACGGGTGCGCGCATAGCTCACGCCGCCGCGCAGGGAGAGATCGCTCATCTCCATGTAATGAATTTCGTAACCACGGCGCTGTGCTTCCAGCAACATGGCGAAGCTGGTGTCTTTTTTAATATTGATGGACGAAATCGGGTCCATAACGATGCCAAGCTTAATCATTATTCTCTCCTAAATGGGGAAGCATTTACCCCGAAAGCGTTGTGCTGTGAAGTTACGTTCGAACCCGAAAGTATCGCTTAACCGAGGTCACCAAACCTCACCTGAAGTGCCGTAATGGCGGTGAGTGCGGTGGTTTCGGTGCGCAACACGCGTGGTCCAAGCAGAATATCGGTAAAACCCTGCTGCGCGGTCATGGCAATTTCATCGGCGGTTAAGCCACCTTCCGGCCCAATCAGTAAGCGCAGGCGCTCTACCGGCTGCGGCAGCGTGTTGATGCTGTGGCTGGCGCGCGGATGCAAATTGAGCTTCAAGCCGTCTTCGGCTTCCGCGCACCAGGCTTGCAACGTCATCGGCTCGCGAATTTCCGGCACACGATTACGGCCGCACTGTTCACAGGCGGCAATCGCGATTTTCTGCCATTGCTGAATTTTTTTCGCCAGTCGCTCGGCATCCAGCTTTACGCCGCAGCGTTCAGAAAACAAGGGCGTAATCACATTGACGCCAAGTTCGATCGATTTTTGGATAGTGAATTCCATTTTTTCACCGCGCGACATCACCTGACCGAGGTGTAAATGCAGCGGGGATTCACGGTCATCAGCCTGACTGGCAAGGACCCTTACTTTTACACGCTTTTTATCAGCCTGGGTGATTTCGGCGCTAAAAGTCAGATTACTGCCATCAAACAGCTCAATTTGCTGACCGGCCGTCATGCGCAGCACGCGTCCGACATGGTTAGCGGCATCTTCATCGAGGAAGACTTCACTGTTAACTTCGAGAGATTCGGGATGATAAATGCGAGGTATACGCATGCGGTTCCTGCCAGCGTTATGCCGTGTCAGCGAACACGGCGCAATCGAAAAAAAGCTAGTGTAGGGTAGCGCTTTTAGCGCTGGCAAGCCTGCTGTACGTAGGAATTATGATTTCCCTGCACTTTGGCGATGCGATTGTCGCGCTCGCACTCCCAGCTCGTCACCGGATATTGCTTATCCCACGCGGTAAACAGCTGGGTTTGCTGGCGCGACAGGCGCAGATGATATTGGTCGCGCATATAGAAGTAAGTGCGGGCAATGGCGCCACGCGCACGCTCCGGCGGCTGGGCCAGCTTTTGTTTGAAATCGACCTTCATGCTGCATTGACCGTACTGCTGTTCGCCGCCGTTCCATTGGCTGTACTGGAAATTATTGCGGTCGCCGTTCACTTCACCAATCGCTGGCTGCAGATTATGCAGATCGCTTTCGATGCGGCGGTAATCGGCATCTTTGCTGCAGCTCTTACGGCCGCCGTTTTGCCAGCACTGACGCTGATGGCCGAACTCCCACGCGGGCATCACATGTTCCCACTCAATGCGTTCGGCACGATTGGCGTTCTTACGCACGCTGTAGCCGCAGCTGCTTAGGTCCGGTACGCCTTTTTTGCCGTGCCAGCTGATTTTGCAGCCGCAGTAAAAGTCGGCGGGCGCATCAGCGTTGATCTGCGCGGCATACGCTTTGGCCTGACTAAAATTGTTTTGATGATAGTGAGTGAAACTGAGGCTGTAAGCGCTAAGCGGGGCAACTAATAAAGTAAGTAACAACAGCGTTTTGCGAGACATATTCCAAAAATTAACCTGGTCCTGAAAAAGGGCGGCAGGGTAACAGAATGAGGACGCACGGGATATGAGATTAGGCTAGGTTGCTAAAAACTCACCGGGTTGCAGCAGCGATTTGCAGTGCACACAGCGATATTCGCTTTCTCCGCGCAGCACGCGGTTATGGCGCCGCAAGGTGAGCTGATGCTGCTGACAGCGGCAGCGATAAGGGAAGGTGTTACTGCGCACCGAATCGATTTCAAACTGGTGGGTGCGACGCGCAGGCACGCCGAGCACGTTTTCCATCATCCATTTCCACTCTTTGCCGTGCGGCGGCACGCGGCCAAAGGTTTTCCACACCAGCAGATGCGCCAGTTCGTGCGGCACCACTTCATCAACGAATGCCTGCTGATTCTCCAGCAGCAGCACCGGATTGATGCGGATTTCCCACTTCTCCAGCCATGCGGTGCCCGCAGCGGTGCCGCGCTGCTGATAAACCAGCGAGGGCTCATCAAAGCGGCGTTCCAGCTTCTCGTTGGCCAGCTGTAAATAGTGGCGCAGCGAGCGCATAACGGCTTGTTGTAAGGCGATGGGAAGGCGCGGTGTTTTCATGTGGGGCAGCATAAAAGGTTGCCGGAACGATCTCAAATAAAAAGGGCTGCCAATTGGCAGCCCTTGCATTCGCTCATCGGGATTACTTCTGACCGATATCGCGCAGTTTTTTGCCAGACATCAGGTTGCGCTCGATGTGCTCCAGCGAGACGTTTTTGGTCTCTGGAATCAGCGCCAGCGTCAGCAGAATGAAGAACACGTTCAGACCGGCGTAAACCCAGAAGGTTGGCGCGTTGCCCAGCGTGTTCAGCATGGTCAGGAAGGTAGCACCGACGATCATGTTGGCAATCCAGTTGGTCGCAGTGGAAACCGTGATACCGAAGTCGCGGCCTTTCAGCGGCTGAATCTCGGAACACAGTACCCAAATCAGCGGACCAGCAGACATCGCAAAACCAATGATGAACATCAGCAGCATCGCCACCGCGAAGTATTGCGCTTCTTGAGAATGGATGCCGATGTGCAGCATGGTGCCGAGAATGCCCATACCCAGCGCCATCACCAGGAAGCCCAGCAGCAGCGTAGGTTTACGGCCCCAGCGATCCACCAGACCGATAGCAATAAAGGTTGCCAGCACGTTCACCAGACCGACAATCACCGTGCCCCACATTTGCTGCGTGGTATTGGCAAAGCCAGCGATTTCGAAGATTTTCGGTGCGTAGTACATGATGACGTTCATACCGGTGAACTGCTGCATCACCTGCAACAGCACGCCAAGGAACACCGCGCGGCGGAAGTTGCTGTTGCTCTGGAACAGCTGCCAGCCTGACTGTTTAATCTTCAGGCTTTCACGGATTTCATCCAGCTCGCGTTTTGCTTGTTCGCTGGTATCACGCAGACGCGATAACACCCGCTCAGCACTACGGAAATCACCTTTAGCCGCTAGCCAGCGTGGGCTGTTCGGCAGGAAGAACACGCCAATCAGCAGCAGCACCGCTGGAATGGTGATGATGCCCAGCATCCAGCGCCATGCGCCAGCGTCGCTGAACGCGGTATCGGAGAGATACGCCGCCAGAATACCGATGGTGATCATCAGCTGATACAGTGAAATCATGCTGCCGCGAATCTTTTCTGGTGCGATTTCAGAGAGATACAGCGGCGCGGTGTAAGAGGCAACACCCACAGCCAGGCCAAGCACCACACGCGCGGCGATCAGCATTTCCGGGCTGGTTGCGCCCGCAGACCACAGCGAACCGATAACGAACAGAATCGCACCGGCCATCAGGCTCTTTTTACGACCCAGACGCGATGACATCCAGCCGCTACCGACCGCACCGACTGCCGCACCAAACATCATTGAGCTGACAATCCACTCTTGCTGGTGTGCAGTGACGTTAAAGTCTTTCGCGATGAAAGGCAAAGCACCGGCGATAACACCGATATCCAGACCAAACAGCAAGCCGGCCAGCGCCGCTAAGAAGCAGACAAACAAGGTCATGACCTTATTTGAAGTTCTGCTCTTATGATTATTACCAGGCATGAAGCCTCCAAAGTTTATCCATCGTTGTTGTTATCAATGTTATGAAACCTGTCGGCGGAAAAAAGTGAGTAAGATCACACTGGTGTAATCGGTTACACACGCTGAAACCCTGCAATCCAGCATTTTCCGCCCGAAATAGTTACGTAACCAGTAAGGTATAGCACCCTTTAAGTTTCTGACATCGCACTAAATACCGGCTATCAGACGACGCTGAAAATAACGCATTTTCAGAGTAATAACTACGCTGAAAAATCTCTAAATTGCCGATTGATAAAGGATTTCAAAATGTAATCGTTATCACTAAGTTGTAAGCGAGGTGAAAGAAGTGTAGACGGAGGGGAAGAAGTGACAAATGGAGGTTTAAGTTGCTGGAGTGGTTGGGGACCAGGTCGTCATAAATGACGACCCTACGGGTACAAAAAAGCCCGCCAGTGGCGGGCTCAATAACGATGTCGCTTCTGGGCTTACTTCAAGCCCGCCGCTTCGCGCAGCTGCGCAGCTTTATCAGTCTTCTCCCACGGGAAGTGCTCACGACCAAAGTGACCGTATGCGGCGGTCTCTTTGTAGATCGGCTTCAGCAGATCCATCATCTGAATCAGGCCGTATGGACGCAGGTCGAAGAACTCGCGCACCAGCAGCGTCAGCTGTTCGGTGGAGACTTTCTCGGTACCGAAAGTTTCAACCATGATCGAGGTTGGCTCAGCCACGCCGATGGCGTAAGAAACCTGGATTTCACAACGGTCAGCCAGGCCAGCCGCGACGATGTTCTTCGCCACATAACGTGCAGCGTAAGCGGCAGAACGGTCGACTTTTGACGGATCCTTACCTGAGAACGCGCCGCCACCGTGACGCGCCATGCCGCCGTAGGTATCAACGATGATTTTGCGACCGGTCAGACCGCAGTCGCCCATTGGACCACCGATGACAAAACGGCCAGTTGGGTTGATGTGGTATTTGGTACTGGCGGTGATCCACTCAGTCGGCAGAACCGGCTTGATGATCTCTTCCATCACCGCTTCACGCAGATCGGCGGTGGTCACATCTTCAGCATGCTGGGTCGAGAGCACAACCGCATCGATACCGACAATTTTGCCGTCATCGTACTGGAAGGTGATCTGGCTTTTTGCATCCGGACGCAGCCACGGCAGTGAACCACTTTTACGCACTTCAGCCTGACGCTGCACCAGACGGTGCGCGTAGGTGACCGGCGCTGGCATCAGCACATCGGTTTCGTTGCTGGCGTAGCCGAACATCAGGCCCTGATCGCCCGCGCCTTGTTCCAGCGGATCGGTACGGTCAACGCCCTGATTGATGTCTGGAGATTGCTTACCAATCGCGCTCAGCACTGCGCAAGAGTTCGCATCAAAGCCCATATCGGAATGGACATAGCCGATTTCACGTACGGTATTACGGGTGATCTCTTCGATATCAACCCATGCGCTGGTGGTGATTTCACCGCCAACCAGCACCATACCGGTCTTCACGTAAGTTTCGCAGGCCACGCGCGCTTTCGGATCCTGCTCAAGGATCGCATCCAGCACGGCATCGGAAATTTGGTCAGCGATTTTATCAGGATGTCCCTCTGATACGGACTCAGATGTAAAAAGGTGTTTAGCCATTCTGTTCTTTACCTTAAAAATGGTTTGAATACGACTGCATAGCGTAAGCGGGATCAGACCGACTCGACGCCCCTTCAGGCAAAGCCGCAAGCAGTGGCAGCGAGAGCATTAACTCACACCGCCTGGATGTTAATCAGTTTAGATGGAAAACCATCTGGACGGCTATTCTAGGTTACTCAGTGAGCACTTTTCCAGTGCTTTTTCCGATCCCGCATTTTCCGCAACATCCTAAGTGGAATCATTTCCTGACACCGCGCGCAGTTACTGACAAAGATTTTGCAATTTACCCCGTGTGGCTGTATAAAACGCCGCTGCTGTCGACCACAGCCGCAAAGGATGACGCCGCCGTGCGTCGCGCCGTCAGATGCCATTTAATCTGACCTTCACCCAAGCCGTTTCTCGCATGCTTTAAGCAGGCGATGGAGGTGATTAAAGTAATGAACCACTCTTTCTCTCGCTTTGGTTCACTGCGCTGTTTTGGCGCGCTGGTACTCCTTTCACACTCCAAACCCGTTCTTTTCTCTTATCGACGTTGTGTTCATTCTCCCGACACGCGCGCCGGTTAACATTTCTCTGCATCTATTACTCTATTTCGCTGTCTACTGACCGTGGAAGTCTCAGGCTATTTGCCCCGACTTTGGCGCGGTGTTTTACACTTAGAGTCAGCATTGCACAGTGCAACCTTACAGAGGCAGCAAGCAGGATGAGGCAATTTTTACCTGGCGCCACCATGACAAAACTCGGTAACAAATTCATATTTCAACGGAAAATTGAGGTTCGCGATGTCTGACGACATGAAGAATATCAAGGGTTCGTCAGCTGGCGAACAAGGTGTACTCCGCTCCATGCAGGAGGTGGCGATGAACGATCAGGAAGCGAGCAGAATGCTGCGTACCTACAACATTGCCTGGTGGGGAAACAACTATTACGACGTCAACGAGCTGGGGCACATCAGCGTGTGTCCCGATCCGGATCAGCCGGAAGTGCGCGTTGACTTAGCGAAGCTGGTGAAAGAGCGCGAAGCCGACGGTCAACGTCTGCCGGCGCTGTTCTGCTTCCCGCAGATTCTCCAGCATCGTCTGCGTTCGATTAACGCCGCCTTCAAACGCGCGCGTGAATCTTACGGCTATAAAGGTGACTACTTCCTGGTTTACCCAATCAAGGTGAATCAGCATAAGCGCGTGATTGAGTCGCTGGTCAACTCTGGCGAACCGCTGGGCTTGGAAGCCGGTTCGAAAGCCGAGCTGATGGCTGTACTGGCTCACGCCGGTAAAACCCGTTCGGTGATTGTCTGCAACGGCTATAAAGACCGCGAATATATTCGTCTGGCGCTGATCGGTGAAAAGCTCGGCCACAAAGTCTATCTGGTGATCGAGAAGATGACCGAGGTGCGTCTGGTGCTGGAAGAGGCCGAGCGTCTGAACGTGATTCCGCGTCTCGGTATCCGCGCGCGTCTGGCGTCGCAGGGCTCAGGCAAGTGGCAGTCGAGCGGCGGTGAAAAATCGAAATTTGGCCTGGCGGCATCGCAGGTATTACAGCTGGTCGATATCATGCGCAAAGCGGGCCGTCTCGATAGCCTGCAACTGCTGCACTTCCATCTCGGTTCGCAGATGTCCAACATCCGCGACATCGCGACCGGCGTGCGTGAGTCGGCGCGTTTCTACGTGGAGCTGGCGAAGCTGGGCGTTAACATCAAATGCTTCGATGTGGGCGGCGGTTTGGGCGTGGATTATGAAGGAACCCGCTCGCAGTCAGATTGCTCGGTCAACTACGGTCTGAACGAATACGCCAACAACGTGATTTGGGCGATTGGCGATGCCTGTGAAGAGAACGGGCTGGAACATCCAACCGTGATCACCGAGTCAGGTCGTGCGGTGACGGCGCACCACACCGTGCTGGTGTCCAACATCATTGGTGTTGAGCGTAACGAGTTCAGCACGCCGGTGGCACCGGATGCCGATTCACCGCGTCCGATTCAGAGCCTGTGGGATACGTGGCAGGAGATGCACGAACCTGACGTGCGTCGTTCGCTGCGCGAATGGCTGCACGATAGCCAAATGGATCTGTTCGACATCCATACCGGTTATTCATCAGGCACCTACGATCTCGGCCAGCGCGCCTGGGCAGAGCAGCTTTATCTGAGCATCTGCCACTACATTCAGCAGCATCTCGATCCCAGCAACCGCGCGCATCGCCCGATCATTGATGAGCTGCAGGAGCGCATGGCGGATAAGATTTACGTCAACTTCTCGCTGTTCCAGTCAATGCCGGATGCGTGGGGTATCGATCAGCTGTTCCCGGTGCTGCCGCTGGAAGGGCTGAATAAAATGCCGAAGCGTCGCGCGGTGTTGCTCGACATCACCTGTGACTCCGATGGCACCATCGATCACTACGTCGATGGCGATGGCATTGCCACCACCATGCCGATGCCGGAATACGACATCGACAATCCGCCGATGCTCGGCTTCTTTATGGTGGGCGCGTATCAGGAAATTCTCGGCAACATGCATAACCTGTTCGGTGATACCGAAGCGGTTGATGTGTTTGCGTTCCCGGATGGCAGCGTGGAAGTTCAGCTGTCGGATGAGGGCGATACCGTAGCGGATATGCTTGAGTACGTGCAGCTGAATCCTAACGATTTGATGACGCTGTTCCGCGATCAGGTAACGCAACAAACGGATATAGATGAAGAGCTGCGCGCGCAGTTCTTGTCTGAATTCGAGAGTGGCTTGTACGGTTATACCTATTTAGAAGATGAGTAATTAATTGCTCTTAAACCGAGCTCGCAAGGGCTCGGTTTTCGCTTTTCCTGCTATATCCGCGCCTGGCAACAATAATTTAATTTGATTTGTGAAGACGATCACCTTTGGCTTATTTGTAACCCGCCACGTAAATCCCACATTTACCTCCCCAAATGCTATCTCCTTCTTTTCTCTAATAAAGCGAGTCGGCAACGCTGATTATTTTCTTAATATCCTTACCTTACTTACTGATTCATCATGGATTAAGCAGTTATTCTGTTATGTATTCTTTGCAATGCATAATAAAAATTTAAACATTAAGATTTTAATAGTCACTATGGAAATTAGTGGTTATTGGCGCTTTTTGGAAGCATAGATGCCAGATAAAACATTTTGCAATTTGAGTTAAGGAGAGCTATCAAATCGTGCAGAATCTTTTTTTATCATTATTTTTCAATTCGATAATGTTTTTACAGATCTCTTAAAGTAAAAGATAAGTTAAATTAGATTAAGAATTTTCTGAGCTTTTGTGAATTTTAGAGAAATTTACTTACGTTATTGATTGATTTAAACGATTGAAGTTACCTAGAGTGTTTACTGAAATCTATTTCTCAAAGTGTAAGTAGTACGTTAACCTTCAGTTAAGACATTAAGTTTTATCAATGTTTACCTTACTTCTTACATGAGAAATCCTGACAGTTTAAGGCTATCAGGCAGTTGCAGTAAGGATGTGAAATGAGCAATCAACCGAAGACAGTGTTCTTGTTGGAGCCGGTTTACGATTTATCCGGCCAGGTGATTGCCAGGGAATTGTTAACGCGTCTTGCAGACGACGCAGATATCAATAATAAGCGTAACCCTGAAAGGGATGTTGGGTTCTTCAGTCAGCTTTCTGCTGACGTTAAATGGCAGTTATTCCTCCACCAGATCGAAAAACTTATTCAGCTATACCAGAAAGGGTTCGACCAGATTGTCAGTGTCAATGTTGATAGAGATATCGTAGCCAGCATTTTTAAAGATGCTGAAATACAAGAAAAACTGGCTCAACTGACGCTGTTGCGTCTGGAAATATCAGCATTCTTTACTGCGCGATTTAATAGCGCCGATCTGTTGATTTTAAAAGGTGTCGCGAAAGTGACGCCAGCCCCTTTATGGCTCGATGACTTTGGTCCGGGTTATTCTAACCTTTCCATGTTTGATAGCGGAATATTTGAAATCGTCAAGATTGACAAAGAATTTTTTTGGCAATTTGGCGACGGTCGCACCTTTGACATTCTGCTCGACCATCTCAACGAATTATGCAACGGCGTCATCGTTGAGGGTGTTGAAAATCAACAACAGGTCGACCTGCTGTCGCATAAAGCAATTTATGGCATGCAGGGCTATTTGTGGCAGAGCGTCTATCTCGATGATTTATTAGCTTAATCCTGAAAATTATTGGGTTGGTTTCATCCCTCGGGAAAGTAAAAAAATGTCAAAGCCTGGGCTTTATGCGTTTCACGTCATGTGTGCCCGGCCGCTTGAGAATAAATATATTTTTCCCGTGGTGATTTTAAGAAATAAAACCAATCAGTTATCAGGATGGCGGCTAAACAAAACTCAACGCGATTTCATTCTCAGCCTGTATGAAATCGATCAAGAGAAGAAGTGAATAATCGTCGTGATTATTCGCTGTAAAAGCCGGTGTCTGCTGATGCCGGGCGTGATTATGGAAACTGCGGGATCTCGATAACATGAATAATATCTCAGTAACCCCAAAAGGTGGGACCGTTGCTTCTGAGCTGAGTGGAAATCAAGTTAATTTGACCGCTCCGAGTTTGGTGAAGCTGCATCTTAATCAGTCTGATATTAAGTCTTTCACACGCAATGGTAATGATTTAGTCGTCACCACGAAGTCTGGTGAAGTGGTTGTTATTCATAATTTTTATAGCCCGAATGGCGATAGCGATCTGGTTCTGCAGGACGATCGCGGCGCCATGTGGTGGGTTGAAGATCCCGGTACAGAAGGTTTCCAGTACGTTTCAATCGACAGCACCGAAGGGCTGTTAGCGGAAAACACCACCAATAACGGCACCATTGCCGCCTTTGGTATCGGTGGTGCGGCGCTGGCGGGCTTAGGTGCGCTGTTTGCCGGTTCAGGTGGTGGTGGCGGTAATGCCTCGCCGACCAATCCCGATGACGGTAACAACGGCGGCAATCCCACCAACCCAACTAATCCCACCAACCCAACCAATCCCACCGATCCCGGTGAAAACGACACCACGCCGCCAACCGCCATCACGGATTTGGTGATCAACGACGCCGTAGGTCCGTACCAGGGCGCGATTGGCGCGGGTGCCATTACCGATGACAACACACCCACGCTGAGCGGCACCGCTGAAGCGGGCGCGATTGTCAGCATTTACGATGGCAGCACGCTGCTCGGCACTGTCACCGTTGGCGCCGATGGCCGCTGGAGCTTTACCACGCCAGCGCTGGCGGAGGGTCAGCATAGTTTGACCGCTACCGTCACCGACGCGGCGGGGAACACCAGCCCAGCGACCAATCCGGTGGATTTCACCGTGGATACCGTGGCGCCCGCAACGGTTGGCGACCTGAGCGTTATTAACAACAGCGGCTCGACTGCGCAGCCCATAGCTAACGGCGGCGCGACCAAAGACACCACGCCAGTGCTGAGCGGAACGGCGGAAGCGGGCTCGATTATCACCATCCGCGATGGCGATACGGTGCTCGGCAGTGTCACCGTGGGCAGCAATGGCGCATGGAGCTTTACCAGCCCAGCGCTGGGTGAGGGCAGCCATACGTTGAGCATCACCGCCACCGATGCGGCGGGCAACGTCAGCACGCCAGCGACCATCACTTTCACCGTGGATACGCAAGCGCCAGCAGCAGTCATCGACCTGCAGGTTAACGATAATTCAGGCGGCAGCGGCGGCACCGTAACTAACGGCGGGACAACCGATGACAATACGCCGACGCTTACCGGCAGCGGTGAAGTGGGCGCAATCGTCAGCGTTTATGATGGGCAAACGCTGCTGGGTACGGCGGTGGTGGGTTCCGATGGCAGCTGGAGTTACACCACCAGCGCTCTGAGTAACGGCAGCCACAGCCTGACTGTGACCGTGACCGATGCGGCTGGCAACGTCAGTGCGCCATCTGTCCCTTATGAGATCACCGTGCAGGCGGCTATTCCGCCGGCCACAACGTCGCTGGAAATCACCGATGATTCCGGCAACACGCTGGTGCAGCTCAGCAACGGTGCCAGCACTCACGACAACACGCCAACGCTGAGCGGCCTGGCCACGGCGGGTGCGCTGATCACGCTGTATAACGGCACCACAGTGCTGGGTAGCGTGGTCGCGGACAGCGATGGTCAGTGGACCTTTACCCCAACTGCGTTGGCTGACGGTTCCTACGCGCTGCACGCCACCGTCGATAACAACGCGGGCAGCGTGACGCAAACGCCAACCATCACCATCACGGTGGATACCGTCGCACCTGCTGCGGCCGGTGGCGTAACGCTGAGCGATAACGATGGCAGCACGCTACAACCGATTGCCGCCGGTGGCGCGACCAATAACACCACGCCGGTGCTGAGCGGCACCGCTGAACCGGGTAGCACCGTCACCGTGCGTGATGGCGATACCGTGCTCGGTACGGCAACCGTGGGCAGCAATGGGTCATGGAGCTTCACTGCGCCGACCTTAACCGAAGGCGGTCACAGCCTGACCGCCACGGTCACCGACGCGGCAGGTAATGTGGGTCCAACCTCGACGCCGATCGCCTTTACCGTGGATACTCAGCCACCTGCGGGTGCCAGTAATGTGGTGATCAGCGATAACGTCGGTGCTGCAACCGGCCCAATCACCGCGGGCGGCACCACCGACGACAGCACACCCACGCTATCCGGTAACGGTGAAGCCAACGCCATCGTCAAAATTTATGATGGCACCACGCTGCTCGGCAGCGTCACCGTTGGCAACGACGGCACCTGGAGCTTTACCACGCCAACGTTGAGCAACGGCAGCCATTCGCTCAGCGTAACGGTGACCGATGCGGCAGGTAACGTCAGCCCAGCGACAACCGGTGTTGGCTTCACCGTCAGCGCTGGCGTACCGCCAACCACCAGCACGCTGGAAATCACCGATGACAGCGGCAGCACACTTCGCCTGTTGCCAGAAGGTTCCAGCACGCAGGACACCACGCCAACCTTGAGCGGTCTGGCCTCGGCGGGCGCGCTTATCGAGTTATATAACGGTACCACGCTGCTCGGCAGCACCGTCGCGGGTGTGGATGGACAATGGAGCTTTACGCCAGCCACCGCGCTGGCCGACGGTACTTATGCCTTCCACGCCACGGCCACTGATACCAATGGCAATGTGACCGATTCCGGCACCCTCAACATCACCATTGATCACACCGCGCCAGCGGCAGCGGGCGACTTACAATTGAGCGATAACAGCGGCAGCACCGTGGTACCCATTGCCTCTGGCGGCACCAGCAATGACAACACGCCAACCTTGAGCGGCACCGCAGAACCGGGCAGCACCGTTA
This sequence comes from Pantoea sp. DY-15, assembly GCF_019795935.1. NCBI lineage: Bacteria > Pseudomonadati > Pseudomonadota > Gammaproteobacteria > Enterobacterales > Erwiniaceae > Pantoea > Pantoea sp. DY-15. The sequence goes on from NZ_JAIMIF010000005.1 coordinate 356,484, forward strand.
CCGTGCTGGATGGCACCAACGTGATCGGCAGCGCAACGGTGGGCAGCGACGGCAGCTGGAGCTTCACCTCGCCAACCCTGAGTGACGGCAACCACAGCCTCACCACCACCGTCACCGATCCGGCCGGTAACACCGGTCCGGCGTCGCCAGCCGTTACTTTAACAGTGGATACCACGCCGCCAGCCGTTATTGCCGATCTGGTGATCGAAGATAGCGTCGGCGCGGTACAAGGGCCGTTAACGTCCGGCGATACCACCGATGACCGCGCACCAACCCTGAGCGGCACCGGCGAGCCGAATGCCACCATCAGTATTTACGATGGCACCACGCTGCTGGGTAACACCACCGTGGACACCGACGGCACATGGCGTTTCACCACGCCAGCGTTGAGCAATGGCAGCCATACCCTCACCGTCACCGCCACGGACAGCGCCGGTAACGTCGGCCCAGCCAGTCCGCCGATTGTGATCAACGTTGATGCGGCTATTCCGCCAGCCACATCGTCGCTGGAAGTGACGGATGAAAACGGCAATACCGTGGGTCAGCTGACTGACGGCGGCAGCACCAACAATGACAGCCCGGTATTAACCGGTTTGGCGGGGCCCGGCAATATCATAACCCTGTATGACGGCACCACCGTGCTGGGCAGCACCACGGCGGGCAGTAACGGTCAGTGGATTTTCTATGTCACCGGTTTAGGCAATGGTCCGCATGCGTTGCACGGCACCATTACTGATGCCAACGGCAACGTCACTGATACCGCAACCATTAACATCACCGTCGATACTATTGCGCCCGATGCCGCAACCGACGTGGAACTCACCAACGATGCGGGCAGCATTACGCAGCCAGTTACCGCTGGCGGGGCCAGCAATGATGCGACACCAGTCTTAAGCGGCAGCGCGGAAGCGGGCAGCACCGTTACTATCCTTGATGGCACCACCGTGTTGGGTACCGTGACGGTCGGCAGCGACGGTAACTGGAGCTTTACCACACCGACGCTGGCGGAGGGCAATCACAGCCTGAGCACCACCGTGACCGATGCGGCGGGCAATGTTAGCCCGGCGACCACACCGATCGCCTTCAGCGTAGATACCACCGCGCCAGCGCCGGTCAGCGGTTTGGTGGTCAATGATAACGTCGGCGGCAGCACCGGTCCGTTGACTTCGGGCACCATCACCGACGACAGCACGCCAACCCTGAGCGGCACCGCCGAAGCGGGATCGGTGGTGCGCGTTTATGACGGCACCACGCTACTGGGCTCAGCGACAGCGGGCAGCGACGGTAGCTGGAGCTTCACGCCAGATGCCGCGCTGACTAACGGCCAACACAGCCTGACCACCACCGTCACCGATGCGGCAGGCAATGTTAGCCCGTCGTCGCCGGTATTTACCCTCAATGTCGATGCTGGCGTTCCGGCGACCAGCAGCCTGCTGGTGGTGACCGACGACAGCGGCAGCACGCTGGTTGAACTGCCAAACAACTCCAGCACTAACGACACCACGCCGATTCTTAGCGGCCAGGCGGGCGCGGGCGATCTGATCACGCTGTATAACGGCACCACCCTCATTGGCAGCACGGTCGCGGGTAGCGATGGGCAGTGGAACTTCACACCTGCGGCGCTGGCCGATGCCACTTACGCTTTCCACGCGGTCGCCACTAACGCGACGACCGGCGTGGAGACCGATTCGCCAACCATCAACATCACTATTGATACCGTGGTGCCGACCGCGCCAACCGGCGTGGCGCTGGAAGATGGTGCAGGTGTGCCGATCTCGGAAGGCAGCAGCACCAACACCAACACGCCAACCTTGAGCGGCAGCGGTGAAATTGGCAGCACAGTGACCATCTCGGATGGCACCACCGTGCTCGGCACCACCACGGTGGGCAACGATGGCAGCTGGAGTTACACCACGCCACCGTTGAGCGATGGCGATCATAGCCTGACCTCAACCGTTACCGATGCCGCCGGTAATACCGGCCCGGCTTCTACGCCGGTGACGGTGACCATCGATACCCAGCCGCCTGCCGCAGCGGGCAATGTGCAGTTCACCAACGATGATGGCACACCGCTGGCTTCAGGTAGCACTACCGGCGACACCACGCCAACCCTGAACGGCACCGCCGAACCGGGCAGCACCGTGACGGTGAGCGATGGCACTACGGTGCTGGGCACCGCAATCACCGGCATCGACGGCAACTGGAGCTTTACACCAACCGATCCGCTGAGTGAAGGGCAGCACAATCTCACCACCACCGTCACCGATACGGCCGGTAACGTCGGCCCTGCGTCGTCGGTGGTGATTGTGATTGTGGATACCACGCCACCGGCAGCGGCGACCGATTTGCAACTGAGCAACGATGGCAGCGGCACGCTGGTGCCGGTCGCGGATGGCGGCACCACCAACGATGTTACGCCGGTGTTGAGCGGTCGTGCGGAACCGGGCAGCGTCGTGACGGTGTCTGATGGCAGCACGGCGTTGGGTTCGGTGACCGTCGGCAACGATGGCAACTGGAGCTTTACCTCTCCGGCGCTCGGCGATGGTTCACACAGCCTGACCACCACCGTGACCGATGCGGCGGGCAATACCGGCGCGGCAAGCGCGCCATTGACCTTCACCATCGATACCACGGCACCGCCAGCACCGGGCGGTGTGCAGCTGAGTAACGACAGCAGCGGCACGTCTGTTCCTATTCCCTCTGGTGCGGCAACCAATGATGCAACGCCAGTATTGAGCGGCACCGCAGCAGCGGGCAGCACCATTACCGTTTCTGATGGCGCTACCGTACTCGGTACCGTCACTGTCGGCAGCGGCGGAACATGGAGCTTCACCACGCCAGCGCTGAACGAGGGCAATCACAGCCTGACCGCCACCGTTACCAGTCCGGCGGGCAACACCGGTGCGCCCTCTGCGCCCATTGTGGTCACCGTGGATATCACGCCACCTGCGGCGGCAACGGGTCTGCAACTCAGCAACAACGAAGGAGCGACGCCGGTACCGATTGCTGCGGGCGGCACCACTAATGACACCACACCTGCGCTGAGCGGCATCGCAGAAGCGGGCAGCATCGTCACGGTGAGTGATGGCACTACCGTGATCGGCAGCGCAGCCGTTGGCAGCGATGGCAGCTGGAGCGTGATCCCAACCGCACCGTTGACGGCGGGAGAGCACACGCTTACTGCGACCGTCACCGATCCGGCCGGTAACGTTGGCCCGGCATCGGCCCCCATCGTCGTCAATATCGACACCGCCCAACCGCCAGTCGCAGCTGACCTTGAGCTGAACAATGACAACGGCGGCACGCCAGTGCCGATTGCGTCCGGCGGCGCCACCAATGACACCACGCCGGTGCTCAGCGGTAGCGCAGCGGCGGGCAGCACCGTCACCGTACTGGATGGCACCACCGTGCTCGGCACCGTTGTGGTTGGCAGCGGCGGCAGCTGGAGTTTCAGCACTCCGGCGTTGAGCGAAGGCGCGCACAGCCTGACCACCACCGTCACCAGCGCATCGGGTAACGTCAGCGATCCGTTTGCGCCGATTAACTTCACCGTGGATACGCAGCCACCGGCAACCTCAACCGGCCTGCAGCTGAGTAACGATGGCGGCACGGCGATTGTCGCTGGCGGTATCACCAACGACAGCACGCCCTTGTTGCGCGGCAGCGCCGAAGCGGGCAGCACCATCACCGTACTGGATGGCACCACCGTGCTGGGCACCGCCACGGCGGACACCGACGGCAACTGGAGCTTTACGCCAACGATCGCGCTGGGCGAGGGCGCACACAGCCTGACCACCACCGTCACCGATGCGGCGGGCAACAGCAGCGGCGCATCCACGCCGGTTACCTTTACCGTGGATACCACACCGCCAGCCGTCGCCACCGATCTGCAGCTCAGCAATAACAACAGCGGCACGGCGATTCCTGTTGATACCGGCGGTCGCACCAACGACAGCACGCCAGTGTTGAGCGGCAGTGCCGAAGCGGGCAGCGTCGTCACCGTGCGTGATGGCACCGAGGTACTGGGTAGCACCACCGTCGGCACCGATGGCAAATGGAGCTTCACTCCGGCCAATCCGCTGGACGAGGGCGCGCACAGCCTGACCGTTACCGTCACCGATCCGGCCGGTAACGTCGGCCCGGCCTCTACGCCGTACGCGGTTACCATCGATATCACCGCGCCGCCAGCCGTGATTACGGTAGCACTCAGTAACGATCAGGGCAGCACGCCAACGCCAATCGTCTCGGGCGGAGCCACTAACGACACCACGCCGGTGCTGAGCGGTACCGCCGAGGCGGACAACATCATCATCGTGCGTGACGGCACCACCGTGCTGGGCTCGACGATTGTTGGCACCGATGGAACCTGGAGCTTCACCTCGCCAGCGCTGAGCCAGGGCGCGCACAGCCTGACGGCAACCGTCACTGACGCCGCAGGCAACAGCAGCGCTCCGTCTACGGCAATCGCCTTTACCGTTGATACGCAGGCACCGAATGCGGCGACAGGGCTGCAACTGAGCAATGATTCCGGCCAAACGCCGGTACCGATTGCTGCAGGCGGCGCCACCAACGACACCACACCGGTGTTGAGCGGCAGCGCTGAAGCAGGCAGCATCGTGATTGTTTCTGACGGCAGCAACGTGCTGGGCTCGGTTGTGGTCGGCAGCGGCGGCAGCTGGAGCTTCACTTCGCCGGAGCTGGGTGAGGGCGATCACAGCCTGACCACCACGGTGACCGATGCCGCAGGTAACGTCAGTTCGCCGTCCGCAGCCCTGAACTTCAGCATTGATACCACGCCGCCGGTGGCGCCGGGCGCGATCGCGCTGAACAACAACAACGGCAGTTCACCGGTTGCGATTGCCGCGGGCAGCACCACCAACGATGCCACACCGGCGATCAGCGGTACCGCCGCCGCCGGCAGCACCGTTACCGTGCTGGATGGCGCCAGCGTGCTGGGCACCGCGATTGTTGGCAGTAACGGGCAGTGGAGCTTCACCACGCCAACGCTGGGTGAAGGTGCGCACAGCCTGACGGCGACCGTCACCGATCCTGCGGGTAACGTCGGTCCTGCCTCCGCAGCCATTGCCTTTAATGTTGATACCGTTGCGCCTGTTGCGGCAACCGGACTGGTGCTGAACAACGACAACGGCGGTTCGCCGGTGCCGATTGCTAACAACGGCACCACCAACGACAACACGCCAGTGTTGAGCGGTACCGCAGAAGCCAACAGCATTGTGATTGTGTCTGACGGCACCACCGTGCTGGGCAGCGCCGTCGCCGATGCGCAGGGCGCCTGGAGCTTCTCACCCAGTCTGACCGATGGCACGCACAACCTGAGCGTGACGGTGCGTGACGCCGCAGGTAACACCGGACCGGCAAGCAGCACCATCACCGTCACCGTAGATACCGTGGCACCACCAGCGGCGACCGGCCTGACGCTGACCAACGATATTGGTACACCCGTTAGCATTCCGAACGGCGGGCTCACCAACGACAGCACACCGGTGCTGAGCGGTTCTGGACAAGCGGGCAGCATCATCACCGTATCCGATCAAAACGGCGTGTTGGGATCCACCACCGTTGGGGCGGGCGGAACCTGGACCTTCACGCCAGCGAGCGCGCTGGCGGATGGAACCCATACCTTTAGCGTCACGGCCAGCGATGCGGCAGGAAACGTCAGTGCGCCGAGCACCATTGGTGTCGTGATTGATGCCACACCGCCAGATGCGGCGCTGAACGTGGTGGCCAGTAATGATGAAGGCACGTCGCCGGTGGCTATTACCAACGGCGGCTTCACCTACGACAACACGCCATTCCTCACCGGTACCGCCGAAGCGGGCAGCACGGTGATTATCCGTGACGGCACAACCATCATCGGTAGCGCTTCGGTGGGCAGCAACGGCCAGTGGAGCTTCACCTCACCCACGCTGGATGAGGGCGCGCACAGCCTGAGCACCACCGTGGTGGATGCGGCGGGCAATGTGAGTACAGCGTCACCGGCGATTGATTTTACCGTCGACAGCGTGGTTCCAGCGCCAGCCACGATGGTGGTGAACAATGACAACAGCGGGACGCCCGTACTGGTGCCGAACGGCGCCACCACCAGCGACAACACGCCGTTGCTGAGTGGCACAGCGGAAGCGGGCAGCCTGGTCACTCTTTATGATGGCACCACCGTGATCGGCTCGACCACCGCAACGTCGGGCGGAACCTGGAGCTTCAGCTCACCGACCTTAACTGAGGGTTCGCATACGCTGACCGCCACCGTAACCGACGAGGTCGGCAACGTCAGTTCGCCATCCTCGACCTTTACCGTGGTGGTGGATGCCACCGCACCGCAACCGGCTGACGATCTGCTGCTGCAAAATAACAATGGTGGCTCACCGGTGACCATTGCCGATGGCGGAATTACCAATGACAGCACGCCAGCCATCAGCGGCACGGCGGAAGCCAACGCGATCGTTCGCGTCTATGACGGCACCACCTTAGTGGGTTCAGCCGTAGCAGGCAGCAACGGCGCATGGAGCATCACCACCAGCGCGCTGACGGACGCCACCCATACGCTGAATGTCACCGTGACCGATGCGGCGGGCAACGTGAGCGCCAATGCCTCGGTATCACTGACGGTGGACACCTCTACGCCGGCAGCGGTGTCGAGCTTCGCTATTTACAATAATCAGGCCACTACCACCGTGCAGGTGGCGGATGACGGTGACTCCAACGACAACACGCCTTTGCTGAGCGGAACCGGTGTAGCGGGCACCATCATCAACATCTACGAGGGCAGCGATCTTCTTGGCACCACCACGGTAGGCGAGAACGGCGAGTGGCGCTTTGAAACTGCGGCTTTAGATGATGGCCAGCACAGCTTCACCGTTTCAGTCACCAACGCTGCGGGCACGACGGGCCCGGAAGCGATACCGATTACGATTAATATTGATACTGCTGCACCGGCAACGGTCAGCAATCTGGTAGTAACAGACGATGAGGGGGGCAGCACCGGTCCGTTGACGTCGGGTGACACCACCGATGACAGCACGCCAACGCTGAGCGGCTCCGCTGAAGCGGGCAGCCGCGTGTCGGTTTACGATGGCACCACGCTGCTGGGCACCGTGATCGCTACTGGCGGCACATGGAGCTTCACGCCGGGCAGCGCGCTCTCTAACGGCGAGCATAACTTCACCTTCACAGTGACCGATGTAGCAGGCAACGTCAGCGCGGCAAGCAGTCCGGCGTTTACGCTGAATATCACGGCGGATCTGCCGCCAGCGGTCAGTACGCTGGTGATCACCGACGATAGCGGCAATTCACTGGTTACCGTGAATGACGGCGCCAATATCAAGGACGGTACGCCGGTATTAACCGGCGCGGCAGATGTAGGGGATGTGATTACCATTCACGATGGTGCTACCGTGTTGGGTAGCGTTACCGTCGGTGCGACCGGACAGTGGACCTTCACGCCAACGCTGAATGATGGACCGCACGGCATCTATGTCACCACGGTCAATTCAGTGGGTAATCCGGGCGCAACCTCGCCAACGGTGAACTTCACTATTGATACCGTGGCACCGCTTGCAGCAACTAACCTCTCTGCCGCTAATAACAATGACGGCGTAACCGTGCCCATTGCTAACAATGGCACCACCAATGACAGTACCCCGCGGCTCGCCGGTCTCGCGGAAGCCAACGGCATTGTTACGATTTATGACGGCAACACGGTTATCGGCTCAACGGTCGCCAATGGTAGCGGTGAGTGGGACTTCACGTCGCCAACGCTGAGTCAGGGCGGACATGCGCTGAGCGTCACCGTGACGGATGCGGCGGGTAACGTCAGTCCACGCTCTGATGTTGTGAACCTCACGGTCGATACCGTGGCACCCAACGCTTCGACGCTGGTGGTCACCAACGACGTCACCAGCACAGTGGTGCCAAATGGCGGTTCGACCAACGACAACACGCCGACGCTGAGCGGTACCGCAGAAGTTGGCAGTGTGATCACCGTTTACGACGGTACGACCTTGCTCGGTTCGGTTGCTGCCGGAACAGGCGGAGCATGGAGCTTTATTTCACCGGTACTGGGCGAAGGCAGCCATCCGCTCACCGTGCGCGTGACAGATGCAGCCGGTAACACCAGCGTGGCATCCAGCACGGCAACGGTGATTGTGGATACCGTCGTACCAACGGCGGTGAGCGGTTTGACTGCTGCCAACAACAACGGCAGTTCGCCGGTGACCATCGCTGCGGGGGGTAGCACCAACGACAACACGCCAGCACTGAGCGGTACGGCAGATGCGGGCAGCGTGGTGGTGATCCGTGATGGCACCGACGTTATCGGTTCTGTCACCGCAGGCAGCAACGGCGCATGGAGCTTCACGTCACCCACGCTGGCTGATGGTCTGCATACCCTGAACGTGACGGCGACCGATCTCGCCGGTAACGTCAGCCCGAATGCGGCGATCAGCTTCACTGTGACCACGGCAGCACCAACGCCAGTCACCGATCTGGTGGTTTCTGACAACGTAGGTGCAACACAAGGGGCACTCACCAGCGGTGCGGCGACCGATGACAATACGCCAACGCTGAGCGGTAATGCCACCGCTGGCAACATCGTGATTATCTCGGAAGGCACCACGGTGCTGGGTTCTGTGGTGGCGGGCAGCAATGGTGCGTGGAGCTTTACCACTGCCGCATTGAGCGACGGATCGCATCCGTTGAGCGTGACGGTGCGCGATGCAGCCGGTAACACCAGCGCGGCAACCAACTTCACGGTCAATGTCGATACGGTGGCGCCAGCCAACGCAACCTTGTTAATCACTAATGATCTCACCAGCACCACGGTGCCGAATGGTGGTGCAACCAACGACAGCACGCCAACGCTGAGCGGTACGGCGGAAGCCGGCAGCCGCGTGTCGATTTACGATAGCGGCACCCTGCTAGGTACGGCGGTGGCAGGCAGCAACGGCGCATGGACCTTCACCACCGATGTGCTGACGCAAGGCGCTCATCCACTGAGCGTCACGGTCACCGATGCGGCGGGTAACGTCAGCGGCAGCACCTCGGCCACGGTGATTATCGATACCGTCGCGCCGGGGGCGGTGTCCGGTTTGGCCGCGGCCAACAACAACGGCAGTACGCCGGTGGCGATTGCCAATAACGGCAGCACCAATGACAACACGCCAGCGCTGAGCGGTACGGCAGAAGCGGGCAGTCTGGTGATTATCCGCGATGGCACCTCGATTATCGGTTCTGTTACCGCAGGCACTAACGGCGCATGGAGCTTCACCACGCCAACGCTGGCGGAGGGGGCGCACACCCTCAACGTCACGGCGACGGATGCAGCGGGCAACGTCAGCCCGAATGCAACGCTGACTCTGACGGTGGATACCGTGGCACCGGCGCCCGTCACTAACCTGGTGATCAACGATAATGTGGGCGGCATTCAGGGGCCACTGGCGGACGGTGCGGTGACCGATGATGCCACACCAACGCTGAGCGGTACGGCGGAAGCGAATGCGATTGTCACTATCTACGACGGCACCACGGTGCTGGGTTCAGTGGTGGCCGGCGCGGGCGGTGCGTGGAACTTCACCACTACCACGCTAGGCAACGGTGTGCATCCGCTGAGCGTAACGGTGAAAGATGCGGCGGGTAACACCAGTGCCGCCACCACGCCGGTTTCCATCACGGTAGACACCGTGGCGCCAGCGGCCTCAACGCTGGTGATCACTAACGACATCACCAGTACCACGGTGCCGAGTGGTGGCTTCACCAACGACAACACCCCAACGCTGAGCGGCGTGGCGGAAGCGGGCAGCCGCGTGTCGATTTATGATGGCGCGACGTTGCTGGGGACGGCGATTGCGAATGGCACAGGCGCATGGACCTTTACCACCGGCGTGCTCACCACCGGCACGCATCCACTCAGCGTTACGGTCACCGACGCGGCAGGTAACGTTAGCGGCAGTACCTCGGCCTCGGTAACCATCGATACCACGCCGCCAGCGGCAGTCACCAATCTGGTGGCCGCTAACAATAACGGCAGTACGGCGGTGACCATTCCGAACAACGGCGTGACCAACGACAATACGCCGCTGTTGACCGGATCCGGCGAGATTGGCGCGAAGATCAGCGTTTACGATGGCACCACGCTGCTGGGCACCACCACGGTGGGCAGCGGTGGCACATGGAGCTTCGTCTCGACGGCGCTGAGCAACGGTGTACATACGCTGAACGTTACGGCAACCGATGCGGCGGGCAACGTGAGCCCGAACGCCTCAACCACCCTGACGATTGATACCGTGGCGCCGAATCCGGTGACCAATCTGGTGATCAATGATGATGTCGGCACTCTTCAGGGGCCGCTGGCGAACGGTGCCTTCACCGATGACGCCACGCCAACCCTGAGCGGCACGGCGGAAGCCAACGCGATTGTGACCATCTACGACGGTACCACCGTGATAGGTTCCACCACCGCCAATGGTTCAGGTGCCTGGAGCTTCACCACCGCGACCCTGAGCAACGGCCCCCATCCGCTGAGCGTGACGGTGACCGATGCAGCGGGTAACACCAGTGCGGCATCGGCGACGGTTTCCATTACGGTGGATACCGTGGCTCCAGCGGCGTCAACGCTGGTGATCACCAATGATGTCACCAGTACCGTGGTGCCGAGCGGCGGTGCTACCAACGACACCACGCCAACGTTGAGCGGCGTGGCGGAAGCGGGCAGCCGCGTCTCGATCTACGATGGTGGCACCTTGTTAGGCACGGCGATTGCGGGCAGCACTGGCGCATGGACCTTCACCACCGCCGCGCTCACGCAGGGCACGCATCCATTGAGCGTGACGGTAACGGACACGGCCGGTAACGTCAGCGGGACGACGTCGGCGTCGGTCATTATCGATACCACGCCGCCAGCGGCGGTCACTAACCTGGTCGCTGCCAATAACAACGGCAGCACGGCGGTGACCATTCCGAATAACGGCATCACCAACGACAGCACGCCGCTGCTGACCGGTAACGGCGAAGTCGGGGCACGGATCAGCGTGTACGACGGCACCACACTGCTGGGCACCACCACGGTGGGCAGCGGTGGCACATGGAGCTTCGTCTCGACTGCGCTGAACAACGGCACCCATACGCTGAACGTGACGGCAACCGACGCGGCGGGCAACGTCAGCCCGAACGCCTCGACCACGCTGCGCATCGACACCGTGGCACCAACGGCCAGTACGCTCACCATTACCGACGACGCCGGCAGCACGCCGGTGACGCTGACCAATGGCGCGTACACCCGTGACACCACGCCAGTGCTGAACGGCACGGCGGAAGTGGGCGCGATTGTCACCATCTACGATAGCACCACCGCGCTGGGTTCAGTAACGGTTGGCGCCGGTGGCAGCTGGACTTACACCCCCAGCGCACTGGCGAACGGTGCGCATCCGTTGAGCGTAACGGTGACTGATTCGGCGGGTAACGTCAGCACCGGTAACACGGCGGTGACGGTGAACGTCGATACTGTGCCGCCTGCGGCGGTAAGTGGCCTGGCAATCAACGGTGCCGGTACCACGGTCACCGGTAGCGGTGAAGTGGGGGCAACGGTAACGGTACGTGATGCGGGCGGTAACGCGCTGGGTACAACGACGGTAGGCAGCGGCGGTTCATGGTCGGTGAGCCTGAGTACGGCGCAAACCACCGGTGCTTCGCTGTCGGTGATTCAGACTGACCGCGCAGGCAACGTATCGACCAGCACCCCGCTGACCGGTGCGATTCAAATCGTGGCGGCGAATGATGTCAACGAAGTGGATTACACCACCCAAATCGGCACCATCACCAATGCCAATACCAGTTCGACCAGCGTCGCATTGCTGAGCGTTAACCTCGGCAGCGTGCTGGGTGTGGGAGTATTGAGCAGCACTAACGCCTATATGTTTAACGTTGGCGCAGGGGATACGCGCACGGTGACATTACACGCCTCGGCCACCAGCCTGGCGGCGCTGACATCGACTTATACCTTGTACCTCTATCAACAGCAGGCGAACGGCACCTGGGCGCTGAAATCCAGCAACGCCAACTACATCACCACGGTTCTGACCATTGGTACACAAACCGGTGGCAACGTGACTTACAGCAACCTCGGTACAGGTAACTATGCCGTGCTGTTGGGCACCAGCACCGGTGTTGGCGTGTTGCCATCGACTACCGTCACCACCACGTCGGATATTACGACGCTGGCGTTGACCGTGGCGGCAACTGTCACCGGCAACCTGTTGACCAACGATACCAGCTCCGTCGCCGGTACGGTGCCGAACGGTACGGTGGTCACCCAGGTGACTGGCAATGCGATTGCGGCCACCGGTAACACGGTGATCACCAGCAGCTACGGTACGCTGACCATCGATTCGCACGGTAACTACACCTATACGCTGAAGGCGGGACTGGATGCCGATCTGGTGCCAGCCACCGACGTCTTCACCTATTCGGTGCGTGATGCCAGCGGCGCGGTGACCTCGGCCAGCCTGACGGTGAACCTGCACAACGGTGCATCCACCAGCACGCTGCTGGCGACCAACAGTCTGGTGGCCGAAGCCACCAATGACCATGACGCCAGCGGCAGCATCTACGGTTCAGCATCGGGCACGCACACCGGAACCTTGAGTATCACTAATGAACACGGCGATATCACTACGGTTCACAGCGTGGGTACGACGTCGATTGCCGGCGACTTTGGTGTGCTGAGTATTGCCGCCAACGGTAACTACACCTATTCACTGAATGCGGGTGTGGATGGACAATCCATTACCCATAAAGAGGTGTTCAGTTACACCCTGGCGGCGAGTGATGGCACCATCACCACGCAGTCGTTCACCATTGAGCTGCATCCTACTATCACAGGAACCACGGGGGCTGACACGCTAACCGGCGGTGCTTACGACGACACCATCACCAGCGGTGCCGGCGCAGATACGTTGGTGTATCACTTACTGGCGAGTGCGGATGCTACCGGCGGTAACGGTCACGATACCTGGACCGACTTCAATGTCGCGCAAGGCGACAAAATTGACGTCAGTAATTTGCTTATCGGCTGGAATGATTCCACAAGTAATATTAATGATTTCGTGAAAGTGGATCATACTTCAGATGGCAATACGGTGCTCTCCATTGACCGTGATGGTACCGGTACGGGTTACAGCACCACTCAGCTGATTACGCTGGAAGGCGTGAACGTTTCTCTGGAGGAGCTGCTGCAACAACCGCACCAAAACCACACGGCGTAATCGCTCTGTGATGCAGGGATGCAGTTAGGGCGCAGGGATGTGCCCCTTTCTCTTTATTGACTGGTGGACTATCGATGGAACTGATGCACTCAGGCGCAACTTTTCGCCGTTCGTTTAAGCTCAGCGTTCTCTGTGCGGGCATGGCTTTACTTTACAGTTCTCCACTTTTAGCGGCCAGTGACGCGTTAACCCGGGCGGGGCACATCACCTCAGCAGGTTTAGCGCAACAGCAAGAACTGCCTTCATTAACCGGTGAAGTGGCGGAACCCGCCCTCGCCAACGTCCCCGACTTTCTCACCATCAACCAGGCGGTGCAGCGCGCCGTTCAGTGGCATCCCGATATCGCTCAGGCAGTAGGAAAAATGCTGGAGCAGGCTAATCAGGTTGATGTGGCGAAAGCCAAATACTATCCACAAATCAGTGCCGGCATGAACAACGGCTACAGCAATGCTTACAGCGAAAAGGGCTTCAGCCCGTCTTTTGTGCTGTCGGTTTCACAGATGTTGTATGACTTCGGCAAGGTCAGCAGTTCAGTGCGTTCCGCCGAAGCGGGCGTGGCGCAGGAGCAGGCCAACGTGCTGGTAAGCATTGATACCGTGGCGCACGATACCGCCGCGGCGCTGGTGGAAGTGCAGGGTTATCAGCAACTGGTCAAAATTGCGCGTGAGCAGCTCACGGCGTTGAGTAAGATTGGCGATCTGGCGCGCCAGCGTAATGAAGAGGGCGCGGCGTCGCTTTCGGATGCCACCCAAACCGATGCGCGTATCGAAGGCGCGCGTACCACCCTAACGCAGTATCAAGCCAACCTCGACCGCTGGCGCGCCACGCTGGCAACCTATCTTGGCTGGCCGCTGGTGAAAAAGGTCAGCGACGATTTTCCCACTAAACTCACCCAGTCCTGTCAGGTGGCGAAAGCCGATGACAAGCTCAATCCGTCGGTGCTGGCGGCCTGGGCGCAGGCCAATCAGGCGCAGGCCAAACTCGATAATGCTAACGCGCAAAACATGCCAACCATCTCGCTGGAACCGCAGGTGACGCATTATCTCAATAATCACTATTCCGGCAGCGAATCGCTGGATCGCACCCAATATTCGGCGTTTGTGAAAGTGGAAATGCCGCTCTATCAGGGCGGCGGCATCACCGCCAGCCGGGACGCGGCCGCCAATGCATTGCAGGCCGCCAATGCGGCCGTCAACTCGGCGCGACTTAAAGCGCGTCAGCAGTTGAGTGAGTCGCAGAACGCGTCGCAAAGCCTGGCGCTCAGCCTGGCGATCATGGGACGGCAACAGACGCTGGGCGAGAAAACCCAGTCGCTCTATCAGGATCAGTATCTGCAACTCGGCACCCGTCCGCTGCTGGACGTGCTCAACGCCGAGCAGGAAGTGTTCCAGACCCGTTTCACATTGCAGCAAACCATCAGCCAGTTACGCTCACTGCAGCTCGATTGCCTCTACAGCACCGGGCATATGCGGTCGGCGTTTGCTTTGAATAATCAGCGGATCCAGTCCGTGGAGATCCAGCCATGACGCAATTACAGATTCCCGACGCGCCTGATAGCGCGTCCGGGGGAAACGTGCCCTTACACGGATGGGCCACCGCAATCATCCTGATCGCCAGCCATTATCGCTTGCCCTGTTCGCCGGGCATGATCATGGCCGCTGCCGAATGGCAGGGCAAACAGTCGCGCGATAAAGCGTTACGCCATCTGGCGCGCCAGGCCGGCTTATCGCTGCAATTATATGAAGAGAATAAGTGGGAGATCACCAGCTGGCGCTTGCCGCTGGCGATCGAGCTGGCCGACGGTCAGGTGGGCGTTATCACCCAGTTTGATGGCGACGATGAAGTGCGGGTGCATTTTGCCGGTGATGAACAGCCAGCACCAATTGCGCTGGAGACGTTGCTGCCGGAAATCCGCTTTGCCGCCGCGCTGCGTCCGGTTACCGCCGCCAAAGATAGCCGCGTCGATCGCTATCTCGCCACGGTAAAACCGGATTGGCTGCGCCGTTTGGTGCTGCACGATCTGCGGCCGTACGGCTACGTGATGCTCGGATCCTTCCTGATCAACCTGCTGGCGCTGGTCGGCATTATCTTCTCGATGCAGGTGTACGATCGGGTGATTCCGGCGCAGTCCTATCCCACGCTGTATGTGCTGTATATCGGCGTGATCATCTCGGTGGTGTTCACTTATATTCTGCGCGTTGGACGCGATCACGTGACCGATCTGCTGGGCAAGCGTGCCGATATGCGCGTCTCCGATCGGGTATTTGGTCACGCGCTGCGGCTGCGTAACAGCGCGGTGCCGCGCTCGACCGGCACCTTTATCTCGCAGTTGCGCGAGCTAGAGGCGATCCGCGAAATGGTCACCTCCACCACGGTAACGGCGATTGTCGATATGCCGTTCTTCCTGCTGTTCATGCTGGTGATGGCGATTATTGCGCCGCAGCTGGCGTGGATTGCGCCGGTGGCGGTGCTGCTGATGATCCTGCCGGGCGTGCTGAGCCAGAAGAAGCTGGCGAAGCTGGCGCAGCAGAACCTGAAAGAGTCGACGCTGCGAAATGCGGTGCTGGTAGAGAGCGTGCAAGGGCTGGAAGATATCAAGCTGATGCAGGCGGAAGATCGCTTCCTGCAACAGTGGAACAGCTACATTCGCATTACCGCGCAATCCGGCGTGGAGATGCGCAAAGTGATGCACTCGCTGATTACCTGGGGCGTGACGGTGCAGGGTTTGGTATACGCCAGCGTGATTGTGATCGGTGCGCCGATGGTAATCAACGGCGATATTACCACCGGTGCGATTGTGGCGGCGTCGCTGCTCTCCTCGCGCATGATTGCGCCAATGGCCACGCTGTGTGGCGTGCTGGCGCGCTGGCAGCAGGTGAAAGCGGCAAAAGGCAGCCTCGATGCGCTGATGAATTTGCCGGTGGAAAACAGCAAAGACGAAACGCGGATTCATACGCCGGTGCTGTTTGGTCACTACCAGTTCACCGACGCGATGTTCCGTTACTACACCGATTCGATGAACATCGCGCTGCGCATCAAAAGCCTGACCATCAAACCGGGCGAGCGCATTGCAGTGCTGGGACGCAACGGTTCGGGCAAATCCACCTTGCTGCAGGCGATGATTGGCGGCATCGATCTTGTCGGCGGTGAACTGCGGCTGGATAACCTCAGCCTGCCGCACATTGATGTGGCCGATGTGCGGCGTAACGTTGGCCTGCTGACGCAAAACGCGCGGCTGTTCCACGGCACGCTGCGCGAGAATCTCACCATGGGCGCGGCGCACGCCACCGATGATGCGATCTTTGGCGCGCTTACCGTCAGCGGCGGCGCAGATTTCATTCGTCGTCTGCCACTCGGCCTCGACCATCCGATCATGGAAGGCGGCGTTGGGCTTTCGGGCGGACAGCGTCAGTCGCTGCTGCTGGCGCGCATGCTGCTGCGCGATCCCAACATCATCCTGCTGGATGAACCGACGGCGGCGCTCGACGATCACACCGAGAAAGAGTTTATCGAACGTCTCGGTCAGTGGCTCAACGGGCGCACCTTGATCGTGGCGACGCACCGTGCGGCGATCCTCGCGCTAGTGGATCGTGTGCTGGTGCTGAAAGAGGGACAACTGGTGATGGACAGCCCGAAAGAGAACGCCTTGCCGGCACCGCGTGCTAACGGCAGCCTGCCGGAGGCGCAATCATGATCAAACAATTACCGGCAAGACTGCGCTTAGTGACGGCGGCAGAAGTGGATTCCTCCGACGATCTGCTCGGCGAGCTGCGATCAGAAACCCATTACACCGGCGCGGTGCGGCTGATCGTCATCAGCACCGCACTGATCCTCGTTACGGTGATCTGGGCCTGGTTTGGCGTGCTGGATGAAGTCTCAACTGGCACCGGCAAAGTGATTCCCAGCTCGCGCGATCAGGTGCTGCAATCGCTGGAAGGCGGCATCCTCACCGAGCTGTATGTGCACGAAGGCGATCAGGTGCAGGCCGGGCAAGTGGTGGCGCGCCTCGATGCCACGCGCTCGCAATCCAACGTCGGCGAAAGTGCGGCACGCTATCGTGCGGCCTTGGCTGCCGCCTCACGCCTTAATGCGGAAGTGAACGATCAGCCGCTGAGTTTCCCGACAGAGTTGAATAAGTTCCCCGATCTGATGGCGTCAGAAACGCGGCTGTATAAAACCCGCCGCGCACAGCTCACTGATGCGACTGCGCAGTTTAAAGAGTCGCTGGCGCTGGCTAACCGTGAGCTGACCATCACGCAGCGTCTGGCCAAAACCGGTGCCGCCAGTAGCGTGGAAGTGCTGCGTTTGCAGCGCGATAAATCAGATCTGGAGCTGAAACTCACCGATATGCGTTCGCAATATTACGTGCAGGCGCGCGAGGAGCTGGCGAAAGCCAACGCCGAAGCCGACAGTATGGCGCAAGTGGTGAAAGGGCGTGAAGACACGGTGACGCGTTTGACCATCCGCTCGCCGATGCGCGGCATCGTGAAAAACATCAAAGTCTCCACCGTTGGCGGCGTGGTGCCACCAAATGGCGAGCTGATGAATATTGTGCCGATGAACGATCGTCTGCTGATTGAAGCGCGTTTGTCACCGCGCGATATCGCCTTTATCCGTCCCGGCCAGCGCGCGGTGGTGAAGATCTCGGCGTATGACTACGCCATTTATGGCGGCCTGAACGGCGTGGTGGAGAGCATCTCGCCGGATACCATTCAGGATGAAGTTAAGCCGGAAATTTACTATTACCGCGTCTTTATCCGCACTGATAACGACTACGTGCAGAATAAAGCCGGCAAGCGCTTCTCCATCAGCCCCGGCATGGTTTCGACCGTGGATATCAAGACCGGTGAGAAGACGGTGATGGATTATCTGATTAAGCCGTTTAATAAGGGTAAAGAGGCGATGCGCGAACGCTGATCGATGCTGCATGATTGCAGGCCACTGAAATCTCCGCGATAATCGCGCCAACCAATCCCTTCCTCGTCGGGTCTAACGACGCGGAGGGGATTTTTTATTTATATCCTAAACTGGTGAAACGATTACCGCCTTAATGAGGACGAATTATGTATAACACCCTGGGCAATCAGTACGATAACTCCCTGGTTTCTAACGCTTTCGGTTTCATGCGTTTTCCAGTGAACTTCCAACCTTACGACAGCGATGCTGAGTGGGTGATTACTGGCGTTCCTTTCGATGCCGCGACGTCAGGTCGTCCAGGCAGCCGTTTAGGTCCGGGTGCAATCCGCCAGATTTCCACCAACCTCGCATGGGAAGGCTGCCGCTGGCCGTGGGACTTCGATCTGCGTCAGCGTCTGAACGTGGTGGACTGCGGCGATCTGGTTTATGCCTTTGGCGATTCACAGGATCTCTCAGACAAACTGCAGGCGCACGCCGAGAAACTGCTGGCGAACGGTAAACGCATGCTGACCTTTGGTGGTGACCATTACGTCACGCTGCCGCTGCTGCGCGCGCACGCTAAGCACTTTGGCAAAATGGCGCTGGTTCATTTCGATGCGCATACCGATACCTATTCCAACGGTCCAACCTTCGATCACGGCACCATGTTCTTCACCGCGCCGAAAGAGGGTTTGATCGATCCGCAACATTCCGTGCAGATCGGTATTCGTACCGAGTTTGATAAGAGCCTCGGTTTCAATGTGCTGGATGCCGCACAAGTCAACGATCGCAGCGTTGATGACATTCTGGCGGAAGTGAAGCGCACCGTTGGCGATTTGCCGGTGTATCTGACCTTCGATATCGACTGCCTCGATCCCGCCCACGCACCGGGCACCGGTACACCAGTGATTGGCGGTCTCAGCAGCGATAAAGCTACTAAGCTGATTCGCGGTTTGCAGGGCATGAACATCGTCGGCATGGATCTGGTGGAAGTGGCGCCGGGCTACGATCACGCCGATCTCACCTCGCTGGCCGCAGCCACACTGGCGCTGGACATGCTGCACGTGCAGGCGGCAAATAAAGGTTAATCCTTTTACCTGCGGCTACACTTTATGGCGGTTAATTAATCTGCGGAGGCGACTATGGGCTTACTGGACGATTTAGTTGGATCGCTGGGAAACAGCAACGGAAGCGGGCAGGGCAATCAGATGCAGCAGCTGATGGCTATCTGGAACTGGGTGCAGGAGCAGGGCGGCGTTGAAGTGCTGCTGCAGAAGTTTCAGCAGGGCGGACTCGGGCAGGTGCTGAATAGCTGGATTGGCAGCGGCAGTAACCAGTCAGTTGATGGCGGCGAGATTCAAAATGCGCTCGGTCAGGATCAGCTGCAGTCGTTGGCGGATAAGCTTGGCACCGATGTAAATGGTGCGTCCGGTACGCTGGCTGCCATGTTGCCGCAGGTGATTGATAAGCTGTCGCCGCAGGGCCACATCGATACGTCGAATACCCAGGATTTGGGTGCGATGGTAGATGGGTTGTTTAAGCGCTGATCTTAGCCCGCTGTCCCCCTCCTCAGTCCTCCCCCATTTATGGGGGAGGAAGATGCTGCAATATATACGTTTAGATGTTGCATGTAGCAGCGTCTCCTTCCCCCGTTAACGGGGGAAGGCCGGGATGGGGGACAGCAAACACGATCTATTTCCCAGCCGCAATGCGCTCACGAATATGCTGGGCGCGGGCTTCCGAATCCGGATGCGAGTCAAACATCGAACTCTGTCTTCCTTGCTCCAGTTTCGCTAGCTTCTCAAAGCTGGTCGCTAATCCCATCGGATCGATGCCGCGCTTTTTCAGCAGGTCGAACGAGTAGTCATCGGCTTGTGTTTCCTGAGTTTGCGAGAATTGCGCATTCACCAGCTTTTCGCCCATTTCACCCAATTGTGATTGTGACAGCGAGCCAATTACGCCGCCGACGGAAGCCGCAGCGGTGCGCGTTGCGGTGGTCGTCAGCGCCACCTGCATCGCTTTGCGCGTATGGCCCAGCGCGACGTGGCCCATTTCATGGCCCAGCACACCTTCGACTTCGTTATCGGTCATCATATCCATCAACCCGCTATAGACGCGGATACAACCGTTCGCCATCGCCCAGGCGTTAACGTCTTTGGTCTGATAAACCTTGTAGTTGGCAGGCACGCCGTTGATGTTGTCGCCTAGCGCCGCCGCGATTTTGTTCAGGCGCTGCTGGTATTCACTGTTAGCGGGCGCAACCTGATTGTCTTTATCCATCTGCGCACAGGATTGATCGCTCAACTCTTTCACCTGCGTATCGTTCAGCGCATAGGCCTGATAAGCCTGCGCACCCGATTGTAGCAGCGCGTTGTTATCAAACCCTTCGCAGCCGCTCAGCAGCGAAGCCATTCCCAGAGCAACAATTGTGGCTCTCATTTTCATATCGGCATCCTTTGGGTAACAAGGTAAAGAAAACAAACACCTGAAACTGGCCCAGGTGTTTAAACGCTTTGGTTATAGCTCGCATGTTGTTCAATGACTAGCAGACAAGCCCGGAAATGCAAACGGTTACCCGTGATTTAGCACCCAGATGCATGTACTTTTGTCCTGATTTTCATGTACATTGATGTGCGACTTTTTTCTCGCTTCGCCTTATAACTGATTAATTACAATAAGTTAAGCGTGGCGGAGCATTAATCCGACCTGGAGTAGAAGATGCCCTCTCGTAAAGAGCTTGCCAACGCCATTCGCGCGTTAAGTATGGATGCAGTACAGAAAGCCAATTCGGGACATCCGGGTGCCCCAATGGGCATGGCGGACATTGCCGAAGTGCTGTGGCGTGACTTCCTGAACCATAACCCTACTAACCCGCTGTGGGCAGACCGCGACCGCTTTGTGCTGTCGAACGGTCACGGCTCAATGCTGATTTACAGCCTGCTGCACCTCACTGGCTATGATCTGCCAATGAGCGAGCTGCATAACTTCCGTCAGCTGCACTCTAAAACTCCAGGCCACCCGGAATACGGCTACACCGCAGGCGTTGAAACCACCACCGGCCCGCTGGGTCAGGGCATCGCTAACGCAGTGGGTTTTGCCATTGCCGAGCGCACGCTGGCAGCGCAGTTCAACCGTCCGGGTCATGACATCGTAGACCATAACACCTATGTGTTTATGGGCGACGGCTGCATGATGGAAGGCATCTCACACGAAGTCTGCTCCATCGCCGGTACCCTGAAGCTGGGCAAACTGGTTGCCTTCTACGATGACAACGGCATCTCCATCGACGGTCACGTTGACGGCTGGTTCACCGACGACACCGCCAAACGTTTTGAAGCCTACGGCTGGCACGTGGTGCGCGGCGTGGACGGTCACGATGCGGACGCGATTAAAAAAGCGGTGGAAGAGGCCAAAGCGGTTTCCGACAAGCCTTCGCTGCTGATGTGCAAAACCGTGATTGGCTTCGGTTCGCCGAATAAAGCCGGTACGCACGACTCGCACGGCGCGCCGCTGGGTGCCGATGAAATCGCGCTGACCCGCAAGCAGCTCGGCTGGAACCACGGTCCGTTTGAAATCCCTTCAGACATCTACGCGCAGTGGGATGCCAAAGAAGCCGGCCAGGCGAAGGAGTCCGCGTGGGACCAGAAGTTTGCCGCCTACGCCGCCGCGCATCCGGAGCTGGCTGCCGAGTTCAAACGTCGCGTCAACAATGAGCTGCCGGCGAACTGGGCCAGCGAGTCGCAGAAGTTCATCGAGCAGCTGCAGGCCAGTCCGGCGAAAATTGCCAGCCGTAAAGCCTCGCAGAACGCCATCGAAGCCTTTGGCAAAATCCTGCCGGAATATCTGGGCGGCTCCGCTGACCTCGCGCCGAGCAACCTCACCATGTGGTCCGGCTCGAAGCCGATCAATGAAGATGCGGCGGGCAACTACATCCATTACGGCGTGCGCGAGTTCGGTATGACCGCGATCGCCAACGGTATCGCACTGCACGGCGGCTTCCTGCCGTACACCGCCACCTTCCTGATGTTCGTCGAGTACGCGCGCAACGCCGCACGTATGGCCGCGCTGATGAAGATCCGTCAGATCATGGTGTACACCCACGACTCGATTGGTCTGGGCGAAGATGGCCCGACGCACCAGCCGGTTGAGCAGATGGCCAGCCTGCGCGTGACGCCAAACATGAGCCTGTGGCGCCCGTGCGACCAGGTTGAGTCAGCGGTGGCGTGGAAGTACGCGATTGAACGCGTGGACGGCCCGTCGGCGCTGATCTTCTCGCGTCAGAACCTGGCGCAGCAGGATCGTAGCGCTGAGCAGCTGGCTAACGTGGCGCGCGGCGGTTACGTGCTGAAGGACAGCGAAGGTACGCCAGAGCTGATCCTGATCGCCACCGGTTCAGAAGTGGAACTGGCGGTAGCGGCGTTTGATCAGCTGACGGCGGAAGGCCGCAAGGTGCGCGTGGTGTCTATGCCATCCACCGACGCCTTCGACAAGCAGGACGCGGCGTACCGTGAATCCGTGCTGCCAAAAGCGGTTGCCGCACGCGTGGCGATTGAAGCGGGTATCGCGGATTACTGGTTCAAATACACCGGCCTGAACGGCGCGATCGTCGGCATGACCAGCTTCGGTGAGTCAGCGCCTGCGGATCAGCTTTTCAAAGAGTTCGGCTTCACCGTTGAGAACGTGGTAAACACGGCGAAATCGATTTTGTGATTTGAGGTCGCCATTAATGGCGACCCTACAGAGTGGGTATAAAGGGTGCCCCAACTGGGGCACCCTTATTGTTTCACTGCCTCCAACCTGAAACGGTTCAATTATTCCTGAAGTAATAATTCATCAGTGCAAAATTTGTGACGTAGATCCAATATTCAGCCACTCACTTGATCGCAATCATTCCCGTTATTCCTCTCTTGCATTACTCTAGCTGAACCGTTTCAGTCGTGAATAAAATCGTGCATCTCACTCATGTGGGTAAGCAATAATTCCCTGTACAAACCGGTGTGAAACGCTCAGGCTAATCGGCACGTTTTTTCGGGTGTGGTTGAAGGTAGAGATGACCGTTCGCGTAGCAATAAATGGTTTTGGTCGTATCGGGCGTAATGTGTTGCGTGCCCTGTATGAAACCGGTCGCCGGGCTGAGATCACCGTGGTCGCCATTAATGAGTTGGCAGACGCCGCCGGTATGGCGCATCTGCTGAAGTACGACACCAGCCACGGTCGTTTTGCCTTTGATGTGCGCCAGGAGCGCGATCAACTGTTTGTTGGCGACGACACCATTCGCATCCTGCATCAGGCTGAAATTGATGCGCTGCCGTGGCGCGAACTGAATGTGGATATCGTGCTGGATTGTACCGGGGTGTACGGTAGCCGCGCTGATGGCGAAGCCCATTTGGCGGCGGGTGCGAAAAAAGTGTTGTTCTCGCATCCGGGCGGCAACGATCTCGATGCCACAGTCGTGTTCGGTGTTAACGAACAAGCTCTTAAACAAACTGACCGCATTGTCTCCAACGCATCCTGCACCACCAACTGCATTATTCCGGTGATCAAGTTGCTGGATGACGCCTTTGGCATTGAGTCGGGCACCGTGACCACCATTCACTCGGCAATGCACGATCAGCAGGTGATCGACGCCTATCACAGCGATCTGCGTCGTACCCGCGCCGCCAGCCAATCGATCATTCCGGTAGATACGCGTCTCGCTGCTGGCATTACCCGTATTTTTCCGAAATTTAACGATCGCTTTGAGGCGATTGCCGTGCGCGTGCCCACCATCAACGTGACAGCCATTGATCTGAGCGTGTCGGTGCGCGAAGCGGTGAAGGCGTGTGAGGTCAACGCGTTGCTGCAAAACGCGTCAGAAGGGGCGTTTCGTGGTATAGTTGACTATACGGAATTACCGTTAGTCTCAGTAGATTTTAACCATGATCCGCACAGTGCCATAGTCGATGGCACGCAAACGCGGGTCAGTGGTCATCACCTTATCAAAACGCTGGTTTGGTGTGACAACGAATGGGGCTTTGCTAACCGCATGATCGACACCACGTTAGCAATGGCCGCAAGCGGTTTCAGGTAAGACGCGGACTGCGTCTGGCAAAACTTATGAGAATCAACGAGAGGGTTCACCATGTCTGTAATTAAGATGACCGATCTGGATCTTGCTGGTAAACGCGTTCTGATCCGTGCCGATCTCAACGTGCCAGTGAAAGAAGGGAAAGTGACGTCAGATGCACGTATTCGTGCTTCTCTGCCTACCATCGAAGCGGCGTTGAAACAGGGCGCGAAAGTGATGGTTACCTCTCACCTGGGTCGTCCGACCGAAGGTGAATACAACGAAGAGTTTTCCCTGCTGCCGGTTGTTAACTACCTGAAAGATAAACTGAACGGCACCAACGTTACCCTGGCAAAAGATTACCTCGACGGCGTTGAAGTCGGCGCGGGCGAATTGGTTGTGCTGGAAAACGTGCGCTTTAATAAAGGTGAGAAAAAAGACGAAGAAGGGCTGTCGAAGAAATATGCCGCACTGTGCGACGTGTTCGTGATGGATGCCTTCGGTACCGCGCACCGCGCACAGGCTTCTACCCACGGCGTGGGCAAATTTGCCCCAATCGCATGTGCCGGTCCGCTGCTGTCAGCTGAGCTGGAAGCGCTGGGCAAAGTGATGAGTAATCCAGAGCGTCCGCTGGTTGCTGTGGTTGGCGGTTCTAAAGTGTCGACCAAATTTGATGTGCTGCAGTCGCTGGTGAAGATTGCTGACACCGTGATTGTCGGCGGCGGTATCGCGAATACCTTCGTGGCTATCGATAACAACGTCGGTAAATCACTGTACGAGCCAGACTTCGTCGAAGCAGCAAAAGGTCTGCGTGATCAGTTTGGTATCCCGGTTCCTACTGATTCTCGCGTAGGCACGGAATTCTCTGAAACTGCCCCGGCAACCGTGAAAAAGGTTTCCGAAGTGGCGGATAACGAAGAGATTATGGACTTCGGCGACGAAACCGCACAGGCGATGGCCGCGATTCTGAAAGGCGCGAAAACCATTCTGTGGAACGGTCCGGTTGGCGTGTTCGAGTTCCCGAACTTCCGTAAAGGTACCGAAATCGTGGCAAATGCAATCGCCGATAGCGATGCATTCTCAGTGGCAGGCGGCGGCGATACGCTGGCTGCAATCGATCTGTTCGGTATCGAAGATAAGATCTCTTACATCTCTACCGGCGGCGGCGCATTCCTCGAGTTCGTGGAAGGTAAAAAACTGCCAGCAGTTGCTATGCTGGAAGAGCGCGCGAAGCAGTAACTCTTTGGGGGCGACGCTTGGGCGTCGCCTGAAGGCTAGCCCTTTATGGGGCACACAAATCGCAATCCCTTCGGGGATGAACGGTAACGAAACGGGACACAAACATGTCTAAAATTTTTGATTTCGTAAAACCCGGCGTTGTCACTGGTGACGACGTTCAGAAAATTTTCCAGGTAGCGAAAGAGAACAAATTCGCTCTGCCAGCAGTTAACTGCGTCGGCACGGATTCTATTAACGCGGTATTGGAAGCTGCGGCCAAAGTGAAAGCGCCGGTCATCGTTCAGTTCTCCAATGGTGGTGCTGCCTTCATCGCCGGTAAAGGTTTCAAAACCGACAAGCCGCAGGGCGCGGCTATCTTCGGCGCTATCGCGGGTGCATACCATGTGCATCTGATGGCTGAACAGTACGGTGTGCCAGTAATCCTGCATACCGACCACTGCGCCAAGAAACTGCTGCCATGGATCGACGGTCTGCTGGACGCGGGTGAAGAGCACTTCAAGAAAACCGGTAAGCCGCTGTTCTCTTCTCACATGATCGACCTGTCTGAAGAGTCACTGGAAGAGAACATCGAGATCTCTTCTAAGTATCTGGCGCGCATGGCCAAACTGGATATGACCCTGGAAATCGAACTGGGTTGTACCGGTGGCGAAGAAGACGGCGTGGACAACAGCCACATGGACGCTTCTGCGCTGTACACTCAGCCAGAAGATGTTGATTACGCTTACACCGAGCTGAGCAAAATCAGCCCACGTTTCACCATCGCTGCTTCATTCGGCAACGTGCACGGCGTGTACAAGCCAGGCAACGTGAAACTGACGCCGACCATCCTGCGTGATTCTCAGGAATACGTGACCAAGAAACACAATCTGCCGCACAACGCGCTGGACTTCGTGTTCCACGGTGGTTCAGGTTCTTCTGCTGCAGAAATCGAAGAGTCTATCGGCTACGGCGTGATCAAGATGAACATCGATACCGACACCCAATGGGCAACGTGGGACGGTATTCTGCAGTACTACAAAAAGAACGAAGACTATCTGCAAGGCCAGCTGGGTAACCCAAATGGTTCAGATAGCCCGAATAAGAAATATTACGATCCACGCGTGTGGCTGCGTTCTGCTCAGGCTTCAATGGTTGTTCGCCTGGAGCAGGCTTTCAAAGAGCTTAACGCTGTCGACGTACTGTAATTTTTCCGTACAGTACAAAAAAGGGCCCGCAAGGGCCTTTTTTTATGCGTCTCATCCAGAAAATCCCACGAATTCAGGCCATTTTTGGCGCTTCGCCTTATTTTTGTTTACCCTTGTATTCGGAGTGTCGGAGTCAATCTGGCAGTTTTTGGCAATTTCCTGCGGGAAACTTAACTACAGGGCTAACAAATGGAAGACTTAAACGTCGTCGACGGCATAAATAGTGCGGGTGGATGGCTGGTACGTAATCAGGCGTTGATCCTGAGCTATGCGGTCAATATTGTGGCGGCGATCATTACCATCATCATTGGTATGTTCATTGCGCGCATCGTCTCCAATGCGATTAACCGCGTTCTGCTGGCGCGTCATATTGATGCGACTGTGGCAGATTTCCTTTCTGCAATGGTGCGCTACGGAATTATCGCTTTTACCGTCATCGCTGCACTGGGACGCGTTGGCGTACAAACTGCCTCGGTGATTGCCGTGCTGGGTGCTGCCGGTTTGGCGGTGGGTTTGGCCTTGCAGGGTTCGCTGTCGAATCTCGCGGCGGGCGTGCTGTTGGTGACCTTCCGTCCGTTCAAAACCGGTGAGTTTGTCGATCTCGGCGGCGTGATGGGTACCGTGCAGAACGTGCAGATTTTCTCCACCACGCTGAAAAGCGCCGATGGCAAAATCGTGGTGGTGCCAAACGGTAAGATCATCGCTGGCAACATCGTCAACTATTCGCGCGAACCGATTCGTCGCAACGAGTTCATTATCGGTGTGGCTTACGATGCGGATGTCGATCAGGTTATTAGCCTGTTGCGTGAAGTGGTTGATGCGGACGAGCGCGTACTGCAAGACCTCGGCGTACAGATCGGCCTAAATGAACTGGCGGCTTCATCGCTCAACTTTGTGGTGCGTTGCTGGAGTAAAAGCAGCGATCTGCAAAACGTCTATTGGGATCTGATGAAGAACTTCAAACGTACGCTGGACGCGAACGGCATCGGCATTCCTTACCCGCAGATGGATGTGCATCTGCATCAGGTGAAGAGCGAGCAACAACAGCCTGCACGCAGCGAATAATAGAGAAGGGCACCTGCGGGTGCCTTTTTTATTACTCATTCTAATAGCCTATTAAATATTTCAATTTCCTCTAATATCTTCGCGTCACTATACTGCATCGCATCTCCCCAGTTATTAAGGTTATTTCCGTGTTATCTGTTTATTTACAAGGGCTTGCCCTTGGTGCTGCGCTGATTTTGCCGCTAGGCCCACAAAATGCTTTCGTGATGAATCAGGGCATTAAGCGCCATTACCATCTGATGACCGCATCGCTGTGTACCATCAGCGATATCGCATTGATCTGTGGTGGGATTTTTGGCGGCAACGCGTTGCTGAATCAATCGCCTCTCTTACTGATGCTGATCACTTGGGCGGGCGTGGCGTTTTTGCTGTGGTACGGTTGGGGCGCGCTGCGCAGTGCATGGCAAGGTGATGTGTCGCTGGCTTCCGATGCGGAGATAAAGCAAGGGCGCTGGCGTATCATCGCCACCATTCTGGCGGTCACCTGGCTCAATCCGCATGTCTATCTCGACACCTTTGTGGTGCTCGGCAGCCTCGGTAGCCAGCTTCCCTCTGAAGACGCGCGTCGCTGGTTTGCGTTTGGCACCGTGAGTGCGTCAATCATCTGGTTCTTCGGCCTGGCGCTATTGGCCGCGTGGCTGTCGCTGCGGCTGCGCACCGTGCGGGCGCAGCGCATTATCAATTTGCTGGTCGGCGGCGTGATGTGGTTTATCGCCATTCAGCTGGCGCGTCAGGGCATTGCTGCTCTCTAATGCAGATGTAGTCCGTACAGTGCGGGCAGCGCGCCCGCACTGGCGAGCAACTCCAGCCGAATCTGACTAAAACTCACGCCTTCTGGCAGCATGTGATGGCACAGCGAGTGATGATTTTCCGTCACGTCTGCCAAAAGCATCTCATCCAGCCATACGCGATAATGTGTGGTGCAGTGCGGCGTCACAGCCTGTGCGTGGCCCATTTGCACCGTTTCCATCGCATGGTCGAAGTCGTTGTCAAACAGCAAGGTAATGTATTTCGCCTGCTGCGGTTCATTCCAATGCCAGCTGACGTTGGGATGCGTGTCATCCTGCGCCGGCACCCAGCAATTGGTGTGCTGTTCCGGGCGCAGCTTGCCGTTGAGCAGATAATCGCGATGCCAAAGCTGCAGCGGCTTTTCCAGAGCAAAGGCCAGCAGGATTTGCTGTGGAGCCCGGCGCGGCAGCCAGAAATCAAACTCATCAACGCCATAATCTCCATCGTTAATCTGACGTGTGCGTTTCGCCACGCGCGTATTCAGACTGTTGAACACCATCATCACGCCCGGCAAACGCTGGCTGGTTAATGCAACCTCAATCGCAGCGTTCTCCTCAAAGGCGATAAACAGATAGCGATCACATTCGGCGCGATAATCAAAGTTCAGTCGATAAGTGCCTTGTTCAGTAACCGTGATGCTTTGCGTGGCCAGATGACAATCGCCGCAGGTATTCGCCGGATTAGCGCTGGTGAGCAGCGATGCCTGTAATTTCTGCGTGTTGGCGGCGCGCAGCTGCACGCTGATTGGCGGCAAACGTTCGCCCGCTTTGAGCGGCAGCAGTAACGCACAGCGGGATTTCAGCGGCTGCCAACCGGCATCGGCAGGCAGGGCGCACAACTGTAAGGTGCTGCTCACCATGACATGCGCATCGCGCGCTGGGTTGGCCAACGGATGTCGAGGAATAAACGCACCCTGACGCAGCAGATGCTGCTGCAGCTGCCCAACGCGCTCAGGCTGCGCCAGTTCGGCGGGCGTGATCTGCTGTTGCTGGCACAGCGCCGCCGCGCGGCCCACCACTTCGCCCAGCACGCCGCAGGTGCACATGACGCGTGCGCTGCCAAAGGCGACGTGCGTAGCGGAGATCAGTCGGCCGGTGAGCAGCAGATTGTCCAGCGACTGGCTGTAGAGCGCGCGGAAGGGAATGGTGTAAGTCCCTTTGCTGTGGAACTGACGACAGCCATCGTGTTCGCTGTAGACGCCGTCGGCCGGATGCAGATCAATCGACCAGCCACCATACGCTACTGCATCATAGTGGTCGCGTTGTTCGATGATGTCCTGTTGGCACAGCATCGTCTCGCCGAGAAAACGCCGGCTCTCGCGCTTGCCGGGAATCAGGCCCACCCATTCGATGGTGAGGTTATCGGCATCGGGAAATTCCCCGGAGTTTTTAATGTAATCCCACACGCCCCAGACAATTTTCCACAGTTCCCACTTGATGGTTTCGCTCTCATGCACGGTATCGAGCCGTCCGCCCCATTCCAGCCACCATAAATCGCAGCCGTTCAGCTCTGAACTCAGCCGTTTATAGCGCGGAATGGCGGTGATCTCTTTCAGTGCGAAAGAGGGCGCAACGAAGCGTATCGGTTGTGCCGTGCGCTTGGTGTAGAAGTAAATGGAATGACCGAGCTTGTGGCCGAAATTCTCGCCCGGCGCCATCTTCTCGCCAAACTCCTCCACCGATTCCGCGCCCACGCGATGCGCCGCACCGGCCAGATAGCCCAATACGCCATCGCCGCTGGCATCGATAAATTGTGTAGCCGAAACCCGATAACGCGTTTGATTAATGGCGTTAAACGCCTGCACTGACAGCAAACGGCGGCCAGATTTTTCGATATCGGTCACCACCGTATTGAGCAGCAAAGTCAGGCCGGGCTGCGCCTGTACGATGTCCAGCAGCACCATATCGAACAGTACCGGATTGCCCTCTTTATTGCGCCACAGGTTCTCCTCCATGATCTCGCCCATGATGCCGCCTTCGCGCGCCCAGCGATTGTTATTGCCCATGTGTGAGGTCGCACCGTTGGCCCACAAGCGCACTTCGCTGGAGGCGTTGCCGCCCAGCACCGGGCGATCCTGAATCAGCACCACATCAAGGCCATCGCGTGCGGCGGCCAGCGCGGCACACACGCCCGCCAGTCCACCGCCGACGATCAGTAACTCCGCTTGTAGTCGTTGTTGCGGAAAGTGGCGCTCATTTTGCGTAGAGAAAGTCTGCATCATTTCATTCCTCTGACTCTAAGGCTAAGATTGGAGTTTGCCCGCCGCAGGTGATCTATGTCTTCTCAACCGAACCAAAGCCTGATTGACGGTATTCGCTGTCTGCAATATCTGGTGTCCAGTGACAAGGCCGTGGGTTGCCGTGAACTGGCGCGCCAGATGGGGATGAACAGCACGCGTGTGAATCGACTGCTGATGACCATGGCGTCGATTGGACTGACGACGCAGGATGAGCATCGACGCTATCTGCCTGGCCCCGGTATTCACGCGCTGGCGGCACAGGCGATTCGCGGATCTTCGCTGTTCGCGCAGGCGTTGCCGCAGCTGGAACGCCACGCGCCGCGCGATATCGTGGTGGCGCTGGGCGTGCTGTGGGAGGATCAGGTGATCTATATCTGGCACTCGGAACCCGGTGAACGCATCAACGCCAGCCAGGCGCTGGCCGGTTTCCGTATGCTGCCCGCGTGGCAATCGGTGATTGGCGTGTCGTTGCTGGCGGCGGAAAGTGACGAGGCGCTGCGCCCGCGTTTTAGCGAAGAACAGTGGCTGCAAATCGCGCCGCTGCTGGCGCGTAAGCGTGCTGAGGGTTACCTGATCTGGCATCGCGATGATGGCGAAATCAGCATGGCGCAGCCGATTGATCACAATCGCGCGGCATTGGCGTTCGCCAAAATCTGGCAGGACGATGAGGCGCACCTCGCGCAGCGCCTGCAACAGTTGCAATCGCTGGCGCAAACCGTGTTCACCCCGCGCTAACATGATCGATTTTCCCGACAATAAACAGGTAACTGCAGATGCCAATCGCGGCCAGCACGGCGATAAATGCCAGGGCTGGCGCGAAGTTATCGCCGTCGATTAACGCACCAATGGCAATCGGCACCACGATGGATGACAGCGCACCGGTAAAGTTAAATACGCCGCCCGCCAGACCAATCAAGTGGCGCGGTGCCAGCGCCGTGACAAACACCCACGTAATGGTCGCCAGGCCGTTGCCGAAGAACGCCAGCGACATAAACAGGATAATCAGCGTGGAATCGTCGGTGTAATTGGCACCAAGGATAAACAGCGTCAGGAACAGGCCGAGGATCACCGGCAGTTTGCGCGCCACGCTGGCGGAGACGCCACGACGTATCATGCGATCCGAGGCAAATCCGGCCAGCAGCACGCCGCAAAAGGCGGCGAAGTAGGGCACCGAAGCCACATAACCGCTTCTGATGAAGCCCATGTGGCGATACTCCACCAGATAAGTTGGGAACCAGGTGAGGAAGAACCAGAAGGTGGCGGAAATGGTGAACTGGCCAATATAGATGCCGACCAATTTGCGACTGCGGAACATCTGCGCCAAATCGCGCCAGCGCGCTTTAGGTTGCTGTGTATTTTGTCGACTCTCCAGCAGCGCACCGTTGTCGCGAAGATAGCTGAGCTCAGCTTGCGACACGCCTTGATGTTGATTCGGCTCGCGGTAGAGCCAATACCACACCAGCGCCCAAATCATCCCCGCGACTCCGGTAATCAGAAACAGTCCGCGCCAGCCAAATGCATCCTGCAGATGAAACAGTAGCGGCGTCATGCAGGCCAGACCGACAAACTGCGCTGAGGAGTAAATACCAATTGCACTGGCGCGCTCTTGCTCCGGAAACCAACTGGAGATCACCCGATTGTTGGAGGGCATCACTGGCGCTTCAAAGGCGCCGACGCCGAGCCGCAGACCAAACAGCGCGCCAAAGCTGTTGGCAAGCGCATGCAGCGCGGTGATCAGCGACCAGGCAAACAAACCGATGCCATAGACCACGCGCGCACCCAGGCGATCGATGAGGAAGCCGCCGGGGATTTGCAGCGCAGCGTAGATCCAGCCGAAAGCAGAGAAGATCAATCCCATTTCCATCGGAGTGAAGCGCAGTTCACCGGCCATTGCTGTAGCAGCAACCGACAAGTTAGTACGATCCATGTAGTTGATAATGATGTTAATAAACACCAGACCGAGCATCAGAAAGCGCGTGCGTCCCGCGCGAACGCTAACGGCAGTTTGGCTAAGCGGCTGTTCTGTCATTGGCAACTCTCCCGAACTCAGAGGTGTTTCTTTAATAGAAACGTTTAAGTGTTTTTTTGGCGAATCTGTACCGCTAAATTTGCGATCGCGGCTACGTTTAAAAGGAGATTGCTCGAACTTTTGAGCCGTTTACTAATCAGATAAGCACACATGTTAATGTGTTTTAGGTTTAGCCATAATGGCGACCTGCAAATTGAATCTCTCAAGGAGGACTTTCGTGAAACTGAAAGCACTGGTGCTAGCCGCCGTAATGAGCACGGGCGCACTTTCCGGTTTAGTTCAGGCAGGCGAATTGCCGAATGGACCGCATGTGGTGACTTCTGGACAGGCAAGCGTTGATGCCACGCCAGATCTCGCGACGCTCGCTATTGTGGTGAATGTTTCGTCGAAAGACGCGGCAAAAGCGAAGAAACAAGCTGATGACCGCGTGGCGCAATATTTCGATTTCCTGCAAAAGAACGGCATCGAGAAAAAAGATATTGATGCGGCAAACCTCAGCACGCAGCCGGAATACGATTACACCAAAGATGGCAAATCGGTACTGAAAGGCTATCGTGCCGAGCGTCAGGTACAGGTGACGCTGCGCCAGCTGGACAAACTCAACGAGCTGTTGGATGGCGCATTAAAATCTGGCCTGAATGAAATTCGTTCGGTCGAGTTAGGTGTGGCGAATCCGGACAGCTATAAAGAGAAGGCGCGTAAAGTGGCAATCGCTAATGCTACGCAACAGGCTAACGCACTGGCAGAAGGATTTAACGCTAAGCTAGGCTCGGTTTACAGCATCCGCTATCACGTTGCGAACTATCAACCGATGCCGATGGCGCGCATGTATAAAGCCGCCGCTGCACCTGCTGATACCACCGCGCAGCAAACTTACGAGCAGCAGAGCATTCACTTTGACGATCAGGTGGATGTGGTATTCGAAATCAAACCGAATACGCCGTAAAACTTTAATTCAGGTCGCCATGAATGGCGACCCTACGGTTATTGGGTGCGCATTGATGCGCACCTGCAATCATATGCAACGCATTGCTTAAACGGGCAACACATCCTGACGCAGCACACGATGTCCGTGCGCAATTAGCGCGTCGGTGACGCTGCGCATCAAACGACTTTCAGGCGCAAAGCGGTGCCAGTACAGCATACGACGCTGATACAGGCCTGGCGTCAAATCCACCAGTTCACCTTGCGCCAACTCGCGCTCAATCTGCAGATGCGGAATCATACAGCACACCGAACCCTGACGCGCCAGCTGCACAAAGGCTTCTGACGAGTTGACGATGTGGCAGGGCACGCTGCCCGGCGACAGGTCAAAGTTCTGCTGTAAAAACGCCTGATGCATATCATCCAGATGGTCAAACGCCACCGCCGGCGCTTTCAGCAGCGCAGAGCGCGTCACGCCGTTCGGGAAATAGCGTGCAGCAAAATCAGGTGATGCGCAGAACAGATAATCGAGCGCGCCCAGTTGATCCACCAGACAGCTCGGCAGCGGCTGCGGCTGAATACTCACCGCGCCGACCACTTCACCGCGACGCAGACGTTCCTGAGTGCGGGTTTCATCTTCCACCTGCAAATTCAGGCGCACTGGCGAATCGGCCAGCACGTCTTTCAGCGCGGGTAGCAGCCAGGTTGCCAGACTGTCGGCGTTGACAGCCAGCGACAGCAACAGCGGAGTGGTTCCACCGTTATCATCACCCAGCCATTCCTCTTCCAGCAGCTCAACCTGATGCAACAACGCCAGTAATTTTTGTCCCTGCTCGGTCGGACGCGGCGGCACGGTGCGCACCAGCAGCGGCTGACCAAATAAATTTTCCAGCTGTTTAATACGCTGCGAAACCGCCGATTGGGTGATGCAGAGTTTTTGTGCCGCACGCTCAAAGCCGCGCTCGCGAATCACAGCATCCAGCGCCTGAAGCGTTCGATAATCCGGGCGTTTCATTGTTGTTCTCTCTCGTTCAGGGTGGACGTTACTATGCCATAAAACTGTCAAATTGTGCTGCGGCGCATTTTTGCGGGCTGGCTTCCAAAGCGTTAAATCGGCTGTCTAACAGTCGCGCTTTTTTACAGCGCCTTGTTTTATACTACGCGCACTTCGATGTCGCACAGGTTTTAAACATACCATGACCCAGGATGAACTGAAAAAAGCGGTAGGTTGGGCAGCCCTGCAGTACGTAGAGCCCGGCACCATTGTCGGTGTAGGTACGGGCTCAACGGCAGCGCATTTCATTGATGCACTCGGCACCATGAAGAATCAGATTGAAGGCGCGGTTTCCAGTTCGGAAGCCTCGACGGAGAAACTGAAAGCGTTGGGCATTCACGTCTTCGATCTCAACGAAATTGATGAGCTGTCGGTTTATGTAGATGGCGCCGATGAAATCAATCCGCAGATGCAGATGATCAAAGGCGGTGGCGCAGCGCTGACGCGTGAGAAAATCGTTGCAGCGGTGGCGAAGAAATTCATCTGTATTGCCGATGCATCGAAAGAAGTTGATGTGCTGGGCCATTTCCCGCTGCCGGTTGAAGTGATTCCGATGGCGCGTTCGTATGTGGCGCGTGAACTGGTCAAACTCGGCGGCTTGCCGGAGTATCGCCAGAACGTCATTACCGACAACGGCAACATTATTCTCGACGTGCATAATCTGCGTATTCTC
This sequence comes from Pantoea sp. DY-15, assembly GCF_019795935.1. Taxonomy (NCBI): domain Bacteria; kingdom Pseudomonadati; phylum Pseudomonadota; class Gammaproteobacteria; order Enterobacterales; family Erwiniaceae; genus Pantoea; species Pantoea sp. DY-15. The sequence continues at coordinate 391,896 of NZ_JAIMIF010000005.1, forward strand.
GATCCCATCGAGCTGGAAAAAACCATCAATGCGCTGCCGGGCGTGGTGACCGTTGGCCTGTTTGCGGGACGTGGTGCCGATGTCGCACTGATAGGTACCGCAGAAGGCGTGAAAACCATCGTAAAATGATCTGTCCGGCGCGCGTGGTGCGCCGGTTATTTCCATCCGCAAAACATCTTTTCTCACCAGGCTGAAATTTGGTGACTTATGTCACAAAAGATTCATCAGCAGTAAGTTCGTACTTCGTCTATTAAGGATGTCACGATTTTGTACGGCATTGTGCTGTCTCCGCGTGGGCGCGTGCTGGCTCCCAGGCAATCGTTTGTATTGCTGCGCACGAAATTTTTGATATTTTGACAGAAGGCTACCTTATGGTAGTCCTCATTGAATTCTGAATAGGGTCGGGAAATGGCAAAGGTATCACTGGAAAAAGACAAGATTAAGTTCCTGCTGGTGGAAGGCGTTCACCAGAGTGCGCTGGAAAACCTGCGTGCAGCAGGCTACACCAACATCGAGTTTCACAAAGGGGCGCTGGATGCGGAGTCGCTGAAATCCTCCATCCGCGATGCGCACTTCATTGGTATCCGTTCCCGTACCCAACTGACTGAAGAGATCTTTGCTGCCGCTGAAAAGCTGGTAGCAGTCGGCTGCTTCTGTATCGGTACCAACCAGGTTGATCTCGCTGCAGCGGCGAAACGCGGTGTGCCGGTGTTCAACGCGCCGTTCTCCAACACCCGTTCTGTTGCAGAGCTGGTGATTGGCGAAATGCTGCTAATGCTGCGTGGCATTCCGGAAGCCAACGCCAAAGCGCACCGTGGCATCTGGAATAAAGTCGCCAACGGTTCGTTTGAAGCACGCGGCAAGAAACTGGGCATCATCGGTTACGGCCACATCGGCATGCAGCTGGGTGTGCTGGCAGAGAGCCTCGGTATGCATGTGTTCTTCTACGATATCGAAAGCAAGCTGCCGCTGGGTAACGCCACTCAGGTGCGTCATCTCTCCGAGCTGCTCAACATGAGCGACGTAGTGAGTCTGCACGTTCCTGAAACGCAATCCACTCAGAACATGATTGGTGCCGAAGAGCTGGCGTTAATGAAGCCAGGCGCGCTGCTGATCAACGCCGCGCGCGGTACCGTGATCGATATTCCGGCGCTGTGTGATGCCCTGGCGAATAAACATCTGTCCGGTGCCGCTATCGACGTCTTCCCGGTCGAGCCTGCTACTAACAGCGATCCGTTTAACTCACCGCTGTGCGAGTTCGATAACGTGATCCTGACGCCGCACATTGGTGGTTCAACGCAGGAAGCGCAGGAAAACATCGGTATCGAAGTGGCTGGCAAGCTGGCGAAATACTCCGACAACGGTTCTACGCTGTCTGCGGTTAACTTCCCGGAAGTTTCACTGCCGATGCATGCGGCAAGTGCTAGCCGTCTGCTGCACATCCATGAAAACCGTCCGGGTGTGCTGACCGCCATTAACCAGATTTTTGCCGAGCAGGGCATCAACATTGCCGCGCAGTATCTGCAAACCACGCCAATTATGGGCTACGTGGTGATCGATATTGATGCTGAGCAGGATGCAGCGGATAAAGCGCTGCAGGCGATGAAGGCGATTCCGGGCACCATCCGCGCCCGTCTGCTGTACTGATTAAACAGGGCGCCATTGGCGCCCTTTATTTTTCCTGTTTACGCTTCCCATTGCCACAGTTTCGCTGGCGTCAGTATCGCGGGGAGCGGCACATCCCAGGCAGCAACCGGCAATGCTTCTACGCGCTGACAATCATGTGCGATGCCCACCGGAAGAAAACCATGCTGCTGCCAGTTTTGCAGCGTGCGATCGTAGAATCCGCCACCCATTCCCAAACGTTGGCCAGCATAGTCAAACGCTACCAGCGGCACCAGCATCACATCCAGCTGATCCAGCGTGGCCAGTTGCGTGATATCCAGCGGCGGTTCCGGGATGCGAAGTTTATTTGGCGCGAGTGGCGTTTCTGGCGTGTAACGGATAAACAGCAGATTGCCCGGCGAGAAGGGATGAAGCACCGGTAAGTAAACCTGCTTTTTTTGCTGCCAAAGTTTGGCGATCAGCGGGCGGGTGTTGATCTCTCCATCGACAGATAAAAACAGCGCAATGCGTTGGGCATTAGCGATCGGCGCAATGTTGATGGCGTGTTCAGCCAACTGATCGGCGGCTTGTTCCTGTTGCTCAGACGTGAGATTACGGCGCAAATGGCGCACATGCTGACGGATGTCTTGACGGTCGAGAAGGGAGGGCGCTGGCATGGTATCTAAATCCCCGGAATAATCGCTTCTTAAAAGCGATTATATCATGCGAACCGGGGAAACAGACTTGCTACTAAATGGAGATCTCCGAGATGCCGCCGCAGGCTGTAACCCTTGAACCCTTGGTTCAAGGTGAACATGCCGTCACAACTATTAGGCTTCTCGGACGGACCGAGCATGCGCACAAATTGTGGAGCGTCACATTCTGTTGGTATGAAATATCGGCTCAGGGGACTGGCCCGCTTGCAAACATCTCAGAGAAAATTTACTTCACCGTCACTCTAGCATGAGGACCATGAAGCTTTATTCAAAATTAGGGCCCTGGCGGTCAGTTATGCGACCTTGCTCTACTAACGCTTGTTCAATGGTCTGCTGCAGCATGCGGATACGTTGTTCCATGTTTGCTGCATAGTCGCGCGTCTTACCTTTCTCTTGTGCCAACTCGTGGCAGATGTTTAACGCGGCGATGAACACCAGTTGCTCTGTATTGGTGACTCTAGTGCGAACTTTTAAATCTTGCAACCGTTGATTGAGATCCTCTGCGGCCAGATTCAGCGCATCTTGCTGTTCAGGCGGGCAATTCACTCTTAACGAACGACCAAAAATTTGAATATCTACTGGTTGTGCAGACATGCCACCATCCTAACTGATTACTTCGATCGCATCGCCCTTACCGGTCAATGGGTTGGGAGGTGCGAAACTATATATACCCGAGTTATAAGTTACAACCCCTTTTCTGGAAACCCAGAGGCACCTGGTGGTAGCATAACACGAACTTATTCTGCCAACGACGACCAAAGCTTATGTCTTTACAGAACGCAACGCCGAGTTACAACGCGCTGGCCGCGGCCCTTTCACAGCAGGGCGTGGGCATGACGCCAGCCGAAATGCATGGTCTCCTTTCCGGGATTCTGTGCGGCGGCAATCAGGATACCAGCTGGAAAACCATGGTTCACGATCTCACCAACGAAGGCATGGCGTTTTCGCAGAGCCTGTCTCAGCCGCTGCAGGCGCTGCATGAAAGCTTGACGACCACGCTGGAAGACGAAGGTTTTATGTTCCAGCTGATGTTGCCGGAAGACGATGACATCACGGTATTCGATCGCGCGGATGCGCTGGCCGGTTGGGTAAACCACTTCCTGCTCGGTTTGGGTGTCACGCAGCCGAAGCTGGAGAAAGTGACCGGCGAAACTGGCGAAGCGATTGACGATCTACGCACCATCGCACAACTTGGCTATGACGAAGATGAGGATCAGGAAGAGCTGGAGCAGTCACTCGAAGAGGTGATTGAGTACGTGCGCGTTGCCGCTCTGCTGTGCCACGACACCTTCACGCGTCCGCATCAGCCAACGGCACCAGAAGTACAGAAACCTACGTTACATTAAGCGCGTCAATGCGGGTGCGTTGTGGCCCGTCTTCAACAGGGAGTGCAAACATGATTACCTTGGATACGTTTCAACAACGTCGTCAGGCGCTGATTGCCCGCATGGCGCCAGGCAGTGCGGCGTTAATTTTTGCTGCACCTGAAGTGACGCGCAGCAACGACACCGAATACAGCTTTCGTCAAAACAGCGACTTCTGGTACTTCACCGGTTTTAATGAACCGCAGGCGCTGCTGGTCTTAATCAAAAGTGATGATAAGCACAATCACAGCGTGCTGTTCAATCGCGTGCGAGACCTGACGGCCGAAATCTGGTTTGGTCGCCGCCTTGGCCAGGATGCCGCACCGGAGAAACTGGGAGTCGATCGCGCTTTGCCGTGGGATGACCTCGGCGAGCAGCTGCATCAACTGCTCAACGGCCTGGATGTGGTTTACCACGCGCAGGGCGAATACGCAGAAGCCGATCAGCTGGTGTTCAGCGCGCTGGACAAACTGCGTCGCGGCTTCCGTCAAAACCTTAGCGCGCCCGACACAGTTACCGACTGGCGTCCGTGGGTGCACGACATGCGCCTGTTCAAAAGCGCAGAAGAGATTGAGATTCTGCGCCGCGCCGGAAAAATCAGTGCGCTGGCGCACACGCGAGCGATGCAAGCCTGTCGTCCGGGCATGTTTGAATATCAGCTTGAAGGCGAAATTCATCACGAATTCAATCGCCATGGCGCGCGTTTCCCCTCGTACAACACCATTGTCGGTTCGGGCGAAAACGGCTGTATTCTGCACTACACCGAAAACGAATCGGAAATGCGCGATGGCGACTTAGTGCTGATTGACGCAGGCTGTGAATTCCACGGCTACGCGGGCGATATCACCCGCACCTTCCCGGTCAACGGCACCTTCAGCGAGCCGCAGCGCGCCATCTACGACATCGTGCTGGCTTCGCTCAACAAAGCGTTGTCGATGTTCCGTCCGGGCATCAGCATCCATGACGTCAACGACGAGGTGGTGCGTATTATGATTACCGGCCTGGTCGATCTCGGCATTCTGGATGGCAATATCGATACGCTGTTTGAAGAGCAGGCGCATCGTCCTTTCTTCATGCACGGTTTGAGTCACTGGCTGGGGCTTGATGTGCACGATGTCGGCCATTACGGCACGCCAAGCCGCGACCGCGTGCTTGAGCCGGGCATGGTGCTGACGGTTGAGCCTGGCTTGTATATCGCGCCAGATGCCAAAGTACCGCCACAATATCGCGGCATTGGCATTCGCATCGAAGATGACATCGTTATCACCGCCGACGGCAACGAAAATCTCACCGACAGCGTAGTCAAAGACGCTGACGCGATTGAAGCCTTGATGGCGGCGGCACGTCACGCATGAGCATTTTGATTGCCGGCGGCGGCATGACCGGTGCGACTCTGGCGCTGGCGATTTCACATCTGACGCAAGGCCAACTGCCGGTTACCCTGATTGAGCGCAGCCAGCCCGACAGCCGCGCACATCCTGGCTTTGACGGACGCGCGATTGCCCTGGCGGCTGGCACCTGTCAGCAGTTAGCGGATATCGATCTGTGGCGCTCGCTGGCCGATTGCGCCACGCCCATCACCGATATTCACGTTTCCGATCGCGGTCATACCGGCTTCGTTTCGCTTAAAGCGCAAGATCATCAGTTGCCTGCGCTCGGTCAGGTGGTTGAACTGTTTGATGTCGGCCAGCGGCTGTTTCAACGCCTGCAAAAAGCGTCAGGCGTCACGCTGCGCTGCCCGGATCATGTAACTTCGGTAGCGCGTACGGCGGATAATGTGCAGGTGATGTTGAACAGCGGCGAACAGCTGGCAGGCGCATTACTGGTGGCCGCCGACGGTTCGCGTTCACCTTTAGGCGCGTCCTGCGGTATCACCTGGCAGCGCGACGATTATCAGCAGTTGGCGGTTATCGCCAACGTGTCGACGCAGTTGCCGCATCATTGCCGCGCCTTTGAGCGCTTTACCGAATACGGCCCGCTGGCGCTGTTGCCGATGTCCGGCAACCGCATGTCGCTGGTGTGGTGCCACCCGCTTGAGGCGCAAGCAACGATTAAGCAGTGGGATGATGCGACCTTCCTGCAAGAACTGCAGCGCGCATTCGGCTGGCGTCTGGGGCGCTTCACGCATACCGGTCAACGCGAGCATTATCCGCTGGCGCTGCAAACCGCTGAACGTCAGGTGACACATCGTCTGGCGCTGGTGGGCAACGCGGCGCAAACGCTGCATCCAATCGCCGGACAAGGCTTCAACCTGGGTCTGCGTGATGTGATGTCGCTGGCGGAAACGCTGGCAGGCGCATATCGTCAGCAGAAAGATCCCGGCAGTTTCGCGGTATTACAGCATTTTGCCGCGCGACGTCAGCCCGATCGTGCCGCCACTGTTGGCGTCACTGACGGTTTAGTCCGACTGTTTGCTAACCGCTATGCGCCGTTGGTAGCAGGACGAAATCTTGGGCTGGTGGCGATGGACCATCTGCCTTGGCTACGGAATCCACTTGCCGCGCGCACGCTCGGCTGGGTTAAGCGTTAAGCACGAATTAAGGGGCAGCAATGCAAACTTTTGATGTGGCAATTGCCGGAGGCGGCATGGTGGGTTTGGCCGTCGCCTGCGGACTTCAAGGCAGCGGCTTACGCGTTGCCGTGCTGGAAAAAGCACCCGAGCCACAGTTTGATCCGGCGGCCAATGCGTCGATTCGCGTCTCCGCCATCAACGCTGCCAGTGAACGTCTGCTGCAAAAGCTCGATGTGTGGTCGAGCATTCTGGCGCTGCGCGCCAGCGCCTATCACGGCATGGAAGTGTGGGATCAGGACAGCTTCGGCTCAATCAGCTTTGATGACGAGCAGCAGGGTTTATCGCATCTTGGCCATATTATTGAAAACGAAGTGATTCACAGCGCGTTGTGGCAGCGCGCCAGTCAGAGCAGCGATATCGCGCTGTTTGCCCCGGCGCAGCTGCAGCAAGTGGCGTTTGGCGACAACGAAGCCTTCATTACGTTGCAGGATGGCAGCATGATGAGCGCACGTTTGCTGGTGGCGGCCGACGGCGCGAATTCGTGGCTACGCGATAAAGCGGATATCCCGCTGACTTTCTGGGATTACGAGCATCACGCGCTGGTGGCGAACATCCGCACCGATATGCCGCATGATGCGATTGCGCGTCAGGTGTTTCACGGCGACGGTATTCTGGCGTTCCTGCCGATGCAGGATCCACACTTATGCTCGATCGTCTGGTCGCTCGCGCCACAGGAAGCGGCACGCCTGCAATCGATGCCGGAAGCGCTATTTAATCAGCAGCTGTCGGTGGCGTTTGATATGCGTCTTGGCTTGTGTCAGGTCGAGAGTGAACGTAAAACCTTCCCGTTGACGGCACGTTATGCGCGTAACTTTGCCGCGCACCGTTTGGCGCTGGTCGGCGATGCCGCCCACACCATCCATCCGCTAGCCGGGCAGGGCGTAAATCTTGGCTTTATGGATGCAGCTGAATTAATTGGTGAAATTCGTCGACTGCATCAGGAAGGCAAAGACATTGGTCAGCATCTCTATCTGCGTCGCTATGAGCGCAGCCGCAAGCACAGTGCGGCGATGATGCTGGCGGGGATGCAGGGTTTCCGCGAGCTGTTTGCTGGCACCCATCCCGCGAAAAAGCTGCTGCGTGATGTTGGCCTCAAGCTCGCCGACACGTTACCTGGCGTTAAACCGCTGATGCTGAAACAGGCGATGGGGCTTAACGATCTACCCAGATGGATACGCTAATCATCTTAGCAAACGGCGCCCCATTGGGCGCCGTTTTTCTTTGCTGCACCCCAATGATGCAGCGATGCACCGCAATCGCGCCTCGTTTGATTTATTCTAATTTGACGCCTTAATTCGCATTAGATTAATTCATGTCATAGCCCTGCGCATGCCGGACCATTTCTTAATCCTGTGGCGTGTATTCCCTCAATTTGCTGCATGAAAGTAATTTAGTCGTATTTAGTGCGAAGCTAATCACAATAATGCAGTGATTTATGCTGGGCACTGTTCGATGATTTGATGAAAGGTGGTAGTGTTTCGCCCTCGTTTTCCTCATGGTTAATTGCCACATTAGGTGATAACTTCAGCACTAAGAGAACGTTTGCGTCAGCCTCATCAGGCGACGCAGGCGCGTCACACTCACTTGTCTTTACAGGATGGTTATGACTCAGCAAACGCCTCTATTCGAACAGCATCAGGCAAGCGGTGCACGCATGGTGGACTTCCACGGTTGGATGATGCCGCTGCATTACGGCTCGCAAATGGATGAGCATCACGCGGTGCGTAACGATGCCGGCATGTTTGATGTTTCCCACATGACCATCGTCGATCTGCACGGCGCACGCACCCGCGAATTCCTGCGCTATCTGCTGGCAAACGATGTCGCCAAGCTCACCCAGCCGGGCAAAGCCCTGTATACCGGCATGTTGAATGCCTCTGCTGGCGTCATTGATGATTTGATTGTTTACTTTATGAGCGAAGATTTCTTCCGTCTGGTGGTGAACTCCGCTACGCGAGAGAAAGATTTAGCCTGGATTAAACAGCATGCGCAGCCGTTTGGCGTTGAGCTGACCGAACGTGACGATCTGGCGCTGATTGCGGTGCAAGGTCCAAACGCGCAGCAGAAAGCACAAACGCTGTTGAGCGCCGCTCAGCGTGATGCCGTTGCCGGCATGAAACCCTTCTTTGGCGTGCAGGCCGAAAACCTGTTTATCGCTACCACCGGCTACACCGGCGAAGCGGGTTATGAGATTGCCATGCCAGCGACTGAAGCCGCCGCTTTCTGGCAGCAGCTGTTGGCCGCAGGCGTTAAACCGGCTGGACTCGGTGCGCGTGACACGCTGCGTCTGGAAGCGGGCATGAACCTGTACGGTCAGGAGATGGATGAGGGCGTTTCGCCGCTCGCCGCCAATATGGGCTGGACCATCAGTTGGGAACCTGCCGATCGCGATTTCATTGGCCGTGATGCTCTGCAAGCGCAGCGCGAGCACGGCACCGAACAGCTGGTTGGCCTGGTGATGACCGAAAAAGGGGTGCTGCGTAACGGGTTAACGGTGCGCTTCACCGATCAACAAGGTCAGCCGCAGCAAGGTATTATTACCAGTGGTTCCTTCTCACCAACCCTGGGTTACAGCATCGCGCTGGCGCGTGTGCCAGCCGGCATTGGTGAGCAGGCGATTGTGGAAATCCGCAACCGTGAAATGCCCGTGAAAGTTACCAAACCGATTTTTGTTCGCGCCGGTAAGCCGGTTGCCCAGTAATTTTTTTTCAGGAGAAATGGCCAATGAGCAATGTGCCAAGTGAATTGAAATACCGCGATAGCCACGAATGGGTCCGTAAAGAAGCCGACGGCACCTTCACTGTGGGTATCACCGAACACGCACAGGAACTGCTGGGCGATATGGTGTTTGTCGATCTGCCAGACGTCGGTGCCACCTTCGCGGCCGGAGATGACTGCGCCGTTGCGGAGTCGGTGAAAGCGGCTTCAGACATCTACGCGCCACTGAGCGGTGAGATTGTGGCGGTGAACGACAATCTGGGCGATTCGCCAGAGCTGGTCAACAGCGCGCCGTACGCCGATGGTTGGCTGTTCCGCATCAAAGCCAGCGACGAATCAGAACTCGACGCGATGCTGGATGCCGATGCCTATAAAGCCGCAATCGACGAGTAACCGGTAGTGGCAGAAGGTGGCGCGCTGCGTCGCCTTCTTTTTTATCTGCCTGATTTAACGCCATTTTTGTAACCCAGCCCGATTCAGGATTTACTGCAAATGACCCAGACTCTCAGCCAGCTTGAACACAACGGTGCTTTCATTGAGCGCCACATCGGTCCTACGCCGGAACAACAGGCCTTAATGCTGGAAGCGATTGGTGCCAGTTCGCTCTCCTCATTGATCAGTTCTATTGTGCCTGCCGACATCCAACTGCCAGGCCCGCCTGCAGTAGGCATTGCGGCGACCGAGCAGCAAGCGCTGGCAGAGCTGAAAGCCATTGCCAGTCAGAACCAACGCTATAAATCCTGGATCGGCATGGGCTACAGCGCGGTGATCACGCCGCCCGTCATCCTGCGCAATATGCTGGAAAATCCAGGCTGGTACACCGCGTATACGCCGTATCAGCCAGAAGTGTCGCAGGGCCGTCTTGAGGCGCTGCTCAACTTCCAAACTCTGACGCTGGATCTGACCGGTCTGGACATCGCTTCCGCGTCACTGTTGGACGAAGCGACCGCTGCTGCCGAAGCAATGGCGATGGCCAGGCGCGTTAGCAAACTGAAAACCGCCAGCAAATTCTTCATCGCCAATGACATCCACCCACAGACGCTGGATGTGGTGCGCACCCGCGCAGAAACCTTTGGTTTTGAACTGATTATTGATCGTGCTGACAAGGCGCTGGATCACGATGATCTGTTCGGCGTGTTGCTGCAACAGGTGGGTACGCACGGTGAAGTGCACGATTACCGCTCACTGATTGCCGAGCTGAAAAGCCGCAAAGTGGTGGTGAGCGTAGCCGCAGATTTCATGGCGCTGGTGCAGCTAGAGGCGCCAGGCAAGCAGGGCGCAGATATCGTCTTTGGTTCTGCCCAGCGTTTCGGCGTGCCGATGGGTTACGGCGGACCACACGCCGCGTTCTTCGCCAGCCGCGACGAGCACAAACGCTCGATGCCTGGTCGCATTATTGGTGTATCGCGCGATGCCGCCGGGAACACCGCGCTGCGTATGGCGATGCAAACCCGCGAGCAACATATTCGTCGTGAGAAAGCCAACTCCAACATCTGTACATCGCAGGTGCTGCTGGCGAATATCGCCGGTCTCTACGCGGTGTATCACGGTCCGGTTGGCCTGAAACGCATTGCCTCACGTATTCACCGTCTGACCAGCATTCTGGCTGCGGGCCTGCAAAACGGTGGCCTCAAGCTGCGCCACAACAGCTGGTTCGATACGCTGACGGTTGAAGTGGCCGATAAAGCGGCGGTGCTGAACCGCGCGCAGAGCTTCGGCGTCAACCTGCGCAGCGATATCCACAATGCGGTTGGCATTACGCTGGATGAAACCACCGCCCGTGAAGATGTGCTGGCGCTGTTCGCCATTCTGCTGGGCGATGCGCACGGTCAGGACATTGATGCGCTGGATGCCGCTGTTGCTGCGGAAAACAGTGCGATTCCGGCTGGTCAGGTGCGTGAAAGCGCCTTCCTGACGCACCCGGTGTTCAACCGTCATCACAGCGAAACTGAGATGATGCGCTACATGCACAGCCTGGAGAAAAAAGATTTGGCGCTGAACCAGGCAATGATCCCACTCGGTTCGTGCACCATGAAACTTAACGCCGCGGCGGAGATGATTCCAATCACCTGGCCGGAATTTGCCGAACTGCATCCATTCTGCCCGGCTGAGCAGGCGTCGGGTTATCTGCAGATGATTGGCCAGTTGTCGCAATGGCTGGTGCAGTTGACTGGCTACGATGCGCTGTGCATGCAGCCCAACTCAGGTGCGCAGGGCGAATACGCCGGCCTGCTGGCGATTCGTCGTTACCACGAAAGTCGTAACGAAGGCGGCCGTAATGTTTGCCTGATCCCGAGCTCGGCGCACGGCACCAATCCGGCATCGGCGCAGATGGCGGGCATGTCAGTTGTGGTGGTGGCGTGTGATAAACAAGGCAACATCGATCTTGGCGATCTGCGTGAGAAAGCCGCGCAGGTGGGTGAGCAGCTGTCGTGCATCATGGTGACCTATCCGTCAACACACGGCGTTTATGAAGAAACCATCCGCGAGGTGTGCCAGATCGTGCATCAGCACGGCGGCCAGGTGTATCTCGACGGCGCCAACATGAATGCGCAGGTCGGTATCACCACGCCAGGTTACATCGGCGCGGATGTATCGCACCTTAACCTGCACAAAACCTTCTGTATCCCGCACGGCGGTGGCGGTCCGGGTATGGGGCCAATCGGTGTTAAAGCGCATCTGGCACCGTTCGTGCCGGGTCACAGCGTGGTGCAAATTGATGGCGTGCTGACGCAGCAAGGCGCGGTTTCTGCCGCACCGTTTGGTAGCGCATCGATTCTGCCAATCAGCTGGATGTATATCCGTATGATGGGCGCAGAAGGTCTGAAGCAAGCGAGTTCGGTGGCGATCCTGAACGCCAATTACATTGCCAGCCGTCTGCAATCGGCCTATCCGATTCTGTATGCCGGCCGCGATGGCCGCGTGGCGCACGAATGTATTCTCGACATTCGTCCGCTGAAAGAGCAGACCGGTATCAGCGAGCTGGATATTGCTAAACGTCTAATCGATTACGGCTTCCACGCGCCAACCATGTCATTCCCGGTGGCGGGTACGCTGATGGTTGAACCCACGGAATCAGAAAGCAAAATCGAGCTGGATCGCTTTATCGATGCGATGCTGGCCATCCGCATGGAAATCGATCGCGTTGCCGATGGCGAATGGCCGCTGGAAGATAACCCGCTGGTGAACGCACCGCACACGCAGACAGAAATCGTCGGCGACTGGGCGCATCCGTATACCCGTGAGCTGGCCGTATTCCCGGCCGGTAGCGCCAATAAATACTGGCCGACGGTGAAACGTCTGGATGATGTATTTGGCGATCGCAATGTCTTCTGTTCGTGTGTACCAATGAGCGAATACCAATAATTTAGCCGTCATACTTTGAGCCACAGCGGCGTTGGCTGCGCTCATTCACCCCGGTCACTTACTGATGTAAGCTCCCGGGGATGAATGAACTTGCCGCCTTGCTGTATCTCAAATTATTTAGGCTAAAGTAGCGGGTGATATTTATGAAAGGGCCGATTGTTCGGCCCTTTTTTGTGGAGGCAAAAATGGATCTGGCTTTGATTACCGGCGGTAGTCGCGGCATTGGACGCGCAACCGCACTATCGCTGGCGCAGGCGGGTTATCGCGTGGCGATCAACTATCGTCAGCGTGCAGCCGAAGCGGCAAGCGTGGTGGCAGAGATTGAAGCGCAGGGCGGCAGTGCGTTTGCGCTGCAGGCCGATATTGGCGATGAAGCGCAGGTCATACGTATGTTTGCCGAATTGGATCAGCAAAAGGGCGCGCTGCGAGTGCTGGTGAATAATGCCGGTATTTTGTTTACCCAATGTCGGGTGGAAGATCTGGATGCCGAACGTATTCAGCGCGTGTTCGCCACCAATGTCACCGGCACGTTCATCTGCTGTCGTGAGGCGGTAAAACGCATGGGCACGCATCATGGCGGCAAAGGGGGCGCCATCGTCAATGTGTCATCCGCTGCGTCACGTCTCGGTGCGCCAGGCGAATATGTGGATTACGCCGCCTCAAAAGGGGCGATGGATACGCTGACTAAAGGGTTGTCGCTGGAAGTGGCATCGCAAGGCATTCGCGTCAACAGCGTGCGTCCTGGCCTTATCTATACCGACATGCACGCCGATGGCGGCGAGCCGGGTCGAGTCGATCGCCTGGCGAGCGCATTGCCAATGGGACGCGGCGGCCAGGCAGAAGAGATTGCTGCAGCGATTGTCTGGTTGGCGAGCGATGCGGCGTCTTACGTGACGGGCACCTTTATTGATGCGGCTGGCGGACGATAATCACCAAGCCGGTATCAATACCGACCCCATAAAACAGTATCCGTGCGAAGTGTCGCCATGCATGGCGACCGATTCATTCAAACCCTCGCCTGTCACACCCACTCACAGATTTATTTTAGCGTACATGTGTACTCTGAAAATTATCCCGGTTACTCTGGTTGCTCAGAAATAGCACACTCGCTTTTTCCGTTGTTCAGGAATCCCCTCATGGTACAAACCCCAGTTATTGCCCAGGGCTACTCATTGGCCGAAGAGATCGCCAATAGTATCAGCCACGGAATCGGCTGCATTTTCGGCATCATTGGCCTGGTGTTGATGTTGACGCAAGCCGTTGAATCCCAAGCTAACGTTACCGCAATCACCAGTTACAGCCTGTACGGCGGCAGCATAATTTTGCTCTATCTCGCCTCAACGCTGTATCACGCCATTCCCCATCAAAAAGCCAAACACTGGCTGAAGAAATTTGACCACTGCGCCATTTATCTGTTGATTGCTGGCACTTATACGCCGTTCTTGCTGGTGGGGCTCAATTCGCCGCTGGCACAAGGCTTAATGGTGGTGATCTGGAACCTGGCGCTGGCCGGTATTCTGTTTAAAATCGCCTTTGCCCACCGCTTTGAAGCGCTGTCGCTGGTGACCTATCTCGGTATGGGATGGTTGTCGCTGGTGGTGATTTATCAGCTGGCGATCAAACTGTCGCCGGGCGGGATTTGGCTGCTGGCTGCCGGTGGCATTGTCTATTCGCTAGGGGTGATATTCTACGTCTCGCGCCGTATTCCTTACAGTCACGCCATCTGGCACGGTTTTGTGCTCGGCGGCAGCGTATTGCACTTCTGCGCGATTTATTTTTATGTGATGTAAGCTCAATCCAGGTCGCCATAAATGGCGACCCTACGTGTTTAGTGCCGACCTGGCCCGCAATTATTCTGTCAATGAATACGGCAGCGGCTGAATGGTCAATTTGCCACTTTCGTCGCCTTCCACGCGCAATACGCTATCTGGCTCCAAATCATTATTCATCACTACCTGCACCCAAACGCTGCCGTCATCCAACTGCACACCGCTCAATACGGTGCCGGTGCGACGCCATTTATCGCCCATCTGCAGCTCCATCGAACCGCCAACCTCCGGCACTTTGCTGGCTTTACCTGCCAGCCAATAGAGTGCGCGTTTGTTCGCACCGCGGAATTTGGCGCGTGCCACCATCTCCTGGCCGGTGTAGCAGCCTTTTTTGAAGCTAATGGCATCCAGCGCCTGCAGGTTGGTGGCTTGTGGAATCAGCTGCGCGCTGGTGGCGCTTTCAATCACCGGAATGCCCGCTTCAATATCCAGCGCCAGCCATTGCAGGCTGTCGTTGAACTGCGCTTCTCCCGCCAGTTTCTCTTTCAACGCATTCGCCTGTTCTGGCGTGGTCACCAGCAGGAAACGTTCGGCTGGCTGATCAAACCACAAAAGCGTGCTCTCACCTTGCTGTACTACCGGCGTTTCCGCATCCGGCAGTGTGCTGAATACGCCTGCCAGCGCGGCGCGCGCCTGGAAACCGGCAACGCCGAGCAGCACCGCTTCATCGTCAGCCACGATGGTGACTTTGGCGAACACCGCGTATTTCTTCAGTTCGGTAAGCTGCTGCTCACGCAGGTTGCGACGCACCACGTAAGCGTAACCTTCGCTGCGATGGAACAGACGAATGTTGCTCCACATTTTGCCTTTGGCATCGCAGTGCGCGGCGGGACGATGCTGCGTCTCGCCCATCGCCGCGACATCCAGCGTCAACTGACCTTGCAGATAAGACGTGCTGTCGTTGCCTTGCACCTTAACCAGCGCCCATTCGTCGAGCGAAATCAGGGTTAAAGGCAGGCGTGACGATGCAGCAGGCTGGCGAGGTGGAAGGGTAAAAATCGACATGTCTCTTTCCTGATTAATGAGGTAATAGGTTGCAATGGTAAAAGAGCAGTGCGGCTTTGCAACCTGTTTACTGAATATGGCGCACAAATCGCGTGATACCCATTGCAAACTGGGGGATGTAACGCCGAGGTATTGCACAGGGTTAAGCACAGCGCCTGCAGCGAGAAAAAAAAGCAGGTACACTGAGCCCCACTGTTTTTAGTCATGGAACCTGAGACATGGAAATTAACGACAAAGCCCGCGTCCAATGGGCATGCCGTCGCGGCATGCTGGAGCTGGATATGGCTATCATGCCGTTTTTCAAATTTGAATATGATTCGCTGAACGACACCGATAAGCAGGTTTTTATCGCGCTACTAAAGAGTGACGATCCCGATCTGTTCAACTGGTTGATGAATCACGGTGAACCGGTTGATCCCGAGTTCAAACGTATGGTGAAACTGATTCAGCAGCGCAACCGTGAACGCGGTCCGGTGGCAATGTGATCTGCGAGCGTCACGCAGTGCGCGCGCACTGAATGTGACGCTTTCTCTACTGTGCACCGGTTTGCTGCTGGCGCTGGAGTGGCCTGACGCGTGGGCGTGGAGCAAAGCGCCGGTGTTAGTGCTGCTGCTGGCGGAGTGCTGGCGTAACGAGCGCCGTTTGGTTCAGCGCGTAGGTCATTTGGTGCTGGACGTGAAGGGCAATTGGCTGTGGCGCGGCGTGCGCTGGCGAGCGGAACGTAATGCGGATTGGTTGCCGTATGGCGTTTTGCTGGTGCTGCGTAATCAGCAGGGAAAACGCTGGCGGCTATGGTTAATGCATGACAACCTGCCGCCCGGTGAATGGCGCACGCTGCGCGCCTGCTGTTTTCTAAGGGATGGTCAAACGCTGCCTTAAAGCAGCGCTGCGGTTTCCGTCAGAATCTGTTCGCACCACTGCTCAATGCGCTCATCGCTCTGTTCGAACTGGTTAACATCGTCGAGCGCCAAACCGACAAACTGCGTGCCATCGGCGGTCAGCGGTTTTTTGCTGGTGAACTCATAGCCTTCCAGCGGCCAGTAACCCACAAACTGCACGCCCATCGGCTGCAGCAGTTCGTGCAGCATGCCCAGCGCATCAAGGAACCATTCGGCGTATTCGCCCTGATCGCCCATGCCGTACAGCGCCACGATTTTTCCGCGCAAATTCAGCGCCGGAATCTGTGGCCAAATCGCTTCCCAATCTTCCTGTAACTCACCGAAATCCCACGTCGGAATGCCGAGGATCAGCAAATCGTACTGCTCCATCAGCGACGGATCGTCATCTTTCAAATTGTGCAGCGTGACTAATTCTTCACCGATAAAGTCGCGAATCTTCTCCGCCGTCATCTCGGTGTAACAGGTGCTCGAACCATAAAACAAACCGATATTCATGCAATTAATGCTCTGTCTGAACCTGACTCGGGGGCAATTGTACCAGAAGCAGGCTACTTTCAGGCATAATGAGCACGATTTCACACGGGCGGAGAGTACAGTGCAGGACAGCGATCTGATCGAACAGTTTCTGGATGCGCTTTGGATTGAGCGTAATCTGGCGCAGAATACGCTCGCCTCTTACCGGCAGGATCTGCAAACGCTCACCGGCTGGCTGCATCACCACGATCGCACGCTATTAACGCTTGAAGCGCTTGATTTGCAGCAGTTTCTTGCCGAACGCGTTGAGGGCGGCTACAAAGCCACCAGCTCGGCGCGCACCCTCAGCGCCATTCGCCGCTTGTGCCAATATCTCTATCGGGAAAAAGTGCGCAGCGACGATCCCAGCGCGCTGCTGTCGGCACCGAAACTGCCGCAGCGTCTGCCGAAAGATCTCAGTGAAAACCAGGTCGAACGCTTGCTACAGGCACCGAGCATTGATGTGCCGCTCGAACTGCGCGACAAGGCGATGCTGGAGCTGCTGTACGCCACCGGTTTACGCGTAACGGAGCTGGTGGGTTTGACCATCAGCGATATCAGTCTGCGTCAGGGCGTGGTGCGCGTGATCGGTAAAGGCAACAAAGAGCGGCTTGTGCCGTTAGGTGAAGAAGCGGTTTACTGGATTGAATACTATATGGAACATGGCCGGCCGTGGCTGCTCAACGGGCAAACGCTGGACGTGATGTTTCCCAGCCAGCGCGCGCAGCAAATGACGCGGCAGACCTTCTGGCATCGTATCAAACACTATGCGACCCTTGCCGGTATCGATAGCGAAAAGCTGTCGCCGCACGTGCTGCGCCACGCATTTGCCACACATTTACTGAACCACGGCGCCGATTTACGCGTCGTACAGATGTTGCTGGGCCACAGCGACCTCTCGACTACCCAAATTTATACGCACGTCGCCACTGAGCGTCTGCGTCTGTTACATCAACAGCATCATCCGCGCGCTTGAGATGCGGTAACAAGGATTTAAGATGAAAAAGCAGCTAACGATGCTGGCTCTGCTGGTCAGTGCATTCACTGGATTGGCGCATGCCGATGACAACGCTATTCAGCAAACGCTGAAAAAACTGGGATTGCAGCAGGCTGAAATCCAGCCGTCCCCGCTGCCGGGTATCAAAACCGTACTGACCGAAAGCGGTGTGCTTTACGTCTCCGAAGACGGCAAGCACATGATTCAGGGCCCGCTATATGATGTCAGCGGCACCCAGCCGATCAACGTTACCAACCAGCTGCTGGACAAAAAAGTCACTGCGCTGGCGCCAGACATGATTGTCTATAAAGCGCCGAAAGAGCAGCACGTCATCACCGTGTTCACCGACATCACCTGCGGCTACTGCCGCAAGTTGCATGAGCAGATGGCCGACTACAACGCGCTCGGCATCACCGTGCGCTATCTGGCCTTCCCGCGTGAAGGTCTGAATGGTCAGGTAGAAAAAGCCATGCGCGCCATCTGGTGCAGCGCCGATCGTAACAAAGCTTTCGATGCAGCAATGAAAGGCGATGCGCCGCAGATGGATGCGCCAGCGACCTGCAAAATCAATATCGAGCAGCAGTACAAACTCGGCATCCTGTTTGGCATTCAGGGTACGCCAGCCATTCTCACGGATAGCGGCATGATGATTCCTGGCTATCAGGGACCGCAAGAGCTGAAGCAGGTGCTTGACGGCCAGAAGCGTGGCGGTTAACGCACAGTGATTCATTCTGTTGAATTGCGTCGGCGCGAAGCCGAGACCGAAGCCAGCTTACCCGCTGATTTGCACCCATTGCTGCGCCGCTTGTATCTGCAACGCGGCGTGAAACTGGCGCTGGAACTGGAGCGCGGCGCTAAACATCTGCTGCCTTGGCAAACGCTCGGTGGCATCGAAGCCGCCGTAACGCTGCTGCATCAGATGCTGCTGGCGGGCAAACGCATTGTGGTGGTGGGCGATTTCGATGCCGATGGCGCCACCAGCACCGCGTTAACCGTGCTGGCGCTGCGCAGCCTCGGCGGCAACGTTGATTATCTGGTGCCAAACCGTTTCGAAGATGGCTACGGTTTGAGTCCGGAAGTGGTTGAGCAGGCTAAAGCGCGCGGTGCGGAAATGATCCTCACCGTCGATAACGGCATCTCATCACATGCCGGTGTGGATACCGCGCATCAGCACGGCATTCCGGTGCTGGTTACCGATCACCACTTGCCGGGCGAAACCTTGCCTGCCGCTGAAGCGATTGTGAATCCGAACCTCAACGACAGCGAATTCCCTTCACGTTCGCTGGCGGGTGTTGGCGTGGCTTTCTATCTGATGCTGGCGCTGCGTGCGCACCTGCGTCAGCAAAACTGGTTTAGTGATAGCCGCGCCGAGCCAAATCTGGCGGAGCTGCTGGATCTGGTGGCGCTGGGCACCGTAGCCGATGTGGTGCCGCTGGATGCCAACAACCGCATTCTGGTGTGGCAAGGTTTGAGTCGTATTCGCGCGGGCAAATGCCGCGCCGGGATTCGCGCGCTGCTGGAGATTGCCAACCGTGATGCGCGTCAACTCGCCGCCAGCGATCTTGGTTTTGCCGTGGGTCCACGCCTCAACGCTGCCGGTCGTCTGGATGATATGTCGGTTGGCGTGGCGTTGCTGCTCACCGAAGATATTTCCCAGGCGCGCATGCTGGCGAATGAACTTGATGCACTGAATCAGACGCGTAAAGAGATTGAGCAGGGCATGAAGAGCGAAGCGCTGGCGCTGTGCGATGAGCTGGAGCGCCAGCATACCGATCTGCCGCTGGGTTTGGC
Source organism: Pantoea sp. DY-15 (assembly GCF_019795935.1). Classification (NCBI taxonomy): domain Bacteria; kingdom Pseudomonadati; phylum Pseudomonadota; class Gammaproteobacteria; order Enterobacterales; family Erwiniaceae; genus Pantoea; species Pantoea sp. DY-15. The sequence continues at coordinate 411,271 of NZ_JAIMIF010000005.1, forward strand.
GTTCTACCATCCCGAATGGCATCAGGGCGTGGTGGGGATTCTGGCGTCGCGCTTGAAAGAGCGCTTCCATCGCCCGGTGATCGCCTTCGCCCCCGCCGGAGACGGCACGCTGAAAGGTTCGGGCCGCTCAATTGCGGGTTTGCATCTGCGCGATGCGCTGGAGCGTCTCGACACGCTTTTCCCTGGCTTAATGATCAAATTTGGTGGTCACGCCATGGCGGCCGGATTGTCACTGGAAACCGCGAAGTACGAGGAGTTCCGTGCGCGATTTGCCGCGTTGATTGATGAGTGGCTGGATGGCGAAGCGTTGCAGGGCGTGATTTGGTCGGACGGCGAACTGCATGCGCAGGAGTTTACCCTGCATACTGCCGAAATGCTGCGCGAGGCCGGTCCGTGGGGCCAGGCATTCCCGGAACCCGTGTTCGATGGCAAGTTCAAGCTGTTACAACAGCGGTTAGTGGGCGAGCGTCATTTGAAAGTGATGGTCGAGCCGCTCGGCGGCGGCCCGCTGTTGGATGGGATTGCCTTCAACGTGGATACCACGCTGTGGCCAGACAGCAGCGTGCGTCAGGTGCAGCTGGCCTATAAGCTGGATATCAATGAATACCGCGGCAATCGTTCGGTGCAACTGATCATCGATCATATCTGGCCGATGTAAGGTGAGTGAGGTCGCCATGAATGGCGTAATGCCGCTCAGTTAAGCGCAGAGCGACTTTCGTTCGCCATGTGCTGAGGCAGTTGCAGCACTTTCGTGCGGCGACCGAGCAGAGGACGCCTGGCCGCGCCCTCTGCACTCCCGGGCCCTGCGCCAGCCCAACCCGCCGCTTCGCGGTGCCTTCACTCATTCACGATTTCTGACGGACCGGCGTCGATTCGCTCCTGCTCAGCGCCGCCTCTCGCCGCATCCATGCGGCTCGCCCTGGAATCCCTCATTCGCTCAGCGGGTTGGGATGTCGCCTCAACACCCGCGCTGCTGCATCAATGCATTATTTTGACTCACCATCGCTACAAATCCCGTAGGGTCGCCATTCATGGTGACCTGGTGCGCATGAATGCTCACCCTACGAAAAAACCGTTCGGGCACTGTCATCACAGGCGGCGGTGTTGGGCGCCATCCGCAGCGCCGAGCGCAGAGTGACGGCCAGGATGAGCCGACAGGACGTCGGCGAAAGCGCGGCATGAGCCAGGAAGGCGAATCCGCGCGGTCCGTCAAGCCGGAGGGATAAGCGAGGGAACAGCGAGGACGGCGCAAGGCGCGGATTGCTAAGGTCCGCGCCTTCGGACCTTAGCCCGGCCGCCTGCTTCATGCATTCTGAAACTGCCAGATGCTTAGCGGGCGGAACCCCTGCGATGTCAGCGCGCTGCTTATCTGACAAGCATAACGCCATTAGCGGTGACCCTGCGCCGCAGGATGCGCATTGATGCGCAGGACTCAGAAACTCACATCCACACCGCCGCGCAGCACTTTCTCGTCACCGCGATCGGCGAAGTGCTGATCGGCGCGCAGGAACAGGTGCGCGCGTGACGTCTGCGCCACATCCAACCGCACACCTAACCACTGCGAACGGCGATCAAGCTGCATGCCGGGAATCGTGAAGCGGTTCTGGTCATCGCCAAATCCGCCCCAGCGCGCGCTGACATCCATCGACGGATTGTTGAATGCGTACTGGTATTCGCCATAAAGACTCAGCATGCTCCACAATCCAGCCGACCAATCCTGCCGTGCGCTGATACTCAAACCGCTATAACCGACGCTGCGTCGATAGCTGTCGCCGTCGCCGCTTAGACCAAACGCGCTGCCCTTATCCTCAAACGCACCGGTATCCAGCCCGGTTTCACGCCAGCCGAGATAGGGTTCGAGGCGATAATTCTCCTCAATTGTCCAGCGATAGCCGCTTTGCAGCGCCGCCTGCCAGCTGTTGCTGCTGGTGGTCGATGACACCGGCGAAGCTTCATCCAGCAACACCAGACGCTTTAACTCATCGCGACCATGTTGATAGCTGAGATTGCCCTGCAGATACCATGCTGGCGTCAAATCGTAGCGGCCATACAGCATCGCGCCTTGCAGGCGATTACGGCTGGTGCCGCCGCTTTGGTCGTAGGTTGAGTCGATCTGATTCTGCGTCCAGGCCACGCCCACGCGCAGACCAGGAATACCCAAATCGCTATCCACGCCCAATGCGGTAAGCGTGTTGCGGTAATCGGTGCCGAGGTAGCCCGCCTGATCCAGTGAACCGCGCAGTTGACCGCTCTCCAGCCAGAAACCGTAACGGTTGTCGGCGCTGGCATCGGCGATACGGTTACTCAACAGGCGGCTTTGATAATCCAGTGCGTTAAACAGTACCGCGTTGCTGGAAGCGTGCGCCTGACCGGAAAGTGAATTGATGGCGGCCTGCGCACTGCGGGCATCTGCCAGCGACTGAAACGCTCCTGCTGCGCCCAGCGCTGACTGCTGCGCACTGCTCAGTGAACCCTGTTGCTGCCAGCTGTCCGCTACGCTAAACGCCTGCTCCAGATTCGCGGCCGTTTGCTGAGTGCTGGCGCTGTTCATGCCCAGCGCTGCCGCTACTGCTGCGGTATTTTTACGCGTCAGCTGGCCAGTGACGCTGTTGGCGTTGTAGCTGACCGAACCATCAAGAAACACGCCAGTATTGACCTGGCTGAACTGGCCGCTAACACCCGCATCGCTGGTCAGCAGCGTTTCCTGCTGTTTCACCACATATGTTGATGAGGGGGGCGCGAGGTTTAGCGTGCCGTCCAGCGTAGAGTGGCCTGCTACACGCAGTGGGCTGTTTAACGCGATATTGAGCACGCCATTACTGCGTTGCTGGTAATCGCCTTGCACCTGCAAACCGCCGTTGACCGTTCCCTGATTGAGTAAGCTGCCGCCAATCACACCGCTGCCACCTAAAGTGCCACTGCCGCTGACGTTGGCACTGCCAGCAATCGCACCCTCAATCAGCAACGTATTGGCGGCAACGCTGGTCTGGCCGAGGTAACTGTTGTTAGCGGTTAACCGCAGCACGCCGCCATTATTGGCGCCGTCGAGTATCAGGCCACGATCGCCGCTGATGGCATTCGAGAAGACATAGCTACCCGCATCCAGGCTGGCGTGAAAATCATTGGCCCAGAACATTGCCGGACCGTTGAGCGCTTTCGCCTGGTTGAGGTCGCCCCAGCCGAAGGTGTTGTTGTAAGGCCGCCCGTTTGCGCTATCCGCAGCGCCTGCGTAAGCATCACTGCGATAAGTGGCGGTGGTCAGCAACGTTTGCTGCAGGTTGTAGCCGCTCATCCACGGAAAGCGCTGCAACACTTGCGAAGCGGCCGCAGCGGCGCGCGGTGCGGCAAACGAGGTGCCGTAGCTACGCGCATTTACCCAGGTACCATCGGCGTTCTGAAAGCGATAATCGGTGTATCCCGGTGCGCTCAGGCACCATGCCGCGGCGTTACCACAGGCATCAAACGGCCCGGTTAACGCCGCGCGGTTCGCCGTGTCGTATGAGGTGCTGTCCATCACGCCGGTAACGGCCAGCATATTCTTTTGCAACGCGCTGTCCTGATAAATCAACGGCAGCTGCGCGTTAGGGGACGGTGTTGCAGTGCCGCCATTGCCGGTGATCACCACCGCCAAACCGTTAGCGGCCGCAATCTCACGCATGCTTTGCACCAGCACCTGATAGTGCGGCTGCGCATCGGATAGCGCCTGTGCGGAGGTTAAGCGCTCGCTGGAGGCGTACGACATATTGAAAACCCGCACGCCCTGGCTCAGCAGGCCGCTCACCGCACGCGCGGTATCGTCGTATTGAAAAACATTGTTTTGCGATGCCTGCGCCACATACAGCGTGCTGCCCGGCGACAGGCCTAATAACGTCAGCGCCACCACGGTGCCGTGACCGTTAATGCCCTGATTATCATTCAAACTACTGCCGCCGCCGACGTAGCTGGTGAACTGCACGTTGGCGTAATTGATTTCACTGCGATCGGGCGATAACCCTGAATCAATAATGCCGACTTTGCTGGCATTGCCTGAAGCGCTGGGCTGAGCTGGCGTGGGTGTCTCAGGGGTGCCGGTGGTGGGCGAGGTTGCCGCGCTACCGCCACCTCCGCCGCCGCCGCCGCCTCCGCAGGCGGTAAGTAACAAAGGCATTAACAAGGCAAGCAGGCGCGGTGAAGTGCGCAAACCGGGAATAAACATCGATACTCCTTCATGTCTCTCAGGACATGTTGTGCCCGCTCACGTTTACGGGCGCTGATTACTGTGTCATTCCCTGTCGAAGCTGCGCATTCCTGGCGATCGTGGTGACAAACGGTCTGGACGTCAGTGATGTCCATCGGGGGGATAGTCACTGAGCAAAATGATAAAAGGGCGCTAATAAATCGATAGGCTGAATATCAGCTGCTTAATGGCGTTATTTGAGACGTGTCTGCTTTCTTGCAGGAAATTTCTCACAAGACAATTCTTAATGATTTATCGTTATAAATCATGATCTTTAATGACGTCATCTGGCGCCAATTGCCTAATTTTTGCAGGAAAATTCCTAAGAAGGTTCTGAAGGCGAGGTATTTGCGGAGGTGTTTGGGAAAGCGTAGCGGGTAAAGCTTTCCAGAAGGATAAGAACTTTTTTTCTTACGGCGGAGGCGCGCTCACTCAGGCGGCGTGCAATGCTACAAAGTGCGCACACTTTCGGGTAAACTAGCGCGTTAGTTTTTATCTCCTTTCACCGAATCGTCAAAAAAGACTGAAAAGCCATGTTTGAAATTAATCCGGTCAAAAATCGTATCCAGGACCTCAGTGAGCGCAGCGACGTTCTTCGGGGGTATCTTTGACTACGATGCCAAGAAAGAACGCCTCGAAGAAGTAAACGCCGAGCTGGAGCAGCCTGACGTCTGGAACGAACCTGAGCGCGCGCAAGCGCTGGGTAAAGAACGTGCTTCACTGGAAGCGGTAGTGGAAACCTTAGATCACATGACGCAAGGCCTGGAAGATGTGCAGGGCCTGCTGGATCTGGCGGTGGAAGCCGACGACGAAGAGACTTTCAACGAAGCGGTTGCCGAGCTTGATGCACTGGAAGTGAAGCTGGGCGAACTGGAATTCCGTCGTATGTTCTCTGGCGAATATGACAGCGCCGACTGCTACATGGACATTCAGGCCGGTTCCGGCGGCACTGAAGCGCAGGATTGGGCCAGCATGCTGCTGCGCATGTATCTGCGCTGGGCGGAAGCCAAAGGCTATAAAACCGAAATTATTGAAGAGTCAGACGGTGAAGTGGCCGGAACCAAATCCGCCACCATTAAAATCATCGGCGACTACGCGTTTGGCTGGCTGCGTACCGAAACCGGCGTTCATCGCCTGGTGCGTAAGAGCCCGTTCGATTCCGGCGGCCGTCGTCACACCTCATTCAGTTCGGTGTTTATCTACCCGGAAGTGGATGACAACATCGATATCGATATCAATCCTGCCGATCTGCGTATCGACGTTTACCGCGCCTCCGGTGCGGGTGGCCAGCACGTTAACAAAACCGAGTCTGCAGTGCGTATTACCCACTTGCCGACCAACATTGTGGTGCAGTGCCAAAACGACCGTTCACAGCACAAGAACAAAGATCAGGCCTTCAAGCAATTACGCGCCAAGCTGTACGAATATGAGATGCAGAAGAAAAACGCGGATAAGCAGGCAGCGGAAGATAACAAATCTGATATCGGCTGGGGCAGCCAGATCCGTTCTTATGTTCTCGACGATTCACGCATCAAGGATCTGCGTACCAGCGTAGAAACCCGCAACACCCAAGCGGTGCTGGATGGCGATATCGATCGTTTTATTGAAGCAAGTTTAAAAGCAGGGCTATAAGGAACCGACATGTCTGAACAACAACCGCAGAGCGCTGATGCCGCCCTTGAGTTAAACAACGAACTGAAAGCGCGTCGCGAAAAACTCAGCGCGCTGCGTGAAAAAGGCGTGGCGTTTCCTAACGATTTCCGCCGCGATACCACGTCCGATGTGCTGCACGCCAGCTATGACGCGAAAGAGAATGAAGAGCTGGAAGCGCTGGGCGTTGAGGTGAGCGTGGCCGGTCGTATGATGACGCGCCGCATCATGGGTAAAGCGTCATTCGCGACCCTGCAGGATGTCGGCGGCCAGATTCAGATCTACGTCTCACGCGACGATCTGCCAGAAGGCGTCTACAACGAGCAGTTCAAGAAGTGGGATCTCGGCGATATCCTCGGTGCGCGCGGTAAGCTGTTCAAAACCAAAACCGGTGAGCTGTCGATCCACATCACTGAGCTGCGTCTGCTGACCAAAGCGCTGCGTCCGCTGCCGGACAAATTCCACGGCCTGGCCGATCAGGAAACCCGTTATCGTCAGCGTTATCTCGATCTGATCTCCAACGACGATTCGCGCAAAACCTTTAAAATTCGCTCACAAATCATGGCCGGCATTCGTCAGTTCATGGTTAACCGCGATTTTATGGAAGTGGAAACCCCGATGATGCAGGTGATTCCGGGCGGCGCGTCTGCGCGTCCGTTCATCACCCATCACAATGCGCTTGATATCGATATGTACCTGCGTATTGCGCCAGAGCTGTATCTGAAGCGTCTGGTGGTTGGCGGTTTTGATCGCGTGTTCGAGATCAACCGTAACTTCCGTAACGAAGGGATTTCGCCACGCCATAACCCAGAGTTCACCATGATGGAACTCTATATGGCGTATGCGGATTACAAAGATCTGATCGAACTGACCGAAAGCCTGTTCCGTACGCTGGCGCAGGATGTGCTGGGCACCACGGAAGTACCGTATGGCGATCACAGCTTCGATTTCGGTAAGCCGTTCGAGAAGCTCACCATGCGTGAAGCGATCAAGAAATACCGTCCGGAAACTGACCTGAGCGATCTGGAAGACTTTGATAAAGCGGTAGCGATTGCCCAATCACTGCACATCAAAGTTGAGAAGAGCTGGGGCCTGGGCCGCGTCGTTACAGAGATCTTCGAAGAGACCGCTGAAGCGCACCTGATTCAGCCAACCTTCATCACCGAATACCCGGCTGAAGTATCACCGCTGGCGCGTCGTAACGACGAGAACCCGGAAATCACTGACCGCTTTGAGTTCTTCATCGGCGGCCGTGAAATCGGTAACGGCTTCTCAGAGCTCAACGATGCAGAAGATCAGGCTGAGCGTTTCCTGCAGCAGGTGAATGCGAAAGAGTCTGGCGATGACGAAGCGATGTTCTACGACGAAGACTACGTCACCGCGCTGGAGCACGGCCTGCCGCCAACCGCTGGTTTGGGTATTGGTATCGACCGTATGGTGATGCTGTTCACCAACAGCCACACCATCCGCGACGTGATCCTGTTCCCGGCACTGCGCCCGACCGGTAAGTAGTATTTCGCCGCAGTCCCCCATCCCGGCCTTCCCCCATAAATGGGGGAAGGAGACGCTGCCACATGCAACTCCCCAACTACCATATGGCAGCATCTTCCTCCCCCATTCATGGGGGAGGACCGAGGAGGGGGACAGCAAGCACGGACCGAGTAGCGATTCAGCCAGCACATTCCCTCCCAACACAAAATTCCTGATGACAACCCGGCACGCTCTGTGCAGGATGGTTTTTTTCTTTTTCAGGGAATCACCATGAGTGCAAAAGCGGCAACGTTAGAGGGCCGGATTCGTCAGCACTGGGATCAACTCTCCAGCCACGAGCAGCGACTTGCCGATGTGCTACTCGCCGCACCAGGCCAGTTAGCCATGAACACCGCCACCGAGCTGGCACACAGCGCGGGCGTGTCCAAAGCCACCACCACGCGCTTCTTCCGCCATCTTGGCTATGAAAGTTATGAAGCCGCACGTCGCCAGGCGCGTGACATGCAGAGCAGCGGTTCACCGCTCTATCTGCAACCGGCACCTAGCGCGTCGCCGCTGGCGAGCATCATGCAGCAGCATCTGGAAAGAGAGATCGCCAACCTGGTCAACAGCTATCGCACGCTGGACAGCGAACAGCTGCAGCAGGCGGTCAGCGCCATCAGCCAGGCGCGACGCGTGGTGGTCATGGGTTGGCGCCACAGCCAAACCATCGCGCATCTGATCTATCGAGACCTGATCCATATTCACTCCGATGTGCGTCTGCTGCCGCGTCCCGGCGATTCGCTGGCGGAACATATAGCGGCGTTGACCGCCGAGGATGTGGTGATCTGCGTCGGTCTGCGTCGTCGCATGCCCGCGCTGGAGGCGGCGATGAACGCGCTGGCCGAGCGCAATGTGCCGATGTTGTATATCGCCGACGTGCTTTCCGGCAAACCGGCGCGCCATGCGCAGTGGGTAATCCGCTGTCACACCGACAGCAGCCTGATTTTCGACAGCACCGCCGCGCTCTCTGGCGTGTGTAATCTGCTCTGTTCACTGGTGGCCCGGCAAATGGGTAAAGCCAGCAACGATCATCTCGCGCAAATCGAAGCGCTGCACCAATCCCTGGACGAACTGGAATAATGCGCCTTGCTGGCGCATTGTGCGCCAGAAAAATCACCAAAACGGTGCAATTCTGTCCAGTGCCCACCCATCCAATTATCCCCGTCTTACCGTGTGTGAAATCGTAGAAATTAAAAATAAAAATTAAGAAACAGGCGTTTCCATTTGATTATACTAAATAAAATCTGGTTTTTATCAGTTGCCCCTGCATGATAGTGAAAAATCTGGCACAAAATATGCTCAGTAGAAAATGACATTTCACCAACACCAGGGAAACACCATAATGAAAAAAACAGCACTGCTGATTGCCGCACTTCTCTCTGTCGGCACCATGGCGCAGGCACAAGCCGATACGCTGGCCGACATCAAAAGCAGCGGCAAAATTACCGTCGGTATAGATCCAACCTTTCCTCCCTACGAATACACCGATGACAAAGGTGAGATCACCGGTTACAGCGTGGCGATCATGCAATCCTTTGCCAACGATCTCGGTGTGAAACTGGAGTTTCAGAAAACCGCCTTCAGCGGCATTCTGCCGGGCCTGATTTCGGGCTCTTTCAATGCCGAAGGTTCATCCCTCAACGTCACGGCGGAACGCGCGAAAAAAGTGCTGTTTACCGTGCCGTACAGCAAAACCGTCAACGGCGTGCTGGTGCGTGAAGCCGAAGCGAAAACCTTCAGCGGCAAAGCCCTGAGTCCGGAAAGCTTGTCGGGTCTGCGCGGTGCGGTGAAAACCGCCAGCGTGCCAGAGCAGCTGTTGAAGGGCTTCAACGAACAGTTGAAGAAGGAGGGTAAAAAACCGATCACCATCATCAATGTCGATTCACTCGATCAAACCGTCAGCACGCTGATGACCAAACGCGCCGACTTCGTTTATGACGACATCTCGGTACTGGCGCCGGTAGCAAAAAAATATGCCGGCAAAGTGGCGCAGGTGGGCGAAGTCGGCCCGTCGCAGTGGATGGGTTGGGCGACTCGCAAAGAAGATGGCAGCCTGAACAAAGCCATTAGCGACCATATCCTGGCGATGCAGAAAGATGGCGAACTGACCAAACTGCAGCAGCAATATCTCGGCACCACCTTTACCGTGCCCGCCAGCGACTTCATTCCGCAGGAGTAATTATGTGCCAGTCCAACCTGACGGTGCCTGCCGGCTTTGGCAAAACCTTCCGCGTGCGCAAGGGCCAGTTTATTACCGTGATTGATAGCGAAGGGCAGCAGGCGGCCGATTTTGTCGCGGTGAACGCCGATGACCTGAACGAGAAGCTGTCGCCGGTGCACACGCGTCAGCAGCTGCGCTCGCTGTTCTTTAAGCCGGGTGACGCGTTGTGGTCGAGTGAAAACCGCCCGATGCTGCGCATTCTTGCCGACAGCATCGGCATCCACGATGCCAACGTACCGGCCTGCGATCGCACCCGTTTCAGCATTGATTTCGGTGTCGAAGGGCATCGCAACTGCGTGGATAACCTGCTGGAGGGGATGAAGGCGTTTGGCGTTACCTACTTCTCGCTGCCGGAACCGTTCAACCTGTTCCAGAACGGCCCGGTCACCGCCGATGGCCGCATGGAAGTGACCGATCCCAACAGCAAAGCGGGCGATAGCATCACCTTTGAAGCGCTGTGCGATCTGATCTGCGCGGTCTCATCCTGCCCGCAGGACATTATTCCCGGCAACGGCCTGCAGGTGACGCCAATCGACATCGTGGTCAGCGACCATTTTCACGCTCAGGAGATGAATCATGCTGTTAATGCGTGAAAGTTATCAGGAAACCGCCGTGCGCACGCTGGCTGAACCGGTGCAGGTTGCAGCGGGCAGCATCGGTTCGATTCGCGTGCTGCGTGGCCAGTTACTGCGCATCACCGCCCAGGGCGACGGCGCGGTGGCTTCGCTGTTTGGCTTTAGCCTGGCCGATCCCGCCGTGTGGCTGTCGGTGCATCACACGCGGGTGTTTAGCAACAGCTACCTGCTCGGTTCCGGCATGCGTCTGGTGAACAACCGTCGTCGTCCGATGATGGTGCTGGGCAAAGACAGCGTGAAGCGTCACGACCTGCTGTTGCCGGCCTCCACCACGGCGTTTCTCGCTGAGCGCGGTTATCCGGACGAAGGTTGCCTCGATGCGCTGCGCGGCGAGCTGGCGCGTCTGGGCATGGTGGTGCCGAAGCTGCCGGATCCCATCAATCTGTTTATGCACGTCAAGCTGACGCGAGAAGGCGAGATTCTGCCGGAAACCAACCTGACCCAAGCTGGCGACAGCATTACCTGTCGCGTGGTGATGGACACGCAGTTCATCGTCTCCGCCTGTAACACCGGCATTGAGGGCAACGATCGTCCCGCGCCGCTGCTGCTGTCGGTGGCGGAAAACCTGCACGACTTTAACGCGGAGTAACGCATGGGGCTGGATCAACAGGTAGTGGCCGCGCTGCCGGAACTCGGACACGGCCTGCTGATGACGCTGGTGCTCACCGTGCTGGCGTCATTAGTCAGCGTGGTGATGGGGCAGCTCGGCTGCTTCCTGCAGCTGCGTCGTGCCTGGATCTGGCGCGCCATCGGGCGTTGCTATGTCAGCGTGATGCGCGGAACGCCAGCGATTGTGCAACTGTTTGTGGTGTTTTTCACCTTGCCGCGGCTGGGATTGGGCGGTCAGCCGATGCTGGCGGCGGTGATTGCCATTGGCCTCAACAGCGGCGCGTACGTGGCGGAAATCCTGCGCGTGAATCGCAGCCTGGTGACGCGCGGACAGCTGGAAGCGTCGCGCACGCTGGGTCTGAGCCGCTTGCTGACGTGGTGGTACGTCATCAATCCACAGGTGATGCGCGCCAGTCTGCCGATGCTGGTGAATGAGTTCACCATTCTGCTGAAAACCACGCCGCTGGCGTCGGTGGTGGCGCTGACCGAACTGACCTACGCCGGACAGATCGTCATCGCCCGCACCTACGAAGCCACGCAGGTGCTGCTGCTGGTGGCGGCCGGTTATCTGCTGATCGCCATGCCGTTAATTGCGGCGGCGCGCCGTTTAGAAGCGAAACGGAGGTTGGCGTAATGGATTGGCAGGCAATTATCACCTCTTTGCCGTCGCTCGGTGACGGCCTGCTCGCCACCTTACAGCTCTGTCTGGTGGCGGCGCTCTGCTCGCTGCTGTGGGGCGCGCTGCTGGCCGTATTGCTGATGCGCGCATCGCGGTTCTGGTTACGGTTGCTCAATCTTTACAGCGGCTTAACCCTTGCACTGCCGCTGCTGGTGGTGATCTATCTGCTCTATTTTGTGCTGCCGGAATATGACATCACGCTGTCATCGCCGGTGGTGGGCGTGCTGGCATTGACGCTCTATTACGCGCCTTACATTGCGCAGGTGATCCGCTCCGCCATTGATGCGCTGCCAAAAGGGCAGTGGGAAGCGTGCCGCGTGCTCGGCCTGAGCCGCAGCGAACAACTGCGCGACGTGGTGCTGCCGCAAACGCTGCCGCAGATGCTGTCGCCGCTGGTCGGGCTAATGATCGGTTTGATTAAAGACTCCGCGCTGCTGTCGATTGTCTCGGTGCAGGAATTTATGTACGCCGCCAAACAGGCGATTTCGGATACCTACGCGCCGCTGGAGATCTATCTTACGGTGGCGCTCTGTTACTGGCTGCTCAACAGCGTCATCGACTGGCTGGCGCGCGGCCTTGAATCTCGCATGACGCGCTATCGTCGTGCCATGCAGCATTAATCAGGAGAACAACATGTCGGTTGAATTTCAGCATCGTGAAGCGATAACCATCCCGGCGCGCTACGGTAAAGCGGTGCGGCTGAAGCAAGGTGAAGCGGTGCAGGTGATTAACCTGCACGGCACCCAGGTGGTGGATTGCTGGGCGTACAACGCTGAGGATGTGTGTGAATATATGTGTATGGAGGCGACGCGCGTGTGGAATCAGCGTCTCAATCCCAAAGTGGGCGACAGCTTTATCACCAGCCAGCGCCATCCGATTTTGACGCTGGTGGCGGATACCTCGCCAGGCGTGCACGACACCTTTATGGCGGCCTGCGATGCGCGTCGTTATGAGCTGCTCGGCTGCACCGAACCGCATCGCAACTGCCATGACAATCTGTTTGAAGGCATGCGTGAGCTGGGCGTGACGCTGCCGCATGGCAATCTGGCCTCGTTTAATATCTTTATGAATATTCAGGTGCAGCCGGATGGCATCACGCTGAAGACGCTGCCGGTGGTGACGAAGCCGGGCGACTATATTGTGCTGCGCGCCGAGATGGACTGTTTTGTGGCGTTTTCCGCCTGTCCGCAGGATATCGTCAGCATTCAGGGGCAGGGCGACAACACCCCGCGCGATGCCGAACTGCGTATTCTGACCAGCGGTTTCCCGCAGGTGCAGTTGCAGGGGGCGTGGGTTCCGGCTTGATGGTGCACGCTGTCCCTGTGCACGCTGTCCCCCATCCCGGCCTTCCCCCATGAATGGGGGAAGGAGACGCTGCCACATGCAGCTCCCAACTATCATATTGCAGCATCTTCCTCCCCCATTTATGGGGGAGGACCGAGGAGGGGGACAGCCAGCACGATCTAAGACTTCACCACCCCATCCAGCCACGCCTGAAACCGGGCGTACGGCACATACAGCGCCACATTCTTAAACAGCGTTTTGCCGCTTTTATTGTCATCAATCTGGCTGCTGTAACCGACAATCACCCCCGCCAGCGTATCATCGCTGGCGTTATACACCGCGCCGCCGGACATGCCTTTCACCACGCCGGCATTGGCCGCCACCACCACACAGCTGGCTTTGTTCCAGTCATTCGCCAGCGTGGTATTGATCAGATTCTTGCCGCTTGACGCTACCGGCATCGCGGAAATAAAGCTGTAGCCATACAGATTCACGTCGTCGCCGATATGGCTATTGCGGAACGGCGGCGGCAAATTGGCTTCGCTGTTTTTATGGTACACCACGGCGATATCGCATTCGGGATGCCAGGCTTTCACCCGATAGAGTGAATACTTCGCCACGTGGGCCGCCGTCAGGCTGTATTCGGGCGTGAGAGGAATGGTGGTGCCAAGCGCACCAATGCCCAGCACCGTTGGAATGCCGGTGACGGTCATATCGACGCGTTTTGCTGCTTCTTTGCTGTATTCGTAATGCCCAACAGAGCAGCCGCTTAGGCAGCCAACCGTTAGCGCGATGAGCCATCGCATACGCTTTCCCCTCGATTTTTGACACCCCATAACCGGGCAATCCATTGAGGTATCGGCAGTGCACGTCCATCCTTTACTGTTTGATTTTGCGCCAAAAGCTGACTCACTGTGATAACGATCACATCCTTCTCAAGCGTAGCGCGGAAACCTCCATCTGTCTCAATTGTTAGTCAGTGACATTTTCGCGCGCAGGGATTATTGCTACAGGCGCAAAATAGTCTTGCGGCGCGCAGGGTGGTTGGCATGGAAGGGCTATGCTTTAATAACAATGTGACGCAGTTCAAATTTTAATAAGCGTCTGTTGTCACCGTACTGCGTTCGCAGTGCGGCCCGCCTGCAAAAAATTATTGGGAGAGTGTGTTATGCCTGTTGCATTACTGGCGCTGGCGCTGAGTGCGTTCGCCATCGGCACCACGGAATTCGTCATTATGGGATTGCTGCCCGAGGTGGCGGGCGATCTGCAAGTGACCATTCCTTCTGCGGGATGGCTGATCAGCGGCTACGCGCTGGGCGTTGCTATTGGCGCGCCGATCATGGCGTTGCTGACCGCCAAACTGCCGCGTAAACGTACTCTGATTCTGCTGATGATCATCTTCATCATCGGTAACGTGCTCTGTGCATTGGCCTACACCTACAACCTGCTGATGCTGGCGCGTGTGGTGACGGCGCTGTGTCACGGTGCGTTCTTCGGCATCGGTGCAGTGGTGGCGGCGAGCCTGGTCGCACCAGGTAAACAAGCTTCTGCCGTGGCGCTGATGTTCACCGGTTTGACGCTGGCCAACGTGCTCGGCGTGCCGCTCGGCACCTGGTTTGGTCAGATGTTTGGCTGGCGCGCCACCTTCTGGGGCGTGGCGATCATCGGCATCTTCGCCTTTATCGCGCTGATGGTGAGCCTGCCGACCAACAAAGAAGAGAAGCCGGTGCATCTGGCAAGTGAAATCAGCGCGCTGGCCAACGGCAAACTGTGGCTGTCGCTGCTGATGACGGTATTCTTTGCGGCGGCGATGTTTGCGCTGTTTAGCTACATTGCCCCGCTGCTGTTGCAGGTGACCGGTATCTCGGATCGAGGTGTTAGCTGGACGCTGTTCCTGATTGGCGCGGGTCTGACCGTCGGCAACATCCTCGGCGGCAAGCTGGCCGACTGGAAAGTGTCGTTCAGCCTGATCCTCAGCTTTGTGCTGATTGCAGTGTTCTCGCTGCTGTTCAGCTGGACCAGCCATGCGCTGTGGCTGGCGGAAATCACGCTGTTCCTGTGGGCGATGGCGACCTTCGCCACCGTGCCGGGCTTGCAGATTAACGTGGTGCGCCACGGCAAAGATGCGCCGAATCTGGTCTCTACGCTGAATATCTCCGCCTTCAACGTCGGCAATGCGCTCGGCGCGTGGGTCGGTGGCGCGGTGATCGAGAAAGGGTACGGCCTGACGTCGGTGCCGGTTGCCGCTGCTGCGCTGGCCGCGGTCGGATTGGTGATCTGCCTGATCACCTTCCGCAAAGCGGGCGGGCAGGGCGAAGCGGTCAACGCTTAAGCCAGCCGCTCGGCAATACGTTGTGGAAACGCCGCCACGTGCCGTTGCAGGTGGTCGCAGAAGTGATCGACCAGCGCCGAAGCCGGTCGATGCTGCGGCCGCACCAGACTCACGATGAAGGGCACGGCAATACTGAAGCGACGCATTACCACACCGCTGCCGGCGTAATCCAGCGCCGTCAGCGGATTCACAATCGAAATCCCCACGCCCGCGCGCACCATCGCGCACACTGACGCCGCGCTGTGCGTCTCCAGCACCAGACGACGCTCCACATTCTGCTCATGAAACAGGGAATCCAGCAGCTGGCGATAGCTATCGCTGCGCGACAGGCTGACGTAGTTTTCACCATGGAAATCCTGCGGCGTCAGCACCTCGCGCTGACACAGCGGATGCTGTGGCGGCAGCACGCACACTTCGTCACAGGTCAGCAGCGGCAAGCGTTCGGTGCCCGCCGGTGCGTGTTGGGTTTCGGTCAGGCCGAGATCGTAACGCTGTGCCGACAGCCACTCTTCCAGCAGCGGCGACTCCTGCGGAATGATATTCAGGCTAACCTGCGGATAGCGCTGAAGAAAGGGCTGCAGCAGCGGCGGCAACAGCGACTGCGAAAACACGGGCAGGCAGGCGATCGACAATTCACCCTGACGAAACTGACGCAATCCTTCGGCGGCATCCATGATGCGATCTAGCCCGTACCACGAGCGCTGCACCTCTTCGTACAGCCGCAAGCCTTGTACCGTGGGCTGCAGGCGGCCGCGCACCCGTTCGAACAGCTGCAGGCCGAGCTGCTGCTCAAGGCGCGCCAGTTCGCGGCTCACCGTAGGCTGCGAAGTGTGCAGCAGCGTCGCGGCCTGCGTCAGGTTGCCGCTGGTCATCACCGCGTGAAAAATTTCGATATGTCGCCAGTTAATTTTTGCCATTGTCTCCTCCAGATAACCCATATCATATTTGTATAGACGTCGCTAAAACAGATATTTTTCTGAATTGATGCGCTGTGGCTAAATAGCCTCAATGACACAGGAGAATTGACATGCCACGCCCACTCAACAACACCGAAACCGCGTTAACTGCCGCCAACTTACTGCCGCTGGCGCAGCGTTATGCCGGCCCATTCTGGGCTTATGATGCGGCGATTATTCAGCAGCGCATTGCGCAGCTCGGCGCCTTCGACGTGGTGCGTTTTGCGCAAAAAGCCTGCTCCAACATCCACATTTTGCGTCTGATGCGTGCGGCGGGTGTCAAAGTCGATTCGGTGTCGCTGGGTGAAATCGAGCGTGCTATTGCCGCCGGTTATCAGCCGGGCGGCGAAGATATCGTCTTCACCGCCGATGTGTTTGATCAGCCAACCCTGACGCGTATCGCCGAGCTGAAAGTGCCGGTCAATGCCGGTTCGGTGGATATGCTGCATCAACTGGGCGAGCTGTCACCGGGCCACGCGGTGTGGCTGCGCATCAATCCGGGTTTTGGTCACGGTCACAGCCAGAAAACCAACACCGGCGGTGAGAACAGTAAACACGGCATCTGGCACAGCGATCTGCCGCTGGCGCTGGCGGCGATTCAGCAGCACGGCCTGCGTCTGGTCGGCCTGCATATGCACATCGGTTCCGGCGTGGATTATGGCCATCTGCAGCAGGTGTGTGACGCGATGGTCGATCAGGTGGTGGCATTTGGGCAGGATTTGGAAGCGATTTCTGCCGGTGGCGGTTTGTCGATTCCGTATCGTTTTGACGAAGAAGCCATTGATACCCAGCACTATTACGGCTTGTGGAACGGCGCGCGTGAGCGTATCGCTGCGCATCTCGGTCATCCGGTGAAACTGGAGATTGAGCCAGGCCGTTTCCTGGTTGCTGAATCGGGCGTGCTGGTGTCACAGGTACGCGCGGTAAAAGAGATGGGCATCCGTCACTTTGTGCTGGTCGATGCCGGTTTTAGCGATTTGATGCGTCCGTCAATGTACGGCAGCTATCACCACATTTCTCTGCTGCCGGTCGATGGCCGCGCGCTGGGCGACGCCACCGTGGAGAGCGTAGTGGCCGGTCCGCTGTGTGAATCGGGCGACGTGTTCACGCAACTGGAAGGCGGCAAAGTGGAAACCCGTGCGCTGCCTGTGGCGCAGGTCGGCGATTATCTGGTGTTCCACGATACCGGCGCGTATGGCGCATCGATGTCGTCGAACTACAACAGCCGCCCGCTGATTCCGGAAGTGCTGTTCGAGAATGGCGCAGTGCGTGAAATTCGTCGTGCGCAGACCATTCAGGAGCTGCTGGCGCTGGAGCTGATCTGATGAAGATCGTCGCGCTCAGCGAGGTGCCGCATCATGCTACGCAGATCACCGATTGGCTGTGGCAGGCGTTTGGCGACGGCACGTCGCGTGAGTTTTACCACAGCATTGTGCGCAGCAGCCTCAACGGCGCCGACTTTCCGGTGACCTTTGTGGCGCTCGACGGCGATATACCGCTCGGTACGGTGGGATTCTGGCGCTGCGATTTGATCAGCCGTCAGGATCTCACGCCGTGGGTGGCGGCGCTGTTTGTTGAGGAGTCCGCGCGCGGCAAGGGATTGAGCAAAGCGCTGCAGCAGCATGTGGTCGATTTCGCGCAGCAGCGCGGTCATGACAAGCTGTGGTTATGGTCCACCTTTGGCGGCTATTACGAACGTTTTGGCTGGCAGTATCAATGCGACGCGCTGGAGTTCCCGGATGTGCGGGTGAAGGTGTATTCGCGGGATTTGTGATGGGTGCGCGTTGTCCCTCATCCCAGCCTTCTCCCGCAAGCGGGAGAAGGAGCCGCCCGAGCAAGCTGTAAATCCGAGGTTCACTCCACCTAATCATTCCCTCTCCCGCTTGCGGGAGAGGGTTAGGGTGAGGGAAAGCGCGCACCAGGATTTAACCCGGCCCACTCACCGAATGCCGTCTTACCAGCGTGGGGCTAAACATATTGGTCACTTCCGGCATCTCGCTGCCATTGGCTAACGCCAGCGCCAGTTGCGCCGCCTGTTGCGCCATCGTGACTATCGGATAACGCACCGTCGTCAAACGCGGACGCACATAGCGCGACACCAGCACATCATCGAAGCCAATCAGCGACATCTCTTCCGGCACGCGAATGCCGTTATCACTCAGCACCGCCAGCGCACCGGCGGCCATCGAATCGTTGTAACAGGCCACCGCCGTGAACTGCTTGCCGCGTCCCATCAATTCGGTCATCGCCTGTTCGCCGCCCACTTCGTCCGGTTCGCCCCACGCCACCAAACGGTCATTACACGGCAAACCGTGCTCTTTCAGCGCGTCGTAATAGCCTTGCAGACGATCTTCGGCATCGGAAATGGTGTGCGTGGAGCAGATAAAGGCGATTTGCGTATGGCCTTGCTGAATCAGATGACGCGTTGCCAGCCAGGCGCCGTAGCGGTCATCCAGCGCGATGCAGCGATGTTCAAAGCCTTTCAGCAGGCGATTCAGCAGCACCATGCCCGGCACCTGCTTCATCAGCATCTCTAAATCGTCGTCGGGGATTTTCTTAGCGTGTACCACTAAGGCGGCGCAGCGATGGCGCATCAGTTGCTCAATCGCCTGACGCTCTTTTTGCTCATTGTGGTAACCGTTACCAATCAGCAAAAAGTTGCCGGTCTGGCCCGCAACTTCATCCACCGCTTTGACCATCGCGCCAAAAAACGGATCGGAAACATCGCCCACCACTAAACCCAGGGTTTCGGTGGATTGCTGCGCCAGGGCGCGTGCGTTGGCGTTCGGGTGATACTGCAACTGCTCCATTGCCGCCGTAACGGCGAGGCGAGAACTCTCGCTGGCTTTGGGCGAATTATTGATGACGCGGGAGACGGTCGCAACCGACACCCCAGCCATTCGGGCAACATCCTTAATGGTAGCCATGCGATTATCGACATCCGGGAAAACGTTTACACATGCCACCAGTGTTACGGAAAACCCACCCTGTAGCAACCCGGCAGAATGCCAGCGCTGTCGCAAAAGCACGGAAAATCAGGCGCTCACAGCCGCGCTTTAGCTCGGTTACAGGCTCATGTTATGCTGCCAGACACAATTACACCTGCCTGCCGGACCTAAAACCATGAAAACTCGCGTGCCGCACCTGGCGCACTGGGGCGCATTCACTGCCGTCACCGAAAACGATCGCCTGATTGGCTGTGAACCCTTCTTCGCCGATGCCGATCCCTCGCCGATGCTCAACACCATTCCTGAACTGGTCTATTCGGATAAGCGTATTCGCCAGCCGATGGTGCGCCGTTCATGGTTGAAGTCGCGCGAAAACAGCGATCGCACCTTGCGCGGTCGGGAAGATTTCGTGGCGGTGGATTGGGATACCGCGCTGGATCTGGTGGCGGAAGAGAATCGCCGCGTGCGCGATCGCTACGGCGCATCGGGCATTTTCAACGGCTCTTACGGCTGGTCATCGGCGGGACGCGTCAACCACGCGCGCACGCTGATTCGCCGTTTCTATTTTCAGGGCGGCGGCGGTGTCGACCAGCAAGGTAACTACAGTTGGGGCGCGGCGCAGTTTTTCCTGCCGTACGTGATTGGCACCTACATGCCGCTCACCGGTCGCGTCACCGATTGGCCGGAAGTGGTGCAGCACGCCGACATCTTTATCGCCTTCGGCGGCCTGGCGCTGAAAAACGCGCAGGTCGCATCCGGCGGCGCGGGGCAGCACAGCCTGAAACCGGCGCTGGAGCAGCTCAGCGCCAACGGCACGCCAATCATCAACATCAGCCCGATGCGCGATGACTGCCCGGCGTTCGTCAATGCCGAGTGGATTCCGATTCGCCCGAACACCGACGTAGCGCTGATGCTGGCGCTGGGTTTTGAAATCACCCGACGTAACGCGCTGGATGAAAGCTTCCTCGCCAGCCACTGCACCGGCTGGCCGCAGCTGCGCGGCTATCTGCTCGGTGAAAGCGATGGCATCGCTAAAACGCCTGAGTGGGCCAGCAGCATTACCGGCATTCCGGCGGCGCGCATTGCTTTGCTGGCGCAGCAGCTGATCGGCAAACGCAGCTTTATTACCTGCTCCTATTCGGTACAGCGCGCCCATCGCGGCGAGCAGCCGTACTGGATGATGATTGCGTTGTCATCAATGCTCGGTCAGCCGGGCTTGCCGGGCGGCGGATTCTCCTTTGGTCATGGCTCGATGAACAGCGTCGGCAATCCGCGTCAGGATGGCCCGGCACCCATGATGAGCACCGGCCCGAATCCGGGCAATTTGTCGATTCCAGTGGCGCGCATCAGCGACATGCTGCTCAATCCCGGCCAGCCGTACGCATTCCAGGGCGAAACGCAGCACTATCCGGATATCCATTTGGTGCACTGGGCAGGCGGCAATCCGTTCCATCATCATCAGCAGCTCAATCGTCTGGTGGAAGGCTGGCAGCGCCCGGATACCGTGATTGTGCAGGATATCGTCTGGACGCCGGCGGCGCAGATGGCGGATATCGTGTTGCCCGCCACTACCACGCTGGAGCGTAACGACATCGGCGGATCGTCGCGCGATCGCTTCGTGCTGGCGATGCATCAGGCAATCAAGCCGCAGCATCAGGCGCGCAATGATTTCGACATCTTCGCTGATATCGCCGATCGCCTCGGCTATCGTGATGTGTTCACTGAAGGGCGCAATGAGATGCAGTGGATCGAGCATCTGTATCAGCAGTGCGCGGTAGCGCATGCGCGGCGTGATATTCCGTTCCCGGAGTTCGGGGAATTCTGGGAGCGCGGTTTTGTCGAGATTCCCGAAGGCGGCAAGCCGTTCGTGTTTATGGATGATTTCCGCGCTAACCCAGAAACGCATCCAATTCAAACCGCCAGCGGCAAGATTGAGCTGTTCTGCCAAACTATTGCCGATTATCAGCTGGAGAATTTCGCCGGACATCCCGAGTGGCGCGAGCCGCAAGAGTGGCTGGGCGCGCCGCTCAGTTCACAGTTCCCGCTGCATATGATCTCGATTCAGCCATCCGATCGTCTGCACAGCCAGATGGATGCCACCGACACGGTGCAAGCCAACAAAACCGCCGGACATGAGACGCTGTATATGCATCCGCAGAATGCGGCAACGCGTGATATTCAGGATGGCGATGAGATTGAGGTGAGCAATGCGCGCGGGCGCATGCTGGCCGGGGTGCGCCTGACCGACGGCTTAACGCCGGGCGTGGTGATCATCGCCACCGGCGCCTGGTTCGATCCTGGATTTGGTCGCGCCTGGCAGCCGTGGGATCGCGCCGGCAACCCGAATGTCCTGACATTGGATATCGGCACCTCGTCGTTAACGCAGGGCCCTAACGCCATGAGTTGCCTGGTGGAAATCAAAAAACATCTGATGTGAATGGGCAACGAATAATCTCATCGCTGGTTACATTTTGCCGGTAACTGTTGCGTTTAGGCGATGGTTTCCCAGCGTGCCGCCTTGCTACAGTCAGGGTCCCAGAGGTATTGATGGGTGAACATCAAAAAGTTTTCTTGATTACACCGACCTGCGCAGATGCGCAGGTTTTTTTTTGCTTAACGAATCGAAACACAGTTTTCCTGTCAACTCGCTTTACGTTTCTTTATAACTGCAAGCAATAAGCTTCAGATTCACTTACAGCAGCGGATTGCCATGCCTCCTATTAAAAAATTTCTGGGAAAAGACCAGATAAAAGCGCCCTTTAACCCGTTTCGTTTTCGCCTGATCTGCCTTGGCGTGTTCTGCTGTCTGGTGCTGTTGCTGATTTGCGTCGGTGACCTGCAGTTGATCAAGCATCCAATGCTGGAGCACGAAGCCGATCAGCGCTCGCTGCGTACCGTGACGCTGCCGACCAACCGCGGCACCTTGCTGGATCGCGACGGCCAGGCGTTAGCGCTGAGCGTTCCGGCGCGTGACATCATCGCCGACCCAATGCGCGTGCTGGAGGGGAATCCCGATTTCACCAGCGCCAAATGGGCTTATCTGGCGGCCGCGCTCAATCAGCGTCCGGAAGATCTGCGCGCGGCCATCACCGCCAACCCGAAAAAACGCTTCCTCTATCTGGGCCGCAAAATCGAACTCGGCATCGCCAAAGATATCGCCGAGCTGAAACTGAAAGGTATCAGCTCGGTGTATAACGACAGCCGCTTCTATCCAATGAGTGAAGCAGCTGCGCCGCTGATTGGCATTGTAGGGGCCGACAGCAACGGCCTGAACGGCATCGAGAAGGGCTTCGACCATGTGCTGCAGGGCGATCCGGGCAAAGAAGTTTATCGTCAGGATGGTGAAGGCAACATCATTGCGATGATCGATTACCAGCCGCCACAACAGCCGCCAACCGTGCAGCTCAGCATCGACAAGTTCGACCAATTCACGCTCTACAGCAAACTGCGCGACGGTGTGCTGCTGAACAAAGCGGATTCGGGTGCGGCGGTATTGGTGAAAATCGATACCGGCGAAATTCTGGCGATGGCCTCTTATCCGTCGTTCAACCCGAACAACTATGAAAATGCCACGCCGGCGCAGATGCGTAACTCGGCGATCAACGACAGTTACGAACCCGGCTCCACGGTGAAACCGCTGGTGGTGATGGAAGGGCTGGAGCGCCATCTGGTGCGCGCCGATTCGGTGATCGATACCACGCCTTACAGCGTCAACGGCCACTTAATTCGCGACGTTGGTCACTGGCCGCGCCTCACTATGACCGGCATTTTGCAGAAATCGAGTGACATCGGCGTCTCGCACATTGCGCTGGCGATGCCGGCTGAAGCGCTGGTTAATACCTATCAGGCGTTTGGCTTGGGTAAACCTACCGGGCTGGGATTGACCGGTGAGAGCGTGGGTTACTTCCCGCTGCACCGCGAGCGCTGGGCTGATATCGAACGCGCCACCTTTGCCTTTGGCTACGGCCTGCGCGTCACGCCGCTGCAGATTGCGCGTGAATACGCCACGCTCGGTTCGTACGGCGTTTATCGTCCACTGTCGATCACCAAAGTGACGCCGCCGGTGTTAGGCAAACAGGTGGCGAACCCGCAGGTGGTGCAAACCGTGGTGCATATGCTGGAGAGCGACGTACTGCCGGGCGGCACCGGGGTGAGAGCGGCGGTGCCGGGTTATCGTCTGGCGACCAAAACCGGTACCGCAGAGAAGATGGGCACCAGCGGTAAGTACGATGGCGGTTATATCAACTACACCGCCGGCATCGCGCCTGCCAGCCATCCGGAAGTGGCGCTGGTGGTAATGATCAACCATCCCACCGCGGGCGATCACTTTGGTGGCTCGGTGGCAGCACCGATCTTCGGCAACATCATGGGCCCGGTACTCAAGCACATGAACGTGGCACCCGATGCGATCTACAGTAAACCTGCTTCAGACAAATCTTAGTTAAATCAAAAGTGTAAGTGAGGTGTGGAGAATATTCACACCTCGTTTCACTTCCCCAAACACCGTTGCTTTTTGCACCTGTCTTTCACCGACTCAACGGTGCGAGTATGGAGATCCCAGAGGTATTGATGGGTGTGAAACAAGCTGCTTTGGCAGTACCCTGTTATTACACCGACCCACGCAGATGCGTGGGTTTTTTTTGCCTGTAATTTACTGCCGTGCGAACTCGCTCACACCTCTTGTCTGAGTCTTAACACTTCCCCGGCAACATAAAAATATCGGGTTGTGTAACCTGTAGGTAACGCACCGCGATGTCGCATTCCATGGCGGTTCGCTAGCCCCTTACGGTGTTGGTAGCGCTTTAAGGGGCGATTTTTTATTGCGACTCGTTGAGGCCAACCCGCGATGCCAAAAACCAAAGACCGCACGCCAAAAGGCGAGGGCCGTTCTTCGGCGTTTCAGTTACGTATTCACCCGGAGCTGCACGAGCAGCTGCGCAGTGTGACCGACGACGACAACGTTACGCTGTCGTGCTGGTTAAAAGAGCTGGCGCGCCGCGAGCTGCGCCGCCGCGGCATTGAACCCAAAGGTTAACCCCGTAGGGTCGTCATTCATGACGACCTTGCCAATGGCCGCACTTTGCAGCCTTCGGAACGGTCACCATGAATGGCGACCCTACGGTGCGATATGCACGGACGTAGTCCCCATCAAAAACCCGCAAAACGCTAAAAATACCAACCCTTTATGGCACGAAAGGTTTACCATTTTCCTTTGGAAAATATATTTTACGCAACCTTAACAACCCCGCTTAACCCGCCTCCCTACAATGGCTTTTTGAGTCATTACCTTCGTGACTATTCCCTTCCTATCTTTTAGAGAACAACTATGCGCCTGAAACTTCTTTCTGCCAGCGTGGTGTTTTTACTGGCAGCCTGTGACCAGGGCGGAGCAAAGCCCGCCGCATCCGCCACCCCGCAAGTGGGCGTGGTCAACCTGAAAGCGCAACCCGTTACGCTTGTCAGCCAATTGCCAGGCCGCACCACGGCGGTGAGAACCGCGCAGGTGCGTCCGCAGGTGAGCGGCGTGATTGAAAAAATCCTGTTTACCGAGGGCGGTGAAGTGAAAGCCGGCCAGCCGCTGTATCAAATCGATCCGGCCACCTATAAAGCAGCCTACGACAAAGCCATGGCGACCTGGCAGAACGATGCGATGGTGGTGAAGCGCTATCAGCCGCTGGCCAATGCGCACGCCATCAGCCAGCAAACCTACGACGATGCGGTCGCCGCCGCGCGTGAAGCGCAGGCCGATGTGGAAACCGCCAAAGTGAATCTCGATTACACGCTGGTGAAAGCGCCGATCTCCGGCCACATCAGCCGCTCGCTGTATACCGCCGGTGCGCTGGTCACCAATGGGCAAACCGATTATCTCGCCACCATCACTCAGCTTGATCCGATCTATGTCGATGTCAGCGAATCCTCCACCGATCTGCTGCGCCTGCGCCGCGCGCTGGCCGACGGCAAAATCGCCAAAGTGGCCGATAACACCGCCGCCGTGGGCTTGTCGCTGGAAGATAACAGCCAGTACGCCGAGCAGGGCAGGCTGGCGTTCTCGGAAGTGAACGTCGATACCGCCACCGGCACCGTGGTGCTGCGCGCGGTATTCCCGAACCCCAATAACGAACTGCTGCCGGGCATGTACGTGCATGCCAGCTTCCCGCAGGGCATTCAGCAGCAAGGCATTTTGCTGCCGCAAGAGTCGATCATGCATGACACCAAAGGTCAGCCGTATGTCTTTGTGGTGAAAAGCGACAACACCATCGAGCAGCGCAGCATCCACACCGGCGAGATGATCAAAGGAGAATGGCTGGTGACCTCGGGCCTGCAGCAAGGGGAAAACGTGGTGGTGAACAACCTGCAAAGCGTGCGCAGCGGGGTGAAAGTGACCACCAGCGCCGCCAACACCAACGACACGCCATCCGCCAATGCGGTGAGTCTTTCGATGACTGACGCAGCGGCGCAATAAGGGGGCGGCATGTCGAAGTTTTTTATTGAACGTCCAATCTTCGCCTGGGTTATCGCCATTATCGTGATGCTGGTCGGCGCGATTGCCGCCATCAGTTTGCCGGTCAATCAATATCCCAATATCTCCGCGCCAGCGGTCTCCATCTCGGTAACTTATCCGGGTGCCAGCGCCGAAACCACGCAAAACACCGTGGTGCAGGTAATTGAGCAGCAGCTGAACGGTCTGGATGGTTTGCGCTATCTGGAGTCGAGCAGCGCCTCGGACGGCAGCGCGCAGATCATCGCCACCTTTAATCAGGGCATCAATCCCGATATCGCCCAGGTTCAGGTGCAGGATCGCGTGTCGCTAGCGGAGTCGCAGCTGCCCACCGATGTCACGCAGCAAGGTATCCGCATCCGTAAGTACCAGAAAAACTTTATGATGGTCATCGGGTTGATCGCCAAAGACGGCAAGCTGACTAACGGCGATCTGGCCGACATGCTGGTGTCGAAACTGGAAGATCCGATCTCGCGTACGCCGGGCGTCGGCGACTTCATGGTGCTGGGATCCGAATACGCGATGCGCATCTGGCTCGATCCGGCCAAATTGTACAAATACAACCTGATGCCGAGCGATGTTACCACGGCGATTGATAACCAGAACGTGCAGGTGTCGTCCGGTTCACTCGGCGGCTTGCCGACCATTCAGGGCGCAAAAACCCAGGCGACGATCCTCGGCAAAACCCGTTTCACCACCGTGCAGCAGTTTGAGAATGTGCTGCTGAAGGTGAATAGCGACGGCTCGCAGGTGCGGCTGAAAGATGTGGCCAGCGTCGCGCTCGGGCCGCAAAGCTACGGCATCGATGCCACCATGAACGGCAAACCGGCCGCCGGTATAGCGTTGCGTCTGGCAACCGGTGCCAATGAACTGGATACCGCCAAGGCGGTGCGCCAAACCATCGCCGACCTGAAAGATTCGCTGCCGGATAACGTCGAGATTCAGTATCCGTACGACACCTCGCCGGTGGTCAGCGCCTCGATTGAAGAGGTGGTGAAAACGCTGATCGAAGCGGTGGTGCTGGTGTTCTTCGTGATGCTGATCTTCCTGCAAAACCTGCGCGCCACGCTGATCACCACGCTGGTGGTGCCGGTGGTACTGCTGGGCACCTTCGGCATTCTTTCGGCCTTTGGTTACAGCATTAACACCCTCACCATGTTCGGTATGGTGCTGGCCATCGGGCTACTGGTGGATGACGCCATTGTGGTGGTGGAGAACGTTGAGCGCGTGATGCACGAAGAGCAGCTCGACCCGAAAGCCGCCACCATTAAATCGATGCAGCAGATTCAGGGCGCGCTGTTTGGCATTGCGCTGGTGCTGTCGGCAGTGCTGCTGCCGATGGCGTTCTTCTCCGGATCGACCGGTGTGATTTACCGCCAGTTCTCGGTCACCATCGTCTCGGCGATGGCGCTGTCGGTGATCATGGCGCTGATCTTCACGCCTGCGCTGTGCGCCACCTTGCTGAAACCGGCAGCGGCGGAACATAAAAGCACCGGATTCGCCGGTTGGTTTAACCGCAAGTTCGACAGCGGGGCAATGCACTACACCCACGGCGTCAGCAAAGTGATTTCCCGTCGCGGCCTGTTCCTGGTGATCTATCTGGTGATCGTTGGCGTGACGGGATTTTTGTTCACCCGCGTACCGACCACCTTCCTGCCGGGTGAAGATCAGGGCTTGATGATGGTGCAGATCACGCTGCCAGTGAACTCGTCATCGCAGCGTACCCAGCAGGTGATTAACGATCTCAACGCCTATCTGCAACAGAACGAAGCGTCGGTGGTGACCACCACCTTTGGCGTGGCGGGCTTTAACTTTGCCGGTCGCGGCCAGAGCAACGCCATGGCTTTTGTGCGCCTGAAAGATTGGGGCGACCGCACGCACAGCGGGCAAAGCGTGCAGGACCTGGCGAACCGCGTGATGGCGCACTTCGCCAACTACCAGAACGCCAAAATCTTCGCCATGGTGCCGCCGGCGGTGATGGAGCTGGGCAACGCCACCGGTTTCGATCTCTATCTGCAGGATACCGGCGCGCATAGCCATCAGCAGATGATGGATGCCGCGCATCAGTTGATTACGTTGGCGAACAACGATCCACATCTGGCGCAGGTACGTCTTAACGGGCTGGAAGATGAGCCGCAGTATCAACTGGAGATCAATGATGAGAAGGCCAGCGCGCTCGGCCTGAGCATGACCGACATCAACAACACCTTGTCGGTGGCGTGGGGCTCCAGCTACATCGATC
Organism: Pantoea sp. DY-15; assembly: GCF_019795935.1. Classification (NCBI taxonomy): domain Bacteria; kingdom Pseudomonadati; phylum Pseudomonadota; class Gammaproteobacteria; order Enterobacterales; family Erwiniaceae; genus Pantoea; species Pantoea sp. DY-15. The sequence continues at coordinate 439,075 of NZ_JAIMIF010000005.1, forward strand.
AGTTCATGTATAACGGCCGCGTGAAAGAGGTCTATCTGATGGGCAAAGCGGACTCACGCGTCACACCGTCGGATCTCGACAAATGGTACTTCCGCAACAGCAGCGGCACCATGGTGCCATTCTCCGCCTTCGCCTCGGGCAAATGGGTGTACGGCTCGCCGCACTTTGAACGCTTTAACGGCTTAACCGCTGAGGAGATTCTCGGATCGCCCGCGCCGGGCCAGAGTACCGGTGAAGCGATGAAGGCGGTGGAACAGCTGGCGAAGCAGCTGCCGCACGGTTTCCGCGTGCAGTGGTACGGCATTTCGTATGAGGAGCAGGCCTCCGGCAGCCAAACCACGCAGTTGTATCTGATCTCGATTCTGGTGGTGTTCCTGTGTCTGGCAGCGCTGTACGAGAGCTGGTCGATTCCGTTCTCGGTGATCATGGTGGTGCCGCTCGGCATCCTCGGCACCATTAGCGCGGTGCTGCTGCGCGGCCTGCAGAACGATGTTTTCTTCCAGGTTGGCCTGCTGACCACCGTGGGGCTGGCGGCGAAAAACGCCATCCTGATCGTCGAGTTTGCCAAAGAGCTGCATGAGCGCGAGGGCAAAACGCTGGTGGAAGCGGCGGTAGAAGCGGCGCGGCTGCGTATCCGTCCGATTATCATGACCTCAATGGCGTTTATTCTCGGCGTGCTGCCGCTGACCATATCCAACGGCGCGGGCGCCGGCAGTCAGCACTCGATTGGTACGGCGGTGGCGGGCGGTATGATCACCGCGACTTTCCTCGCCATCTTCTTTGTGCCGATGTTCTACGTGGTGGTTTCGCAGTTCTTTGCGCGTAAAAAACAAACATCCGCAAAGGTGGTTAAAAATGAACATGAATAACTTTCGTCTGGCGCTGTTGCCGCTCGCGCTGGCATTGGCCGGTTGTACGCTGGCACCGCACTATCAGCGCCCGGCACTGCCGGTGGACGCTAAATACGATCAGGCGACGCCGGTTGGCAATGTCGCCGATTTACCGTGGCAGAACTTCTTCACTGACGCCACGCTGCGCAACCTGATTCAGCTGTCGCTGGATAACAACCGCGACCTGCGCGTGGCGGCGCTGAACGTGCAAGAGGCGCAGCAGGGCGTCACGGTGCAGCGCGCGGCGTTGATGCCGTCGATCAACGCCACGGCCAGCCAGACCTCGGCACATGAACCGGCCAATCTCTACAACACCAAAACCAGCGGCGCGGTGACCTATCACGAGCTGAACAGCGGCTTGAGCGTCACTTCGTGGGAGCTGGATTTCTTTGGTCGCCTGCAAAGCCTGAGCGATCAGGCGCAGGAAACCTATCTGTCGAGCGCCGCCACCGAACGCGCCACGCGCATTTCACTGATCGCGGAAGTGGCGACGGCGTGGCTGACGCTGAGTTCGGATAACGATCTGCTGCATCTGGCGCAACACACCGCGCAAAGCCAGCAGGAATCGTATCGTCTGACCAAACTCAGCTACGACGGCGGTGCCAGCAGCGATCAGGATCTGGCGCAGGCCGAAAGCACGGTGCGGGCGGCGCAGGCGGACGTGGCGAGTTACACGCGTCAGGTGCGGCAGGATGTCGATGCGCTGCGCTTGCTGGTCGGCACCGATCTGCCCGCCACGCTGCTGTCACACGCCACGCTGGACGCCAACTGGCAGTTCCCGGCCACGCCTGCTGGCTTACCGTCGGATCTGCTGACGCGTCGCCCGGATATCATGGCGGCGGAGCACACGCTGAAGGCGGCTAATGCCAATATCGGCGCGGCGCGTGCCGCCTTCTTCCCGAGCATCACGCTGACCGCGTCCGGCGGCTCCACCAGCAGCTCGCTTGGCAGCCTGCTGGGCGGCGGCACCGGCGCATGGTCATTCATGCCATCGATTAACCTGCCGATTTTTGACGGTGGTAAAAACCAGGCCAACCTAAATATCGCGCATATCGAGAAACGCATTGAGATTGCTGACTATGAGAAGGCGATCCAGACCGCGTTTAAAGAGGTGAACGATGCGCTGGCCGGCCAGGATACCTGGCAGGATCAGCTGACGGCGCTGCAACAGGAGGTTGGCGCCAATCAGCGCGACTACGACTATTCCGTATTGCGCTTCAAGCAAGGCGTCGACAATTATCTCAATGTGTTAGTGGCCCAGCGATCGCTTTACAGTGCGCAGCAGTCGCTGATCAGTGCGCATCTCGGCCAATTGAGCCAGAAAATCACCCTGTACAAGGCGTTAGGCGGCGGCTGGAAATCTTAATCACCTTAACGAAACCCTTACGGTTCGCGTATGGAATTCGCGCGGGCATTCAACCGATAATGCGCGTAGTGATGATTTCCCCTTGAAATAGTCCCCTGTTTTACAGGGGATTTTCCGTTTTCTGGCTAACCTGAAGATCCTGATGACTAACAACGCTTCCCGCTCCCCGTTTTCTCGTTGGCTGAAATGGCTCCTGTTGTTGCTTGTGCTATTGATTGTGGCGGGCGTGATCTGGCGCGTAGTCGGTGGTCATGGCGGCATGCCGGGCGGCGGAAAGCCGCCAGGCGCACGCGGCGGTCATCGCGGTGGCGCGGGTGGCCCGCCGGGCATGGCGATGATGATGGGCGGTGCCACGCTGGTACACAGCGGCGTCGCCAGCAGCGCGGATGTGCCGGAATACCTCAATGCGCTCGGCACGGTGATCCCTAACGCCAGCGTCACGGTCACCAGCCGCGTCGCCGGACAGCTGGAAAAAGTGTTCTTTACCGAAGGGCAGAAAGTTAGCGCCGGCCAGCTGCTGGCGCAGATCGATCCGCGCAGCTATCAGGCGACGCTGGCGCAGTATCAGGGCGATCTCAATCAGAATCAGGCGTTGCTGAAAAGCGCGCAGTTAACGCTGGTGCGTTACCAGAAACTGGCGGCGCAGGACTCGCTGTCGCGCCAGGATCTCGATACCCAAACCGCCACCGTCGGCCAGTACAAAGGCGCGGTCGCCGCCGATGAAGCGCAGATCGCCAGCGCCAAACTGGATATCGAGTATGCGCGCATCACCTCGCCAATCAGCGGACGCGTCGGTTTGCGTCTGGTCGATCCCGGCAATATGGTGCAAACCACCGATACCACCGGCATCGTGGTGGTGACGCAGATGCAGCCCGCCGCCGTAACCTTTAGCGTGCCGCAGGGCAACATTCCGCAGCTGACCAAAGCGCTGCACGGCGGACAAAGTCTGCCCGCCACCGCCTTTGATCAGGACAACAGCCGCGCGCTGGCGCAGGGCGAGGTGAAGTTCATCAGCAACCAGATCGACACCGCGACCGGCACCATCGAACTGAAAGCCACCTTCCCGAATGAAGACGAATCGCTGTTCGCTAACCAGTTCGTCAATCTGCGGCTGCAAACCAACATCCTGAAACATGTCACGGTGATCCCGGCGCAGGCGCTGCAGCTGAGCAGCGACGGCAGCTTCGTATTTGTCATCAATCAAGACAACACCGTGACGCGTAAAGCGGTCACCACCGGGCCAACGTTTGGTGAAGATCAGCAGGCGATTCTCAACGGGGTGGAACCGGGCGATCGTCTGGTCACCGAAGGCATCGATCGCCTGACCAACGGCAGCAAAGTGCAGCTGGCGGATGAGAGTAAAACCACCGCGACCGCCGAGGCCAAATGAATCCGTCTCGCCTGTTTATCCAGCGTCCGGTCGCCACCATTTTGCTGATGGTCGGCGTGCTGATCGCCGGGATCTTCTCCTACCGTTTTCTCTCCACCTCGGCGCTGCCGCAGGTGGATTACCCAACCATTCAGGTCACCACGCTCTATCCCGGTGCCAGCCCGGATGTGATGGCGTCGTCCGTCACCTCGCCGCTGGAGCGCCAGCTGGGTCAAATGGCCGGGCTGAGCCAGATGACGTCGACCAGTTCAAGCGGATCGTCGATCGTTACGCTGAAGTTCAGCCTCGATCTGTCGCTGGATGTCGCCGAGCAGGAAGTGCAGGCGGCGATCAATGCTGCCAATAACTTGCTGCCGAGCGATCTGCCCAATCCGCCTACTTACAAAAAGGTCAATCCAGCCGATACCGCCGTGATTACGCTGGCGGTAAGTTCCGACACGCTGCCGCTGACGCAGGTGCAGGATCTGGTGAACACACGCGTGGCGCTCAAGCTGTCGCAGATTAACGGCGTCGGCATGGTGACGCTGGCGGGCGGCCATCAACCGGCGATTCGCGTGCAGATGGACCCGAAAGCGCTGGCGGCGCACCAGCTGTCGCTGGAGGACGTCAACACGCTGATCGGCAACAGCAACGTGAACGGCTCGAAAGGCGGCTTCGACGGCAAATATCACTCGGTGACCATCGACGCCAACGATCAGCTGCGCACCGCCGATGAGTACGGCAATTTGATCATCACTTACCAAAACGGTGCGGCGCTGCGGCTAAAAGATATCGCGCATATCGAACAGGGACCGGAGAACAGCTTCCAGTCGGCGTGGGCCAACAACAGTCCGGCGATTGTGATCAGCGTGCAGCGCCAGCCGGGCGCCAACGTGATTCAGGTGGTGGACAGCATCAAAGCGCAGCTGCCGAAGCTGCAGGCGGCGCTGCCGGACGGCGTGAAGATGAGCATCTTGTCGGATCGCACGCAAACCATTCGCGCCTCCATCAGCGACGTGCAGTTTGAGCTGATGCTGTCGGTGGCGCTGGTGGTGATGGTGACGTTCCTGTTCCTGCGCAACGTGGCGGCGACGCTGATTCCCAGCGTGGCGGTGCCGCTGTCGCTGATTGGCACCTTCGGCGTGATGTATCTGGCCGACTTCAGCCTGAATAACCTATCACTGATGGCGCTGACCATCGCCACCGGCTTCGTTATCGACGATGCGATTGTGGTGGTGGAGAACATTTCACGGCGGCTGGAAGAGGGCGAAACGCCGATGCAGGCGGCGCTGAAAGGCTCGCAGCAGATTGGCTTCACCATCATATCGCTGACCTTCTCACTGATTGCCGTGCTGATCCCGCTGCTGTTTATGGGCGACGTGGTTGGGCGGTTGTTCCGCGAATTTGCCATCACGCTGGCGGTGTCGATTCTGGTGTCGATGGTGGTGTCGCTAACCCTGACGCCGATGCTGTGCGCCTATCTGTTGCAGCACATTCCGCCGGAAAAACAGTCGCGCTTCTCGCGTAAAGGCGGCGAACTGTTCGACAAGCTGGTGCGCGGCTACGACCGCATGCTGACGGTGGTGCTGAACCATCAGAAGCTGACGTTGCTGGTGGCGCTGGCGACCTTTGCGCTCACCGCGCTGCTGTATATCGCCATCCCGAAAGGCTTCTTCCCGACGCAGGATACCGGGCTGATTCAGGGCGTCACCGTGGCGTCGCAGGATGTGTCGTTTAGCGAGATGTCGAAGCGGCAGCAGGCGCTGGCGAAAGTGATTCTGCAAAATCCGTCGGTGGAGAGTTTGTCCTCAACCATCGGCATTGATGGCAGCAACACCAGCCTGAATAGCGGGCGTATCCAGATCAACCTCAAGTCGTTTGACCAGCGCGACGACAAAGCCGACGTGGTGATCAAACAGCTGCAACAGGCGGCGCAGCAGGTGGCGGGCATTCAGCTCTATCTGCAACCGGCGCAGGATTTGACCGTTAACGATCAGGTGTCGCCGAGCCAGTATCAATTTACGCTGGATGATGCCGACAGCGAAAACCTGGTGCGCTGGACGCCAAAGATGGTCGCCGCCTTGCAGCAGCATCCGGAGTTTAACGGCGTGGTGAGTAACCTGCAGGATCAGGGCCGCGTGGCTTACGTCGAGCTGAACCGCGATAAAGCGGCGCGCTACGGCATTACCGCCGCCGACGTCGATACCGCGTTGTACAACAGCTTCGGTCAGCGTCTGGTCTCCACCATCTTTACCCAGGCCAATCAGTATCGCGTGGTGCTGGAAGTGGCGCCGCAGTATCAGCAATCGCCCGCTTCGTTTGATGATGTCTATTTGCCGGTGACCAGCGCGAGCAGCAGCACTTCCACCACGGATGACACCACCACAACCACCACCGGCATGGTGAAGCTCACGTCCATCGCCACCATTCACCAGCGCACCGGTTCGCTGATGCACATGCGCCTCAATCAGTTCCCGGCGGTGATGGTGTCGTTCAATCTCAATAAAGGCTATTCGCTGGAAGATGGGCAGAAGGCGATTGCCACAGTAACGCAGCAGCTCAATTTGCCGTCGAGCATCACCTTGCGTTATCAGGGCGAAACCTCGGCATTCCAAAGCGCCACCGGCAACACGCTGTGGCTGATTCTGGCGGCATTAATCACCATGTACGTGGTGCTCGGCATTCTCTATGAGAGCTTTATCCATCCGGTGACCATTCTCTCGACGCTGCCGTCGGCGGCGGTCGGCGCGCTGTTGACGCTGCTGCTGGCGGGCAGCGAATTCAGCCTGATCGCGCTGATTGGCGTGATTCTGCTGATCGGTATCGTCAAGAAGAACGCGATTATGATGATCGACTTCGCGCTGGAGGCGGAAAACAAGCAGCACATGAGCGCGCGGGACGCGATTCATCAGGCCTGTTTGCTGCGCTTCCGCCCGATTCTGATGACCACCATGGCGGCGCTGCTCGGTGCGCTGCCGCTGATGCTGGCGTCCGGTTCCGGTGCCGAGCTGCGCCAGCCGCTCGGTCTGGTGATTGTTGGCGGTTTGATCGTCAGCCAGGTGCTGACGCTGTTCTCCACGCCGGTAATTTACCTGTGGTTTGATGGCATTGCGCAGCGCGGCAAGCGCTACATGCAGCGCAAGCAGCAGCAGGCGCGGGGCGAGCGATGAACCTCACCCGGCTGTTTATCTTCCGCCCGGTTGCCACGTTACTGCTGACGCTGGCGATCCTGCTGCTGGGCGCGTTGGGCTATCGGCTGCTGCCGGTGGCGCCGCTGCCGCAGGTGGATTTCCCCACCATTATGGTGAGCGCCAGCCTGGCCGGTGCCAGCCCGGAAACCATGGCGGCCACCGTCGCTACGCCGCTGGAGCGTTCGCTGGGGCAAATCGCCGGCGTCACCGAGATGACCTCCAGCAGTTCGCAGGGATCGACCAGCGTGATTTTGCAGTTTGATCTCGATCGTGACATCAACGGCGCGGCGCGTGACGTGCAGGCGGCGATCAACGCCGCACGCAGTTTGCTGCCGAGCGCGATGGAGTCGCTGCCGACCTATCGCAAAGCCAATCCATCGGATGCGCCGATTGTGATGCTGGCGTTAACGTCCGCCACGCGCACACCGGGCGAACTCTACGATCTGGCCGAAAGCAAAATCGAGCAGGCGATGGGCCAGGTGAAAGGCGTGGGCGAAGTGTCGCTGATGGGCAGCGCCTTACCGGCGGTGCGCATCGATCTGCAGCCGCTGAAGCTGACGCAGTACGGCATTTCGCTGGATACGGTGCGCAGCGCCATCGCCAACAGCACCAGCAATAAGCCGAAAGGGATTTTGCAGGGCAGCAGCCAGTCGTGGGTGGTGGACAGCAACGGCCAGCTGGATAAAGCCGCGCAGTATCAGGATCTGATCGTTACGTATCAAGAGGGCAAAGCGGTGCGGCTGCATGATGTCGCCACCGTGTATGACTCGGTTGAAGATCAGTATCAGGCCGGTTTCCTCAACGCCATGCCATCGGTGATGGTGGGCATTAAGCGCCAGGCCGGTGCCAACATGCTCGACACCATTGATGCCATCAAAGCGCAGCTGCCGGCGCTGGAAAAAAATCTGCCCGCCGATACGCAACTGAAAGTGGTGGTGGATCGCTCGCCGACGGTGCGCGCCTCGCTGTATGACACCGAAGAGACGCTGCTGGTGGCGATGCTGCTGGTGATCGCCGTGGTGTTTGTGTTTCTGCGTAACGTGCAGGCGGTGATTATCCCGGCGCTGGCGCTGCCGGTCTCGCTGATTGGCACCTGCGCGGTGATGTATCTGCTGGGTTACAGCCTCGATAACCTGTCGCTGATGGCGCTGATTATCGCCACCGGCTTTGTCGTCGATGACGCGATTGTGGTGCTGGAAAACATCACGCGCCATATCGAAGAAGGGCTCAGTCCGCTACGCGCGGCGCTGCGTGGCGCGCAGGAAGTAAGTTTTACCGTGCTGTCGATGACCATGTCGCTGATTGCGGTGTTCATCCCGATTCTGCTGATGGGCAGCATCGTCGGACGCTTGTTCCGCGAATTTGCCGTCACGCTGACGGTATCGCTGCTGATTTCGATGTTTGTCTCGCTGAGCCTGACGCCGATGCTGTGCGCGCGCCTGCTGAAGCCGAAACCCAAAGTCACTCAACGCCCGCATCCGCTGTATCAGTTTATCGAAAACCAACTTAACGCTTTGCTGGCGGCTTATTCGCGCGGGTTAACCTGGGTGATGGCGCACCAAAAGCTGACGATGTTTAGTTTGGTGCTGACCGTGCTGCTCAACCTGTTCCTGTTTTCCGTGGTGCAGAAAGGCTTCTTCCCCAATCAGGATACCGGCCTGCTGATGGGCGCGCTGCGCGCCGATCAGAACATCTCCTTCCAGGCGATGAAGCCAAAAATGCTGCAGTTCACCCACATCATCCAGTCCGATCCGGCGGTAGAGAGCGTGATGTCGTCGATGGGCAGCGGCATGTTCGGCTCGCGCAACAGCGCCAACTTCTTTGTGCGCCTCAAGGATTTTGACAAGCGCGATGCCACCGCCACCGAAGTGGCGAACCGCCTGAGTATGAAAACCAGCCATATCGCCGGCGCGCAGATGTTCCTGATGGCGGCGCAGGATCTGCATATCGGCGGGCGCAGCGCCAACGCCACCTATCAATACAGCTTGCAGGCCGACGATCTCGATCTGCTGCGTGAGTGGACGCCCAAAGTGCAGGCGGCGCTGGCGGCGATCCCGCAGCTGAATAGCGTCGATTCTGATTCGCAAACCGGCGGTCAGGAAGTGGTGATCAACATCGATCGCGACCGCGCCCAACGGTTTGGCGTTAACGTGCAGATGCTCGACACCCTGCTGAATAACGCTTTCAGCCAGCGTCAGGTCGCCACGCTCTATCACACGCTTAATCAGTATCATGTGGTGATGTCGCTGCAGGATAGCTACACGCGCGATCCGGCGATTTTGCAGCAGCTGTATGTGATTAACGACAGCGGCGATCGCGTGCCGCTCGCCGCGTTCGCCAGCTTTAAAGGCGGCAACGCGCCACTGTCGGTGGCGCATCAGGGCCAATCCGCCACCAGCACCGTGGCGTTTAACCTCAACGATGGCGTGTCGCTGGAGCAGGCGCAGGCGCTTATTAAGCAGGCGATGGCGCAGCTCGGTTTACCGTCCACCATTCAGGCCGGTTTTGCCGGCACCGCCGCCGCCTTCGCCCAGCTTACCGCCACCATGCCGTGGCTGATTATCGCGGCGCTGGCGGCGGTGTATATCGTGCTCGGCGTGCTGTATGAGAGTTACATCCATCCGCTAACCATTCTCTCAACGCTGCCGTCGGCGGGTGTGGGCGCGCTGTTGTTGCTGTTGCTGACCAACACGCAGCTGACGGTGATCGCGCTGATCGGCATCATCCTGCTGATTGGTATCGTGAAAAAGAACGCCATCATGATGATCGACTTTGCGATTCACGCCGAGCGTAGCCAAGGCATGACGCCGCAGCAGGCGATCACCCAAGCCTGCTTGATGCGTTTCCGGCCGATCATGATGACCACGCTGGCCGCCTTCTTTGGCGCGCTGCCGCTGGCGCTGGGCAGCGGCGGCGATGCCGACTTACGTAGCCCGCTCGGGCTGGCGATTGCCGGTGGTTTGGCGCTGAGCCAATTGTTAACGCTGTTTACTACGCCGGTGGTTTATCTCTGGCTCGACCGTTTAAGCCGCGCCACGCAACGTCAGTGGCTGCGGTTGCGTCATGTGGAATCCCGATAGATGAAAATGTCTCTGAAAATTACGTCGTTGCTCACCGTGATGTTACTGGCGGGCTGCGCGGTTGGCCCCGATTATCAGCGCCCGAGCATGGCGATGCCGACCCATTTCAAAGAAGCCAAAGGCTGGACGCAGGCGACGCCGCAGGATGCAAACAGCAAAGGTGAATGGTGGCAGGTGTATCACGATGCCACGCTGTCTAGTCTGCTGAAGCAGGTGAGCATCTCCAACCAGAACGTTGCCAGCTATGCCGCGCAGTACCGCGAAGCGCAGGCGTTAGTTGGGCAATCACGCGCGGAGTTGTTGCCGTCGGTAAGCTACGACGTCAGCAGCACGCGCAGCGGCAGCCGCGCCAGCGCCAGCGGACAACGTAGCGTCAGCAACAGCCATGCCGCCGATCTCAGCGCCAGCTGGGAGCTGGATGTATGGGGCAAACTGCGGCGCACGCTGGAGGAGAACCATGCCAGCGCCGAAGCCAGCAAGGCCGAGCTGGCGAATATCACTCTGAGCGCGCAGTCCGAACTGGCGCAGGACTATTTCCAGCTGCGCATCATCGACGAGAAAATCGCGCTCTATCAGCGCAGTATCGCGGCCTATCAACGCTATCTGACGGTGATAGAAAACAAATACGCGGCGGGCAGCGAATCACGCGCCACCTTAGCGCAGGCGCAGATGCAGCTGGAGAGCGCCCGCGCCTCGGCGCAGGATTACCAGTGGCAGCGTGCGCAGATGGAGCACGCCATTGCGCTGCTGCTGGGCCGCGCACCGGCGGATTTCTCCTTGCCGGTGGCGAAGCTGGAGGCCGCGCTGCCCGCGATCCCGAACAGCGTGCCGTCGCAGCTGTTGCAGCGCCGTCCCGATATCGCCTACGCCGAGCGCAACGTGGCGGCGGCGAATGCGGCGGTCGGCGTGGCGATTGCCGGTTACTACCCCGATTTGACGCTGAGCGCCAGCGGCGGCGTGAGTTCATCGGCGATCAACAGTTTGTTCTCGCTGCCCAATCGCGTCTGGTCTTTGGGGCCGGAGCTGAGCGGTACGCTGTTAGATTTCGGCGCCACCTCAGCGAAAGTCGAACAGGCGCGCGCCGCCTATGATGCCAGCGTTGCCAGCTATCGCCAGTCGGTGCTGACCGGCATGGGCGAAGTGGAAGATTATCTGGTGCAGCTGAATACTTTGCAGGGCGAAATCGCCGCACAGCAGCGCGCCACCGACGCGGCGCAGGAATCCGCGCGCGTAACGCGCAATCAGTATGACGCCGGAATGATCGACTATCTCGACGTCGCCACCACCGAAAACAGCAGCCTGAGCGCGCAGCAGAGTTTGCTGTCGCTGCAGAGCACGCAGTGGGTCAGCAGCGTCGGCCTGATCGCCGCGCTGGGCGGTGGCTGGCAGGCGGATACGCGGTAAAACCAGGTCACCATGAATGGTGTAATGCTTGTTAGTTAAGAAAGCATTTTTGGTGCGGGCTCTGACACATCTGCTGCGTCACGGGCCGTCCTCGCGCCGCTAACGCGGTGCCTTCGGCTTCCACGTCGTGCCGACGGATCGTTCGTGGATCGGCCGTCCTGGCCGCCCCGAACTGCCTCACGCATCCCTGCGTGAGGCTCCCGGCCCAACGTAAAAGCCTCAGCGCTGCGAATGGCCCTTTGCCGCAGCTGACGCGCCAGCGCCTCTGGCAAATGAGCCCTTTTTAGCAGCACTCGCTGAAGCTTCGGAGCAGGCCGGACCACAAGTGGCCCCGGCCTGCGCACTCATCGTTGGCTTAACTGACAAGCATTACGCCATGAATAGCGGCCCTACGACTGCTATTGCGTTTAAATCACCACGCCACTTGTCGAAAATCCCCAGATCCTGCATCGTAAGAGCCATTTTTTAAGACTGCTAAGGAGCTGGCATGCTACTCACTTTTTTCCGTTTCCTGTTCCGCCTGCTGTGGCGCGTGGAACTGCGCGGCGACCTCGCGGCACTGCATAAAGAGAAAGTGCTGATCACCCCCAATCACACGTCGTTTCTGGATGGGGTATTACTGGCGCTGTTTCTGCCGATCAAACCGGTGTTCGCGGTCTATTCCTCGATCAGCGATCAATGGTTTATGCGTCTGCTGAAGCCGATCATCGACTTCGTTCCGCTCGATCCCACCAAGCCGATGTCGATCAAACATCTGGTGCGCATGATCAATCAGGGCCGTCCGGTGGTGATCTTCCCCGAAGGGCGCATCACCGTGACCGGATCGCTGATGAAGATCTACAGCGGCGCCGGCTTTGTGGCGGCGAAATCCGGTGCCACCGTGGTGCCGATGCGTATCGAAGGCGCGGAATATACGCCGTTTGGTCGTTTGGCGGGCGTGTTTAAACGCCGCCTGTTCCCGCGCATCACCTTAACGGTGCTGCCGCCAACGGTAATCCCGATGCCTGAAGCCAGGCGCGCGCGCGATCGTCGCACGCTGGCGGGCGAGCACTTGCACCATGTGATGATGGAAGCCCGCATGGCGGTGCGTCCGCGTGAGACGCTGTTCGAGGCTTTCCTCAATGCGCGTCAGCGTTATGGCGCGATGAAGCCGTGTATCGAAGACGTCAACTTCAAACCGGATAGCTATACCGGTTTGCTGAAGAAAGCGCTTGGCGTGGGCCGCATTCTGGAGCGTTACAGCCAGCAAGGTGAATACGTCGGTCTGCTGCTGCCGAACGCCACGGTGACAGCGGCGGCGATTCTCGGTGCCTCGCTGCGCGGGCGCATTCCGGCGATGCTCAACTACACCGCAGGCGTGAATGGCATGCGTGCGGCGTTGACCGCATCGCAGGTGAAAACCGTGTTTACCTCGCGGCAGTTCCTCGAAAAAGGCAACCTGTGGCACCTGCCGCAGGGATTGACCGAAGTGCAGTGGATCTATCTGGAAGATCTGAAAGATACCGTTACGCTGCAGGACAAGTTGTGGATTGTGGCGCATCTGCTGATGCCGCGCCGTGCGCTGGTGGCGCAGCAGCCGGAAGATGCGGCGATGGTGCTGTTTACCTCCGGTTCGGAAGGCCATCCCAAAGGTGTGGTGCACTCGCATAAAAGTCTGCTGGCGAACGTTGAGCAGATTCGTACCGTGGCGGATTTCACCCCGCGCGACCGCTTTATGTCGGCGCTGCCGCTGTTCCATGCTTTTGGTTTAACCGTTGGCCTGTTTACCCCGTTGCTGACCGGCGCACAGGTGTTTCTCTATCCGAGCCCGCTGCATTACCGCATCGTGCCGGAGCTGGTTTACGACCGTAACTGCACCGTGCTGTTTGGTACCTCAACCTTCCTTGGCAACTATGCGCGTTTCGCCAGCCCGTACGATTTTGCGCGTCTGCGCTATGTGGTGGCGGGCGCGGAGAAACTGCAGGAAGCGACGCGTCAGATCTACATGGAAAAATACGGCATCCGTATTCTCGAAGGCTACGGCGTGACGGAGTGCGCGCCGGTGGTGGCGATCAACGTGCCGATGGCGGCGAAAAATCACACCGTGGGCCGCATTCTGCCGGGCATGGATTCGCGTCTGATTTCGGTGCCGGGCATTGAGCAGGGCGGTCGCCTGCAGCTGCGCGGTCCGAACGTAATGAACGGGTATCTGCGCGTGGAAAATCCAGGCGTGCTGGAAGTCCCGGTCGCCGATAACGGCGAAGGCGAGATGGAAGCGGGCTGGTACGACACCGGCGATATCGTCAGCTTTGATGAAGGCGGTTTCTGCCAGATTCAGGGCCGTGCGAAACGCTTCGCCAAAATTGCCGGTGAGATGGTGTCGCTGGAGATTGTGGAGCAGATTGCGCTGAAAGCCTCTAACGAGAAGCAACATGCGGCGTCGCTGCGTCCGGACGGTAATCGTGGTGAAGCGTTGGTGCTGTTTACTACCGACAGCGAGTTGGGCCGCGACACGCTGCTGAAAGCCGCGCGTGAAATTGGCGCGCCGGAACTGGCGGTGCCGCGCGATATCCGCGTGATGAAACAGCTGCCGATGCTGGGCAGCGGCAAACCGGACTATGTCAGCCTGAAGCAGCTGGCGGAAGAGGAGCAGGCATGAGCCAGGCGTTAAATAAGGATGCACCGCTGTTATCGCGCAACATGCTGGCGGTGATTGTGGCGCAGTTCTTCTCGGCATTTGGCGACAACGCGCTGTTGTTTGTGACGCTGGCGGTGCTGAAAAATCAGTTCTATCCGGACTGGAGTCAGCCGATCCTGCAAATGCTGTTTGTGGCCACTTACATTCTGCTCGCGCCGTTCGTGGGCCAGATGGCGGATAGCTTTGCCAAAGGTCGGGTAATGATGTTCGCTAACAGTCTTAAGCTGCTCGGCGCGCTGGTTATCTGTTTCGGCTTCAATCCGTTCCTCGGCTATACGCTGGTGGGGATTGGCGCGGCATCCTATTCGCCGGCCAAGTACGGCATCCTGACGGAGATCACCAGCGGTGAACGCCTGGTCAAAGCCAACGGCTTAATGGAAGGTTCGACCATTGCGGCGATTCTGCTGGGTTCGGTGGCGGGCGGTATTCTGGCGGACTGGAACCTGGTCGCCGCGCTGGTGGTGTGTGCCATGACCTATGCGATGGCGGTGGTGGCGAACATCTTTATTCCGCGTCTGACGGCAGCGCGTCCCGGTCAGAGCTGGCATTTTGGCGCCATGCTGCGCAGTTTCATCGCGGCCACTAAGCTGCTGTGGCGCAACGGCGAAACGCGCTTCTCGCTGCTCGGCACCAGCTTGTTCTGGGGCGCGGGCGTGACGCTGCGTTTCCTGCTGGTGCTGTGGGTGCCGGTGGCGCTCGGCATCAGCGATAACAAAACCCCGACCACGCTGAATGCCATGGTGGCGATTGGCATCGTGATTGGTGCGGCAGCGGCAGCGAAGCTGGTGACGCTGCAAACCGTGCGTCGCTGCATGCCAGCCGGTGTGCTGATTGGCGTGATGGTGGTGGTGTTCGCGTTGCAAACCAGCTTGCTCAATGCCTATCTGGTTTTGATGCTGATTGGTGCGCTGGGTGGTTTCTTCGTGGTACCGCTCAATGCGCTTTTACAGGAGCGTGGTAAGGCGTCCGTGGGCTCAGGTAACGCGATTGCGGTACAGAATCTCGGTGAAAATACCGCGATGCTGCTGATGCTGGGATTGTATACCGTGGCGATTAAGCTGGGCGCGCCTGCAGTGGCGACCGGCGTCGGATTCGGCGCGATTTTCGCCGTGGCGATTGCGGTGTTGTGGTGGAAAGCGCGGCGGTAGATGGTGAGGTAATTAATAAGGTCGCCATGAATGGCGACCCTACGGTTTTACGGGGCTGGATAGGTAAACTGGCGATGAATCGCTTCCAGTTCCTCTAACACATCGGCGTTCAGCGTCAGATTGAAACTCTCAACGTTAATCTTCAGCTGCTCCAGTGTGGTAGCGCCCACCAAAGTACTGGCGACAAACGGCTGTTGACGCACATACGCCAGCGCCATCTGCGACGGATCGATATTGTGCTTCTTCGCCAGCGCAACATAAGCAGCAATCGCCTGCTGTGACTGATCGCCGCTGTAGCGGGTAAAGCGACTAAACAGCGTATTGCGCGCACCGGCTGGTTTCGCACCGTTCAGGTATTTCCCGCTCAACGTACCAAATGCCAGACTCGAATACGCCAGCAGCTCGACGCCTTCATGCTGGCTGATCTCCGCTAAACCGACCTCGAAGCTGCGGTTCAGCAGGCTGTACGGGTTCTGGATGGTAACGATACGCGGCAGCTCATGCTTTTCAGCCAACTGCAGATAACGCATCACGCCCCACGCAGTTTCGTTCGACACGCCAATGTAGCGAATCTTACCGGCGCGCACCTGTTCGGTCAGCGCTTCCAGCGTCTCCAGCAGCGTCACCGGCACGCTGGAATCGGTGTATTGATAACCCAGCTTGCCGAAGTAGTTGGTCTGACGCTGCGGCCAGTGCAGCTGATAGAGATCGAGATAATCGGTGTTCAGGCGTTTCAGGCTGGCATCCAGCGCTTCGCGGATGTTTTTGCGATCCAGCGCCTGGTTCGGGCGAATCGACGCATCCGCGCCGCGTACCGGACCGGCTACTTTGCTGGCGAGGATGATTTTGTCACGGCTGCCGCGCTTCTTCAGCCAGCTACCAATGTATTGTTCGGTTAATCCCTGGGTTTCCGGGCGCGGCGGCACCGGATACATTTCTGCGGTATCAATCAGGTTGATGCCACTGCTAACCGCGTAATCAAGTTGTGCGTGGGCGTCGGCTTCGCTGTTCTGCTCACCAAACGTCATGGTTCCAAGCCCCAGCTGACTCACTTCCAGCGTGCTATGGGGAATACGGTGATAGTGCATGTGCCGGCATCCTTTTTTCATTATGAAAGGGAATGTTGTGTCCTTTGGGACTATAACGTGTGAAGCGGCGCGGAAGGAAGAGGGGAAAGTTCGGGAAATCGCCTGCACAAGGGGAAAACGCGTGCAGGCAGGGCAATTTGGCACTTAACGCTCAATGATGGTTGAAACCTCGTCACCATTGATCTGCATCTGATGGCCTTGCTCATCGGTGTACTGTACCAATCCGGTCTCTTTATCGATGGCGGGTTTGCCATCTGTCATGATCATGCGGCCATCTTTGGTCGCCATGACGTAATCACTGCTACAACCACTCAATAACAGCGTCACCAAGGTTAAACCTACTGCACTCACCAACCCTTTCATTCTTATCTCCTTCTCGCGACTTCAACAGCAAAAGTGTAGTAATAAATGCTTTCGTCGTTAGGAGTAATCGCATCATTCCTAAAATTATCGGCAGCAATATGCATTTACAGTAAAAAATGTCGCGCCAAAAGCGGACCGGTGAAGCTTTTCTTCAGATAAAAGCCGCGCGGCAGCGTCATGATTGGCTCGCCGTGTTCGCCAATCGCTTCGGTCAACGCTTTGCTATTAGCGGCTTTAGGGCGGATTTGCAGCCAGGCACCGTGCCGTGCGGTGATGCGCTCCACCTGACCGAGCACAATCATGTCCATTAACTCTTCCCAGTCTTCGCGCAGCTGTTGCTCCTCTTCTGCACTCGGATGCCACAGCAGCGGCGAACCGACGCGGCGCTCGGCCAGCGGCAAAGCACGATCGCCTTCGATCGGGATCCACAGCACCCGCGCCAGTTTGTGCCGCACATGGCTGGTTTGCCAGGTTACGCCGCTATTGCCGGTTAACGGCGCGACGCACACGAAGGTGGTTTCCAGCGGTTTGCCCTGCGCATCTACCGGAATCGTTTTCAGCTCAATGCCGAGATGGGCGAAATCCTGCTCGGCTTTGCTGCCAGCGCTGGCACCCAAATGCAGCTCTAACAGCATGCCAACCCAGCCTTTATCGCGTTTCAAATCTGCCGGAATCGGCAAGTTAATCTGCGCCGCCAGCGCGGCAAAGGTCTGTCCCGCCAGCTGCTGTGCGCGCTGCAGTAATTCAGCTTCGTTTTCAGGTGGCGATGGCAATAACGGTGAGGGGTGCATGCTAAAACTCACATTGGTTAAAGAGTGAACAGTAAGCGCGAGCCGGGTTTGTCCACATGGCAGTTAGTTGAATAAAGGTGATAATAGCATGATTCAGCATGCTTTTTTATTTCAATAGAATGGGACGATCCAGTGATATGGCCCGGTTATCCCAGCTTGTTATCGACAATGAACAGGTGTTGAACCTGGTTATCCACAGAAAAGTGGGGTAACACCCTTATGTCCATACCCCTGTTTCCATTTACAGCCTTGACTTTCGCGTTTTGAACGCTTTTTTTCCTTTCTTTGACCAGGTTTAGGGCATTCTCTGTGGATAAAAACGTCGATGATGGATCTTTAACCGATCGAAAAAACTGAGCGGAGTATAACTACGGATCCTGGTAACGATTTAACGGTTAATAAGTCATATCCCGATGAATATGATGATTTTTTTGCGTATTGTTATGTTGGGTGATGAGATTTATCCGAAGGGGTTATTCAATTCATTCCCGTGTTCTGCACAAAGCTATCCACAGAAAAGGTGAATAAGATCGCCGATAAATGGGGGCATCTGTTTATAACTTGGCTAATCTCTGTGAGTTATCCTGTTTTTATTCCGCCTGCGGCCCGCTATCCAGTGGTTTACCGCCTGTAAGGAGTGTGAAACAATCAGGCTATTCAAATTTAGCTTTGAGGTAGTCCAGTGATCGATGATGATGGCTACCGCCCGAATGTTGGTATCGTAATCTGTAACAGGCAAGGACAAGTGTTGTGGGCCAGGCGCTTTGGACAGCACTCCTGGCAATTTCCTCAGGGAGGCATCAATCCGGGTGAAACTGCTGAACAGGCGATGTATCGCGAACTGTTCGAAGAAGTGGGTTTACACCGCAAAGATGTTCGAATACTTGCTTCAACCCGAAACTGGTTACGCTACAAGTTGCCAAAACGTTTGGTGCGTTGGGACACAAAGCCGGTGTGTATCGGCCAGAAACAAAAGTGGTTTCTTCTGCAGTTGATGTGCAGTGACGCGGAAATCAATGTGCAGCACAGCAGCACGCCCGAGTTTGATGGTTGGCGCTGGGTTAGCTTCTGGTATCCGGTACGTCAGGTGGTCTCTTTCAAGCGCGATGTATATCGCCGCGTGATGAAAGAATTCGCGGGCGTAGTGATGTCTATGCAGGAGAGTGCGGGGCAGCGTAATAATGCCGCCCAACGACGTAAAAGAGGATAGGCCACGCCCTTTATGCTCACTCAGTTACGCGAAATAGTAGAGAAAGTGGCGAGTGCTCCACGTCTGAATGAAGCACTCGACATTCTGGTAAACGAAATTTGCCTTGCGATGGAAACCGAGGTTTGCTCGGTTTATCTCGCCGATCACGATCGTCGTTGCTACTACCTGATGGCGACACGCGGGCTAAAAAAGCCGCGTGGTCGTACGGTCACGCTGGCGTTTGACGAAGGCATTGTTGGCCTCGTTGGACGCTTAGCCGAGCCGATCAACCTCGCCGACGCGCAAAGCCATCCCAGCTTCAAATACATTCCTTCTGTTAAAGAGGAGCGTTATCGCTCCTTCCTCGGCGTCCCGATTATCAGCCGCCGCCAGCTGCTTGGCGTATTGGTTATCCAGCAGCGCGAACACCGTCAGTTTGATGAAAGCGAAGAGTCATTCCTCGTCACGCTCGCCACGCAAATGGCGGGATTGCTATCGCAGTCGCAGCTCGGTCAACTGTTTGGTCAATTCCGTCAGACGCGGGTAAAAGCGATTGCCGCTGCGCCTGGCGTGGCGGTCGCGCCGGGTTGGGTGGATGAAACCCAGCCGCTGCTCGATCAGGTTTCCGCTGCGTCCACACTTGACGTGCAGCGCGAACGCGAGCGTCTGGTGCTGGCGATGGGCGAGGCCGGCAACGAATTCCGCCGCTTCAGTAAACGCTTTGCTGCCAGCGTGCAGAAAGAGAGCGCGGCGATCTTCGATCTCTATTCGCACCTGCTCACCGATGCACGCCTGAAAAAAGATCTGTTTGATGAGATCGAGCGCGGATCGGTCGCGGAGTGGGCGGTTAAAACGGTGATCGAGAAGTTCGCCGAGCAGTTCGCCAACTTGCAGGATCAATATTTACGCGAGCGTGCCGGCGATCTGCGCGTGCTCGGTCAACGTCTGCTGTTCCACCTCGATGATTCCCTGGTCGGCACCAATGCCTGGCCGGAACGCTTCGTGTTAGTCGCCGATGAACTCACTGCCACCACGCTGGCTGAATTGCCGCAGGAGCGTCTGGCGGGCGTGGTGGTGCGCGACGGTGCCGCCAACTCGCATGCGGCGATTTTAACGCGCGCGATGGGTATTCCCACCGTGATGGGCGCGGATATTCTGCCGGCGCAGCTCAACAAACGCTTGCTGATTGTTGATGGTTATCGCGGCGAAGTGCTGATCGATCCGGAACCGGTGCTGGTGCAGGAGTATCAGCGTTTAATCAGCGAAGAGAACGCGCTGAGCAAAATGGCCGAAGGCGTGGTCGAGCAGCCCGGTGAGCTGAAAAGCGGTGAGCGCGTTCAGGTGATGTTAAATGCCGGTCTCAGCCCGGAACACGAGCAGGCGCTTGACAACTGGGTGGATGGCATCGGTCTGTACCGCACCGAAATTCCGTTCATGCTGCACAACGGCTTCCCGTCCGAAGAGGAGCAGGTAGCGCAGTATCAGGGCATGTTGCAGCTGTTCTACGACAAACCGGTGACGCTGCGTACGCTGGATGTCGGTGCGGACAAACAACTGCCGTATATGCCGATCAGCGAAGAGAATCCGTGCCTTGGCTGGCGTGGCATTCGCTTAACGCTCGATCAGCCGGAAATCTTCCTGGTGCAGGTGCGCGCGATGCTGCGTGCCAACGTGGCGTCTGGCAACCTGAGCATTTTGCTGCCGATGATCAGCCATATCGATGAGATCGATGATGCGCGTCGTCTGATCGATCGCGCTGGCCGCGAAGTGGAAGAGATGCTCGGCTATGTGATTCCCAAGCCGCGCATTGGCATCATGATTGAAGTGCCGTCGATGCTGTTTATGATCCCGCATCTGGCGGATCGCGTCGATTTCGTCTCGGTTGGCACCAACGATTTGACGCAATATCTGCTGGCGGTTGATCGCAACAATACGCGCGTGGCGAACCTGTATGATTCGCTGCATCCGGCGATGCTGCGGGCGCTGCACACTATTGCCAGCGAAGCCCGCCAGGCCAAGCTAGAGCTCTGTTTGTGTGGTGAAATGGCCGGCGATCCAATGTGTGTCGCGCTGTTAGTGGGCATGGGATATCACCATCTCAGCATGAACGGCAAGAACGTGCCGCGGGTGAAATATCTGCTGCGCCATCTCGATTTTGAAGAGGCACAGAAGCTCAGCGAGCATGGACTGGCCGCGCATACTGCCTCGGAAGTGCGTCATCTGGTCTCCACCTTTATGGAGCGCCGTGGTTTAGGCGGTTTGATTCGCGGCGGGCGTTAACGGTTACAACTTCACGACCTGTAAAAAAAGTGGCTGTGCTATCATGCGCAGCCTTTTATTGTCCCGTTTCAGGGCAGAAAAATGATGGTGAAAGATGACTGACGGCTACATTTCGTTTCCCCAATTCGATCCGGTAATTTTCTCTATCGGACCGGTTTCGCTTCACTGGTACGGCTTGATGTATCTGGTGGGCTTTGTATTTGCTATGTGGCTGGCGACGCGACGCGCCAACAAACCTGGCAGCGGCTGGAAAAAAGAGGAAGTGGAAAACCTGCTGTATGCGGGCTTCCTCGGCGTATTCCTCGGTGGACGTATCGGCTATGTGTTGTTCTACAACCTGCCGTTGTCCCTGGAGAATCCGCTGTATCTGTTTAAGGTCTGGGATGGCGGCATGTCGTTCCACGGCGGCCTGATTGGTGTGATTGTGGTGATGCTGATTTTCGCACGCCGTACCAAGCGCACGTTCTTCCAGGTAGCGGATTTCATTGCACCGCTGATCCCGTTTGGTTTGGGTGCCGGTCGTCTCGGTAACTTCATCAACGGCGAACTGTGGGGCCGCGTGGCGCCCGATTTCAAATACGCGATGTTGTTCCCCGGTTCACGCAGCGAAGATATCGCGCTGGCAGCCAACAATCCGCAGTACCAGGAATTGTTGAACACCTACGGCGTGCTGCCGCGTCATGCGTCGCAGCTGTATGAGCTGTGCCTCGAAGGCATCGTGCTGTTCATCATTCTCAACCTGTTTATTCGCAAGCCGCGCCCCATGGGCAGCGTCTCGGGCCTGTTCCTGATCGGCTACGGCGCATTCCGCATCATCGTGGAGTTCTTCCGTCAGCCGGATGCGCAGCTTGGTCTGTTTGAAGGGGGCGTCAGCATGGGACAGATTCTGTCGATCCCAATGATTCTGGCCGGTGTAATTATGATGATCTGGGCGTATCGTCGTCGCCCGCAGCAACAAACTCGTGAGGTAAAATGAAACAGTATCTGGACCTAATGCAACATGTGCTGAATGAAGGCGCAGAAAAGGCCGACCGTACCGGCACCGGCACGCTCTCCATCTTTGGCCACCAGATGCGTTTCAATTTGCAGGACGGTTTTCCGCTGGTCACCACCAAGAAAGTGCACCTGCGCTCCATCATTCATGAGCTGTTGTGGTTCCTGAAAGGTGAGACCAACATCGGCTACCTGAAAGAGAACAAGGTCACCATCTGGGACGAATGGGCCGATGAGAACGGCGATCTCGGCCCGGTCTACGGCAAGCAGTGGCGCAGCTGGGGCAGCGCCTCGGGTGAAGAGATTGATCAAATCAGTAAAGTGATTGAGCAGTTAAAGCGTGAACCGGATTCGCGTCGCATCATTGTCTCGGCGTGGAACGTGGGCGAGCTGGATCACATGGCTCTGGCGCCTTGCCACGCCTTCTTCCAGTTCTACGTGGCCAACGGCAAGCTCTCTTGCCAGCTCTATCAGCGCTCATGCGATATCTTCCTTGGGCTGCCATTCAACATCGCCAGCTACGCGCTGCTGGTGCATATGGTGGCGCAGCAGTGCGATCTCGATGTGGGCGATTTTGTCTGGACAGGTGGCGATACGCATCTTTACAGCAACCATTTAGAGCAGGCGCGCCTGCAGTTAACGCGTGAGCCGCGCCCGTTACCGAAGCTGGTAATCAAGCGTAAACCGGCTTCTATCTTCGATTATCAGTTCGATGATTTCGAGATTGAAGGCTACGATCCGCACCCAGCGATTAAAGCGCCCGTCGCAATTTAACAACACTCCGTAGGGTCGCCATTCATGGCGACCTCTACTCACCCGCACCTCAATCCTCACTGCATCTCACTCTCCAAATCGCACCTCAATTCTGAATCCGCCTCACAAAACGCTGTATCCCTCTGCATGCCTCAACGATTTCCTGCGCAACGTTTCCCAACGCCGATTTCTCCCGCTTGTTCAACCTCATCCCAGTGGGCAGATTACCCGCCATGAACAGAAACGATAACCACGGTTTCACCTTGCCCGAACTGTTATTGGTGATGGTGATCGCCGGGATACTTAGCGTCGGCGCGCTGCAAGGTTGGCAGCGCTGGCAGCAATATCAACAGCTGCGCGACAGCGTACTGCAACTGCAGGGATTTCTGCTGCGCTTGCGCGCCCATGCTAACTGGCACAATCGCGATCTCACGCTGTGGCTACAGAGCGGTGAAAACGGCTGTCTTGACGCGGGAACTAAACCTACAGAAGGTTGCGCATTGCCCTCGCGCTGGTTATTTAAACCGCCGCATGACAGCGTGCGCCTTGTCGGCATCAATGGTGACGTCGGTTTTTACGGTCGGCGTGATGTCGCGCGTCCCGGCAGCATCGATCTCGCCAGTGCGGCGGGGCGCTGGCGCTTAATCATCTCCGTCAGAGCGCGCATCCGTGCCTGTCAGCCGGGAGAGAAAGGATGCGAATAGCGCAACGCGGATTCAGCCTGCTGGAGATGCTGATTGCCATGGTGATTGGCGCGGTGCTGATGATCAGCGTCGGGCGATTTTTACCGCTGCTGCTGGAGCAGAATCTGCGCCTGCAACAGCGCGTGCAGTTGCAGCAGGAGCTGCAGCAGATCGCCAATACGCTGCAAAAAGCGCTGCGTCGAGCCGGCTATTGCCACGGCCAGTGCAGCGGTTCGGCGCTAACGATTGCCGCCAGCGGCAGCTGCGTTTTACTGCGCTGGGATGAGAACAGCAACGGGCGCTGGGAAGGCGTGGGCCACAGCGAAAGTGACTATTACGGCTATCGGCTGCGCAGCGGACAGCTTGAAATGCAGCGTGGCGTGGATGAGTGCAACAGCAGCGGCTGGGAGAGACTCTCCGATCCGGCGTTTCTCACCATCGATACCTTCAAGCTTGAACGGCAGGGATCGCGTCTGGTACTGCAACTGGCGGGACACGCCAACAGCCAAAGCGTAGAGCTGGAAAGCTGGATAGAAGGAATCAATCTGTGAAGCAGCGCGGCAATAGCACGTTGGGCATGGTGCTGATGATGTTACTGATGGGCGGATTGACGCTACACGCCACGCGAACGCAGCTCTCGCAAGACATGGTGTTAGTGGCTGATGAGCAACTGCACAGTCAGGATTTCTGGCAGGCGCAGGCGGCGTTAGCATGGGGCAGCGTGCAAAACTGGCCGCAGGCCACCGGCTGGCAATGTCAGCAATGGACAGCAGAACAGTGGCAAAGCTGCCTGCTACGAATGGAGGATGACAATGCGTTGTTATCGGGACATGGAGAAGGGCGCTCGCTATGGCTCTATCGTTGGGTATCAATCCCCAACACGCAACCACAGCCGCAAGCGCATGGCTGGATCGATTACTGCCCGCTGTCGCAGCCGGCGCTGTGCCAGCCAGAAGCAGCAGGGCTTTAGCCTGGCAGAAACGCTGGTGGCGATGCTGTTGCTGGCGATGACCATTAGCACGTTGCTGCAATATCATCGCGCGCTGGCGCTGGGTTTTAGCCAGCAGTGGCAGCAGCGTCAGGCGTGGCGCGTTGCCGGCCAGGCGTTGCTTGGACGTGACGTTGAGGGATGGCAGAGTCAGCGCCAGCAGCAGAGCCTGGCGGGCGGCTGCACGCTGGAGCGCGTCACGGTTACGGGTCCACAGCAGCGTTCCGCCTCACTGGCGCAGCTCAATTGCCACTAGCGGTAGGCATCGCAGGTGATAAACGGTAGAGTGGCTCGGCTGCGTTGTTGTCTTGTGTTTAGGAGAAATATGTTCCGGGTATATCACTCTAATCAGCTTGATCTGTTGAAAAATCTGGCAGGTATTCTGATTGAAAATCAACCGCTGGCCGATCCGCTGGCGGCTGAGCAGGTGCTGGTACAAAGCCCGGGCATGGCGCAGTGGCTGCAAATGGAACTGGCCAACAGTTTCGGTATTGCCGCCAATATTGATTTCCCGCTGCCTGCGAGCTTCATCTGGAACATGTTCGTTAAGGTGCTGCCCGATATTCCTGAAGAGAGCGCCTTCACCAAAGCCAGCATGAGCTGGAAGCTGATGCATCGCTTGCCAACTTTGCTGGAGCAGGACGCTTTCCAGCCGCTGCGTCACTACCTCAATGATGACGACGACAAGCGCAAGCTGTATCAGCTCAGCGCCCGTGTTGCCGATCTGTTTGACCAATATCTGGTGTATCGCTCGGACTGGCTCAACAGCTGGGAGCGCGGTGAACGGATTGATGGCTTAGGCGAATCGCAGCAGTGGCAGGCGCTGCTGTGGTGCGATCTGGTTAACTTTACTGAAAGCCTGGGTCAACCGATGTGGCATCGCGCTAACCTCTATGCGCGCTTCATCCAAAAGCTGGAACAGGCGCAAACGCCGCCGCCGGGCTTGCCGCAGCGCGTGTTTATTTGCGGTATCTCCGCGCTGCCGCCGGTCTATCTGCAAGCGTTGGAAGCGCTGGGCCGTCACATTGATATCCATCTGCTGTTCACCAACCCATGCCGTCACTATTGGGGCGACATTCAGGATTATGCCTTTTTGGCCAGGCTGCAAAGCCGCCAGCGCCGCCGCATACAATCGGATGAGGTGCAGCCGCTGTTCCGCGATCCGGCTAGCGCGCCGGCATTGTTTAACGACATCGGCGAGCAGCAGTTGACCAATCCGCTGCTGGCGTCATGGGGCAAGCTGGGGCGCGATAACCTGTTTCTGCTGAGCCAGATGGAGTCCGCCGCCAACGACATTGATGCCTTCGTCGAGATGCCTCAAGACAATCTACTGCACAGCTTGCAAGCGGATCTGCTCAATCTGGACGATAAAGCGGTCATTGGCCTCAACGCCGGTGAGCTGGCGAACAGCGCCGAAAAACGCCTGCTTGACCCTGAAGATCGCTCAATCACGCTGCAGGTGTGCCACAGCGCGCAGCGTGAAGTTGAAGTGCTGCAGGATCATCTGCTTACGCTGATGGAAGCCAACCCCGAACTCAAGCCACGCGACATCATCGTGATGGTGGCGGATATCGACAGCTACGCACCTTTTATTCAGGCCGCGTTTGCCAGCGCGCCGAGCGAACGCTATTTGCCGTTCGCCATCTCCGACCGCCGCGCCAGTCAGGCGCACCCGGCAATTCTGGCGCTGCTCAGCTTGCTGTCTCTGCCTGAAAGTCGCTTTGCCTCCGAAGATGTGCTGGCGCTGCTTGAGGTTCCCGCATTAGCGCAGCGCTTCTCGGTGGATGAAAGCGGGCTGCGCCTGCTGCGCCGCTGGGTGATGGAATCCGGCATTCGCTGGGGACTGGACGATGCCAGCGTGGAAGCGCTGGCGCTGCCGGTAACCGGACAACACACCTGGCGCTTCGGCCTGCAGCGTATGCTGCTCGGCTATGCGCTGGAGAGCCGCAACGGCGACTGGCAAGGGATCCTGCCGTATGACGAATCCAGCGGTTTGATCGCTGAGCTGGCGGGGCATCTGGCTGAACTGCTATCGCGACTCGAAGAGTGGCGTGCGCGTCTGGCAGAAGAGCGCACGTTAGCGGAGTGGCAGCCGCTGTGTCGTGAGCTGATTGAGTGCTTCTTTAGCGGAGACGCCGAAAGTGAAGCCGCGCTGCTGCTGGTGGAAACGCAGTGGAAACAGATTATCGAGCAGGGCATGCAGGCGGCGTATCAACAGCCGATTCCGGTTACGCTGCTGCGTGATGAGCTGCGTTCACGCCTCGATCAACAGCGTATCAGCCAGCGTTTCCTCGCCGGTCCCATCAACTTCTGTACGCTGATGCCGATGCGTTCAATTCCCTTCAAAGTGGTGTGTTTGCTGGGCATGAACGATGGCGTCTATCCGCGCACTTTAGCGCCGCTGGGTTTCGACCTGATGCAGCAACAGATGCGCAAAGGCG
Source organism: Pantoea sp. DY-15 (assembly GCF_019795935.1). Lineage (NCBI taxonomy): Bacteria > Pseudomonadati > Pseudomonadota > Gammaproteobacteria > Enterobacterales > Erwiniaceae > Pantoea > Pantoea sp. DY-15. Next base: position 465,769 of record NZ_JAIMIF010000005.1, read on the forward strand.
ACCGTAGCCGCCGCGATGATGACCGCTATCTGTTCCTCGAAGCGCTGATCTCGGCGCAGCAGCAGCTCTATATCAGTTACATCGGGCGGGCGATTCAGGACAACACGGAGCGCTATCCATCGGTGTTAGTGAGCGAGCTGGTGGATTACCTGGGGCAAAGCTTCCGTCTGCCGGGTGATGAAGCGCTCGAACCTGATATCAGCGAGCAGCGCGTGCGTGAACATCTGCAAAAGCTGCATAGCCGCATGCCGTTTGCCGCAGAGAACTTCCAGCCGGGCGCTCACGGGCAAAGCTTTGCTGCGGAGTGGTTGCCCGCAGCCACCGGCAGCGGCGTGGCACAGCCGGATTTTGTGCAGCCCTTGCTGCCTGCACCGATAGATACCTTGTCGCTGGAGCAACTGCTGCGTTTCTGGCGCCATCCGGTGCGCGCCTGGTTCCAGCAGCGCTTGGGGGTGGCTTTCTGGATGGAAGAGAGCGAGCTGCCCGACAGCGAACCGTTCGCGCCTGACAGCCTGGAACGCTACCAAATCAACGCCCAATTGCTGAATACGCTGGTCAACGGTGACGATCCGGCGCAGCTGTATGCGCGTCACCGCGCCGCTGGCAATCTGCCTTATGGCGCGTTCGGGGAACTTTTCTGGCAGAGCCAGACCGAAGAGATGCAGGAAGTGGCCGCCGAGGTGAGTGGTCAACGCCAGCCCGCCGAAAGTTGGGAAATCAATCTGACGCTCGGCGCAGTGCAATTGACCGGCTGGCTAACGCAGGTGCAAGCTGATGGCCTGCTGCGCTGGCGTCCGGGCGTGCTGAACATGAATGATGGTCTGCTGTTATGGCTGGAACATCTGGTGTATTGCGCCTTGGGCGGCAGCGGTGAGAGCCGCATGTACGGTCGTAAACAGAGTCACTGGCGCTTCGCGGCGTTGCCTGCTGAACAGGCGCTGTCGCTACTGCATGAGTATGTTGCGGGTTATCAGGCCGGATTAGTTCAGCCGCTGCTGCTGCTGAATAAATCCGGCGGAGCCTGGCTGGAAGCCAGCTTTGATAGCAAGTCACAGCAGTTGCTGGAAGACGAAGCAACGCAGAAAAAGGCACTTAACAAATTGCTGCAAGCCTGGCAGGGTGGTTTTCAGGTGGAAGGCGAGGGCAGCGATCCCTATCTGCAACGCCTGAGTCGCTCATTGGACGATGATGCCGTGCAGGCGATTACTGCCGCCGCACGCCAATGGTATTTGCCGGTGCGCCTGGCGCATCAAAATGATGAATAGCAATGGGATACGGCCTCGTTTGAGGTTGTTCCTGGCACGATAAGAAAGTTTGTCTATTTCACCGCTGGGCACACAGCCAGCGGAAAAGGGTAACGTAAGGGGTTTAAATGCGGATTTACGCACGCTGGATTGGAGCGCTGCTGCTGAGCACGTTAGCGCTGAATGCCTTTGCCGATACCGATCGCGGCTGGCAAGCCATCAATGACACCATTCGTAAAAGCGATCACGATCCACGCAGTTACCAGGCGATTACGTTAAATAACGGCATGACCGTGCTGCTGGTCTCGGATGCCGAAGCGCCTAAATCACTGGCGGCGCTGACCTTACCGATCGGTTCGCTGGATGATCCTAATCAGCAGCTGGGTCTGGCGCACTATCTCGAACACATGGTGTTAATGGGCTCAAAGCGTTATCCGCAGCCTGATAACCTCGCCGAATTCCTGAAAAAAAATGGCGGCAGCCACAATGCCAGCACCGCGTCGTATCGTACGGCGTTCTATCTGGAAGTGGAAAACAGTGCGTTGCAGCCAGCGGTAGACCGACTGGCCGATGCGATTGCTGAACCGCTGCTCGATCCGGTTAATGCCGATCGTGAACGCCATGCGGTTAACGCAGAACTGACCATGGCTCGCTCACGCGATGGCTTGCGCATGGCGCAGGTGGGCGCTGAAACTCTCAATCCTGCGCATCCCGGCTCGCGCTACTCCGGTGGCAACCTTGATACGTTGAGCGATAAGCCGGACAGCAAGTTGCATCAGGCGCTGACCGATTTTTATCACAGCCACTACTCCGCCAATCTGATGAAGGCGGTGATCTACAGCAACAAGCCGCTGCCAGAGATGGCCGACATTGCGGCAAAAACCTTTGGTCGTGTGGCTAATCATCAAACGACGGTGCCAGAGATTGACGTGCCGGTAGTGACCGACGCGCAGAAGGGCATCATTATCCATTACGTGCCCGCACAGCCGCGCAAGCAGTTGAAAATTGAGTTCCGCATCCCGAACAACAGCGGTCAGTTCCGCAGCAAAACTGATACGCTGATCAGCTACATTCTGGGCAATCGCAGTAAAAACACCCTCAACGACTGGCTGCAAAAACAGGGGCTGGCGGACGGTGTCAGCGCCGGTGCTGACCCGATGACCGAACGCAACAGCGGCGTCTTCGCTATCAGCGTGTCGTTAACCGACAAAGGTCTGGCGCAGCGCGATGAAGTGGTCGCTGCGGTGTTTAACTATCTCGATATGCTGCGCAGTAAAGGCATCAGCAAAGCGTACTTCGATGAAGTCTCCCACGTGCTGGCGCTGGATTTCCGTTACCCATCGATTACCCGTGATATGGATTACATCGAATGGCTGGTGGATACCATGCTGCGGGTGCCGGTTGAACACACGCTGGATGCGCCTTATCTGGCCGATCAGTTCGATCCCGCGGCAATCAAAACGCGTCTCGACGAAATGACGCCGCAGAACGCGCGCATCTGGTACATCAGTCCGCAGGAGCCGCATAACAAAGAAGCCTACTTTGTGAATGCGCCCTATCAGGTGGACAAAATCAGCGACGCCCAAATTAGCGACTGGCAGCAACGTGCCGCGCAGCTCCAGCTGTCGATGCCCACGCTGAATCCCTACATTCCGTCGGATTTCGCCCTTATCCCCTCCGATGGCAAAACCTACGATCATCCAGTCGCACTGACCAATGGCGACAGCATGCGTATTTACTGGATGCCAAGTCAGCAGTTTGCCAGCGAACCGAAAGCCGCTATTACCTTAGCGCTGCGCAATAAATCGGCGATCAGCGACGCGCGCCAGCAGGTGCTGTTTGGGTTGAATGACTATCTCTCCAGCCTGGCGCTGGATGAATTGAATTCGCAGGCTTCGGTTGGCGGCATCAGTTTCTCCACCGGGGAAGATGATGGCATCGTGTTTAGCGCCAGCGGGTTTACCCAACGTCTGCCGGAATTGCTGAAGAAGCTGGTGGAGGGTTACGCCACCTTTACGCCGGACCAGCAGCAGCTGGAGCAGGCCAAATCCTGGTATCTGGATCGACTGGAAGCGGCTGAGAAGGGCAAAGCGTTTGAGCAGGCGATTCAGCCGATGCAGATGTTGTCGCAGCTGCCTTACACCCAACGTGAAACGCGCCGCAATCTGGTGAAAGACATCACGCTGAAACAGGTCACCGATTACCGCGATGCGCTGATTCATCATGCAACCCCGGAGATGATGGTGGTGGGCAATCTCTCTGCAGTGCGCGTGAAACAGCTCGGCGATGAGCTGCAGCAACAGTTGCACAGCGATGGTCACGGCTACTGGCACAGTGATTATGTGGCGGTGGATAAAGCAATGAAGGCCAATCTGCAGAAAGCCGGCAGCAGTACTGATTCGGCGCTGGCCGCGCTGTATGTGCCGTTGGGCTACAGCGAATATCAAAGCATGGCCAACAGCACCATGCTGAGCCAGATCGTTCAACCCTGGTTCTACAACCAGTTGCGCACCGAAGAGCAACTCGGCTATGCGGTGTTTGCTTACCAGATGCCGATCGGACGCCAGTGGGGCATCGGTTTCCTGCTGCAAAGTAACAGCAAGCAGCCGGCCTTTTTACTGCAACGCTTCCAGGCATTTTATCCGCAGGCTGAACAGCGTCTGCGCAGCATGAAAGCAGAGGATTTCGCCCAGTATCAGCAGGCGCTGATCAACGATATGAAGCAGCGTCCGCAAACGCTGGATGAAGAGGCGAACCGCTTTAACCGTGACTTTAAACGTCAGAACTTTGCCTTCGATACGCGTGAAAAAGCGATTGAGCAAATTCAGCAGCTGACGCCAGCCGGCCTGGCCGACTTCTTCCATCAGGCGGTTTTAGCGCAGCAAGGCATGGCGATGATTTCGCAGATCGGTGGCAGCCATGATGGCGCGACCAAAGATGACTACGCCCAGCTGCCGGGCTGGACCACATGGGATGAAGTTCAGAAGCTGCAGCAGTCGTTGCCCGTGAAGAGTGATGCCCAATGAGTCTGCTACCTGAATCGCTCAATCCTCTGACGCTGCCGCTGCGCGGTGAGCGTCTGATTGAGGCCTCAGCCGGCACCGGCAAAACCTTCACCATCGGCCTGCTCTATCTAAGGCTGCTACTCGGATTGGGCGGACAACATGCTTATTCGCGCCCGCTGTCGGTAGAAGAGATTCTGGTCGTGACCTTTACCGAGGCCGCGACCGCTGAACTGCGCGGGCGTATACGCGCCAACATTCACGAGCTGCGGCTGGCCTGCCTGCGCGGCGTCAGCGGCAACCCGATGCTGATGCAGCTGCTGCAGGAGATTCCACAGCCCGCCGATGCGGCTTCGCTGCTGCTGGCCGCTGAACGACAGATGGATGAAGCCGCCATCTTCACCATCCACGGCTTCTGCCAGCGCATGCTGAATCTCAACGCCTTTGAGTCCGGCATGCTGTTTGAACAGCAGCTGATTGAGGATGAACAGCTGTTGCTGCGCCAGGCGACTGCCGATTTCTGGCGTCGTCACTGCTATCCGCTGACGCTGGATGTCGCGCGAGTGATTGTCAGCGAATGGAGCGGCCCGGAGCAGTTGCTTTCCACCTTGCGTCCGTGGTTGCAGGGCGAATCGCCCAGCCTGCGTCTGCCGCCTGCCGACAGTGAAACCCTGGCTTCGCGCCACAGCGAAAACCTGGCGCGTATCGCCGCGATTAAAGCGCAATGGCTGACGGTGGGTGACGAAGTGCTGACGCTGGTGGGGCAATCTGACGTGGATAAGCGCAGCTATAGCAGCAAGAATTTGCCGGTTTGGGTCAATAAAGTCAGCTTTTGGGCGCAGAGCGAAACGCGTGATTATCAGGTGCCCGCCGAACTGGCGCGCTTCGGTCAGCGCATGCTTGAAGAGAAGACCAAAAAGGGCAGTCCGCCGCATCACAGTGTGTTTGACGCCATCGACACTTTCCTTGCTCAGCCGCTGTCGCTGCGCGATCTGGTGATTGCGCGTGCGCTGGTAGAGGTGCGCGCTGCGGTGCGCAAAGAGAAACGTCAGCAGGCACTGTTGGGTTTTGATGACCTGCTGAGCCGCCTCGACGAAGCACTGCAGCAGCCGAGCGGTGAGCAACTGGCTCAGGCGATTCGCCAGCGTTTCCCGGTGGCGTTGATTGATGAGTTCCAGGATACCGATCCGCTGCAATACCGTATTTTCCGCACGCTTTATATCAATCAGCCAGCGCATGCGCTGCTGTTGATTGGCGATCCCAAACAGGCGATTTACGCCTTTCGTGGCGCGGATATTTTTACCTATATCCGCGCGCGCAGTGAAGTCAGTGCGCACTACACGCTGGATACCAACTGGCGCTCGTCGCCTGCGATGGTCAACAGCGTTAACCAACTATTTGCGCGCCTCGACGCGCCCTTCCTGTTCGCTGAGATCCCGTTCCAGCCGGTGCAGTTTGCGCCTCCCAACCAGCAACTGTCGCTCAGTATCGATCAGGTTGAGCAAGCGGCGTTACGCTTCTGGCTGCAGCCGGGCGAAGGCTGCAGCGTTGGGGATTATCAACAACGTATGGCGCAGCAGTGTGCGGCCGATATCAGTCGCTGGTTGCAGGCCGGGCAGCAGCAGCACGCGATGCTGGGCAAAGCGCCCAATTTGCGGCCGGTACAAGCCTCTGACATCACTGTGTTAGTGCGCAGCCGTAACGAAGCTAACCTGATTCGCGAAGCACTCAATCTGCTCGGTATTCCGTCGGTTTACCTGTCGAATCGCGACAGCGTTTACACCACGCCGGAAGCGCGTGAGCTGTTATGGCTGTTGCAAGCGGTGCTGGCGCCGGAGCAGGAGCGTATGCTGCGCACCGCGCTGGCAACCTCGCTGTTTGCTTTTGATGCCTCGCAGCTGGATGCGCTGGATCAGGACGCGCGCGGCTGGGATGAACTGGTGGATACCTTTGCCCGCTGGCAGCTGGTGTGGCAGCAGCGTGGCGTCTTGCCGATGCTGCGCGAGATGATGCTGGAGCGTCAGCTGGCGGAAAATCTGCTGGCATCGGAGAACGGCGAGCGTCGTCTGACGGATTTACTGCATCTCGGTGAACTGCTGCAGGAAGCGGCTGCGCAGCTGGATAGCCCACATGCGCTGGTGCGTCATCTGGCACAGCAGATCGCGCGCCCGGACAGCCAGTCTGCCAGCCAGCAGCTGCGTCTGGAGAGCGATCGTCATTTGGTGCAGATTGTCACCATCCACAAATCTAAAGGGTTGCAATATCCGTTAGTGTGGCTGCCATTCGCCGCCGGTTTTCGCGAGGCGGATACCGCGCTTTATCACGATCGTGAGAGCTTTAACGCGGTCCTGGACCTGCAAGCCGACGAAGAGAGCCTGGCGCTGGCCGAACAGGAGCGTCTGGCGGAGGATTTGCGCCTGCTCTACGTGGCGTTGACCCGTTCGATCTATCACTGCAGCGTCGGCGTGGCACCGCTGTTTCGCGGCACGCGCAAGAAAGAGGGCGAGAGCGATTTGCATAAAAGCGCGCTCGGTTTTCTGTTGCAGCGCGGTGTAGCGGCAACGGCCGAACAGCTCGGCGCGTTGCTGCATAACATGGACGCGGCGGGCACCGAGGTGGTGCTGGCTGAAGATATGCAAGCCGAGCGCTGGCAGGTTGAGGCGGTCGCCGATAGCGAGTTGGGGGCGCGAAGCGTAACGCGTGTGCTGGCCGATCCGTGGCGCGTCACCAGTTATTCCGGTTTGCAGCAGCACAGTTCTCACCGTCTGCTTGAGGTGATGCCGAATTTCGATGTGGAAGCAGCCGGCGAAGAGGATCGGGAAGAGGAAGGGCAAGCGGCGCTCACGCCCCATCACTTCCCGCGCGGTGCTGCGCCGGGAACGTTTTTGCATGAGCTGTTCGAATCGCTGGATTTCCCGCAGCCGCCCTCCGAGGAGAAGCTGGCGCAACATCTGCAGCAAAACGGCTATCCGCTGCACTGGCAGCCGATGCTCAGTACGTGGATCAGGCGTGTATTGAGCACGCCACTTAACGCGCAGGGTATTCATCTGGCGCAGGTGCAGAGCAGCGATCGTTTGGTGGAGATGGCATTCTATCTGCCAATTGACAATGTGCTGACCGCGCGTGAACTGAGCGCGTTGATTACTCAGGATGCGTTATCGGCGCAGGCTCCGCCGCTCGATTTCCGTCAGGTGCAGGGCATGCTGAAAGGCTTTATCGACCTGGTGTTCCGCTGGCAGGGCAAATATTACCTGCTGGATTATAAATCCAACTGGCTCGGTGACAGCCATGAAGCTTATACGCCGCAGGCAATGGCGCAGGCGATGATCGACCACCGCTACGATTTGCAGTACCAGCTCTATACACTGGCGCTGCACCGCTATTTACAACATCGCGTGCCGGATTACGATTATGAGCAGCATTTCGGCGGCGTATTTTATCTCTTCCTGCGTGGCATGGACGGCAGCTCGCCAGACAACGGCGTGTTTCATACCCGTCCCACCTTCGACTTCATTTCACAACTGGATAGCCTGTTTCGCGGGCCGGGAGCGACAGCATGAGCGGTATGACCGCGCTTTTAGCACAGGCGGCTGAGCTGCGTTTGCTGCGCTCGCTGGATGTCCAGTTCGCTCAACTGCTGGCTGATGATGATCAACCGGCGCGTTTGCTGCTGGCGGCCTGCCTGAGCGCGGAAGCGGGAGATGGGCATGTCTGTTTGCCGTTATCACAGCTGAGCCGCGACAACCTGTTTAAAGGGCGTCATGCGGAGCTGGCGCAGGCTATCTGGCAAGCGGCAGGCGAACCGCAGGATTGGCCGGCAATTTTAGCCGGCTGGTCGGCGCTGAGTAGCAGCGAGCAAGCGGCACCCATCGTGCTGAGCGAAGATCGTCTCTATCTGCATCGCCTTTGGCACAACGAAGGGCAGGTGGCACGCTTCTTTCAGTCACAGTCAACAGCACAGCCTTTTGCGCCTGAACAGGTCCGGCAAGTGCTGGATCAGCTGTTTGGCAGCGAGCCGGATAACTGGCAAAAGATTGCGGCTGCGGTGGCACTGACGCAGAAAACCGCGGTGATCTCGGGCGGTCCCGGCACCGGCAAAACCACCACGGTGGCAAAACTGCTGGCGGCGCTGATCCGTCTCAGTGAAGGCGCGTTACGTATTCAATTGGCTGCACCCACCGGCAAAGCGGCGGCGCGTCTCACCGAATCGCTGGGCAAGGCGCTGCAAAAGCTGCCGGTGAGCGAGGCGGAGCGGCAGCGCTTTCCGGCTGATGCCACCACGCTGCACCGCTTGTTAGGCGCGCAGCCGGAAACGCAGCGCCTGCGCTATCACGCCGGGAATCCGCTGCATCTGGATGTGCTGGTGGTGGATGAGGCCTCAATGGTCGATCTCGGCATGATGGCGAATTTGATTGCCGCATTGCCAGCGCAGGCGCGCGTAGTGTTCCTCGGCGATCGCGATCAGCTGGCATCGGTGGAAGCGGGCGCAGTGCTCGGTGATATCTGTCGCTGTGCCGAAGCCGGTTACAGCCCAATGCGCGCTACGCAGCTAAGCGAGCTCACCGGCAGCGAGGTGGCGGGCATCGATGACAGCAGCGCACCCGCGGTACGCGACGCGATTTGCCTGCTGCGTAAAAGCTACCGCTTTGACGCCAACTCCGGCATTGGCCAACTGGCCGCAGCGGTTAACGCCGGTGATGCAAAGGCGGTTGAAGCCGCATTCAAGGCTGGTTTCAGCGATATCACCCGTCAACCTTTGCAGGATGCTGATGCGTATCAGGCGATGCTGACAGAGATTGCCGCCGGTTATCAGCCGTTCCTGACACTCATTCGCCAACGCGCTGATCCTGCTGAGATTATCGCGGCGTTTGGCCGATATCAGCTGCTGTGCGCACTGCGTGAAGGGCCGTTTGGCGTGCAGGGATTGAATCAGCGTATTGAGCAGAAGCTGATGCAGCTGCAGCTGATTCGTCGTCCAACCGGCGGCAGTCGCTGGTATCAGGGACGTCCGGTGATGGTGACGCGTAACGACAGCGCGCTGGGCCTGTTTAACGGCGATATCGGCATTACGCTGTTTGATGAGGAAGGTCTGCTGAAGGTGTTCTTCCCGTTGCCGGATGGCAGCATCAAGGCGGTGCAACCGAGCCGATTGCCAACGCACGATACCGCGTGGGCGATGACGGTGCATAAATCGCAGGGATCGGAGTTTGATCACACGGCGTTGGTGATGCCGGCGCAGTTTCTGCCGGTGTTAACGCGCGAACTGATTTATACCGCAATTACCCGCGCGCGTAAGCAGCTGACGTTGTACAGCGATGACGGCGTGTTCCGCCGTGCCGTGCAGTTGCGTACCCAGCGTCGCAGCGGACTGCTGGAGCGATTGAGCGGGGAGTAAAACCGGTTGGCATCAATGCCGTCATAGGGGATGGTGCGGTGATGTGCAAGGTCGGCATGAATGCGGTCATAGGGGATGGTGCGGTAATCGGCCAGGTCGGCATGAATGCCGACCCTACGGGAATGGTTTCGTGTGGTCGATATGAACGGTTTTTGTAGGGTCGCCATTCATGGCGACCTTGCCAATCACACCAACCGCACTTACCCCAAATCCGCCATCAGCACTTTTGAACGGCGCTGATAGTTATACATCTGCTTTTTGCTCTCTGGCAGAGACTCAATATCCACCGGCGTAAAACCGCGCTCCTGGAACCAGTGAATGCTGCGCGTGGTTAACACAAACAGCTTCTTCAGCCCCATCTGACGCGCCTGCAACGCCACGCGATCCAGCAGCAGTTCGCCACGCGACGAGCTGCGATAATCCGGATGCACCGCCACACAAGCCATCTCACCGATCTGCTCATCCGGGAACGGATAGAGCGCGGCACAAGCGATGGTCAGGTTATCGCGCTGAATAATGGTGAACTTATCAATCTCCATCTCCAGCTGCTCGCGGGAACGACGCACCAGAATCCCTTGCTGCTCCAGCGGGCGAATCAGCTCGAGAATACCGCCGATATCGTTAATGTTGGCGCGACGAATCTGCTCGGCCGACTCCATCACAATCTGGGTACCGATACCGTCACGCGAGAACAGTTCTTGCAGCAACGCGCCATCTTCCTGATAGCTGATCAGGTGGCTGCGACGCACGCCGCTGCGGCAGGCTTTTACCGCGCCACGCAAGAAACGCACGGTGCCAGAGAGGAAATCGCCGTCGCTCTCCATTTCGTCGATGCGCGCCTGGGCTTCGTTCGGGAACAATTCAGAAATAATCGCGCCTTCGCGATTGGTCACGCCCTGCTCGGAGCAGAAACCAATCATCTTCTCGGCCTTCAATTTAATTGCCAGCTGCGTCGCCACTTCTTCCGACGTCAGGTTAAAACTCTCGCCGGTCACAGAAACCGCTACCGGACCGAGCAGCACAATCGCATCGTTATCCAGCTGACGATGGATCGCTTCCTCATCAATACGACGAATACGCCCGCTGTGGCAGTAATCAACGCCATCATCCACTCCCAGCGGCTGCGCAATGATGAAGTTGCCGCTCACTACGTTAATGTGCGCGCCTTGCAGCGGCGTGTTGTTGAGGCTCATCGACAGACGCGCGGTGATATCCAGCTGTAAACGACCGGCGGCCTGCTTTACCAGCTCGAGCGATTGCGCATCGGTAACACGCGTATGTTTGTGGTAAATCGGTTCCAGCTGTTGCTGGGCCATGCTGGCGTCAATCTGCGGACGCGCACCATAAACCACCACTAAGCGAATGCCGAGGCTATGCAGCAGACCGATGTCATTAACGATGCTTGAGAAGTTCTCATGCTCGATGGCTTCGCCACCCAACATGATGACAAACGTCTTGTCACGATGGGTATTTATATAGGGAACGGTGTGGCGAAAACCCTGAACCAGTTCTGTACTGCGTTCCTTCACGGCAAAGCCCTCTATGCATGTTTATTCGTAATTTTCGTATTTTTATGCTCTTTTACTCTTTATTGCAAGCGCCGGGCCTGACGTTACTTTACGATTTTCATGATGCAACACGCGCTAACAGACTGCATTATCTGGTTTTTCCGGCAAGACAAGACAATTCTCATCGAGTAAAGTTTTCACTTTCTTGCCATCGAGTGATGATTTTTTAGACATAACACAGCAGTTGGAGCGGCATGTCCGAAGCTTTTACACGACGACGATTATTACAGGGCGCTGGCGCATTATTAATGCTAAGCGTGACGCGTACCGGGCTGGCTGCCAGCCAGCATATTGTGGCGGTGCGCATCTGGCCCTCATCGACTTACTCCCGCGTAACCCTGGAATCAAATGTTCCCCTCAAGTACAAACAGTTCACGCTGAGTAATCCCGATCGTCTGGTTATTGACATCGAAAATATGCACATCAACCCGGTCCTGAAAGGAGTCGATAAGCTGGTGCGCGTGGACGATCCCTATATCAAAACCGCACGCGTCGGTCAGTTTGACGCTAACACGGTGCGACTGGTGCTGGAACTCAAGCGCAGCATTGCGCCCAAGACATTTACTCTTGCGCCAGTGGCAGGTATCAAGCATCGCTTAGTGGTCGATCTCTATCCTAATCAGCAATCACGGGAAGAGGATCCGCTACTGGCATTACTGCAGAATTACAATCAGGGCGATTTAGAACGCGATCAGCCGGTGCAGGCGGCGCTGCCGGGCAAAGCGGGGCGCGATCGACCGATTATCATCATGATCGATCCTGGCCATGGCGGTGAAGATCCCGGCGCGCATGGCAAATACAAAACGCGTGAGAAAGATATCGTGTTGAAGATCGGTCGCTATCTGAAGGCGTTGATCGACAAAGAGCGCAACATGAAAGCTTATATGACGCGCAATGAGGATGTGTTTATCCCGCTGCGTGTCCGCGTGGCGAAGGCGCGAAAGCAGCGTGCGGATCTGTTTATTTCGATCCATGCTGATGCCTTCACCAGTCGGGCCGCGCGCGGTTCGTCGGTGTTTGCCCTTTCGACCAGCGGCGCTACCTCAGCGGCGGCGCGCTTCCTCGCACAAACGCAGAATGAAGCCGATTTGATTGGCGGCGTCAGCATGAGCGGCGATCGTTATCTCGACCACACCATGTTCGACATGGTGCAGCGGCAAACCATCAGCGACAGCCTGAAGTTTGGTAAAGAAGTGCTGTCACGCATGGGACATATCAATCACCTGCACAAGCGCACCGTCGATCAGGCGGGATTTGCGGTGCTGAAAGCGCCGGATATTCCCTCGATTTTGGTGGAAACCGCGTTTATCAGTAATGTCGAAGAGGAGCGCAAGCTGCGCACGGCGCGCTATCAGCATCAGGTGGCTGAGGCGATTCTGCATGGGATTAAGGCGTATTTTGATAAGGGTGCGGCACTAGCGCACCGCTGAGGAGGGCGGCAGCAATGCCGCTTTTTTCCGGACGCCAGAAACAAAAAAACACCCGTTAAGGTGTTTAAATGATTGGTTGCGGGGGCCGGATTTGAACCGACGACCTTCGGGTTATGAGCCCGACGAGCTACCAGGCTGCTCCACCCCGCGTCCGTCTGTCGCATTAAGCGACTTTTCACATTGTATTCTTCTTAAGACAATTGGTTGCGGGGGCCGGATTTGAACCGACGACCTTCGGGTTATGAGCCCGACGAGCTACCAGGCTGCTCCACCCCGCGTCCGACTGACGCGTTACACGACACTTCACATTGTCTCTTCATTTAAGAAGAATTGGTTGCGGGGGCCGGATTTGAACCGACGACCTTCGGGTTATGAGCCCGACGAGCTACCAGGCTGCTCCACCCCGCGTCCGTGGATGCGCACTATACTCTGGACGCGCGGCGATGCAACCCCTTTTTGAGACAAAACGCCAAATTTACAGTCAGTTGATGAATTAACTCGCCATTGGGTGGATTATTGTACAGATGTGAGCGTGACCGCTTATGGCAGATTTCATTCTCTCTGCCCCTTTGCTATCGTCGCCGGGCAAACAATCGATAAAAAGAGAAGGTTATGAAAGGACATTGGGCGAAGTATGCACTTACTGGCGCATTTATCGCGCTGCTAGCGGGCTGTAGTTCTAAACCGACCGACCGCGGTCAACAGTATATCGATGGCAAGCTGGAGCAACCGCTTGGGCTGGTCAACCAACCGAATGCTAAAGGGCGTCCGGTGAACGGCAAAGACTTTAGCGATCAGGTGGTGCAGATTCAAACCGCCTCATCCGGCCTGTTCGGGCGCAACAACGGTACTTACAGCGCAGTGCAAAACTGGCTGCTGTCCGGCGCGGATACGCGCCAGCTCAACCAGTTTGGTTTGAATGCTTATCAGATGGAAGGCACTGACAATTACGGCAACGTGCAGTTCACCGGTTACTACACGCCGGTTGTGGAAGCGCGTTATACCCGTCAGGGCGAGTTCCAGTATCCGATTTATCGTATGCCACCGCGTCCGCGTGGACAGAAACTGCCGAGCCGCGCTTCTATCTATAATGGTGGGCTCGACGATCGCTACATCATTGCCTACAGCAACTCGCTGATCGATAACTTCATGATGGATGTGCAGGGCAGCGGCTACGTTGATTTTGGTGATGGTCGTCCGCTGCGCTTCTTTGGTTATGGCGGCAAAAATGGCTGGGCTTACCACAGCATCGGTAAAGAGCTGATCGATCGCGGTGAAGTGAAGCGCGAAGATATGTCGATGCAGGCGATTCGTCAGTGGGCGCAAGAGCATTCGCCACAGGAAGTGCGTTCGGTGCTGGAAACCAACCAATCCTTTGTCTTCTTTAAACCGGAAGAGTATGTGCCGGTGCGCGGTGCCAGCGCGGTGCCGCTGATTGCCAAGGCTTCCGTTGCCTCCGATCGTTCACTGATTCCGGCCGGAACCGTGCTGTTAGCCGAAGTGCCGCAACTGAACGAGAAGGGCAAGTTTAATGGCAAATATGAAATGCGTCTGATGGTGGCGTTAGACGTGGGTGGCGCGATTAAAGGCCAGCACTTCGATATCTATCAGGGCGTTGGCCCGGATGCGGCGCATCTGGCCGGCTTCTACAACCATTATGGCCGCGTCTGGGTGCTGAAAGCCGCGCCGGGCACCGGTCAGCCGCTGTTTAGCAACCCACAAAATGGCAACAACGGTTCGCTGCTGTTAGGTTCTAATTAATGTCCCGTTTTCCCGGAAAGGTTTGGTTATGACAGTAGTAAGCGACGCTTGGCGACAACGTTTTGGCGGCACGGCGCGTCTCTATGGCCAGGACGCGCTGCAGCGTTTTGCCGACGCGCACTTTTGCGTGATCGGTATTGGCGGCGTGGGTTCGTGGGCGGCGGAAGCCTTAGCGCGCACCGGCATCGGTAAAATCACCCTGATTGATATGGACGATGTCTGCATCACCAATACCAACCGCCAGATTCACGCGCTGCAGGGCAAAGTGGGCCAGGCGAAAACCGAAGTGATGGCGGAACGTATGCGCGCCATCAATCCGGAATGCGAAGTGATCTGCATCGATGATTTCATCACGCCGGAAAATACCGCTGAACTGTTATCGGCGGGTTTTGACTACGTGATTGATGCGATTGACAGCGTGCGCCCCAAAGCCGCGTTGATCGCCTGGTGTCGTCGCAACAAGATCCCGCTAATAACCACCGGCGGCGCGGGCGGCCAGATCGATCCCACGCAGATCCAGGTGAGCGATCTGGCAAAAACCATTCAGGATCCGCTGGCGGCCAAGCTGCGTGAGAGATTGAAAGGGGATTTTAACGTGGTGAAGAACAGTAAAGGCAAGCTCGGCATCGACTGCGTATTCTCGACGGAAGCGCTGATGTATCCGCAGCCGGACGGCAGCGTGTGCACTTCACGCTCCACCGCAGAAGGCCCGAAACGCATGGATTGTGCCGCCGGATTTGGCGCGGCGACCATGGTTACCGCCACGTTCGGGTTTGTGGCGGTGTCTCATGCATTGAAGAAGTTTCTGGCGAAGGCGGCGCGTCAAACGGCCTGAGCGTGCTGACGTGCAGCGCGTTGCACCGCATCCGCCAGCGCCTGTAAACCGCTGCTGCGCGACGCACTGAGCTGTGCGCGCAGACCTAACGTATCAAACAACGCCAGCGGATCTTGCTGCAGCAAGTCGGCTGGCGTTTTGCCTTCCACCGCCGTCAATAACACCGCCAGCAATCCGCGCACGATGCGTCCTTCGCTGTCACCATAAAAGTGCAGCGTGCCGTTGTTCAGCAACTGGCTGCTAAGCCACACGCGATTTTCACAGCCCGTGAGTTCAATATCTGGCGTCTTTAACTCTTCCGCTAACGCAGGCAGCTGGCGGCTGAGCTGGATCAGCTGACGATAGCGATCTTCCCACTGATGAAAATGGGTGAATTTTTCCGTCAGGCTGGCGGCGGTAATCAGATCGCCGAACGGATGCGGGGCGAGCAGGGTTGATGTCATGGGCTTATTCACTCAGTAAGTCGACGGCATGGCGCATGGCGCGCACCAGCGCATCCACGTCCTGCAAATTATTATAGGGGGCGAACGAAACGCGCAGCGTGCCGGTGACGCCCAGCGCCGCCATCAGCGGCTGCGCACAGTGCTGCCCGGCGCGCAATGCGATGCCATGCTCGGCGAGCAGCGTAACGATATCGCTGTGGTGAATGCCGGCAATATCAAACGCCAGCAGGCTGGCATTGCCACAGCGGAAGCTGCGAAAACCGGGGATCTCGCTCAGTTGCTCCTCGGCGAGGCTCGCCAGCTGCTGGCTCCACATTTCGGCCTTTTTGCCATCATGCTGCGCCAGCCACTGCAGCGCGGCACTTAAACCCACCACGCCCGCAACGTTAGGCGTTCCGGCTTCAAAACGCCACGGCACCGGCTGCGGTGTGAAACCGTTAAAATCGACCTGCGTCAGCATCTTGCCGCCGCCTTGCCACGGATCCATCGCTTCCAGCAATTCCGCTTTGCCATACAGCACGCCAATGCCCATTGGACCGTAAAGCTTATGGCCGGAAAAAGCATAGAAATCAATATCCAGCGCCTGTACATCCGGCGGGCAGTGCACCATGCCTTGTGCACCATCGACCATCACTTTGGCGCCGACGTCATGGGCTAAACGGATCGCCTGCGCCAGATCCGGACAGCCGCCGGTGACGTTCGACATCTGGCCAACGGCTAGCAATCGGGTGCGTGAATTGAGCAGTGCTGGCAGCTGCGCGATATCCGGCAAACGATCGGTGCCCAGCGGCCATTTCACCACTTTCGCGCCCGCCGCTTTTGCCACCATCAGCCACGGCACCAGATTGGCGTGATGTTCGGCTTCGCTAACCACGATTTCATCGCCAGCCTGCAGTCGCGGGGCCACCCAGCTGTTCGCCACCAGATTGATAGCTTCGGTGGTGCCGCGCGTCCAGACAATCTGCCGATCGTCCGCAGCATTGAGCCAGCGCGCCACTAATCCGCGCGCCTGTTCGTATTTTTCCGTTAATGCGCGGGCGGCAGCGAACTGGCTGCGATGCACGGTGCCAGCGCTTAAGCTGTAGAACTGTGCCGTTGCGTCGATCACCGCCTGCGGCTTGAGCGCAGTGGCCGCGCTATCAAGGTAGATACCGGCATCGCTCAGCGCGGGAAACTGCTGGCGAAAGGCGCCTGGAGAAAAAATGGTCATACTCAGCCCACTGTTAATCATGTTAGGACCAGGCTGAAAGCTGGCCCGTTGCCTGGCAAAGCTGGAAAAGCGCGTTATGCTAATTATTGCAAGGTTTGAACCGAAACCCGCATAACGCGTCGCTATTCATAGTCGATTTCACTGGCGCTACCTTTGGTGAGCGCATGCGGGTGGTTTAATGCAATCAATCTGCAAGGAGATAGAAGATGAATAAACTCACCGCAGTGCTGGCCGTGTGTACTCTGGCCTTTACCCTGTCCGCCTGTTCCAGCAATTACGTGATGCACACTAACGATGGTCGCACCATCGTCGCCGATGGCAAACCTAAAGTTGATGACGAAACCGGTATGATCAGCTATCAGGATGCCAATGGCAACAAGCAGCAGATTAACCGCTCTGACGTCAAAGAGATGGTGGAGATGGGGCAGTAAAGATATAAAAAAAAGCACCGCAATTTGCGGTGCTATTTAAAATCACTATGGACAGACAGGGTAAATCTACAGGAATTAAAAGCTTGATCTGCAAGCGTCAGATCAAAATGCAAACACAACATCACGACCACAAGCCAAAAGTTCTCCAAAAGTCTGCGATCTCTCGCACGTTTCCAGAAATCTTTTCGTTCCGGCTCAGGAAGTGCGGCAACTATAGGTATTTGCTGGAGCTTCCTCAACGGACAAATTATAATGTCTCGGATTAAAAAAACTAATACGTAGCGACTTTGTATAAGTTGAAGTATTACCTTGTCAATCCGGATACGGAAAACCATGTCTAAACGCCTTCCGCCGCTTAATGCTTTACGCGTCTTCGATGCTGCTGCCCGTCATTTGAGCTTCACCAAAGCCGCTGAAGAGCTGTTTGTTACCCAGGCTGCTGTCAGCCATCAGATCAAATCTCTGGAAGATTTCCTCGGTCTAAAGCTGTTCCGCCGGAGGAATCGTTCGCTTTTACTGACAGAAGACGGTCAAAGCTACTATTTAGATATTAAGGAGATTTTCTCCGCCCTGAACGATGCGACGCGCAAGTTGCAGGCGCGCAGCGCTAAGGGTGCGCTGACCGTCAGTTTGCTGCCGAGTTTCGCCATTCAGTGGCTGGTGCCTCGCCTTTCCAGCTTTAATATGGCTTATCCGGGCATCGACGTGCGTATCCAGGCGGTGGACCGTGATGAGGAGAAATTGGCGGACGATGTTGACGTGGCGATTTTCTACGGTCGCGGCAACTGGCCAGGCCTTAGGGTTGAGAAATTGTATGCCGAATATTTGCTGCCGGTCTGCTCACCGATGTTGCTGACGGGCGATAATCCACTCAAATCGCCGGCCGATTTGGTGCATTGCACGCTGCTGCATGATGCATCGCGCCGCGACTGGCAATCCTATACGCGTCAGCTGGGCGTGCAGCACATTAATGTGCAACAGGGCCCGATCTTCAGCCACAGCGCCATGGTATTACAGGCGGCAATTCATGGTCAGGGCGTGGCGCTGGCGAATAATGTGATGGCGCAGAGTGAAATTGAAGCCGGTCGTCTGGTGTGTCCTTTTAATGACGTATTGGTCAGTAAAAATGCTTTTTATCTGGTTTGTCATGACAGCCAGGCAGAACTGGGTAAAATAGCCGCCTTTCGTCAGTGGATCCTGGAAAAAGCGGCCAATGAACAAGAAAAATTCCGCTTTCGCTACGATCACTAATGCGTTGCTGGCTGCACAGTGATGTGCGCATTACCTTGAGGATTGTTTAATGTCCAGTCGTGCCATGTTTGTTTTTGCTGCCATTAGTGGATTTCTGCTGGTGGCGTTTGGTGCTTTCGGCGCGCATGTGCTGAGCAAATCGCTCGGCCCAGCCGAAATGGCGTGGATACATACCGGCCTGGAATATCAGGCGTATCACACGCTGGCGGTGATTGGCCTGGGTGCCGCTATGCTGCGTCGCGCCAATATCTGGTTTTACTGGAGTAGCGCCGCGATGGCGCTCGGTACCGTGTTGTTCAGTGGCAGTCTCTATTGTCTGGCGCTGTCGCACATGAAGTTTTGGGTTTTTGTTACGCCAGTTGGAGGCTTGTGCTTCCTTATTGGCTGGTTCTTGATGTTGATTGGCGCACTGCGTCTGAAACGAAAGGCAGATCGCCATGAATAAAGTTTTACTCTATTGCCGTCCAGGATTTGAGAAAGAGTGCGCGGCAGAAATCAGCGCGAAAGCGGCTGAGCGCGAGATTTACGGCTTCCCGCGTGTCAAAGATGACTCGGGTTACGTGCTGTTTGAGTGCTATCAGCAGCAAGATGCTGAAAAGCTGATCCAAACGCTGCCGTTTGCCGAACTGATCTTTGCGCGGCAGATGCTGGTGGTGGGAGAGTTGCTGCGCGATCTGCCACCAGAAGACCGCATCACGCCGATTGTCGGCATGCTGACCGGTGTGGTGGAGAAGGGCGGTGAACTGCGGGTTGAAGTGCCGGATACCAATGAAGCGAAAGAGCTCACCAAGTTCTGCCGTAAATTAACCGTGCCGCTGCGTGCCAGCCTGCGTGAAAGCAAAATCCTGCTTAATTACGAAACGCCGAAGCGTCCAGTGGTGCACGTGTTCTTTATCGCGCCGGGCACCTGTTACGTCGGCTTTTCGCTGCCGGAAAACAACTCGCCATTCTACATGGGCATTCCGCGCCTGAAATTCCCCTCCGATGCGCCGAGCCGTTCTACGCTCAAGCTGGAAGAGGCGTTTCACGTGTTTGTGCCTGCGGATGAGTGGGATGAGCGTTTAGCCAGCGGCATGTACGCCGTCGATCTCGGCGCTTGCCCTGGCGGCTGGACCTATCAACTGGTGAAACGCAGCATGTGGGTTTTTGCGGTGGATAACGGCCCGATGGCACCAAGCCTGATGGATACCGGACAAGTCACGCACTGCCGCGAAGATGGTTTTAAATTCCGTCCGCCGCGTACCAATATCAGTTGGCTGGTGTGCGACATGGTGGAAAAACCGGTGCGCGTAGCGAGCCTGATGACCGAATGGCTGGTGAACGGCTGGTGCCGTGAGGCGATCTTCAACCTCAAGCTGCCTATGAAAAAGCGCTACGAAGAAGTGACGCAGAACTTGGCGATGATTGATGACGCGCTGAAAGCGCAGGGCATTAATGCCCAGATTCAGGCGCGTCAGCTGTATCACGACCGCGAAGAAGTCACCGTTCACGTACGTCGACTGTGGGCGGCGGTTGGCGGCCGTCGCGACGAGCGCTAGTCCTGCTTCGTACTTTCCGCTACAGCGGTCCTGCTTCATACTTTGCACTACAGCGGCGTTGGCTGCGCTTGCTCGCCCCGGTCACATACTGATGTATGCTCCCGGGGACTCTCGCACTTGCCGCCTTGCTGTAGCGCAAATTATTTCGCAGGACATTGTTGTAGGGGCGCCATTTATGGCGACCGCTATTTCGTTTGATATCTCAAAGTATTGAGATTGCCCTGCAATACCAAATCCCGCTTTAACGTCGAGACTTTCCGGCAAATTTCTGCAATTTCCCGCTGTTCCTGCAATTTTCCCTGCCACTTGCTTGGTACCTGATCCCATTGCTGATAGATCGCATCCAGCGAGCCAAACTGCATCAACAACTCGCGGGCGCTTTTCGGGCCAATGCCGGGCACGCCGGGAATTTTGCTGCTGCTGATACCACACAATCCCCAATAGTCGGGCAACTGGGCGGGCGTTACGCCAAACTCTTGCTCGATAAAAGGCACATCCAGCCAGCGCTTCTGGAAATAGTCACGAATACGAATGTTGGGTGCCAGCAGCTGGCAATAACCTTTATCGGTCGAGACAATGGTTGCCTGATGACCGGCGTCAGCCATTTTCACCGCCAGCGTGGCGGCGAGATCATCGGCTTCGTCTAAATCGGCCACCCAGCAGCTCACGCCTACTGCGCGGAAGGCGTCCTGCAACGCGGGCATCTCCAGATGCAAATCCTCCGGCATCGGTGGGCGACCCGCTTTGTAATCCGGTAATAGCTGATGGCGCCAACCGGGCTGACGCTCATGGCTATCAAACACCGCCACCACGTGCGTGGGTTGTGTATGTCCCAATAACTGATGCAAGGCGGCAACGCAGCTGTCGCGGCATGGCGAACCCTGAACAGCGTGCAGACGGCGAATCAGATTGAGTGCATCAATGATAAGAAGATGAAGCGACATAGCGATAGCGGCAGCCCGCAGGCTGCCTTCCTGATGGGTTATTTGATGATTTCGTAGCAAGGCGTGTAGGCGCTGCCCGGCAGCTTCATGCGCTGCTGCGCAACAAAGCCCTGCAGCAGTTCGTCCATGCGGTGCATGAGATTGGCATCGCCGTGCAGTTTGTACGGGCCTTTCTCGCGAATTTCACGAATCCCGATCTCTTTCACGTTACCCGCCACAATACCGGAGAAGGCGCGACGCAGATCCGCCGCCAACAGTTCGGCAGGCTGATCCGGGAAAAGCTTCAGGTTTGCCATATTCTCGTGCGTCGGCAGGAAGGGCACCTGCAATTCGGGTGCGATACGAATCGACCAGTTGAAGCTGTAGGCATCGCCGGTTTCGCGGCGATACTCTTTCACCTGCGGCATGGCTTTTTTCATCAGACGCGCCACTTCAGCGGCATCATCAATGATGATTTTGTAGTGCTTGCGTGCGGCTTCGCCCAAGGTGTTGACGATGAAATCATCCAGCACGCGGAAGTAGTCGGCGCTCTCTTTGGGTCCGGTCAGAATCAGCGGCAATACCTGATCGCTGTTGTGCGGATTCATCAGAATACCCAACAGATAGAGCAGCTCTTCTGCGGTGCCCACGCCGCCAGGGAAGATCACAATGCCGTGGGCGATACGCACAAAGGCTTCAAGGCGTTTTTCGATATCCGGCATGATGATCAGCTCATTGACCAGCGGATTCGGTGGCTCGGCGGCAATGATTGAGGGTTCAGTCAGGCCGATAAAACGGCTGTCATGATAACGTTGCTGCGCATGACCCACCGCCGCGCCTTTCATCGGTGCTTCCATCACGCCAGGTCCGCAACCGGTACAGATGTTGAGTTCGCGCAGGCCCATTTGTGTGCCGACGTTGCGGCAATATTGGTATTCCACCGCATTGATTGAGTGGCCGCCCCAGCACACCACGGTATTCGGATATTCGCCGATGTGCAGTGCACGCGCGTTACGCAGAATCGAAAACACCTGATTGGTGATATGCGCAGAGTCTTCCGGCTCCTCGTTCTGGTAGCGTTCTGTTGCCGCCAGTTGTCCGTTTACAAACAGAATGTCGCGCAGCACGGCAAACAAGTTTGCCTGCAGCGAACGAATAATCCGGCCATCAACAAATGCCTCTTCCGGCGGGTTGATCAGCTCCAGTTTCACACCGCGCTCACGGCGCAACACGTTGATGTCGAAGTTTTCAAAACGCGAAAGCAATTCCTGGCTGCTGTCGGTCTGGCTACCGGAGTTGAGTACCGCAAGAGAACAGTTACGAAACAGCTGATAAAGGTCGCTGCTAGCGGTGCGCTTCAGCATGTCGACTTCAAGCTGGGAGAGCAGATCCATCGAGCCAAGCGGGCTGATATGTGTAATCAAGAGAACTCCTTTACACGCAAATGCGTGGCTGATGACGCTGCGCTTAACTTATTAACGCAGCGACGAAAATCCCTGGTCGCGCATGCTTCGATCGCGCCTTCAACAGAGTAACGTTGTCCGCTGTGAATGCTCAAGGGGAACCGCGCATCCGTGCAGCGGCCTGCGAGGCGTCTCGCAAACTATTACTGGCGAACCAGGCGAGAAAATCCCGGAGAGAAGGGCACGTTACTGCGCCACGGATTGATATCCAGACCGCCGCGCCTGGTGTAACGTGCATAGACGCTCAGGGCTTCTGGCTGACAAAATCGCTGAACGTCGTTGAAAATGCGCTCAACGCACTGCTCATGAAACTCATTATGCTGACGGAATGAGATCAGATAACGCAGCAGCGCTTCTCGATTGATACGCGGGCCTTTGTAGCGAATCATCACCGAGCCCCAATCGGGCTGATTGGTGATTAAGCAGTTCGATTTCAGCAGATGACTAACCAGCGTTTCTTCAACGATTTCGCGGCCTGCAGCCTGCGCGAGATAATCCGCATTGAAGGCGTAATCGTGGATTTCGATATCCTGCTCATCAATCACTTCGCCACTGAAGTGGCCGATCGGCTGGCCTTCCACTTCGCTGAGACGAAACAGGGCCACGCTGACCTGACCCTTCGCGCAGGCGCTGAGATCGCGCTCCAGCGTCTGGCGCACTTCGCCCCAGTCGGCGAAAACTGTCTGATTAAAACTGTTAAGATAGAGCTTGAAACTCTTCGACTCGATCAGGTTTTGGCTATCGGCGCTAAGCACCACTTCGCCCACCGCCACCTGCGGAACGCCTTTGCTGTTGAGCCAGGAGAGTTCGTACAGCGTCCAGATATCTGCGCCAGTAAACGGCAGACTATCGGGATACAGCCCCAGCGGCTCACGGTTAAGGCTGCGCGGCACGGATTGCAGCAGCGTGTTATCGTAGCGATCAACATAAGCCGTGGGCTTACCTAAGGTCAGGCCGCTTAATGCCTGATCCCGGTTTTCAGAAGACATAACAGTTACCACTAAATTTCATCAAAGTGGTTAAGTGTAACCTAACACTTGCGAGAATATGAATGATGCAGCAAACCGTAGATGCTCTGCGTGAGTTTACCGCCCGCTACGTTGAACATTGGCAGCAACAAACCGGACATTTTCCCGCCAGCGCCGATCTGCTTGGCGTGCCCTCCGACTGCATTATCAGCACGCTGGATGACCGCGTGTTGTGGCAGCCGCAGCCGTTTACGTTACCGGCCACGCTTGAAGCGGTAGAGCGTGCGCTGGATCTGCAACTGCAACCAGAAATCAGTGCGTTTTATACCAGCCAGTTTGCAGGTGATATGACGGCAACCTTTGAACAGCAGCCGATTACCCTGCTGCAGGTATGGAGTGAAGCGGATTTCACTCGCCTGCAGGAAAACCTGATTGGTCATTTGGTTATGAAGCGCCGCTTAAGACAAGCGCCAACGCTGTTTATTGCCACCACCGACTCAGAGAATGATGTGATTGCGCTGTGCAATCTTACCGGCGAGGTCATTATTGAGGAGCCTGGCACTAAAAAGCGTGAAGTCCTGGCAATATCGGTTGAGAATTTTCTTAATGCTTTACAACCGGTTACTCAGTGATTTGCAGATTTTTAGGCTGCGATTTGTGAGAGATCTCTCACGTTACGTGTGAGAGATCGCTAGATCATTGCGCAGACTTGCGGCAGCCCTAAATGTAAAAATATTGTGAATCATGAACTTATGGCATCAATCTGAAAATTAAGACAGGACTCAATCCATTAACGCTTCTTACTGGCTTGTTATTGCGATGGTTTCTGGGAGAATAGTCACCACTGGCAGGATGCTGGGGATTAAGAGACGTTCAGGAGAATGTCAGCCATGAGGCGGGAACGTAACGGAGTTTACGGCACAAGGAAGGCTTCAGGACGAAGCAGGACACTCAGGATTGAGTATAAAGGACACCTCCAGGACGGAGAATGAGAGCCACGCGGAACGTGGTGGGCCAGGATGCTAAGGACCAATGTCATGATGACAAGCGACGGAAAGCGCAGGAAAAGTTGTCATGGATGAGCAGGGAGCACAGCAGTAGCTGGAATGCTGCAAACGAAAACCGGGAGCACTGTAATCACAGTGCTCCCTTTTTTATGCCATTTTTACGCCGGGCGTGACTGATGGTATGCTTGCCGCCCAATTTTTCTCTGGAGGTGGCGCATGTCGTCGCAAATGATTTTTCAGCGCCTGCAGCAGGTCGAAGCGGTGATGCGTGAACACGGCCATTGGCAGTCACAATCGCCCGAGGCGGGCGCCTTCGCCAGTACCGAACCTTTCTGTCTTGATACCATGGAGCCGCTGCAATGGCTGCAATGGGTATTCATGCCACGTTTTTATGCGCTGCTCGAAAGCGGCGCGCCGTTGCCGCAGAATTTTGCCATCGCTCCCTATTATGAAGTCGCATTGCCAGCCGACACGCCGGGCTATGCGGTGCTATTGCTGACGCTCAACAAGTTTGATGCGCTGTTCCAGGAACCTTCCGCCTAATGCTCGAAATCCTTTATCAAGATGCGTGGCTGGTCGCGGTGAATAAGCCGGCCGGCTGGCTGGTGCATCGCAGCTGGCTCGATCGCAATGAAAAAGTGGTGGTGATGCAAACGGTGCGCGATCAGATTGGCCAGCATGTGTTTACTGTGCACCGCCTCGATCGCCCAACGTCCGGCGTGTTGCTGATGGCCTTATCGAGTGAAGTCGCCCATTTACTGGCGCAGCAGTTTGAACAGCACCAGATGCAGAAAACCTATCATGCGGTGCTGCGCGGCTGGCTGGAAGGCGGCGCGACGCTGGATTATCCGCTGGTGGAAGAGCTGGATAAGATTGCCGACAAATTTGCCACCCAGGAACCTGTTGCCCAACCGGCTGTGACAGATTACCAGGCGCTGGCACACGTTGAGATGCCGGTCGCCATCAGCCGCTATAACACCGCGCGCTATACGCTGGTGGAGATGGCGCCGCACACCGGGCGTAAACATCAGCTGCGTCGCCACATGGTGCATCTGCGTCATCCAATTATTGGCGACAGCGCGCACGGCGATCTGCGCCAGAATCGCGGTGCGGCGGCACATTTTGGCCTAAATCGCCTGATGCTGCACGCCAGCGCACTCAGCTTTACCCATCCCGTTACCGGCGAGCCCTTAGTGATTCGCGCCGGGTTGGATCGCGTCTGGCAGCAGATGCTTGAGCAGTTTGGCTGGCAGGATCAGATCCCTGATGTTCCCAGGGTTGAGTTTGCCAATGATGCAGTCCAGGATAAGCCGACAGAATAAAGGAGCGGCAAGATGGCAAAGATTGGCATTTTTACAGGTACGGTTTACGGCAATGCGCTGCTGGTAGCGGAAGAAGCACAGACGGTGTTGGAAGAGCAGGGCCACGACGTGAAGGTGTTTGAAGATCCGTCGATGGCGGATTGGCAGGCATACAGCAAAGAGGTGGTGTTGATTGTCACCTCAACCACCGGCCAAGGTGACTTCCCGGATAACATCGCCCGCCTGTATGTTGCGGTGCGCGATGAGCTGGGTTATCAGCCAGAATTGCGTTACGGCGTGATTGGCTTGGGTGACAGCAGCTATGACAATTTCTGCGGTGCCGGTAAAACCTTCGATGCTACCTTGCAGGAGCAGAGCGCGCAGCGTGTCGGCGAGGTGCTGCTGGTGGATGCGACGGAAGATCCGGAGCCAGAATCAGTGACCTCACCTTGGGTGGAGAGCTGGGGTAAGTTGCTGTAATGAGTGAGGTCGCCATGAATGGCGACCCTACAGAAGCGTTATAGGGTTGGCATTCATGCCAACCTGGTCATCACGTCACCGGCGCCGGATTAAACACCGCCAGCTGATTACGAATCCCCCAGCGATCCGACCACGTCTGCTTGCGCCCGCTGGCAATATCCAGAATCAATTCAAACAGTCGCCAACCGACCTGTTCAATACTCTCTTCACCCGTCGCGATGGTCCCGGCATTAATATCCATCAAATCATGCCAGCGTTCGGCCAGCGCATTGCGCGTTGCCATCTTGATCACCGGAATGGCCGCCAAACCGTAAGGCGTGCCGCGCCCGGTGGTGAACACCTGCAAGGTAATGCCTGATGCCATCTGCTGTGTGCCACACACGAAATCGCTGGCTGGCGTGGCCGCGTAAATCAGCCCGCGTTTGGTGGGGCGCTGTCCTGGCGACAACACTTCAACGATCGGGCTGCGACCTGACTTCGCAATCGAGCCCAGCGCTTTCTCCACCACATTCGCCAGCCCGCCTTTTTTGTTGCCCGGCGAAGGATTGGCGCTGCGATCGGTTTGGCCCTGGCTGAGATAATCGTCATACCACGCCATCTCTTCCAGCAGCCGTTTGCCGACCGCTTCATCCACCACGCGCGGTGTCAGCAGATGGATGGCATCACGCACTTCGGTCACTTCCGAGAACATCACCGTTGCGCCGCAGCGCACCAGCAAATCAGAAGCAAATCCCACGGCGGGGTTCGCCGTTACGCCCGAGAAGGCGTCGCTGCCGCCGCACTGCGTGCCGATCACCAGCTCTGAAGCCGAACAGGTTTCGCGCTGACGTTGATTCAGCTTTTTCAAATGGCGTTCGGCGACCTGCAGGATTTCATCCACCATCGCGCCGAAGCCCACCAGTCGCTCATCCTGCAACCGCACAATATCGTTGTCATCCAGCGAAATTGCCTGCACGTCGGGTGTGCCGGTCAGCAGTCTTTCCGGCTGTAACTTCTCGCAGCCGAGGCTGACGATCATCACTTCGCCACCGAAATTGGGATTCAGTGCCAGATTATGAATGGTGCGAATCGGCACCACCGCAGCGGGCGCATTGATTGCCACGCCGCAGCCATACAGATGATTCAGCGCCACCACGCCATCGACGTTGGGATAGCGCGGCAGCAAATCACGCTCAATGATCTGCACCACATAATCCACCACGCCCGCTACGCAGTGAACGCTGGTGGTGATGCCGAGCAGGTTACGCGTGCCCACGCTGCCATCCGCGTTGCGATAGCCTTCGAAGGTATAACCTTCCAGCGGCGGCAGCGCGGGCGGCACATTGTTTGCCAACGGCAAACTGTTGAGTGGCGGCGCTTCGGGCAGCGCTACCAGTGATTCTTCAATCCAGCTACCTTGTGGGATGGGGCGCAGCGCGTAGCCAATCACTTCACCGTAGCGCAGGATCGCGCCCGCTTGTGGGATGTCGCTCAGTGCGACTTTATGTCCCTGCGGCACATGCTCAGTCAGTTGCAGTCCGTCGTCGAAACGGGTGCCGGACGGTAATCCCTGATTGTTGACCACGATCGCCACGTTATCGGCATCGTGCACTTTGATATAGAGCGGTTTTTCTGTCAGAGGACGGTTCATTGCTCACCTTCCAGTTCGTCGCACCGTACGTAGCAGCGCGGTTTAAAATACGTCCATCACGTCATCGTTTTTTGCCAGCCTCAGTATATGCAGGGGTATTTGCCGTATGCATTGTGCAACTGACTGGCTTTAAGGAGATTTATCAGGGGAATTTGGTTCGTTTATCCAAACACAAGTGAAGGGACTCACAAACTGCCGTTGTCCTGTACGTTAACCAGGCAAAATCAGGGAGCAAAAAAGCGTTCCGTGAGCCAAGCCGCAGCGTTATGTGCAGATGCCATAAAATCATTATCATTTGACCTTAATCCTCATGCTTTCTTCCAATGTTTCGCCGCCAGGCTGTTCCTATACTGATTCTCGTTCTTAAACGTTAGGTTATTCGTCACGACGCATCATCGTATTGCCAAATATAAAAATCGCCGTGTTTAACCCGACTTCATTCTGATACCCAACGCGATGTGTATGCAGTCAGAGTGGATGTAGCGTTCGCTATATTTCAGGAGTGCATCATGAATAGTTTCAGCCAGACAGCGGAAGCAGTGCAAAAGCGCACTAATGCCCGTTACTGGATTGTGGTGATGTTATTTATCGTCACCTCGTTCAACTACGGTGACCGCGCAACCATTTCGATTGCCGGTTCGGCGATGTCCAAAGAGATCGGCCTTGATTCGGTCGGCCTTGGCTATATCTTCTCCGCCTTTTCCTGGGCGTACGTGATTGGGCAGATTCCGGGCGGCTGGCTGCTCGACCGCTTCGGCTCAAAACGCGTCTACTTCTGGAGCATCTTCCTCTGGTCGCTGTTTACCTTGCTGCAAGGCTTCGTCGATCTGTTCAGCGGTTTTGGCATTATCATTTCGCTGTTCCTGTTGCGCTTCCTGGTCGGCCTGGCTGAAGCGCCATCCTTCCCCGGCAATAGCCGCATTGTTGCGGCCTGGTTCCCGGCACAGGAGCGCGGCACCGCCGTCGCAATCTTTAACTCGGCGCAATACTTTGCCACGGTAATCTTCGCGCCGATCATGGGTTGGCTGGTCTCCGAAGTGGGCTGGGCGCACGTGTTCTGGTTCATGGGCGGATTGGGCATCATCCTCAGCTTTATCTGGCTGAAAGTGATCCACGATCCCACCGATCATCCGGGCGTTAACAAAGCCGAGCTGGAGTACATGGAGCAGGGCGGCGCGCTGATCAACATGGACGTCAAAAAGGATGACCGCAAAGTGAGCTGGAGCGAGAAGTGGTTCCAGATCAAACAGCTACTGACCTCACGCATGATGCTGGGCATCTATCTCGGCCAATACTGCGTCAACGCCTTAACCTACTTCTTTATTACCTGGTTCCCGGTGTATCTGGTGCAGGCGCGCGGCATGTCGATTCTGAAGGCCGGCTTTATTGCCTCGATTCCCGCGGTGTGTGGCTTCCTCGGCGGCGTATTGGGCGGCGTGATTTCTGATTACCTGATGCGTAAAACCGGTTCGCTGAACATCGCGCGTAAAACGCCGATTGTGCTCGGTATGCTGCTCTCCATCTCGATGGTGATGTGTAACTACACCGACACCGAATGGGTGGTGGTGTTCTTTATGGCGCTGGCATTTTTCGGCAAAGGCATTGGTGCGCTGGGTTGGGCAGTGATGGCAGATACCGCCCCGAAAGAGATCAGCGGTTTGAGCGGCGGCTTGTTCAACATGTTCGGTAACTTCTCCGGCATCGTCACGCCAATTGCCATCGGTTACATCATCGCCACCAGCGGATCCTTCGAGGGCGCGCTGATTTATGTCGGTATCCATGCCTTTGTCGCCGCATTTAGTTTCCTGGTGATTGCCGGCGATATCAAACGCGTTGAACTGAAAACCAGGCCATAAGGACGGAATATGACTACGCAAAGCACGCCGGTCATCACCGACATGCAGGTGATTCCGGTTGCCGGTTACGACAGCATGCTGCTCAACATCGGTGGCGCGCACAGCGCCTGCTTCACCCGCAATATCGTGGTGCTCACGGATAGCGCGGGACACACCGGCGTCGGTGAAGCGCCGGGCGGGGAAACCATCTACCAAACGCTAGTTGAGGCGATTCCGCAGGTAAAAGGTCAGCAGGTTGCCCGCATGAATCGTCTGGTGCAGCAGGTGCACAAAGGCAATCAGTCGGCGGATTTCGATACCTTCGGCAAGGGCGCGTGGACCTTCGAGCTGCGCGTCAATGCGGTGGCCGCGCTGGAAGCGGCGCTACTGGATTTACTCGGCCAATGTCTCGGCGTGCCGGTGGCGGAACTGCTCGGTCCGGGCCAGCAGCGCGATGAGGTCACGGTGCTCGGCTATCTGTTCTATCTCGGCGATCGTCGCAAAACCGATTTGCCGTATCTGACCGGCGAAAATGCCAGCCACGACTGGTATCACTTGCGTCATCAGGAGGCGCTGACGCCGGAATCTGTGGTGCGTCTGGCGGAAGCGGCGCAGGACAAATATGGCTTCAAAGATTTCAAACTCAAAGGCGGCGTGCTGCCGGGCGAGCAGGAGATTGAGTCGGCGGTGGCGCTAAAAAAACGATTCCCCGATGCGCGCATCACCGTCGATCCCAACGGTGCCTGGACGCTGGATGAAGCCATTCGCTTGTGTAAAGGCATGGGCGATGTGCTGACCTACGCCGAAGATCCGTGCGGTGCCGAGCAGGGTTATTCTGGCCGCGAAGTCATGGCCGAATTCCGCCGTGCGACGGGGTTGCCGGTCGCCACCAACATGATCGCCACCAACTGGCGCGAGATGAACCACGCGGTGATGCTCAATTCCGTCGATATCCCGCTGGCCGATCCGCACTTCTGGACGCTGAGCGGCGCGGTGCGCGTGGCACAGCTGTGTGACGACTGGGGCCTGACGTGGGGCTGTCATTCCAACAACCACTTCGACATTTCGCTGGCGATGTTCACCCACGTAGGTGCAGCTGCACCGGGTAAACCGACCGCCATTGATACGCACTGGATTTGGCAGGAGGGCGATCAGCGCCTCACCAAAGAGCCGCTGCAGATCCGTAACGGCAAAATCGCCGTGCCGGATAAGCCGGGCCTTGGCGTCGAGCTGGATTGGGACCGCCTGCATCAGGCCAACGCTTTGTACAAATCGCTGCCGGCGGGCGCACGTAATGACGCCACCGCGATGCAGTATCTGGTTCCCAATTGGTCATTCGACCGCAAGCGTCCAGCATTTGGTCGCGGCTAAGTCTAAGGAGCAGGAAATGAGTCAGACACCGAAAATTACATCGCTGCAGGTCATTCCGGTGGCCGGTTACGACAGCATGTTGCTCAACCTGAGCGGCGCGCATTCACCGTTTTTCACCCGCAATATCGTCATCATTAAAGACAATGCCGGACATACCGGCGTGGGTGAGATTCCGGGCGGCGAAAAGATTCGTCAGACGCTGGAGGATGCGGCGGCGCTGGTGGTGCAGAAAACCGTTGGCGAATACAAAAACATCCTCAACCTGGTGCGCAGCACCTTTGCCGACCGCGATTCCAGCGGGCGCGGCAACCAAACCTTTGATTTGCGTACCACCATTCACGTGGTCACCGGCATCGAAGCGGCGCTGCTCGATCTGCTGGGACAGCATTTAGGCGTGAACGTCGCCTCGTTGCTCGGCGATGGTCAGCAGCGCGACCGGGTAGAAATGCTCGGCTATCTGTTCTATGTCGGCGACCGTAAGAAAACCTCGCTGCCGTATCAGAGCCAGGAAAATGATAAATGCGATTGGTATCGCCTGCGCCACGAAGAAGCGTTGACGCCGGATACGGTGGTGCGCCTGGCGGAAGCGGCCTATGAAAAATATGGCTTTAACGATTTCAAACTGAAAGGCGGCGTGCTGCGCGGTGGCGAAGAGGCTGAAGCGGTGACGGCGCTGGCGAAGCGCTTCCCGCAGGCGCGCGTTACGCTTGATCCTAACGGTGCCTGGTCGCTGAACGAAGCGATTCTGCTCGGTAAGCAGCTGAAAGGCGTGCTGGCCTATGCGGAAGATCCGTGCGGCGCTGAGCAAGGCTATTCCGGTCGCGAAGTGATGGCGGAATTTCGCCGCGCCACCGGCATGCCGACTGCTACCAACATGATCGCCACTGACTGGCGTCAAATGGGCCACACGCTGTCGCTGCAATCGGTCGATATCCCGCTGGCCGATCCGCACTTCTGGACGATGCAGGGTTCGGTGCGCGTGGCGCAGATGTGTCACGACTTCGGCCTGACGTGGGGCTCGCACTCTAACAACCACTTCGACATCTCGCTGGCGATGTTTACCCACGTTGCCGCCGCCGCACCGGGCGCGATTACCGCTATCGATACCCACTGGATTTGGCAGGAAGGCAATCAGCGCCTGACCAAAGAGCCGCTACAGATTAAAGGCGGCATGGTGCAGGTGCCGCAAAAACCGGGTCTCGGCGTCGAGCTGGATATGGATCAGGTGATGCAGGCCAACGCGCTGTATCAGAAACACGGTTTGGGCGCGCGCGATGATGCGCAAGCCATGCAGTTCCTCGTACCGAACTGGACCTTTGATAACAAGCGTCCGTGCCTGGTGCGCTAACTTTTCCGGCTCCCCGCGCGGGAGCCTGCTGTAACCGACAGGAGTGAAGACAATGAGCAATGCCTGGCCGAACCCTTTTCGTCGCCGTTTGCTGGCAGGAGAAACCCTGATTGGCAGCTGGTGCGCGCTGGCTAATCCCCTTACCACTGAAGTGCTGGGCCTGGCGGGCTTTGACTGGCTGGTGCTGGATGGCGAACACGCGCCGAATGACATCACCACCTTTGTGCCGCAGCTAATGGCACTGAAGGGCAGCCACAGCGCGCCGGTGGTGCGTCCGCCGTGCAACGAACCGATCATCATCAAGCGCTTGCTGGATATCGGCTTCTACAACTTCCTGGTGCCATTTGTGGAAACCGAGGAAGAAGCGATTCGCGCGGTGGCATCTACTCGCTATCCACCGGCGGGCATTCGCGGTGTGTCGGTTTCACACCGCAGCAACATGTACGGCACGCTGCCGGATTACAACAGCACCATTAACGACAACATCACGGTGCTGGTGCAGATCGAAACGCAACAGGCGGTGGACAACATTGATGCTATCGCCGCGGTGGAGGGCGTCGATGGCATCTTCGTTGGGCCGGGCGATCTCTCGGCCGCGCTCGGCTATCTGGGCCAGCCTGCGCATCCCGAAGTATTGAAAGTGATTAAACACGTCTTCGAACGCGCCAAAGCGGCGGGGAAACCGAGCGGCATTCTGGCGCCGGTGGAAGCCGATGCGCGCCGCTATCTGGAGTGGGGCGCCAGCTTTGTGGCGGTAGGCAGCGATCTGGGTGTGTTCCGTAACGCCACGCAGGCGCTGTGTGACAAATTTAAAAAATAACTGACTGAGAGGAAAGGCAATGAAAATTGGATTTATCGGCCTCGGCATCATGGGCAAACCGATGAGTAAAAACCTGGTGAAAGCCGGTTATTCGCTGGTGGTGCGCGACCATAATGTTAGTAACGAAGCAGAGTTGGTGGAGCTGGGCGCCACCGTGGCCAAGACGCCAAAAGAGGTGGCTGAACAGGTGGATGTGTTGATCACCATGGTACCGAACTCGCCACAGGTTAAAGAGGTGTGCCTCGGCGCTAACGGCATCATCGAAGGCGCGAAGCCGGGCCTGATTGTTATCGACATGAGTTCCATTGCGCCGTTGGCCAGCCGCGAAGTGCACGATGCGCTGGCGGCGAAAGGCATCAAAATGCTCGATGCGCCAGTCAGCGGCGGCGAGCCGAAAGCGATTGAAGGCACGCTGTCGGTGATGGTGGGCGGCGATAAAGCGGTGTTTGATCAGTGCTACGACATCATGAAAGCGATGGCGGGTTCGGTGGTCCACACCGGTGACATTGGTGCGGGGAATGTGACTAAGCTGGCGAACCAGGTGATTGTGGCGCTTAACATCGCGGCGATGTCAGAAGCGCTGTCGCTGGCGACCAAAGCGGGCGTTAATCCTGAGCTGGTTTATCAGGCGATTCGTGGTGGTCTGGCAGGCAGCACCGTGCTGGATGCCAAAGCGCCGATGGTGCTGGATCGTAACTTCAAACCGGGCTTCCGCATCGATCTGCATATCAAAGATCTGGCCAATGCGCTGGATACCTCGCACGAGATCGGTGCGCATCTGCCGCTGACTGCCGCAGTGATGGAGATGATGCAGGCCCTGAAAGTGGATGGACAGGGCACTTCCGACCATAGCGCGCTGGCCTGCTATTATGAAAAATTAGCGAAAGTTGAGATCACCCGGTAGTGCAATCGTCCGGCGTCTACGGATGTCGGGCGGCTCGCTGCCTTCGCAGGACGGATGTCCGTCATCAACCGCGCTGGATTGCCTATGAAAATTGTCATCGCACCGGATTCATATAAAGAGAGTTTATCCGCCCTGGAAGTGGCTTCGGCGATTGAAGCGGGATTCCGCGAGATCTTTCCCGAAGCTGAGTACGTGAAAATACCGGTTGCCGACGGTGGTGAAGGCACGGTTGAAGCGATGGTGGCGGCAACGCAGGGAAACATTGTCCGGCTGACGGTTACTGGACCGCTCGGCAAGCCAGTGGAGGCGTTCTACGGTTTGTCAGGTGATGAGCGAACCGCGTTTATCGAAATGGCGGCGGCCAGCGGGCTGGAGTTAGTGCCTGCTGCACAGCGCGATCCGCTGATTACCACCTCGTTCGGTACCGGCGAGCTGATCAAAGATGCGCTCGATCGCGGTGTCGATCACATCATCATTGGCATTGGCGGCAGCGCCACCAACGATGGCGGTTCCGGCATGATGCAGGCGCTGGGCGCGCAACTGCTGGATGAGCACGGCAAGCAAATCGCCTACGGCGGCGGTGCATTGCCGCAGCTGGCGCGCATTGATATCGAAAAGCTGGATACGCGTATTAAGCAGTGTCGCTTTGAAGTCGCCTGCGATGTCAGTAATCCGCTCACCGGTGATAAGGGCGCTTCGGCGATCTTCGGTCCGCAGAAAGGCGCGACGCCGGAACTGGTGCAGCAGCTGGACAAAGCACTGGAACATTACGCCACCCTGATTCATCGCGATCTGGATATTGATGTTTTACACATTGATGGCGGCGGCGCGGCGGGCGGCATGGGCGCGGCGCTGCATGCGTTTTGTCAGGCCGAGTTACGCAGCGGCATTGAAATTGTCACTGAAGCCTTGGGCCTGGCCGAGCAGGTGAAAGATGCCGATCTGGTGATTACCGGCGAAGGGCGCATTGATAGCCAGAGCATCAACGGCAAGGTGCCGATTGGTGTGGCAAAAGTCGCGAAGCAGTTTAATAAGCCGGTGATTGGCATTGCCGGAAGTTTAACCGCGGATGTCGGCGTGGTGCATCAACACGGGCTGGATGCGGTGTTCAGCGTGCTGTTTAGCATCTGCACGTTGGACGACGCGCTGGCCAACGCGGCGCAGAACGTGCGCCTGACGGCGCGTAATGTGGCGGCGGTGATTAAAGTTGGGAAAGCGTGGTAAGCCTGGTCGCCATGAATGGCGACCCTACAAATGAGCACGCATAATGACGTAGTAGGGTCGGCATTTATGCCGACCTGGTTCATCACCGCACCGCACTAACCCAACGCCAACAACTTTCTTGCCTCTCGCGCCACGTTCGCCATCTCATCACTCAACTCCAGCAGCTCCGGCTCCAGCGCGTCGATATCGCTCTCCTGATGCAAACTCTTCTCCAGCTGCTGGCACAGCTGCTTCAGGCGCGGCACGCCGCTGTAGCTGGCGCTGCCGTGTAGCTTGTGAATAATCTCGCGCAATCCCACCACATCATTACTCGCCATGGCACTCTCCACGCGCTCTTCCACTTCCGGCAAGAAATCCAGCAGCATTTGCAGCAAATCGCGGGCTAAATCGGGTTTATTGGCGGCCTGACGCAGCGCCAGCATCCAGTCCAGTGACGGCGCCACATGCGGCTGTTGCGGCTGTGGCATGACCCGGTTCGGCGCGTAACGCTGCAGCAGCTGGCTCAGTTTGTCCTCATCAATCGGCTTCGCCAGATAGTCATTCATGCCAGCGTTGATGAGCTGCGCACGTTCGCCATCCAGCGCATGCGCAGTAACGGCAACAATCGGTGTGGTGGCGTGCAGCGGCAGGCTGCGGATGATTTCGCTGGCGCGAATGCCATCGATATCCGGCATCTGAATGTCCATCAGAATCACGTCCAGCTTATGCAGGCGTGCCTGGCGAATCGCCTGCTCGGCGTTATCGCAGAGAATGATGTGCTGCACCTGCTCCTCCAGCAGCGCGCCAATCAGTTTCAGGTTGGCGGGATTGTCATCCACCGCCATTACCGTCAGCGGCTGACGTGCGCCGCGCGGCAGCGCATCGCTTTGCCAGTCATGTAAGTCCAGCAGCATCGGCAGCAAGCGCGTCAACGAAACCGGTTTGGCGATACACCCGGCAATGCCGCGCGCCCGTAAGTCATCGGCAAACAGCATCATTTCACTCGGCAGCGCCAGCAGCACCGAGTCGGCACGCGCATGCAGATGCTTAATCAACGCATCCGGCAGCGTCGCAGGATGTGGCTCGGTGACCGGCAAACCCATCAGCAGCAGCGGGAAGTGTGTATCGGGCATCTCATCCAGGCTGGAGAAGTGCTGCACCTGCAGCGGCGTGATGCTCAACATCTCCTGCACCGCTTTCGCCACCGCCGGATGTGGCTCGATATAAGCCAGCGGCGTGGCGCGCAAATCATCCAGCATGCGCGGAATGGCTGGCGCGTTCGGATTGAGATCGAGATGAATATGCACCCAGAAGGTCGAACCCTGATTCGGGCGGCTGTGGAAGGCAATTTCGCCGCCCATTTCGCTCACCAGTTTCTGCGTGATCACTAACCCCAAACCGGTGCCGCCATGACGGCGCGTAATGCTGGCATCGGCCTGACGGAACGCCTGGAACAGCTGTGACTGCTGCTGTTCGGAAATACCGATGCCGGTGTCATGCACCTGAATCTCCAGCTCGACGCGCATGGTGCTGATGCTACGCAGCTCAACGCGCAGATCGATATGACCGTGTTCGGTGAATTTAATCGCGTTACCAATCAGGTTGATCATGATCTGCTGCAGGCGCAGCGGATCGCCAATCACATTGTCCGGCACCTGTTTTTCCAGGCACACGGTAATTTCCAGCCCTTTGTCATGGGCGGACGGCGCCAGCAGCACCAGCGTTTCATCCAGCGTGGCGCGCAGCGGGAACGGGATCGACTCCAGCACCAGCTTGCCGGCTTCCAGTTTCGAGAAATCGAGCACGTCATTAATGATGCTCAGCAGGTTATTCGCCGAACGCTCGATGGTGCTCATGTAGTCGCGCTGGTTGGTGCTCAGCCCGGTTTTTAGCATCTGACGGGTAAAGCCAATTACGCCGTTTAGCGGCGTACGCAGCTCATGCGACATGTTGGCGAGGAACTCCGATTTGATACGCGCCGCTTCCTGCGCGCGCTTCTTCGCCAGATCCAACTCCACGTTCTGAATCTCCAGCTGTTCCAGCGTTTCGCGCAGATCGTAAGTCGCCTGATCGATGTTCTGTTGCATCTCTTCGTGATAGGCGGTGAGCGACATTGCCATCGCGTTGATGCCGTTTTTCAGAATGCTCAGCTCGCCCAGCATGTAGCCATCCACGCGACTGTCTAGCTGGCCGCGACGAATGCGGTCCACGGTGGTAACCATGTTGCGAATCGGGCCGGTGACGTCGCGCATCAGGCGATAGGCAAACAGCATGGCGATGCACAGGCAGAACAGCAGCAGCAGCGTGGCGACAAACACCTCTTTGTACTGCTCCAGCCGCACCGATTGCAGATCCAGCTCGATCGCCACATAACCCAGCGGATTCCCGGCAGGTTTGGCATCTTCGCCCGGCAACTCATCTACCGAATAGCGTTCAGAGATGATCGGCGTGCGCAGAATCATAATCGTGCCTTGCCGCTCCACCGAGACACCATCTTCCAGCGTGGAGATGTCCTCTTTTTGCAGCAGCGCCAGATTCTGATTGTTATTCGAGGTGACGTAGACGTGATTGTTGTTGTCGAAAATGGTGATGGCACGGACAATATTGGAGTGGCGGCGATGTAGCAGACTGACTAACTCGCGAATCGCATCGCGGTTGTGCCACGTCATGCCGTATTCACTGGAGACCGCCAGCGGTTCGATGATGTTCGCTCCCGCATCGTGCACCTGATGCTGTAATTCATTGTAGCGGTGCACCACAAAGAAGGTACTGAGCAGCAGACCAATCATCAGCGTTGGCGCCAGTATCAAAATCATCATTCGCGCCCGCAGGCTGTATTTGGTCATAATTGTGGCCTGGCGACTCCTGGCATTTTTTCCCTGTGCGAGCACGGTTACTGGCTGCACACCCAATTAACGTAGAGATTTCACAATACTATGGCGCAATTTTACTCCGCAAAACAGCGTGTGACGACGAAGGCTCGCATATCCGTCACCATTGAAGACCTCGATCCTTTCGGACAAGGTGTTGCGCGCCATAAAGGCAAGGCGATGTTTGTTAGCGGCGCGCTGCCCGGTGAACAGGCGGAAGTGATGGTGTTTGAGGATAAAAGCAAATACGCGCGCGCCAAAGCCAATAAGATCCTCAATCCCAGCCCACAGCGGGAAAAACCGCGCTGCGTCCATTTTGGGGTGTGCGGCGGCTGCCAGCAGCAACATGCCTCGGTGGCTTTGCAGCATGAGAGTAAAGCGCGCGCATTAAGCCGCATGTTAAGCCGCGAAGCGCCGCTGCCGGTGAAGGTGGATGAGATCATCAGCGGCAGCGCGTGGGGTTATCGTCGCCGGGCACGTTTAGGATTGCAGTGGCAGCCAAAACAGCAGCGTTTGCAAATGGGGTTCCGTCAGGCCGCCAGCAACGATCTGGTTGAACTGAAGCAATGCCCGGTTTTGGTGCCCGAACTTGAAGCGTTGCTGCAGCCGCTGCACCAGTGCCTCAGCGATTTACAGGCGGTTAAACGGTTAGGCCACGTAGAATTGGTGCTGGCGGATAATGGCCCGCTGATGGTGCTGCGTCATCTTGATGCATTATCTGCCGGCGACCGCGCAAAACTGGAACGCTTTTCGCATGAGCAGCAACTGTCGCTCTATCTGGCTGATGGCAGTGAAAGTTTGCAGGCGCTGAATGCGCGCGAACCTTTTTATCACTCGTTGAATTTGCCGCTATCCTTTAGCCCGCAGAATTTTATTCAGGTCAACGATGGTGTGAATCAGCAGATGGTCGCCAAAGCCATTGAATGGCTGGATTTGCAGCCAGAGGATCGTGTGCTGGATTTGTTCTGCGGCATGGGAAACTTTACCTTGCCATTAGGAAAGTTCGTACAAAATGTTGTAGGTGTGGAGGGCGTTGCAGCATTAGTGCAGCAGGCAGCGTATAATGCTGAGCAGACTAATCTCAAGAATGTTCGCTTTTTCCAGCATAACCTGGAGGAAGATGTATCGCGTCAGCCGTGGGCGACGCAGGGATTTAACAAGGTGTTACTGGATCCAGCGCGTGCTGGGGCCGCGGGCGTAATGGCGCATGTGGTTAAACTTGCGCCGCAACGTGTGGTCTATGTTTCCTGTAACCCTACAACGCTGGCGCGTGACAGTCAGACATTGCTGTCAGCGGGCTACCATTTGGAAAGGGTCGCGATGCTGGATATGTTTCCCCATACCAGTCATCTCGAATCCATGGTGCTGTTTAGCAAAGCATAAGCGATGTCCACATCGCTGTGGCAGGAGAGGATATGGTTGCGGTTAGAAGTGCGCATTTAAATACGGCGGGCGAATTTGCCCTCGACCAGTGGATCGCCAGTTTGAGTATCAACAATCCGCAATCCTGTCAGCGACTGGCGGATGCGTGGCGCTACTGTGAAGCCGAAACGCACAACCATCCTGATCAAGCTCTGCTGCTGTGGCGCGGTATTGAGATGGTGGAAATTCTCACCATGCTCAGCATGGACATTGACAGCCTGCGCGCGGCGCTGCTGTTCCCGCTCGCCAACGCCGATGTGGTGAGCGAAGAGGATCTCGAAAAAGCCTTTGGCAAAGAGATTGTGATGTTGGTGCACGGCGTGCGCGACATGGATGCCATTCGCCAGCTGAAAGCGATTCACAACGATTCGATGGCCTCCGAGCAGGTGGATAACGTGCGCCGCATGCTGCTGGCGATGGTGGAAGATTTTCGCTGCGTGGTTATCAAGCTGGCGGAACGTATCGCCCATCTGCGAGAAATGAAAGACGCGCCAGAAGATGAGCGCGTGCTCGCGGCGAAAGAGAGCACCAATATCTACGCGCCGCTGGCCAACCGCTTGGGTATCGGCCAGCTCAAATGGGAGCTGGAAGATTACTGCTTCCGCTATCTGCATCCCGATGAATACAAACGCATTGCTAAGCTGCTGCATGAACGCCGTATTGACCGCGAAGGCTATATTGAAAGCTTCGTTGCCAATCTGCGCGCCGAGATGCAGAAAGAGGGCGTGCGTGCCGAAGTGTATGGCCGTCCGAAACACATCTACAGCATCTGGCGCAAGATGCAGAAGAAGTCGTTAGCGTTCGATGAGCTGTTTGACGTGCGCGCGGTGCGTATCGTGGCGGAACGGCTGCAGGATTGCTACGGCGCGCTTGGTACGGTGCATACGCTGTTTCGCCATCTGCCGAGTGAGTTTGACGACTACGTTGCCAATCCCAAGCCTAACGGCTATCAATCGATTCATACCGTGGTGCTGGGTCCGCAGGGCAAAACGGTGGAAATCCAGATTCGTACGCGCCAGATGCATGAAGATGCCGAGCTGGGCGTCGCCGCACACTGGAAGTACAAAGAAGGTCCAACCTCCAGCAATGCGCGCGGCGCGGCGGGACATGAAGGGCGCATCGCCTGGCTGCGTAAGCTGATTAGCTGGCAGGAAGAGATGGCTGATTCCGGCGAGATGCTGGAAGAGGTGCGCAGCCAGGTATTCGACGACCGCGTGTATGTGTTTACCCCGAAAGGTGACGTAGTCGATCTGCCGGCGGGATCAACGCCGCTCGACTTCGCCTACCACATTCACAGCGATATCGGCCACCGCTGCATTGGCGCCAAAATCAGCGGGCGCATCGTGCCGTTTACCTATCAGTTGCAGATGGGCGATCAGATTGAAGTGATCACCCAGAAACAGCCAAACCCAAGCCGCGACTGGCTGAACCCGAATCTCGGCTATATCACCACCAGCCGCGGACGCTCGAAAATTCATGCCTGGTTCCGCAAACAGGATCGTGACAAAAATATCATTGCTGGCCGTCAGATCCTCGAAAGCGAGCTAAATCAGATGGATATCAGCATGCGCGAAGCGGAAAAACTGCTGCTGCCGCGCTATAACGTCAGTTCGCAGGATGAGCTGCTGGCGATGATTGGCGGCGGCGATATTCGCCTCAATCAGATGGTGAATTTCCTGCAGGGCAAGCTCAACAAGCCGAGCGCCGAAGAGGAAGATCGCGAGGCGCTGCGCCTGCTGACGCAGAAGTCACATGCGCCGTCCGCGCGCAAAGAGAGCGGTCGCGTGGTGGTGGAAGGCGTAGGCAATCTGCTGCACCACATCGCCCGCTGCTGCCAGCCGATTCCAGGCGACGATATCGTGGGCTTTATCACCCAGGGGCGCGGCATTTCGATTCACCGCGCCGACTGCGACCAGTTAACCGAGCTGATTTCGCACGCACCAGAACGTATCGTTGATGCGGTGTGGGGCGAGGATTACTCCAGCGGTTACTCGCTGGTGGTACGCGTTACCGCCAACGATCGTAGCGGCCTGCTACGCGATATCACCACCATTCTGGCTAACGAGAAGGTCAATGTGCTCGGCGTCTCCAGCCGCAGTGACACCAAAAAGCAGCTGGCGACCATTGATATGGATATTGAGATCTATAACCAGCAAGTGCTTGGCCGCGTGCTGGCACGTCTCAATCAGGTGCCGGATATTATCGACGCGCGCCGTTTGCATTGATTCAGAGCCGTTTGTCCCCCATCCCGACCTTCCCCCGTTCGCGGGGGAAGGGGACGCTGCCGTATGTGTAACCGGCGCAGTCTCTGCCAAAATTTTCCCAAAGGATCCTTTTATGACGCCCTTAAATCGCCTGCTCACCATCATGCAAACCTTGCGCGACCCGGAGCGCGGCTGCCCGTGGGATCGTCAGCAAACCTTCGCCTCGATCGCGCCTTATACGCTGGAAGAGACCTACGAAGTGATCGATGCCATCCAGCGTGAAGATTTTGCCGATCTGCGCGGTGAACTTGGCGATCTGCTGTTTCAGGTGGTGTTCTACGCGCAGATGGCCGATGAGCAGCAGCGCTTTAATTTCAATGACATCTGCAACGCCATCAGCGACAAACTTGAGCGCCGTCATCCGCACATTTTTGGCGATGTTCAGGCTGCAACCAGCGAAGAAGTGCTGAAAAACTGGGAAGCCATCAAGCACAGCGAACGCGCAGAAAAATCGCAGCACTCCGCGCTGGACGACATTCCTAAAGCGCTGCCGGCATTGATGCGCGCGCACAAAATTCAGAAGCGTTGCAGCACGGTGGGCTTCGACTGGAATAATATCGGCCCGGTGCTGGATAAAGTGCATGAAGAGATCGATGAAGTGATGCACGAAGCGCAGCAAGCGGTGGTGGATAATGACAAGCTGGAAGAGGAGATCGGTGATTTGCTGTTCGCGACCGTCAATTTGTCGCGCCATTTAGGCAGCAAAGCGGAAGTCGCGTTGCAGAAAGCCAACGATAAATTTGAGCGCCGCTTCCGCGAAGTTGAAGCCATCATCGCCTCACATGGGTTAGCCATGAGCGATGCTACCTTGGATCAAATGGAAGCCGCCTGGCAGCAGGTGAAAGTGAAAGAGAACAAACAGTAAGCGAATCTGGCGATTATTCCAGCGCTGCGCATAAATTCGCCGCTTGAGCTTACTCGATTCAGCCTTGCGGCGACTTTGTGACGTACATCAACATTTCGCACCATGCTATCCGCTATGTTACCGGCTTACCTGTGGAGGACGATGGTGTGATTCATCAATTGTGGCTTAAGACGACTTCAAGTATACTATTTTCCCGTCTTGGTTATTCCACCGTCTTTAAACCTAAACTCTCAGGTTCAGCATGACAACGAATTATATTTTTGTGACCGGCGGGGTCGTTTCCTCTCTGGGCAAAGGCATTGCCGCAGCCTCCCTCGCAGCCATCCTTGAAGCACGTGGTCTGAATGTGACCATCATGAAACTCGATCCGTACATCAACGTCGATCCGGGTACCATGAGCCCAACGCAGCACGGTGAAGTATTTGTTACCGATGATGGGGCCGAAACCGATCTGGATTTAGGTCACTACGAGCGCTTCATCCGCACTAAAATGTCGCGCCGTAACAACTTTACCACCGGTCGTATCTATTCAGAAGTGCTGCGCAAAGAGCGTCGCGGTGACTATCTGGGCGCCACGATTCAGGTTATTCCACACATCACCAACGCCATCAAAGAACGCATTATTGAAGGCGGCGAAGGTCATGACGTGGTTCTGGTCGAGATCGGCGGTACCGTGGGTGATATCGAATCTCTGCCGTTCCTCGAAGCGATTCGCCAGATGGCGGTCGATGTCGGTCGTGAACACACTATGTATATGCACCTGACGCTGGTGCCATATATGGCGGCCGCAGGCGAAGTGAAAACCAAGCCAACCCAGCATTCAGTGAAAGAGCTGCTGTCGATCGGGATTCAGCCAGACGTGCTGATCTGCCGTTCTGACCGCGCGGTGCCGGCGAATGAACGCGCTAAAATCGCGCTGTTCTGTAACGTGCCAGAAAAAGCGGTTATTTCCCTGAAAGATGTGGATTCCATCTACAAGATTCCAGGCATGCTGAAATCGCAAGGTCTGGATGATTACATCTGCAAGCGTTTCAATCTGAACGCGCCGGAAGCGAACCTGGCCGAATGGGAACAGGTTATTTACGAAGAAGCCAATCCGGGCGGCGAAGTGACCATCGGTATGGTCGGCAAATATGTCGAACTGCCGGATGCGTATAAGTCAGTGATTGAGGCCTTGAAACACGGTGGCCTGAAAAATCGCGTTACCGTGAATATCAAATTGATCGACTCGCAGGATGTTGAAACGCGCGGTGTCGAATTACTGAAAGATCTGGATGCTATTCTGATCCCTGGCGGCTTCGGCTACCGCGGTGTGGAAGGCAAAATGATGACGGCGCAATACGCCCGTGAGAACAACGTGCCTTACCTGGGAATTTGCCTGGGCATGCAGGTTGCGCTGATGGAATTCGCCCGCAACGTTGCCGGTATGGAAGGCGCGAACTCTACGGAATTTGTGCCAGACTGTAAGTATCCGGTGGTTGCGCTTATCACCGAATGGCGTGACGAAGAGGGCAACGTTGAACAGCGTACTGAGCAGAGCGATCTGGGCGGCACCATGCGTCTGGGCAGCCAGCAGTGCCAGTTGACGCCGGAAAGCAAAGTGCGTCAGTTGTACGGTTCTGAAATCATTACCGAACGCCACCGTCATCGTTACGAAGTAAACAATATGTTGCTGAAGCCGATTGAAGCGGCGGGTCTGCATATTGCCGGTCGTTCTGGCGACGATCAGCTGGTTGAGATCATTGAGATCCCGAACCACCCGTGGTTTGTTGCCTGTCAGTTCCACCCGGAATTCACGTCGACACCACGCGATGGTCATCCGCTGTTCGCTGGC
This sequence comes from Pantoea sp. DY-15, assembly GCF_019795935.1. NCBI lineage: Bacteria > Pseudomonadati > Pseudomonadota > Gammaproteobacteria > Enterobacterales > Erwiniaceae > Pantoea > Pantoea sp. DY-15. The sequence goes on from NZ_JAIMIF010000005.1 coordinate 510,385, forward strand.
TTTGTGAAAGCCGCGCAGGAACACCAGAAGCGTTTAGCGAAGTAAGTTTCACGAACAACGCGCGAACTTTTCGCGCGTTGTTTGTCTTAGGATTGACTAACTTGTACTGAGGAAAATCGAATGTCCAAAATCGTAAAAGTCATCGGTCGCGAAATCATCGACTCCCGTGGCAACCCAACTGTAGAAGCAGAAGTGCATCTGGAAGGCGGTTTCGTTGGTCTGGCTGCTGCGCCATCAGGTGCATCAACCGGTTCTCGTGAAGCTCTGGAGCTGCGTGACGGTGACAAATCTCGTTTCCTGGGCAAAGGCGTAACCAAAGCGGTTGCGGCTGTTAACGGTCCAATCGCTAACGCTGTAACCGGTAAAGATGCCAAAGACCAGGCGAACATCGATAAGATCATGATCGAGCTGGACGGTACTGAGAACAAATCTAACTTCGGTGCTAACGCCATTCTGGCGGTTTCACTGGCTGCTGCTAAAGCTGCTGCTGCCTCTAAAGGCCTGCCGCTGTACGCACACATCGCTGAACTGAACGGCACCCCAGGCAAATACTCTATGCCGCTGCCAATGATGAACATCATCAACGGTGGTGAGCACGCCGACAACAACGTCGACATCCAGGAATTTATGATTCAGCCAGTTGGCGCGCCAACCCTGAAAGAAGCGATTCGCATGGGTTCTGAAGTCTTCCATCACCTAGCGAAAGTGCTGAAGTCTAAAGGCATGAGCACTGCAGTTGGTGACGAAGGTGGCTACGCGCCAAACCTGGGTTCTAACGCCGAAGCGCTGGCTGTTATCGCTGAAGCGGTAAAAGCAGCAGGCTACGAATTGGGCAAAGACATCACCCTGGCGATGGACTGCGCGGCATCTGAATTCTACAAAGACGGCAAATATGTGCTGGCTGGCGAAGGCAACAAAGCCTTCTCTTCAGAAGAGTTCACCCACTTCCTGGAAGACCTGACCAAACAATACCCAATCGTTTCTATCGAAGATGGTCTGGATGAATCTGACTGGACTGGTTTCGCCTACCAGACCAAAGTGCTGGGCGACAAAATCCAGCTGGTGGGTGACGATCTGTTCGTAACTAACACCAAGATCCTGAAAGAAGGTATCGATAAAGGCATCGCTAACTCCATCCTGATCAAATTCAACCAGATCGGTTCACTGACCGAAACTCTGGCTGCAATCAAGATGGCGAAAGATGCTGGTTACACCGCGGTGATTTCACACCGTTCAGGTGAAACCGAAGATGCAACCATCGCTGACCTGGCGGTAGGTACGGCGGCTGGCCAGATCAAAACCGGTTCTATGAGCCGTTCTGACCGTGTTGCTAAGTACAACCAGCTGATTCGTATCGAAGAAGCGCTAGGCAGCAAAGCACCGTTCAACGGTCTGAAAGAAGTTAAAGGCCAGGCTTAATCGCCTGAGTATGCTGCCTGCGGGCAGCATCGTCTGAATGAAGCCCCGCCTTGTGCGGGGCTTTTGCTTTTATTTGGCACGAAGCAGCTGTTACTCAGCGCAGAAGATCTGCCATAATCTGCGCCTCGAATTTTAGACGTGAGTAAATAATGTTCTACCCGATTAACGAAATGTTCCAGACGCTGCAGGGCGAAGGTTTTTACACCGGTGTTCCGGCGCTGTTCATCCGCTTACAAGGATGTCCGGTGGGCTGTAGCTGGTGTGATACCAAACATACCTGGGAAAAGCGGGCGGATCGGGAGACCTCGCTGGGTGATATTCTGGTCAAAACCGTGGAAAGCGATGCGTGGGGCAGCGCCGATGCGGCCATGTTGATCGACACCATCCAACGTCAGGGCTGGACCGCACGTCATGTGGTGATCACCGGCGGCGAACCGGCGATTTTTGATCTGCGCCCTTTGACGGAACAATTAGAAGCGGCGGGTTTTGCCTGCCAGATCGAAACCAGCGGCACGCACGACGTGCAGTGTTCCGACGCAACATGGGTGACGGTTTCACCCAAGGTGAACATGCGCGGTGGCTATGATGTTTTACCGCAGGCACTGCAGCGTGCAGATGAGATTAAACATCCGGTGGCGCGTGAACGTGATGTGGAAGCGTTAGATGCGTTGCTGGCAGGATTACACGACGATAAAAAGCGCATTGTGGCACTGCAACCGATCAGCCGTGGTGATGCAGCAACTAAACTCTGTATTGAAACCTGTATCGCCCGCAACTGGCGTCTTTCGATGCAGACGCACAAATATCTGAATATCGCCTGAGTTCTAAGGTCGCCATGCATGGCGACCTCACTCACGGTTACGGCTTCACTGACCTCAACCGCGATAAACGCAGCCGGCGGTGCAGGTCTCTTTAATCATTACCGCACTCAATTCCGGCAGAATCGGCTTCATCTGATCCCAAATCCATTTCGCCAGCACTTCACTGGTAGGATTCTCCAGACCCGGAATGTCATTCAGATAGTGATGATCGAGGCGTTCATACAGCGGCTTAAACTTCGCCTTCAGTTCGGCAAAATCCATCACCCAACCGGTATGCGCATCCACTTCGCCGGTAATTTCTAATCGCACCAGGAATGAATGGCCGTGCAAACGCCCACATTTATGGCCTTCCGGCACGTGAGGTAAGCGGTGGGCAGATTCAAACTGGAACTCTTTAAATAACGTGGTAGACATAATGGCTCTCAGACTTAAAAACCGCTGAAGTCTACCTGAATTGCAGATTTTTCGCACCCGCTGGCAACGAAAAGGGCATTTTGCGCCATCCCGCAAGCAAAACGCCTAATTAACTCATTGAATCATATCGCCTTCATTTACCACTTTTGCTGGTTAACTTTACCCGAAAAACCACTTAGTCATTTTGGTTATTTAATATGTCGAAGGCGTATTTAATCGTTAATATACAGCCCGGTAACCTACGCACTCTTTCGCAACATATTGATCCGGACTTCTGACACTGGAATTTTTAACGCAATGACGACTCAGGCACCAGGTTCACTGCTACCGTTATCACCGGAGCAACTCGCGCGCTTACAGGCGGCGACCACGGATTTCAACACCACTCAGATGGCCTGGCTCTCCGGCTATTTCTGGGGCATGGTCAATCAGACGCCGGGTGCGGCTGCCGCGCCAGCGCCTGTGCAGGCAGAAACCCCGACCATCACGCTGATCTCCGCCTCGCAGACCGGTAACGCGCGTCGCCTGGCTGAGCAACTGCGTGATGACCTGCTGGCTGCCAAGCTGAGCGTCAATCTGGTTAACGCCGGCGATTATAAATTCAAGCAGATCGGTCAGGAAAAGCTGCTGGTGGTGGTGACTTCCACCCAAGGCGAGGGCGAGCCGCCGGAAGAGGCCGTGGCGCTGCATAAATTCCTGCTGTCGAAGAAAGCGCCGAAGTTTGCAGGCACAGCGTTTGCGGTGTTCGGTCTCGGCGATACCTCTTATGAGTTTTTCAGCAAAGCCGGTAAAGACTTCGATGAACGTCTGGCTGAGCTGGGTGCAGAACGTCTGCTGGATCGTGTGGATGCCGATGTTGAATACAAAGAGCAGGCGAACGCCTGGCGTCAGCAGATCACCGAGATTCTGAAAGCGCGTGTGCCGAGCGAATCGCCAGCACAGGCCGCCATCACCGCGGCGGGCAGCGTTAACCTGGTCGACAGCAGCCCGTACACCAAAGAAGAGCCGCTGGTGGCCAGCCTGGCGGCCAACCAGAAGATCACCGGACGCGATTCGGATAAAGATGTGCGTCACATTGAGATCGATCTTGGCGATTCTGGCCTGCGCTACCAGCCGGGCGACGCACTCGGCGTGTGGTTTGAAAACGATGACGAGCTGGTGCAGGAACTGCTGCAGCTGGTGTGGCTGAAAGGTGACGAGCAGGTAGACGTGCAGGGCAAAACCCTGCCGCTGGCCGAGGCGCTGAAAACCCATTTCGAACTGACGGTCAACACGCCACAAATCGTCGAACAGTATGCGGCGCTGTCCCGTAATGACGCGCTGCTGGCGCTGGCCGGTGACAAGCCGAAGCTGCAGAGTTATGCGCAGAGCTTCCCGATTGTCGATATGGTGCGTCAGGCACCGACCGAACTGAATGCCGAACAATTAACCGGCCTGCTGCGTCCGCTGACGCCGCGCCTCTACTCCATCGCCTCATCGCAGGCGGAGAACGAAACCGAAGTGCACATCACCGTAGGTGCGGTGCGCTTTGAAATCGACGGTCGTCAGCGCGGCGGCGGTGCTTCAACCTGGTTGGCGGATCGTATTGAGGAAGAAGGCGAAATTCGCGTCTTCATCGAGCACAACGATAACTTCCGTTTACCGGCTAACCCGGAAACGCCAGTGATCATGATTGGTCCGGGCACCGGCATCGCGCCGTTCCGCGCCTTTATGCAGCAGCGCGATAACGATGGCGCAGGCGGTAAAAACTGGCTGTTCTTCGGTAACCCGCATTTCACCGATGATTTCCTCTATCAGGTGGAGTGGCAGAAGTATGTCAAAGATGGCCTGCTGACCCATATTGATCTGGCATGGTCGCGAGATCAGGCTGAGAAGGTTTACGTACAAGATAAAATCCGCGCCAAAGGTGCGGAGGTGTGGAGCTGGTTACAGGAAGGCGCGCACCTTTACGTCTGCGGCGACGCCAATCGTATGGCGAAAGACGTTGAGCAGGCATTACTGGATGTGGTGGTCGAACACGGCGGCATGGATCGTGAAACGGCTGACGAATTTTTAAGTGAGCTGCGCATTGAGCGCCGTTATCAGCGAGACGTTTACTAATGAGCGAAAAACATCCTGGACCGCTGGTCGTTGAAGGCAAGCTGGTCGACGCTGAGCGTCTGAAAAAACAGAGCAACTACCTGCGCGGCACCATCCTCGACGATCTCGACGATGGCCTGACCGGCGGCTTCACCGGCGACAATTTCCTGCTGATCCGTTTCCACGGTATGTACCAGCAGGATGACCGCGATATTCGTGCCGAGCGTGCAGCGCAGAAACTCGAACCGCGCCACGCCATGATGCTGCGCTGCCGTCTGCCGGGCGGCATCATCACGCCAACGCAGTGGCTGGCGATTGATAAATTCGCCACCGATAAAACCATTTACGGCAGCATCCGTTTGACCAACCGTCAGACTTTCCAGTTTCACGGCATTCTGAAGAAGAACGTCAAGCCGACGCACCAGATGCTGCACGAAGTCGGGCTGGATGCGCTGGCGACCGCCAACGACGTTAACCGTAACGTGCTGTGCACCTCGAACCCGGTGGAATCAGAGCTGCATCAGGAAGCCTACGAGTGGGCGAAAAAGCTGTCAGAGCATCTGCTGCCGCAAACCCGTGCTTACGCGGAAATCTGGTGGGATAAAGAGAAGGTTGCGACCACCGATAAAGAGCCGATTCTTGGCGAAACCTATCTGCCGCGTAAATTCAAAACCACGGTTGTGGTACCGCCGCATAACGATGTCGATCTGCACGCCAATGACCTGAACTTCATCGCCATCGCCGAGCAGGGCAAGCTGATTGGCTTTAACCTGCTGGTGGGCGGTGGTTTGTCGATCGATCACGGTAACAAAGCGACTTATGCGCGCACCGCAAGCGAATTCGGCTTTCTGCCGGTCGAGAAGATCCTCGACGTGGCGGCCGCAGTGGTCACCACGCAGCGCGACTGGGGTAATCGTACCGATCGTAAAAATGCCAAGACCAAATACACACTGGAACGCGTCGGCGTTGAAACCTTCAAAGCGGAGGTGGAAAAGCGTGCCGGTCTGACCTTCGAACCGATTCGTCCATATGCGTTCACCTCGCGCGGCGATCGCGTTGGCTGGGTGAAAGGCATCGATAAGAAATGGCACCTGACGCTGTTCATCGAGAACGGCCGTCTGCTGGATTATCCTGGCCGTCCGCTGAAGCGCGGCATCGCCGAAATTGCCAAAATCCATCAGGGCGATTTCCGTCTGACTGCTAACCAGAACCTGATTGTGGCTGGCGTGCCGGAGAAGCAAAAAGCGCAGATCGAAGCCATCGCCCGTGAACACGGATTGATGGAAGCGGTCACGCCGCAGCGTGAGAACTCGATGGCGTGTGTGGCGTTCCCGACCTGTCCGCTGGCGATGGCCGAAGCCGAGCGCTTCCTGCCGTCGTTCGTGACCAAAGTGGAAGAGATCATGCACAAGCATGGCGTCGGCGAAGAGCACATAGTGTTACGCGTTACCGGTTGCCCAAATGGTTGTGGCCGTGCTTTGCTGGCGGAGTTGGGTCTGGTGGGCAAAGCGCCGGGCCGTTACAACTTACACATTGGCGGCAACCGCGAAGGTACGCGCATTCCACGCATGTACCGCGAGAACATCAACGAAGGCGAAATCCTCGCCAGCATTGATGAGCTGGTGGCGCGCTGGGCAACCGAGCGTCACGCTAACGAAGGCTTCGGCGACTTCGTGATTCGCACCGGCATCATTAAAGCCGTGGTTGATCCCGCCCGTGATTTCTGGGACTCGGAGGCAGTATGACGGTACTCGATCTCGCAGCACTGAATGGTTCATCAAAAGTTGACCGCATCATGGCGCTGGCTGAAAGCAACGTGCAGCTGGAGAAACTCTCCGCTGAACAACGTGTGGGCTGGGCATTAGAACAGCTGCCAGGCGCATTTGTGCTGTCATCCAGCTTTGGGATTCAGGCAGCGGTTTTGCTGCATATGGTGACGCAGCAGAAGCCGGACATTCCGGTGATCCTGACCGATACCGGTTATCTGTTCCCGGAAACTTACCGCTTTATTGATGAGCTGACCGACAAGCTCAATCTCAACCTGCAAATCTTCAGTGCGGAGACCTCAGCGGCATGGCAGGAAGCGCGTTACGGCAAACTGTGGGAGCAGGGCGTCGAAGGGATTGAGCAGTATAACCAGATCAACAAAGTGGAACCGATGAACCGCGCGCTGGAAACACTGGGCGCGCAAACCTGGTTTGCTGGCCTGCGCCGCGATCAGTCTGGCAGTCGCGCCAGTTTGCCGGTGCTGGCGGTGCAGCGCGGCGTGTTCAAGATTCTGCCGATCATTGATTGGGATAACCGTCAGGTGCATCAGTATCTGACCCAACATGGATTGAAATATCATCCGCTGTGGGATGAAGGTTATCTGTCAGTGGGCGATACGCATACCACCAAAAAGTGGGAACCGGGCATGGCAGAGGAAGAGACACGCTTCTTCGGCCTGAAGCGCGAGTGCGGGTTGCATGAAGGTTGATTGGTAGGTGCTCGTTGTCCCCCATCCTTGGTTTGTGCTCGCATTCCCCCTCCTCGGTTGGTGCTTGCTGTCCCCCTCCTCGGTCCTCCCCCATAAATGGGGGAGGAAGATGCTGCCATATGTGAGTTCTGAAGCTGCATGTGGCAGCATCTCCTTCCCCCGCTAGCGGGGGAAGGCCGGGATGGGGGACAGCCAGCACAATCGAGTAGAGGACTGCCAGCACAATCAAACCCCCTGCAACCCCGCAAACTCTTCCGCCGCACGCGTCACATTCACTTTCGTCACTTCATAATGCGCCACCGCCACAAACGGATCTTCCGCCAGGATGGTATCTAATCGCGCACGATCAATATCCTTCACCAACAGCACGCCGCCGGTGCGCGGATCTTTGCGTCCCGCCGCAATAAACACGCCGTTAGCGAAATAGCGATCCAGCCAGCTAATGTGCGGTTCCAGTAACGCTTCCACTTCTTCTACCGGACGAAAATAGTCTAGATATACCACGTACATAGGGAATCCTCAGGTTGTCGGATTAGCAAGCTCGGTCAGCAGCGGCAGCAGAATCTTCACGCTGTCATGCGTGCGCTGGGTGATGCGGCCAGGCAGCCAGTGATCGAGGTAGTTGAGGTTATCGCGCTCGGTTTGATGGCGCACATTGCCTTCCGGGAAGTGGCTGGAACGCGCGCGCTGCTGCTGCCCATCTTTGTTGCCCAGCGTCCAGTTGGCGGCGGTGACATCCATCAGTGGCATGCCGGCTTTGTCGAACGGATTGACGCCGGGATAATCGCGTGCGGTCATCGCGTGGCTGGCGGCGGAGATACCGTAACGGTGCGCCAACTGCACGGCACGCGCGCTGGTCTGTTTGCGCACTGCCGCTGGCGTATTCATGCCGCTGTTAAAGTAGAGATGATCGCCGACAATCAGGCTATTCAGATCGATCACCAGCAGCGTGTTCTTCTTCTCCTGCGCGCTCATGCGCGCCAGATAATCATCCATGCCGTGCAAACCCGCTTCACCGGCGCTCAGCGCCACAAAGCGCACGCCGTAGTGCAGCGGCGTTTTGCTTAGCGCCTGCGCCAGCTCCAGCATCACGCCAAGCCCGGAGGCATTGTCATCCACGCCCTGCAAACGCAGGCCGCCGAGATTGTTATCGGCTTCGTGGCGGCTGAGCGGCGTCCAGGTATCCAGATGCGTAACGATCAGGATCTCCTGCGGCACTTCACCGGCCCGCGCGGCAATCACCGACGTGGCCGTAACTTTGTGGGTGCGGCTCTCACCCTTTTTCTCCAGCCAGCTATAGCTGGTTTTAAACTGGCGGGTATTACTCTGATATCCCAGCTGGCTGAACTGCTGTTGCAGATAATCGGCAGTCAGCAACTCGGCGGGACTGCCGCTCATGCGGCCGGGGAAATAGGTGGCGATATGGCGAAGCTGCTGTTCGGCAAAATGTCCTGGCGTGTTGTTGCTCGCAGCCTGAACAAAGAAAGGCAAACCGCCCGCGAGCAGTGCAGCCAGCACAGTGCGGCGGAGAGTGGCAAACATAGTTAGCGTCCTTTTCTGACATCCGGTCATGCTAAAAAAATTCCGACTTAGTATGAAACTGTGACGAAACTTGCACAATTTGATTTGCTCCGAAACACCAGCAATATCATTTGTTAAGCACAAAATGTTATCAGCAATCCTGGGTCGTTATTCCATTCGGTAACTACTCATTCCAATTCGTAATTTCATCTGCTGGAAGGGCGGGACGTATAGTCGCGTTAACTTATTGTAAAACTAGCAAGGTTAACGTGGATTATCTGCCTCTCTTTGCCGATCTCAAAAGCCGTCCGGTGCTGGTTGTCGGCGGTGGCGACATCGCGGCGCGCAAAATTGAACTGCTGCGGCGTGCCGGTGCGCGCGTGCTGGTCGCCGCGCGCGAACTCGGTCATGAGCTGCAGGCGCTGCTGGAAATTGAGGCGATTGAATGGATCGCTGAACGCTTTGATCCGGCGCAGCTGGATGGCGTGTTCCTCGTGATTGCCGCTACCGATGACAACGCGCTTAACGCGCAGGTGTTCGATGCCGCCAATGCGCGCCACAAGCTGGTGAACGTGGTGGACGATCAGCCGAAGTGCAGCTTTATCTTCCCGTCGATTGTCGATCGTTCACCGCTGGTGGTGGCGATCTCCTCCAGTGGCACCGCGCCGGTGTTAGCGCGTCTGCTGCGTGAAAAAATTGAAGCGTTACTGCCGGCCAATCTCGGACAGATGGCGGAAGTGGCTGGGCAGTGGCGCGACAAGGTGAAGCAGCGCTATCACCGCATGTCTGACCGCCGTCGCTTCTGGGAGCGCGCCTTTAACGGTTTGTTCGCCAGCCAGATGGCGGCGGGTAACGTCCATGAAGCGCGGCGTACGCTGGATCACGAACTGGAAAACGATAGCGACAATCAGGGCGAAATCACGCTAGTAGGCGCCGGCCCGGGCGACAGCGGTTTGCTGACGCTGCGTGGCTTGCAGGTGATGCAGCTGGCCGATGTGGTGTTGTATGACCATCTGGTCAGCGACGAAGTGCTTGAGCTGGTGCGTCGCGATGCCGACCGCATCTGCGTCGGCAAACGCGCCGGTGCGCATTCGGTGCCGCAGGAAGAGACCAATAAGATGCTGGTGACGCTGGCGCAACAGGGTAAACGCGTGGTGCGTCTGAAAGGCGGCGATCCGTTTATTTTTGGTCGCGGCGGCGAAGAGCTGCAGGCGGCGCAGGCCGCGGGCATTCCGTTCCAGGTGGTGCCGGGCATCACCGCTGCGGCGGGCGCAACCGCCTATGCCGGTATTCCGCTGACCCATCGCGACCACGCGCAGAGCGTGCTGTTTATTACCGGTCACTGTCGCGCGGATGGCGACGGCATTGATTGGCCGTCGCTGGCGCGCGCACGTCAAACCTTAGCGATTTATATGGGCACGGTGAAAGCGGCGGAAATCGCTGCCGGGCTTATCGAACATGGCCGCGCCGCCTCCACACCGGTGGCGGTGATTGGGCGCGGCACGCGTCAGGATCAGCAGGTGCTGACCGGCACATTGGATCAACTGGAGGCGCTGGCTGCGGCCGCGCCCACGCCAGCACTGTTAGTGATTGGCGAAGTCGTAAATTTGCACGGGCAATTGGCCTGGTTCCAACATTCGGCACAGCAGGGGGCTCGCGAGTCCGCCGTTGTCAATTTGGCTTGAGGAAAAATTATGGACCAAAATCGACTTACTCATCTGCGCCAGCTGGAGGCAGAGAGTATCCATATCATCCGCGAGGTGGCGGCCGAGTTCAGCAATCCGGTGATGATGTACTCCATCGGTAAAGACTCCTCGGTAATGCTGCATCTGGCGCGTAAAGCCTTCTATCCGGGCACGCTGCCGTTTCCGCTGCTGCATGTTGATACCGGCTGGAAATTCCGTGAAATGTACGAGTTCCGCGATCGCACCGTGAAAGCGATGGGCGCGGAGCTGCTGGTGCATCGCAACCCGGAAGGCGTGGCGATGGGCATCAACCCATTCGTGCACGGCAGCGCCAAGCACACCGACATCATGAAAACCGAAGGCCTGAAGCAGGCGCTGAACAAATACGGTTTTGATGCGGCATTTGGCGGCGCACGTCGTGATGAAGAGAAGTCGCGCGCGAAAGAGCGTATCTACTCCTTCCGCGATCGCTTCCACCGCTGGGACCCGAAAAACCAGCGTCCTGAGCTGTGGCACAACTATAACGGCCAGATCAACAAAGGCGAAAGCATCCGCGTGTTTCCGCTCTCCAACTGGACCGAGCTGGATATCTGGCAGTACATCTTCCTCGAGAATATCGAGATCGTGCCGCTCTACCTCGCCGCGCCGCGTCCGGTGCTGGAGCGTGATGGCATGCTGATGATGATCGATGACGACCGTATCGATCTGCAGCCAGGTGAAGTGATCAAGCAGCGCATGGTGCGTTTCCGTACGCTCGGCTGCTGGCCGCTGACCGGCGCGGTGGAATCCGAGGCGCAGACGCTGCCGGAAATTATTGAAGAGATGCTGGTCTCCACCACCAGTGAACGCCAGGGACGCGTGATTGACCGCGACCAGGCCGGTTCGATGGAAATGAAGAAACGTCAGGGTTATTTCTAAGGAGACGCAGATGAATACCGTTATTGCACAACAGATTGCCGATCAGGGCGGCGTAGAAGCCTGGCTGACCGCGCAACAACATAAAAGCCTGCTGCGTTTCCTGACCTGCGGTAGCGTCGACGACGGCAAAAGTACGCTGATTGGTCGCCTGCTGCACGACACGCGTCAAATTTATGAAGACCAGCTCTCCTCGCTGCACAACGACAGCAAACGTCACGGGACGCAGGGTGAGAAGCTGGATCTCGCGTTACTGGTTGATGGCTTGCAGGCCGAGCGCGAGCAGGGCATCACCATTGATGTGGCGTATCGCTATTTCTCCACTGAGAAGCGCAAATTTATTATTGCCGACACGCCGGGACACGAGCAGTACACCCGCAACATGGCGACCGGTGCATCGACCTGCGATTTGGCGATCCTGCTGATCGATGCGCGTAAAGGCGTGCTGGATCAGACGCGTCGTCACAGTTTTATCTCCACGCTGCTGGGCATCAAGCATCTGGTGGTCGCCATCAACAAGATGGATCTGGTGGAGTACAAGCAAGAGACCTTCGAGCAGATCAAACAGGATTACCTCGATTTCGCCGCGCAGCTGCCGGAAGACCTTGATATTCGCTTTGTGCCGATGTCGGCGCTGGAAGGCGATAACGTGGCAACGCCCAGCGTCACCATGCCGTGGTACAGCGGCCCAACGCTGCTCGACGTATTAGAAACCGTTGAACTGAACCGCGTGGTGGATCATCAGCCAATGCGTTTCCCGGTGCAGTATGTGAACCGTCCTAACCTCGATTTCCGTGGTTATGCCGGTACGCTGGCTTCGGGTGTGGTCAACGTCGGTCAGCGCGTGAAAGTACTGCCATCGGGCGTGGAATCGACCATCTCGCGCATCGTCACCTTCGATGGCGACCTGCCTGAAGCGGGTGCCGGTGAAGCGATTACGCTGGTGCTGAAAGATGAGATCGACATCAGTCGTGGCGATCTGCTGGTGGATGCAGAAGCCGATCTGCAAGCGGTGCAATCCGCCACCGTTGACGTGGTGTGGATGGCGGAACAGCCGCTGCAGCCTGGGCAAAGTTACGAAGTGAAGATCGCCGGTAAGAAAACCCGCGCGCGCGTTGAGAAAGTGATCCATCAGGTGGAGATCAACTCGCTGGAGAAGCGCACCGTGGACAGTCTGCCGCTTAACGGCATTGGCCTGGTCGAACTGACCTTTGACGAACCGATGGTGCTGGACGCGTATCGCCAGAATCCGGTGACCGGCGGCATGATCTTTATCGATCGTCTGAGCAACGTGACGGTTGGCGCGGGCATGATTAATCAGCCGCTGACCGATGTGCGTACGCAAGCGGGCCAGTTCAGCGATTTCGAGCTGGAGCTGAACGCGCTGGTGCGTCGTCACTTCCCACACTGGAACGCGCGCGATCTGCTGGGTGGCAAGTAATGGCGCAACACGATGAAAACGTGGTGTGGCACGATCATCCGGTAACGCGCGAGGAGCGCGAACAGCAGCACGGCCATCAAGGCGTGGTGCTGTGGTTCACCGGGCTTTCCGGGTCCGGGAAATCCACCGTGGCCGGCGCGCTGGAGCAGGCGCTGCATCGGGCCGGTGTGAACACCTATCTGCTGGATGGCGACAATGTGCGTCACGGTTTGTGCCGTGACCTCGGCTTCAGCGATGACGATCGTAAAGAGAACATTCGTCGCGTCGGCGAAGTGGCGAAACTGATGGTCGATGCCGGTTTAGTAGTGCTGACCGCATTTATCTCGCCACATCGCGCGGAACGCAACATGGTGCGCGATCTGCTGGCTGAAGGGCAGTTTATCGAAGTGTTTGTCGATACGCCGTTGGCCGTGTGCGAAGCGCGCGATCCCAAAGGTTTATACAAAAAAGCTCGTGCCGGTGAGCTGCGCAATTTCACCGGTATCGATAGCGTTTACGAGGCGCCAGACGCCCCGGAAATCCACCTTGATGGCGAACAATTGGTTACAAAACTCGCCGGCCAATTGTTAGACCTGCTGCGTCACCGCGATATCATCAGATCCTGAACCGACAGCGGCAAATCCCTTTGGGTTTGCCGCGCTTAGCGTCAACAGGATCTCTATGCAGAACGTAACGCCCATGCTAGCCCGTAAAGATGAACGCACCCCGGATGAGTCTCGCTCATCACTGCCGGGCGGCGTGTTTGGCTTTCTCTCGTACTGGTGCGCACTGGCGATTCCGTTCATGCTCTACGGCTCCAACACGCTGTTCTTCTTCCTCTACACCTGGCCATTCTTCCTCGCGCTGCTGCCGGTTTCGGTACTGATTGGTATCGTGCTCAGCCTGATGATCCGCACTCACTTATTCTTGAGCGGGATCGCCACGGCGATTGTGGTGGTGTGCTTGTTCTGGCTGCTGTTCTCATTTCTCTCCGGTTGGTAACGCCCAGCTGATGTGCAAACGCATCGGCAGGTTACAAAACTTTACCTGCCGTCTCGCCTCCCACTCTGGCATTATTTGCACGGCTAAACGCCCGTGCGCGGCATTTTCGCCGTCGCAGTGGAGTCCAGCGTCAAGTTATGGGATGATTGGGCCGTTTTTCAGGGGGCGGGGATGGGAAAACTGACGTTACTGCTACTCGTGCTGCTGGGATGGCTTCAATATTCCCTGTGGCTGGGTAAGAACGGTATTCATGACTATACGCGCGTCAACGAAGACGTCGCGACACAACAGGCGAATAACGCCAAGCTTAAAGCGCGTAACGATCAGCTATTCGCCGAAATTGACGATCTCAATGGCGGCTCTGAAGCGATCGAAGAACGCGCACGTAATGAACTGGGCATGATTAAGCCCGGTGAGACTTTCTATCGTCTGGTGCCAGACCAGAACAAACGTAACGCGCAACAAGCTGCGCAAAATCAACAACGATAAGCCATGAACAAGCGCCCGATCCTTGCGGATGTGATTGCCGTGGTGCCCGCCGCAGGTGTGGGCAGCCGAATGCAGGCTGCCTGCCCAAAACAGTATCTGACCATTGGTCAATTCACCCTTCTTGAACACAGCGTCGCACGTCTGCTGGCACATCCTGCGGTAAAACAGGTGATTGTGCCGGTCAGCAATGATGATGGCTGGTTCGATTCACTGCCGCTGGCGCAGGATTCCCGTATTCTTCGCGTGACCGGTGGCGACACGCGCGCCGAATCGGTGCTGGCGGGCTTAAACGCCATTCACCACAGCGAATGGGTGCTGGTGCATGACGCCGCGCGTCCTTGCCTGCATCCGGACGATTTAGCACGCCTGCTGGCGGTACGTGAGTACAGCAAGGTTGGCGGCATTCTGGCGGCGCCGGTGCGCGACACCATGAAGCGCGCCGAACCGGGCAAAACCGCCATCGCTCACACCGTTGAACGCGAGGATTTATGGCACGCGTTAACGCCGCAATTTTTCCCGCATCAACTGCTCACCGCTTGCCTGACGCGCGCACTCCATGAAGGCGCTACCATTACCGATGAAGCGTCGGCGCTGGAGTATTGCGGTTATCACCCGGAATTGGTGAGTGGACGCAGCGACAATATTAAGGTGACGCGGCCAGAAGATCTGGCGCTGGCGGCCTTCTATCTTACCCAGATTCAGTTACAGGAGAGCGCATGATGCGTATCGGTCACGGTTTTGACGTTCACGCTTTTGGCGGCGAAGGTCCGTTAGTGATTGGCGGGGTGCGTATTCCCTTCGAACACGGTTTTATTGCCCATTCTGATGGTGATGTGGCGCTGCATGCGTTGACGGATGCCTTGCTCGGCGCGGTGGCGATGGGCGATATCGGCAAGTTGTTCCCGGATACCGATCCGGCGTTTAAAGGCGCTGACAGCCGCGGTTTGCTGCGCGAAGCCTGGCGTCGGATTCAGCTGAAAGGCTATCGCATCGGTAACGTTGATGTGACCATCATTGCGCAGGCACCGAAAATGTTGCCGCATGTGCCGCAGATGCGCGTCAATATCGCCGAAGATCTCGGTTGCCATATGGATGACGTCAACGTCAAAGCCACCACCACCGAAAAGCTGGGCTTTACCGGGCGTGGCGAAGGCATTGCCTGTGAAGCGGTTGCGCTGCTGATAAAGGCCGATCGGGCATGAGTGAACTGCATTACCTGCACGGCGTGCCGACTGCCACCGGCGTCATCAAAGCCAATCCCGAAGATTTCGTGGTGATTGAAGATCTTGGCTATCCCTATGATGGCGAAGGTGAACAGCTGTTGGTGCGCATCCGCAAAATTGGCTGCAATACGCGCTTTGTCGCTGAAGCCATCGCCAAATTTCTCGGCGTGCCGGTGCGCGACCTTAGCTATGCCGGCATGAAAGATCGTCATGCAGTCACCGAGCAAACGCTGTGTTTCCGCGTACCGGGCAATGGCATGCCGAATCTGGCCGGATTCCAGCTGGAAGGCGTTGAAATCCTGCAGGTAATTCGCCACAAACGCAAACTGCGTACCGGCGCGCTGGCGGGCAATGCGTTCCGCTTAGTGGTGCGTCAGATCTCCGATCGCCGTGAAGTCGACGCACGTTTGCAGCAGATTCAACAGCGCGGCGTGCCGAACTACTTTGGTGAGCAGCGCTTTGGTCGCGGCGGCAACAACCTGACGCAGGCGAAACAGTGGGCGAAGGAGACATTCCGTCCGCGCGATCGCAATATGAAAGGTTTGCTGTTGTCAGCGACCCGCAGTCATCTGTTTAATCAGGTGACCAGCGCGCGTTTGCAGCGTGATGGCGCTCTGGATGTGGTTCAGGTAGGCGATGCGGTGCAGCTGGCCGGTCGCGGCAGCTGGTTTGTGGCGCAGGCGGAAGAGTTGCCTGACGTACAGCAGCGTGTTGATAATCACCAACTGCGCATCACTGCGCCACTGCCAGGTCGCGGCGATCCGGGTCCACAAGGCGATGCGCTGCTTTTTGAGCAGCAGAGCCTGGCAGGCGCAGAAGAATTGATTACACTGCTTGAGCGCGAGCGCGTTGATGCCGCGCGTCGTGCAATGCTGGTGGTGCCAAAGGATCTGCGCTGGGAATGGTGGGACGATGTGACGCTGGAGATGCAGTTCTGGCTGCCCGCCGGCAGTTTTGCCACCAGCGTGGTGCGTGAGCTTCTCCAACAAGAAGGTAACGATGCGGATATTGCTGAGTAACGATGATGGAATTCATGCGCCGGGAATTCAGACGCTGGCGCGTGCTTTACGTGAGTTTGCCGAGGTGCAGGTTGTCGCGCCCGATCGCAATCGTAGCGGCGCATCTAACTCGCTCACGCTGGAGACGCCGCTGCGTACCTTTACACATGAAAACGGCGATATCGCGGTGCAGATGGGCACGCCGACCGACTGCGTGTTCCTCGGCGTGAACAAGCTGATGCAGCCGCGGCCCGACATCGTGGTTTCCGGCATCAACGCCGGTCCAAATCTTGGCGACGATGTGATTTACTCCGGTACCGTCGCTGCGGCAATGGAAGGGCGCCATCTTGGCTTGCCTGCGCTCGCTGTTTCACTCAATGGACATCAGCATTACGACACCGCCGCATCCATCACTTGTACGCTGTTACGTGCGCTGTCGCGCGCTCCGCTGCGTACCGGCCGTATTCTTAATATCAACGTGCCTGATTTGCCGTTAGCGGAGATCAAAGGTTTCCGCGTGACCCGCTGCGGCAGCCGCCATCCCGCCGATCAGGTTATCTGCACCGAAGACCCGCGCGGCCAGCCGCTTTACTGGATTGGCCCGCCGGGGCAAAAGCTGGATGCAGGCCCGGATACCGATTTCGCGGCGGTGGATGCGGGCTACGTTTCGTTGACCGCGCTGCATGTGGATTTGACCGCGCATGCGGCACAAGAAGTATTGAGTGACTGGCTAACCCAGGCAGAGGTAAAACTCGCATGGTGAATCGCCGCATCGAAACGCTTTTGGAGCAGCTGCGCGCGCAGGGCATTCATGATGAACACCTGCTGAAAGCCATTGCCGATGTGCCTCGTGAGCGTTTTATCGATGAGGCGTTTGAGCATAAAGCGTGGGAAAACGTTGCGCTGCCGATTGGCAACGGCCAGACCATCTCTCAGCCTTACATGGTGGCGCGCATGACCGCCTTGTTAGAGCTCACGCCGGAATCGCGCGTGCTGGAAATCGGCACCGGCTCTGGCTATCAGACCGCGATTCTGGCGCATCTGGTTAATCATGTTTATTCCGTCGAACGCATCAAGGGCTTGCAGTGGCAGGCTAAGCGTCGCCTCAAGCAACTTGATCTGCATAATATCTCTACCCGGCATGGCGATGGCTGGCAGGGCTGGGCGACGCGTGGTCCGTTTGATGCCATTATCGTGACCGCCGCACCGCCTGAAATTCCGACTTTGCTGATAGCGCAATTAGGTGACGGCGGCAAAATGGTCCTGCCGGTTGGCGAGGATCAGCAGGTGTTGAAGCGTTTGCGTCGTCAGGGCGATGAATTGATTGAAGAAATCATCGAACCCGTGCGCTTTGTGCCGTTGGTTCAGGGCGATCTGGCCTAGGACATCATTACGCAATTCTTCACAACTGTTACATGGCACGGCACAGTTGATATTGTTACTATCCTTGTTTATCAATGCTAAAAACCGTTTTTAACGTTACGCGCAGTGGATAATGCGGTTAACGCCGTTACACATTTATATTCAGGGTTGCCATCACGGGGGATCAGTGAGCATGGGAAGCACAGCATTTCAATTACGCCGTTTGGCGGCACTTTCTTTGGTAGGTTTTTGGCTGGCGGGCTGTAGTTCTGGCGATAATACACAGGCACCCATTAGCCAGATTGGTGGTAATAGCGGCGATAGCGGTATGGCTTCAGCCCCAGGCGGCGGCATGATCTCTTCGCAAAACAGCGCTGTGCCCGCGATGCCACGTGGCGGAATGTTAAGCGGCGGCACACCATCGACACAACCGTCAGGTGGAATGGTAAGTGACAATAACAATGTGGCCACGGAAAATGGTCGCATTGTGTACAATCGCAATTATGGGAATATTCCTAAAGGTAGCTACGGTGGTGAAACCTATACCGTAAAACGTGGCGATACCTTGTTCTACATTGCCTGGATTACCGGCAACGATTTCCGCGATCTGGCACAGCGAAACAACATCGCAGCCCCGTATGGCTTGAACGCCGGGCAAACGCTGCAGGTTGGCAACGGTAACGGCCAGACCATTACCGGCGGAAACGCGATTACTGTAGCCGATGCAACGCAGGGCGGCGTGCCAGTTACACCGAGCCAGACGCAAATTAAATCCACCCCTGTTGCACAGCAACCTGTTATTACGTATTCTGATGATTCGGGTAATTCGTCGGGTAGCAAATTGCTGCCGTCGAAAGGAGCAAATAATGTGGCAACGACCACAGCTCCGGTTGTCGCACCACCTACAGTCAGCAGCACGACTAATAGCACAACTCCAGTGGGAAGCTGGCGTTGGCCGACTGATGGGAAGATCATCGATAACTTCTCCGCTGCGGAAGGCGGAAATAAAGGGGTCGATATCGCCGGTTCGCGTGGACAACCTGTTGTCGCCACAGCTTCGGGAAGAGTGGTGTACGCAGGCAACGCGCTCCGTGGGTACGGTAATTTAATCATCATCAAACACAATGATGACTACCTGAGCGCCTACGCCCACAACGACTCTATGCTGGTCCGGGAACAACAGGAAGTTAAGGCGGGGCAAAAAATCGCTACTATGGGTAGCACCGGTACCAGTTCAGTACGATTGCACTTTGAAATTCGTTACAAGGGGAAATCCGTAAACCCGTTGCGTTATTTACCGCAGCGATAATCCGGCAGAACCTTGGTTCTGCCCTTGGATCACGGGTAGGAGCCGCTAATGAACCAGAATACGCTGAAAGTTAACGATTTACATGAAGATGCGGAATTCGAGGAAAACAACGGAGCTGAGGTTTTTGATGAGAAGGCTCTCGTTGAGAACGAACCTGGTGATAACAACGACGTAGCGGAAGAAGAGCTGTTGTCACAGGGTGCGACGCAACGCGTTTTGGATGCGACGCAGCTTTACCTCGGAGAGATTGGTTATTCACCGCTGCTGACGGCAGAAGAAGAAGTCTTCTTTGCGCGCCGTGCACTGCGGGGTGACATTCCATCTCGCCGCCGCATGATTGAAAGTAACTTACGCTTGGTAGTAAAGATTGCCCGTCGTTATAGCAATCGTGGTCTGGCGCTGCTGGATCTGATTGAAGAGGGTAATCTCGGCTTGATTCGCGCCGTAGAGAAGTTTGACCCAGAACGTGGGTTCCGTTTCTCAACTTACGCCACGTGGTGGATTCGTCAGACAATTGAACGGGCGATTATGAATCAAACCCGTACCATCCGTCTGCCAATTCACATCGTTAAAGAGTTAAATGTTTACCTGCGTACCGCGCGTGAACTTTCGCACAAGCTTGATCATGAGCCAAGTGCTGAAGAGATTGCCGAGCAGCTAGACAAGCCTGTTGATGACGTGAGCCGTATGCTGCGTCTCAATGAGCGCATTACCTCGGTCGATACACCTTTGGGTGGCGATTCCGAAAAAGCGCTGCTGGATATCCTGGCCGATGAGAAAGACAACGGTCCGGAAGACACCACGCAAGACGATGATATGAAACAGAGCATCGTTAAGTGGTTGTTTGAACTGAATGCCAAGCAGCGTGAAGTGCTGGCGCGTCGTTTCGGCCTGTTAGGCTACGAAGCGGCAACGCTTGAAGATGTCGGTCGTGAAATCGGGTTGACCCGTGAACGCGTACGTCAGATTCAGGTGGAAGGACTGCGTCGTCTGCGTGAGATTCTGCAGACGCAAGGTTTGAACATCGAAGCACTGTTTCGTGAATAACAGAATACGTGGTTAATACAAGAAGCGGTGGTGAAAACCACCGCTTTTTTATTGGTTAAAATATGCAGACAGCACTTGTTAATTCATCGAAGTAAAATCTTTTAACGCTATCACTTAAATCCTCACCTAAATAGATAAACGTAAACTAAATCCATTAGATGTTAATTAAACATCTAATAAATGCTCAATTTATCTTGCTCTCATTTAGAGAATTGTAATGTTGCGCACGACTTTCTTTGCAATTTTGCCTTATTTCCTTTCTCCGTGTCACTCTGATAAAAGTTTTTAACACAGTGCTATGCCATTTTCTTGCTCGCTGTATCACCAGGATATTCAAGCAATGAATAACTAAAAGGGAGTGAGAAAAACAATGCGTGTGCAAAGCAGCAGTACAAAGTCACAATACTCCAGAGTGGTTTTCGGAATGCCAATATCTCTGCTATGGGGATATATTGCGATGGCCACCTTCATGACCGGCGATGGCATCGAACTGGCTCATCTCTCCCGATATCTCTACGATCTCGGCTATGGAGAAAAACAAGTTTCATTAGTTTTCACCGCTTATGCGTTAACGGCCGCAGTTTCAAGTTGGCTTTCCGGTGCCGTCAGTGAAATTTATGGTCCGAAGAAAATTATGCTCACCGGCGCTATTTGGTGGATGGTGTTACATGCCGTATTTGTTTATTTTGGCGTAAGTGAAAATAACTTTACCTGGATGTTGGTGAGTTATACGTTGCGCGGCTTCGCTTATCCGCTGTTCTTTTATGGATTCTATGTATTAGTAGTGCAGCGCACGCCTGAGCATCGACTTGCCTCCGCAACCGGCTGGATATGGTCGATGTTTACCATTGGTTATGGCATTACAGCTTCCTTCCTCTCCGGCCTTCTGGTGCCTGAAATTGGGTTCATCAATACGCTTTGGCTTTCACTGCTGTTTGCTGCGGTGGGCGGTGTAATTATATTGCTCATGGTAAAAAATAAGAATGAACATAATCTAAATAGTGACGGCGTCAGTCACAAAGAAAAATTACGCGAAATATCGCGCGGAATAACCTTGATCTTCGAAGACCGCAGTATGTTCTTTGCGCTGATAACACGCATCTTATGTAATGTGGCATTATTTGGCCTGCCGGTATTTATGCCGATCTATTTCACCCGTGAATTAGGATTTTCTACTAAAGAGTGGGCGACTATCTGGGGCGTATTTTTCCTGGTTCAACCAATAACCAATGTGCTTTGGGGCATTATTGGCGATCGTATTGGCTGGATTTTTCAGATGCGCTGGTTTGGTTTCTTCGGATGCACGATTACCACTGCCGCTTTCTATTATTTACCCTCATTTTTCCCAGGTAATCTGGCGTTAGCCATTGTCTGCGCGCTGTTATTAGCCTTAACGCTCACCTCCTTTGTGCCAATGGGGGCTATTTTCCCGATGCTGGCGCCGCAGCATAAAGGCGCTGCGGTTTCGGTGCAAAATCTGGGTGGTGGTTTTGGTAATCTAATTGGTCCGGCGGTTGCCGCACTAATGTTCGGCCTGTCATTTGAAATCAAGCATGTGATTATTACTTTCTCCGTTCTCTATTTTGCTGGCGGCGTCATGACATTCTTTATTCGTGATCCCCAACCAAAAATAGAGCATAACGCTCCTTTCAAGACCACGGCCAGCGAATCCGAATAAATACCCTCAATGAAAAGGACCACAACATGACAACACCATTTTCACTGCAAAATAAGGTCGCCATCGTCACCGGCGCCGCATCGGGAATTGGTTACGCCATTGCCCGCTGTTTAAGTGCTGCGGGTGCCCAAGTGGCGATGATCGATCGCGCAGAAGAGGTAAAAACGGTTGCCAGCCAGATGGACAACCCTGCGCGAGGTTACGTTTTCGATCTGGCTAACGTCGAAGCGCTTGGCGAACTGGTTGAGCAGATTCACCATGATTTTGGCCGCATTGACATCCTGGTCAATAACGCCGGTATTGGCATGCTGGAATCCGTGAGCGAAGTGCAACTCGCCAGCTGGAATACCACGATGTTGATTAACATGACCGCGCCATTCTTCCTCGCTCAGCATTGTGCCCACTATATGAAAGAACAAGGTTTTGGCCGCCTGATTAACATCGCCTCACAGGCCAGCGTCATTGCACTCAATGAGCACGCAGCATACTGCACCAGCAAATCAGGCATGGTTTCTTTCACGCGCGTGTTGGCAGCAGAATTGGGGCCGTTTGGCATTACCGCCAATGCCATTTCACCAACGGTGGTTGAGACGGAATTAGGTAAGCGTTACTGGCATGGGGAGCGAGCGGAGCAGATGAAATCAAAAATCCCATCACGACGTTTCGCCACGCCTGACGAAGTCGCGAGTACGGTGCTGTATCTCAGCAGCAATGAAGCGGCAATGGTCAATGGCGAGAATTTAGTGATCGATGGGGGATATAGCGTGATTTAACGCCGGGCGAGTTGATTGGAATAAGCCCGCTAAAATTGCTTAACACCAGGAAATTGTAAGACAGAAAAAATGGCCCGCACAGAACGTTGCTTCTGGGCGGGCGAATAACTACACCAGCGTTTTCAAGCGATAGATCCATTCCAGCGCTTGCTTCGGCGTTAAGCTATCTGGGTCCAGTGCCTCAAGAGCATCAACCGCCGGTGAGGTTTCTGCCACCAGCAACTGCATTTGCGAACCTTCCACCGTGGATGCGGCAGAGCTGCCAGATAACGCTTCCAGCTCCTTCAGCTTGTTACGCGCGCGCTTAATCACTTCCTTCGGCACGCCCGCCAGCGCTGCCACCGCGAGACCATAACTTTTACTCGCAGCGCCATCCTGCACACTGTGCATAAAAGCGATAGTATCTCCGTGTTCGACCGCATCCAGATGCACATTTACTACGCCTTCCATTTTTTCCGGCAGCGTGGTCAGCTCGAAATAGTGGGTGGCAAACAGCGTCATGGCCTTAATGCGATTCGCCAGACTTTCAGCGCAGGCCCATGCCAGCGACAAGCCATCATAAGTTGAGGTGCCGCGCCCGATCTCATCCATCAATACCAGACTATTTTCGGTAGCGTTATGCAGGATATTGGCGGTTTCTGTCATCTCCACCATAAAGGTTGAGCGTCCGGAAGCCAGATCATCAGCAGCACCGACGCGCGTGAAGATGCGATCGATTGGGCCGATGACCGTCTCTTCCGCTGGCACATAGCTGCCAATCCACGCCATCAGTGCGATCAACGCTGTCTGACGCATGTAGGTACTTTTACCGCCCATATTGGGCCCGGTAATGATCAGCATGCGACGCTGCGGTGAGAGTGACAGCGGGTTAGCGATAAACGGCTCTTTTAGTACCTGTTCGACCACCGGATGGCGGCCTGCAGTAATACGGATGCCAGCTTTTTCTTGCAGCACCGGGCGGCAATAATTCAGCGTCCATGCACGTTCGGCCAGGTTCGCTAGCACGTCCAGCTCAGAGAGTGCAGCCGCACTGATTTGCAGGGCTTCAAGATGCGGTAGCAAGCGGTCAAACAGCTCATCGTAGAGACCTTTCTCCAGCGCCAGCGCTTTGCCTTTCGACGTCAGAACCTTATCTTCATACTCTTTTAGTTCAGGGATGATATAGCGTTCAGCATTCTTCAGCGTCTGGCGGCGAACGTAATGAATCGGCACCAGATGGCTTTGACCACGGCTGACCTGAATGTAGTAGCCGTGAATCGCGTTAAAGCCGACTTTCAGCGTATCCAGCCCGAGTTTCTCGCGCTCACGGATTTCCAGACGATCAAGATAATCGGTGGCGCCATCAGCCAGTGCACGCCATTCGTCGAGTTCAGCGTTGTATCCCGGAGCGATCACGCCACCGTCGCGCACCAGCACCGGTGGCGATTCAATGATCGCCTGTTCCAGCAACTCACGCAGTTCGGTAAATTCGCCCATCTGAGATCGCAGATTAATTAACTGCGTGGCTTCAACGCCTTCAAGTTGTTGATTTAACGCTGGCAACTGCTGGAAGGCATGGCGCATACGTGCCAAATCGCGTGGGCGCGCGGTGCGCAGTGCCAGTCGCGCCAGAATACGCTCCAGATCGCCCACCTGGCGCAGCACCGGCTGCAGCTCCTGACTAAGCGATTGCAGTTCTGCGATAGACTCCTGACGCCGAGCAATGGTCGTGACATCGCGCAGCGGCATATGCAGCCAGCGTTTCAGCATACGGCTGCCCATCGGCGTGACGGTTTTATCCAGTATCGCCGCCAGTGTGTTCTCGATGCCGCCGGCCAGGTTTTGCGTTATCTCCAGGTTGCGGCGCGTAGCAGCATCCATGATCACGCTATCCTGCTGACGCTCCATGCTCAGCGAGCGAATATGCGGTAACGACGTGCGTTGCGTGTCTTTAACATATTGCAGCAGACATCCTGCAGCGCGTAGCGCCAGATGCGCCTGCTCAACGCCAAAACCACTTAAGTCGCGGGTGCCAAATTGCAGATTGAGCTGCTGGCGCGCCGTATCGATTTCATATTCCCACAGCGGGCGGCGACGCAGGCCACGGCGTTGATCGATCAACGTCATTGCCTGGAAATCTTCGGGATAGAGCAGTTCAGCCGGATTGGTGCGCTGCAGTTCTGCTGCCATCGTCTCCAGATCGCCGGGTTCACTCAGGCGGAAGCGGCCAGAACTGATGTCCAGCGTTGCATAACCAAAACCGCGCTGGCTCTGGAAGATGGCGGCGAGCAGGTTATCCTGGCGCTCTTGCAGCAACGCTTCATCGCTGATGGTGCCGGGTGTAACGATACGCACCACTTTTCGCTCAACCGGGCCTTTGCTCAAAGCTGGGTCGCCAATCTGCTCACAGATCGCCACCGATTCGCCGAGCTGGACCAGTTTCGCCAGATAGCCTTCAACCGCATGGTAAGGCACGCCCGCCATCGGAATCGGTTCCCCAGCAGAGGCGCCGCGTTTGGTCAGAGAGATCTCCAGTAGTTGCGAGGCGCGTTTCGCGTCATCGTAAAACAGCTCGTAAAAATCGCCCATGCGATAAAACAGCAGGATGTCAGGATGATCGGCCTTCAGGCGCAGGTATTGCTGCATCATCGGCGTATGGCCACTAAAGTCCATTTGCTCTGCTCCTTTCATCTCATTCTCACTCAACATTCATTCTTTTAATTACCTGAGGCTGGGTCAATGCAGCCCGGAAGTGTCGTTATCACGTGGACGGATAACGAAAGCGGGATATTACCATTTTTGCCGCGTAACCTTCATCCGCCTGCGGGGCTTTATGGCTGCCGACCTTAACAAATTGCCGCAAACGGTAAAAAGCAAAATTTAATGAAAAAGGTAAAGTGTGGAGCGGTTTCGCAAATTCGCGTTGCAACCGGCTGAAACGGGCGGGAAACGGCTAAATTTTAAGATATTGCTCTGTATGTCACCCCGATGAACGATTACCATGAGTGCTTCCGGTTTCACCTGGCTTATGGATATCCAATGCGTTTTAAGGTTGCTCTTCTTCCGCTTATTACTCTGCTTGCTGCCTGCAGCAGTAAGCCTGCATCCCATCAGCAGCCCGCCGTTGTGCCTGCACCGAAAGGCGGCTTTTTGCTGGAACCTTCGCACGCGGTTCAACCGATGTTTGGCGATTTTGCGGGTAACCCCGCCGCTGAACAGTTCATTGATCAAATGGTGGCAAAACACGGTTTTAACCGTGAGCAATTGCATGCGGTTATCGGCCAGGCGAAGCGTCTGGATTACGTGCTGCGTTTGATGGATCAGCAAGCCCCGAGCTATACGCCGCCAACCGGACCGAATGGCGCGTGGATTCGCTATCGCAACAAGTTTATTACGCCGGATAACGTGCAAAACGGCGTGGCATTCTGGAATCAGTATCAGGATGCGCTACAGCGTGCGCAGCAGGTTTACGGCGTGCCGCCGGAAATCATTGTTGGCATTATCGGCGTTGAGACGCGCTGGGGCAGGGTAATGGGCAAAACGCGCTTGCTGGATGCGCTGGCAACCTTGTCATTTAGCTATCCGCGTCGTGCAGCTTACTTCAGCGGTGAGCTGGAGACCTTTCTGCTGATGGCGCGCACAGAGCAAGACGATCCGCTGGATCTGCGCGGCTCCTTTGCCGGTGCGATGGGTTATGGACAGTTCATGCCATCCTCTTATAAGCAATACGCAGTCGATTTTAATGGCGATGGTCATATCAACCTTTGGGATCCGGTTGATGCGATTGGCAGCGTAGCCAACTACTTCAAAGAACATGGCTGGCGTGCGGGCGAGAACGTTGCGGTGCCAGCCAGCGGGCAGGCTCCGGCATTGGAGAATGGCTTTAAAACCAAGTACCCGGTCAGCACCTTAGCCGCGAGTGGGTTAACGCCGCAGGGATCGCTGGACGGCAATACTCAGGTCAGTCTGCTGCGTTTGGATCTCGGCACCAGCTATCAATATTGGTATGGCCTGCCGAATTTCTACGCCATTACGCGCTACAACCACAGCACCCACTATGCAATGGCGGTGTGGCAGTTGGGTGAAGCCGTCGCTAAAGCACGTCAGGGCAGCCTGTTTTAATGCTGTCCATATAAAGTGTGAGGGTATAAGATGGCGCCCCTTTTGCGGTGCCATCTTCACCGCATCCGACTTCTGAGGAGCGCTTATGAGTACCTTACCTGCCTGTCCTTTATGCCAGGCTGATTACACCTGGCAAGATGGCGAGAACCTGAATTGTCCATCTTGCGGCCATATCTGGACGGCAAGCGCCGATGATGTAGCTGACGGTTTGGTGGTACGCGATGCCAACGGCAACCTGTTAGCGGATGGCGACAGCGTGACTGTCGTTAAAGATCTTAAGGTTAAAGGCAGCTCTTCGACGCTGAAAATTGGTACCAAAGTCAAAAGCATTCGTCTGGTCGAAGGCGATCACAACATTGATTGCAAAATTGATGGTTTTGGCCAGATGAAACTCAAATCTGAGTTCGTCAAAAAGAACTAATTATGGGACGGCTTTGCGCCGTCCTGTTTGTTTCAACTCAGTAAACGATCCACTTCCTCGCACTGTTCCACTGTTAGCTCGCCACCATAATTGCGCGAGTCGCTGCGCATTGAATCAAATCGACGTGCAACAGCCGTTTTTATGGTGGTAACAAAATCATCGCCGATAGTGTAAATCGCCATCAGTTTACCAATACGTTGTTGAATCTCACTGAGCTGCGCTACATCGCCCGCCCGCCAGGCCTGCATCGCACGGGCAAATAGCTCCGGTACAATATTGTTCAAGCCGGAAATCACACCTGAACCGCCAGCCAGTAGATTGGGCAACAGATATTCGTCATAGCCGGAAAGCACGGTGAAATCGCTGCGCACCTGCTTCGTTTCTTCAATCATTGCGCGATTGTGCGACAAGCAATCCATGGTGTCTTTGATGCCGATAAAGTTGGGCAGCTCTGCCGCCAGTTCTGCGACCAGCGCCGGCGTTAAATCGCAGCCGGTTCGTGCGGGGAAATTGTAGGCGAACCACTTGCCGCCCAGCTGTGCATCCAGCGCTTTGAAATAGCTCAGCAGCTGTTTCTGTGTCTGCCCGTAATAGTAAGGAGGCAGCACCATCACAGCATCAAATCCGTTTTGCCAGGCCGCATCTGCCAGTTGCAGCATGTCCGCAATACAGGTGCTGGAGACATTTGCCACCATGGTCAGTGGTGAGAGTTGGCGCGCCTCGCGAATCATTAACAGGCGCTCCTGCTGCGAGAGCGATGCAAATTCGCCAATGCTGCCCATCAGCAGCAAGGTATCAATGCCTGATTGGCTAAGGCGCGCAAAATGGCGTCCTAGCGCATCAATATCCAGATTATTGTTGCTATCAAAGGGAGTTACTGACGGACACCATACGCCGGGCAATGCGGGTTGTGCAGACATATCAAGCTCCTTATTTGGAAAATGAAACATCGTTTTAACTTAATGGCATCTGCGCTGGCTAACCAGCTAGCGAGGGTAAAAAGGTGAGATATCGCACTTTTCTCTTTCTATAAAGGCGGGAAAAGCAGGTAGTGTTTAGCCCCTCAGCCAAGACAGGAGCATTGCCATGCAAGACTGGAATCCACAGCTGTATCGCCAATTCGAATCCGAGCGAACCCGCCCGGCGCACGAGCTATTGGAGCGCATTCCGCTCGATGATGTGCGCTTTGCCACTGATCTTGGTTGCGGACCCGGCAACAGCACCGAGCTACTGGCACAAGCCTGGCCGGAGGCGCAGATAACCGGCATTGACAGTTCTGCCGCAATGTTAGAGCAGGCGCGCGAACGTCTCCCCAATTGCCATTTCCTGCAGGCCGATATTCGTCGCTGGCAGGCCGAACAGCCGCAGCAGGTCATCTATGCTAACGCCTCGCTGCAGTGGTTGACCGAGCATCACACCTTGCTGCCGCATCTGGTTGATCAATTGGGCATCGGTGGCGCGTTAGCGATTCAGATGCCCGATAATCTTGAAGAACCGTCACACCGTTTGATGCGTGAAGTGGCGGCGAATGAAAAATGGCAGGCGCTGATTTCGCCACAAGCGGCGGATCGCAAACGTCTGCTAACCACCGATCGCTATTACGATCTGCTGACCGAGGCGGGTTGCCAGGTTGATATCTGGCGCACTACTTATTATCACCCGATGGCAGATGCGCAGGGCATCATTACCTGGTTGCGTGCCACTGGGCTGCGTCCTTTCCTCGCGGGGCTGGATGAAACGCAGCAGGCAGCATTTCTCCATGATTATCATCAGGCACTCATTCCGGCTTACCCCGCACGCAGTAACGGCAAGGTTTTGTTAGCCTTCCCGCGTCTGTTTATGGTTGCAGTGAAAACGGGTTGAGGTATCTGGAAGCCACTACGCAGAAATGATGGCTGAAGGTTGAAAAGGGCTTTTCAGCGCACCATTTACTGCTAACGTGAAGCGCCACAACGGGAGAAGGCGATGAACGATGAACAGTTACAGCAGCTAAGTCACCGCATTGGCGAACAGCTGAAGAGACGTCAGGCCACGGTGACCGCTGCAGAATCCTGCACCGGCGGCTGGATTGCGAAAGTATTTACTGATATCAGCGGCAGCTCAGCCTGGTTTGAGCGCGGTTTCGTCACTTACAGCAATGAAGCTAAGCAGCAGATGGTCGGCGTACAGGAGACAACGCTGCAGCAGCATGGCGCCGTAAGTGAACAGACGGTGCGTGAGATGGCTAACGGTGCGGCTAAAGCGGCAGCGGCAGAATACGCCATCGCTGTAAGCGGCATTGCCGGTCCTGAAGGTGGCACGCCCGATAAACCGGTGGGCACCGTGTGGTTTGCGATTGTGGGTCCAGAGGGGCGCGTACTAGCGCAGCGGCAGATCTTTGCTGGCGACCGTGATGCGGTACGCCGTCAGTCAGTGGCTTGGGCGCTGCAAACGCTGCTTGATGAATTTCTGATAAATTAAAACTTGATACTGTATGACCATACAGTATAATTAGCGGCAACAGAACGAGCGACATACTTGATGTCGACTCACCCAGCATGATTAGGAGTGGAAATGGCGATCGACGAGAACAAACAGAAGGCTTTAGCTGCCGCACTGGGCCAGATTGAGAAGCAATTTGGTAAAGGCTCCATCATGCGCTTGGGTGAAGACCGCTCAATGGATGTCGAAACCATCTCTACCGGTTCACTGTCACTGGATATCGCGCTGGGCGCGGGTGGCTTGCCGATGGGCCGTATCGTTGAGATTTACGGACCGGAATCTTCCGGTAAAACCACGCTGACGCTGCAGGTTATTGCTTCTGCACAGCGCAAAGGTAAAACCTGTGCCTTTATCGATGCTGAGCACGCACTGGATCCGGTGTACGCGAAAAAACTGGGCGTTGATATTGATAACCTGCTGTGTTCACAGCCGGATACCGGTGAGCAAGCGCTGGAGATCTGTGATGCGCTGGCGCGTTCAGGCGCGGTTGACGTCATCATCGTCGACTCCGTGGCGGCGCTGACGCCGAAAGCGGAAATCGAAGGCGAGATTGGCGATTCGCACATGGGTCTGGCCGCTCGTATGATGAGCCAGGCAATGCGTAAGCTGGCGGGTAACCTGAAGCAGTCCAACACGCTGCTGATTTTCATCAACCAGATTCGTATGAAGATTGGTGTGATGTTCGGTAACCCGGAAACCACAACAGGCGGTAACGCACTGAAATTCTACGCTTCTGTTCGTCTGGATATCCGCCGTATCGGTGCGATTAAAGAGGGCGACGAAGTGGTAGGTAGCGAAACCCGCGTGAAAGTCGTGAAGAACAAAGTTGCGGCACCGTTTAAGCAGGCTGAATTCCAAATCATGTACGGCGAAGGTATCAACACCTTTGGCGAGCTGGTGGATCTTGGCGTGAAGCACAAACTGGTTGAGAAAGCCGGCGCGTGGTACAGCTACAACGGTGAGAAGATTGGTCAGGGTAAAGCTAACTCCACCAACTTCCTTAAAGAGAACCCGGCGATTGCGAATGAAATCGACAAGAAGCTGCGTGACTTACTGCTAAGTGGTGATGTCGCCGCCGCAGACACCGCGAAAATCTCCGCGGATGATCGCGAAGAAGCCAGCGAAACCAACGAAGATTTCTAAAATATTAACGGGAGCAGAAATGCTCCCGTTTTGCTTTTTCCCGCCAGCGCTTTTCCTCTCTGCCTTCTTGCTTTACTCTGCGACCCTGCACGACTGTTAGAACAAGGTTGATCCTATGTCATCATCACCATCTGCGGCACCGGTGCCAACATATTCCCGTTTACTCGACCGCGCTATGCGCATCCTTTCGCAGCGCGATCATAGCCGAGAAGAGCTGAAGCGTAAGTTGCAGCTATCTTCCCAACGTGCAGCCTATCTGCAGCAGCAGGAAAACACGCCAATCCCCGGCGAGTTACTGGAAAAAGTACTCGACTGGTGTCAGGAGAGCGGTTGGCTCAACGATGAGCGCTTTACCGAGCGCTTTATTCAGAGCCGTGCGCGTAAGGGATATGGGCCACAGCGCGTGCGGATGGAGTTGCAGCAAAAAGGCATTGGGCGCGATGAGATCAATCAAGCGCTGTTCGATACCGAAGTGGACTGGAGCCAGTGCGCAGCCGATCTTGCCAAACGCAAATTTGGCGAACCCTTGCCGCAAACCTGGGCCGAGAAAAGCAAGGTTCAGCGTTTTTTGATGTCGAAAGGCTTTATGATGGAAGATATTCAGGCTGTTTTCAGAAATAGTGACGACTGAAAGGCGATGTGATTTTACTTCCCACTGAAGAAAATTTATCTTATTCCCACTTTTTGTTCCTCAGTCAGCGGCAGGCCGGATGGATAGGGTTTGCCAGCGAAAGGGAACGTTCGTTAGCGTGATTCCAGGAATTTTATGAGCAAGAGCACTGCTGAGATCCGTCAAGCGTTTCTCGACTTTTTTCATAGCAAGGGACATCAGGTTGTAGCCAGCAGCTCCCTCGTACCGAACAACGACCCGACTTTACTGTTTACAAATGCCGGGATGGTCCAGTTTAAAGACGTTTTCCTCGGTCAGGATAAGCGCGACTACGCGCGTGCAACGACGTCTCAGCGTTGTGTGCGTGCCGGCGGCAAGCATAACGACCTCGAAAACGTGGGCTACACGGCACGTCACCATACCTTCTTTGAAATGTTGGGCAACTTCAGCTTTGGCGATTACTTCAAGAAAGAAGCGATCGCTTATGCATGGGAACTGCTGACGGGTGAGCAGTGGTTTAAGCTGCCTAAAGAGCGCCTGTGGGTGACCGTCTATGAAACAGACGATGAAGCCTTCGAAATCTGGGCTAACGATATTGGTGTGCCGCGTGAGCGCATTATCCGTATCGGTGACAACAAAGGTAGCGCCTACGCATCAGATAACTTCTGGCAGATGGGCGACACCGGTCCTTGCGGTCCATGCACCGAAATTTTCTTCGATCACGGTGATCATATCTGGGGTGGCCCGCCGGGCAGCCCGGAAGAAGATGGCGATCGTTACATTGAGATCTGGAACATCGTCTTCATGCAGTTCAACCGTCAGGCCGACGGCACCATGGATCCGCTGCCGAAACCGTCAGTGGATACCGGCATGGGTCTGGAGCGTATTGCTGCGGTGTTGCAGCACGTTAACTCCAACTATGAAATCGATCTGTTTGCCAAATTGATCAAGTCGGTTGCGCAGGTAACGGGCGCAATCGATCTGAATAACAAGTCGCTGCGCGTTATCGCTGACCATATTCGCTCTTGTGCCTTCCTGATCGCTGATGGCGTAATCCCATCGAACGAAAACCGCGGCTATGTATTGCGTCGCATCATTCGTCGCGCGGTGCGTCATGGCAATATGCTGGGTGCGAAAGAAGCCTTCTTCTACAAGCTGGTTGCGCCACTGATTGAGGTGATGGGTGCTGCAGGCGAAGACCTGAAGCGTCAGCAGAAGCATGTTGAAAACGCGCTGAAGAACGAAGAAGAGCAGTTTGCTAAAACGCTGGAGCGTGGACTCGCGCTGCTGGATGAAGAACTGGCCAAGCTGCAGGGCGATACGCTTGATGGCGAAACGGTGTTCCGTCTGTACGATACCTTCGGTTTCCCGGCGGATTTGACCGCTGACGTGTGCCGTGAGCGCAATCTGAAGATCGATGAAGCGGGTTTTGAAGCCGCGATGGAGCAGCAGCGTCAGCGTGCGCGTGAAGCCAGTGGTTTTGGTGCCGACTATAACAATGTCATTCGCATCGATGCCGCAACCGACTTTAAAGGCTATGACCATCTGGAACTGAACGCGACAGTCGAAGCACTGTTCGTCGACGGTCAGCAAGTTGAGCAGATCAGCGCAGGTCAGGACGCGGTGGTCGTTCTGGACGAAACGCCGTTCTACGGCGAGTCAGGTGGACAGGTTGGCGATACCGGCGTGCTGGCTGGGCAGAATGCTGAATTTAGCGTTCAGGACACGCAGAAGTATGGTAAAGCGATTGGTCATATCGGTAAGCTGAGCAGCGGTCAGTTACGCGTTGGTGACCGTTTGCATGCGCAGGTTGATGAAACGCGTCGCGCACGCATCCGTTTGAATCACTCCGCTACGCACTTGCTGCATGCAGCACTGCGTCAGGTGTTGGGTGATCACGTAGGACAGAAAGGCTCGCTGGTTAACGATAAATATCTGCGTTTCGACTTCTCTCATTTTGAAGCCATGAAACCGCAGGAAATCCGTCAGGTTGAGGATATTGTTAACGCGCAGATTCGCCGTAACCTTGTCGTTGAGACCGAAATCATGGATCTCGATGACGCAAAACAGAAGGGCGCAATGGCGCTGTTTGGTGAGAAATATGATCAGCGCGTACGTGTGCTGACCATGGGTGATTTCTCTACCGAACTCTGTGGTGGTATTCACGCGCTGCGTACCGGTGATATTGGCCTGTTCCGCATTCAGTCTGAATCGGGCACTGCTGCAGGTGTACGCCGCATTGAAGCCGTAACCGGCGAAGGTGCGTTGGCACAAGTGAATGCGCAGAGCCAACAGTTGCTGGATGTGGCGCAATTGGTGAAAGCCAATAGCAGTAACCTGAATGAGAAAGTGCGCGGCCTCGTTGATCACGTCCGCGCGCTGGAAAAAGAGTTGCAGCAACTGCGCGATCAGCAAGCTGCGCAGGAAAGCGCGTCACTAAGCAGTAAGGCGATTGACGTTAAAGGCACGAAGTTGCTGGTCAGTGAACTGAGCAACGTTGAGCCGAAAATGTTGCGTACCATGGTTGACGACCTGAAGAACCAGTTAACGTCTGCCATTATCGTTCTGGCAACGGTTGATGATGGCAAAGTTTCACTGATTGCGGGTGTGACCAAAGATCTCACTGACCGTGTAAAAGCCGGCGAGCTGATTGGCGAACTTGCCTCTCAGGTTGGTGGTAAAGGCGGTGGTCGTCCAGATATGGCTCAGGCCGGCGGTACCAATCCGCAGGCGCTGGCTGGCGCGCTGGCAGGCGTGCAGGAATGGGTAAGTAACCGACTGTAACGTATAAAACTTCGCATTGTGATAAGCGCCAGAAGCCCGTTTTCTGGCGCTTTTTTAACGCGGTGCACACCAGGTAATGACAAAGTCCGGTTGATGTAGTGTATTTCGGCTAAACTAACTATCAGCAGAATGTATTGGCATGGCGAAGCACAATGGTGTATTTGTCATAGGCATTGTTCAGCGTTATATGATGGATACGGCCGGGAGACCGAACAAGCCCGACTCTTTTAATCTTTCAAGGAGCAAAGAATGCTTATTCTAACTCGTCGAGTTGGTGAAACCCTCATGATTGGCGATGAGGTGACTGTAACGGTGCTGGGTGTAAAAGGTAACCAGGTCCGCATTGGGGTTAACGCGCCTAAAGAAGTTTCGGTACATCGCGAAGAGATCTATCAGCGTATTCAAGCCGAAAAAACTCAAGCCTCGAGTTACTAACGGATTCAGCGCCTCGCTCCTGAGCGAGGCGCTACCGGTTTTTCCCCTCCAGTCCCGCACATCTCCCGCTTTCCTTTCTCAATCCCCCAAATCTTTTAACGCCCATTTGTGTTCTCCAGCAGGCTTTCTTTGTTGATAAATCACTCTTTTTGTCGCTAAAGCATCCGAATTGAGTGTCATTTGTGCAATCAAACAAAAGGCTGGAAATAAATGTTTGACTTATAAGTCCGGGAAAGTAATATGTGCGCCACGCAGTGCCGATGAGCAGAAACAAGTTCAGAAGCACGGTTCGGAAGAACGCGTAAGGTGAGGTGGCCGAGAGGCTGAAGGCGCTCCCCTGCTAAGGGAGTATGCGGTCAAAAGCTGCATCCGGGGTTCGAATCCCCGCCTCACCGCCATTTCCGATGCATCCATAGCTCAGCTGGATAGAGTACTCGGCTACGAACCGAGCGGTCGGAGGTTCGAATCCTCCTGGATGCACCATTCGGAATGGTGAAGTAAGAGTGAACGAGCAGTTCCTTTCATGGTGAGTTGTTAGCACCCTGCGTTGTACAAGAATTAACTCGATGCATCCATAGCTCAGCTGGATAGAGTACTCGGCTACGAACCGAGCGGTCGGAGGTTCGAATCCTCCTGGATGCACCATTCTTCGTATCATCCTCAGGTTGTTTCAGTTAGTCCATCGTAAGAAAACCTCAATGCATCCATAGCTCAGCTGGATAGAGTACTCGGCTACGAACCGAGCGGTCGGAGGTTCGAATCCTCCTGGATGCACCATTCCTCTTCAAACTTCTCAAAATTTTCTTCAGCAGTAACTCAATGCACCCATAGCTCAGCTGGATAGAGTACTCGGCTACGAACCGAGCGGTCGGAGGTTCGAATCCTCCTGGGTGCACCATCTCTTCTTCGATACCTTTCTGTTTTTGACTCTCAGTTTCTAAATCCTGCAGCAATCAAATCAACTTGTAAAAAAATCGCTGAATTTACCGGCGTTTATCCACGGCATTGCACTCTGACCTTTTTCTGAAAACGAAAAAAACTAATGCTTTCAAAGCATTTGCGGTTAAGCGCGCCTGGCGACAACCTGAGCGCATTACGCTAAAGTAATGGCTCATTTTGTGGTGCTCGATGGAGTGACAATGTACGACCAATATGACGCCCTGATTTTCGATATGGACGGCACCATTCTGGATACTGAGCCGACACATCGAAAAGCCTGGCAGCAGGTGCTTGGCCGCTATGGTTTCACCATGGATGAAGAAAAAATGGTGGGCTTCAATGGCGCTCCAACCTGGCAACTGGCGCAGTTCATTCTTGAGCAGAACAATGCAACGCACGATCCGCATCTGCTGGCGGCGGAAAAAACCGCTGCACTGAAAGCTATGTTGCTGGATGACGTGCGTCCGCTGCCGTTGATGGACGTGGTAAAGGCTTATCATGGTCGCCGTCCGATGGCGGTGGGCACCGGCAGTGAACACAGCCTGGCAAAAGCCCTACTCGAAGAGTTAGGTGTTTACCACCTGTTTGATGCGGTGGTCGGAGCGGATGACGTACAGCGTCATAAGCCGCAGCCGGATACCTTTTTACGTTGCGCTGAATTAATGGGTATCGCGCCCGAGCGCTGTGTTGTGTTTGAGGATGCTGACTTCGGCGTACAAGCCGCCAAAGCAGCAGGCATGGACGTGGTTGATGTCCGTTTACTGTGAATGAATTTCTGACCTATGGATCGTTATTCGGCAGCAGCTTTCTTAGCGCGACTCTGTTACCAGGAAGCTCGGAAGCGGTGCTGGTTGCACTGCTGATCGCCCAAAAAGGTTCGGTTTATGGATTGTTATTGGCTGCATCAGTGGGAAACACGCTGGGTGGCCTGACCAACATTCTTCTTGGTCGCCTGATGCCGCCAAAAGGGCAAGGGCGATGGCACGACACAGCAATGACGTGGTTACACCGATTAGGACCTGCAGCACTGATTTTTAGCTGGCTGCCGGTAGTGGGCGACTTGCTCTGCGTACTCGCAGGCTGGTTGCGCTTTGCCTGGCTGCCTTCAGTGCTGTTCCTCGCCATTGGTAAAACGCTGCGTTATATCGTTATCGCGACCGCCACATTGCAAACAATGCAATGGTGGCATTGATTCGCACAGATTCGAGGCTACGGCTAACATTATGCTGAACAAAAATAAATTATTAACACAGCGGGAGGTTAACGTGATCCCGGACGTATCTAAGGCACTTTCCTGGCTGGAGGCGCATCCTGACGCGTTAAAGGGTATCGGCCGTGGTATTGAGCGCGAATCATTACGCGTAAAACCCGATGGTCACCTGGCAACCACAGGACATCCTGAGTCACTCGGTTCAGCGCTCAAGCATGATTGGATCACCACCGATTTTGCCGAAACGCTGATGGAGTTCATCACGCCGGTTGATCAGAGCATCGATCGTTCACTGGCGTTTCTGCGCGATATTCACCGCCATGTGGCGCGTGAGTTAGGCGAGGAGCGCTTGTGGCCTTTCAGCATGCCGGGCTTCATTGATGACGTTGATAGCATAGAGCTGGCGCAGTATGGCAGCTCCAACATCGGCAAAATGAAAACGCTGTATCGTCAGGGGTTGAAGAATCGCTATAGCGCGCTGATGCAGATTATCTCTGGCGTGCACTACAACTTCTCGCTGCCGCTGTCGTTCTGGCAGGAGTGGGCGGATGTGAAAGATGCCGAAAGCGGTAAAGAGACCATCTCTGCCGGCTATCTGCGTCTGATTCGCAACTACTATCGTTTCGGCTGGGTTATTCCGTATCTGTTCGGTGCATCGCCAGCGATCTGCTCCTCGTTCCTGCAAGGGCGCGAGAGCAATCTGCCGTTTGAAAGTGATGGCAAGGGCACGCTGTGGCTGCCTCACGCCACTTCACTGCGTCTGAGCGACCTCGGTTATACCAACAAATCGCAGAGCGGTTTGGGTATCACTTTTAACTCGCTGGAAGGTTATGTTGCAGCGCTGAAAGCGGCGATTAAAACGCCGTCGGAAGAGTATGCCGCTATGGGCACCAAAGATGCCGATGGCAACTGGCTGCAACTGAACACCAACGTGCTGCAGATTGAAAATGAGCTGTATGCGCCGATTCGTCCGAAACGCGTTACGCGTTCAGGCGAAGCACCCTCTGATGCGCTGCTGCGCGGCGGTATTGAGTATATCGAAGTGCGTTCGCTGGATATCAACCCATTCTCCGCGATTGGCGTAGATGCCGATCAGGCGCGCTTCCTCGATCTGTTCCTGATTTGGTGTACGCTGGCGGATGCGCCAGAAATGAGCGCGGATGAGCTGCTGTGTACGCGTAAAAACTGGAATCGCGTGGTGATGGAAGGGCGTAAGCCTGGCCAGGTCATTGCTGTAGGTTGCAGCGAAAAAGAACATACGCTAGTTGAAGTGGGTAAAGCGCTGTTTGCCGATCTGCGTCGCGTGGCGGAAGTGCTCGACAGCAATCACGGCAACACGCAATATCAACAGGTTTGCGATCAACTGGTGGCATCTTTCGACGATCCTGAGCTAACCTATTCGGCGCGCATCCTGCATGCGATCAAAGAAAACGGTTTGACCGGCGCGGGCGTGGCATTAGCAGAGCAATATCGTCATCTGCTGTGTGAAGAGTCGTTAGAGATTCTGACTGAAGAAGATTTTAGTCGTCAGGCGCTGGAGTCGGTGCAGGCACAAGAGAAGCTGGAACAGAGCGATACGCTGGATTTCGAAAGCTACCTTGCGGGTCGCGAAGGCTAGAAAAGAAAATGGCCACATCAATGTGGCCAAAATAAACATCTCTGTTGTCAGGGATGATGATAACAAATGCGCGTCTTTCATATATTCAGACGCTGGACGAACAGAAAAGTTTCATCGTTTTAAAAAAAATCTCAAAACAGGAGGTGACGTATGCCACTACTGGATAGTTTTACTGTTGATCACACCATCATGGGCGCACCTGCAGTACGCGTAGCAAAAACCATGAAAACTCCGCATGGCGATACCATCACCGTTTTCGACCTGCGTTTTTGCCGTCCGAATATTGAAATTCTGACTGAGCGTGGCATTCATACGCTGGAGCACCTGTTTGCTGGCTTCATGCGTAATCACCTGAATGGTGATGGTGTTGAAATCGTCGACATCTCTCCAATGGGTTGCCGTACCGGCTTCTACATGAGTTTGATTGGTACGCCTGACGAGCAGCGTGTAGCGAAAGCCTGGAAAGGCGCGATGGAAGATGTTCTGAAAGTCAAAGAGCAGGGCCAGATTCCAGAGCTGAACGAATATCAGTGCGGCAGCTACAAGTTGCACTCACTGGATGAAGCGCAGCAGATCGCGCGCAATGTGCTGGCTCACGACATTGGCGTGAACCGCAACGAAGATTTGAAGTTACCAGCTGAAAAGCTGAAAGAGCTGCACATCTAGTTGAGACACAATGAAAAACGCCGCGATTATCGCGGCGTTTTTGTTTGCAGGCTTCAGGAGCCGATGGAGGATTTTAGTGCGTGGTGCGGCGTGATGCGCACCTGCTTCACCATATTGTCCTGCACATCAAGGATATCGATATCGTAGGCGCCAATCGTAACGCGGGTATCGACCAGCGGAATCTCTTCAAGTGCTTCCAGCAGCATGCCGTTAATGGTGCGCGCATCCTCTTCCGGCAGCGTCCAGTTAAAGGCTTTGTTGATTTCACGCACATTGGCGCTGCCTTCGATCAATACGGAACCATCATTCTGCGGCATCACTTCTTCGGCCAGCGACGGCGACATGGAGGTGGTGAAATCGCCGACGATCTCTTCCAGAATATCTTCGATCGTCACTAAGCCTTTAACATCGCCATATTCATCAACCACCATGCCGACTTTCTTTTTGTTACGCTGAAATTTAACCAGCTGCACGTTAAGCGGCGTGCCTTCCGGCACATAGTAAATTTCATCAGCAGCACGCAGCAGGCGATCTTTGTTGAACTCTTTCTTCTCGGTCATCATGCGCCAGGCTTCACGCACGCGCAGCATGCCAACACAGTCATCCAGTGAATCGCGGAACAGGACGATGCGCCCATGCGGCGAATGACTTAGCTGGCGCTCAATCGATTTCCAGTCATCATTGACGTTGATGCCGACGATCTCATTGCGCGGCACCATGATGTCATCCACGCTGACTTTCTCCAGATCAAGCACCGATAGCAGCATGTCCTGATTACGCCGCGACATCAGCGAGCGCGACTCATGCACAATGGTGCGCAACTCTTCTTTGCTTAACGCCGAACTGATAGAACCGTCGGTTTTAATGCCCACCATGCGCATCAAAATGCGGGTAATGGTATTCAGCAGCCACACCAGCGGCAGCATCACATACTGCAGTGGAGCCAGTAATACGCTGCTGGGATAGGCCACTTTTTCCGGATAGAGCGCCGCGACCGTTTTCGGCAGCACTTCAGCAAATACCAGCACCACAAAAGTCAGAATACCGGTGGCAATCGCAACGCCGGCATCGCCATACAGGCGCATACCGACAATCGTACCGAGTGCGGAAGCGAGAATATTAACGAGGTTGTTGCCGATTAAAACCAGGCTGATCAGGCGGTCGGGACGACGCAGAAGTTTTTCTACCCGACGCGCGCCGCGATTGCCGCTTTTAGCTTTATGGCGCAGTTTGTAACGATTGAGCGTCATCATGCCGGTCTCTGAACCGGAGAAATACGCAGAGACCAGCACCATGATGACCAGCGTAATGATCAGCGTGGTGGTTGAAACGTGTTCCAACACAAAATCCTTAGTGAGAGGTGAGCAGGTGCTGAAGCACGCGACTGCCGAAGTAGGCCATGGTTAGCAGCAATGCGCCGCCACAGTTAAACCACACGACGCGGCGTCCGCGCCAGCCTTCACGATAGTGTCCCCAAAGCAGAACGATGTAGACAAACCAGGCAATGATGGAGAGAACCGCTTTATCCACATTCTCAGCGCTAAACAGGTTATGCATGAAGAGCAAACCGGTGCACAGCACCAGCGTCAACAGCACAACGCCAATCTGCGTGATGTGGAACATTTTGCGCTCAATGCTGAGCAGCGGCGGCATATCCTGAGTGAAAGCCAGTTTCTTATTTTTCAACTGGTAATCGATCCACGCCAGCTGCAGCGCATACAGTGCCGCGATGATCAGCGTGGCATAGGCAAACAGCGACAGACCGATGTGAACCATCATGCCCGGCGTGGTTTCCAGATGCGTAATAAAGGCATTGGGCACAAAGGTGGCAAAGGCCAGATTAATCAATGCAAAGCTGTAAACAATCGGCAGCAGCAGCCAGCCACGATTGCGCGAGGCGACAATCGTCATGATGGCGCAGATCAGCAGGCTAACCAGCGAGCCGATATTAAGCAGGCTGAGATTTTGCCCGTTATCAACAGCAAAAATGCGCTGCTGCAGAGCAACGGCGTGCGCAATCAGCGCCACGCAGGCAGAAAGCACAGCAAAACGACGCCAGCCACCGTTGCGTTTAAGCAGGCTGGGAATGATCAATGCAAGGCTGAGGGAGTAGGCGAACAGCGCCACGATCGCGAAAACGAACATAGATCCTTTCAGGTATCGGTCAGATAAGGAAAAAAGCAGTATAGCGCCAGCAGCAGCAGGCTCCAAACGATCTGACGGTCAATTGCAGAGATCGCTTCTTCTTCGTGTTATAATCCGCCGCATTGTGTCGCCTATGGCGGCCTCGCTACGGTTCTAAGTGAGAGAGCATGTTTGATAATTTAACCGATCGTTTGTCGCAAACCCTGCGCAATATCAGCGGCCGCGGAAGGCTGACCGAAGACAACATCAAAGACACGCTGCGTGAAGTACGCATGGCGCTGCTGGAAGCCGACGTTGCGCTGCCGGTCGTGCGTGAATTTATTAATCGCGTGAAAGAGGCCGCCGTTGGCCACGATGTGAACAAAAGCCTGACGCCAGGCCAGGAGTTCATCAAGATCGTGCGCAACGAACTGGTTGCGGCGATGGGCGCTGAAAATAATGCGCTCAATCTGAATGCTCAGCCGCCAGCCGTGGTGCTGATGGCCGGTTTGCAAGGTGCCGGTAAAACCACCAGCGTGGCGAAACTGGGTAAATTCTTGCGCGAGAAGCACAAGAAGAAAGTGCTGGTAGTTTCTGCTGACGTTTATCGCCCTGCGGCGATCAAACAGCTGGAAACTCTGGCTGAGCAGGTCGGCGTGGATTTCTGTCCGTCTGATCTGAGCCAAAAGCCGGTCGATATTGTTCAGAACGCGCTGAAACAAGCCAAAGTGCAATTCTACGATGTGCTGCTGGTGGATACCGCCGGTCGTTTGCACGTCGATGAAGCAATGATGGACGAAATCAAACAGGTACACGCCGCGATCAATCCGGTGGAAACCCTGTTTGTGGTCGATGCTATGACCGGTCAGGATGCCGCGAACACTGCGAAGGCCTTCAACGAAGCGCTGCCGCTGACCGGTGTGATCCTGACTAAAGTCGATGGTGATGCGCGCGGTGGTGCGGCGCTGTCGATTCGTCACATTACCGGCAAGCCAATCAAATTTATGGGGATGGGCGAGAAGACCGAAGCGCTGGAAGCTTTCTATCCAGAGCGTATCGCGTCGCGCATTCTCGGCATGGGCGATGTTCTGTCGCTGATCGAAGATATTGAGAGCAAAGTTGACCGCGATCAGGCGGAGAAACTGGCGAAGAAACTGAAAACCGGCGACGGTTTTGATCTCAACGACTTCCTTGAGCAGTTGAAGCAGATGCGCAACATGGGCGGCATGGCGAGCCTGATGGGCAAACTGCCGGGCATGGGGCAACTGCCTGACAACGTGAAATCGCAGATGGATGATAAAGTGCTGGTTCGCATGGAAGCCATCATCAACTCGATGACGCGTAAAGAGCGTGAGAAGCCAGAAATTATCAAGGGTTCGCGCAAACGTCGTATTGCGCTGGGCTCAGGCATGCAGGTGCAAGACGTCAACCGACTGCTAAAACAGTTCGATGATATGCAGCGCATGATGAAGAAAATGAAGAAAGGCGGCATGGCCAAAATGATGCGTGGCATGAAAGGTATGATGCCGCCTGGATTCCCTGGTCGCTAAGGCGGCCGTCTAAAAGCCGGAAATTTGGCACGCTTAGGTTGCTTTTTGCGCCAAAATGAGTAAAATTTTCGGGCTTTTTATATCGCGCTCGGGCCCCGTTCCTCGATGGGGCCCGAGCGCTTTATTAACTAATGAGGATGTTATGGTAACAATTCGTTTGGCACGTCACGGCGCTAAAAAGCGTCCGTTCTATCAGGTCGTCGTCACTGACAGCCGCAATGCTCGTAACGGTCGTTTCATCGAGCGCGTAGGTTTCTTCAACCCGATCGCTTCTGGTCAGGCTGAAGGTCTGCGTCTGGATCTGGACCGTATTGAGCACTGGGTTGGCCAGGGCGCAACGCTTTCTGATCGCGTTAACGCGCTGATCAAAGAAGCAAAGAAAGCAGCTTAATCTGTCACGGTGGTGAGCATGAGCATTAAACCTGCCGGGCAGCCTCCCGTTAACCCGATTGTATTGGGAAAAATGGGCGCGGCTTACGGAATTCGGGGTTGGCTCAAAGTGTTTTCCTCCACTGAAGACGCTGAAAGCATCTTCGACTACCAACCTTGGTTCATCCAGCGCGCCGGTAAATGGCAGCAGGTCGAACTCGAGGGCTGGAAGCACCACAATCAGGACCTGATCATCAAAGTCAAAGGCATTGACGATCGGGATGCTGCGGCACAGTTGACCAATTGCGAAATTACGGTCGACTCCACGCGGCTGCCAGCGCTGGAAGCAGGCGATTACTACTGGAAAGACCTTATGGGTATGAAAGTAGTGAACCTCGAAGGCTACGAGATGGGCAAAGTCATTGATTTGATGGAAACCGGCTCGAACGACGTTCTCGTCGTTAAGGCAAACCTGAAGGATGCATTCGGTGCGCAAGAGCGGTTAATCCCGTTTCTTGATGAACAGGTTATCAAGAAAGTCGATCTCTCTACTGGCCTTATTGAAGTAGATTG
Source organism: Pantoea sp. DY-15 (assembly GCF_019795935.1). NCBI lineage: Bacteria > Pseudomonadati > Pseudomonadota > Gammaproteobacteria > Enterobacterales > Erwiniaceae > Pantoea > Pantoea sp. DY-15. Next base: position 554,040 of record NZ_JAIMIF010000005.1, read on the forward strand.
GGATCCTGGTTTTTGAGCTCCGGACAATCCGGTAACGTAACGGCGAACGCGATGTGGATTGGTGTTATTAGCCTGTTTCCAGAGATGTTTCGCGCTATTACCGAGTACGGGGTAACTGGCCGGGCAGTAAAAAATGGCCTGCTCGACATTCAAAGCTGGAGTCCTCGTGACTTCACGCATGACCGGCACCGTACCGTGGACGACCGTCCTTACGGCGGCGGACCGGGAATGTTGATGATGGTGCAACCCTTACGGGACGCCATCTCCGCAGCGAAAGCAGCGGCGGGAGAAGGTGCTAAGGTGATTTATCTTTCACCTCAGGGACGCAAACTGGACCAACAGGGCGTTTGCGAACTGGCGACCCATCAGAAGTTGATTCTGGTGTGTGGTCGCTACGAAGGGATAGATGAGCGCGTGATTCACACTGAGATTGATGAAGAATGGTCAATCGGTGATTACGTTCTCAGTGGCGGTGAGCTGCCAGCCATGACGTTGATTGACTCGGTCGCCCGGTTTATACCCGGCGTACTGGGAAAACAGGCGTCAGCCGATGAGGATTCGTTCTCGGATGGTTTGCTGGATTGCCCGCACTACACCCGACCTGAAGTGTTAGAAGGGATGGAAGTTCCGCCAGTTTTACTGTCGGGCAACCATGCCGATATTCGCCGCTGGCGCCTGAAACAGTCGTTGGGCCGTACCTGGCTAAGAAGACCTGAACTTCTGGAAAACCTGGCTCTGACTGAAGAGCAAGCACGGTTGCTAAATGAGTTCCAGCGTGAACATCAGCAGCAACAAAACGATGAGGCGGGAGAGTAATCTTCCCTCACTATCAGTTTACCCAGGATAAGAGATTTAATTATGAGCAACATTATCAAGCAACTTGAACAAGAGCAGATGAAGCAGGACGTACCTTCATTCCGTCCGGGTGATTCCGTGGAAGTGAAAGTATGGGTCGTAGAAGGTTCTAAGAAGCGTCTGCAGGCATTCGAGGGCGTGGTTATCGCTATTCGTAACCGCGGTCTGCATTCTGCATTCACTGTTCGTAAGATTTCTAACGGCGAAGGTGTTGAGCGTGTCTTCCAGACTCACTCTCCAGTAATTGACAGCATTGCTGTTAAACGTCGTGGTGCTGTGCGTAAAGCCAAACTGTATTACCTGCGTGAGCGTACCGGTAAGTCAGCTCGTATCAAAGAGCGTCTTGGCGCGTAAGCGACTTCTCAAAGTTAATAGCAAACAAGGGGTTGGCCATTTGGCCAGCCCCTTTTTTTATGAGCGTAAAAGGGCGCAGGATAATATCCAGGGTGGGCAGTGTATGTTTCCTGAAAATAATGAAAATCAAAATGTTATACCAAAATTTTAGTTGAGAGCATCATCAGAACATAATTAGGTGTAACCTTTAGTTTACATTGCCATTTTGTCACCATTTCTGTTATTCGTATGATTTTAATGGATATTTTAATGTTTTCTGTGATTTTTATTTGATGTGGTAATAAATGTGTACATAGGTGGATTGCAACCTGTACAGGGTGTGATAAAGTAAGCGCCATCCTCAGTGAGGATCCCAAACCGCATAAACGAGTAAAAAGGATCGCAATCATGCAAAAAGACGCGCTGAACAATGTGCATATCGCCGACGAACAAATTTTGATTACCCCGCAAGAGCTGAAAGCCAAATTCCCGCTCACTGTGGCGCAGGAAGCGCAAATTGCGTCTTCTCGCCAAACCATTGCCGACATTATTGCGGGCCGCGATCCGCGTCTGTTGGTGGTTTGTGGTCCTTGTTCGATTCACGATACTGAAGCCGCACTTGCCTATGCCCGTCAGTTGCAATCTCTCTCTGCACAGTTGAAGGATCAGCTGTACATCGTTATGCGCGTTTATTTTGAAAAACCTCGAACCACCGTCGGCTGGAAGGGGTTAATCAACGATCCTTACATGAACAACTCGTTTGATATGGAAGCTGGCCTGCATATCGCGCGTCAGCTGCTGGTTAATCTCGTGGAGATGGGTTTACCGCTGGCGACCGAAGCGCTGGATCCGAATAGCCCACAATACCTTGGCGATCTGTTTAGCTGGTCAGCGATCGGTGCGCGTACCACCGAATCACAAACCCACCGTGAAATGGCTTCAGGCCTTTCCATGCCGGTTGGTTTTAAAAATGGCACGGATGGCAGCCTCGGCACCGCGATTAACGCCATGCGCGCCGCCGCAATGCCGCACCGTTTTGTCGGCATCAATCAGGCTGGCCAGGTTTGCTTGCTGCAAACGCAGGGCAACCCAGATGGACACGTGATTCTGCGCGGCGGTAAAGCACCAAACTACGGTCCAGAAGATGTCGCTCAGTGTGAAAAAGAGATGCTGAAAGCGGGACTGCGTCCGGCCTTAATGATAGATTGCAGCCATGGTAATTCTAACAAAGACTATCGTCGCCAGCCTGGCGTAGCCGAATCGGCTATCGCGCAGATTAAAGATGGAAACCGTTCCATCATTGGCCTGATGTTGGAAAGCAACATTCATGAAGGCAACCAGTCTTCTGAACAGCCACGTAGCGAAATGAAATACGGTGTGTCCGTCACTGATGCCTGCATCAACTGGGAAACCACTGAAACGCTGCTGCGTGAAATCCATCAGGATCTGCAGGGAGTGCTGTCGGCGCGTCTGTCACACGAGGTGTAATAAGTCATGGTGGCTGAACTGACCGCGCTACGCGATCAAATCGATGAAGTAGATAAAGCACTGCTTGGGTTACTGGCAAAACGACTGGAGCTGGTAGCCGAAGTAGGGGAAGTTAAAAGCCGCTACGGTTTGCCGATCTATGTTCCTGAGCGTGAGGCCAGCATGCTGGCTTCACGCCGCCAGGAAGCTGAAGCGCTCGGCGTGTCGCCGGACTTGATTGAAGATGTATTGCGTCGTTTGATGCGTGAATCCTATGCGCATGAAAATGACAAAGGCTTCAAAACGCTGTGTCCGACGCTGCGTCCGGTGGTGATTGTAGGTGGCCGCGGCCAGATGGGGCGTCTGTTTGAAAAGATGCTGACGCTTTCTGGCTATCAGGTCCGCATTCTGGATAAAGGCGATTGGGAACGCTCAGACGAGCTGCTGAAAGACGCGGGCATGGTGATCATCAGCGTGCCAATCCATCTGACCGAGCAAATCATCGGTGAGTTGCCGAAATTGCCAGAAGACTGCATTCTGGTCGATCTGGCCTCGGTGAAGAATCGCCCGCTGCAGGCGATGCTAGCCGCGCACACCGGACCGGTTCTGGGCTTGCATCCGATGTTTGGCCCGGACAGCGGCAGCCTGGCAAAGCAGGTTGTGGTTTGGTGTGATGGCCGTCAGCCGGAAGCTTATCAGTGGTTCCTCGAGCAGATTCAGGTTTGGGGCGCGCGGCTGCATCGTATCAGTGCCGTTGAGCACGACCAGAATATGGCGTTTATTCAGGCACTGCGTCATTTTGCAACTTTCGCTTACGGACTGCATCTGGCGGAAGAGAACGTTAATCTGGATCAGCTGCTGGCGCTATCTTCACCGATATACCGCCTTGAACTGGCAATGGTTGGACGTCTGTTTGCGCAGGATCCACAGCTTTACGCGGACATTATCATGTCCTCGGAGAGTAATCTGGCGCTGATTAAACGTTACTACCAACGATTTGGCGATGCGATCAAATTGCTCGAGCAGGGCGATAAGCAGGCCTTTATCGATAGCTTCGAGCGCGTCGAACACTGGTTTGGTGATTACGCGAAACGCTTCCTGGTAGAAAGCAGAAGTATGCTGCGATCGGCGAACGATAGCCGACAGTAAAAACAAAAGGCATCCGTAAGGATGCCTTTTTGCTTAGAGGCGCGGCTCAACCGGTACCACATTCTCGCCTGGATAACAGCCGAGAACCTTTAATGAACGGGTTAAGCCGCTCAACTCGGTTAACGCCAACTGCATACTCTCTGATTGCAGATTGCCCTGCACATCAATATAAAACATCTCTTCCCATGGATTGCCGTTGATTGGACGGTTTTCCAGTTTGCTCATGATGAGGCCGTGGTTACGTAATACCATCAGCGCTTCAACCAATGCGCCCGCTTGTTGACCCGTCGCCATGATCAGCGTTGTTTTCGCCGGAACCTGACCTGAAACCTCAATCGCTTTACGTGCCAGCACGATGAAGCGCGTATGGTTCTGCTGCTGATTGGCCAGATTGCGCTCCAGTACCTGCAATCCATACAGCTCACCGCCCGCTTCGCTACCTAATGCGGCAACCTTTGGTGAATTCATCGCTGCCACTTTCTCCATCGCTGCAGCGGTGCTTTCGGTGTATTCGATTTTCCACTGCGGGAAGCGATTAATGAACTGGCTGCACTGCTGGAATGGCTGAGGATGGCTGTATACCGTTTCGATCTGCTGCAAATTGGTGCTGCCGTTGACCAGCACACAGTGCTCAATTGGAATGGTCAGTTCACCCACAATCGATAGCGTGGTTTGCTGAAGCAGATCGTAAACGTCGTTGATCGAACCAGAGCTGGTATTTTCAATCGGCATCACCGCGTAGTCCGCTTGTCCACTTTCCACCTGATGAATGATGTCATGGAATTTCAGGCAGCCGATCTCAACCATTGAATCAAAATGCCGGGTAGCGTATTTGCGCGCCGCGAGATGTGAGTAAGAACCTTTCGGACCAAGGAATGCAATGCGCGGTGCGTGAGCATGTGGATGGTTGAGATTCTTTTGCAACAAGGCTTGCTGAGTTAGAACTGAATCTTCAATCACCAACTGAAACAGGCGAGTGATGTAATGCGCATCAAGCTGATGCTTTTTACCCAGTGAAATTAAGTTTTCAAGCAGAGCGCGCTCACGCTCAACATCGCGGATAGGGCGATGCGTTGCCAGTTTGGCCTGCGCAACTTCAACGGCCAGTGTTCGACGCTCCGACAAAAGCGCTAAGAGTTTTTCATCAACGGCGCTGATTTTATCGCGTAATGCCAGCAGCGGATTTTCGGGATTCATAGGGCTCACCTGTAAAATGTCCAATAAAAAAGCCTCCCATTTGGGAGGCTTTGTTGTTCGTCTTCGCATTCATTTTCACATGACGAATCGCCTCCCAATCAGGGGAAGGTAAAAAAGAATGCGAAGAAGAACGGCAGATGTTTCATGGCTGTTTCCATATATGAAGTGGCTTGAGAGTAACCGCAGTGATTTAAAGCTGTCAATAAAAAACGCGCCCGGAGGCGCGTTACTAAAGATGTTTGTTTATTCAGTAGGAAGAAAATCTTTCACACTGCTGTTGGCGCGACGGGCTTCGGGTTTATGTTGCGCTTTATTGAGTTGTCGCTCCAGCTTGGCAATCAAGTCATTGATGGCCGTATACATATCATCATGTTTCGCGCTGGCAACCAGCGTGCCGTTGGGCGTATTAATGGTGGCATCAGCCACAAACTCCTTCGGCTCTTTCGATAACACAATGTGAGGGTTTATCAGATGTGTTTGCCATTTTTCCAGCTTGGCGAGACGCTCTTCAACGTGGTTACGGATGGCCTCGGTGATTTCCATTTGTTTGCTGGTAATGTTCAGAATCATAGTTAAACCTCTCTGTCATTTCCGTGTGGGTAGGTCCAGCATACCGCGGATATTAAGAAAATGTGTGATCTAAATCACATTGAAATGTCACTTTTTGTCAATGCCGCTTAATTGTGAGAAAGGCCGGGAAAGTGGCGGGAAATGCTTGAAGACGGCTGGGGAAGGGCGCATGATTGACAGGATAACCGCAGCGATAAATCTCTAAAACTGCTGAGTTATCCACAAAGTGACATAAAAAAAGCAGCCTCGTGGGCTGCTTTTTTGTGGGTGTAATAATCAGGACTGATTATTCGCCGCAATGATTTTTGCCACTTTGTCGGCTTCAGCCGTCAATTGCAGCTGGCGGTATGCATTTTCCATCAACGGCAACGCTTCATGAGTCGCCTCAGTATCCGGATAATCCTTCATCATTGTTTCCACGCGGTTAACAACAGCGACATAGGCACCGCGCTTGGTATAGAATTGCGCCACCGAGAGTTCATACTTCGCCAGGCGCTCTTTCAGGAATGCCAAACGTTTCTGCGCATCCGCAGCATATTGGCTGTTTGGATAACCGCGCAGTAATTGCGAGAAGTCACGGAAAGCATCACGAGCGTGCGTCGGATCACGATCGGAACGATCGATACCGAAGAAGCCCTGCAGTGCAGAATCATCCAGCGCCATATCCGTCAGACCTTTCATATAGATGACATAGTCGATATTCGGATGGGTTGGATTCAGACGCATAAAGCGAGATATTGCGGCTTGCGCCAGTGGCAGATCGGCATTTTTGTAATACGCGTAGATCAAATCCAGCTGTACTTGCTGCGAGTAAGGACCAAACGGATAGCGGTTATCCAGTGCTTCCAGTTGCTTAATCGCCGCTTTAAAGTTACCGTCCTGCAGCTTTTGCTGGGCCGTGGCGTAAATTTCAGACGGCGGGCTGTCCGGGACTGGATCTGATGAGCCAGAACAACCCACAAGCGCCAGGCTCAGGCTCAGTGTGGCAGCAGCCACCAGATGTTTCATACGCGTCATGACGAAATGATTATCCTCAAAGTGTTGTAGCAGAAGCTGTCCGTATAGCTCCCAGTTATGACCAGGTACGATAGCACATTATATTAAACGGCATCGCCGTGAAAACCCAACGTTAACGAAGAAGCTGTATATGGCACAACAAGTTCAACTCACCGCAACGGTGTCCGAAGCACAGCTTGGACAACGCTTAGATCAGACTTTGGCAGAATTGTTCCCTGATTATTCACGTTCTCGCATAAAAGAATGGATTCTTGAGCGCCGAGTAAGCGTCAACGGCACTATCATCGATAAACCAAAAGAAAAAGTTTTTGGCGGTGAGCATGTCTCGATTGATGCTGAGATCGAAGAAGAGCAACGCTGGGAAGCGCAAAACATCCCACTGAATATCGTCTATGAAGATGATGACATTCTGGTCATTAACAAACCTCGCGGTTTGGTGGTCCATCCTGGCGCCGGTAATCCTGATGGCACGGTGCTTAACGCACTGCTTTATCACTATCCTCCAATCGTTGACGTACCTCGTGCGGGTATTGTTCATCGTCTGGATAAAGATACAACCGGTTTGATGGTGGTCGCGAAAACCGTTCCTGCGCAAACGCACCTGGTTGAAACGCTGCAGCTACGCGAAATCACGCGTGAATATGAAGCGGTGGCTATCGGCACCATGACTGCGGGCGGTACTGTGGATCAGCCCATGGCGCGCCACTCAACCAAACGCACGCATATGGCGGTGCACCCGATGGGCAAACCGGCAACCACGCACTATCGCATCATGGAGCACTTCCGTGCCCATACGCGTTTACGTTTGCGTCTCGAAACCGGTCGTACGCATCAGATTCGTGTGCATATGGCGCATATCAACCATCCGCTGGTGGGCGATCCTCTGTACGGCGGCCGTCCGCGTCCGCCAAAAGGTGCGTCAGAAGCGTTCATCACTACGCTACGAGGTTTTGATCGCCAGGCGCTGCATGCCACGATGTTACGTCTCTATCACCCAATCACCGGTATTGAGATGGAATGGCATGCGCCGTTGCCGCAGGATATGGTTGATTTAATTGATGCGCTGAAAGCCGATACCCTCGAATTCCGCGATCAGATGGATTGGCTATGAGTGAATGGATCATCCCGGATTGGCCTGCGCCGCAGCATGTTCGGGCATGTTCCACCACGCGTTACGGCGGCGTCAGCGCCGCCCCATGGGATTCGTTGAATCTTGGTGGGCATGTTGGCGACGCTGAGGCGCATGTTGCTCAGAATCGTCAGCGCTTAGTTGAACAACTGGCGCTACCTGCGATGCCACAATGGCTTGATCAGATCCATGGTCAAGTGATTGCACGTTTACCCGCCAACGATCCGCTACCACGCGCTGATGCCGCAATCACGCGTAAAAGCGGGGTTGTTTGCGCGGTGATGACGGCGGATTGTTTGCCGGTGCTGTTTTGTAGCAAGGATGGCAGTGAAGTCGCGGCAGCGCATGCAGGTTGGCGTGGACTCTGTAATGGCGTGCTGGAACAGACCTTGTCGCAGTTTCACTGCGCGCCAAATGACATTCATGCATGGCTTGGTCCGGCAATTGGGCCGCAGGCATTTGAAGTTGGGCCGGAAGTCAGAACGGCATTTATGGCGCATGATTTACAAGCGGAAGCGGCTTTCCGTCCGGCGGGTAACAAATACTTCGCCGATATTTGGCTGCTGGCTCGTCAGCGTCTGCAGGCCGCCGGCGTGCATTCCATCACTGGTTCAATGCGTTGTACCTTCCATGAGCGCGATGTTTTTTTCTCCTACCGACGCGACGGAATCACCGGGCGTATGGCAACTTTGATTTGGCTGAGATAACCTTACGCCACAAGACGGTCCAGTTAGCGTATTTTTTGCTCACAACTCAGGTCATTAACCTTGAAAAATTTGAGGGATGACCTCATTTAATCTCCAGTAGCATTTTGACCTGTAATGGGAGGAATTATGCGTCTGGATCGTCTTACTAATAAATTTCAACTGGCACTTGCCGATGCACAGTCCCTTGCTCTGGGACATGACAATCAATTCATTGAACCCCTTCATTTGATGAGCGCATTGCTCAATCAGGAAGGCGGATCGGTGCGTCCGTTGCTCAGCGCAGCGGGTGCCGACGTAGCTGGCCTGCGTACCAGCATTGAACAAGCGATTAATCGACTACCGCAGGTTGAAGGTACTGATGGTGATGTACAGCCATCCACCGATCTGATTCGGGTACTCAACCTGTGCGACAAGCTGGCGCAAAAGCGCGGCGATAACTTTATATCATCTGAATTATTTGTATTGGCGGCCCTCGATTCACGTGGCTCGCTGGCTGATCTTTTGAAATCAGCTGGCGCGACGTCGGAAAAACTCTCTAAGGCCATCGAGCAAATACGGGGAGGAGACAGCGTGAACGATCAAGGGGCTGAAGATCAGCGTCAGGCATTAAAAAAATACACCATCGACCTTACAGAGCGTGCCGAACTCGGCAAGCTGGATCCGGTTATTGGTCGTGATGAAGAAATCCGCCGCACCATTCAGGTGTTGCAGCGTCGTACCAAAAATAACCCGGTGCTGATTGGTGAACCCGGCGTCGGTAAAACGGCTATTGCCGAAGGTTTAGCACAGCGCATCATCAATGGCGAAGTGCCGGAAGGGCTGAAAGGCCGTCGCGTGCTGGCTCTTGATATGGGGTCGCTGGTAGCGGGCGCCAAATATCGCGGTGAATTTGAAGAGCGGCTTAAAGGCGTGCTTAGCGATCTGGCGAAGCAGGAAGGCAACGTCATTCTGTTTATCGACGAACTGCATACCATGGTGGGCGCCGGTAAAGCCGATGGTGCAATGGATGCGGGTAACATGCTGAAACCCGCATTGGCGCGCGGTGAGTTGCACTGTGTCGGCGCAACTACGCTGAATGAGTATCGTCAATTCATTGAGAAAGATGCGGCGCTGGAACGTCGTTTCCAGAAAGTCTTTGTTGCTGAGCCGAGTGTTGAAGATACCATTGCCATTCTGCGCGGACTGAAAGAACGCTATGAGCTGCACCACCATGTGCAGATCACCGATCCGGCAATTGTGGCTGCGGCGACGTTGTCGCATCGTTATATCTCCGATCGTCAGTTGCCGGATAAGGCCATCGATCTGATAGACGAAGCGGCTTCAAGTATTCGTCTGCAGATGGATTCGAAACCAGAATCACTCGATCGCCTTGAGCGTCGCATCATCCAGTTAAAACTGGAGCAGCAGGCGCTGAAGAAAGAGTCTGATGACGCCAGCCTGAAGCGGTTGGAAATGCTGGAAAGTGAACTTGACCAGAAAGAGCGTGAATACGCTGAGCTGGAAGAGGAGTGGAAAGCGGAAAAAGCCTCATTAACCGGCACACAGAACATCAAAGCAGAGCTGGAACAAGCGCGCCTGACGATGGAGCAAGCGCGTCGCGTTGGCGACCTGGGTCAGATGTCTGAATTACAGTACGGTAAAATTCCGGAGTTGGAGAAACAGTTAGCCATCGCTACGCAGTCTGAAGGTAAAACCATGAAGCTGTTACGTAATCGCGTAACGGATGTGGAGATTGCCGATGTACTGGCGCGTTGGACCGGAATCCCTGTCGCACGCATGATGGAAGGTGAGCGCGACAAGTTGCTGCGTATGGAGCAGGAACTGCACTCACGCGTTATCGGCCAGAACGAAGCGGTAGAAGCGGTTTCGAATGCGATTCGTCGTAGCCGTGCCGGCTTATCGGATCCTAATCGTCCAATTGGTTCCTTCCTGTTCCTCGGACCAACTGGCGTCGGTAAAACCGAATTGTGTAAAGCGCTGGCTAACTTCCTGTTCGATAGCGATGACGCGATGGTGCGTATTGATATGTCCGAGTTTATGGAAAAACACTCGGTATCGCGGCTGGTGGGTGCACCTCCGGGATATGTCGGCTATGAAGAGGGCGGTTATCTGACCGAAGCGGTACGTCGTCGGCCTTACTCAGTGATTTTGCTGGATGAAGTCGAGAAGGCGCATCCTGATGTGTTCAACATTCTGTTGCAGGTGCTGGATGATGGTCGCTTAACCGATGGACAGGGCCGTACGGTCGATTTCCGCAACACCGTGGTGATCATGACCTCGAACCTTGGCTCCGATCTTATTCAGGAACGTTTCGGTTCTCTGGATTATTCGGAGATGAAAGAGGTGGTGATGACGGTTGTTGGGCAGCATTTCCGCCCAGAATTTATCAACCGTATAGATGACATGGTGGTGTTCCACCCGCTGGGCGAAAAACACATTGCTTCAATTGCGCAGATTCAGCTGCAACGTTTGTATAAACGTCTTGAGGAGCGTGGCTATCAGCTGCATATCTCCGATGAGGCGCTCAAACTGCTCGGCGAGAATGGCTACGACCCGGTTTATGGTGCGCGTCCATTGAAACGTGCTATTCAGCAGCAGATTGAAAACCCGCTGGCGCAGCAGATTCTTTCTGGTGCTCTGGTTCCGGGAAAAACCATTGAAATGGATGTAAAAGACAATGTGATTGTTGCTCATCAGTAATCACTTCTGATTAAAACGGGCCTGCGGGCCCGTTTTTTTTGGCCTTATCGCAAGAATTAGCTGCTTTTTACAACGCATAGCCTGGAAAGTGAGCGGTCGCACGAAAACTTGAAATTTGCACTTGTCAGCTCCGAATAACTCCCTATAATGCGCCACCACTGAGACGGCAAAGCGGCAACGCAGACGGCTCAGCAGGGAGTGAAGAAATTCATCCCGCCGGATGAAAACGCTGAAAAAAGTGTTTGACTCCGAAGGAGAGTAGCGTAGTATACGCCACCTCGCGACAGACGGTTCAGCCGCTGTTCGCAACGCTCTTTAACAATTTATCAGACAATCTGTGTGGGCACTCGCAGG
>NZ_JAIMIF010000006.1:0-275229 GCF_019795935.1 Pantoea sp. DY-15
GACTGAGCGCCTCTTTTTTAAACGAACGCGTTAAAAACGGACATTTCCCAGCGAAGAATCAGTCAAAATCGCCGCTTCATCGGCATAAATCAGCGCCATCACCTTAAACACCAATGCTATTCTCTTTAACCAAACGTAATTTCTTTGTCGCAGGCTGACAATTATTCGAGAAGGACTTTCAATGATTCGCTCCGCGCGCAGCATGGCCGGCTTGCCCTGGATCGCCGCCATGGCGTTTTTCATGCAAGCACTTGATGCCACCATCCTGAATACTGCGCTTCCTGCTATCGCCACCAGCCTTGAACGTTCCCCTCTTGCCATGCAATCCGCCATCATCAGTTACACGCTAACGGTAGCGATGCTGATTCCGGTGAGTGGCTGGTTAGCCGATCGCTACGGCACACGCAAAATCTTCATTCTTGCGGTATCGCTATTTACGCTGGGTTCGCTGGCCTGCGCCTTATCCGGCTCGCTGAGCATGTTGGTGGTCTCGCGCGTGGTGCAGGGGATTGGCGGGGCGATGATGATGCCCGTCGCGCGCCTGGCGCTGTTACGCGCTTATCCACGCAGTGAACTGCTGCCGGTGCTGAACTTCGTTACCATGCCGGGTTTAGTGGGTCCGATTCTGGGCCCCATGCTGGGCGGATTGTTAGTGACCTACGCCAGCTGGCACTGGATATTCCTCCTCAACATTCCCATCGGTATCGCCGGCATCTTCTACGCACGCAAATATATGCCGGACTTCACTACCCCAAAACGCCGCTTCGACTTTTCAGGCTTCCTGCTGTTTGGTTTGGGTCTGGTGCTGATCTCGGTCGGTATCGAGTTGTTTGGCGAGCGCGTGGTGTTGCCGTGGCAAGCGTTGTTGGTGCTGTTTAGCGGCATTGCGTTACTTCTTCTCTATATAGTGCACGCGCGTCGCCATCCGGCACCGCTGATTAATCTGCCAATGTTTAAAACCCGCACCTTCTCGGTCGGCATCATTGGCAACATAGCTTCGCGCCTGGGAACCGGTTGCATTCCGTTCCTGATGCCGCTGATGTTGCAGGTGGGCTTTGGTTATCCCGCACTGATTGCCGGTTGCATGATGGGTCCAACGGCGATTGGCGCGCTGCTGGCGAAATCCACGGTGACGCAAGTGCTACGCCGCTTTGGTTATCGCCATACGCTGGTAGGTATCACCATTATTATTGGCATATTGATCGCCACCTTCTCACTGCAATCGCCGGGTGGCAGCGTGGTGATGTTGCTGGCGGCACTGTTGATTCTGGGGATGGCGATGTCAACGCAGTTCACCGCGATGAACACCATCACGCTGGCAGATTTAAATGATGAGAACGCCAGCGGCGGGAACAGTGTGCTAGCGGTAACGCAGCAGCTGTCGATCAGCTTTGGCGTGGCGGTGAGTGCCGCAGTGCTGCGTTTCTATCAGGATGTCGAGGCCACAACCGTCGCGCAATTCCACGCCACCTTCCTGACGATGGGCGTCGTCACGGTGTTGTCTGCCTTTACCTTTATGATGTTACGTCCGAGCGATGGGCGTAATCTGATCGCCAACCGCGAGAAAAAGAAGAAAGCGACTTAGACCGAACCGCGCTCCACCAGCTCCGGCGTCAGCACCAGCGTTTGCTGACTGGCGTCGGGATCGCCCATACGATGAATCAAGGTATCAATCGCCAGTTCACCTAACTCATCTTTCGGCTGATGGATGGTACTAAGCGGCGGAGTCAGGTAACGCGCCAGCTCAATGTTGTCATAGCCCATCACCGCAATATCCTGCGGCACGCGCAATCCGGCCTGGAACAAGGCGTGATAGACGCCAACCGCCATCGCATCGTTGCTGGTAAATATCGCTTCTGGCAGCGTATCCAGCGTCAGCAGTTGATTCATGGCGTTGAAGCCGCCCTGAAACTCGAAATCACCATCAACCACAAAACCCGGCAGAACCGATAATCCGCTGTTGGCCATCGCTTTATGGAAACCTTCAAGACGCAAACGCGCGGGGGTTTTATCCTGCGGCCCGGCAATACAGGCAATGCGCGTGTAGCCACGATCAATCAGATGCTGGGTTGCCAGTTCGCCGCCGAGCAGCGCGTTGTCCTGAATAATGTCGCCGCGTCCTTCAAATGGCGCCCAGTCCATCATCACCATCGGTACCGAGGGATAACGATTGAGGATCTCCGCCGACGGCAGATGGGTTTCGGTGCACATCATCAGTAAACCATCGACGCGCTTTTGCATCAGCGTTTCGAGGCTGCGATTCATACGCTCTTCATCGCCTTCGGTATTACACAGAATCAGGCTGTAGCCGCGCTCGTAGCAGCTGTTTTCTACGCCGCGCACCACTTCGGAATAGAATGGGTTACTGCTGGCGGTCAGCAGCATGCCGATGGTGCGGGTTTGTTTGATCTTCAGGCTGCGTGCCAGCGCGGACGGCGCATAGTTCAGCTCACGAATTGCCTGTTCCACCTTTTCACGCACCTGCTCGCTGACAAAGCGATTGTTATTGATGACGTGTGAAACGGTGGAGGTAGAGACGCCCGCCAGGCGGGCGACATCTTTCATGGTAGCCAAGCGCTTAGCCCTGTTGTTGCAGGAAGGCGTCAATCTCAGTGCGCCACGGCACTGAGGGCTGCGCGCCCGGACGCGTCACTGCAATCGCAGCGGCGGCATGGGCGAAACGTACAGCATCATGCATCGCCACACCTTCCAGACGTGCGGTAATAAATGCCCCGTTGAAGGTATCGCCCGCTGCGATAGTATCGATGGCCTGCACGCTGAAGCCCGGAATGCGCACGCCATTGCCTTGCTCACTCAGCCACACACCGCGACGGCCCAGCGTAATTAACACGGTAGCAATACCTTTCGCATGCAATGCCGCAGCAGCACGCGCGGCATCTTCATCGCTCTTTACCGCAATGCCGGTGAGAATTTCAGCTTCGGTTTCATTTGGCGTGATGATGTCGATAAGCGCGAGCAGCTCATCAGAGAGCGCAGTGGCCGGCGCGGGATTCAGGATCAATTGCGTCTGCTGCGCGCGCGCAATCTTTGCGGCGGCCAGAACGCTTTCCAGCGGAGATTCCAGCTGCATCAGCAACGCATCGGCATCGGCAATCACCTGCTGATGCTGCGCAACGCGAGCCGGCGTCAGCGCGGCATTGGCACCGGAATAGATGCCGATATTATTTTCGCCTTCGCCATTCACGAAGATCATCGCTACACCGGTCGATTCATCTGCGACGGTTTCAACCGGTGCGGTATCAATGCGGTCTTGCTGCAACTGCTGACGAATACGCTCGCCAATATCATCAGCGCCTACGCAGGCAATAAAAGCAATGTCTGCACCGGCACGGCCCGCAGCCACCGCCTGATTGGCCCCTTTGCCGCCAAAAGCAATTTGATACTGTTTCCCGATCACCGTTTCGCCCGGACGTGGAAAATGGGCGAGGTTAAGGATGTGATCGGCATTGATGCTGCCGAGAACGGCCAGTTTTGCGCTTGTGGTCATTGGGATTCATCCAGAAAGATGCGCCACCAGGACGGTGGCGCGTTGCCCTGCTTTTCTTTACTTATTATTTGGTCACCAGCTTCAGGTCAACCGGATTAACCGCCTGCACCTTCTCACCTTTCAATACTTTATCGGCAGTCTGCACGCCAATCACACCAATCTTGTCTGGCATCTGAGCCACAGTGGCGGTCAGTTTACCCGATTCAACGGCTTTCACACCGTCAGCGGTGCCGTCAAAACCCACCACCAGCACGTCGGTTTTACCCGCGGTTTGCAGCGCACGCAGCGCGCCCAGCGCCATTTCATCGTTCTGAGCGAAGACGGCCTGCACATCCGGATGTCCCTGCAGCAGGTTCTGCATGACGTTCAGACCTTTAGTACGGTCGAAGTCCGCAGGCTGGCTCGCCAGGATGTTGAATTTGTGGGCATCGGCTGCCTGTTTGAAGCCTTCGCCGCGCTCACGCGCCGCAGAGGTACCGGCAATGCCTTGCAGCTCAATAATTTTCGCGCCATCGCCCAGTTTTTTGGCGATGAAGTCACCCGCCATTTTGCCGCCGAAGCGGTTGTCAGAAGCTACGTGGCTCACCACGGTGCCTTGTGCTGCTACGCGGTCCAGCGTGATCACCGGAATATTTGCCTGGTTCGCCATCTTCACGGCGTTACCCACCGCATCAGAATCAGTTGGGTTGATCAGCAGCAGCTTGGTGCCGCGCACCGTCAGATCCTGCACGTTCGCCAGCTCTTTCGCCGGGTTGTTCTGCGAATCCAGCACCACGAGGTTATAACCCAGTTGGTCAGCTTCTTTCTGTGCGCCATCTTTCAGTGACACAAAGAACGGATTATTCAGCGTAGATACCACCAGAGCAATGGTGTCCTTTGCCATCGCGCCAGCACTGAGGGTGGCGCCAAGAATGACGGCCAATGCAGTTAACTTTTTCATTTTTAAATCCTGTGTGAAGGTCAGAGTTATTTACTGCTTTTGTTATCCACCAGCACCGCTAGCAGAATGACGACGGCTTTAACAATCATTTGGTAGTAAGACGATACGCCCATCAGATTCAGGCCGTTATTCAGGAAACCGAGGATCAACGCACCAATCAGCGTGCCCATGATGCGACCTTTACCGCCCGCCAGGCTGGTACCGCCCAGCACCACCGCAGCAATCGCATCCAGTTCATAACCGGTGCCCGCTGTAGGTTGTGCGGAAGAGAGACGCGCCACTTCGATGGTGCCCGCCAATGCCGCCAGCAGGCCGCACAGCGAATAGACGATGATTTTAACGCGATTAACGTTGATGCCCGACAAACGCGTGGCCGCTTCGTTGCCACCCAGCGCATAGATGTAACGACCAAGGCGCGTGTGATGCAGCATGTACCACGCCAGCCCGAACACCGCGACCATCAGCCACACCGGCGTTGGAATGCCCAACGGGCGACCGATACCGAACCAGCCGAACAGATCGGCGTTATCGTTAAAACCGGTATTGATTGGGCTGCCGTTGGTGTAAACCATGGTGACGCCGCGCAGCAGCAACATCATCACCAGCGTGGCGATGAAAGCCTGCACCTTGCCGCGCGCTACAATCACGCCAGTAATACCGCCAATCGCCGCCCCCAGCGCCAGCGAAGCCGCAACGGCCACCAGCGCATTCACTTCTAATCCGACAATCGATGCCGCCACCGCGCCGGTGAGCGCCAGCAGCGATCCCACCGACAGATCAATGCCCGAGGTCAGAATCACCAGCGTCATGCCGACCGCCATGATGGCGTTGACCGACGTCTGCTGCAGAATGTTGAACATGTTGGCCAGCGTGAAGAAGTTCGGGCTCTGGCTGGCAACCACGGCGATCAGCACGATCAATGCAATCAGTGATTTCTGCTCCAGCAGCCAGGCTTTGCTGAACCAACGACGGCTGGCGGGTAAGGTTTGGGTGCTCATACAACTAACTCCTCGCTGTGTTGCTTACCGACTGCCGCCGCCATCAGGGATTCCTGGGTAGCTTGCTCACGGGAAAATTCGCCACTCAGATGGCCTTCATGCATCACCACGATGCGGTCGCTCATGCCCAGCACTTCGGGCATTTCCGACGACACCAAAATGATGCTCAGCCCTTCGGCTTTAAACTGGTTAATTAACTGATAAATTTCTTTTTTTGCCCCGACATCGACGCCGCGTGTCGGCTCATCAAGAATCAGCACATCAGGGCGCGTCATCAGGCCACGCGCAATCGCCACTTTTTGCTGATTACCGCCGGACAGCAGGCCAATCGGCTGCTCCATTGACGGGGTTTTAACGTTGAACAGGCGGATAAAATCGCCCACCGCCAGCTGCTCGTCGCTGTGACGCAGGTTGCCCGCGCCGGTGCTGAAATAGCGCAGCGCGGTCAATGACATGTTCTCTTTCACCGACATGCCGAGCACCAGGCCATCGCGCTTGCGGTCTTCCGAGATATACACGATGCCGTTGGCGAGGCCATCCTGCGGAGAGCGCGTCACGATCTCGCGGCCGTTCAGCGTCACTTTGCCTTTGCTGCGCGGCATTGCGCCGTACAGCACTTTCATCAGTTCGGTACGTCCCGCGCCCATCAGGCCCGACACGCCAAGGATTTCCCCTTTGCGCAGCGTAAAGCTGACGTTATCAACGCCCGGACCGCTGAGGTTTTCGACTTTTAAGCGGATCTCACCCGGCTGTTGATCGATACGCGGATATTGATCTTCCAATTTGCGGCCGACCATCATCTCGATCAGGCTCTCTTCGCTGAGATCGCATACCGCGCGTTCGGCAATAAACTGCCCATCGCGGAACACGGTGACGTCATCGCAAATCTCGAAGATCTCTTTCATGCGGTGCGAGATATAGACAATGCCGCAACCCTGCGCTTTCAGTTCATTAATGACGCGGAACAGCGACAGCGTTTCGGTATCGGTCAGCGCATCGGTCGGTTCATCCATAATGATGACTTTCGACTCGAAGCTGAGCACTTTGGCGATCTCGACCATCTGCTGATCGCCAATCGATAAATCGCCCACCAGCTTGTGGCTGTTGAAACGCAGATTGAGGCGCTTTAATAGCGCATCCGCCTCGGCATACATCTTTTTCCATTCGATGCGGCCAAAGCGGTTAACACATTCGCGGCCAAGGAAGATATTCTCGGCGACGGTCAGTTGCGGAATCAGGTTCAGTTCCTGATGGATAATGCCAATGCCGGCTTCCTGCGACGCTTTCGGGCCAGAGAACGCCACATCCTTACCGAGCCACTGCAGGGAACCGGCATCCATGCTGTAAATGCCGGTCAGCACTTTCATCATGGTGGATTTGCCCGCGCCGTTTTCCCCCACCAGCGCCATAACGCGTCCCGGATAAACGGCGAGCGATGCGCCATTCAGCGCCTTCACGCCAGGAAACGACTTTTCAATCCCTTTGAGTTGCAATAACGGTTGCATAGCGGCCTCAGAAGGTCACGCCGGCGCTCAGGATGACATTCGCATACGGAGAACACTCTCCGCTGCGAATGACCGCCTGACTACGCTGCGTTTGCTGTTTGAATTGTTCATGGCTGGTGTAACGGATGGTGATGACATTCCCCTGGTGCTGTTGCAAGGCTTCGAGCACGGCGAGCAGTGCGCTGTGGAGCTGCGGATTGTGCTGCTTAATCTCCTCCGCCATCAGGGCGCTTTCGACCTGCATCTCCTGCGTGACAACCTCAACTACCTGTAGAAATTCGGGCGTACCCGGCGTTAACGCCAGATCGATGCGCTGTGGACCGGCCGGAATCGGCAAGCCTGCATCTGCAATCGTCAGCGTATCGGTGTGCCCCAGGCGAGCAATCACATGTGAGACTTCAGCGTTTAACAAGCGACCTTTTTTCATTTATTCCACTCCACAGCGAAACGTTTCGCTGATCGGGAGTGTATAAAATGCGCACGGCAACTCAATGACAGCATCACGGAAATGTGATCGCCATCGAAACGTTTCGCTTGTGCCAGAGAGAATTTGAGTTTGGTGGGATTTTGGAGCCGCTGCTGCGGCCCCGAAGATGGGATTACGGCAGTTTACGTACCTGTTTCACGTCCAGTTCGATGGAGTTGAAATCTTTATCCAGTTCGCCGGTCAGTTCTACCTGATCCTTCGGCGTGATGGTCAAACCGTTCCAGCGTTTATGATCGATTTCAACTTTCATGGTGCCGGTGGCATCACGGAACTGATAATCCTCATCACCGATTTGCTTCTCAAGCGTACCGCGCACGGTAATCCAGCTATCGTCCTTCATCTCTTCGGCCTGTTTCACCGTGACAACGCTGGTGTTATCGGCTTTGAACCCACCGGACTTCACCTGCGCGGATGGCGCATTGGGATCAACAAAGCCACCTTGCTGAGCGGCAAGAACCGGCGTGGCGGCCAGGGCGACAATCGCTAACAGAGCTGCAGACTTTTTCATAATTCACCTCTTTTCCATGAATGTGTCGGTTTACGGGAGCTATTTCACCATAAGGTTCTTAACAGGATCTTAAGAGAATCCGTTTGGCTAACATTCATGAAAAATAGTCTATTTGACGGGATTTTCGCTGTACAAGAGCAATTGTGCTTCGTATAACTCCGCTTAACAGAAGGAGAGTTAATGCGTATTTTACTGATTGAAGATGACACGCTGATTGGCGACGGTTTGAAAGTCGGGTTGACCAAACTCGGTTTCAGCGTGGATTGGTTTGTCTCCGGCGAAGCCGGATTTCAGGCGTTGACCACCGCGCCCTGGGACGCGGTGGTGCTGGATCTGTCGCTGCCCGAACGCGATGGTCTGGATATCCTGCGTCAGTGGCGCCAACAAGGGCACGATGTGCCGGTGCTGATTCTCACCGCGCGCGATGCGCTCGATCAGCGCGTCCAGGGATTACAACTCGGCGCCGACGATTACCTGTGTAAGCCGTTTGCGTTAACTGAAGTGGCGGCACGCTTGCAGGCGTTGATCCGTCGCCGTCATGGGCAACTGCAGCCGGAACTTAAACACGGCAACGTGGTAATGGCGCCCGGCAGCCACAGCGTGCTGTGCGATGGCGAAGCCGTTAGCCTGAAAAGCCGCGAACTGGCGCTGCTGGAACTGTTTCTGCTTAATCCTGGCCGCGTGCTGACGCGCAGTCAGCTGGAGGAGAAGCTCTACAGCTGGGATGAAGATGTCTCCAGCAATGCGGTGGAAGTGCACATTCATCATCTGCGCAAGAAACTCGGCAGCCAGTTTATTCGTACCGTACACGGCGTCGGTTATACGCTGGGAGCGGCGGAATGAGTCTGTTTCTGCGCCTCGCCATCGGCTTTGTGCTGCTGATTATAGTGTGCGGCGGCCTGGCCGGCCTCAGCGCCTGGCATCAAACCCGCGATACGGTGAACGAGCTGTTTGATACTCAGCAAATGCTGTTCGCCAAACGGCTGATAGCGCTTGATCCCACCTCACTGCAGGACGTGACGTTGCCGAAAACCAAAGCGATCCTGCGCCATCATCGCGGCGATCAGGATGATGATGCGCTGGCATTTGCCATTTTCAGCGCGGCAGGCCAACCATTGTTGAACGACGGCGAAAACGGCCGCGATCTGCAATTCGATCATCAGCGCGATGGCTTTGTTGATGGACGACTGCGCGGCGATAAAGACAGCTGGCGCCTGGTGTGGCTCGCCTCCGAGGATAAGCGCTATCGCGTGGTGGTCGGGCAAGAATGGGAATACCGCGAAGATATGACGCGCGATCTGGCGCTCAGCAGCCTGCTGCCGTGGCTGATTGCCATGCCCTTTATGTTGCTGCTGCTGCTGGCGCTGGTGTGGTTCGAGCTGCGCCCGTTGAAACGCCTCACGCTTTCCCTGCATCAGCGTGCGCCGGATGATGCCACGCCATTGCCGGACACGCGCTTGCCTAAAGAGGTGAAGCCGCTGGTGGTGGCGCTAAACGGCTTGTTCAGTCGTATGGCGCATCTGGTGCAGCGCGAACGTCGTTTTACCTCCGATGCCGCCCATGAACTGCGCAGCCCGCTGGCGGCGCTGCGCGTGCAGAGTGAAGTGATACAGTTGGCTGATGATGATGAGGCGATGCGCAAACGCGCCATTCAGCAACTGGATAGCGGCATCGTGCGCGCCACGCGTCTGGTGGATCAGCTCTTAACGCTGTCACGCGTGGAAGCCGACGATCTGCGCAGCGAGTTTCAACCGGTGGCGCTGGCGCCGCTGCTGCAAAACCTGCTGGCGGAGCACTTCCCGCAGGCAGAACAACAAAACACCGCTTTGCAGTTCACCAGCCATGCCGAACCGGTGATGAACGGTCATCCGCTGTTGCTGGGGTTGATGGTGCGCAATCTGCTGGATAACGCGCTGCGCTATTCGCCGTCGGGCAGCACTGTTGATGTGCAGCTCAATGCCCGCGCCATTACCGTTGATGATAACGGACCAGGCGTCAGCGATGAGCAGTTGATAAGGTTGGGTGAACGCTTCTGGCGACCGCCGGGACAGGCACAAACCGGCAGCGGATTAGGGCTTTCCATCGTGAAGAACATTGCCCAGCTGCACGGCATCCGCTTGCAGTTCAGCCAGCGCGCCAGCGGAGGATTGCGCGTCACCTTAAGTTGGTGACGCGCACAGCGTTAAATCTCGACCTGGGTTCCCAGCTCGATCACGCGGTTCGGTGGGATTTCAAACTGATCGGGCGCGCGCAGCGCATTGCGTTGCAGCGCGAGGAACAGCTTGCCGCGCAGGCGCAGATACCACGGACGATCGCCGATAATCAGCGATTCATGCGACATAAAGAAGGAGGTTTCCATCATGCGGCAGTTCAGTCCTTCAAGACCGCAGCGGTGGAAAATCTCTTCGACGTTTGGCGTTTCGCGCCAGCCGTAACTCGCCACCACGCGCCAGAAGGTCGGCGACAACTGTTCGATGGTCACGCGACGGACGTTGTGCACGTAAGGCGCATCTTCGGTACGCAGCGTCAGCAGCACCACGCGCTCGTGCAACACTTTGTTGTGCTTGAGGTTATGCAGCATGGCAAACGGAATCACATTCAGCGCACGCGACATATACACCGCGGTGCCCGGCACGCGTACCGGCGGCGATTTCTCCAGCGACGCAATCATCGCTTCCAGTGAATTGCCGTGCTCATGCATACGACGCAGCAGACGGAAACGCTCGCTTTTCCAGGTGGTCATGATGATGAACATCATCAGCGCCAGCGTCAGCGGCAGCCAACCACCGGAGAACACCTTGATCAGGTTGGCGGAGAACAGCGACACGTCGATGATCAGCATGGCAATCAGAATCAGCACCACCAGATAGCGGTTCCAGTGCCAGTTTTGAATCGCCACGGTAGAACAGAGAATGGCGGTCAGCACCATGGTGCCGGTGACCGCGATGCCATAAGCCGCCGCCAGATTGCTGGAGTGTTCGAAGCCGACAATCACAATCACCACCGAGAAGTAGAGCAGCCAGTTAATCACCGGAATGTAGATCTGCCCGGACTCCTCTTCTGAGGTGTGCACAATGCGCATCGGCGGCAAATAGCCGAGACGCACCGCCTGACGCGTTAATGAGAACACGCCGGAAATCACCGCTTGCGAGGCGATCACTGTGGCTAACGTGGCGAGAATCAACATCGGGATCAGCATCCAATCCGGCGCAAGCAGGAAGAACGGGTTTTTGATCGCTTCAGGATGTTTGAGCAGCAGCGCGCCCTGACCAAAGTAGTTGAGCACCAGTGAAGGCAGCACCACGATAAACCAGGCGAGACGAATCGGGAATTTACCGAAGTGGCCCATATCGGCATACAGCGCTTCCACGCCGGTAATCGCCAGCACCACCGCGCCCAGCGCGAAGAAAGAGACACTTTTGTATTGAATAAAGAAGTGCAGAGCCCAGTAAGGATTCATGGCGTGTAGCACGTCAGGATTATTAATGATGCTACGCGCGCCCAATACGGCGAGGATGATAAACCACAGCAGCATCACCGGCGCGAACAGCTTACCGACAATGCCGGTGCCGTGCTTCTGGATGACAAACAGCAAGGTCAGCACCGCAATCGCCAACGGCACGATGTAGGTATCGAGGCTCGGCGCGGCAATTTCCAGACCTTCTATCGCCGATAGCACCGACACCGCCGGCGTGATCACCACTTCCCCGTAGAAGAAGCTGCCGCCGATCAGGCCCATGATCACCAATATCGCGGTGGCTCTGGCGCCGGTGTTTCGTCCGGCCAGTGACATCAGCGTTAAAATCCCGCCTTCACCGGCGTTATCTGCACGCATCACGTAGCTGATGTACTTCAGCGACACCACCAGAATCAGCAGCCAGAAAATCAGCGACAGGAAGCCAAAAACCGCTTCGCGCTCCACGCCAAATCCAAACTGACCAGAGAGGCATTCACGCAATGTATAGAGTGGGCTGGTACCGATATCGCCATACACCACGCCAATTGCCGCCAGCGTGACTGCCCCAAGGGACTGTTTCTTATCCGAGCTCATAAGTTGTCTTTTGTTGGAGCCGGAGGCGCTTGCCTTCCGCTCAAGCCATCAAAAAGCGCACAGTATGCACATATTCCCAAAAAAACCTACTCTTACAAAGTGTCACCATCGCGTCGGTGACGCGGTTTTTCGCCGAAAATAGCGCCAAAAAACCGTTGGAAGCGGCGAGTTTTCTCGCATCAACCTTCTGAAACAAAAAAGCTGACGGCTATCAACGCAATCGCGCATGATAATCAGTAGAGTATTGCGCTCGCCAGACTATGACGGCACCAGGATCAAAAGGATAATGATGTGATTATGGCTCAACCCCATCTTTTGGCAGAAAGAATTTCTCGCCTGAGCAACGCCCTGGAAAAAGGGCTGTATGAACGCCATCATGCGATCCGCCTCTGTTTGCTGGCTGCCTTAAGTGGCGAAAGCGTGTTTCTGCTCGGGCCGCCGGGCATCGCCAAAAGTCTGATTGCCCGCCGATTGAAATATGCCTTCCAGCACGCCCGCGCATTTGAATACCTGATGACCCGTTTTTCCACCCCCGAAGAGGTGTTTGGCCCGCTGTCGATTCAGGCATTGAAAGATGAAGGGCGTTATCAGCGTCTGACCAAAGGTTATCTGCCGGATGCCGAAATTGTCTTCCTCGACGAAATCTGGAAAGCCGGCCCGGCGATTCTTAATACCTTGTTGACCGCCATCAACGAACGCCGCTTCCGCAATGGCGACAGCGAAGAAAAAATCCCAATGCGCCTGCTGGTTACCGCTTCCAATGAATTGCCGGAAGCCGATAGTGGCCTGGAAGCGCTGTATGACCGCATGTTGATTCGCCTGTGGCTGGATAACGTGCATGAGAAGCAGAACTTCCGCAGCATGCTCACCCACCAGCAGGATGAAAACGACAATCCGGTGGCGGAATCGTTGCGCATCAGCGACGAAGAGTATGAGCAGTGGCAGAAAGGCATCAGCCAGGTCAGTTTGCCGGATCATGTGTTTGAACTGATTTATCAGCTTCGTCAGCAGTTAGAAACGCTGCCGGACGCGCCGTACATTTCCGATCGTCGCTGGAAGAAAGCCATTCACCTGTTGCAGGCTAGCGCCTTTTACAGCGGCCGCGTGGCCATCGCGCCCATCGATTTAGTGCTGCTGAAAGATTGCCTGTGGCATGACGTGGCGTCGATGAAAATGCTGGATCGCGAAATCGATACGCTGATGTCGCAACACGCGTGGCAGCAACAGGCGCTGCTACACAAGCTGCAGCAGATCAAAAGCCGCCGGCTGGCGCTGCAACAGCAGCAAAGCGTGGCGCAAGCGCTGACGCTGGAGAAACACAGCGGCATGTTCAGCCGCAAACCGCACTACGAATTACCCGCCGCCATCACCGATGATCAACTGACGCTAATGCTGCAACAACCGTTGATGCTGCACGACATGCAGGTGACGCACATTCTGATTGGCCGCGAAGCGCTGGATCAGTGGCTGCTGAAGGGCGGTGAAATCCGTGGCAAGCTGAACGGCATCGGCTTTGGTCAGACGCTGGATATGCTGGTGGATACCCATCACTGTTTGACGCTGCGCGATGTCAGCCTGCAATCCACGCGTCTGACGCTGCCGGGCGCCAGCAGCAGCAGCGAGATGCCGCAGGAGATCGCTGATGAATATGACGCGCTGGAAACCCAGCTGCGCGCGCAGCGCACGCTGTTCAGCCAGCATCAGCGCTGTCTGTTCATTAGCGATGACTGGCTGGCTCGCATCGAAACCAGCCTGCAGGATGTCGCGGAACAGCTGAAACAGGCGAGAAAATGATCTCACTGGAGACGCTGAGTGCGCTGTTGTCGATTGGCGAAACCGAGTTAATCGAAGAGCTGATTATCGCGCTGCTCGCCTCGCCACAGCTGGCGCTGTTCTTTGAGAAGTTTCCCCGCCTGAAACAAGCCATGATGCGCGATCTGCCGCGCTGGCGATCGGAGATCGCCGAGCAGATCAAGGTCACGCCGGTGCCAGAAGTGCTGGCGCAGGAGTTTCAGCTGTTTCAGCAGATGCAGCTGCTCAGCACGCAACATTTCACCCAGCAGTTACCCAACATCATGACGCAGTTGAAAAGCCTGCCGTCACCGTTCATCGAAGAAGCCAGCAAACTGCTGCTCAATGCCGAAAGCGACCAGCTCAGCAACGCGCAACACACCTTGTTCCTGCAACGCTGGCGTCTCAGCCTGACGCTGCAAACGCTGACGCTGAATGAAACCATTCTGGAAGAGCAGCGCGAACGCCTGATGG
The DNA here is from genome assembly GCF_019795935.1 of Pantoea sp. DY-15. Classification (NCBI taxonomy): domain Bacteria; kingdom Pseudomonadati; phylum Pseudomonadota; class Gammaproteobacteria; order Enterobacterales; family Erwiniaceae; genus Pantoea; species Pantoea sp. DY-15. The sequence continues at coordinate 14,263 of NZ_JAIMIF010000006.1, forward strand.
CCGAGCTGCAGCAGCGCATGGCGATCAGCGGTCAGCTGGCGCCGATTCTTACCGATGATGATGAAGCCGCAGCCGGACGCCTGTGGGATTTGAGCAAAGCGCCGCTGCAGCACGACGATTACGAACTGATCGTGCAGTACGGTGATTTCCTCGCCCAGCAGCCGGAGCTGATGAAGCTGGCGCAGCAGCTGGGTCGCAGCCGCGAGGCCAGATCGGTGCCGTCGCAGGATGCGCCGCTGGAAGCGTTTCACCAGCTGGTGCGCGAACCGGATAACGTACCGGAAGAAGTCAGCGGCATTCATCAAAGCGATGATGTGCTGCGTCTGTTGCCACCTGAGCTGGCGGCATTGAGCATAAGCGAGTTAGAGCTGGAGTTTTATCGGCGTTTAGTCGAGAAACGCTTGCTGACTTATCGTCTGCAGGGCGATGCGTGGCACGAAAAAATCACCATGAGTCCGGTCAGCCACCAGCAGCATGAAGAGCAACCGCGCGGCCCGTTCATCGTCTGCGTTGATACGTCAGGTTCGATGGGCGGTTTCAACGAACGATGCGCCAAAGCCTTTTGCCTGGCGCTGCTGAAAGTGGCGCTGGCGGATAAGCGCCGCTGCTACATCATGCTGTTCGCTCATGAAGTGATCGGTTATGAACTCACCGCCGATAACGGCATTGAGCAGGCGATCCGTTTCCTCAGCCAGCGTTTTCGCGGCGGTACCGATCTCGCTGCCTGCCTTGCGGCGGTGGTGAAACGCATGGAAGGCAGCACGTGGCAGGAAGCGGATGCGGTGATCGTTTCGGATTTTATTGCCCAGCGTTTGCCGGACGACATCGTCAGCACCATTAAGCAGCGTCAGCGCCAACATCAACAGCGCTTCCACGCGGTAGCAATGTCGCTGCATGGCAAACCCGGCATTCTGCGCATCTTCGATCACATCTGGCGCTTCGATACCGGCCTGAAAAGCCGTCTGCTGCGCCGCTGGCAGCGCTAATTCATCTGGCGGAAATGCTAATTTGCTATATTGATAAGTTCGAGCATTTAGCAAACTGGAGCACCTTGTGACGACCGCCCAACTTCCCGCACCGACCCGCACGCTGAAACTTTCCGGCCAACACTCCGAACAAAAACGGGCCGAGCTGCTGGCGTACTTCACCCAAACCTGGGAACTGTATGAAAGCTTGTTTGATTGCCTGGCGGACGAGCGCGCCTGGTTTAACAAAGCCATTTCGCTGCGCCATCCGCTGATCTTCTATTTTGGTCACACCGCAACCTTCTACATTAATAAGCTGATGGCGGGCCGCTACCTCGATCAACGCATTGACGATCGTATTGAGGCGATGATGGCGATCGGCGTGGATGAGATGAGTTGGGACGATCTCAACGACAGCCATTACGACTGGCCGACCATCGCAGAAGTGCGCGACTATCGTGGCAAAGTGAAAAGCCTGGTGAGTGAGTTTATTCGCACCATGCCGCTGGAACTGCCGATCGACTGGGACAGCCCGGCGTGGGTGGTTTTGATGGGCATCGAACACGAACGTATTCATCTGGAAACCTCCAGCGTGCTGATGCGCCAGTTGCCGATTGAATGGGTTAAGCCGCAGCCGCACTGGCCAGTTTGCCCGCAGGCGCGTCACGATCGTCAATCGGTACCGGAAAATTCTCTGATCGCGATGCCCGGCGGCCGTGTGCAGCAGGGCAAAACCGACGACACTTATGGCTGGGATAACGAATACGGTAGCCAGCAAACCGAACTGAAGCCGTTTAAGGCCAGTAAAATGCTGGTCAGCAATGCCGAGTTTTATCGTTTTATTGCGGCGGACGGTTATAACGATCGCCGCTGGTGGGATGACGAAGGTTGGGGCTGGCGTGAATTTTCCGGTGCGCAGATGCCGACATTCTGGGTCGGTGACGAAAAGCTGCCCGATCAGCTAAAACTGCGCGTGCTGGCCGAAGAGGTGGCGATGCCGTGGGATTGGCCGGCGGAAGTGAATCAACTGGAAGCCGCCGCGTTTTGTCGCTGGCTGGCGGAAGAAACCGGTAAATCTGTTCAGCTTCCCTGCGAAGCCGAATGGGCGCAGCTGCGTGAGCAAGTTGGCGGCGATCAGCCGGACTGGACTGAAGCGCCGGGCAACATCAATCTGGCATATTGGGCTTCCTCCAGCCCGGTCGATCGCTTCGCACAAGGTGAGTTTTACGACATCGTCGGCAACGTCTGGCAGTGGACCACGACGCCAACCAACGGTTTCGAAGGCTTTAAGGTGCATCCGCTCTACGACGATTTCTCCACACCAACCTTTGATGGCAAACATGCGCTGATCAAAGGTGGCAGCTGGATTTCCACCGGCAATGAAGCGCTGAAATCTGCGCGCTACGCTTTCCGTCGTCACTTCTTCCAGCACGCCGGTTTCCGCTATGTCGTTTCTTCCCATGAAGAGAGCATGACGCTCAATCCTTATGAAACCGACAGCATGGTGTCGCAGTATCTCGATTTCCAGTACGGACCGAGCTACTACAACGTACCCAACTACGCGGCTGCGCTGGTGGAAAAACTGCTGCCGCACTGTACTGCGCGGGGTCAGGCGCTGGATATCGGCTGTGCCACCGGGCGGGCCAGCTTTGAACTGGCGCGACACTTCGAGGCAGTAACGGGCATGGATTACTCGGCGCGCTTTATTGATGTTGCGCTGCAGCTGACCTCCGGTGAGGATTTCCGCTATGTGGTGCCCGAAGAGGGCGATCTGGTGGAGTATCGTCAGGTGCGGCTGAAAGAGTTTGGTCTGGAAGCTGAGCAAGCGCAGCGTATTCAGTTTGTGCAGGGCGATGCCTGTAACCTGAAGCCGCAGCCGGACCGTTACGATCTGGTGCTGGCCTCCAACCTGATTGATCGTCTGCGTCAGCCGAAGCGCTTCCTGCAGGACATTACCCCGATGATCCGCGCCGGCGGTCTGCTGGTGCTGTCATCGCCGTACACCTGGCTGGAAGATTTCACGCCGAAAGAGAACTGGCTGGGCGGTGTTCGCGAAAATGGCGAAGCGCTGACGACCTATCAGGCGCTGCAGCGTCTGTTGCGTGATGCGTTTGACGAAGTGGCACCGCCGCAGGATGTACCCTTTGTGATCCGCGAAACGGCGCGCAAATTCCAGCACACGCAGGCGCAAGTGACCTTCTGGCGTAAGCGCTAAAAAGCAGGCAGACAACGGCATGGCTGTTGTCTGCACCTTGCCTGCACCGCTAATTTGCTGCACATTCTCCTCTATTCATAGAAGAAGAACTCAACGAGGATGGACAATGGCGGAACACCTTCAGCTGGATAACCTGGATCGCGGCATTCTGAATGCGCTGCTACAGAATGCGCGTACCGCCTATGCCGAGCTCGCCAAGCAGTTCAACGTCAGCCCCGGCACCATTCATGTGCGGGTGGAGAAGATGCGTCAGGCGGGCATTATTTTGGGCACGCGCGTGGAGATCGATCCGCGTCAGCTCGGCTTCGATGTGTGCTGCTTTATCGGCATTATCCTTAAAAGCGCGCGCGATTATCCGGCGGCTCTGAGCAAACTCGATGCGCTGGATGAAGTGGTGGAAGCCTGGTATACCACCGGCCACTACAGCATCTTTATCAAAGTGATGTGCCGATCAATCGATGCCTTGCAACAGGTGTTGATCAACAAGATCCAGACCATCGACGAAATTCAGTCCACCGAAACCCTGATCTCCCTGCAAAACCCGATCATGCGCACCATTAAGCCGTAACCCCTCTCTAATCTGTGCACAAACTTATCCCCGGCAGATCGCGCGTATGGCGCGACTTGCCGCCTGATGCTTTCTACTATTAACCCTGTTTTCCACAGGTGGATCACGGCTTGATCACAGCGTACAATGCTCGCCTTTAGTGCGGGAGAGCATCATGGCCGATATTACGTTAATCAGTGGAAGTACCCTTGGCAGCGCCGAATATGTTGCTGAACATCTGGAAGAAAAACTGCAGGAAGCGGGCTTCTCAACCGAGGTGCTGCATGGCCCAGAGCTGGATGAGCTGCAACCGGAAGGGATTTGGCTGATCGTTACCTCCACGCACGGTGCCGGTGAACTGCCTGATAATTTGCTTCCTTTATATGAAGCATTGCAGGAAACAAAACCGGACCTCTCTGGCTTACGTTATGGCGCAGTCGGCATTGGTAATCATGAATACGATCTTTTCTGCGGCGCGATCAAACTGCTGGAAGAGCAATTGAGCCAGTTGGGCGCCAAACGCATTGGCGATCGCCTGGAGATCGACGTGCTGGAGCATGAGATCCCGGAAGACGCGGCCGAAGTGTGGGTCGACACATGGAAAACGCAAATTTAAAACGATCTTCAGTGGCTGGGGATCGGGAAAATAGAATGATCCCCAGTTGATTGCGCTGTTTTTTTACCTTAAACCCGCGATCGACTGTGGATAACATGGCCTGTTTCATGCGTATAACCAGTAGTTATCCAAAGAACAACGGTTGTTTCTTTTTTAGGCTGTGTATAAGTAGCCATTTTGATCCCAGCTTATACGGATCAGGATCACCGATCATTCACAGCTAGTGATCCTCGCTAATTTGCTGTTTAGCCTGCGTTTTTGGGGGTTATCAACAGCCTGGTGCGATCCTAATAGTAGATCTAACAGAGAGATCATATAAAAGACTTAAGATCCTTTCTTTTAAACCTCAGGATCCCGCGACTTTCGCCGCCGACATTATTTCAGTAGAATCCACCGCCCAGGGCAACGATCCCTGTCCGAAACACTAACGAGGACCCACTTCATGTTTTATCCAGATCCTTTTGACGTCATCGTAATCGGTGGTGGTCATGCGGGCACAGAGGCCGCGATGGCCGCAGCCCGAATGGGTCAGCAAACCCTGTTACTCACCCATAACATTGATACGCTTGGACAAATGTCCTGTAACCCGGCGATCGGTGGCATCGGGAAAGGACATCTGGTGAAGGAAGTGGATGCCTTAGGCGGTTTGATGGCCACGGCAATTGACCAGGCAGGCATCCAGTTTAGGATACTAAACGCGAGTAAAGGCCCCGCTGTTCGCGCCACACGTGCTCAGGCTGACCGTGTACTGTATCGCCAGGCGGTACGCACCGCATTAGAGAACCAGCCAAACCTGATGATCTTCCAGCAGGCGGTTGACGATCTGATTGTGGAAAACGATCGTGTCGTCGGTGCTGTGACGCAAATGGGCCTGAAGTTCCGCGCCAAAACCGTGGTGCTGACCGTCGGGACCTTCCTCGATGGCAAAATCCACATCGGGCTGGATAACTACAGCGGTGGCCGTGCAGGCGATCCGCCATCAATCCCATTGGCAAAACGCCTGCGTGCACTGCCGCTGCGCGTAAACCGTCTGAAAACCGGTACGCCGCCACGTATCGACGCACGCTCGATTGATTTTTCGGTGCTGACACCGCAGCACGGTGATAATCCGATGCCGGTGTTCTCGTTCATGGGCAAGGTTTCACAGCATCCACAACAAGTGCCGTGCTGGATCACCTACACCAATGAACAGACGCATGACGTGATCCGCAATAACCTCGATCGCAGCCCGATGTATGCCGGGATCATCGAAGGTATTGGTCCACGTTACTGCCCGTCGATCGAAGACAAAGTGATGCGCTTTGCCGATCGTAATGCGCACCAGATTTTCCTGGAGCCGGAAGGCCTGACCAGCAACGAGATCTATCCGAATGGTATCTCCACCAGCCTGCCGTTTGACGTACAGATGCAGATCGTACGTTCGATGAAAGGACTGGAAAACGCGAAGATCATCCGTCCGGGTTATGCCATTGAGTATGATTTCTTCGATCCACGCGATCTCAAGCCGACGCTGGAAAGCAAATTTATCCACGGCCTGTTCTTTGCCGGCCAGATCAACGGCACCACTGGCTACGAAGAAGCGGCAGCGCAAGGTTTGCTGGCCGGCCTCAACGCAGCACGCGCTTCCGCCGATAAAGAGGGCTGGGCGCCACGTCGCGATCAGGCTTACCTTGGTGTGCTGGTTGACGATCTCTGCACTTTGGGCACGAAAGAGCCGTACCGCATGTTTACATCGCGCGCGGAGTACCGCTTGATGCTGCGCGAAGATAACGCCGATCTGCGTTTGACCGAAGCGGGTCGCGAACTCGGTCTGGTTGATGATGCTCGCTGGGCGCGCTACAACCAGAAACTGGAGGCGATTGAGCAGGAGCGTCAACGTCTGCGCGATCTGTGGGTGCATCCGAAATCGGATAACGTGGCAGAAGTGAACGCTGTGATCAGCGCGCCGCTTACCAAAGAAGCCAGCGGTGAAGATCTGCTGCGTCGTCCAGAGATGACCTATCCACTGCTGACGTCACTCGCCAGCTACGGTCCGGCACTGTCAGATGAGCAAGCTGCTGAGCAGGTGGAGATTCAGGTGAAATACGAAGGGTACATTGCGCGTCAGCAGGAAGAGATTGATCGCCAGCTGCGCAATGAAAACACCTTGTTGCCTGTCGAGCTCGACTATCGTCAGGTAAATGGCTTGTCGAATGAAGTGATCGCCAAACTCAACGATCACAAACCAACCTCCATCGGCCAGGCTTCTCGTATTTCAGGCATCACGCCTGCGGCCATCTCAATTCTGCTGATTTACCTGAAAAAACAGGGCCTGCTGCGTAAAAGCGCCTGATCGACTTTGGGGCGAGGCAACTCGCCCCCGTTAATGGAATTCTCGTTGTGATCAACAAACTCTCCTCGCTGCTAAAAGCGGCAAACATTTCCCTTACCGATCAACAAAAACAGCAGTTGGTTGGCTATGTTGAGTTGTTACATAAGTGGAATAAGGCCTATAACCTGACATCAGTGCGCGACCCGCAGCAGATGCTGGTACGCCATATTCTCGACAGCGTGGTGGTTGAGCCACATTTGCAGGGCGAACGCTTTATTGATGTCGGCACCGGTCCGGGCTTACCAGGCATTCCGCTGGCCATTGTGCGCCCGCAATCGCATTTCACCTTGCTGGATAGCCTCGGCAAACGCGTGCGATTCCTGCGTCAGGTACAACATGAGTTAGGACTTACTAACGTCACGCCGGTGCAGAGCCGCGTTGAAGAGTACCCGTCTGAGCCGCCATTCGACGGTGTTATCAGTCGTGCATTTGCTTCACTCGAGGATATGCTGACCTGGTGTCATCATCTGCCGGGTCCTGAAGGTCGCTTTTATGCCCTGAAAGGTGTGCGTCCGGATGATGAGATTGCTGCATTACCCGCTGGCTTTACGGTGGAAAAAATTCAACCTCTGCAGGTACCCGAGCTGGATGGTGAACGTCATCTGGTGGTGATTACCCGCCAATAGCCTTTTAAACGGTATGGATTTAAGCTGCTTCATGCCGTTTGTCTTAGTTATTGCCCTGAACGAAAAAGCAGCGATTGAACACTTTTAGGTAAAAGCTTTTATTTCGCAGGGCAGGGCGCGCGAGTTAACATCCCCGGCGGAAATTATCCGAAAATCTCTGTTACATTTAACGAATAATTCACATTCCATTATCACAGAGATCACTTTTTTGGGTGTATTTACCCAACCAAATAATCACTGGTGAAAATATAACTTTGCAATAAATTGGCGTACGTAATATCAGTTTTGCGTTTTTATTGCAGCGCATGATGTCAATAGAGTGTTTTTCTCGAAAATCGAAGTGCGACAGTTAAATAAAAAATCTAAATCTCTGATTTATTAGTGTTTTAGTCGATTTTGAAATTCTATAAATCTTGTCTGAAACAAATTCAGTCAGGCATTCCTTGTTTATTATGTGATCTAAAGCACGCTTTAAAAGCAAGTCGGTCGGGCATTTTCAGACTTAAAGTCAGACATTGCCTGAAGACGATGTTTTGAAAAATAGCCCTTCAGAAAGAAATTTAAATAATTGTTCACCTTTTCGCTACTTACCGATTGAAATCGCAGGTGGCGCCCGTATAATTTGCACGGCTTTTGCTGCTTGACTCAAATGAGTAAAGGCAGTCTTATACGACACGCGACATACCCCGTTCGGGGCAGGAGAGTTCAGCGTCATGTCAGTGTCTCTTTACAGTGTGAAATTAGCCCGGGCCGTGCTGATCATTCAGCTGGTGACCTTTGTCACCATCGGTGCGCTCTTTACCCTGAAAGAGGTTACCTGGGGCGCCTCCGCCATCGCGGGTGGCGTGGCAGCCTGGCTGCCGAACGTGTTGTTTATGTTTTTGGCCTGGCGCCTGCAGGATCAAACGCCTGCGAAAGGACGTGTTGCCTGGAGCTTCGCCCTCGGTGAAGTGTTGAAGGTGTTCACAACCGTCATTTTCCTCGCGGTGGCGTTGGGTGTGTTTGGAGCGGTCTTCTGGCCACTCGCAATCACGTGGTTATCGGTGCTGGTGGTGCAGATCGTCGCTCCGGCTGTAATTAACAACAAAGGGTAAGAGGCATCATGGCTGCTGGAGAAATCTCTACTCCGCAAGAATACATAGGTCACCACCTGAATAACCTTCAGTTGGACCTGCGTACTTTCGAGTTGGTGAATCCGCACGACGCTCCCGCGACGTTCTGGGTATTAAATATCGATTCCATGTTTTTCTCTGTGGTGCTGGGACTGATTTTCCTGGTGTTGTTCCGCAAAGTGGCGAAAAGCGCTACCAGCGGTGTTCCAGGGAAATTACAAGCGGCTATCGAACTGGTTGTCGGCTTCGTTGATAACAACGTGCGCGACATGTACCACGGTAAAAGCAAACTTATCGCCCCGCTGGCTCTGACGATTTTCGTCTGGGTCTTCCTGATGAACTTCATGGATCTGCTGCCTATCGATTTGCTGCCGTTTATCGGCGAGCACTATTTAGGCCTGCCGGCGCTGCGCGTCGTGCCGTCTGCAGACGTGAACATCACGCTGTCTATGGCGCTGGGCGTATTTATTTTGATTCTGTTCTACAGCATCAAAATGAAAGGCATTGGCGGCTTCACCAAAGAGTTGACGCTGCAGCCTTTTAATCACCCGATCTTCATCCCCATTAACCTGATTCTTGAAGGTGTTAGCCTGCTGTCCAAGCCTGTTTCACTGGGTCTGCGACTGTTCGGCAACATGTATGCGGGTGAGTTGATCTTTATCCTGATTGCCGGCTTGCTGCCGTGGTGGTCGCAGTGGTTGTTGAATGTGCCTTGGGCCATTTTCCACATCCTGATCATTTCGCTGCAGGCTTTCATTTTCATGGTCCTCACGATCGTCTATCTGTCGATGGCATCTGAAGAACATTGATTTTTATCTCAACACTTAAGCTTTTAACTGAAACAAACTGGAGACTGTCATGGAAAACCTGAATATGGATCTGCTGTACATGGCTGCCGCTGTGATGATGGGCCTGGCGGCAATCGGTGCTGCGATCGGTATCGGCATCCTCGGAGGTAAATTCCTGGAAGGCGCCGCGCGTCAACCGGATCTGATCCCTCTGCTGCGTACGCAGTTCTTTGTTGTAATGGGTCTGGTGGATGCAATCCCGATGATCGCTGTAGGTCTGGGTCTCTACGTGATGTTTGCTGTCGCTTAAACCTGGTAGCCTTGTTCACTCATGGCACCTGGTGTGATGAGGGACGGATTCTGCCGTTTATCTCTGATAGCGGCAGAGCAAGTTAACTTAATAAGAGGCATTGTGCTGTGAACATTAATGCAACAATCCTCGGCCAGGCCATCGCGTTCATTCTGTTTGTCGCGTTCTGCATGAAGTACGTATGGCCGCCGATTATGGCTGCCATCGAAAAGCGCCAGAAAGAAATTGCTGAAGGCCTTGCTTCTGCTGAGCGCGCGAAGAAAGATTTAGATCTCGCGCAGGCCAATGCGACCGACCAGCTGAAAAAAGCGAAAGAAGACGCTCAGGTCATTATCGAGCAGGCGAACAAACGCCGCGCCCAGATTCTGGACGAAGCGAAAACCGAAGCTGAGACTGAACGTAACCGCATCGTGGCGCAGGCGCAGGCAGAAATTGATGCCGAGCGTTCGCGTGCCCGTGAAGAGCTGCGTAAGCAAGTCGCGTTGCTGGCATTAGCTGGCGCCGAGAAAATCATCGAACGTTCCGTGGATGAAGCTGCTAACAGCGACATCGTTGATAAACTGGTCGCTGAACTGTAAGGAGGGAGGGGCTGATGTCTGATCTGATTACTGTAGCTCGCCCCTACGCCAAAGCAGCTTTTGACTTTGCTGTTGAGCATCAAAGCATCGATCGCTGGCAATCAATGCTGGCGTTTGCCGCAGAAGTGGCTCGCAACGAACAGATCGCAGATCTTCTTTCCGGTGCGCTCGCACCGGAAGCTTTGTCTGCTTCTTTCATTGCAGTTTGTGGCGATCAACTTGATGAAAACGCCCAGAACCTGATTAAGGTAATGGCCGAAAACGGACGTTTGACAGCGCTTCCAGCAGTACTGGCTCAATACATTCAACTGCGTGACGCTTATGAAGCGACAGCCGAAGTTGATGTGATTTCTGCCAGCTCGCTGAGTGACAGTCAGCTGACTAAAATCAGCGCCGCGATGGAAAAACGTCTGTCACGTAAAGTTAAGCTGAATTGCAAAATTGATAAGTCTGTAATGGCAGGTGTGGTTATCCGTGCGGGTGACCTGGTCATTGATGGCAGCGTACGCGGCCGTCTTGATCGTCTGGCAGACGTCTTGCAGTCTTAAGGGGACTGGAGCATATGCAACTGAATTCCACCGAAATCAGCGAACTGATCAAGCAGCGCATTGCTCAGTTCAATGTCGTGAGTGAAGCTCACAACGAAGGTACTATTGTTTCTGTAAGTGACGGTATCATCCGCGTACACGGCCTGGCCGATGTCATGCAGGGTGAGATGATTGCCCTGCCGGGCAACCGTTACGCTATCGCACTGAACCTCGAGCGTGACTCGGTTGGTGCAGTAGTGATGGGCCCGTATGCTGACCTCGCGGAAGGCATGAAAGTTAAATGTACGGGTCGTATTTTAGAAGTTCCAGTTGGCCGTGGCCTGCTGGGCCGTGTGGTGAACACCCTGGGTGCACCGATCGACGGTAAAGGCGCAATTGAAAACGACGGCTTCTCGCCTGTTGAAGTGATTGCACCGGGCGTTATCGACCGTCAGTCAGTAGACCAGCCTGTTCAGACCGGTTACAAATCTGTCGATGCGATGATTCCAATCGGCCGTGGCCAGCGTGAGCTGATCATCGGTGACCGTCAGACCGGTAAAACTGCAATGGCAATCGACGCCATCATCAACCAGCGCGATTCAGGCATCAAGTGTGTCTACGTTGCGATTGGCCAGAAAGCGTCAACCATTTCTAACGTAGTTCGCAAACTGGAAGAGCACGGCGCGCTGGCTAACACCATCGTGGTTGTCGCTTCTGCTTCTGAATCTGCAGCACTGCAGTACCTGTCACCTTACGCCGGTTGTGCGATGGGTGAGTACTTCCGTGACCGCGGTGAAGATGCACTGATCGTGTACGATGACCTGTCTAAGCAGGCTGTTGCTTACCGTCAGATTTCTCTGCTGCTGCGCCGTCCACCAGGTCGTGAAGCATTCCCTGGCGACGTGTTCTATCTCCACTCTCGTCTGCTGGAGCGTGCATCACGCGTTAGCGCTGACTACGTTGAGCGCTTCACCAACGGTGAAGTGAAAGGCCAGACCGGTTCTCTGACCGCACTGCCAATCATCGAAACTCAGGCGGGTGACGTTTCTGCGTTCGTTCCGACCAACGTAATCTCCATTACTGATGGTCAGATCTTCCTGGAATCTAACCTGTTCAACTCCGGTATTCGTCCAGCCGTTAACCCGGGTATTTCGGTATCCCGTGTTGGTGGTGCTGCACAGACTAAGATCATCAAGAAACTGTCCGGTGGTATTCGTACCGCGCTGGCACAGTATCGTGAACTGGCTGCGTTCTCTCAGTTCGCTTCCGATCTGGACGATGCAACGCGTAAACAGCTGAGCCACGGTCAGAAAGTGACCGAGCTGCTGAAACAGAAACAGTATGCGCCGATGTCAGTCGCGCAACAGGGTCTGGTGCTGTTTGCTGCTGAGCGCGGCTATCTGAACGATGTTGAACTGGCGAAAGTCGGCAGCTTCGAAGCCGCTCTGCTGGCGTTCGCGGATCGCGATCACGCTGAGCTGATGGCTGAAATCAACCAAGCGGGTAACTTCAATAACGAAATCGAAGAGAAGCTGAAAGGCCTCCTCGAAACGTTTAAAGCAACCCAGTCCTGGTAATGTCTGGCGGCTTGTCTGAAAAGGCAGGCCGCAAGGCTTTGAGGAGAAGCTAATGGCCGGCGCAAAAGAAATACGTAGTAAGATCGGAAGCGTAAAAAATACGCAGAAGATCACCAAAGCGATGGAAATGGTCGCCGCCTCCAAAATGCGTAAAACGCAGGAACGCATGGCGGCCAGCCGTCCGTATGCAGATACCATGCGCAAAGTGATTGGTCACCTTGCTTTGGGTAATCTGGAATACAAGCACCCTTACCTGGATGAGCGTGACGTTAAGCGCGTCGGCTACCTGGTCGTTTCGACTGACCGCGGGCTTTGTGGTGGTTTGAACATTAACCTGTTCAAAAAATTGCTGGCAGATATGAAAGGCTGGGCGGATAAAGGCGTACAGAGCGATCTGGCCGTTATCGGTTCGAAAGGCAATTCATTCTTCGGCTCTGTAGGTGGCAACATCGTGGCACAGGTCACCGGTATGGGCGATAAGCCTGCACTGTCTGATTTGATCGGCCCGGTAAAAGTGATGTTGCAGGCCTATGATGAAGGTCGCATCGACAAGCTGTATATCGTTGCCAACAAGTTTAATAACACCATGTCTCAGACTCCGACCATTACCCAACTGCTGCCGTTACCGCCAGCGGAAGGTGAAGAAGAGATGAAGGCGAAGACCTGGGATTACCTGTACGAACCCGATCCGAAAGCGCTGCTGGATACCCTGCTGCGCCGTTACGTCGAATCGCAGGTTTATCAGGGTGTGGTGGAAAACCTGGCCAGTGAGCAGGCCGCACGTATGGTTGCGATGAAAGCTGCAACCGATAACGGCGGAAACCTGATCAAAGAGCTGCAGTTGGTTTACAACAAAGCTCGTCAGGCCAGCATCACCCAGGAACTTACCGAGATCGTCTCGGGAGCCTCCGCGGTTTAACCAGGCATATATCCTGTCGCGCGAGCGCGGCTGGGTATTTTCGTATTAGGTAGAGGATTCAAGATGGCAGCTGGAAAGATTGTCCAGATTATCGGCGCCGTAGTTGACGTCGAATTCCCTCAGGACGCGGTACCGCAGGTATACAGCGCTCTCGAGGTGAAAAATGGTGATGCTCGTCTGGTGCTGGAAGTTCAGCAGCAGCTGGGTGGTGGCGTGGTTCGTACCATCGCCATGGGTACTTCTGACGGCCTGAAGCGCGGTCTGGAAGTTACCGACCTGAAAAAACCTATCCAGGTTCCGGTTGGTAAAGCAACCCTCGGCCGTATCATGAACGTATTGGGTGAGCCAATCGACATGAAAGGCGACCTGCAGAATGACGACGGCACTGTAGTAGAGGTTTCCTCTATTCACCGTGCAGCACCTTCGTATGAAGATCAGTCTAACTCGCAGGAACTGCTGGAAACCGGCATCAAGGTTATCGACCTGATGTGTCCGTTCGCTAAGGGCGGTAAAGTCGGTCTGTTCGGTGGTGCGGGTGTAGGTAAAACCGTAAACATGATGGAGCTGATACGTAACATCGCGGCTGAGCACTCAGGTTATTCGGTATTTGCTGGCGTGGGTGAGCGCACTCGTGAGGGTAACGACTTCTACCACGAAATGACTGACTCCAACGTTATCGATAAAGTAGCGCTGGTGTATGGCCAGATGAACGAGCCGCCGGGTAACCGTCTGCGCGTAGCACTGACCGGTTTGACCATGGCGGAAAAATTCCGTGATGAAGGCCGTGACGTTCTGCTGTTCATCGACAACATCTATCGTTACACCCTGGCCGGTACTGAAGTATCAGCACTGCTGGGTCGTATGCCATCTGCGGTAGGCTATCAGCCAACGCTGGCAGAAGAGATGGGTGTGTTGCAGGAGCGTATTACCTCCACGAAGACTGGTTCAATCACCTCTGTACAGGCCGTTTACGTTCCTGCGGATGACTTGACTGACCCGTCACCAGCAACCACCTTTGCTCACTTAGACTCAACCGTTACGCTGAGCCGTCAGATCGCCTCTCTGGGTATCTACCCAGCCGTTGACCCGCTGGATTCTACCAGCCGTCAGCTGGATCCACTGATCGTGGGTCAGGAGCACTATGACGTTGCGCGTGGCGTGCAGTCTCTGCTGCAGCGTTACCAGGAACTGAAAGACATCATCGCCATCCTGGGTATGGACGAGCTGTCTGAAGAAGACAAGCTGCTGGTGGCACGTGCGCGTAAGATTCAGCGCTTCCTGTCTCAGCCGTTCTTCGTTGCTGAAGTCTTCACCGGTTCTCCAGGTAAGTACGTGACCCTGAAAGACACCATCCGTGGCTTCAAAGGCATCATGGAAGGCGAATTCGACCACCTGCCAGAGCAGGCGTTCTACATGGTCGGCGCTATCGAAGAAGCCGTAGAAAAAGCGAAGAAACTGTAATTTAGGTTTCCCAGGAGGAATGGTATGGCTATGACTTATCATCTGGACGTGGTCAGCGCGGAGCAACAAATGTTCTCCGGTCTGGTCGAGCGTATCCAGGTGTCAGGTAGCGAAGGTGAGCTGGGGATTCGTCCTGGCCACGCCCCGCTGCTGACAGCCATCAAGCCTGGTATGATTCACATCGTGAAACAGCACGGCGAAGAGGAGTTTATTTACCTCTCTGGCGGCGTGCTGGAAGTTCAGCCTGGCAGCACCACCGTTCTGGCCGACACCGCGATTCGCGGTGAAGACCTCGACGAAGCGCGCGCGCTGGAAGCGAAACGTAAAGCGGAAGAGCACATGAACAGCAGCCACGGCGACGTGGATTATGCTCAGGCTTCTGCGGAACTGGCGAAAGCCATCGCGAAACTGCGTGTCATCGAGCTGACCAAAAAAGCGATGTAATCAGGCTTTATGCGTCACGAAATGCCAGCCCTTTGGGTTGGCATTTTTTTTGCCCAAAATTTGCCGCCTGGCGCTGAGCCCGGCTAATTTCGACCCGAGAAAAATGTAGTAATCTCGGGGTTAAACCTTACACTTTCGAAAGTTGAAGAGAATCAGGATAGTTATGTCTACGAACGCGATGAGTGTGGTGATCTTAGCCGCTGGCAAAGGCACCCGAATGTATTCCGACCTGCCCAAAGTTCTGCACACCCTTGCAGGTAAACCAATGGTTCAGCACGTTATTGATGCCGCAACCGGTTTGGGCGCCCAGCAGATCCATCTGGTTTACGGCCACGGCGGAGATTTACTGCAGTCAACGTTAGCGCATAACGCACTCAACTGGGTGCTGCAGGCCGAGCAACTGGGTACTGGTCATGCGATGCAGCAGGCGGCACCCTTCTTTGCCGATGACGAAGATATTCTGATGCTGTACGGCGACGTGCCGCTGATCTCGCAGGCCAGTTTGCAACGTCTGCGCGACGCGAAACCCGCGGGCGGCATTGGCTTACTCACCGTGGTTCTGGATAACCCCACCGGCTACGGTCGTATCGTGCGTGAAAACGGCACGGTGATCGGCATCATTGAGCAGAAAGATGCCTCGCCAGAACAGCTAAAAATTCAGGAAATTAACACCGGCATCCTGATTGCCAACGGTGGCGACCTCAAGCGCTGGCTGGCACAACTTAACAACAACAATGCGCAGGGCGAATTCTATATCACCGATATCATCGCCATGGCGCACCACGAAGGCCGCGTGATCAATGCGGTGCATCCGGCGCGCATCAGCGAAACCGATGGCGTCAACAATCGCCTGCAGCTGGCAACGCTTGAGCGTGTCTACCAAAGCGAGCAGGCAGAAAAGTTACTGCTGGCAGGTGTGATGCTGCGCGATCCGGCGCGTTTCGATCTGCGCGGTTCGTTGCAACACGGCCGCGATGTGGAGATCGACACTAACGTGATCATCGAAGGCAAGGTCACGCTCGGCAACCGCGTAAAAATCGGTGCCGGCTGCATCATTAAAAACAGCGTGATTGCTGACGACTGTGAAATCAGCCCTTATTCGGTGATCGAAGATGCCACGTTAGCCGCTGCTTGTACGGTTGGGCCTTTTGCGCGTCTGCGTCCCGGCAGCGAGTTGGCGGAAGCGGCGCACGTGGGCAACTTTGTAGAGATGAAGAAAGCCACGCTCGGCAAAGGCTCCAAAGCCGGTCATCTCTCTTATCTCGGCGATGCGGAAATTGGCGCGGGCGTGAATATCGGTGCGGGTACCATTACCTGTAACTATGATGGCGCCAACAAATCCAAAACCATCATTGGCGACAACGTGTTTATCGGTTCGGATACCCAGCTGGTGGCGCCAGTCAGCGTGGCGAGCGGTGCGACCATCGCCGCGGGCACCACGATAATGAAAGATGTGTTAGCTGCGGATCTGGTCTACAACCGTAAAGAACAGAATCAAAAATCGGGCTGGCAGCGTCCTGTTAAGAAAAAATAAATTTTAAAGGCCGACAACGATCGGCCTGTTAGCAGTGCCATAAAAAAATATCCCCACTCTCTACAAGGCTCGGGGAAATCAGGTCGTATGACAACGCAATGGCCGAAAGCCATGAAGTCAGGAAATTACTATGTGTGGAATTGTTGGTGCAGTAGCGCAGCGTGACATCGCAGAAATTCTGCTGGAAGGTTTGCGTCGTCTTGAGTATCGCGGTTATGACTCCGCGGGATTAGCCGTCGTCGATCGTCAGGGCCATATGACGCGCCTGCGTCGTCTGGGTAAAGTGCAGAACCTGGCGGAAGCCGCAGAGCAGCAGCCGCTGATTGGCGGCACCGGTATCGCACATACGCGCTGGGCGACACACGGTGAACCGTCGGAGGCCAATGCGCATCCGCACGTTTCCGAGCACATCATCATCGTGCACAACGGCATCATTGAGAACCATGAGCCGCTGCGCGCGCAGTTGCTTGAGCGCGGCTATCACTTTGCCTCAGAAACCGACACCGAAGTGGTGGCGCATCTGGTGCATTGGGAGCAGAAGCAAGGCGGCACGCTGCGTGAAGTGGTGCTGCGCGTTATTCCGCAGCTGCGCGGTGCGTATGGCATGGTGATCATGGACAGCCGCGATCCTTCGCTGCTGGTGGCGGCGCGCTCCGGCAGTCCGCTGGTGATTGGCCGTGGCGTGGGCGAAAACTTTATCGCTTCCGATCAGCTGGCACTGCTGCCGGTGACGCGTCGCTTCATCTATCTGGAAGAGGGCGACATTGCCGAGATCACCCGCCGCGAAGTCACCATTATCGATCGTGACGGTAAAACCACTAAGCGCGCTGAAATCGAATCGACCGCGCAATACGATGCAGGCGACAAAGGCATCTATCGTCATTACATGCAGAAAGAGATTTACGAGCAGCCGAACGCGATCAAAAACACCATCACCGGTCGTTTTAATCATGGCGAAGTCGATCTTAGCGAGCTGGGCCCGGATGCTGAGACGCTGTTGAGCCAGGTCGAACATATTCAGATCATCGCCTGCGGTACGTCATACAACTCCGGCATGGTTTCGCGTTACTGGTTTGAGTCGCTGGCTAACCTGCCTTGTGATGTGGAAATTGCTTCAGAATTCCGTTATCGCAAATCTGCAGTGCGTAAAAATAGCCTGCTGATCACGCTGTCACAATCGGGTGAAACCGCCGATACGCTGGCGGCGCTGCGCCTGTCGAAAGAGCTGGGTTATCTCGGTTCGCTGGCCATCTGTAATGTGGCCGGTTCATCGCTGGTGCGTGAATCCGATTTAGCGCTGATGACCAAAGCCGGCACTGAAATTGGCGTGGCATCCACCAAAGCCTTCACCACGCAGCTGGCAGTATTGCTGATGCTGGTGGCGAAACTCGGTCGTCTGCACGGCATGAAAGCCGAAACCGAGCACGAGATTGTGCACGCGCTGCAGGCCTTGCCGAGCCGCATCGAACAGATGCTGGCGCAGGACAAAGTGATCGAAAACCTGGCGGAAGGTTTCTCTGATAAGCATCACGCGCTGTTCCTTGGCCGTGGCGACCAGTATCCGATCGCGATGGAAGGCGCGCTGAAGCTGAAAGAGATCTCCTATATCCACGCCGAAGCCTATGCGGCGGGCGAGCTGAAGCACGGCCCGCTGGCGCTGATTGATGCGGATATGCCAGTGATCGTGGTCGCGCCCAACAACGAACTGCTGGAGAAGCTGAAATCCAATATTGAAGAGGTACGCGCGCGCGGCGGTTTGCTGTATGTGTTTGCCGATCAGGATGCCGGTTTCAGCGACAGCGATGGCATGAAAATCATCTCCCTGCCGCACGTAGAAGAGGTGATTGCACCGATCTTCTACACCGTGCCGTTACAGCTGCTCTCGTACCATGTGGCGCTGATTAAAGGTACCGATGTTGACCAGCCGCGTAACCTGGCGAAATCGGTTACCGTTGAATAATCAGTAACAAGAGTGGGCCCGCAATGGGCCCGCTTCATTTCTGCTCGCTGTCATATAACTGTCACATTTCGTACATTTCACTGTCATCAAACTGTCCTATTTTCCCTCCAGCAGCAATCACTGACTCCTACTAAAAAGGCATTGAGCCTGATTTTTTTGAATCCCCTGGAGGGAACATGACACTGATGCGTAGCACCGTAGCCCGAATCCTCGCCGCCACCTTCGCAGTAAGCGCGGTTTCTGCTTTTGCAGCCACCGATCTGACGGGCGCAGGCGGGACATTCCCGGCGCCGGTTTATGCCAAGTGGGCAGCCGAGTACCAGCAAGCCACCGGTAGCAAAATCAACTATCAGGGTATTGGTTCTTCCGGCGGCGTGAAGCAAATCATCGCGAAAACCGTCGATTTCGGTGCGTCTGATGCGCCAATGAAAGAAGAAGATCTGCAGAAAAACGGCCTGTTCCAGTTCCCTACCGTCATCGGTGGTGTGGTGCTGGCGGTTAACATCCCAGGTGTGAAATCCGGTGAACTGACTCTTGACGGTAAAACCGTGGGCGACATCTACCTCGGCACCATCAAAAAGTGGAACGACCCGGCGATCACTAAACTGAACCCAGGCGTGAAACTGCCAGATTCCAACATCAACGTGGTTCGCCGCGCTGACGGTTCCGGTACTTCCTTCGTCTTCACCAGCTACCTGGCAAAAGTGAACGAAGAGTGGAACAGCAAAATCGGTAAAGGTAACACCGTTAACTGGCCAACCGGTCTGGGCGGTAAAGGTAACGACGGCGTGGCCGCGTTTGTACAGCGTCTGCCGGGTTCAATTGGCTATGTGGAATACGCTTACGCCAAGCAGAACAACCTGACCTACACCAAACTGGTTGATGCCGACGGTAAAGCGGTTGCACCAAGCGAAGAGAGCTTTGCTAACGCCGCGAAAGGCGCAGACTGGAGCAAAACCTTTGCTCAGGATCTGACCTTCCAGAAAGGCAACGATGCATGGCCGATCACCTCAACCACCTTCATCCTGATTTACAAAGATCAGGCGAATGCGGAGAAAGGTAGCGAAGTGCTGAAGTTCTTCGACTGGGCATACAAAGGTGGCAGCAAAACCGCAACCGACCTGGATTACGCCGCGCTGCCAGAAAGCGTAGCTAACCAGATTCGTGCAGCGTGGAAAGCGAACATCAAAGATAGCTCCGGTAAAGCGCTGTACCAGTAACAGATTGACCCGGCCAGCCGAGACGGTTGGCCAACCCCAATGGGCGGCCTGCGTGCCGCCCTGACATCCCCCTGAGAACAGAGAATTCTATGGCTGCCACTAAGCCGACGTTCAAAGCCCCCGGTAAACAAGGCGACATGATTTTCGGCGCGCTGGTGAAGCTATCCGCGCTTATCGTGTTGCTGTTGATGGGCGGCATTATCGTCTCCCTGATTTTCTCCTCCTGGCCAAGCATCCAAAAATTTGGTTTCTCTTTCCTGTGGAACAAAACCTGGGATGCGCCAAACGAACAATTTGGTGCGCTGGTACCGATTTACGGCACCCTCGTCACCTCGATTATTGCCTTGATCATTGCCGTGCCGGTGAGCTTCGGCATCGCGCTGTTCCTGACCGAACTGGCGCCAGGCTGGCTGCGTCGCCCGTTGGGCACCGCCATTGAGCTGCTGGCGGCCATCCCCAGCATCGTGTACGGCATGTGGGGCCTGTTTGTTTTTGCGCCGCTGTTCGCCGAATATTTCCAGACGCCGGTTGGCAACGTGATGGCGAATATCCCGATTGTCGGCACGCTATTCTCTGGCCCGGCATTTGGTATCGGCATTCTGGCGGCGGGTGTGATTCTCGCCATCATGATCATCCCGTACATCGCCTCGGTGATGCGCGACGTATTTGAACAAACGCCGGTGATGATGAAAGAGTCGGCTTACGGTATCGGCTGCACCACGTGGGAAGTGATCTGGCGCATCGTGCTGCCGTTCACCAAAAATGGCGTGATCGGCGGCGTGATGCTTGGCCTGGGCCGCGCGTTGGGTGAAACCATGGCGGTGACCTTTATCATCGGTAACACCTACCAGCTCGACAGCGCCTCGCTGTTTATGCCGGGCAACAGCATCACCTCCGCGCTGGCCAACGAATTCGCCGAAGCGGAATCCGGTGTCCACGTCGCGGCTCTGATGGAGCTGGGTCTGATTCTGTTCGTGATTACCTTTATCGTGCTGGCGATCTCCAAACTGATGATCCTGCGTCTGGCGAAGAGTGAAGGAGCCCGTTCATGACCGCTATTGAAGTTCAGGCTCGCGCTGAGCTGGAAGCATCGCGCCGCAAAATGCAGGCATGGCGCAGTACTAAAAACAAAATTGCCCTGACGCTGTCGCTGATGACCATGGCATTCGGTCTGTTCTGGCTGGTGTGGATTCTGTTCACCACTGTTACGCGCGGCGTTGATGGGTTGAGCTGGGAGCTGTTTACCGAATCGACACCGCCGCCCAACACCGCAGGCGGTGGTTTAGCCAATGCCTTACTCGGCAGCGGTTTACTGATTTTCTGGTCAACGATCATCGGAACGCCGCTCGGCATCATGGCTGGGATTTATCTGGCGGAATATGGCCGTAAACACTGGCTGGCGGAAGTGATTCGCTTCATCAACGACATTCTGCTGTCAGCACCGTCGATTGTGGTGGGCCTGTTCGTTTACACCATTGTGGTATCGCAGATGCAGCACTTCTCCGGTTGGGCGGGCGTAGTAGCGCTGGCGCTGCTGCAAATCCCGATTGTGATTCGTACCTCCGAAAATATGCTGCGTCTGGTACCCGACAGCATGCGTGAAGCGGCTTATGCGCTGGGTACGCCGAAGTGGAAGATGATTTCGGCGATTACGCTGAAAGCCTCGGTTTCCGGCATCATCACCGGTGTGCTGTTGGCCGTGGCGCGTATCGCCGGTGAAACCGCACCGCTGCTGTTTACTGCGCTGTCGAACCAGTTCTGGAGCACCGACATGATGCAGCCGATCGCTAACCTGCCGGTCACCATCTTTAAATTCGCCATGAGCCCGTTTGCCGAGTGGCAAAGCCTGGCGTGGGCGGGTGTGCTGATTATTACCGTGTGCGTGCTGCTGCTGAACATTGTGGCGCGTGTGGTTTTCGCCAAGGGCAAACACTAATTTCCCGGCGCGGCTTCGGCGGCGCTGCTTATGAGAGACGAGAATGAGTAACGTGACTTCATCAGCCGGTAAAATTCAGGTCCGTAATCTGAACTTCTATTACGGTAAGTTTCACGCGCTGAAAAACATCAATCTGGATATCACCAAAAACCAGGTGACCGCGTTTATCGGCCCATCAGGCTGCGGTAAATCCACTTTGCTGCGCACCTTCAACAAAATGTACTCGCTCTATCCGGAGCAGCGTGCTGAAGGTGACATCCTGCTGGATGGCGATAACATTCTGGCTTCCAATCAGGATATCGCCCTGCTGCGCGCACGCGTCGGTATGGTGTTCCAGAAGCCTACGCCATTCCCGATGTCGATTTATGACAACATCGCCTTCGGCGTGCGGCTGTTTGAGAAGCTGTCGCGTGCCGATATGGATGAGCGCGTGCAGTGGGCGCTGACCAAAGCCGCGCTGTGGAATGAAACCAAAGACAAGCTGCATCAGAGCGGTTACAGTCTTTCCGGCGGTCAGCAGCAGCGTTTGTGCATCGCCCGCGGCATCGCGATTCGCCCGGAAGTGCTGTTGCTGGATGAGCCTTGCTCCGCGCTGGATCCGATCTCAACCGGTCGTATTGAAGAGCTGATCACCGAACTAAAGCAGGATTACACGGTGGTGATCGTGACTCACAACATGCAGCAGGCTGCGCGTTGTTCTGACCACACCGCTTTTATGTATCTGGGCGAGCTGATTGAGTTCAGCGATACCGATACCTTGTTCACTAAGCCCGCAAAGAAGCAGACCGAAGATTACATCACCGGTCGTTACGGCTGATTCAGGAGACGCACATGGATAATTTAAATCTGAACAAACACATCTCCGGTCAGTTCAACGCGGAGCTGGAGCACATTCGCACGCAAGTGATGATCATGGGCGGCATGGTTGAGAAGCAGCTGATGGACGCCATCACCGCGATGCACAACCAGGATGGCGAACTGGCGCGTCACGTCATCGACGGCGACCAGAAGGTCAACATGATGGAAGTGGAGATTGATGAAGCCTGCGTGCGCATCATCGCCAAACGCCAGCCGACCGCCAGCGATTTGCGCCTGGTAATGGCGATCATCAAGACCATTTCTGAGCTGGAACGCATTGGCGATGTGGCAGAAAAAATCAGCCGCACCGCGCTGGAGAAGTTCAGCCAGCAGCATCTGCCGCTGCTGGTGAGCCTTGAAGCGCTTGGTCATCACACCGTGCAGATGCTGCACGACGTGTTGGATGCGTTCGCGCGCATGGATCTCAACGAAGCCATCAAAATCTACCGCGAAGATAAGAAGGTGGATAAAGAGTACGAAGGCATCGTGCGTCAGCTGATGACCTACATGATGGAAGATCCGCGCACTATCCCAAGTGTGCTGACCGCGCTGTTCTGCGCCCGCGCCATCGAGCGTATCGGTGATCGCTGCCAGAACATTTGCGAAATTATCTTCTATTTCGTCAAAGGTCAGGATTTCCGTCATGTGGGCGGTGACAAGCTGGATGAACTGCTGTCGGGCGATGACGGCAGCAATAAACCCTCTTGATTGATGCGTCGGCGGCCCGTTGCCACTGTGGCTAACGGGCTGCCTGCTTAAATTCTGTCTGTTCTCATCGATTCCCTCTCTTTATACTTGGCGCACTTTTTTCTGCCAGGTGCTGTTACATGTCTTCCCCAACTCCTAAAAAACAAGCCATTACACCGGCGAAAGCCATGGTGGCGGCTATCAGCGGCTACGCGATGGACGGATTTGATCTGCTGATTCTTGGCTTTATGCTGCCGGCGATCAGCGTCTCGCTGGCGCTCGATCCGTCTCAGGCCGGTTCGCTGGTCACCTGGACACTGATTGGCGCGGTGATCGGCGGCATCGTGTTTGGCCATCTCAGCGATCGCTATGGTCGCATCCGTATCCTTACCGTTACTATTCTGGTGTTCTCAGTGTTCACCGGCCTGTGCGCCGTGGCGCAGGGTTATTGGGATCTGCTGGTGTACCGCACGCTGGCGGGCGTGGGATTGGGCGGCGAGTTCGGTATCGGCATGGCGCTGATTGCCGAAGCCTGGCCGAAAGAGAAGCGCAACCGCGCCTCGGCGTGGGTGGGCATTGGCTGGCAGCTCGGTGTGCTGCTGGCGGCCTTTATCACGCCGCCGCTGCTGAGCGTGATTGGCTGGCGCGGCATGTTCCTCGTCGGTTTGCTGCCGGCGCTGGTCTCCTTTGTGATTCGCCGCAGCATGGGCGAGCCGGAGAGCTTTACCCGCCACGTGGAGAAAACGCCGCAGCTCTCCTTTGGCGCACGTCTTAAATTGCTGTTTGCCGATCGCGCCACCAGTAAAGCCAGCCTGGGGATTTTCATTCTCTGCTCGGTGCAGAACTTTGGTTACTACGGATTGATGATCTGGATGCCGAGCTATCTGTCGTCCAGCTTCGGTTTCAGCCTGACCAAATCAGGCTTGTGGACCGCGGTGACGGTGGTGGGCATGACGTTCGGCATCTGGCTGTTTGGCGTGCTGGCCGATCGTTTCGCGCGCTGGAAAATCTTCCTGCTGTATCAGTTCGGCGCGGTGGTGATGGTGGTGGTGTATGCGCAGCTGCGCGATCCTACGGTGATGCTGTTTACCGGCGCGCTGATGGGGATGTTTGTGAACGGCATGATCGGCGGCTACGGCGCGCTGATTTCCGACACTTTCCCACCGCAGGCGCGCGCAACAGCGCAGAACGTGTTGTTTAATTTGGGGCGTGGCGTGGGCGGGTTTGGTCCATTGGTGATTGGCCTGCTGGCGACCAATATCTCATTCACCGCGGCGATCACGCTGCTGGCGCTGATTTATCTGCTGGATATCGCCGCCACGCTGTTCCTGCTGCCGAAGAAGCAGAGCAACGAGGATTCGTTAGGGGCGATTGGCTGATTTGGGTTGTGCTGGCTGTCCCCCATCCCGGCCTTCCCCCATGAATGGGGGAAGGAGATGCTGCCACATGCAACTTCTGAGCTGGCATATGGCAGCATCTTCCTCCCCCATTCATGGGGGAGGACCGAGGAGGGGGACAGCCAGCACAAACCGAGGAGGGGGAAAACGAGCACTACCCCACCAAATCCCAGCCACGCGCGCGCCACAAATCCGGCAACTGCGCCATATCATCAAAGCGCGTCACCAGCGGATGATCGAGTTCGGGATTGTGCGCATCGGCGCAGTAGTAAAACACCGGAATCCCGGCCGCGATCCCGGCACGCGCGCCCGCTTCGGAATCATCCACCAGAATGCACTTCTCAATCGGCACCTGCATCTGCTCGGCGGCGTGATACATCAGTTCCGGATCCGGCTTCCAGTGGTTAATGTCATACCCGCTGTACAGCTTGCCATCGAGATACGGCAGCATGCCGGTCAATCCCAGCGAATGCTGCATCTTCTTCACCGTGCCGTTTGAAACCACACACATCGGCACGTTGACACTTTCCACCAGCGCTTTGGCACCGGTAATTGGCTTCAAATCGAGATCAAACAATCTAGCCACTTCGGCGCGATAGGCGGTTTCCACCTCGTCGAGCGGCAGTTCAACCTGATGTTCGGCCGCCACATCGCGGATGATGTCGTAGAGCTTTACCCCTTTATACTGCTCAAACATCTGCTGCAGAGAGCGTTCAATACCGTAGCGGGCAAAGGTGTTGACGTAAGCTTGCGTACAGATCACTTCGCTGTCGACCAGCGTGCCGTCGCAATCAAAAAAAATACATTCCACCGACATCGCACATCATCCTTTTGTTAAACAATAAGCTGACACTCTAGCGCACTGAGCGCAGAAAGCGACCCTGAGCAACCGGTTGCGAATAATCAGTGTTTTGCCGCGCTAAACTCTATAGGATACGCGGCGATAAATTTTTTAGCGGAACAGTGGAATGACTAATCAGGGCCTTTTGCAGCGCATCTTCAAACTGCAGGAACACGGAACCACCGTGCGTACCGAAGTGATTGCCGGTTGCACGACTTTCCTGACGATGGTGTACATCGTTTTCGTTAACCCGCAAATTCTCGGTGTAGCGGGCATGGATACGCAGGCAGTATTTGTTACTACCTGCTTGATTGCCGCGTTCGGCAGTATTCTGATGGGGCTGGTGGCGAATCTGCCGGTAGCTCTGGCACCGGCGATGGGCCTGAACGCCTTCTTCGCCTTTGTGGTGGTCGGGGCCATGGGATACTCGTGGCAGATTGGTATGGGCGCGATTTTCTGGGGCGCGCTGGGTCTGCTGATCCTCACGCTGCTGCGCGTGCGTTACTGGATGATTGCCAACATTCCGCTCAGCCTGCGTGTTGGCATCACCGCTGGTATTGGTCTGTTTATCGCCATGATGGGGCTGAAAAACGCCGGAATTATCGTGCCAAACGCCGATACCATTGTGGCTGTGGGTAATCTGACCTCGCACAGCGTGCTGCTTGGGGCGCTGGGTTTCTTCATCATCGCAATTCTGGCTTCCCGCAATATCCATGCGGCGGTGCTGGTGTCGATTGTGGTGACGACCGCGCTGGGCTTGATCATTGGCGATGTGAAATTCAGCGGCGTGTTCGCCGCTCCGCCAGCGATCACTTCTGTTGTGGGCCAGGTTGATATCAAAGGCGCGTTCAACATCGGCATGGCCGGGGTGATCTTCTCCTTTATGCTGGTGAATCTGTTCGATTCCTCCGGCACGCTGATTGGCGTGACCGATAAAGCCGGGCTGACTGACGAGAAAGGCACTTTCCCGCGCATGAAGCAGGCGCTGTACGTTGATAGCATCAGTTCGGTGACCGGTTCGCTGATTGGTACCTCATCGGTAACCGCCTACATTGAAAGTTCGTCCGGCGTGGCGATCGGCGGTCGTACCGGCCTGATGGCGGTGATCACCGGGATTCTGTTCCTGCTGGTGATGTTCCTGTCACCGCTGGCGGCGATGGTGCCCTCTTATGCGGCGGCGGGTGCGCTGATTTACGTTGGCGTATTGATGACGGCGTCGCTGTCACGCGTGCAGTGGGACGATCTCACCGAAGCGGTGCCAGCGTTTGTTACTGCGGCGATGATGCCGTTCAGCTTCTCGATCACCGAAGGTATCGCGCTGGGCTTTATCTCTTACTGCGTGATGAAGTTGGGAACCGGCCGCTGGCGTGAAATCAGCCCGTGCGTGGTGGTGGTCGCGCTACTGTTCGTGCTGAAAATCGTCTTTATCGATGCCCACTAAACAGTAAAGGCCGCTGATGCGGCCTTTTTTACGGATGTCCCATCTCATGCGGCGTGACCAAACTGGTCAGGCGCAGCGTATGCGGCCCGATATTGGGTTTACTCATCTCGACATCGCGCAGCGCTTGCCACTGCTGCGCGCCATCAATCTCCCACAGATGTAAGCGTTCGGTGCCGGGCGACAGCGCGCATGACCACACCAGCGTGGGCTCAGCATCACACACCGCCTGAATATCGGGGAACACGGTGGAACGCAGCCGACCGGCCGCAGGATGCAAACGCAGTGAATCAATACCGCTATCGGTTTCGCCGGTGAGCTTGAGAATGCTTTGGCGCAGCGTCCAGATTTGCGTCAGCGCTTCCATGAAATCCTGCTGCGCGTTAATCCATGCTTTTTCGCCGGAGGAGAGATCCTGTGTCAGCATATCCTGTGTTTGGCGACTGTGTGCGCGCACAATTTCCATATCCAGTCCGGCGCGGCCGCCTTCTTCGGCCAGCAGCACACCGATAGTGTTTCCGGCGTAGGAGATGCTGAAATCGGGCAGGTTGGCATCGGCAAAACAGGGACGTCCGCTGCTGGTGGTCGTCAGCGCGGGAAGTTCGCGGATACCGTAGACGCGTAACATCAGCTGAGCCAGCAGTTCGCGTGCGGCGAGAAAGCGTCCGCGACGCTTGTCAGCGAAGCGCTGAGCGCTGTTGATTACTTCTTGTGGCACCCGCATGTTCTCAGAAGAAAAGGGCGGATTACCTATCCAACGTACAAAATGACTAGCCATCTGTCGCTCCATGAAAATGGTCGAATAATCATCAGTGCTATTGTAAGAATTTTCTCATGGGTTTGCATCCGGCTTAAGATGGAATAGGCGATATTTCAGATAAGGACGAAGCCATGCGGCAATCCCATTTGGCAACTTTTCATAGAACGCTTTTGCAGAAACCTGCCGGATTGAGTGCCTAACTGTGTGATGTGGTGTAGGATTTGGGCAGTAAAACAGCACATCAAAGTGCGCTAACTCTTCATTCATCTGCCCATTGTGCGCATTGTTAAAACAGGCACGTCGGAGTTTTTTATGTCAGATACCGCTATTTCTCGCCAGGAATCGATCTCGCTTGATGAGTTTCGTCACGGCATGCGTCGCTTAACCGCGGGTGTTTCTCTGGTTACCACCGAATTTCAGGGCGAAAAGCTTGGGCTGATTGCCACGTCGGTCAGTTCGCTGGCGGCTGAGCCACCCAGCCTGCTGGTGTGCGTGAATCGTAGCGCGTCCAGTCATGATGCTTTTATCGCAGCCGGCCATTTTGCCGTGAACGTGCTGCGTGAGCAGCATGACGACTTATGTGCCCAGTTCAGCCAATCCTCACGCCGCGCCGAGCGTTTTCAAAACGGTACGTGGCAGACGCTGAATACCGGCGCGCCGATTCTGGCTGATGCGCTGGTGAGTTTTGATTGCCAGCTGGAGAAGGTAGTGGAGTGGAACACGCACAGCGTGCTGCTGGCGCGTATCGTGGGCATTGCTCTGCCAGGTGAAGCGGCAGAGCCGATGATCTACTTCAACAGCGGCTTCCATTCACTGGGATAACCGCTTGAAACGGGCGTCGTGGGCTAAGCCCGACGCCTTTTCTCAATCAGGCAAAGGTGCTGGCTTCATCAAAGCCGAGACGTGGCAGACGCGCGTGCAGTTTGCTGGCTTCGCCATAGCCGAGATTGATCAGTAAGTTCACCTGCCATTTGCTCTCGCTAAAGAAGGCGTCGTTCACTTTTGTCGGATCGAAACCGGACATCGGGCCGGCATCCAGGCCCAGCGAACGCGCGGCCAGAATCAAATAACCTGCCTGCAAGCTGCTGTTACGGAACGCGGTCTCTTTCGCCAGATCCGGGCTGCTGGTAAACCAGCTGCGCGCATCACCATGCGGGAACAGCTTCGGCAGCGCTTCGTAGAATTCAGGATCCCACGCCACGATTACCGTTACCGGTGCGGCCATGGTTTTATCGACGTTGCCGGAGGAGAGCGCGGGTTTCAGCTTCTCTTTGCCTTCCTGCGAGGTCACAAACACAAAACGGCCCGGCGAGCAGTTAGCCGAGGTTGGGCCCAGCGCGGTCAGATGATAGAGCTGCTCCAGCACCTCACGAGAAACCGGTTTGTCCTGCCAATAGCTGTGGGTGCGGGCTTCAATGAACAGCGTGTTCAGCGCCACGCTGTCGAGCGTTGTACTCATGTTTCTCTCCTGTTCAGGCAGCAACTTGCGCCCAATATTTAGCATGAATAATGAATGTACCCAGCAGGACCTGTTCGCCGGGCAATGATCGTTATACTGCAAAGGCGTGGGAGAGCCAAATAACAAAGACGCATGTCTACCGGGCGCCAGATGCGCATGAATGCGCACCCGACATGAGAACGCCGCAGGCCATTACTTACCAATACAGAAACTGGAGAAGATTCTGCCCAGCAAATCGTCGGAGGTGAATTCACCGGTGATTTCGCTCAGCGCTTGCTGCGCTAAACGTAACTCTTCTGCCAGTAATTCGCCGGCCCACGCGCCTAACAGCTGATGCTTGCCCTGCTGCAAGTGCGTTGCGGCTAACTCCAGTGCTTGCAGATGGCGGCGGCGGGCGAGGAATCCGCCTTCCATATTGCCGGCAAATCCCATGCTCTGTTTCAGGTGATCGCGCAGCGCTTCCACACCTTCACCGGTGCGCGCCGAGAGACGAATCAGTGAGTGACCGTTCACTTCAGTGAGGCCCAGCACTTCGCCGGTCATATCCGCTTTGTTACGCACCACGGTAATTGGTAGCGCTTCCGGCAAACGGGCAACAAAATCTGGCCAGATGGCGGCGGCTTCAGTCGCGTCGGTGGTGGTGCCATCGACCATAAATAGCACGCGGTCGGCCTGCTCGATCTCCTGCCACGCGCGTTCAATACCAATGCGCTCGACTTCGTCGCTGGCTTCACGTAAACCGGCGGTATCGATGATGTGCAGCGGCATGCCGTCGATATGGATGTGCTCGCGCAGGACGTCGCGCGTGGTGCCAGCAATATCGGTGACAATCGCCGCTTCGCGCCCGGCTAAGGCATTCAGCAGGCTCGATTTTCCGGCATTAGGACGACCGGCAATCACCACTTTCATCCCTTCGCGCAGCAGGCTGCCCTGACGCGCTTCGGCACGCACGCCGTCGAGATCACCGATCACCACATTCAGCTGTGCTTCAATTTTGCCGTCGGAAAGGAAATCGATCTCCTCATCCGGGAAGTCGATGGCCGCTTCCACATAGATGCGCAGGTGAGTAAGTGCTTCCACAAGTGCATTGATGCGCAGGGAAAACGCGCCTTGCAGCGAGTTCACCGCCGAGCGGGCGGCTTGCTCTGAGCTGGCATCGATCAGATCGGCAATCGCTTCGGCTTGCGCCAAATCGAGCTTGTCGTTAAGGAAGGCGCGTTCGGAGAATTCACCTGGTTGCGCAATGCGTAAGCCGGGCAGCGCCACGATGCGCTTAAGCAGCAGGTCGAGAATCACCGGGCCGCCGTGGCCTTGCAGCTCCAGCACATCTTCACCGGTGAAGGAGTTCGGGCCAGGAAACCACAGCGCAATGCCTTGATCGAGCACGCTGCCATCGGCATCGGTAAAGGGCAGATAGTCGGCATAGCGCGGTTTTGGCAGCTTGCCGAGCACGGCTTGCGCCACCTCAGCGGCTTTGGTGCCAGAGATACGCAGAATGCCAACGCCGCCACGGCCGGGAGGCGTCGCCTGGGCAACGATAGTGTCGCTGTGGCTCATGATTCCACCTTAAACTTTTAGGGTATTAATAAATAAAAATAGGGCGACATAAATGTCGCCCTTTGATTATACGCTGCTGCTGGTTGCAGTCAGGCGTTATGCTTTCTTCTTGTCGCGGCTATGCAGACCACGTTTTTCCAGGCCGCGATAAATCAGCTGCTGCTGGAGAATGGTCACCAGGTTGCTGACGATGTAGTACAGCACCAGACCTGATGGGAACCACAGGAAGAACACGGTAAAGATCACCGGCATGTAGGTCATGATCTTCTGCTGCATCGGATCGGTCACGGTGGTCGGTGACATCTTCTGAATGAAGAACATGGTGATACCCATGATGATCGGCAGAATGTAGTACGGATCCTGCGCTGACAGGTCATGAATCCACAGAATAAACGGCGCATGACGCAGTTCAACCGAGCCTGACAGCATGTAGTACAAGGCCAGGAAGATTGGCATCTGGATAACCAGTGGCAGACAGCCGCCCAGCGGATTCACTTTCTCCGCTTTATACAGCGCCATCATTTCCTGGCTCTGTTTCTGCTTATCATCGCCCAGACGTTCACGCATCGCCTGAATCTTTGGCTGCAGCATACGCATCTTCGCCATCGAGGTGTACTGCGCTTTGGTCAGCGGGTACATGATGCCACGCACGATGAAGGTGATAACGATAATGGAGAAGCCCCAGTTACCGATAAAGCTGTGGATGAACTTCAGCAGCTTAAACAGCGGCTGCGAGATGAACCACAACCATCCGTAATCCACGGTCAGATCCAGGTGAGGCGCGATGGCTGCCATCTGGTCCTGAATTTCCGGGCCTACCCACAGCGTTGCGCCGAGATCTTGCTGTGCGCCTGCGCCAACGGTCACAGGAGCAGATTTGTAGCCAATTGCCGCTACGCCATTGCCGAGGTTAGTGGTGTACAGCGTGTTATTACCCTGCGTGCGCGGCACCCAGGCGGTAGCAAAGTACTGCTGCAGCATCGCCACCCAACCATTGCTGGTGGTGGTGTTCAGGTTCTCGTTATCCGCGATGGTGTCGAATTTATATTTTTCGTATTTCGCATCGCTGGTTGAGTACGCTGCGCCACGGAAGGTGTGCAGAGCAAAGTTGTTGCTGCCGGTATCGCGGTGCTTAGGCACCTCGATGGTCTGCTTCAACTGACCAAACATCGACACTTCCAGCGGCTGCTGAGTGGTGTTGTTGATGTTGTAGTCAACGTTTACCGCATACTCACCGCGCTTGAAGACGAAAGTCTTGGTGTAAACCACGCCGTTTTCACCGGTCCAGGTCAACGGTACGCGCAGTTCGCTCTGGCCATCTGCCATCACGAAGCTATCTTGCGAAGTGGTATACAGCGGACGTGCGCCATTGTTCGGATTATCCGGGCCGTTGCGGCCAGTTAAGCCACTCTGCGCCTGATAAACGAAGGCCGGTGTAGTTTCAAGCAGCTGGAACGGTGCATCTGAACCCAGTTTGTCCGGGTAAGTCAGCAGCTGAGCCTGCTCAATATCGCCACCACGCGTATTGATGTTGAGTGACAGGACATCTGTCTTAACGGTGATCGTTTTGCCCTGTCCGCTAGCCGGCACGCCGGAAGTGGCGGCATCACCCGCTGCGCTGTTTGTGTTTTGCGTGGTCTGGGTCTGCTGTGGCTGCGGAGCGTGGTCCGTCTGCCAGGCTTGCCAGATCATAAAAGACACGAACAGAAAAGCGATGAGAAAGAGATTGCGTTGCGAATCCATCGTTAATGTTCTCTGGTATCAAAGGTTTTTGGCGGCACAGGATCGTCACCACCCGGGTTCAAAGGGTGGCATTTTAATACGCGTTTTATCGTCAACCAACTGCCTTTTACAACGCCAAAGCGGCGCAAGGCCTCAATCCCATACTGCGAACAGGTGGGATGGAACCGGCAATGAGGTCCCAGCAGTGGGCTGATGGCGCGTTGATAAACGCGTATCAGGGCAATCAGGAGCCGCGAGCCAGGCGACAGTGACGACGCCATAGTTTCTCCAACGCTTCCGTCAGCGCACGGTTATCCAGGTCAGCAATCCCTTTTTTAGCCACGATCACAAAATCCATTGCAGGGAGCTCATGTTGACGCAGACGAAAGCTTTCGCGGGTCAATCGCTTGATCCGGTTGCGTTCATGGGCGCGTTTTACATGTTTTTTTGCGACGGTGAGACCGATGCGGGGATGCCCCAGCGCGTTAAGTCGGCCGAGTATGGTGATTTGCGGCGTACCGGCTCGTTGTGGCTGCTGGAAGACGAAAGTGAAATGAGTGGGAGTTAACAAACGTAACTCCCTGGGAAATGCGAGCTTAACCACGAGGGTTAGCTTTATTACTTAGAAACGGTCAGACGAGAACGGCCTTTAGCACGACGACGTGCCAGAACCTGACGACCATTTTTTGTTGCCATACGAGCACGGAAACCGTGTGAACGGTTGCGCTTCAGTACGGACGGTTGAAAAGTGCGTTTCATGGCGATTTCTACCTAAACTTGAAAATTTTCACTGGGTGACGCGTTTTCGGGCCAGTAAATCGACCAACGCCTCAATGTGTCTTTAATAAAGAGGCGGGATTGTAATAATTGTACAGTCCAGAGTCAATTCACTTCGCTGGTCGCGGCACCTGGAAACCCAGATACAGCCCGCTGATTCCGGGCATCAAGGCTTCACGCAATAATGCCGGGTGGGGAATTATACGGGCTATGGGTTAAAGCGCAAGGATCGCGCAGGATCTTCTTGCGATCAGTTTGCAGATTTGCTGCGCGGAAACGAGAGCTTGCCAGAAAAATTAACGCTTTCAGCCACATTAACGCTGGCTTTTTTCGCAGAAAGCGTAAACTCATTATCGCTTCAGTAGCCTGTGGATAAATTGGATCAAAACTGTGTAGAAAGGGAAGATCTCTGTGCAGCTTTACGTTATGATCCGCCCTTCCGCTGACGATCCTCGCTGCGATCGCCGGGGAAGACTACCGCGAATAGCGGTCGCAGGCGCTTTCCAACCGTCTGTGTCTAAAAATTACGTTTCTATTTATTAGCGCCTAAAATTCTTATCGATTTTGTACGAGTGGAGTCCGCCGTGTCACTTACGCTTTGGCAACAGTGTCTTGCCCGTTTGCAGGATGAGCTTCCTGCCACCGAATTCAGCATGTGGATTCGTCCGCTGCAAGCTGAATTAAACGACAATACGCTGACCTTGTATGCACCAAATCGGTTTGTACTCGACTGGGTTAGAGATAAATATCTCAATAGTATCAATGGTCTGCTGAATGAATTCTGCGGTGCAAATGTGCCGTTACTGCGTTTCGAAGTCGGTACGCGCCCTGCAGCACAGGTCACCACTAACCAACCGGCTATGGCCAGTTACAATGCGCCCGCGCCGATCGAAAATCGTCCGGCACCCGCGCAAATTTTGCGTCCAAGTTGGGATTCCGTTCCCGCACCGGCCGATGTGACTTACCGCTCCAATGTGAATAACCGTCATAACTTCGACAACTTCGTCGAAGGTAAATCGAACCAGCTGGCGCGCGCGGCGGCACGTCAGGTGGCGGATAATCCTGGCGGCGCTTATAACCCACTGTTCCTTTATGGCGGCACCGGCCTGGGTAAAACTCACCTGTTGCACGCGGTGGGTAACGGCATTATTGCGCGCAAGCCCAATGCCAAAGTGGTGTACATGCACTCTGAGCGTTTTGTGCAGGACATGGTTAAAGCCTTGCAGAACAACGCCATTGAAGAGTTTAAGCGTTACTACCGCTCGGTTGATGCGCTGCTGATCGATGACATTCAATTCTTTGCTAATAAAGAGCGCTCGCAGGAAGAGTTCTTCCATACCTTCAACGCGCTGCTGGAAGGCAATCAACAGATCATCCTGACCTCGGATCGCTATCCAAAAGAGATCAACGGCGTAGAAGATCGCCTGAAATCACGTTTTGGTTGGGGATTAACGGTGGCGATCGAGCCGCCTGAACTGGAAACGCGTGTCGCGATCCTGATGAAGAAAGCCGATGAAAACGATATTCGCCTGCCGGGTGAAGTCGCCTTCTTTATTGCTAAGCGTTTGCGTTCTAATGTCCGCGAGCTGGAAGGCGCGCTGAACCGCGTGATTGCCAACGCGAACTTTACCGGTCGCGCGATTACCATCGATTTCGTGCGCGAAGCGCTGCGCGATCTGCTGGCGCTGCAGGAAAAGCTGGTCACCATCGATAATATTCAGAAAACGGTGGCCGAGTATTACAAAATTAAAGTGGCGGATTTGCTGTCGAAACGCCGTTCGCGTTCGGTAGCGCGTCCGCGCCAGATGGCGATGGCGATGGCGAAAGAGCTCACCAATCACAGCTTGCCGGAGATTGGCGATGCGTTTGGTGGTCGCGACCATACCACCGTGCTTCACGCTTGCCGTAAAATCGAGCAGCTGCGTGAAGAGAGCCACGACATTAAAGAAGATTTCTCTAACCTCATTCGAACACTATCTTCCTGACGCATATGAAATTTATTGTAGAACGTGAGCAGTTACTGAAGCCATTGCAACAGGTTAGCGGTCCACTTGGCGGACGCCCGACGCTGCCGATCCTGGGAAATTTACTGCTGCAGGTTAGCGAAGGCTCGCTGCGCTTGACCGGTACCGATCTGGAAATGGAAATGGTAGCCCGTGTTGCGCTGACGCAGCCACACGAGTCGGGCGCCACCACGGTTCCCGCGCGTAAATTCCTCGATATTTGCCGCGGTTTGCCGGAAGGCGCTGAGATCAGCCTGACGCTGGAAGGCGACAGAATGCTGGTGCGTTCTGGCCGCAGCCGTTTCTCGCTGTCAACGCTGCCCGCCAGCGACTTCCCGAATCTGGATGACTGGCAGAGCGAGGTGGAATTCACCTTGCCGCAGGCGACGCTGAAACGTCTGATTGAAGCCACGCAGTTCTCAATGGCGCATCAGGATGTGCGTTATTACCTCAACGGTATGCTGTTCGAAACCGAAGGCGAAGAGTTGCGTACCGTCGCTACCGATGGTCACCGCCTTGCCGTATGCTCCATGCCGATTGGTCAGGCGCTGCCAAACCATTCGGTGATCGTGCCGCGTAAAGGGGTGATTGAGTTGATGCGTTTGCTCGACGGTGGCGAAACGCCGCTGCAGGTGCAAATCGGCAGCAGCAATATCCGCGCACACGTTGGTGACTTCATCTTTACGTCGAAGCTGGTTGATGGCCGTTTCCCGGATTATCGCCGCGTATTGCCGAAGAATCCCGACAAAGCGCTGGAAGCTGGCTGTGATATTTTAAAACAGGCGTTTGCGCGTGCGGCGATTCTCTCGAATGAGAAATTCCGCGGTGTTCGCATCTATATCACCGAAAATCAGCTTAAAATCACGGCGAATAACCCAGAGCAGGAAGAAGCGGAAGAGATGCTGGATGTCTCTTACAACGGCACCGATCTGGAGATTGGCTTCAACGTCAGCTACGTGCTGGATGTGTTGAATGCGCTCAAGTGCGAGAACGTGCGTTTGCTGCTGACCGATGGCGTATCGAGCGTGCAGATTGAGGATGTGGCCAGTCCGGCTGCAGCCTACGTCGTGATGCCAATGCGTTTATAAATATCGGCCTGGCTTACTTGCCATTCTGGTCCCGGGCAGTGCTCGCCCTTGGTCACATACTTCAGTATGCTCCCAAGTTCTGCGCGCTGGCCGTAACCAGACTGGCTGCGCCGCCGACGGCCTGGATCTCAAATGTTAGGTAAAATCCCCTTCTCGCTGGATTCGTTATGGCTTTAACCCGCCTCCTGATTAAAGATTTTCGCAACATCGAGCAGGCCGATCTGGCTTTGGCGCCGGGGTTTAATTTCCTTGTCGGTGCCAACGGCAGCGGTAAAACCAGCGTGCTGGAGGCGATTTACACGTTGGGGCACGGTCGCGCATTTCGCAGTTTGCAAGCGGGCCGTGTGATTCGTCACGATCAGGACGCCTTTGTGCTGCACGGCCGCATTGAAGGCAGCGAACGTGAAATGTCGGTCGGTCTGACCAAGAATCGCGCTGGCGACAGCAAAGTGCGTATTGATGGCAGCGATGGTCACAAAGTCGCCGAGTTGGCGCAGCTGCTGCCGATGCAGCTGATTACGCCGGAAGGATTTACCCTGCTCAATGGCGGTCCAAAATATCGTCGTGCCTACATCGATTGGGGCTGCTTTCACGCCTCGCCTGGTTTTTTCCATGCCTGGAGCAATTTGCGTCGCCTGCTGAAACAGCGCAATGCGGCGCTGCGTCAGGTTTCGCGCTACAGCCAGATTCGTCCATGGGATCAGGAACTGGTGCCGCTGGCCGAACAGATCAGCGCCTGGCGCGCTGAATACAGCGCGGCGATTTCCCGCGAGATCATCGCCACCTGCGGCCAGTTTTTACCGGAGTTTGAGTTGGCGTTCTCTTTCCAGCGCGGCTGGGATAAAGAGAGCGACTACGCCGAACTGCTGGAACGCAATTTCGAGCGCGACCGCGCGCTCACCTACACCGCCAGCGGCCCGCACAAAGCCGATTTTCGCATTCGTGCCGAGGGCACGCCGGTGGAAGATTTACTCTCACGCGGCCAGTTAAAACTGCTGATGTGTGCGCTGCGCTTAGCGCAGGGCGAATACCTGACGCGCAGCAGCGGAAGACGCTGTTTGTATTTGATTGATGACTTTGCCTCAGAGCTGGATGACACCCGTCGTCGGCTGTTAGCTGAACGCCTAAAAGCCACGCAGGCTCAAGTATTTGTCAGCGCCATTGGTGTCGAGCATGTAATCGACATGAGTGATGAAAAGGGCAAGATGTTCCGCGTGGAACAGGGTAAAATAGTGGTTCAACCTGAAGATTAAATGAGCGAGAAACGTTGATGTCGAATTCTTATGACTCCTCAAGTATCAAAGTCCTGAAAGGGCTTGATGCGGTACGCAAACGCCCGGGTATGTACATCGGCGATACGGATGACGGCACCGGTCTGCATCACATGGTATTCGAAGTCGTGGATAACGCAATCGACGAAGCGCTCGCCGGTCACTGTAGTGATATTACCGTTACTATTCATGCAGATAACTCTGTCTCAGTGCAAGATGATGGCCGTGGTATTCCTACCGGCATTCACCCGGAAGAGGGCGTCTCTGCTGCTGAAGTGATCATGACCGTCCTGCACGCAGGCGGTAAATTTGATGATAACTCGTATAAAGTTTCCGGTGGTCTGCACGGCGTTGGCGTTTCTGTCGTAAACGCCCTGTCGCAGAAGCTGGAGCTGACCATTCGCCGTGAAGGCAAAGTGCATCAGCAGGTTTATCAGCACGGCGTGCCGCAGGCACCGCTGGCGGTTTCCGGTGATACCGATGCAACCGGTACCCGCGTGCGTTTCTGGCCGAGCTATGAAACCTTCACCAATGTGATTGAGTTTGAGTACGAAATCCTGGCGAAACGCCTGCGTGAACTGTCGTTCCTGAACTCGGGTGTCTCGATTCGTCTGGAAGACAAACGCGACGGCAAGAACGATCACTTCCACTACGAAGGCGGCATCAAGGCGTTCGTTGAGTATCTCAACAAGAACAAAACCCCGATTCACCCAACGGTGTTCTACTTCTCGACTGAGAAAGATGGCATTGGCGTGGAAGTGGCGCTGCAGTGGAACGATGGTTTCCAGGAAAACATCTACTGCTTCACCAACAACATTCCACAGCGTGACGGCGGTACGCACCTGGCGGGCTTCCGTGCGGCAATGACGCGTACGCTGAATGCCTACATGGATAAAGAGGGCTACAGCAAAAAAGCCAAAGTCAGCGCGACCGGTGACGATGCGCGTGAAGGCCTGATTGCTGTGGTTTCCGTGAAAGTGCCGGATCCGAAATTCTCTTCTCAGACCAAAGATAAGCTGGTCTCTTCAGAGGTGAAATCGGCGGTTGAGCAGCAGATGAACGAACTGCTGGCGGAATACCTGTTGGAAAATCCGTCTGACGCGAAAATCGTGGTCGGCAAAATTATCGATGCAGCGCGTGCGCGTGAAGCTGCCCGTCGTGCTCGTGAAATGACGCGCCGCAAAGGCGCGCTGGACTTGGCCGGTCTGCCGGGCAAACTGGCTGACTGTCAGGAGCGCGATCCGGCGCTGTCTGAAATCTACCTGGTGGAGGGTGACTCTGCAGGCGGATCAGCCAAACAGGGTCGTAACCGTAAGAATCAGGCGATTCTGCCGCTGAAGGGTAAAATCCTGAACGTGGAGAAAGCGCGTTTCGACAAGATGCTGGCTTCGCAGGAAGTAGCCACGCTGATCACCGCGCTGGGCTGTGGTATCGGTCGTGACGAATACAATCCGGACAAACTGCGTTATCACAGCATCATCATCATGACCGATGCGGACGTCGACGGCTCGCACATTCGTACGCTGCTGTTGACCTTCTTCTACCGTCAGATGCCTGAAATCGTCGAACGTGGTCACGTCTATATTGCGCAGCCGCCACTGTACAAAGTGAAGAAAGGCAAGCAAGAACAGTATATTAAAGACGACGAAGCGATGGATCAGTATCAGATTTCCATCGCCCTCGATGGCGCAACGCTGCACACCAACGCCAGCGCACCGGCGTTAGGCGGCCAGCCGCTGGAAACGCTGGTGGCGGATTTCAACGGCACGCAGCGCATGATCAAACGTATGGAGCGCCGTTTCCCTACGGCTCTGCTGCGCGGCCTGATCTACCATCCGACCTTAAGCGACCTCAGCGATGAAGCCGCTGTAAAAGGCTGGATCGACGGTTTAGTGGCGTATCTGACTGAGCGTGAAGCGCACGGCAGCAGCTATCTGGCCCATGTCCGCGCCAACCATGAGCAGAAGTTTGAACCGGTGCTGCGTGTGCGCACGCACGGCGTTGATACCGATTATCCGCTGGATAGCGAATTCATCGATGGACCGGAATACCGCAAAATCTGTGCGCTGGGCGAGCAGCTGCGCGGATTGATCGAAGAAGATGCCTATATCGAACGTGGCGAACGTCGTCAGCCGGTCACCAGCTTCGAGCAGGCGATTGAGTGGCTGGTGAAAGAGTCGCGTCGCGGTCTGTCAGTACAGCGTTATAAAGGTTTGGGTGAGATGAACCCAGAGCAGCTATGGGAAACCACCATGGATCCCGATAGCCGCCGCATGTTGCGCGTGACCATCAAGGATGCGATTGCTGCCGATCAGCTGTTCACCACCTTGATGGGCGATGCGGTAGAACCGCGCCGCGCCTTCATCGAAGAGAATGCGCTGAAAGCCGCCAACATCGATATCTGATCGACACGGCAACACGTAAAAACCCTTCCCTGGTGGAAGGGTTTTTTGTTTTCCGCCCGGCAAAACGCGCAAAGCCCGCTGCGGTAAAAAATCTGAATGGGGCGCGAAACTGGTCAATGTGAGCTGAATCGCGCTAGCATTGATCAAAACCCTGACTCAATGAGGACGTTATGGCTATAAAACTGGTTGCAATCGATATGGACGGCACGCTGCTCAATCCGCAGCACGAGATCACGCCTGCCGTTAAATCGGCCATTGAACGCGCGCATAAAAAAGGTGTGATGGTGGTGCTCACCACCGGCCGTCCGTTCGTCGGCATTCAGCGCTATCTGATGGAGCTGAATCTGGTTGATGAAGGCCAATATTGCATCAGCTATAACGGTGCGCTGGTGCATCGCGCTAATGATGGCGAGTGCGTCGCGGAAATCACCTTGGGTTTTGACGACTATCTGTATATCGAACAGCTGGCGCGCGATCTTGGTGTCCACTTCCAGGCCTTCGATAAATCTTTCCTCTATACGCCGAACAAAGACATCAGTGAGTTCACCATCCACGAAGCGAGCCTGACCGGCATTCCGGTGCGCTATCGTTCTGTGGAAGAGATGGATCGCGCCACGCGTTTCCCTAAGCTGATGATGATCGATAAGCCCGATCTGCTGGATTCTGCCATTCAGCGCTTGCCGCAGCAGGCGCGTGACAACTACACCATCCTCAAAAGCGCACCTTATTATCTCGAAATCCTCGATGCCCGCGTGAATAAAGGGCGAGGCGTGAAAATGCTGGCTGAGAAGCTCGGCCTGGCGCGTGAAGAGGTGATGGCGATTGGCGATCAGGAAAACGATCTGGCGATGATTGAGTATGCAGGAACCGGCGTAGCAATGGGCAATGCGATTGATTCCGTGAAGAAAATCGCGCAGTTCATCACCAAAACCAACATGGAACACGGCGTAGCGCACGCCATTGAAGAGCTGGTGCTGTAACCCTTCTTATTCTGCCTCCTGCTGTGATTGGGTCACCATAAATGGCGACCCTACAAATATGACGCTGTGTTTTGGCCGCCATAAATCTCACCAAGCCTTCGTAGGGTCGCCATTTATGGCGACCTTATCGCATTATGGCACATGACTTGTCTATTTTGTGATCCACATTGTAGTACAACTTATCAGGATGGTACTACAATCGACAGCGCAGCTCAGGGCGGCCGTTAGGCTTCGCCAGGCGAAAGCAGTAATCTGATGCGTACCTGCCTTTCACTGAATGGAACATCATGACGCAAGAACAACTAAGCAAAACAGAGCGCATCATCCTGACGCTGGGTGAAGAGATTGTGGCCGGCAAGTTTGTGCCGGGCGCGGCGTTACCCGCGGAAGCTGAGCTGTGTGAACGCTTCGGCACCTCGCGCAATATCAT
This sequence comes from Pantoea sp. DY-15, assembly GCF_019795935.1. NCBI lineage: Bacteria > Pseudomonadati > Pseudomonadota > Gammaproteobacteria > Enterobacterales > Erwiniaceae > Pantoea > Pantoea sp. DY-15. The sequence continues at coordinate 55,642 of NZ_JAIMIF010000006.1, forward strand.
CCGCGAAGTGTTTCGCTCGCTGATGGCGAAACGCTTGATGGAGATGAAACGCTATCGCGGCGCGTTCGTCACGCCGCGCAATCACTGGAACTATCTGGATAGCGACGTATTGCAGTGGGCGCTGGCGCACGATCAGGACCCGCGTCTGATTGCCGCCATGAACGAAGTGCGTGTGCTGGTCGAGCCGCAGATTGCACGCTGGTCTGCCGAGCGCGCCACCTCAAGCGATCTGGCTGCGATTGAACTGGCGTACAACGACATGGTGGCCAACCATCTCAATCGTGATGCCTTTAATGAAGCGGATATCCGCTATCACGAAGCGGTGCTGAATTCGGTACACAATCCGGTGCTGCAGCAGCTCAATGTGGCGATCAGCCAGCTGCAAAAAGCGGTGTTCGCGCAAACCTACATGGCGGACGAAGGCAACATGCCGCGTACGCTCGCCGAACATAAAGCGCTGTTTGATGCCATTCGTCATCAGGATGGCGATGCTGCCGAGCAGGCGGCGAAAGCGATGATTGCCAGCTCAACGGCGCGACTCAAGGAGATTATGTGACCAGCTATATCGCGATTGATTGGGGCTCAACCAACCTGCGCGCCTGGCATTATCAAGCCGGCGTTTGCATCGATGAGCGTCGTTCGGAAGCCGGCGTCACGCGCCTGGGCGATCGCACGCCAGCCGAAGTGTTTGCCAGTGTCACCGCAGGTTGGCCAGTCAATGACGTGCCGGTGGTGATGGCGGGCATGGTAGGCAGCAATGCTGGCTGGCTGTCGGTGCCCTATCTCTCCTGTCCGGTGGCGCTGGGCGACATCGCTAGCCGCCTGACGCGCGTCGAGGATAAAGCGTGGATCGTGCCGGGATTGAGCGTCGAACGTGCCGACAACTACAACGTGATGCGCGGTGAAGAGACGCAGCTGCTTGGCGCGCTGGAACTGCAGCCTGCGCCGCTCTATGTGATGCCAGGCACGCACGCCAAATGGGTGCAGATGGAACAGGATCGCGTGCTGGATTTCCGCACCGTGATGACCGGCGAACTGCATCATCTGCTGCTCAAACAGTCGCTGGTTGGCGCAGGTTTACCCGAACAGCAAGAGAACGCGGCGGCTTTCCGCGCAGGTGTGCAAGTCGGCAGCAACGATGCCTCGATTCTGGCGCGCCTGTTTGAAGTGCGTGCTTCACACGTACTCGGCGCGCGCGATCGCCGCCATATCAGCGACTTTCTTTCAGGCTTGCTGATTGGTCACGAAGTGGCGCTGATGACGCAGCAGGCCGACGCCGCAAGCCAACCGATCACCATTATTGCCGGTAGCGCGCTGGCGCAACGTTATCAGCAGGCGCTGCAGTTTATCGGTATGGATTCAGTCACGCTGGAAGGCGATCGTGCTTTCCAGCACGGAATAAGGAGTATTGCGAATGTCCTGGCAAACTAAAGTCCCGCTGATCGCCATTCTGCGCGGCATCACGCCGGATGAAGCCGAAGCGCACGTTGGTGCGCTGATTGAAGCGGGTTTCGATGCGATTGAAATCCCGCTCAACTCACCGGAGTGGGCGAAAAGCATCGGCGCGATGGTGAAAACCTTCGGCGATAAAGCGCTGATTGGCGCCGGTACGGTGCTGAATCCGGCGCAGGTTGATGAGCTGGCGACGCTGAACAGCAAATTGGTCGTCACGCCGAATACCGATGCTGCGGTGATCCGCCAGGCGGTCGCCAAAGGGATGATCGTTGCCGCCGGTTGCGCTACCGCGACAGAAGCGTTCACCGCCTTACAGGCCGGTGCGCAGGCGCTGAAAATTTTCCCATCGTCAGCCTTTGGTCCGGGCTACATCAAAGCGCTGAAAGCGGTGCTGCCGCCAGAGGTGCCGGTGTTTGCCGTGGGCGGCGTGACGCCGGAAAACCTGCATGAATTTATGGCCGCAGGCTGCATTGGCGCGGGCTTAGGCAGCGATCTCTATCGCGCCGGTCAACCGCTGTCACGCACTGTGGAACAAGCTCGCGCATTTATTGCTGCATATAAGGACGCTGTACGATGAAAATTACCAAACTGACCACTTACCGCCTGCCGCCGCGCTGGATGTTCCTGAAAATCGAAACTGACGAAGGCATCGTTGGCTGGGGCGAACCGGTGATTGAAGGCCGCGCGCGCAGCGTGGAAGCGGCGGTGCATGAGCTGTCGGAATACCTGATTGGTCAGGATCCAGCACGCATCAACGACTTATGGCAGGTGATGTATCGCGGCGGCTTCTATCGCGGCGGCCCGATCCTGATGAGCGCCATCGCCGGTATCGATCAGGCGTTGTGGGATATCAAAGGCAAAGCGCTCGGCGTGCCGGTTTATCAACTGCTTGGCGGATTAGTGCGTGACAGCATCAAAGCCTACAGCTGGGTGGGCGGCGATCGTCCGGCCGATGTGATTGACGGCATTAAGAAACTGCGCACCATCGGTTTTGATACCTTCAAACTCAACGGCTGCGAAGAGATGGGCATTATTGATAACGCGCGCAAAGTGGATGACGCGGTGAATACCGTGGCGCAAATTCGTGAAGCCTTCGGTAAAGAGATTGAATTTGGCCTCGATTTCCACGGCCGCGTCAGCGCGCCAATGGCAAAAGTGCTGATTAAAGAGCTGGAGCCGTATCGCCCGCTGTTTATCGAAGAGCCGGTGCTGGCGGAGCAGGCGGAATATTATCCGCGTCTGGCGGCGCAGACTCATATTCCGATCGCCGCTGGCGAACGCATGTTCTCGCGCTTCGAGTTCAAACGCGTGCTGGAAGCGGGTGGACTGGCGATTCTGCAACCGGATCTGTCACACGCGGGCGGTATCACCGAGTGCTACAAAATTGCCGCGATGGCCGAATCTTACGATGTGGCGCTGGCGCCTCACTGTCCGCTCGGCCCAATTGCGCTGGCTGCGTGCCTGCACGTTGACTTCGTGTCACGCAATGCGGTGTTCCAGGAGCAAAGCATGGGGATTCACTATAATCAGGGCGCCGAACTGCTCGATTACGTGATCAATAAAGACGATTTTAAAATGGATGATGGTCATTTCTATCCGTTAAATAAACCGGGCCTTGGCGTGGAAATTAACGAAGAGCTGGTGATCGAGCGCAGTAAAAATGCCCCCGACTGGCGTAATCCACTATGGCGATTCCCGGACGGTTCAGTCGCTGAATGGTAAATACCCGTCATAATTCAAGCTGCAGATGCGTTGGCTGCGCTCATTCTTCCAGTCACTTACTAGTGTAAGCTCCGGGGGATTCATTCGCTTGCCGCCTTTCTGCAACTCGAATTCTTTAGGGTATTAAATTTTATTAAATCTCGATAATTATATGCCGGTGAAATAAGGCACAGGGCTGCGCTCAGCCTGTTTCCCGGCACAGCTTATTTACCGCTGAAGCGGTTTTACCTTTGATATCGCTACCCTATATTTGCCGGGGCGTGCTCTGTCGTGCCCAAACGGCAAAACCGATTACGGAGAAACACCATGGATCTCTCTGCTGTTCACGCCAAACCGACGCGCCGTCGTTATATCACGCTGCTGATGATATTTATTACGGTGGTCATTTGTTATGTCGATCGCGCTAATTTAGCCGTCGCTTCCGCGCATATTCAGGAAGAGTTCGGTATTACTAAAGCGCAAATGGGTTATGTATTTTCGGCCTTTGCCTGGTTATATACGTTATGCCAGATTCCCGGCGGCTGGTTCCTCGATCGCGTGGGTTCACGCTTAACCTATTTTATTGCCATCTTTGGCTGGTCGGTTGCGACGTTATTGCAGGGTTTTGCCACCGGCTTATTATCATTAATTGGTCTGCGTGCGATTACCGGCATATTTGAAGCGCCGGCTTTCCCGACCAATAACCGGCTGGTGACCAGCTGGTTCCCGGAGCAGGAGCGCGCTTCCGCCGTCGGCTTCTACACGTCCGGTCAGTTTGTTGGTCTGGCGTTCCTCACGCCCTTGCTGATCTGGATTCAGGAACTGCTGAGCTGGCATTGGGTCTTCATTATTACCGGCGGCATCGGCATCATCTGGTCGTTCATCTGGATTAAGTTCTATCAGGCACCCAGCCAAAGCAAAGGCATCAATAAAGCCGAGCTGGATTACATCCGTGATGGTGGCGCGATGGTGGATGGCGATGCGCCGAGCGAAAAGAAAGCCCGCACCAAACTTACCGCCGCCGACTGGAAACTGGTGTTCCACCGCAAGCTGTGCGGCGTCTATCTTGGCCAGTTCGCCGTCACATCCACGCTGTGGTTCTTCCTGACCTGGTTCCCGAACTATCTGACGCAGGAAAAACACATCGCGGCGCTCACCGCGGGCTTCATGACCACAGTGCCCTTCCTCGCGGCATTCGTTGGCGTGATTCTCTCGGGTATCGTCGCCGATCGTCTGGTGCGCAGTGGCCGTTCGCTGGGCTTTGCGCGCAAAACGCCGATCATCTGCGGTCTACTGATCTCCACCTGCATCATGGGCGCGAACTACACCAACGATCCGATATGGATTATGACGCTGATGGCGATCGCCTTCTTCGGCAATGGCTTCGCCTCAATTACCTGGTCGCTGGTCTCCTCGCTGGCACCGGTGCGCCTGATTGGTTTGACCGGCGGCATGTTCAACTTTGTTGGCGGCCTGGGCGGCATCACCGTGCCGCTGGTGGTGGGTTATCTGGCGCAGGATTACGGCTTTGCACCGGCGCTGGTGTATATCTCGGCGGTAGCGCTGATCGGCGCGCTGTCCTACATCCTGCTGGTCGGAGATGTAAAACGCGTAGGTTAACCCGCTCGCGACCAGGTGCGCATAAATGCGCACCCTACAAAACCGTGTCGTAGGGTCGCCATTTATGGCGACCTTGCTGATAACCGCAACAGTGTTTATTCGCATCGCCCCCCCAAATCACGTAATTTATCCGGCAACTGTTAGATGGAAGGTTGCCTAATGTCAGAAAAACAAATCACCTTTGCCGCGCGTCATCATCAACTCACCAACATCAACGTCTGGACCGGCGACAGCCAGTGGCTGGCATTTGATGTGCGACCTTCCGGCGCCTCTTTTACCAGCCTGACTATCGAGCGCGTCAACGTGGCGAGCGGTGCCGTTGAAGTGCTGTATCAGGCGCGCGATGGCGCACACGTTGGCGTCGTCACCGTCAGTCCGAATCTGCCGCCGCGTTACGTTTGCATTCATGGTCCGGAACATCCGGATGCGCACTGGCGCTACGATTTTCATCACCGACGCGGCGTGATCGTGCAGCATGGCATCGCTGAGAACCTCGATGCCTGCGATATCACCGCGCCTTACACGCCCGGCGCGCTGCGCGGTGGCTCGCATGTCCACGTCTTCAGCCCGGATGGTTCGCGCCTGAGTTTTACCTACAACGATCATGTGATGCATGAAAAGGATGCCGGCGAAGACCTGCGTAACGTCGGCATAGCCGTGCCGCTGCATCCGGTGTGTCCGCCTAAACAGCATCCGCGTGAATATGAGGGCAGCCATTATTGCGTGCTGGTCAGCCAGACGCAGCGCGATCCTCAGCCGGGCAGCGACCAGATTGATCGTGCCTATGAAGAGTGCTGGATCGGGAATCAAGGCTATCAGAAAACGGATGGCAGCTGGCAGCGCTGGGCCATCGCCTTTATCGGCGATACGCGCGCCGCCAACGGCGACAAAGTGCCAGAAGTGTTTGTGGTGGATCTGCCCGCCGCGTTAGCCGATTACGCCAAAGCGGGTGCTTCGCCCTTACAGGGCACGGCGGATAAATTGCCTGCGCCGCCAGCTGGCGTGCAGCAGCGACGCATCACGCACACCCATGGCCTGGCACTGCAACCGCGCCACTGGCTGCGCGCCTCCGCGGATGGCAGCGCCATCGCCTTTTTGCTGGCGGACGAACATGGCGTGATTCAGCTGTGGACGGTTTCACCGAATGGCGGCCAGCCACGCCAGGTGACGCAGCTGGCGAGCAGCATTCAGTCGGCCTTTAGCTGGCATCCACAAGGCGGCGCGATATGCTTTATCTGTGATAACAGTGTGATGCGCTGTGAAATGGCGACGGGAGCCTGTACGCGCTTAACGCTACGCAGCGATCATGCGCCATCCGGTGATGCAGTGGTCTGGTCGCCGGATGGCGAAAAGATCGCTTATATGCGGGAAGTGGACGGCTGGCGGCAGCTGTTTTGCGTCAGTGCGGCTGCGCGGGCATAGACGCGGCGGTCGCCAGGCTGGCTTGCGTGCCGGCCATTTTTTCGCTCTGCATCACGCGCTCGTGAATCGAATCCTTACTTTTATCGTCGTCAGAACGGAAGTAATCCCACGGCAGCAGCACGGTGTCCATCACCGCTGAGAACGGGAGATCGATCAGCGCCAGCGGCTTGATCGCCCAGCTGGTGTTATCGTCAGTGATCATCTCTGCGCTGGCGCGCGTGCCGGGATAGTAGCCCTGACTGGCGCCGGTGTGAGACATAACGCTGGAGCAACCTGAAGTAACAAAGGTACTGCAAACCAGCACAGCTGTGAGTGGAAAGCGTTTCATCATATTCATCATCATCATCCCTTCAGTCATGGCATGGCCCTGGCTGGAGTGTGTCACCTGACGTTAAGCAAAGCTCTGTGGCTGCGTCTTGGATCTCAGGCGATTGGTCCCCTGAGTGTATGTCATATCGCCAGATTTGCTGTAAAAAAATACGCATCAGCCCTTGAAAGCGACCAGGCTGCACCCACTTTTAAGGAACGGTCTTGTTGCTGTTGCCGGAAGGGACAGCAACGGATTGCACAACCTGTCCATGGTGGAAGGTTGCCTAAACTTGCTGAATATCAGGAGTCTTATTATGCGTAACTTTGATCTCACCCCACTTTATCGTTCTGCCATTGGTTTCGATCGCCTGTTTAACCTGCTTGAGTCCAACCAAAACCAGGCCAATGGTGGCTACCCTCCGTATAACGTTGAGCTGGTGGATGAGAATTTCTACCGTATCACCATTGCCGTGGCGGGCTTTGCCCAGAGCGAGTTAGATATCACCTCGCATGACAACGTGCTGGTGGTGCGCGGCGCACATCCTGAAGAGCAGCCGGAGCGTAAATACCTGTATCAGGGTATCGCCGAGCGCAACTTCGAGCGCAAATTCCAGCTGGCCGATCACATCACGGTGCGCGATGCGCGTCTGGAAAATGGTCTGCTGAGCATCGATCTGATTCGCATTGTCCCGGAAGAGGCGAAACCGCGTCGTATCGAAATTCTGTAATCAGGATGTGAGTTAAAAAAACGCCGCTGAAAAGCGGCGTTTTTGTTTAGGTGCGTACCAATAATCGCTGACTGACCATGCCGCCAAACACATTCACCAGCAGGCCGAGGATGATCACTGAAACGCCGATCATCTGCTGAATCGACAAGGTTTCACCGAGAATCAGCGCCGCACTGAGAATCCCCACCACCGGCACCAGCAGCGACAGCGGTGCCACGCGCCAGGTTTCATAGCGGCTCAGCAAATTACCCCATATCGCGTAGCCGACAATGGTGGCGATAAAGGCGAGATAGATCAGCGCCAACACCGTTTGCAGTGAAATGTGCAGCAGGCTGGTGATAATCGCCGCTTCGCCATCGAACAGCCATGAGCAGGCAAAGAACGGTACGATCGGCACCAGCGCACTCCACACCACCAGCGACATCACCGGCACTTTGCGGTTACGCAAAATGATTTTGTTGGTGATATTGCCGAGGCCCCACGACAGCGCCGCAGCCAGCGTCAGCATCATGGTAGTGAGCGTAATGCCCGCTGTGGTTTGGCCTGCCATGCCTGCGGTTGCCAGCATAAACATGCCGAGCGTCGCCACCAAAATGCCGACGATATGATTCCAGCGTAACTTCTCCGCCAGGAACAGCGCCCCCAACAGCAGCGTGAAGAAGGCCTGCGCCTGTAACACCAGCGACGCCAATCCTGCCGGCATGCCCAGCTTGATGGCGAGGAACAGAAAGGCGAACTGGCCGAAGCTGATGGTCATGCCGTAGACGATCAGCCAGCGCAGCGGAATCGCCGGACGCTTCACAAACAAGATCGCCGGAAACGCCACCAGGCTAAACCGCAATCCCGCCAGTAAAAAAGGCGGCATATCCTGCAGGCCCAGCTTAATCACCACAAAATTCACGCCCCACGCCACCACAACCAGCAGGGCTAACAACATATCTTTCACTGACATACACAGTCCTTACTGCCGCGATCAGGCGGTTGCCGTCACCGGTGTTGCGATCTCGGCACAACATTCATCACCGACAACCTTAAAGAAATCATCCACCTGTAAAGCCACGGAGCGATCCAGTGCCCCGGCGTTAAACCACAGCGTGCCGACATCGCGCAGGCGCACATCGACGCGCAGCGCTAGCCGGTCATCAAAACTAAACGGCGGCACCGCGCCCATTACGCACTGGGTTAACTCCTGCGCTTTCTCTGGCGCCGCAAAGCTCGACTTCTTGCCGCCAATGGCGCGTGCGGCGCTTTTGAAGTTGATCTTGCAGTCGCCCGGCACAATCGCCAGCAGATAGCGCGCATCCGCGCCATCCGGCATCGTCACTTCCAGCACCATCGCTTTGGCCGCCTGATTGAGATCGTTACCGCGAATCTCGCTAATCAGGTCGGTCTGGCCGATGGCTTCATGCTCCACCACACGATAACGCGCCTGATGGTGATCCAGCAGGGCCGCTACTTTTTCATAGGTATTCATGTTCGTCTCCTCGTCGAAAACCTGGCGTTAACTCCAGGCGATGGCGTGTTTCATTTTTTTGTCGGTCAGGCCAAAGAAGAAGCCCATGGTGATGCGCGTGTCGCCTTCCACGCGATCAATTTCGTGATAAAACGCCGGGTTAAACAGATAGATATCGCCACTGCGCGGTGAGAACTCACACACCTCGCTGTGCTCGATGACGCCGGTTTGATAACCCAGTTCGCCCGGCGTTTTGTACCATTCATCTACCGGCTGCCACTTCTTATTGAAGATGCGCAGCGCGCCGCCGGCGTTGCACTCCTGCAAACAAACCACGCAACTCAGCTGGTGCAAGATGCGGGTCACCGCCAATCCGCTGCCGGCGGCATCGCGCACGATGTTGTCGTTATGCAGGGGATTGGCGACGCCGTCAGCGTGGAAGCGCACAATCGAACCGGCGTAATCGCCAAGTTCGGGCTCATTAGCGGTTTGCAGGCTTTCCAGGCGCAGCGCGTGCTGCACCCAGTTATAGATCTGATCGCGCAGGCAGTGCAGCGACGACGGCAGCGCGTGCTGAATATCGCGCAGCTCGGTGAAGTAGTTTTCCGGCGCAGCGGTGTGCTTCGCCAGATAAGGGCCGAGCGTGGTCAGCGCGCCGTTTGAATAGTGCGATACCCGCACCTGTTCGCGGCACTGCTGCAAATCCTCCACCACCGCTGCGCGCACGTCCGGCTTGAGGAAGTTACGTAACACCAGCAGCGGCACGCGCGCCGTCACGATGTCATCCAGCCAGGTGCTCTCCACAAACATGTTTGGATGAATAACGCGGATCTGATTGAAAATCGCCATGTTGATCACTCCCCAATTGGAAATTCATGAAGTTCATGGTTGTTCATACGACGCCATTCAGACGCCGTGCCCAGTGCTGAAATAGGTTCAGAAGAGATGAAAGTGGTGTCGTTTTTCTGTAAGCGGTGCAGCGTGAAATAGTTGGGATAGGGCGTGTCGTCGGGATGCCATTGCCACGCCCAGGCTTTATCGCGGGTGACAAAAATGGCGTTGGCCGAACTGCCGCCCGGCGCGACCTGCGCCATCTTGTCGCGCAGATAATCGCGGGTGAAATCGGCGGGCGTGGCGCGATCCACCATATATTCGAGATACTCCGCGGAATCGAAACGCGACTCCGCCATGCCCAATTGCTGATAAACGGTGGGCAAAAAACCGTTATGCATCATGTACCACTGCGTGTCGCCGCTGGTGCGCCACAGCGGATGGGAAAATTCGATACCGTGATTTTTGCTCAGCGTGGCGTGGCGCACATGTACCGCCAGAAAGCGGCCGCGCAGGCGATCAACATCAATGGTCGGCAGCGCATCGGCGAACGTGCCGGTGCCGTGCAGCGTGCGAATGTGCCCTTGCTCCAGCCATAAACAGCCCCAACCGTTGGGATGCTGTTTAATCGGACCTTCGTGCGTGGCGGTTTCGCCGCAGCTCATGGCACGCGCGGCGTCCAGCACTGCGGCGGCATCAAATTGGCCGTGCGCCACAATCATTCTGCACATAGTAAATCTCTCCGAATGGTGAGCGATGAGGCCTCAAGGATCTGATGGAACACCGCCAGAATGTCGTCGCGGCTGGTGGCTGCGAGACGCAAGGTGGCGAGAATGCCGGCGTGGCGGGTTAAATCGGCATACAGCGAAGAGCGTGGCGAAACTGCCAGCGCGGGCAGATTGAGCGGCGGCAACAGCTGACCGCGCTGATGCTGTGCGATCCAGCGCTCAGCCGCGTCATACTGCAGGCGCTGACGCAAACGCACGCGGCCCACCGCCTGCGGCTGCGCCGGAAAATGCAGCGGCGGCATGCCGTGACCGGCTTCGATGTGGAACGCCACTTCCGCCCAGTTGATGCCGGTGACTTCCTGCACCAGATTCACCACGCCCATGCCGGAAAGGCGGAAGCCCATTTCAAGGAAATGCGGTTCGCCGTTGACCAAAATGAAGTCGATGTGAAATGCGCCCTGACGATAGCCGAAGGTTTCGCAGCAGAAGCTCATCAGGCTGCTAAAGCTGGCGGGCAGTTGCTGCGCGGCGACCGCCACATGGCCGGATTCGTAAAAACTAACGCAGCCCTCGGCATCGCTATGGTGTTCGATCACCTTTTGGCAGCAGGTCAGCGCCACCGCATGGCCGTTCGCCACCACGCCTTGCAGCGAATACTCATCGCCCGCCAGCCAGCTCTCCACGATAAAACCGCTGAAGCCGCGCCCGCCGTAATTCATGGTGTCGACCAGCTTGCCGATCACCGCATCAAGCTGGCTGGCCTGTTTCACCAGCCAGACGCCAAGACCGCCGCCGCCGTCAACCGGCTTGATCACGCAGGGATAGAGCAACGCGTCTCGCGCATCCCGAATGCTGAGCGGCGAGGCAAAAAAGCGAAACTCCGGCTGCGGAAAGTGCTGCCAGGCTTTGCGCAACGCCATACGCTGCGCGTACTTATCCGGCGGAATAAAGCTGGCACCGGCGTCGGGCCCCGCCAGCAGTTCGCGTACGCGACCGGCGCTGGCGTTGTAAACTTCAAAGCCCGCCAGCACCACGTGAGGATGCTCCATCAACCCGGCATGCAAACAGGCTTGCAGTACATCCCACGGATTTTCCGGGCGATCGAGCCGCACAATCAGATCGAACGGCAACGGGATGCTCAGCGATTGGTAATCGACGAAATCGCCCATCTCCGCCAGCACGGTAAAGTAGCCGTCGCGCTTGGCCACCGCGCAGTAAGGATTTTGTCCGTCGCGGGTGGCGCCAATCTGCAGGAAAATCTTTCTCATCGCGTTGCCTTACCGGGTTAACGCCCGGAGATCACTTCAGTGACGACGTCTTGCATGACCCCGTTATTCACCTGAATCACTGCTTTGTGCGGATCAAAACGCAGCACGCGCGAAAGCGCATCGCCGCGCTGTTCGTCCAGCAGTGAACTCACCTGCTTGCTACGCCAGCAGTGACGCATCTGCGCCACGGTCAAACCAGAGCGTTGCTCCAGCTGCTGCGCCAGCCCCAGGTCGTCGCTCTCGCCGCGCAGCAAGGCGCGCACTGCCGCTTCGTCCGGCGCATCGACCAACTGCTGCAACCAGCTTTTCAGCTGATTGCCTTCGGCGATAAACGGCGAATAGATCATGCAAACCAGTTGGGTTTCATTGAGGCCAAATGCCTGTTCGGCGAACTGCGCGGCGCGCTGGCGGGCGCGCTTAATCGCCTCATCGTCCTGATAACGTGCCGCCATCTCATCAATCAGCTGCGGCGGGAAATCTTTTTTCACCATCAGCCCGAGCGCAAAGCGCACATATTCGCGAATGCCTTCGGCGTAGCTGCGCTGCAACAGCGTCTCCGCACGCAGACCGCGAATATGTGCCATTAACGTCGGGTTACCGCAGTCCGATTCGGAAAAGCTGAACATCAGTTCATCAAAGCGGAAATGCATAAATTCAGTCAGCAGCGCCCAGTGCGCGCCTGCTTCATACGCAGTGTCCTGATAGATATTGAAGAACAGCGGATCGCGTTCCAGCTGCCAGGTAATACGATGCGCGGGCGTCACCTGATCGGCACCGTAGATATCGGCGAAATAGCGCTCGGCCACGCCATCCAGCGTCTGCAGGAAGCCGCTAAAGCCGCGCGATTTATCCGCCACCGGCGCCGCAAACAGCCGCGAAAGATGGCGCGCCCACGCCAGATAAGCGGTTTGCTCCTGCGGCGAATCGCCGGTGATGATCACATCAACGCCGCCGTCGTAATGCGCCGCCAGGCCAAACGAGTTGACCATGCTGAGATTACAGGCGTTACAAAACGTGGAGCGCGCATCGGCGCGGAAGCGATGGCCATTCATCAGCACATCGTTGCGATTCTGCTGGCGCACACTGTCTGGCATCGGTAAATGGCGATCGAAGTGGCGGATTTGCAGGCCGTCAGTCACCAGACATTCGGTAAAGTCATCATCGTGGATGTGCAACGCGCGATACACGCGATCGATATTCTCCATTACGCTGTCGTTCATTGCCGCATGGCGATTGGTGCTGATGCGCAGCTGAAAGGTGCTGCCATGTTGCTGCCAGATCAGCCCCTGAATGTAGCGCACGTACGCCACCATATAGCTGCTGTCTTTGCCGCCGCCGTAGGCCAGCAGCACGCGGTTATTCTCCGGGTGAGTGGCATCCGGGAGCGCGGCAAGTAAACGGCGTGAACAGTGTTGCGCGGAATCAATAATCGTGGGGGTGAGATATCCACTAATCTCTCGCATCAGGGTGGACAGATTATTCATTTTCACTTCATCCTTTGGCTAAAAAGTCGCTGCTGCCGTGCTGGCGGCATCAGACGGGAAATGGGCCACGAAGGTGCTACGGAATGAATGCCTTAAAGACGATTGCGCGGGTTATCAATTAACTAATGCAGCCTAAAGTACTTTGAATGTAATCTGGAGAAAACGCACAGATCCGGACGAAATAGGGTGGAACAGATGGCGGGTGAAACGGAACAGGGCAGTCGTTACCGTCAAATCGCAGAGCAGATAAAACAAGCCATTCACAGCGGTTCGCTGCCGCCCGACAGCCGTTTACCGTCGGTGCGCACGCTGGCGACGCAGTACAGCGTCAGCATGACCACCGCGCTGAAAACATTACGCACGCTTGAGGATGAGCACTACGCGGTGGCGCGTCCCAAGTCCGGTTTTTTTGTCGCACCGCGGCCTGTTAATAAAACCTTTCCCACGCTCATCAACGAGCAAGCGCGCGAAGTGGCGCCGCTCGATGAGCAGACCGAGCTGCATCTGGCGATGCTCGGTTCAGACTGCCGCGTGCGGCTGGATCTGGCCAACGGCGACCTTTCACTCTATCCGGTGAAGAAGATTGGTTTGCTGATGCGCCAGATGGGTTACAGCAAACCGGCGCTGCTGGGGAATACCGTAAAAGGCACCGGTTATGCGCCGCTGAAAAATGAAATTGCACGCCGCGCGGTGGATTATGGCTGCAATATCAATGCGGATGACATCCTGATCACCAACGGCTGCATCGAAGCGATTTCGCTGGCGCTACGCGCCACCACGCGGCCCGGCGATATCGTCGCGGTGGAATCGCCGTGCTATTTCGTGTTGCTGCAGATGCTGCATAACCTCAATCTGCGGGTGATTGAGGTGGAAGCGGGGCCGGAAGGTTACGTCAATGTGGAAAAACTCACTTCACTGTTCCAGCGCAAAGCGGTGCAGGCGTATCTCACCATCAACAACATCAATAATCCGCTCGGCAAAAGCATTCCCAACGAGCAGAAAGCCTATATCGCGCGTCAGGCCGACGAGAACGATGTGGTGATCATTGAGGATGATATCTTCGGTGATACCGCGTTTGGCGAGCGCCGTCCGTTCCCGATGCGCGCCTTCAGCCCGAACGCTATTTTGTGCAGCGGCTTCTCGAAAACGGTTGCGCCGGGTATTCGCATTGGCTGGGTGCACAGCAGCAACTACATGCGCAAAATCGCCTCGCTGAAATACACCACCAGCATGGGCACGTCGGTGTTGTCGCAAGCAGCGATTGCCGAACTGCTGCGCAGCGGCGGCTATGATGCGCATCTGCGTAAGCTACGGCGCGAGTTGAAGAATCAAATCCAGCATATGCGTCAGGCGGTGCTGCGCTACTTCCCGCCGGGCACGCGGGTGTCTGATCCTGAAGGCGGCTATGTGTTATGGGTGGAAATGCCGATCGGTGCGCTGAATGTGCGCGCGCTGTTTCTCAAGGCGCGCAACGCGGGTATCGGTATCGCGCCGGGCCACATTTTCGCCACCGATCACCGCTACGATCACTGTTTCCGACTCAACGCCGGGTTTGGCTGGAATGCCGAAGTGGAGCAGGCGATTCAGCAGCTGGCGCAGTGGTGCCAGCTGTCGTTGCCGGCGAATTGAGTTGTAGGGTCGCCATTTATGGCGACCTGGCCGATTAATCGCTAAATGCGGCTTCCAACTCTTCCGCCAATATCTGCACCGCGCGCTCAATCTTCTCAGCATCCGGCACATAGTTCATGCGCATGCATTGATGGGTATGCGGCCATTCATGTTCCAGACCGGGGAAGAAGAAGTGGCCGGGCACCATCAGCACGCCGCGCGCTTTCAGGCGCTGATACAGCGTTTCGGTGCTGATCGGCAGATCGCGGAACCACAGCCAGAGGAAAATCGCACCTTCAGGTTTATGAATCAGGCAGCGATCTTCCGGCAAATAGCGGCGCAGAATCGCAATCGTCTCGCTCACTTTAGCCTGATAGAACGGCTTAATCACCTCTTCCGACAGCCGCAGCAAATCCCCGCGTACGATCATCTCATTAGCAATCGCAGGACCGATGCTGCCCGGCGCCAGACTAATAATGCCGTTCATGTTGCCAATGGCGGTGATGGTGCTCTCATCGGCGACGATAATACCGCAACGTGCGCCGGGCAGGCCGAGTTTCGACAGGCTCATGCACAGAATGGTATTGGGATTCCACAGCGGGCGCGCTTCGCTAAAGATGATGCCGGGGAACGGCACGCCGTACGCGTTATCTATCAACAGCGGTACGCCGTGCTGCTGCGCCAGCGCATCCAGCTGCAGCAGTTCATCATCGGTGATCACGTTGCCGGTTGGGTTGGTCGGGCGCGAAACGCAGATTAGGCCGACATCGTCATTCAGCGGTAAATGGTCGAAATCAACGTGATATTTGAACTGGCCTTTCGGCAGCAGCTCAATGTTTGGCTTGGCGGAGACAAACAGATCCTCTTCCAGACCGGCATCGGCGTAGCCGAGATATTCCGGTGCCAGCGGGAACAGCACGCGCTTTTTGCTGCCGTCGGCGCGACGTCCGGCGAACAAGTTGAAGAGATAGAAAAACGCACTCTGGCTGCCGTTGGTCAGCGCGATGTTTTGCGCGGTTAATGGCCAGCCAAGTTCCTCACGCAGCATCTTCGCCAGCGCATCCAGCAGCAGCGCTTTGCCGCGCGGACCATCGTAGTTGCACAGCGCTTCGCTCAGCTGGCCGTCCTGATGCATCTGCATCAGCAACTGGTTGAAATAGTCATTCATCGCCGGGATCTGCGCCGGATTACCGCCACCAAGCATGATGGTGCCGGGCGTGCGCAGGCCTTCACCCATGTCTTCCATCAGACGTGAGATGCCGGAGTGTTGAGTAAATTTGTCGCCGAACTGAGAAAAGGACATAGGAAGTTAAAACGTTGTGAAATCGAATGGGGAACCACCATAGCGCCCGCCGCTGGCAGGCGCAATGGGTAAAAGGCAAGCTTAGCCTTGGATCTGCGGGTTAACGCAGTTTTTCTCGACTTTGCCGCTCAGGGCGGCGATCAGGTTATCGACCGCGTCGCGCGCCATGCCGTAACGGGTTTCATGGGTGGCGGAACCGATGTGCGGCAGCGCGACCACGTTCGGCAGTGTCAAAATTTCGGCATCGGCAGGCACCGGTTCAACTTCGAACACATCCAGACCGGCGGCGTGGATAGTGCCGTCTTTCAGCGCCGCAGTCAGCGCCTGCTCATCCACCACCGGACCGCGACCGGCGTTGATCAGAATTGCGCTTGGCTTCATCAGCTTGAGCTGCGCCGCGCCAATCATATGGTGCGTCTGTTCAGTGAGCGGCAGGCTGATGCAGACAAAATCACTCTCTTTCAGCAAGGTTTCCAGATCGCAGGCACGCGCACCAAAGCGGGTTTCCGCCTCTTCATGCTGACGACGCGCGTTGTAGAGAATGTTCATGCCGAAGCCAAAGTGCGCACGCTGCGCCAGCGCCAGGCCGATGCGGCCCATGCCGAGAATGCCGAGGGTTTTGTGGTGCACATCAATGCCGAAATGATCCGGGCCGATGCTCTTTTTCCACTCGCCGTTTTTGACCCACTTATCCAGCTCGGTCACGCGGCGCGCGGTGCTCAGAACCAGCGCCATCATGGTATCGGCGACGGTTTCGGTCAGCACGGTTGGTGTGTGCATCAGCAGCACTTTGCGTTGATTCAGCGCATCAACGTTGAAGTTATCGTAACCCACCGACACAGTGGAGCAGGCGCGCAGCGCGGGCATTTTTGCCAGCAGCTCGCCATCCACTTTGCCGCCAGAGCCGAGCAAACCTTGCGCCTGTTCGAACTGTGCCGCGTGCTTTTCGATAGTTTCCGGGGAAATGTCATGCACTTCAGTGACGGTGAAATGGGCATCCAGTTTGGTGCGCAGGTCATCTGGCAGGCTCTTATAAAGAATCACAGCAGGTTTCATCTTTTGCTCCCTTTAAAATGTAGGGGAGGCTTTAAGGCCTCCCGAATCGATTACGCGTGCTTCGCCCCGTGAACGGGCGGCGGCGTTTTGTTCTGGGCTGGTTTGACGATCAACGTCAGCCAAACCGAAGCCAGCAGCGCAGCACCCATGAAAATGTAGGAGGCGGCAGGCGAACCGGTCGCGCCATTAAGATAGCCTACAATCCACGATCCGACGAAGGAACCCAGTGCGCCCATGCTGTTGATTAATGCCATCGCACCACCGGCGACGTTGCGCGGCAACATCTCCGGAATGATGGCGAAGAACGGACCATAAGGCGCATACATCGCCCCACCGGCAATTACCAGCAGCGTATACGACAGCCAGAAGTTGCTGGAACCCACCAGATACGAACCGAGGAACGCCAGCGCGCCAATCAGCAGCAGCGGCCAGACAAATAGTTTACGGTTCTGAGTTTTATCTGACGCCCACGACACCACGATCATCGCAATGGTCGCCACCAGATACGGCACCGCAGACAGCCAACCGGCTTCCACCATGCCCATCTGCGAACCGTTACGCAGAATGGACGGCAGCCACAGCACAAAACCGTACACGCCGATGCTCCAGGCAAAATATTGCAGGCACAGCAGGATCACGTTGCGATTACGGAACGCTTCACCGTAGTTACGTACCGCTTTAATCCCTTCCTGCTCTTTTTGCAGCTGCGCCTGCAGCGCGGCTTTCTCGCTTTCGCTCATCCATTTGGCCTGGGCAGGTTTGTCCTGCACCAGGAACCACCAGGCCACCGCCCAGATCACTGCCGGGATGCCTTCAATGATAAACATCTCGCGCCAGCCAAAGGACTCAATCAGATAGCCGGAAACCACCGACATCCACAGCACCGTCACCGGATTACCGAGGATCAGGAAGGTATTGGCGCGCGAACGTTCGGATTTGGTAAACCAGTTGCTGATATAGATCAGCATCGCCGGCATTACCGCCGCTTCCACCACGCCGAGCACAAAGCGGATCGCCGCCAGCATCGGAATGTTGCTGACCACACCGGTCAGCGAGGCGCAGCCGCCCCATAAAATCAGGCACCAGAAAATCAGCTTCTTCACGCTGCGACGTTCGGCGTACAGCGCGCCGGGGATCTGGAAGAAGAAGTAGCCGAGGAAGAACAGGGCGCCCAGCAGCGATGACATGCCTTTGGTGATGCCGAGATCGTCATTTATCCCTGCGGCAGAGGCGAAACTGAAGTTCGCCCGGTCCAGATACGCCAGACTGTAGGTGATAAACACGATGGGCATGATAAACCACCAGCGTTTTGGCGCGATTGTCTGCGATTTCATGGGTGACTCCTCTGGTTGAGGTGGACGCATTCAGTGGATGCGTCTCGCGATATTGTTGTAGTGGGTACAGCTATTTGGTTTCGTACGGACCCCTAGCGGCGCAATTTATTGCGCTTCGGGCAGCAAAGCCGCTGCGAAAAGCGCGCGATGCATCGCGCCGCTACGGGATTGTGCTGTTATCAGTAATCGCCCAATGCCGCGCGCGTCGGCAGGCCTTCGCTGTCGCCAGCGACCTGAATCGCCAGCGAGCCGATCTTATTACCGCGCAGAATCGCCTGCGGCAGGGATTTGCCTTCCAGCAGAGCGCTGATCAGCCCAACGGCAAAGCCGTCGCCGGCACCCACGGTATCGACCACATTCTCGACGCGAATCGGTGCGACCTGGCCTTGCTGGCCGTCGGCGGTTTTGTACCAGGCGCCGTCGCCACCGGTTTTGATCACCACCGCTTTCACCCCTTTATCGAGGTAGAAATCGGCGATGGCTTCCGGCTGGCGGTAGCCGGTGAGAATCAAACCCTCTTTCTCGCCCGGCAGCACCCAATCGGCGTATTCCGCCAGATGATTGAGTTGCTTGCGCATCTCCTCTTCGCTGCGCCATAACACCGGACGCAGATTGGGATCGAAGGAGATGGTTTTGCCCCGCGCGCGCATCTCTTTTGCCGCGTGTTGCGCCAGGGCAAGCGAGCTGTCAGAGATTGCCGCCGCCACGCCGCTCAGATGCAGATGGCGCGCGCTGCCAAAGTAGTCGTCGTTGAAATCGTCGGGCGACAGATGGCTGGCGGCGGAGCCTTTGCGGAAATATTCGACTTCCGGATCGGAGCCGTCATCGACGCGGGACTTGAGCTGGAAGCCGGTGCGATAGCGTGCGTCCGTGGTGACGCAGCGGTGATCGACGCCCTCTTTTGCCAGCTGTTGCAGTGTGAAGCGACCAAAACTGTCGTCGCCGACGCGGCTCACCCAACCGACCTGCAAACCGAGGCGCGCCAGGCCAATCGCCACGTTGAGTTCGGCACCGGCAATGCGTTTGACGAAGCCTTCCGCTGCGGCGAGATCGCCGGTTTGCTGGGCGATAAACATCGCCATCGCTTCACCAATCGTCACCACATCCAGCGTTTTTTGCGTCATCATCGGCTCCTTACGCTGCACGCAGCAGGTCAACGTAATGGCGAGTGACCGCCAGCAAATCCGCGCCTTCCAGCGGGAATTCGATGCCGCGCGGTGCGTCGGTTGGCAGCGCGTTCAGCAGCGTGCGCCAGCTATCGTCGGCCTGATCCAGCGCGATCGCGCGGAAAGTAGCGCCGTGTGGCACCGCCGCTTTAACGTGGATGTAGCTAACGTAGCGACTGAGTTGCGCGGCGGCCTGCAAACCGTCTTCGCCGGTCCACTGCCAGTTGCCCATATCGAAGGTCATATCCAGCGGCAATGCGGCATCGCAAGCCTGATGGAAGAAGCGCAGCATCGGCGCCAGTTTGCTGTCTGGCGTTTGATCGTTCTCAACCACCAGCGTCACCGTTGATGCTTTAAGTACATCGAGCAGCGCGCGCGCATCAAGTTCAACAAAATGGCCAAGCGCCACTTTCAGGCGCTGAGCGCCGATTTGTTCGGCTTCCTGCAGGAACTGCGCCAGACGCGGATTCAGCGCACCATCATCCAGCCACAACGCTTCCGGCACGGAATAGCTGGCGCTCAGCTGATGCTGGGAAATTGCATTGCCGAGCGCGTGCAGCAGGCAGAGTTCATTTTCGTTGAACAGCTCGCGACGGATTTCGACGCCATCCGCGCCGGCCTGTTTGATCAGCGGCAACAGCGCGGCCTGTCCACCCAATTCCGCTACTTTCTGCGCGCCGTAAGCGGCAGTTACAACAATAATTTCTGGTTTCATCACGTTTCTCCGGGCATGACCACATCCCATTCGTTATAAAAAACCTAAATGGAACCGGTTCCAAAGGAAAGGCGCAGACCGTGAAATTATGATCATGCTCACGAAGTGAGCCATAAAAGGCTGGCTTAGCGCAGCGGCTGGCTGGAGCCGCGTACGATCAGTTCGCCGGAGAAGAGCTGTTCGCTGACCGATTGCTCGCTGCCCTCAATGCGCGCGATAACCTGCTCCAGCGCGGCGTAACCAATCTGCCAGGTGGGCTGTTTCAAGGTGGTGATGCCGACGCCCGCCAGCGCCGCCCATTCCAGTTCGTCAAAGCCCAGCAGGCCAATCGCTTCGCCCCAGCGCAGCGCAAGGCGCTGCAGCGCGCGCGCCACTTGCAAGGTCAGCGCGCCGTTGGCGGCGATCACCGCACAGCGTTTGTCGGGATGGCGCTGGTGGAATTCCCGCAGCTGTTTTTCCAGCGCGTCGGGCTGATGCAGCGCTATCTCGGCATTCTCTGCCGCAATCTCTGGCGCGTTTTTTACCGTGTCGTAGAAGGCGCGCAGGCGCTCGCGGCGGGTGTTGACGCTGCCGAGCGGCTCGCTAAGGAAGAGCAGGGCTTGATAGCCGTTATCCAGCAAATGTTGGGTCGCAACCGTGGAGGCTTCAACGTTGTTGAGCCCCACCATATCGCAGGCGAAATCGGGGATTTTCCGGTCAATCAATACCATCGGCAGCATCGACTGTTGCAGGCGATTGAGCACTTCTTCATGCATGCCCACGGCATTAACCACAATGCCTTCCACCTGATAGCTGCTGAGCAGTTGCAGGTAATGCTGTTCGAGATCGACTTCATTGTTGGTGTTACACATCAGCAGGGTAAAGCCCTGCGCACGACACGCCGCTTCGATGCCGCTCAGCACGTCAACCGAGTAAGGATTGGTGATATCGGCAATGATCAGGCCAATCAAACGCGTGCGGCCGCGTTTCAGTCCGCGCGCCATCTGGCTGGGACGATAGTTGAGCTCGGCGATGGCCTGTTCGATACGGGCTTTGAGATCGGGCGAGAGCAGATTCACTTCGCCATTCAGATAGCGGGAAACGCTGGTTTTACCGGTTTTTGCCGTACGGGCAACGTCACTGATTGTGGCTCGTGGCGGCCTGGTTTTCATTGCTTACACCTGCTGAAAAGAAACAGGCGAAGACTAACACAGCTCGCGCCTGGCGCAATCATTGCGCGTCAGAAGTGAGTCGCAGCACCGGTTGCCAGAGCGTTTGCAGCTCGCTCGGCGGCACATCATCGAGCAGTTGCAGCACCATTTCGGCGATGCGCTCGCCAATATGCTGCTGCGATGATTGCAGAATGGAGTTCACCGGCTGATCGACAATCGAATCGGGCGGCAATCCATCATACACATACAGCGGAATCGCCTGCGCGCCCTTCAGGCGGGCCGCCTGCTGCAGCGCAATCGCGGCACCTTCACCCAGCGTGCTGCAATCGGTGATGATCGCCTGCGGCGCGTCGCCTTGGGCCAGCCAGGCATTGGTTTGCTGATAGCCGGAGCGGCGCGTGGCGGGTAGCGCGGCCATCAGGGATTGATCGACCGGCGCCTGATGCTGAATCAGTGCATCAATGAAACCCTGGCGGCGATCGAGGATGTAAGTCGCCGTTTCGTTACTGCCGAGATAGGCCAGACGCGGCCACCCTTGTTGCAGGCAGTGTTCTGCCGCCAGAAAGGTACCGGCGTGATTATCGTAATCAATCCACGCGTACGGCAGCGGCAGCTCGCTGCGGCCGAGCGTCAGGAAGCGGAAACCCTTCTGCTGCAAGCGTTGCAGTCGCGCATCCTGCGGCAGGGTGTGGGTTAAAATCAGCGCATCGATGGCGCCGCTGCGCAGCATGCGGATCAGCTTACGCTGTTGCCCTTGCGGTTTGTCAGGCAGCAACAGCAAATCAATATCGTGCTGGGCGAGGCGTTGATCCAGCATCAGCAGCATTTGGCTGTAATAGCTGTCATTGAGCGAGGCGTGGCTGATGGGAAAGAGCAGACCGACCGCATTGGCGCGCCCGGTTTTCAGGCGGCGGGCAGCGTCGTTGGGGCGATAGCCGCGCGCATTCGCTTCGTCTTCAATGCGTTTACGCGTGACTGCCGCTACATCGTCATAGCCATTTAGCGCCCGGCTCACGGTAGTAACTGAGAGGCCAAGGGTAGCGGCGATGGCTTTGAGTGACATGATAGCGTCCCACTGATCAATTTTTGATCACGCTAGCATAAAGGAAAAGGCGGCTCTATCGGTTACGAATTTTTTAGCTTTTTCTAACAAAGATGGTGTCAAAAGAGGCGGAAAAATGTGACAAAAGCCGATCTGTTCGTGCAGATCGGCTCTTTACTTTTAGCCCAGTGGGCTGAGGGTGATCTCAACGCGACGGTTCTGTGCTTTACCGTCTTCGGTGCTGTTGCTGGCAACCGGATTATCCGGGCCTAAACCTTGGGTGCGCAGACGGTTTTGCGCCACGCCTTGCAGAATCAGACCGCTGGCCACGCTGTCGGCGCGCTGCTGTGACAGGCGCATATTCAGCGCGCGCGTGCCGGTACTGTCGGTGTAGCCCACCACATTCACGGCGGTTTTTGGATACTCTTTCAGCACCATCGCGACGCCGGTCAGGGTGTTAGCGCCCGCCGGTTTCAGGTTGCTGCTGTTAGAATCAAAGGTGACGTTATTTGGCATGTTGAGCACGATGTTGTCACCCTGACGCGTCACGCTGACGCCGGTGCCGCGCATTTTGTCGCGCAGTTTCGCTTCCTGCACATCCATGTAATAACCCGCGCCGCCGCCCAGTGCAGCACCGGATGCCGCGCCAATCAGCGCGCCTTTACCGCGATCTTTCTTCGACGACGACAGCACGCCCACGCCCGCGCCCAGCACCGCGCCTAAGCCGGCGCCGATGCCCGATTTACCCGCCTGCGATTCGCCGGTATACGGATTGGTGGTACAACCCGACAGCGCGAGGCTGCCGCTCAATAACAAGGTCAGCGCCAAAATACGCTTATTCATGAAAAATCCCTCACAGATTTAAACAGGGAAAAGTCCCAAAACGGCACTATTATGCCGTTCAATTATGGGGAAATGCGTGAGGGTCAGTCTTAATTTGTAAACTTTTGCTTTAAAGATTATCAGGATGGCAGAAACAGCTGGTTTGATGATCGTTAATTAAGCCGCAGGCCTGTAGAAATGAGTGGCAGGTTGTGGGGCCGACGAATTTAAAACCACGCTTCTTAAGTGCTTTCGATAGCGCAATCGCGGGCTCGGAAGTGGTTGGCGCGTCTTTGTAGTTAGCGTAACGGTGCAAAATCGGCGTATGGTCGACAAAAGACCAGATAAAGCGTGAAAACTCCTCTCCGGTGGCTTCCAGCGCCAGCAAGGCACGCGCATTGTTGATGATCGCTTCCAGCTTGCCGCGATGGCGAATCAGTCCCGCATTTTGCATCAACCGTGCCATGTCGCTTTCATCCATCAACGCCACGGCTGCGGGATCAAATTCATGGAACGCGCGGCGGTAGTTTTCGCGTTTTTTCAGTACCGTAATCCATGAAAGTCCGGCCTGTTGGCCTTCAAGACAGACCATTTCAAATAAGACTCGCTTATCGGTTTGCGGCACGCCCCACTCTTTATCGTGGTACGCCAGATACAGTGGATCCTCAGTTACCCAGCCACAACGTTGCATTGCATCACTCCCTTAGCCTATGAAATAGCGGTAGTTCCCTTGACGAATGGCAAAAGCGATTAATAGTTATACAAGGGGCGCCGATATAGATCTTATAAAACCTAAACGCCCATCTCTTCCCGGCTCGTCAGGAGTCTTTCATGTTGCAGAAAAGTCAGCGGACAGGCCAGCATAAAATTGCGCTGGCTTTTGGCGGTTGGTGGCTATTTTTTCTGGCCGGGAATGCCTTTGCCTTTGATCAATCGAGCCAGAATAGCGCGCCCAATTACAACGCCATACTTGCTGAAAAAATTTCCAGTAATCACCTGATGTTGACAGAAAACCCCGATGCCAACCTGTTTGACGCCGCGCTTAACTCGCCGAATGACTACGCGCTGGTGATGCACAGTGAAACCGCCAGCGTCGGCGCTACGCCTTTTGTTAATCGCTACTCTGCCGGCTGGTCGATGCCGATGAGTAAAGCGGTGAGCACCGGGCCGGTGGCGCAGTTTGCGGTAGATGATTCGACTTTGAGCTGTCCGAAGTGCGCAGGAGTGGATAGCAACAACGCCGAGCACATTGCCTCCGTTGGCTGGCGCGTGGATTCTAGCTTTAGTGGGATATCGCCGTGGGCGCAGGTAAGTTACAGCCATCTGGTAAATGAAGAGTTGCCATCGCCCACCCGCGAACGAGCCGAGGATATCAACGGACGGGAAAACAATTGGGTGGATGTCAGCGTCGGCGCAAATATGCCGCTGGGGCAAAATATGGCGGCCTTTGCTTCTTTTGCGCAAACGGGCGCAGTGACCAGCGGCGAGCAGTTTATTTATAGCCTGGGCGTCAGCGCCAGCTTCTAATCGGCATAAAAAGAGAAGTGACAAAACCTGAGGTCCATATACTAAGCGCGCTAATCATTACTTTGGTCACAATATGCGCAACAATATTATTCTTATTAGCCGTGAAGTTACGGCCTTTTTCATCAGTGGATTGGTGCTCGTTTTCTGTATGGCGATGATCTATATCGACGTCAACTGGATGAACGATGCCCTGCACGAAACCTCCTTCACCGAAATCACCCAGGAGCTGATGCTCTTGCTCATCGCCACCTTCTATTTCCTCTCGGCCTGGCAGCGACCATCACAACGCAGCGTGCTGATCCTGATCGGCGGTTTTTACAGCTGCATGCTGATTCGTGAGATGGACTTCCTGTTCGATTTCATCAGGCACGGCGCATGGCTGTGGTTTGCGCTGGCGACGACGGCGGCCTGTCTGGCGATGGCCTTCCGCCAGCCGCGCCAGATCCTGCCCGGCCTGGCGTCGCTGGTTCAGCATCGCAGCTGGCAGATGATGGCCGCAGGTTTACTGGCTATTTTGGTGTTTTCGCGCCTGTTTGGCATGCATCAGCTGTGGGAACATCTGATGCTCGATGGCTATAACCGCGTGGTAAAAAACATGGCGGAAGAGGGCAGCGAGATGTTTGGCTACAGCCTGTGCCTGATCGCATCGGCTCGCTATCTTTGGCAAACCCGGCCGCAGCCTGTCGCGGTTCGGGTGCCGCACGCGTCACGCCATGTGGATCGCGCCGAACCGCTGACGATGCCACGCTAATCGCTGCGACCTTTTTGACGATCACTTGTCCTAAAACAGGTACACTTACCGCATAACGCCGGGCTGAATTTACCGCCCGGCGCACCATGCTGGTTAACGTCAGGTTTCTTCATGTCAGTCAAAATCTTATCTTCAACGTTGGTGGGGCTGGATGGCTTCTGCCATGACCCGCTCGCCGTGCTGCAGCAGGCCGATAACGGCACGCTGGCGGTGCTGCATAACAATACGCCGGCGTTTTATGCGCTCACGCCGCAGCGTCTGGCGCAGCTGCTGGCGCTGGAAGCCGCCGCGCAGCAGCCCAATGATGTCACGCTGGATGAGAGTCTGTTTCAGACCGAAAGCGCGCCCATCGCCACGCCGGTGGGCAAGTTCGCAATGTATGAAGGCTGGCAGCCCGATAGCGATTTTCAGCGTCAGGCCGCCATCTGGGGCGTGGCGTTAAGTGAACCGGTTACCGCCGCCGAGCTGGCCACGTTTGTGGCGTACTGGCAGGCGGAAGGCCGTTTGTTCCATCATGTGCAGTGGCAGCAGAAGTTAGCGCGCAGCGTGCAGATGAATCGCGCCGCCAATGGCGGACAGCCAAAGCGCGATCTCACGCAAATCAGCAATACTGATTACGATATTCCCGATGGATTCCGAGGTGAGTAATGAAAACGCCGAACGATCTTTTTAGTCGCCTGAAAAAGATGATGCCGTCCGAAGTGCAGCCGAAATTCAAAAACGGCGCGGAGCTGCTGGCCTGGAACCAGGAACAGGGCCGCTTGCGCTCGGAAGCGATTGTGCGAGAAAACCGCGCGATGAAAATGCAGCGCATCATGGGGCGCTCGGGCATCCGCGAGCTGCACATGAACTGCTCGTTCGACAACTATCGCGTGGAAAATGATGGGCAGCGCAAAGCGCTGGCCATGGCGCGCGAATACGCCGCCGGATTTGAAAACAGCATCTCCAGTTTTGTTTTTTCCGGTCGTCCCGGCACCGGTAAAAACCACCTTGCCGCGGCGATTGGTAACGATCTGATTATTCGCGGTAAAAGCGTGCTGATTGTGACCGTGGCCGACTTGATGTCGAGCATGAAAGGCACTTTCAGCGGCGGCAGCGATTTAACTGAAGAGCGCCTGCTGCACGATCTCAGCCATGTGGATCTGCTGGTGATCGATGAGATCGGCATGCAGAGTGAATCGCGCTATGAAAAAGTGATCATCAATCAGATTGTTGATCGCCGCTCATCGTCGAAACGCCCAACGGGCATGTTATCGAACCTCGATCCCGCCGGCATGAATTCGCTGCTGGGTGAACGCGTGATGGACCGTATGCGCCTCGGCAACAGCTTGTGGGTGCGCTTTGACTGGGAAAGTTATCGCAGCCGTGTGCGCGGTGATGAGTATTGAGGAGTGCTATGAAAGCAGCCGGTAAAGGTCCAGCACTACTTCGCCTGAACAACCTGAAGCGGGTGATGATGCAACTGCGCACCACCCGCATCACCTCCCGCCAGGATCTGGCATTAGCGCTCGAGCTGAGCAAAAACACCGTTTCACTGATTGTCGATGATTTGCTGGAAGCCGGGCTGATCAATGAGCTCGGCCCGGTTAGCGTGGCGTCAGCGGGACGACCGAAAATCGAAATCTCGCTGCGCGCCGAAAAGCTGAAAAGCGCGGGCATCATGGTGGAGCGCCAGGCGATTCACTGGCGCGTGTGCGACTATTTCTCGCAGGTGATTGCCGAGCAAACCTGGCGCACCGAAACCAGCGATCCCGAGCAGTTGCTGCATGAGCTGGTGGAAGTGTGCCAGACCTTGCACGCGGCGCATCCCGAGCTGCTCGGCGTGGCGATTGGTTTCCCTGGCATCATCGATCCGCATCGCGGCTGGGTGCATTTTTCCGCGCATTTGGGCTGGCAGGATGTGGATGTGATGACCATCCTCAGCCACGAGATGCCGCTGCCGCTGCGTATCATGAATAACGTCAAAGCGGCGGCGCTGCTTTCGGTGCAGCAACTCGAACTGAATAAGTCGCAAAGCCATTTCTATCTGCGAATTTCTGAAGGATTAGGTGGCGCGCTGGTGGAACACGGCGAAGTGTTTACCGGCAGCAGCTGGACGGCGGGCGAGATCGGCCATCTTATCGTGCAACCCAACGGCGAACGCTGTAGCTGCGGTCGCTTAGGTTGTCTGGAAACGCTGGTGAGCAAACCGGCCATTCAGCAGCAGCTGGCAAAACGTAAACCGGGCCTGCGCTGGCAGAATGGCGAGAGCGAACCGGAAATCCTGAAAGAGGTGATGACGCAGGCGGGCACCCACTTGGGCAACGCGTTGAGTCAGGTGATGCAGCTGGTGAATCCGGCCAGCATCATTATTGATGGGCCGTGGAATGCGCAGCCAGCGTTTGTGCAGGCGGTGCAGCAGGCGGCGCAGGCCGGTGCGCTGGCCTTTACCTTCGCCCATACCGCGCTGCATTTCTTGCCGCTGCGTATCGATCCGGCCAACGGCTTAGCGCTGGCGGTGATTGAGCAGTACGAACGCCTGAGTTAACAAGGGCGCCATAGAGAGCGCCCTGCAGATCCCTATCCTTACCGATTAATGCCGTGGAATATCAAATGATTCGCTCGCCTTCACGGTGGACGTCGTCTCCGGCAACTCTGCTTCGACGTTAAATTTACGCAGCACCAGCGCATGAATCTTCTCAAGCGACACGCCGGCCGTTTCTGGCAGATAGCGGAAGGTGAAGAAGTACATACCCAGCGAGAAGATTGCGAACAGCAACAGCGGGAAGCCACCGTGGAACATATCCAGCAGCATCGGGCTGCTGTTCATGATCGGGAAGGTGCTGCTGATAACAAAGTTAGCCATCGACATCGCGCAGATGGAAATCCCCACGCAAATCGAACGAATCTCGGTTGGGAACACTTCGCCCAGTACCGTCCAGACGATCTGCCCCCACGTCATACCGAAGAAAATCATGTAAGCGAACAGGCCAATAACCGCCAGCATACCCGGCAAGTGGTAATAGAAGGCGATGAAGGAGTAGGTCAGGCACACGCAAGAGGTGATTGCGCCCAGCAGCAGCAGCTTACGACGACCGACTTTATCGATCAGCATCATCCCCGCCAGCACGCCAATAAACTGACAAATCGACAGCCAGAAGGTTTGCAGCAGCGCTGAGTCAGTGCTGCCCGCGACGTTTTTCAGCAAGGTTGGCCCAAAGTACTGAATCACGTTGATACCGCTGATCTGGTTACCCACCGCCAAACCGATGCCGACAATCAGCAATGGAATGGTGGTTTTATCCAGACGCAGACGCGATTTGTGCTGCTGCGCGGTTTTATCAGAAAACGAATGTTTGATTTCGTTGAACACGCTCTCGGCATGTTCGCGGTTAGAGATTTTGGTCAGCGTATCCAGCGCTTCATCGTACTTGCCTTTCAGCACGTTCCAGCGCGGTGATTCCGGGATAAAGGCGATGAACAAAATAAACAGCGCGCACGGCACCAGCGCGGTGGCGAGGATGTAGCGCCAGCCCATGTTGATCATCACATCAGGCAAGGTGGATTTGGTGATGAAGTAGTTGGTCAGCAACACCACCGATTGTCCGCCGACGCAGCACACCGCATAGAGCGCGGTGGTACGGCCACGAAACTTCGAAGGCGACAGCTCGGCCAGATAGATAGGCGAAATCACCGAGGCCAGGCCAATCGCTAATCCGCCAATCATGCGGAAGATGACGAACACGGTGAAGTTATGCGCCAGCGCCGTGCCGATCACCGAAACGGTAAACAGCAGGGCGGTGATGGCGAGGGATTTTTTACGTCCCAGCTTGTCGCTGAGGCGCGGTGCCATAAAGCAGCCGATCAAACTGCCGAGCAGGATATTGGAAACGGCCCAGCCGGTTTCAGCGGGCGTTAACTGGAAATATTCACTTAAGGGTTCGATTGCACCGGAGATAATGGAAGAGTCATATCCCATCAGCAGACCGCCGAATGCCGCGACAGTACAGCAGAGAATGACATACTTCATGTTGTAGCGTTTTTGCCTGGTATCCATTGTTATAGCCCCTTGTCTCTACGGCCTGAACGTTACTTGTCCAGAAAGAGGGTGGTGTAGGTTTCGATGTTCAACTTTTATTCACGCGAGGTCTTCGTGTTGGAATATATGTTCTAAATGATGGTATTTGGATCATTTTTTCCGAAAAGTGTGAAGGGGGTGGCGAAAATTGCCGAATAAGTCGTCAGGGGTATGCTTATAGCCCAATGAAATGATAGGTTTTTCATCAATTCACTTTGTAAGGGCATTGCAAAATTTGCTTTTTATTGGAATTTTCATTCTGTTAAACACGCGGGTTTACCGAGTTTATTTCACCCGACGGAGCGCACGGGTGCGTTTCATTTTTTAACAGGCAACGGGCATAATACGTTGATTATCAGCCCCTCTTTGCGGACGCCGTAATGAAAACGCAGCGCATCACTCTGGACGATATTGCTACCCTGGCGGGCGTCACCAAAATGACGGTAAGTCGCTATCTGCGCACGCCGGAAAAGGTCAAAACGGAAACGGCGGAGAAAATCGCCAGCGTGATTGCCGAAATTGGCTACGTCGCGGATAGCGAAAATGTCGCAGCGACCAAACAGAACCCACCGCGCATTGGCGTGTTAATTCCTTCTTTTAATAATCAAATCTTTGCCGACTTGCTGGCGGGTATTGAATCGGTGACCAGCGCGCACGGTTATCAAACGCTGGTGGTCAATTACGACTACAACGCCCAGCGTGAAGAGGAGCAGATCGCCACGGTGCTGGCCTTTAACATCAAAGGGCTGATCCTGACCGAATCTGTGCACACCGTGCGCGCAGAAAAATACCTAAACGCCGCCAACATTCCGGTGGCGGAAGTGATGGGGCTGACCGAGGCGCGTGGACGCATCAATGTGGGCTTCGACAACTATCGCGCCGGCTACGACATGACGGCGATGCTGCTGGCCAGCGGCAAACAGCGCGTTATCTATTTTGGTTCGATGTCCGATCGCCGTGATGAGCAACGCTACGCCGGTTATCGCGATGCAGTTGAAGCGGCCGGGTTGCCTGCGGGCCGGATTGTGCCGAACAAGGTCTCTTCGGTATCGATTGGCACCGGCATGATGACGCTGGCGCGCCAGCTCTATCCGGAGATGGATGCGATTCTTTGTACCAATGACGATCTGGCGGTTGGCGTACTACAGGAGTGTCAGGCGGCGCGCATTGCCGTGCCACAAGCGATGGCGATTGCCGGTTTTCACGGGCTGGAAATTGGTCAGGCAACCACGCCACGCTTAGCTAGCGTGATCACGCCGCGCTTTGAGATGGGAAAAGTGGCGACGGAGATCATCCTGAAAAAGATCAACCAGCAGCCCACCATCGAGCAGGTCGACCTGCATTATCGCCTTTCAATGGGCGCGACCATTTAAATCACGGCGCATAGCGCAGATGAAGCAGCGGAAAAGGATTTCCCTGACCATCCAGCGGCGAGCGGCCGGTGATAACAAATCCCTGATGTTGATAGAAACCCAGCGCCTGCGGATTCTGCTCGTTCACATCCAGTTCGCTGACATTCATTTGTTCGATGGCGTAGCGCAGTAGCTGTTTGCCTATGCCAAGACCAAACACTTGCGGCGCGACAAACAGCATTTCCAGCCGATTTTCCGCTACGCCGAGAAAACCGACGATGTTCTGTTGTTCATCGCGATAAACACGCAGCTCAACCATCGGCAAATATTGCTCGCGCACCAACGGGCGCAGAGCGCGGATATCCGCATCTTGCAGGAAATGATGCGTCGCCCGCACCGAGGCTTCCCACACAATGGTTATCGCCGCAAAATCGCTCCTCTGCGCGGGGTAAATTCCTTTCATGGTGTTCTCCATTCTCTTGATCAGCAAAGATGATGAAATATTCGGCCTGAATGATAAAGCGCCAAATTGGCGAGTTATCGTTATTTATTGGCTTTTGACCATCACATAGCCAGTTAGCTTCTTCTTATAATGCTTATCAGTTAATCGCTGACACCGAAGTTTCAGAGCACACTGATCGTAGCGGCGCAATTTATTGCGCGATAAATCGCGCCGCTACGATCAGTGCGACGATTTATCGGTATCACGGTATTCATTTCGACATCAGGAGGAAAGATGGATATGCACGCCGCCTTTATGCAACAACTGATGCTCTGGATTGAGGACAACATTGAGCAGAAACTCATTCTGGAAACCGTGGCGCGCCGCGCCGGCTATTCGCAGTGGCATCTGCAGCGACTGTTTCGCAGTTACACCGGCGTCGCGCTGGGTACCTATATTCGCGAGCGCAAGTTAACGGCTTCGGTGATTGCGCTGTTGAACAGCAATATGCCGCTGATGGATATCGCCATCAAATATGGCTTCGACTCGCAGCAAACTTACTGCCGCACTTTCCGCCGCATGTGCGATCTGCCGCCCGGCGCGTTCCGACGCAAATATCAGCACAGTTTGCCGGACATTGATGGGCCTGCTAGTTTGCTGTTTTTGCATCCGCAGAGTCGGCTGGCGGCGTAAAGTATTTGCCGGGCGTTGAGCCAAACGCGCTGCGAAAAGCGCTGATGTAGCTGCTAACGCTGTCGAATCCGACCTGCCACGCCACTTGCTGCACACTTTTGCCTGCCGCCAATCCTTCCAGTGATTTGAGTAAACGTGAAACCTGGCGATAGCGCGTCAAACTCATGCCGACCGCGCTGGCCCAATGACGGCTCAGACTGCGCGGGCTGAGCCCCGCCCAGCGCGCCAGTTCGGGTCCGGTACGCGTATCGGCGGGATCGTCCATCAACAGGCGCGCAATCTGCAGCAAGCGCGGTTCTGCCGGCAGCGGTAACGTCAGCGGATGTTCGGTCGATTCATATAACTCATCCAGAAATACCTCGCACAGGCGATTGTAGCGCGCGCTGCCCCAGTGTTCGGGCGACAAGGTTGCCAGTCTTTCCGCCAGCGGCTCCAGCACCGACGGGCAGGAAAGCAGGACGGGATGATCCGGCAATGGCGCGGCCAGCGCATCGTCCACCAATACCGTCCAGCCAAGCACCGGGCCCGGCCCGATGATTGCATGTTCAAAGTAGGGCGGAATCCAGCCAACCAGTCGCGGCGGATTGGCGAAAATACCGGACGGCGTTTTTACCGTCATCAATCCCTGCTTCAAACAGAAGAGTTGCCCCGCAGCGTGGCGATGGGTGAAGGTTTCACGGTCCAGCTGTTTCGCTAACGCAGCGGCAATCACTTTCGGCGCATCCGGCTCCAGTAGGCGCTGACGCAGCTCAGCCTGACGCGGATTACCTGAAAAAGTCAGAGTATCGGTTGGATGGATTAGCATGCCAGGCTCCACAAAGCGATGAAGGAGCAAAGTGGCGGAGATTGGTGGGGAAGTAAAGAGTGGGCGCGTATAAGTTGAGGAGCGAAATGGCGGGATGCGGCCCAGCGGCGATCATTTCGATTTCTTAGGGCTTGTCTGCCACTGCAGCAGACTGGCAATGTTGTTTTCACCTTCTGATTCTTTCAAACGACGCTGTTGCTCGGCGAATTCACCGTATTCAGCCTGCGCTTTTTCATCGGCCATTTTCTTACTGATTGAACCCGCACCTTGCAGCACATCGCGATCGTTAAATTGCAAAAATTGATCGAGTTTGTTCTGCCAATCGCTAAGAAAAATCTGCTGGCGGCGGCGCGCCTGATCTTCGGCGAAATCCAGCCACATCGTGACCACGCGATTGAGCTCGCTCACTTCGTCCTGAACCAGATAATTTTTAGCCACGGTGACATCGCTTCTGCGCACCTCTTCACCTTTGAAACTGGTCAAACCCATATGAGGTTGGCTGGCGTTGGCGCGCAAATGAATCAGCTCGGCCGCGGTATAACCGGTACACGCAAAGTGCAATTTGTTCTGAATGGTTTGAAAAAACTGCGTTGTCTCTTTCAGGGAAGGTTGATAGTCAGCCGCTAAGGCAAAAATCTCGCGAACGCGTAAATACATCCGACGCTCACTGGCGCGAATGTCGCGAATACGCTCCAGCATTTCATCGAAATAGTCAGGTACTGCGGATGAACCAACCGGCGGATTTCTCAGCCGCTCGTCGTCCATCACGAAGCCCTTGACCAAATATTCTTGCAGGGTTTGCGTTGCCCATTGGCGGAACTGAGTACCGCGAGCAGAGCGGACGCGATAACCGATGGCGAGAATCATTGGCAGGCTAAAGTATTGAACCTGATAATTTTTTCCATCGCTGGCAGTTGTTCGGTAAAACCGAACAACTGAATTTTCCAGCAGTTCACCCTCTTCGAAGATGTTTTTGATATGCCCACTGATGGTCGCTTTCGCTTTATTAAACAGCTCACATATCATGGCCTGAGAAAGCCACAGAGTTTCGTTTTCAAAGCGACATTCAACCCGCACTTTCCCATCGCCGCTTGCGAACATGACAAATTCGCCTGCTGGTGATGGTGTGGATTGCTCCTCTGACATGTCGCCTCCGCTCTTTTAGGATCTGGTGCACAGTATGCCAGAGAGACGCAATGAAGCTCATTAGTCGATTGGCGATTATTTTATCAACTGCAGCGCAGCAGATTTGATAAGTGGTTGGGGTGCTCCGCAATTACAACCTCTTTATCAGCGTCTACAGTTAACCTATCCACCTTCCTTCACTAAGCCTCTGACACCATGAGCCTTTCTCTGATGCATTACCTTCGCGCGCGTCTGCGTTTGCTGATTTCGATTGTGGCTGGCGTGGCCTGTTATTTCTTCCTGCCTGCGCACCTGGGCATGTTGCAGCGTCTGCTGATTGGCTGGAACGTGCTGGCATGGCTCTATCTCGCTTTTCTGTGGCTGCGCATGCTAGGCACCGAGGCCAAAGATATTCCGCATATTGCTAAAATCGAGGATGAAAGCGCGACGCTGGTGTTGAGTATGGTAACGCTCACCTGCCTGGTCAGCATTCTGGCGATTCTGATGGAACTCACCACGCTGAAGAGCCTAACGGGAACGCCGCGCATTCTGCATCTGCTGCTGACCGCGGCAACCTTGGTGGTTTCCTGGGCGCTGCTTCCGACGTCATTCGCCATGCATTACGCGCATCATCACTATCTGCGGCGCAGCAAGGATGTCACGCCGATGATCTTTCCTGAAAAGCCCGAGCAGCCGGGATACTGGGATTTTCTCTACTTCTCTTTCACCATCGCGGTAGCATCGCAAACCGCCGATGTGGCAACGGGCACCACGGATATGCGGCAAATCGCTCTGTTACAGTCGGTGATTTCGTTTGTATTCAATCTGGCGATTTTGGGATTGTCAGTGAATGTGGGGGCGGGGTTGTTGAGTTAGCTGAATGAAACAAAAAAGTGGCGGAAGATCACAGGAGTCGAACCTGCCCAGGACCGCTGGCGGCCCCAACCGGATTTGAAATCCGGCCGCCTCACCGGAGACGACGATCTTCCTTTGAAGATGCCGCAGGAGTATAGCGACAATCGCGGCGGAATTCTTGATCTCAGCCGTGCGTCACAGCACGTTTTCACCGTGAAGTTGCCGATACTCCTTCGGCGTATTGGCGTAACTCTTTTTAAAAACCGAATAGAAATATTGCAGCGACGGGTAGCCACACATTTGTGAGATCTCATTGATACTCAATGAAGAACACGCCAGCAGCTCGCGCGCTTTCTCCAGCTTTTCGCGGTGGATCATGGCGTGAATGGTGTCGCCGGTTTCATCGCGAAAGCGTTTTTCCAGATTCGATCGCGAGATGCCGATGGCATCCAGCACTTGTTCAACTTTAATGCCTTTGCAGGCGTTAAAGCGGATGTAATGCATCGCCTGAATCACCGCAGGATCGTGCAAGGAGCGGAAATCGGTGGAGCGGCGCGCAATCACTTTTACCGGCGGCACCAGAATTCGTTGCAGTTGCAGAGGCTGATTATCCAGCAGGCGATGCAGCAGTTTTGCCGCCTGATAACCCATCTGGCGTGAACCCTGCGCCACGGATGAGAGCGCCACGCGCGACAAATAACGCGTCAGTTCCTCGTTATCAATCCCGATCACCGTGAGCTTTTCCGGCACCGGAATTTTGAGGTATTCACAGGCCTGCAGCAGATGGCGCGCACGGGCATCGGTGACGGCGATGATGCCGGTTTGCTGCGGCAGGGTTTGCAGCCAGTCAGCCAGGCGGTTCTGAGCGTGCTGCCAGTTTTCCGGCGCGGTTTCCATACCCTGATAAACCACGCCTTGATAACGCTCGCGCGCCACCAGCTGGCGAAACGCATGTTCACGCTCCTGCGCCCAGCGTTTGCCGCTGGCTGCGGGCAAGCCATAGAAAGCAAAGCGGTTCACGCCTTTCTCTTTCAAATGCAAAAAGGCGCTCTCGACCAGCGCGGCGTTGTCGGTGGCGATGTAATGCACCGGCGGATAGTCCTGCGGCTGATGGTACGATCCGCCGACGCCGACAATCGGCACCGACACGTTCGCCAGCAGTTTTTCAATCGAGGGATCGTCGTAATCGGCGATAACTCCATCGCCCAGCCATTCACGGATATTGTCGATGCGGCAACGAAAATCCTCTTCAATGAAAATGTCCCAATCCGTTTGTGATGCCTGTAAATACTCACCGACGCCCTCAACCACCTGGCGGTCATAGACCTTATTGGCGTTGAACAGCAACGTAATGCGAAAGCGTTTCTCATGCATCGTGGCGCACTCTCCTAAATCGACAGCACCTTGCATAGCATGGCACGACGGACAGCAGAAAGAATTTGCACCACATTGTGATCCCCCACGCGATTACACCCGTCGGCGCGTCGCAGTATCCATCCACACCGCCAGTAGCAGAATGGCGCCCTTGACGATGTACTGCCAAAAGGTCGGGACATCCATCATGCTCATGCCGTTATCCAGCGACGCCATGATAAATGCGCCGATGACCGCGCCCGCCACCGAGCCAACGCCGCCCGCCAGGCTGGTGCCGCCAATCACACAGGCGGCGATAGCATCCAGCTCGGCAATGTTGCCTGCCGAAGGCGAACCCGCGCCAAGGCGTGAGCTCAGGATCAGGCCAGCAATCGCCACCATCACGCCATTGATGGCGAAAACCGCCAGCTTGGTGCGGGCCACATTAATGCCGGAAAGGCGCGCGGCATCCAGGTTGCCACCGATGGCATAAATCCGGCGACCAAAGGCCGTGCGGGTCGCCATAAACATGCCGGCGAGCAGCAGCAGCGCCAGCAGCAAGACCGGCGTTGGCACGCCGCGATAATCGTTGAGCAGCCAGATCGCGCCTAACACCAGAACAGCGGTGATGACCTGTCGCACCAGCGCACCGCTGACAGAGGTTTGCGCCAGACCAAGCTGTTGGCGACGCAGGCGCAAGCGCCATTGCCAGAGGATAAACAGCGCCAGGCCAGCAAAGCCGAAGCCAAATCCGATCCCGCCAGGCAGATAGCTTTGGCCAATCTGCGACATCGCCGGGCTGGTGGGCGCCACCGTGGTGCCGTCGGTGATGCCGACCAGAATGCCGCGAAACGCCAGCATCCCCGCCAGCGTGACAATAAACGACGGGACTTTGCGATAGGCGACCCACCAGCCGTTCCAGGTGCCGAGCAGCAAACCCATCACCAAAGTCACGACGATGGTGAGCGGCAGCGGCCAACCGAGCCAGACGTCAAAAATGGCCGCGGCACCGCCGAGCAATCCCATCATTGAACCCACCGAGAGATCGATCTCCGCAGAGATAATGACGAACACCATGCCGACCGCAAGAATGCCGGTGATGGCGGTCTGGCGCAGCAGGTTGGAAACATTACGTGCGCTGAGCCAGGCACCGTCGGTGGTCCAGGTGAAGAACAGGGCGATTAGCACAATCGCCCCCAGCATCACCAGCACCTGCAGATTTGGCAGCGAGAATTTACCTGGCGCACCTTTACCCGGCGTAGTGAGGCCGCGTTGCGTACTTTCGGTCTTAAACATAGTGTTCACTCCGCAGGGCGGCTTCCATCACCTGCTCCTGAGTCAGGTTATCGTTAATCAGATCGGCTTTGATTTTGCCTTCATGCATCACCAAAACCCGATCGCTCAGGCCCAACACTTCGGGCAGCTCAGACGAAATGACAATCACGGCAATCCCTTGCTGCACTAGCGAATTGATCAGCAGATAGATTTCCTGGCGCGCGCCCACATCAATGCCGCGTGTAGGCTCATCAAGAATTAAGATTTTTGGATTGAGCAGCAGGCATTTAGCGAGGATCGCTTTCTGTTGATTGCCGCCGCTCAGGCGACCAATCGGCAGTTCCGCCGACGAGGTTTTCACCCGCAGGCGCGCAATGGCCTGATTAATTGCTTGTTGTTCCTGCGCGTCATCCAGCAGCGAAAGCCGGGGGCTAAATTGGTCCAGCGCGGCCAGCGTGATATTTTTGCCCACGCCCATTAGCGGCACGATGCCATCCTTTTTGCGATCTTCCGGCACCATCGCGATGCCGTGCGCGATGGCGGCGCGGCAGTCCTTGATACGGACTTTCTTGCCGTTAATATGAATATCGCCCTGCCAGCGTCCCGGCCAAACGCCAAACAGACACTGCACGGTTTCGGTTCGCCCGGCACCGACCAGCCCGGCAATGCCAAGAATTTCGCCGCGCTTCAGGCTAAAAGAGACGTTATCCACCCGGCGGATATGGCGGTTGATGGGATGCCACGCCGTGAGGTTCTCCACCTGCAACACGGTTTCGCCAATCTCGTGAGGGCTATGCGGATAGAGCGCCGTCAGCTCGCGCCCGACCATCATGGTGATGATGTCATCCTCACTCAGCCCGGCGGCCGCGCGGGTCGCGATATGCTGACCGTCGCGGATCACGCAGACGGTGTCCGAAATCGCCTTTACCTCATTGAGTTTGTGCGAGATGTAGATGCAGGCGATGCCGTGTTCACGCAGGTTTTTGATGATGCTCAGCAGCACCTCGGTTTCCTGTTCGGTGAGCGAAGAGGTCGGCTCGTCGAGGATTAGCAGGCGCACCTGTTTATTCAGGGCGCGCGCAATTTCCACCAGCTGTTGCTGGCCTAATCCCAGTTCGCCGACGCGCGTATCCGGCGATACCTGCAGCTTGACCCGCTCCAGCAGCTGCTGGCAACGCAGCGTCATGGTTTCGTCATCTACCATGCCGAAACGTCCCAGCTCTGCGCCGAGGAAAATGTTCTCCATCACCGTCAGCTGCCGCACCAGCGCCAGCTCTTGATGGATGATCACGATCCCTTTGCGTTCGGTATCACGAATGGTCTGCGCCTGAATCTCGTCGCCCGCAAAATGGATACTGCCTTCGAAGTCACCGTGCGGATACAGCCCGCACAGGATCTTCATCAGGGTCGATTTCCCCGAGCCGTTTTCGCCGCACAGCGACATCACTTCACCGGCTTCCAGCTGCAGGCTCACGTCATCCAGTGCTTTCACCACGCCGAAACGTTTGGTGATATGGTTCATTTCCAGCAACATCGGCCTCTCTCCTTTGCGGGCTTGCGCCTCAGAGTTCGCTCTGCTTGTGGAAGCCGTCTTTGACTACCGTGCTTTCAATGTTGTCTTTGTTCACCGGAATAGGATTCAGCAGGCGCGATGGCACATCTTTCAGGCCATTATTCAGCTTGCTGTTGCTGGCGGGTTGTTTGTTGTCACCGAGTTCCACCGCGATTTTGGCCGCTTCGGTCGCCAGTTCAGTGATGGGTTTGTAAACCGTCATGGTTTGCGTGCCGTTCATAATGCGTTTGATGGCGGCCAAATCGGCATCCTGGCCGGAGATCGCGACTTTGCCGGAAAGGCCCTGCGCGCTTAATGCCTGAATCGCACCGCCTGCGGTGGCATCATTCGACGCTACAACGGCATCAATGTGGTTGCTGTTTGCCGTTAAGGCGTTCTCCATTATTTTCAGGGCATTTTCCGGCAGCCAGGCATCAACCCACTGATCGCCGACCACTTTAATGCTGCCATTATCAATATAAGGTTTTAACACTTTCATCTGGCCGGCACGGAACAGGCGTGCGTTATTATCCACCGGCGAGCCGCCCATCAGGAAGTAATTACCTTTTGGTACTTGCTTCACAATACTTTCGGCCTGTAATTCGCCCACTTTTTCATTATCGAATGAGATATAAAAATCAATATCGGCGTTATTAATCATGCGGTCATACGCCAGCACTTTAATGCCTTCACGTTTCGCTTCCGCCACCACGTTACTTAAAACCTGGCCGTTATAAGGGATGATGACCAATACATCGACGCCGCGATTAATCATATTTTCAATTTGCGACATCTGCGTTTCTTCGTTGCCGTTGGCCGATTGCACAAACACTTTGGCGCCCAGCGATTCGGCTTGTTTCACAAAGATATCGCGATCTTTTTGCCAGCGTTCCAGACGTAAATCATCAATAGCCATACCGATTTTGACTTCTTTAGCGCTACCCGCGTGACTAAACAGGGCCAGAGCCGCGCAGGCGGCCAACAGTGATTTTTTCATGTTCATGGTATTAATCCTGTAGGTTGAGGCTGTTGTCGTTGTAAGGCTGATAACCAGGCCGATGAATTGTTGCCCTGAGTTTCAGATGACATCAATTACTGATTTTTATCCGGCTATTACGTTTTTTGGTTTATTTGCGATTTTATGAGCGCGATCGATATTTCAACGCTTTCAGAAAAAACGACGTGAGAGAGGCTGAATGAAAATAACGACATTATTTTGCGAGCTGGCGCACAAATAATAATTATCTTACGTTGAGTGTTAAATATCGTAATTGAGCAGCAGTAAATTACATCATCACAATAACCGCTCAAAGCTGACCATTCGGGTCCTCATGCTAAGGAGCTAACTATGCACGCCTATTTCGACCAGCTTGATCGCGTTCGTTATGAAGGGAGTAATAACCGCAATCCTCTGGCGTTTCGTCATTACAACCCGGACGAGGTGATTCTCGGTAAAACCATGGCGGAGCATCTGCGCTTTGCAGCCTGTTACTGGCATACCTTCTGCTGGAACGGCGCGGATATGTTTGGCGTTGGCGCGTTTGATCGTCCATGGCAGAAGCCGGGTGATGCGCTTGAGCTGGCGAAGCAAAAGGCCGATGTCGCCTTTGAGTTCTTCCATAAACTGAATGTGCCTTATTACTGCTTCCACGATGTGGATGTCTCACCGGAAGGGGATTCGCTGAAAAGCTATCGTGAAAACTTCGCGGTGATGACCGATAAATTACTGGAAAAACAGCAGGAAACCGGCGTGAAACTGCTGTGGGGGACTGCCAATTGCTTTACCCATCCGCGTTACGGTGCGGGTGCGGCGACCAATCCGGATCCGGAAATTTTTGCCTGGGCCGCCAGCCAGGTGTGCAGCGCCATGCAGGCCACGCAAACTCTGGGCGGTGAGAACTATGTGCTGTGGGGCGGGCGTGAAGGGTATGAAACCCTGCTGAATACCGACCTGCGTCAGGAGCGCGAGCAGATTGGCCGCTTTATGCAGATGGTGGTGGAGCACAAACATAAGATCGGTTTCCACGGCATGTTGCTGATTGAACCCAAGCCACAGGAGCCGACGAAACATCAGTATGACTATGATGTCGCGACAGTTTATGGCTTCCTGAAGCAGTTCGGGCTGGAGAAAGAGATCAAAGTGAATGTGGAAGCCAACCATGCGACGCTGGCGGGGCACTCATTCCATCATGAGATCGCAACGGCCATCGCGCTGGGCATTTTTGGCTCGGTGGATGCTAACCGTGGCGACATGCAGTGTGGCTGGGATACCGACCAGTTCCCGGTCAGCGTCGAAGAGAATGCGCTGGTGTTGTACGAAATCATCAAAGCGGGCGGATTCACCACCGGCGGCTTAAACTTTGATGCCAAAGTCCGCCGCCAGAGCACTGATAAATACGACCTGTTCTACGGCCATATTGGCGCAATGGATACCATGGCGCTGGCGTTAAAAGTCGCGGCACGCATGGTGGCGAACGGCGAGCTGGATAAGCGTGTGGCGCAGCGCTACAGCGGCTGGAACGGCGAGTTCGGACAGCAGATCCTGAAGGGGGAATTTTCTCTCGCCGCGCTGGCGGATCAGGCACAGCAACAGCAATTTAATCCACAGCATCGCAGTGGACGCCAGGAACAGCTGGAGAATCTGGTGAATCACTACTTGTTTGATTTTTAACTTTTCAGGAGCGCAGCATGGTTATCGGCATCGATTTAGGCACCTCCGGCGTGAAAGTGGCGTTGCTGGATGCGCACGGCAAAGTGATTGCAGTGGAGAGTGCGCCGCTGGAGGTGTCGCGGCCGCAGCCGTTATGGAGCGAGCAAGATGCCGAAAGCTGGTGGCGGGCGACCGATCGTGCCATGCAGGCGCTGGCCCAGCAGCACGATCTCAGCGGCGTGAAGGCGATTGGCCTGAGCGGGCAGATGCACGGTACCACCTTGCTGGATAGCGAGAATCGGGTGCTGCGTCCGGCGATTTTGTGGAATGACGGGCGTAGCGGCGAGCAGTGTCAGGAACTGGAGAAGCGCGTGCCGGATTCGCGTCGCATCACCGGTAACCTGATGATGCCTGGCTTTACCGCGCCTAAGCTGCTGTGGGTAAAACAGCATGAGCCGCAGGTGTTTGCTCAGGTAGCTAAAGTGCTGCTGCCAAAAGATTATCTGCGTTTCCGCATGAGCGGTGAGTTCGCCAGCGACATGTCGGACGCGGCGGGAACGATGTGGCTGGATGTGGCGCAGCGCGACTGGAGCGATGAGATGCTCAACGCCTGCGATTTGCAACGCAGCCAGATGCCGCAACTGTTTGAAGGCAATCAGATCACCGGCACCTTGTTGCCAGATGTCGCCGCGCGCTGGGGCATGCCAAGCGTGCCGCTGGTGGCAGGCGGCGGCGATAACGCGGCGGGCGCGGTGGGTGTCGGCATGGTTGAGCCGGGACAAGGCATGCTGTCGCTCGGCACGTCGGGCGTCTATTTCCTGGTGAGCGACGGCTATCTCAGCAATCCACAGCGTGCGGTGCACAGCTTTTGCCACGCGCTGCCGCAGCGCTGGCATCTGATGTCGGTGATTCTGAGCGCGGCTTCCTGCCTCCATTGGGCGGCGGCGCTAACCGGCTGTGCCGATGTGCCGCAACTGCTAAGTGAGGCGGAAAAAGCGCGCAGCGATGTGCCGCCAGTGTGGTTCCTGCCCTATCTTTCTGGCGAGCGCACGCCGCATAACAATCCGCAGGCGCAGGGCGCGTTCTTTGGTTTAACGCATCAGCATGGCCGACCAGAACTGGCGCGCGCGGTGCTGGAAGGCGTGGGCTTCGCGCTGGCCGAAGGCATGGATGCGGTGCATGAGTGCGGTGTGCAGCCGAAAACCGTGATGCTGATTGGCGGCGGCGCGCGAAGTGCGTACTGGCGTCAGATGCTGGCGGATATCAGCGGGCAAACGCTGGATTATTGCCACGGCGGCGAAGTCGGCCCGGCGCTGGGTGCGGCGCGACTGGCGCAGCTGGCGGTAGATCCGGCGAGCGAATGGCCGCCGCTGGAACTGGCGCAGCGGCATCAACCGGATGCGGCGCGGCATCAGGCGTATCAGCCACAGCGCGAAGTGTTTGCGCGTTTGTATCAGCAGCTGCAGCCGTTGATGTCTTGATGTGGAGGAGTGATGGCTGGATTTGGCAGGGTGTTGGGGTTTTTATCGGGTATGATTGGGTGATTCTGTTGAATCGAGTGGCCTGATTTGGTCGCCATTAATGGCGACCCTACATGTAGGGTTGGCATTTATGCCAACCTGGCCGAACGCCGCACCAACCGGAGCCCAACATGCCGCAGTCCGTCTTCTTTCTCGTGCTTCCCGGCGTGATGGCGCTGGATCTCACTGGCCCCGCTGAAACCCTGCAGCTGGCCGACGGCCACTTCGCGCTGCACTACATCGGTCCGCAGCCAAGCGTGCTGTGCTCCACCGGCATGACCCTCGCCGACATCGCGCCCTTGCCCGCGCAACTGCCGGCAAACAGCCTGCTGGTGGTGCCTGGCGTACACGATTCGCGCGTCTGTTTTGATACCGCACCGGCCGCGATAGCGCGTGACTGGCTGCGCCAGCAGCAGGCGGCGATTACCGATCAGCGCATCACGCTGGTGTGCATCTGTTCCGGCGCACTGCTTTCAGCGCAGGCGGGGTTGCTGGATGGCATCCAATGCACCACGCATCACGATGTGTTACCGCGCCTGAAAGCGGCAGCGCCAGCGGCGTTGGTAAAAGATAACCGGGTTTTCGTCGAAGATGGCGGCATCTGGACCAGCGCGGGCATTACTGCGGGCATCGATCTGGCGCTGCATCTCATCAATCGGCTGTGCGGCGCGCCGCAGGCATTGAAAGTGGCGCGCGAAATGGTGGTGTGGTTCCGCCGTTCCGGCGACGATCCACAGCTGTCGCCGTGGCTGCGCTATCGCAATCACATGCATCCGGCGATTCATCGCGCGCAGGATGTAATGATTGCTCACCCCGAACACGATTGGTCGCTTACCGCACTGGCCGAGCGGGCGCATGTCAGCGAGCGCCATCTGACGCGCCTGTTCCGCCAGCATCTGGGCATCAGCGTGCGCGAGTACCACGAACAGCTGCGCTTAGTGATTGCACGGCAACGCCAGCAGCAGGGCGAAGCGGCGGAGAAGGCGGCGCTGGCCGCTGGATTCTCCTCAGCACGCCAGCTGCGCCGCGCGCACCAGCGCTGGGACGATCAGCTCACCAGATGACGCTTATCCACGCGTTGTAATCCCATCGCCAGCAGCAGGCTGCCAATCAGCGTCGTGCCCATCACCCACGGCAAATCGAGCCACGGGCGCGACATGTCGTCGTAGTGATGGGTACGCAGAAAGTGGATAAACAGCGCGTGAAAACCGTAGATCGGCAGGGAATAGCGTGAGAGGGTGGCGAGCCCCGGCAGCGCGCGCTGATTCAGGGTGTTTTTGAACAGAATCAACAGGCTGATGGCGGCAACAAACACCAGCGGCCCGCAGTAGAGATACCAGGTATCGTTGAACGCGCCGTTGATTTTCAGCATCTGTTTGGTGCCGAGCGCAATGCCAATCACGCAGGCCACAAAGCCCAATCCCGCCAGCCAGCTGACGCTGCGCTTGTCGGTCTCCATGCAGCCAATCGCACGCCCGAGCAGCGCATACAGCAGGTAGTAAATGCTGTCGCCGCTGACATAGAGATTCACCGGCAGCCAGTGGAACGGTCCCAGCGATTGGCTCACGGTATTCGGATTCGCCAGCACCGCCAGCACGATCACCAGTATCGCGACATAGCGCGGTGCCACGCTTTTCACCTGAATCAGCGGGGATAACAGGTAGATGCCGATAATGGCGAAGAAGAACCACAGGTGATAGAACACCGGTTTTTGCAGCAGTTTGAGCAGCGACCGTCCTTCGCTGATCGGCGTCAACCAGGTGATATAGGCCAGCGCCACCGCGCTGTAGAACAGC
Organism: Pantoea sp. DY-15; assembly: GCF_019795935.1. NCBI lineage: Bacteria > Pseudomonadati > Pseudomonadota > Gammaproteobacteria > Enterobacterales > Erwiniaceae > Pantoea > Pantoea sp. DY-15. The sequence continues at coordinate 100,591 of NZ_JAIMIF010000006.1, forward strand.
AGGGACAGCACGATGCGCAGCAGATGCCGCCCTTGTGCGCTGCGTTCGCCGAAAAACAGATAGCCTGAAATCATAAAGAACAGCGGCACACAGACGCGTGACGCTGAGTTAAGCAGGTTCGCCACATCCCAGCTCAGGCCTGTCACCGCCATCGGCCCGGTGATGTACCAGGTTGTGGTGTGAATGACGATCACCATCAGGCAGGCAACCGCACGTAAGTTGTCGATCCAGTAAATTTTTTGCTGCATGGCACCCTCTTGCATTCGCTGCGAAGAAGGGTAGCCAGTGAGCCGCGCGCCAACAACCTTTTGCGTTGTAATTCAGATCACTCTGTTACCAGGTCGCCATAAATGGCGACCCTACAAAAACAGTGCCGATGCGCCGTAGGGTCGCCATTCATGGCGACCTGGTTAACCGCGCACCAAAAATTTCTCGATCACCGCTTCGTCGGGTTCAACGCCGAGCCCCGGCTCGCTCGGCAGCCACGCGTAACCGTCGGCGATGCGCACCGGATTCTTCGCCAGCGAGCGGCTGATTTCGCCCGGCTCGACGCAATACTCCATCACCAGCGCATTCTCAATCGCGCACAGGAAATGCAGCGAGGCGGCGGTATTAATGTCGGTGGTGAAGTTGTGGTTGCAAACTTTGCGTCCACGGCTGTGCGCGTAGCTGGCGATCTCCATTGCCTGCGTAAAGCCGGTGCGCGTCAGGTCGATCTGCACGATATCGATGCCGCCTTCATCTATCAGGCGCTGGAAACCCGTTACCGAACACTCTTGCTCACCGGCGGCGATATGCTGCTGGCAGGCGGCGGAAACCTGGCCGTAACCCGCGTAGTTATCGGGATGCAGCGGCTCTTCAATCCAGAACAGATTGAGGTGTTCATAGCGCTGGCTGCGGCGAATGGTGGTTTTGGCATCCCACACGTGGCCGACATCCAGCATCAGATCCACATCGTCGCCCATCGCTTTACGCAGGGCGTCGAGATAGCGCAGATCCAGCGCTTCGTCAGTGCCAAACGGCTCCCAGCCAAACTTCACGCCGCTATGGCCGGTATCCATCGCATGCTGCGCGCGCGCGACCGTCTCTTCGACGCTGAACTGGAACATGTTGGAGGAGTAAACGCGCATTTTGTCGCGCATGGCGCCGCCCAGCAGTTCAACAATCGGCTTGCCGAGTGCTTTACCTTTGATGTCCCACAAGGCGATGTCGATGCCGGCCATCGCCTGTAGTACCGCGCCGCTGCGGCCGTAATAGAGGGTGGCTTTGTGCATCTTCTTCCATAAACGGCCGGTTTCCAGCGGGTTTTCGCCGATTAACAGCGACTTCAGGCCGGTGACCATGGTGTGCGAATAGGGCGCTTCAATGATGGCTTTGGTGACATACGGGCTGCCATCCACTTCGCCCCAGCCGGTGATGCCGGCATCGGTGGTGATTTTGATCAGCAGCGCATCCTGAGAGCTGTCGGTGCGCTGCTCAATCACTGGCAGGCGCAGGTAAAACGCCTCAACGTTAATGATTTTCATGGTGTTTTCCCTGGTGTAAAGGCAAGGCGAAATTAGCCGAGAGCGGAACGGTGCTGTCGGCGCTGTGTTATCAGGGTTTCGTAATCCACGTCCAGCGCCTGAATGCGGATGTGGTTCTCAACCTCGTCGGTCATTTTGGCGATGTCGCCATCGGCAAAGACATTAATCAGCCGCTGATGCTCCTCAATGATGTCGCTCATCGATTTGCCCATGGTGGAGAGGCCGAAAATCACCGTCAGCTGACGGGCAATCGACTCCCACAAATTGCTCAGCACCGGGTTGTGCGCGAAGCTGCACAGCGTGCGGTGGAAATCGGTATCGGCGGAGGCAAAACCGTAAACGTTATCGCTTTGCATCATCGCCTGCATCTGCGCCACGCCCTGATAGAGCTGATTAAGCTGCTCAGCGCTGTTGCGTCCGGCCTCAATCGCACGGCGACAGGCCAGCGTCTCCAGCGGGATGCGCACATCGATAATCTGCTCCAGCCGCTGATGCGAAATCTCCATCAGGCGGATACCTTTATACGGCTCGCTGGTGACAATGCCCTGGCTCTCCAGAATGCGCAGCGCTTCGCGGATCGGCACGCGGCTCATACCGAGTTTCGCCACCAGCTCGGGTTCTGCGATGCGGTCGCCGGGCAGGATCAGGCCGCGCGAGGCGGCGCTGAGAATGGCATCCACGGCGTGATCGACCAGCGTGCGCGGACGCGCGCTATTCCAGCTGTTATCGGTGGCCGCGTCCTGCGCCAGCGGGGCGCTGTTTTTACGACGAGCGGTAGAGGGTTTTCCTGCCATGTTGTTTATCCTGTTTAAACCTGTCGGGTCACGAACTGACCGAAGCCGGGTTCAACCTGCATCTGGTCATCCTGGAATACCGTGACGCCACGAATCAATGTGCGCACCACTCTACCCTGACAGCGCATCCCTTCAAATGCGCTCCACTTGCCGAGTCCCTGAAAATTGGCGCCGCGCACCGTCCAGCTTTGGCTGGCGTCGTAGAACACCAAATCGGCGTCGAAGCCGGGCGCAATCGCCCCTTTTTTGCCCCACAGCTGGAAGGCTTTGGCCGGGCCGCTGGCGGTCATGCGCGCAAACTCGCTGAGCGCCACGCCACGTTCAATATGGGCCGCGCTGAAGAACATCGGGCTGAGGGTTTCCACGCCGGTCAGGCCCATGCCCGCCTCCCAGATGCTGGCTTCACCCGCCTGTTTTTGTGCGGGCGTGTACGGACAATGGTCAGAGGCGATCATGTCGATATCGCCGCGCAGCAGCACCTGCCACAGCGCATCCACCACCGGACGTGGGCGGATTGGCGGGCCGCAGCGCGCGTTGGGGCCGATGCGCACCAGATCGTCTTCGTCGAGCAGTAAATAGTGCGGACAGGTTTCGAAGCTGGCGCGTACGCGGGTTTTGGCAGCGACAATGGTTTCCGCCGCGCGCGCCGAGCTGACGTGCACGATATGGCAGCGCGCGCCGGTCTCTTCGGCAATCGCTAACACGCGTCCTACCGCTTCGATCTCGGCGATTTCCGGCCCCGCCAGCGCATGAGCGCGCGCATCTTTGCGTCCGGCGCGGCGCTGTTCGCTGCCAGCACCGATCAAAATCTCGTGATTCTCAGCGTGCACGCCAATCAGCCCGTCGAACGTGGCCAGCTCGCGCATGGCGCGCAGCAGGCCGTCATCGTCGAGACGCGGCAAACCTTTCTCGTCGGTGGCGTCGCCGTTGGGTGCGCCGCTGCACAGGAAGGCTTTGAAGGCCAGCGCACCCGCCTGATTCAGCGCCGCCAGTTCATGCACGTTGTTTCCGTCTAACCCAGCCCACAGGGCGTAATCCACCGAGCAGTTGTCAGCCAGCCAGCTTTTTTTGGCGCTGAAGTTAACCAGCGATGTCGCCGGTGGCAGAGAATGCGGCATCTCGACGATGGTGGTGACGCCGTGCGCCGCCGCACCGCGCGTGCCTTCACGCAGCTCCTGTTCGGGAAAATCGTGCGAGCCGGTGAAATGGGTATGCACGTCAATGGCGCCGGGCACGATGATCAAGCCACGTGCATCGATTACCTCGTCAACGCCGTCGGTAAGCGCGGCAGGCGTCAGCAGTCCGCTGATTTTGCCGTTTTCCAGTAACAGATCGGCAGGCGCCGCGCCGCTTTCACCGACCACCAAACCATTAATAATTAGCTGTTTCATTGCTCTGCTCCTGCCTGCGTCACCAGCGCCGCGTACGGCACCGGCTGTGACGAATCGAGCCAGCCGATAGCACTTAACAGCTGGCTAAAATGCGCAAATTCGGCGCGCGGAATGACGCCATCTGGCGCAAAGACACCGGCCTGTTGATAGGCCGCGAGGCCGCGCACCAGCGCCTCGCGCGGATAATCGGGGTAAAACGCCTGCACCTGTTGCGCCAGTGCAGTGGCGTCATGGTTGGCGATCCACGTCAGCGCCTGGGCAATGGCGCGGGAGAAGGCGGCGAAAGCGGCGGCTCTCTCCTGCAATACATCGGCGCGTGCAATGTAGGCGCTCCAGGGTAGGTGGCCGCACACGCTGGCGAGGCTGCTGATGCTGTGGAGTTGTCCGGCGGCGATGGCGGGCGCCAGCATATGCATGGCGTGCAGCGCATAATCGGCTGCACCTTGGGCAACTGCGGCGAAATCCCGCGCCTGATCGCCGCTGCCGGCGATCAGCTCAACGTCATCCTGCAAACCGTGACGCGCCAGCAGCCAGCGGAACGTCAGCGTGGCGGTGCCGACATTACCGACATCCAGCACACGTTTGCCGCGCAGATCGCTGAGCTGAAAATCGGGCTGCGCCTGCGCCGCCGCAAGAAACCACGGATTGGCCGCCACCGAGGCGCAGAAACACTGCAACTCTGCGCCGTGCTGCTGAAAATGCTTCATCACCACCATCGGGCCGCCCAGCGTGAGATCGGCGTCGCGATTCAGCACTGCGGGAACCTGGCCGCCTTGTACCGTATGCCCGCCTGATTCGCTGGTGGTGAAGATCACCTGCAGCTGCTGTGCGGCGAACAGGCCGAGGCTGTGCGCCAGATAGTGCGCGCAGTAATAGATGCGGGATTCGCTGGCATCGCCTTGATTGAAAATCAGTGTCTGCATCAGTGGCGCTCCTCGGTGATAAAGCTGCCGTTGAGTGCCGCCATATCGCTGACGCCGCACCAGTGACTAATGGCCGTAACTTCATTGATCCAGCCGGAAAGCAGATCGAACACCGCGCTCTCGCCGCCCGCCACTAACGCGCTGATGATCGGGCGCACGCTGAGCGACAGCGACGCGCCAAGACAGCGCGCCACCACCGCATCGCTGCCGCAGCGTACGCCGCCATCCAGCAGCAGCGGCAGCCGCGTCACCGCCTGCAAATCGGGCAGCTGATCGACCGGCGTAGCCCAGCGCGCGCTCTGGCGCAGGCCAATGTTAGAGGCAATCAAACCGCTGACGCCGTGCTGCGCGGCCTGTGCCGCATCGTCATGATGCAGAACGCCTTTCAGCCACAGCGGAAGCTGGCGATCGGCGCAGTGCGCCGCCACCTCATCAATCTCCTGCCAGCGCCACACCGGGAAAGCCGGCAGCGGCGCAACGCCCGGCTGCGTGCCGCCGATGGTGTGCCAGCCGCGCTGTTTCAGGGCATCGCCAATAGAGAAGCCGCCGGGCTGTAATCCGGCCACCGGATGCACCGGCGCCAGCACCGTGAGCACGATATTTTTGAATCCGGCCTGCGCGGCCTGATCGATTAAGGCTTTGATGCGGCCGACATCGCCCGCCGCGCGCAGTTGCAGCCAGCAGCGGTCGTATTCGGCACCAATCTGCTCCAGCGGCGTGACGCTCTCTTCGGAGATCACCAGTGGCAGTTGCAGACGTTTGCAGGCGCGCGCAATCGGCAGCACCCCTTCTTCGTGAAAAATTCGGTCACCGGCAAACGCGCCGACGCCAATCGGCGCGGACCAGTTTTGCTGGTGCAGGGAAATCTGCGTGTCGATGCTTTCATTGCCCTGCAACACGCGCGGTAACAGACGAAAGCGGCGTAGCGCCTGCTGATTGGCATCGGGTTCATTACCCAGCGCATCGGCCGGTTGGCCCTGCATATAGCGGAACAGCGCATCGCCGAGGCGCTCGCGTGCCGTGAGTTCAAAGCGCGTTGGCATGTGGCGCCTCCGCAGCATTTTCATGTTCAAGGAAGGTGGCAAAAGCCGGCGTTTGCGGATTTTGCAGAATCGTCGGCGGGCCTTCTTCAATCAGCGCGCCATCCTGCAGGAACACCACGCGATCGGCAACGCCCGCCGCAAACGCGATGTCGTGGGTGCTGATGATCATGGTGATGCCGGTCTGTGCCAGGCTGCGCATGGTTTGGTTCACTTCGCGCACCAGTTCGGGATCGAGCGCGGAAGTCGGTTCATCAAACAGCAGGATTTGCGGTTCTGCCGCCAGCGCGCGCGCAATGCCGACGCGCTGTTTCTGTCCGCCAGAGAGTTCGTGCGGCAGCGAGGCGGCGAAATCACCGAGTCCTACCATTTTCAACGCGCGCATCGCTTTGCCGCGCGCGATTTCCGGCTGTGCGCCCTGCACGCGCAGCAGAATGCTCATCACGTTTTCCAGCGCGGTAAGATGATCAAACAACGCGAAGTGCTGGAACACGATGCCAATGCCCGACTTGGCGCGGTTCACCGGCAGATGTCGCTGCGCCAGCGCGCGACCGTTTTCGTCGCTGCCCATGAAGTGGCCTTCAGTCTGAATGGTGCCGCTGCTGCGTGGCGTCAGCGCCAGAATCGATTTCAGCAGCGTACTTTTGCCCGAACCGGAGCGACCAAGCAGCACCACCACTTCGCCGCGACGGACGGTTAACGACAGCGATTTCAGTACCGCTTTACCGGCGTAGTCGACGCACAGCTGATTCACTTCCAGCACCGGCGCAGCGGTTTGCGTATCCCAGCGCCGTTTTGGTAGCTGCATCGGCATCACGTCTGCTTCCGGCGGCAGTTTCGCCAGGCGCGCGCGTGCCCGTCGCGCACGTTCATCAAGGTTGTAGAACTTCTCCAGCCACCACTGACCGCCCGCCAGCAGCGTGGAAAGAATCAGATAGATGCCGCCCGACGCGACCAGCACCGGAATAAACAGGAAGTTTTGCGACACAATCGCCTGGCCGCGCATCGTCAGCTCATTGACGCCCACCACCGAAGCCAGCGAGGTGGATTTCAGCAGCCCGACGGTTTCATTGCCCATGGTGGGCAGAATGGCGCGCAGCGCCTGCGGGATCACCACGTGAATCATCTCTTTGCTGCGCGAATAACCGAACGCCTGCGCCGCCATGCTTTGATCGCGATCGGTCGCCATAATGCCGCCGCGAATGATTTCGGCGCAGAAGGCGGTTTCGTTGATCATCAGGGCGATAAGCGCGCTGGTGAATGGGCTCAAACGCAGACCAAATTCCGGCAGCACGTTGTACAGCAAAATCAGCTGCAGCAGCACCGGCGTGCCGCGCAGCGTATAGATGTAAATTTTCACCGGCACGCGAATAAACCCGTGCTTTGAGCTGCTGGCTAACGCCAGGAAAAAACCAATCACAATGCCGCCCGCCAGCGCGCCAACCAGCAGCTGCACGGCGATAACAGCGCCTTCCCATAAGTAGGGGAAAGTCAGATACTTAAGAAAATCATCCAAGGCGTTATCCTCCTCAACGCCTCGGATTAGTCACCGAGGCGGCTGAGTTTATGCATTAACCACGCGCAACCACCGGACGTTCGGCAGCGCTGCCCTGGCCCCAGTAATCCAGCAGTTTTTTCTGTGCGCCGCTCTCCTGAATCACCTTCATCGCGTCCAGCACCGCCGCGCGCAGCGTGGCGTTGTCTTTGGCGATCGGGAAGCCAACCATGATCGGCAGATCCACGGTGAAGCCGCTTTGCAGCGATTTGTCCGCTTTGGCGATGGCAACGGCGGAACCGGCTTCGGTCAGATAGACGTCCGCGCGACCGCTTTTCACCGCCTGAATGCTGTTGTCGGTGTTCTGCACCATCAACATGCTGACTTCGGGCTTACCGGCGGCGCTGCATTTGGCGCTTTGTTCCGGCACCAGTTTGTTGGCTTCGTACGAACCCGCAGCGGCGGCGACGGTTTGGCCGCACAGATCATCGACGCTGTTGATTTTCTTCGGGTTGCCCTGTGCCAGCACCGAACCATCCTGCACCTGCATCGAGGCGACGAAGGCGATCTGCTTCATGCGTTCTTCGGTGACGTACAGCATCGGACCGATATCCGCGCGTCCGCTGGCGATCGAGGTGAGCAGCACGTTGAACGAGCCACTTTGGTAACTGTGTTTCGCGCCGAGGCAGCTGCTGATGCGCTCGAACAGGGAAGGATCGAGTCCTTCAATGATGCTGGGATCTTTTTCCGATGGCGCTTCAAAGCCTTTGGTGTAGCCGCCGAGGCCGACGACCAGATCTTTGCCTTTCAGCGAGGGATATTTGGTTTGCAGTGCTTTGCACTGCGCCATCGCCGCGAAGTCGCTGGCGGCAGGCGTGATGGGATCGGTGCTGGCTGCGTGGGCGCTGGAGATGCCCGCCAGTAAGCTGCCGCTGAGACCAGAGATTAACAAAGCAGTGCGTGCAAATTTCATAATAAGGTTCCCCTGATGCTGGTGAATGAGAAAGCGATGACCTTGTGATTTATGAACGTCTTTGGTGCTTTTTTAGGTGGTCGCCATGAATGGCGACCCTACGGAAATATCGGGGGTTAATAACCTCGTGCCGGATCAACCTGATTACGCAGCGGTTGTCCGTGGCGGAAGCGCGCCAGGTTATCGATAAACACGTCAAGGCAACCGGCGAGGTAGGCGCTGTGATCGTCGAGGCTGCAGTGCGGCGTCATCACTACGCCGGGCGTGTGCCACAGCGGGTCGTCGACCGGTAGCGGCTCTTGCGGATAGACATCCAGCACCGCGCCGGCCAGTTCGCCTGCGTTGAGTTTTTCGCGCATCGCGCTGTAATCAAATACATCAGCGCGGCCAACAATCACGATGCCAGCGCGTACGGGCAGCAGATTGAGACGGCGGCGATCGAACAGATTGCGGGTTTGTGGTGTCAGCGGCAGCGTCGACACCACCACATCCACCTGCGGCAACACCTCGTCTAGCGCATCAATGCGGATGCAGCGAGCCACGTTGGCATCGCACTGGCCGCTGCGCGTCACGCCAATCACGCGATAGCCTTGTGCCGTCAGCAGAGTTGCCGCCGCGGCGCCAATGCCGCCCACGCCCAGCAGCAGCACGGTTTTGCCGCGTGCGCAGCCGCCAAAGGTCGGACGCCACACACGCTGCGCCTGATCCTGCAGAAAACCGGGAATGCCGAAGTTGAACATCAGCGCCGCCATCAAAATGAACTCGGCACCTTTATCGCCGTGTACGCCAGAAGCATTGGTGAGCGTCACGCCTTGCGGCCAGTGCGCCAGCCACTGCTCAACGCCAGCGGACATCACCTGCACCCAACCCAGACGCGGCGTGCTGAACTGATCGAGCGCCAGCTTACGGCCGCTCCACAGAATGTCGCAGCGGGCGAGAAAGTCGGCGGTGTGTGCCGGATCGCGGTTTTCGCTCAGCGTGAAGTGGCTGCGCAACGGCGGATGCGCGTCGAGCTGCAGTTGCAGCTGCTCGACAGAGAGATGGAGTGCGCGCGGTGCGCTGGCGTCGTTCTCGATATGAATATGCATCAGCGCATCGCCGTCACTTCCATCTCGACCAGCAGGTCAGGATGGTTGAGTTGAATGCCCACGGTGGCGCGCGCCGGGAAGGGGAACCGGAAGAATTCACTGTAAGCGGCATTCATCGCGCTGAACGTACTGAGATCGGTCAGGTAAACAGTGACGCGGACCACGTTGTCGAAGGTCATATTCGCTTCGCTCAGCAGATCGCCGACGTTTTTCAACACCTGACGCGTCTGGCTGGCGATGTCGTTGCCCATAATCTCGCCGCTGTAGGGCTCAATCGCCACCTGGCCGGAAATGAACAACATCGGTTCGTGCAGCACGGCGGCGGAGAGCGGCGCAGGCCCCATTGGGCGGTCGCTGGCGTTCATGCCGGGATAACTCAACGCAATCTTCATGGTGAAATCTCAAGCAAAACTGTTTCACCGCAATTTCGTATACGATTATACGAGTGTCAACGCGCGATTTTTAACCATTGGGTCAAAAAGGTGATATTCATCACGTAATAGGATTTGCTGATATATCGATCAAGATTTTGATATGTAAGATTTTAATGAAAATTTTATGTTGAGTGCTCGCGATGAGTGTGAATCGTATACGATTTTCTTATTGTTCTGTTTTTGCCCGCTAAACCTTGCCGTAATCGCCTGCGCATTGGCCTGGATTTCCGGCTGCACAATCCGCGGTCAAAGGGTATACTGGCGCACTCTTTTTTTAACCGATCCGTATCGCGTGCGAATTCAACATGCAAAAGTTTGATACCAAGACCTTTCAGGGCCTGATCCTGACCTTGCAGGATTACTGGGCGCGTCAAGGCTGCACCATTGTCCAACCGTTGGACATGGAAGTGGGCGCCGGCACCTCACACCCGATGACCTGTCTGCGTGCCTTAGGCCCAGAGCCGATGGCGACCGCTTACGTGCAGCCATCTCGTCGTCCGACCGACGGACGTTACGGTGAAAACCCGAACCGTTTACAGCACTATTACCAGTTCCAGGTGGTGATTAAGCCCAACCCGGACAACCTTCAGGAGCTGTACCTTGGGTCGCTGAAAGAGCTGGGTATGGATCCCACCATCCACGACATTCGCTTTGTCGAAGACAACTGGGAAAACCCAACGCTGGGCGCGTGGGGACTCGGTTGGGAAGTGTGGCTGAACGGCATGGAAGTGACGCAGTTCACTTACTTCCAGCAGGTTGGCGGCCTCGAGTGTAAGCCAGTAACCGGCGAGATCACGTACGGCTTGGAGCGTCTGGCGATGTACATTCAGGGTGTAGACAGCGTTTACGATCTGGTGTGGAGCGACGGTCCGTTCGGTAAAACCACCTACGGCGAAGTGTTCCATCAGAACGAAGTGGAGCAGTCGACCTATAACTTTGAATACGCTGACGTTGACTTCCTTTTCACCTGCTTCGAGCAGTATGAGAAAGAAGCGCAGCAGCTGCTGGCGCTGGAAAAACCGCTGCCGCTGCCGGCTTACGAGCGCATTCTGAAAGCGGCGCACAGCTTTAACCTGCTGGATGCCCGCAAAGCGATTTCGGTTACCGAACGCCAGCGTTATATCCTGCGTATCCGCACCCTGACGAAAGCCGTGGCGGAAGCCTATTATGCGTCCCGTGAGGCGCTTGGCTTCCCGATGTGCAATAAAAACAAGTAAGAGGCAGCCATGACCGATAAAACTTTCCTGGTGGAAATTGGCACCGAAGAGTTGCCTCCGAAAGCGCTGCGCAGTCTGGCGGAAGCCTTTGCTGCGCATTTCACCGCTGAACTTGATAGCGCCGGTCTTGCGCACGGCGAAGTGAGCTGGTTTGCTGCTCCGCGCCGTCTGGCGCTGAAAGTGGCCCAGCTGGCTGCCGCGCAGCCGGATCGCGAAGTTGAAAAACGTGGCCCGGCTATCGCCGCCGCGTTTGATGCCGATGGCAACGCCACCAAAGCGGCCGAAGGTTGGGCGCGTGGTAACGGCATCACCGTGGCGCAGGCTGAACGTCTGAGCACGGATAAAGGTGAATGGCTGGTGCATCGCGCTGCCATCACCGGCGAAAGCGCGCAGGCGCTGCTGCCCGCTATGGTGGCTACCGCGCTGAGCAAGCTGCCAATTCCTAAGCTGATGCGCTGGGGCGCGAGCGACGTGCAGTTTGTGCGTCCGGTGCACACCGTTACGCTGCTGCTCGGCGATGAGCTGATTCCCGCGAAGATTCTCGGTATTAAATCCGATCGCGTGATTCGCGGTCATCGCTTTATGGGCGAGCCAGAATTCACCATCGACAACGCCGATCAATATCCGCAGCTGCTGCTGGAGCGCGGTAAAGTGGTGGCGGATTACGCGGCGCGTAAAGCCAAAATCAAAGCGGATGCGGAAGCGGCAGCGCAGAAAATTGGCGGCATCGCCGATCTGAGCGAAAGCCTGCTGGAAGAAGTGACCTCGCTGGTGGAGTGGCCGGTGGTGCTGACGGCGAAATTCGAAGAGAAGTTCCTCGCGGTGCCAGCTGAAGCGCTGGTTTACACCATGAAAGGTGACCAGAAGTACTTCCCGGTGTACGACGCGGCGGGCAAGCTGCTGCCGAATTTCATCTTCGTCACCAACATCGAATCCAAAGATCCACAGCAGATCATCGCCGGTAACGAGAAGGTGGTGCGCCCGCGTCTGGCGGATGCCGAGTTCTTCTTCAACACCGACCGCAAAAAGCGTCTGGAAGATAATCTGCCGCGTCTCGAAACCGTACTGTTCCAGAAAGAGCTGGGTACGCTGCGTGATAAAACAGATCGCATTCAGGCGCTGGCTGGCTGGATTGCCGCGCAGATTGGCGCTGATGTGAACCACGCTACCCGCGCGGGCTTGCTGTCGAAATGTGACCTGATGACCAACATGGTCTTCGAGTTCACCGACACGCAGGGCGTGATGGGCATGCACTACGCGCGCCACGATGGCGAAGCGGAAGATGTGGCGGTTGCGCTGAATGAGCAGTATCAGCCGCGCTTTGCCGGTGACGATCTGCCGTCAAATCCTGTGGCCTGCGCCGTGGCGATTGCCGACAAAATGGACACCCTCGCGGGTATCTTCGGTATCGGTCAGCATCCGAAAGGCGACAAAGATCCGTTCGCACTGCGCCGTGCTGCGCTGGGCGTGCTGCGTATCATCGTGGAGAAAAATCTGCCGCTCGATCTGCAAACGCTGACCGAAGAAGCGGTGCGTTTGTACGGCAGCAAGCTGAGCAACGCCAAAGTGGTCGATGAAGTGATCGACTTTATGCTGGGCCGTTTCCGTACCTGGTATCAGGAAGAGGGCCACAGCGTTGACACCATTCAGGCGGTGCTGGCGCGTCGTCCAACCCGTCCGGCTGATTTCGATGCGCGCATGAAGGCGGTTTCGCACTTCCGTACGCTGGAAGCGGCCGCCACGCTGGCTGCTGCCAACAAACGTGTGTCGAACATCCTGGCGAAATCGACCGAAACCCTGAACGACAGCGTGCAGGCTTCCCTGCTGAAAGAGAACGAAGAGATCCAACTGGCGACCTTCGTGACCGCGCTGGGCGACAAGCTGCAGCCGTACTTTGCAGAAGGTCGCTATCAGGATGCGCTGGTTGAACTGGCGCAGCTGCGTGAAGCGGTAGATAACTTCTTCGATAAAGTGATGGTGAACGCTGACGATCAGGCGGTGCGAATTAACCGTCTGACGCTGCTGGCACAGCTGCGCCAGCTGTTCCTGCAGGTGGCGGATATTTCGCTGCTGCAGTAATTGGCGTGGTCGCCATGAATGGCGATGCTACGAAACAAAGGGGACGAGAGATCGTCCCTTTTTTGTTTTCAAAACTCGGCGCTAACGTCCTGCGAGTGGTGCAAGATACGCCCGATGAAAATTTCATCCACTTCAGCGCGGTAGATCACAATATGCTGTTCGAAAGGCAGCGAATAGATCTGCTGACCTAAATCCGGTCGTTTACGACCTAAATCAAACATGGCGAGTTTGTCGAAGAGCTGAGCGAATCTGGCGCTATAGTCATCAGCTAACTGCTCTCCATAATTCCAGTAGCCATAAATCCAGATCTTCATTAGATCTGCATCAGCTTCCGGTTTTATCGTGATGGTCCTTTTCATAAATGCCTACCCTGGCTTTTGCTCGTCTTAGAAAATCTTCATGATCCCACTCTTTTCCCGGGCCGCTTTCAAAGCCCTCTCTGACCAACTCTCTGAGCTTTTCCAGCTTTGATTCCGCCTGCTTCTCACGCAGCAAGCGTAGCGAGTCGCGCACCACTTCGCTTTGCGTACGGTAGTCGCCGGATTCAACCAGAGATTCAACAAACTCGCGCAGTTCATCGCCTAAATCGATTGTCATGGTACGTGCCATCATCGTCATCCAGTGTAAGAGTATTTCTTACATTCTGGCACTTTTTTGCGCAACAGGGAATGCGCGTTGCAGCGCAGTTACAGGCTGAACTGCGAGGCAACGCGAGGAAATTTAGGCAGATGAGGCGGGAAACAGGCGGTCGTCGCGCAGCAGATGATCGTTACCACGGCGGCGGGTGAAGCCGCTGCGGTCGAAGAATTCCAGAATCTGTATTGCCACTTTGCGCCCGGTGCCGAGCTGGTTGCGGAAGTCGGCGGCGCTGGTGCTGCCCTCTTGCGCGGCACGTTGGCGAATCAGATCGGCGAAGATCTGGATCTGGTCGCTGCGGTAGTAGCGATCGCGTACGATCGCGGTGATATGTCCGAGCCGCGCAGCAGTGAGCAGCAGTGAGCGAATCGCCTGTTCATCCTGCTGCAGCGCCAGCGCGATATCGCGCACCCACAGCGGCTGATCGCCAAACAGCGGGCCGACCTGCTGCCAAAGGGCTTCTTCCTGCGGATTAAAGCGCGGTTCGAAATCGGGCAGATGCAGCCAGCCCTGTCGCTGTTGCAGCTGACCTTGCGCCAGCAGCTGATCAATCAGCGCTAATACCCATTCCGCAGGCTGATGCGGCATTGCCACACGACGCAAACGATCGTGGCCGATGCCCGGCACCTCGGGATGCTGCTGATGAAAATGCGCCAGCGATTCCAGCAGCTTTTGCCGCCATTGTGCTGCCTGCGCGGCACTCATCAGCGCGTTATCAAGCTGCACCGGCGCTGCATGTTCGATGAGTGCATCAAGTGCGGACTCGGTAAGTTGGCGCGCCCACGCCAGCTCACGCAATTCTGTCGGTTGATAGGCCAGATGCGCCTGCAGGCTGGCGTCATCATCGGGTGCGGCGGCCAGCTGCTGCAGCCAGGCTAGATACTCCGCCTGACGTTTGCCGCGCTTTTTACTGTTGAGCAGCAGCACGCGCGCGCCGCCTAGCGTTTGCTGTGCGTTGCTGTCGCGGATAATCAGCCGATCGTTCTCGGCCAGCCACAGCGGTTGGTTCAGCACCAATTCCGCGACATCATCCGCCAGCAGCGTAATGCGTCCAGTGACGTGACTGGCGGCGTGGTGGAGATGAATCGGCTGCGACGCGCTCTTAAGCGGCTGCAGCAAGCGCAGCGCCACGGTTAAGCGCGTGGTGCCTTCCGCTCTGGCCTGTGACAGCAGCCAGTCGCCGCGCGCGATCTGCGCTTTTTCCACATCGCCGACGATATTCAATGCGATACGTTCACCGGCCTGCGCGCGCGTCACCGATTGGTTCTGCGCATGCAGCGCGCGCACGCGCAGCGGCAGATTCAGGCTGCTAAGCCAAAGAGTATCGCCGACGTTTACTTCGCCCGACAGCGCGGTGCCGGTGACCACCAATCCGCTGCCTTTCAGCGTGAAGGCGCGATCGATAGCGAGACGGAAACGGTAACGAGAGTCGAAGGCCGGTTCCGCCAGCATGCTGAGATGCTGGCGCAGCGCGTCGATGCCTTGCTGGGTGTGGCTGCTGGTGACAAATTGCGGCACCGCCGGCCAGCCGAGTTGCTGCGTGAGCTGCGCCACCTGCCGCTGGACTTCCGCGATGCGCGTTTCATCCACGCGATCGGCTTTGGTCAGCGCCACGCTGAGCGGCGGCTGTCCGGCCAGGCTCAGCAATTGCAAATGTTCGCGGGTTTGCGGCATCACGCCATCGTCGCAGGCCACCACCAGCAGCGCATGATGAATGCCGCCAATGCCCGCCAGCATATTGGCGAGAAATTTCTCGTGGCCCGGCACATCAATAAAGCCGAGCACGCGACCATCCGGCTGCGGCCAGTACGCGTAGCCGAGATCGATGGTCATGCCGCGCCGTTTCTCTTCCGGCAGGCGATCGGCATCCACGCCGGTCAATGCCTGTAGCAGCGCGGTTTTGCCGTGATCGACGTGTCCAGCGGTGGCAATAATCATGACGCTAAGGCCTGAATCAGCGCGCTTTCATCATCAAGGCAGCGCAGATCCAGCCACAGTTTGCCTTCCTGGATGCGGCCAATCACCGGGCGCGCTAAGCTGTGCCAACGCTGTGACAAATTGACGAGCTGGCTACCGCGCCCATCGCGTGGCGTGAAGGTGAGGGCGAAACTGGGAAGGCGTTCAACCGGTAGCGATCCGCTGCCGATTTGGGATGAACAGGGCGCAATCGCCAGCGAAAAGTCATCTCGATAAATCTGTTGTAACGCGGGCAGCAATCGTTCAGCTTGTTGCTGAATATCCTGCGCTGGACGGGTGAGCAGCCGCAGCGTCGGCAGGGCTTCACGCAGCGTTTCCGGCTGACGATAGAGCTGTAGCGTGGCTTCCAGCGCCGCGAGCGTCATTTTGTCGACGCGCAGCGCGCGTTTCAGCGGATGCGACTGGAGCTGATCAATCAGCGTCTGCTTGCCGACGATAATCCCCGCCTGCGGACCGCCGAGCAGTTTGTCGCCGGAGAAACTTACCAGACTGACGCCTGCGGCGATCAGCTGCTGCGGCATCGGTTCAGCCGGCAGACCAAATTCGGTCATATCGATCAGCGATCCGCTGCCAAGGTCGGTGATCACCGGCAATTGATAAGCGTCACCCAGCTCAACCAGTTCCGCTTCCGTTACCGCATGGGTAAAGCCCTGAATCTGATAATTGCTGGTGTGCACCTTCATCAGCAGGCCGCTGTTTTCCGCGATGGCGGCGCGATAATCTTTCAGGTGCGTGCGGTTGGTGGTACCTACTTCCACCAGTTTGCAGCCCGCCTGGCGCATCACGTCAGGAATGCGGAAGGCGCCGCCAATTTCCACCAGCTCGCCGCGCGAGACAATCACTTCGCGCCCCGGCGCTAACGCGGCCAGCATCAATAACACGGCGGCGGCATTGTTGTTAACGATACAGGCCGCTTCCGCGCCGGTTAACTCGCACAGCAGCGCGCTAACCGCACGATCGCGGTGGCCGCGCGCCGCATCATCCAGCGCGTATTCCAGCGTGACCGGCTGACGCAGGCAATTCACCACCGCGTCGATAGCGCGATCGCTCAGCTGTGCGCGGCCAAGATTGGTGTGCAGCACGGTGCCGGTGAGATTGAACACCGGACGCAGCGCACTTTGCTGCTGTTGCTGGCTGCGGCGCAGCGCTTCATCCGGCCAGTTCAGGTGCCACTCTGGCAAGGTTTGGTGCTGCTGAATATGGTCGCGCGCTTCCTGCTGCATGCTGCGCAGCTGGCGCGTGGCGAAGGCGGTTCCGTGATCGGCAAGCAGCGGCTGCAGCGCGGGATCGCGCAGCAGGCTGTCGATAGCAGGTAATTGACTGTACAGGGTTTTCATCGGGTGACTTACAGAGAGGGCGGAACGGTGCGGGCAAAGCTTTCGCGCGCAAACAGGTTTTCGGCCAGCTTCACCAGCGCCGGGCGATTTACGCACCAGTTTGGCAGCACGCGGCGGAAGTTGAGGTAACCAATCATGCAGCCGGTGGCGATATCGGCCAGATTGAGCGTGCCGCTATTGAGCCATTCGCCTTGGGCGGCGGCGGTTTCTAGCGCATCGAGGCCGCGTTGGATTTTGTCACGGTTGCGCAGCAGCACCTCTTCAGATTGCTGATCGCCGGGACGCATCTGCTCGCGCACGATCATCACCGCCGCATCGTTAATGCCGTCGGCCAGTTTTTCCAGCTGACGGATGTGCAACGCGTGCAGCGCATCATCGGGCAGCAGCGCAGGCGCATCGCCGCGCAGTTCAATGACTTGCGCGATGATCGAAGAGTCGAACCAGGTGAGCTGATTGTCATCAATCAGCGCCGGCACTTTGCCCAGCGGATTGTAGTGCGGTACATCGCTGTCATCGATCCACGGAGAGTGATTAACGAATTCGAAAACCAGGCCTTTTTCCAGCAATATCACTGATATTTTGCGTACAAAAGGGCTGGTGTAGCTGCCAATCAGTTTCATCGTGCGCCTCCGTGTTGAGCTGCGTGGATTTGTGCGTTCATCGAGAAGGTCGCCATAAATGGCGACCCTACGAGGTTGTTGCGAACTTTCGTCGGGGCGAATCCTTAATCGCCGGGGAACATAAACGGATTCAGACTGCTGCGGGCGAATCCTTCTTGCTCCATGCGGGCATCCAGCACCAGCGAGGCCAAATCATCGGCCACCGGCTCCACGGCGGGATCCTTCTCCTGATACAACATCTTCAGGTAGGTGCCGCAATCGCCGCAGCTCTCTGCTTTCACCGCCGCTTTTTCGCTGTCCAGCGACCAGTAATGCAGATCGCCGGTTTGTTCACAGTTGGAGCACTTGCTGCGCACTACATACCATTCGCTTTCACACAGATTGCAGTGCAGATAGCGCAGCCCTTGCTGACCCACGCTCATGTGCACCACGCTGGTGACCGGCACGCTGGCGCATACCGGACAGAACTGGCGATGCTCACCGTATTCCGCACGCGCTTTGCCGGGAATTAATGCTGCCATCTGCGCCCAGTAAATCGACAACGCCGCCCAGATGAACGGCGATTTGTCGCTGCTCACCTGCGCGAAATCGCCTTCCAGCAGCGCATGCGCCAGATTTTCCAGTTCGCTAGTGGAGGATTTTTCCAGATTCTCCAGCACCGCCAGCGCCTGGCCGCTCATCTCTGGCTTCAGCTCGGCGATCAGCGAATGCAGCAAACGCTGCCAGTGCGCATCGCGCGGATAGGTGTGGATATCGAGCGGCGGTTTGCCCTGCTCGGCGCTCTGCGTCAGCCGCTGCTGCAGATCGAGCTGCAGCGGATGGTCATACAGCACGATCTCCTGCGCCTCGGCGATCACCGCAGCAAAGCGCAGGTAATCACCCAGCGGATTCTTCGCGGCCAGGTCGCGCAAACGTGCCGCACGGCGGCTATACAGATTTTTCAGCCGGGGGAAAAGTAACGGCGGAACTTGCTCCGCCGTGTGCTTTTCGCTTTTCTCCAGCTGGTCCTGCGGGATGATGCGAATACTCATCAGGGACGTTTTTCCTGTTGTGTTTGGCGTTGGCGCTGCTCGCGATACCAGCGTGGGTGATGTTTCTTCGCCCACGCGGCCGGAACCCAGCCCTCAACCATGGCGGTAATGGTGCCTTTTACCCACAAGGCGGCGTAAATGTGCACCATAATCACCACGATCAGCGCCACAGCTGAGACCGAATGCACCACTAGCGCGATGCGAATCAGCGGAATAGTAAAGGCACCGGCAAAGTACGGGCGCCAGATAACAATTCCGCTCACCAGCAGCAAGACTAAGCTGATGATAGCAGCCCAGAACACACACTTCTGCCCGAAGTTGTATTTGCCGGTATCGCCGACCTCTTCGTTTTGCACGATTTTGTGGATGTTTTTCGCCCAAACCAGGTCTTCGCGATTGATCAGATTATGTTTCCAATAGCGTAAGAACATGATGATAAAGGCGGCAAACATCACCGTGCCAACAAACGGATGCAGGATACGCGCCAACTGCGGCGTGCCGAGCACGTGCATCAGCCAGTTAAACGACGGGAAAAAGAAACCCAGTCCGCTCAGCGCGGCGAGCACAAAACAGAACGCCACAATCCAGTGATTGATGCGTTCCGGTGCGCTGTAGCGCACCAGACGATCGCGTTTTTTCATTATTCGCGCTCCTCTTTTTCGTGCAGATTCTCGTCCTCATCCTCTTCCACGCGGTTCGGCCCTACGCCAACGTAGTGGAACACCGACGCGGCGAAGGTGGCGGCAAAACCGATCGCCGCCAGCGGTTTCCAGATACCTTTCCAGAAGGTTACCGCCGGGCTGATGCTCGGATTATCCGGCAAACCGTGATAGAGCTGCGGTTTATTGGCGTGGTGCAGCACGTACATCACGTGCGTACCGCCGACGCCTTCCGGATCGTACAAGCCGGCGTTGGCATAGCCGCGCGTGTTGAGCTCGGCCACACGTTCACCCGCCAGCGCCTGCATATCGCTTTTGCTGCCAAAGTGAATCGCGCCGGTCGGGCAGGTTTTCACGCACGCCGGTTCCTGACCGACATTGACACGATCGACGCACAGCGTGCATTTGTACACGCGGTTGTCCTCTTTATTCAGACGCGGCACATCGAACGGACAGCCCGCAATGCAGTAGCCGCAGCCAATGCACTGTTCTGACTGAAAATCGACGATGCCGTTGGCGTACTGAATAATCGCGCCTTCAGATGGGCAGGCTTTCAGGCAGCCGGGATCGGCGCAGTGCATGCAGCCATCCTTGCGGATCAGCCACTCTAACTTGCCGTTCTCCTCCACTTCTGAGAAGCGCATCACCGTCCACGATTTGGCGGTCAAATCGGCAGGATTGTCGTACACCCCAACGTTATGTCCCACTTCATCGCGGATATCGTTCCACTCCGAACACGCCACCTGACACGCTTTGCAGCCGATGCAGGTGGTCACGTCGATCAGTTTCGCCACTTCCTGCTGATGGTTACGTGCCTGCGGGGCAGGCGTGAGTCCATTGGTGGCGGAGCGGCGGATAATGTCTTGAGATTGATAAGCCATATTCGTTCTCCTTACACCTTCTCGACGTTGACCAGGAACGCCTTAAATTCTGGCGTCTGCGTGTTGGCATCACCGACAAACGGCGTCAGGGTATTAGCGATAAAGCCTTTTTTCGCCACGCCCTGATAACCCCAGTGAATCGGAATGCCGATGGTATCGACGATTTTGCCGTCGACGTTGAGTGGACGGATGCGCTTAGTGACCACCGCTTTGGCTTTGATGTAGCCGCGATTGGAGCTCACTTTCACCGTGTCGCCCTGCACGATGCCGAGCTTGTTGGCCAGCTTCTCGCCGATTTCAATAAACTGTTCCGGCTGTGCGATGGCATTGAGCCGCGCGTGTTTGGTCCAGTAATGGAAATGCTCGGTGAGGCGATAAGTGGTGCCGACATACGGGAACTGCTCCGCCTGGCCCATCGATGCCATATCGTCCTTGAACACGCGCGCCGCCGGGTTGGATACCACGTTCGGATGCAGCGGGTTGGTGCCGATTGGCGTTTCAAACGGCTCGTAGTGTTCCGGGAACGGACCTTCGGCCATTTTATCGAGCGCAAACAGGCGGCCCATGCCTTCCGGCTGCATGATGAACGGCCCGACATCGCTGCCGGGTGCGGCTGCGCTGTAGTCCGGCACATCCATGCCGCCCCATTTGCTGCCATCCCACTTCAGGATCTGACGTTTCGGATCCCACGGATTGCCTTGCGGGTCAGCCGAGGCGCGGTTGTAGAGAATGCGGCGGTTGAGCGGCCACGCCCAGCTCCAGTTCAGCGTATTGCCTAAACCGGTGGGATCGGTGTTGTCGCGGCGTGCCATCTGGTTGCCGTCCGGCGTCCAGCTGCCGGCGAAAATCCAGCAGCCGCTGCTGGTGCTGCCGTCATCTTTCAGATGGGCAAAGGTGCTGAGCTGTTGGCCTTTTTTCACCAGCAGCGTGCCTTTGTCATCGTATACATCCGCCAGCGCTTTGCCGTTGTTCTCCATCGCCACTTCTTCCGGCGCAGGATTTTCTGGCGTCAGGTAGTTCCAGCTCATGTTCAGCACCTGCTCAGGCAGCGCACCGCCTTCACTGGCGTACATTTTGCGCAGGCGTGAATAAATGCCGGAAAGAATCTCGCCGTCATTCAGCGCTTCGCCCGGTGCATCCTGACCTTTCCAGTGCCACTGCAGCCAGCGGCCAGAGTTAACGATTGAACCGTTCTCTTCGGCGAAACAGGTGGAGGGCAAACGGAACACTTCGGTCTGAATTTTTGACGGATCGACATCGTTAAACTCGTCGTGATTCTCCCAGAAGGTGGCGGTTTCGGTGTTGAGCGGATCGATGGTGACGAGGAACTTCAGCTTCGACAGCGATGCGATCACTTTGCGCTTGTTCGGGAACGACGCCACCGGGTTGAAGCCCTGGCACAGATAGCCATTGACCTTGCCTTGTGACATCATCTCGAAGTACTGCAGCACGTCGTAGCCTTTATCCCACTTCGGCAACCAGTCGAAGCCCCAGCTGTTTTCCGCCTGGGCTTTGTCGCCGAAGAAGGCTTTCATCTGGCTGACAAAGAATTTTGGGTAGTTGCTCCAGTAATTTACCTGGCCCGGCAGCAGCGCTTTCGGCGTGTTGGCAGCAAGATAACTCTGCAGATCGGTGTGTTTTTCCGACGGCAAAGTCATGTAACCCGGCAAACTTTGCGACAGCAAACCGAGATCGGTCAGACCCTGAATATTCGAGTGACCGCGCAGCGCATTGATGCCGCCGCCAATCATGCCCATGTTGCCGAGCAGCAGCTGAATCATCGCCATGGTGCGGATGTTCTGCGCACCGACCGAGTGCTGCGTCCAGCCGAGCGCATACAGGAACGAGGTGGTGCGATCGCGCGCGCTGGTTTCGCCAATCAGTTCACACACGTGCAGGAAGTCCGCTTTTGGCGTGCCGCAGATGCGTTCAACAATTTCTGGCGTGTAACGGCTAACGTGCTGCTTCAGCAGGTTCCATACGCAGCGCGGATGCGTGAGCGTGGTGTCGCGTTTGGCGAAGCCGTCGGCGTCCAGCTCGTAGTTCCAGCTGGTTTTGTCGTATTTGCGATTCTCTTCGTCGTAGCCGCTGAACAGGCCATCTTCAAAATGATAATCCTCGCGCACGATCAGGCTGGCATTGGTGTACGCCTGCACATATTCATGCTGGATTTTGTCGTTTTGTAGCAGCCACAGCAGGACGCCCGACAGGAAAGTGATGTCGGTGCCCGAACGAATCGGCGTATAGAAATCGGCTACCGATGCCGTGCGCGTGAAGCGCGGATCGATAACAATCAGTTTGGCTTTGTTGTGAATCTTGGCTTCCATCGCCCAGCGGAATCCCACAGGATGCGCTTCAGCGGCGTTCCCGCCCATCACAACGATCAGATTGGCATTACGGATGTCGACCCAGTGATTGGTCATCGCACCGCGACCAAATGTTGGAGCAAGACTTGCTACCGTTGGTCCGTGTCAAACGCGTGCCTGGTTGTCGACCGCTAACATGCCGAGCGATCGGGTAAATTTCTGGGTTAAGTAGCCGGTTTCATTGCTGGAAGCGGAAGCACACAGCATGCCGGTGGAGAGCCAACGGTTTACCGTCACGCCCGCAGCGTTTTGCGCCACGAAGTTAGCGTCGCGGTCCGCTTTCATCAGCCTGGCGATGCGATCAAAGGCATCGTCCCAGCTAATGCGCTGCCATTTATCGGAGCCTGGCGCGCGGTATTCCGGGTATTGCAGGCGACTTTCACTGTGAATAAAGTCGAGCAGGCCTGCGCCTTTCGGGCACAATGCGCCGCGACTCACCGGATGATCCGGATCCCCTTCGATGTGGAAAATGGTCTCTTTGGCGTTTTTCGCGCCGTCACCGAGGCTGTACATTAACAAGCCACAGCCAACTGAGCAGTAAGTGCAGGTGTTACGGGTTTCGCGTGCGCGCAGCAGTTTATACTGTCGCGTTTCCGCCAGCGCTACCTCTGGCGCAAAGCCAAGCAGTGCTGCCGTTGTCCCTGCCATACCGCCAGCACAGACCTTGAAGAATTTTCTTCGGCTGACGTTCATGGATTATCCTTTCAACATGAATGATTTTTTACTTTTGCAGTGCAGTGAATCGGGCGTCACAATAACCCGACGAATATTGCGGCAATAGCGACCTAATATTACCACTACTTTAGTAAGGTTGTTATGTGAGGCGAAAAAAGTGACAGAGAATGAGCAGGAAAGTCACATTAATGTGAATAAGATCTCAGGTGCGGTGCAGGCGCAGGTGCATCAGCGGCGTGATATCAGCCTTGCGGAAACAGACTGGCTGGCGCAGGAAGTGCCGGTGGCGCTGGTCTATAACGGCATTTCGCACGTTGTGATGATGGCGACACCCAATGATTTGGAAGCTTTTGCGATAGGTTTCTCGCTCTCGGAAGGCATTATTGCGCGCCCGGATGAAATCTACGGTATCGATGTGGTTCCGGGCTGTAATGGCATTGAAGTACAGATTGAACTCTCCAGCCGCCGCTTTATGGCGCTGAAAGAGCAGCGCCGCGCCATGGCTGGCCGTACCGGCTGCGGCGTGTGTGGCGTGGAGCAACTCGATCAAATCGGTAAGCCATTACAGCCGCTGCAGTTCAGCCAAACCTTTGATTTAGTCAATCTGGATAAAGGCCTGGCGCAGCTGCGCGATTACCAGCCGATCGGCAATCTCACCGGCTGCACGCACGCGGCGGCGTGGATGTCACCGCAAGGCGAATTGCAGGGCGGGTATGAAGATGTCGGTCGCCATGTGGCGCTGGATAAACTGCTGGGGAATCGCAGCCAGCAGCCGTGGCAGCAGGGCGCGGTGCTGGTTTCCAGTCGCGCCAGCTATGAGATGGTGCAGAAATCCGCCATGTGCGGCGTGGAGATTCTGTTCGCGGTGTCGGCTGCGACACAGCTCGCCGTTGAGGTGGCCGAACGCTGCAATCTCACGCTAGTCGGCTTTAGTAAACCGGGCCGCGCCACGGTTTACAGCCATCCGCAGCGGCTGCGTTAAACCACCTGTACCTGCGGCAGCGCCTGTTGCAGCGCCGTCAGCGCGCCGGGTTTTACCGCGCCGCTGTCGCAGATCAGCAGATCGATTTCCGCAATCGCTGCATAAACGGTGCGGCTCATCACGCCGAGTTTGCTGTGATCCGCCAGTAAAATGGTGCGGTTCGCCTGCTGCACCATGGCGCGGGCAATCGCCGCTTCGTGGGGATGAAAACTGCTGGCACCGTTTTTAGCGTCAATACCGACCGGCGAAAGCAACGCCACATCGGCGCGATAACGATAAATTTCGCCGATGGTCATCTCACCGCGCGTTTGCTGCGCGCCCGCCATCATCATGCCGCCAAGCAAAATCACCTGATTATTCAACGTCTCATGCTCTTCCCCTGCGCTCAGCGCCAGCGCGGCCTGCAAACTGTTAGTGATGATGGTTAAACCCGACATGCTGCGCAGCTGTTCGGCCAGCATGGTGGTGGTGGTGCCGGCATCAAGAAACAGCGTTTGGCCGGGCTGGAGATGCTGCGCGGCGGCAACCGCAATCGCGCGTTTCTCTTTCGCCTGCGCGTTGCGGCGCACCTGTAATGGCGGCTCCGGCTGGCTATCAACGGCAACCAAACCGCCATGGACCCGCCGCGCGAATCCCTGCGCTTCCAGCTCAATAATGTCGCGCCGCGCGGTTTCACGCGAAATGCCAAGCTCGTTGATGATGCGCTCGGTGCTGAGCTGATGTTGCGTGGTCAGCAGCGCGCGAATGCGGTGTAAGCGGGTTTCCTGCAGCATGACTTTTCCCTGTGGCGTGTTCAACCTGGGCCTAAGCTTACCTGAGTGTCATGACGCCGTCATGTGTATTTGGTTGTATTTGTGTATTTGGTTGCATTTGTCGCCAAAGCAGGCATGATATTGGCAAACGGCGATTTCGCATGCACCCCTTTCACCTTCGCAACGGGAGTTACCATGGCTACACGTTCTACCATCATGGATACCAACAGTTTTCGTGCTGAGCACGCCGATGGGCTGGATGCGGCAACCCGCAAGCTTACCGACAAGCGCAGCAAAGTGTTGGGCGAGTCGTATCGCCTGTTTTACCGCAAGCCGGTGCACTTAGTGCGCGGTGAAGGGCAGTATGTGTGGGATGCCGCCGGTGATAAATATCTTGATGTGTACAACAACGTGGCGAGCATTGGTCACTGCCATCCGGCGGTGATTGAGGCGGTGAATCAGCAGATGAAGATGCTGAACACTCACACGCGCTATCTGCACGAACGCATTCTCGATTACACCGAAGAGCTGCTGGCGACCACGCCGGATGCCATCGATCGCGCCATGTATATGTGTACCGGTTCGGAAGCCAACGATTTGGCGATACGCGTGGCGCGGGCTTTCAGCGGCGGCACCGGCATTATCGTGTCGCAGGAGGCGTATCACGGCACCAGCGATCTCACGTCAGGTGTGTCGCCCGCCCTCGGCAGCGGACAGCCGTTGGCGGCAACCACGCGTCTGGTTTCACCGCCGGATGCCTATCGCGTGAATGCGCCCGATCTCGGCGAGTGGTTTGCCAATGAAATCCAGAAGCAGATTGACGATATGAAAGCGCACGGCATTAAGTTTGCCGGCTTCCTCGCTGACTCGATCTTCTCATCCGATGGCGTATTGCCGAACCCGCGCGGCTTTCTGCAAAAAGCGGTCGATGTGGTGCATGCCAACGGCGGGATTTTCATTGCCGATGAAGTGCAGCCGGGCTTTGGTCGTACCGGCGATGCGTTCTGGGGCTTTGCGCGTCACGGCGTGGTGCCTGATGTGATCACCACCGGCAAGCCAATGGGCAACGGCATTCCGGTTTCAGGTTTGCTGGCGAAAAGCGATGTGCTAGCGGCATTTAGTGACGAGATTCCTTACTTCAACACCTTTGGCGGTAATCCGGTGGCGATGGCCGCCGCGCAAGCGGTGCTGACGGTAATTAAAGAAGAGGGCTTGCAGGAGCACAGCCGCGTGGTGGGCGCCAGGCTGTTGAGTGAACTGCAGAAACTGATGGATCGCCACGAGTCGATCGGCGACGTGCGCGGTGCGGGCCTGTTTATTGGTTTCGAACTGGTGCAGGATCGCGCCAGTAAAACGCCGGATAAAGCGCTGGCGCTGGATTTGATCGAGAAACTGCGCGAACACCGCGTACTGACGTCAGTGGCGGGACCTTACGGCAACGTGCTGAAACTGCGTCCGCCGTTGGCGTTCCAGGAAGCGGATATCGACTGGCTGGTGGGCGCGCTGGATAAGTCGTTGAGTGAGTTGGGGCGGTAAAACGGTCGCTGTGGATAGGGTGCGGTAATGAATAAGGTCGCCATGAATGGCGACCCTACGGGGTATTACGCGGCGGTTTCCTCGGCGAAAATGCGCTCCATCTTCTGCCACGCCTGCGCGACATCGTCATCCAGATTAAACAAACCTGACGTGCCCACAATAAACACATCCACGCCTGAAGCAGCAATCTGCCGGAAGGTGCGTGCGTTGCATGAACCATCAATTTCGGTCAGATAGTGATAACCATGCTCTTCGCGCATGGCGATCAGCTGGCGAATCTTATTCAGCGTTTGCGGGATAAATGTCTGCCCGGCGAAACCCGGATCCACTGACATCACCGTGACTTTATCCAGCAGGTGCGCATATTCACGAATAGTTTCTGCCGGTGTGGCCGGATTTAACACCACGCCGCAGCGACGGCCTGCGTCTTTAATTTGCATCAGCAGGCGGAAGATTTTGTTATTAGCGGTTTCCGGGTGGAAGCTAATAATATCGGCGCCGGCCTCAATGCACATCGGGATAATATCTTCGGGATGATTTACCATTAAATGCACATCAATTGGTACATCAGTAATTTTACGCAGGTTCTCAATAAAGAACGGCGACAGCGTAATATTCTTCACATAGCTGCCATCCATAATATCGACATGATAAAAGGCAGCGGTGCTATTCATCGCTTCAACCTGCTCGCGAAAACGCGTGAGATCCATGCACATTAAGGAGGGGGAGAATTTGGCTTGCATAACTTATTTCCTCATTACAACAACAGCGCCCGCAGGCGCTGTTGATGACATCAATGGAAGAACGAAATAATGTGGCCGAGCACAATACCAACAATGCCGAAGTCGGCATCACCGAAGGTGGTGGAAGCGAAGCCGAGGTCGCCCATCAGCGGCAGCAGAATCGCTGGCAGGAAGGAGATCAGCAAGCCTTGCACAAAGGCGCCGATCACTGCGCCGCGACGTCCGCCAGTGATATTGCCGTAGACGCCGGCGGTCGCACCGCAGAAGAAATGCGGTACCAGACCCGGAACAATAACGCTTAGACCAAACAGCGGACACAGGAACATGCTGATCAAGCCGGCGGAGAAGCTCGACAGGAAGCCGATGATTACCGCGTTCGGCGCGAACGGGAACACGGTTGGGCAATCCAGCGCCGGTTTGGCGTTGGGTACCAGCTTATCGGCGATACCTTTAAAGGCCGGCACGATTTCGGCAATCACCATGCGCACACCGGCGAGGATGATATAGACGCCCGCAGCAAAGGTGATCGACTGAATGATGGCGAACACAATGTAGTTTTGGCCGCCACTGATGCTTTCAGTGAACTCTTTACCGGCAACCAGAACCAGCGCGACAAACAGAATCATCATGGTCAGCGAAATCGCTACCGATGAGTCGCGCAGGAAGTTGAGGGTTTTTGGCACCTTCAGCTCTTCAATCGACGGGCTGCCTTTACCGACCATTTTGCCCACTAACGCGGAGAGCAGATAACCGGTTGAGCCAAAGTGGCCGAGCGCCAGATCGTCCGAGTTGGTAATTTTGCGGGTGAACGGCTGCAGAATCGCCGGGCAAACCACCATCATGGTGCCGAGAATCAGCGAACCAATCAGCACCAGCCAGAAGCCGTGAATGCCGCCTACCGACAGAATTACCGCCAGCATCGCCGACATATACAGCGTGTGGTGACCGGTCAGGAAGATGTATTTCAACGGGGTAATGCGCGCCAGCAAGATGTTCACCAGCATACCAAACACCATAATCATGGCGGTTTCGGTGCCGTAACTTTTCTGCGCCAGCGCGGCCATTGCATCCGTATTTGGCACTACGCCCTGAATATTAAAAGAGTGCTCAAACAGCTGACTGAAGATGGTCAGCGTGGCCGCAATTAAATTGGCCCCGGCGATGAGAATAACAAAACCCATGATGGTTTTAAGCGTGCCGGAAATAACATCAGAAACCGGTTTCTTTTGCAGTAATAAACCAAATAGGGAAAAAAGGCCGACAAGTATAGCGGGTGTTCCAAGAACATCCTTAATTATAAACTGCAGCATAACTTACTCCATAGTGAGTAAAGTTTTTCGGGATAAACTGTTATTAGATATTTTCAGCCAGAATTTCTTTAATCTTTGCATTATCCAGCAGGTTTGTCAGACCAACGACTTTCGCGCTGTGCCCGGCTAATTGGTCGGCAATATCTTTTGCGGCAATGATTAAATCAGCCTGTTCAGATTTCGCAGAGGTTAAATCGGTGTGGCCCACTTCTGCCTCTTTGCCTAATTCCGCCACAATCTTCTTCACGTTCATTTCAACAATAAAGCTGCTACCTAAACCATTTCCACACACAATCAGGACTTTTTTCATCATAGGGTTCTCTGGTTATTTATTTTCAATGACAGCTTCAATCGCTGACAGGGTAGAAGCCGACAGCAACTGCTGCAGGCGGGATTCATCGCTGAACACGTCCGCTAAGGCGGTGATCATCTGAATGTGATCGTCACCAGATACCGCGCACAGCATGATGACCACATAAACCGGATCGTTTTCATCGGCCTGAAAATTCACGCCATTTTTCACATGCAGCAACGACAGGCCGTTTTTGCGCGCGCCTTGTTCCGGGCGGGCGTGCGGCATCGCCAGGCCCGGCGCCAGCACGTAGTAAGGGCCGAGTTCGGCATGCGAAGTGAAGATAGCATCGAGATAAGCCGGGCTGATCGCCCCAGCGGCCAGCAGCGGTTCGGCAGATAATCGCACTGCTTCCTGCCAGTCGCTAACCTGCTCGACTACCCGAATATGTTCCGGCGTTAGCCATTGAGTGAGCATCAGTCATTCCTGTTTATTCGTCGATGGAGTGCAATGTAGGTTATTTTCTCAGCGGTTTTCTGTGATGATTGTCGCAAAAGTTAGCGCTAACACCGTTATTGTTAAAAAACGTGTTATCGCTAACATTTCCTTGCTGTGCGTTTGTCTTGGTTGCAAGCACCTGACATGCTCAATCATTCTGAAAAGATCGCGGGGTGAGGCATGCCCGAAACTGTGGTTTTTCACATGGCGCGTTAACAGATTTGGTTTTAAGCTGCGTCCTGGCAAAAAAGTAGCGAGTAATGCAGGAGATCGCATGACAGAAAAAAAACGGCGCGGTACCGGTAAAAGCACTTTAGCCGATGTTGCCCGTTTGGTGGGCGTAAGCACCATGACAGCGTCGCGCGCGCTACGCATGCCGGAGAAAGTGTCGCCTGAAATTCGCGCCAAAATCGATGCGGCGGTGATGGAGCTCTCCTATGTGCCGAATGTGCAGGCGAGCAATCTGGCATCGGCCACATCACGCCTGATCACCATGGTGGTGCCATCGTTTGCCACGCCGGGCAGTGCGATTGTGTCCGAAGCGCTACAGGAAGTGCTGCGGCCGCAGGGCTATAACATGATGCTGGCTGAAGCCAACCATTCGGCGGCAGAAGAGAGCGAGCTGATCGAAATGTTGCTCTCCTATAATCCGGCGGCGATGGTGCATTTCAATTTCGATAACGCCGCCGAAGCGCATCGTCTGCTGAGCAATTCCGGGCTGCCGGTCATGGATATTGGCGGCGTGCATCAGGATTCGGCGGGGATCAGCATTGGTGTCGATTACGCCAAAGCGATTCGCCAACTGGTGCAAAGTCTGGTCGAGCGCGGCTATCGCAATCTCGGTTTGCTGTGCACGCAGAGTAATAACACCATCTTCCGCCAGCTGCTGAATGGCTGGCACAGCGGCATGCTGGCGATGAATCAGGCGCCGCATCGCGTGGTGACCTCGCCGAAAATGCCGACCTTTGCCGCCGGGCACAGCTTGCTGGCGGAAATTCGCCTGACCTGGCCGGAGCTGGATGTGCTGATTTGCACCAGCGACGAAGTGGCCTGCGGCGCTATCATGGCGTGCCATGCGGCGGGGATTGCGATTCCCAGCCAGTTGGCGATTGCCAGCATCGGCGGCGGTCCGCTGGCGGCCGTATGTTCGCCGCCGCTCACCAGCATTGTGCTGCCTTATGAAGAGATGGGGCGCATGGCGGGTAAACGTCTGCTGGCGGCGCTCAAAGGTGATGAGCCGCCAGCCATCAATGAACTGCCGGTGCAGCTAAAACTGCGCGCCAGCAGCCACAAGGTGTAGCCGTGCGTGCGCACCTTTTCCCAGATTCATCAAATCCTTATCAATTCTAAGGCATTGATAACCCTTTTACGGATCATGTTTTTAACTATAATGATTCGACTGCTTACGCGGCACGCCCAGTGAGGTGGTGCTGCAAAACACTAAAATGGAGAGGAAGAACATGAGTTATTCACTGCCATCCCTGCCGTATGCGTACGACGCACTGGAACCGCACTTCGACAAGCAGACGATGGAAATCCATCACACTAAACACCACCAGACCTACGTTAACAACGCTAACGCTGCGCTGGAAGGTACCGAATTCGCTGACCTGCCGGTAGAAGAGCTGATCACCAAACTGGATCAGCTGCCAGCAGACAAAAAAGGTCCACTGCGTAACAACGCAGGCGGCCACGCTAACCACAGCTTCTTCTGGAAAGGTCTGAAGCTGGGCACCTCGCTGCAGGGCGACCTGAAAGCCGCCATCGAAAAAGATTTCGGTAGCGTTGAAGCTTTCCAGGCTGAGTTTGAGAAAGCTGCGACTACTCGCTTCGGTTCAGGCTGGGCGTGGCTGGTGAAAAAAGGCGACAAACTGGCTGTGGTTTCAACCGCAAACCAGGATAGCCCGCTGATGGGTGAAGCCGTTGCTGGCGTTTCAGGCACGCCGATCATCGGTCTGGACGTGTGGGAACACGCTTACTACCTGAAGTATCAGAACAAACGTCCTGATTACATCAAAGCATTCTGGAACGTAGTGAACTGGGACGAAGCTGCAGCACGTTTCGCTGCTGCGAAGTAAGTTCAGGCGATAGCCGCAACGCACTAAACCGGTGATCTCTTCACCGGTTTTTTTTCGCCTTTATAAACCCTTGCTAAACGACCTGAATATTCCCGCACACGACTATTCCGCTGCGAAAGCTATTAACCTGCCGTTGATAATTTGGGGCATATAGTGGCGATAATTTGTCTCGTCAAGCCTAAATAATCATGTCTACTATCACAACTTCTGTGACGAATAATGATTCGTCAGCACCGCTATTTTTGCCGTTAATAAGCGGAAAGTTCAGGCCAAATAAATTATGGAATAGCGGAAGATTTCGCGCGAAATTTGCCTTAAGATCGCTGGTCTTTCCTGTAACTACCTTTAATTACCTGCACCAGTTGGCGCAATTATCTGCGTTACCACAGCTGTTGACCATGCAGGGTTTGCTGCCGGCGAAGCCACATCGTCCTTATCTGCGTGCGGGATTCAGCGTGGCGCAGCGCGCACAGGCGATCATCGATCACTATACGTTGATGGATCAGTTAGATAATGCGGCGCTGCGTCAGCTGTTGCAGAGTCCGGGTGATAATTTACTGGCCAGCCTGAGCGGCAAAAATGATGAGACGTATGTGATTCACTGCTGTCCGGGCCGCTTTGACCGTGAAGGTGAAGTTACTTTGGAATTGCGCTATGAAACGCAGTTAATTGCGTCGCTCTCTTTCTCAATTATTCGCGAACAGCAGAAGCGCACGTTATTAATTGGTGGATTGCAGGGGCCGCGTAAGCATATTTCTAACGATGTGATTCGCGATGCCACCAAAGCGGCGCACGGCGTATTCCCAAAACGCCTGCTGATGGAAGTAGTATTTAATCTGGCGGAACAGTGTGGCGTTGAGGCGATCACCGCCGTTGGCGATACCACGCACGTGTTTCGCAGCCTGCGCTACCGTCACAGTAAAGGTGATAAGTTCTTTGCCAGCTACAGCGAGTTTTGGTTGTCGTTGGGTGGCGTGGCGCGTGGCGATGAGCTATTTGCGTTGCCGTTACGCGCGGAGCGTAAAGATTTGGAAGAGATTGCCAGCAAGAAGCGCGCCGAGTATCGCCGTCGCTATGCCTTGCTGGACAGTCTGAATGAACAAGTTCATCAGGCGGCGGGCATCCTACGCGACGTTTCACACGCCGCGTAAGTCAAGATTAGAACGGCTGCTTCGCGTAGCCGGTCATCACTTTCAGTCCCATCTCACGTCCGAGCGCGGTCATTGGGTGTACCACCACCAGGCCGCGCACGCTTTTCTTGAATGCGCCCATGTTGGCTTGTTCTTTTTTGGTGATTTCGCGGCTAAAGCCCAGCTTCTGCAGCTGTTGCGCTTCTTTGCTCAGCTTCTCGGTGCGCACACCGCGCAGGCGCTCAATTTCCAGCTCCAGCTTCTCTTTTTCACGCAGCAGTTCACCGAGCTTTTCGGCATCGCCAGAGGCTAACAGCGGGGCTTCTTTGCGGTTAAGCGCATCGAGCTGATCGCTCAGAAGTTTGATCTCGGCTTTTTCTTGTTCTTTCATTGGGGGAAAACTCGTTAAGGAAAACAGGCAAAGGATACATCAAATTCAGGTAACTTTGCAGCGCATGACTTCGCGCGATAAATCGCGCCGCGACAATGCGTGCTGATTTAAGACGTAGATGCCTCACGCGCATTTCTCCGCAGCGGCACGCTCCAGCGCGCTTGTTCATACAAAAACTACAGCGCAGGCTTTTTAAACACCTGCTTATGCGAAATCCGTGAAATCAGCTCGGTGAGCGACAGCACCATGGTTGAACGCACCATCTGCAGATAGCGCTGTTGCTGCATGGAGCGCAGTTGGTCGTCATCGCGGTTGAAGTCAGGCTGCGGTGGCCAGGCGGCCACGCAGTGCAGTTCGCCAAACGGGCCGAGGATCTCATCATCGGTAAAACGATAATCGCTGATGTCGTGATTCAGCTCCTCACGCAGCGCCAGCAGCAGTTCACAATCTTCGTACTCATGCCGGTTGATCACGCCCAGGCCGTAAATCAGCTTGAGGCGAACCGAGAGTTCGCCCAGCGGACCATCACCCAGCAGCAGCGGTTCTACCGCGTATTTAACCGCGTAATCGTC
This sequence comes from Pantoea sp. DY-15, assembly GCF_019795935.1. Lineage (NCBI taxonomy): Bacteria > Pseudomonadati > Pseudomonadota > Gammaproteobacteria > Enterobacterales > Erwiniaceae > Pantoea > Pantoea sp. DY-15. The sequence goes on from NZ_JAIMIF010000006.1 coordinate 134,017, forward strand.
CTTGCGAAACACTTGCAGTACCAGCAGGTTAACTGCTTCGGTCAGCAGCTCAACGGCGGCGATCAGGAAGCTTCTCACCGAACGACCGGCGTTCAGGCGCTCAAGCACCCGGTTTTCAAAAGCCTGCTTCTCTTCCATCATTGCCTGCACCGTTCAGCTACCGCCAGCGGGCACGCAAGCGCGCCCGAGTTAACCACTAAAGGGCGCGCATTATGCCATAGCGTTGTAAGCGCTCACCACTGAGGTGACCACTTCGCTGTTGGCATCCAGGCCAGAAATTTCCGACAGCGTGGCTTGCGGGCCTTTTTCTGCCAGCAGCGCGACCAGTTCCTGCGCCTGCGGATCGGCTTCGCTACGATAGTGCATCGCGGCGGCAATGCCCTTAACCAGATTATCGTGCGGCAGCTGATACTCCAGCGTGCCCAGCGTTGGCTTGATCAGGCGATCGCCCGCGCTGAGTTTACGCAGTGGCTGACGACCGACGCGCTCAACGTCATCTTTCAGGTACGGATTTTCGAAGCGGGTGAGGATTTTCTGGATATAGGCAGCATGTTTATCGGCTTCAAAACCATAACGCTTGATCAGCACGGCGCCGCTCTCCTGCATCGCGCCTTGCACTACCGCACGCACGTTCTCATCGAGAATCGCGTCACGAATGGTAGCGTGACCAGCCAGCTGGCCGAGATACGCGGTGATGGCGTGACCGGTGTTAAGGGTGAACAGCTTGCGCTCAACGAATGCCATCAGGTTGTCGGTCAATTCCATGCCAGGAATGTTTGGCAATTCCCCTTTGAACTGGGTTTTATCAACAATCCACTCGCTGAAGGTTTCAACTGTCACTTCCAGCGGATCGGTGGTGCCCGCTTCGGACGGCGGCACGATGCGGTCTACCGCGGAATCCACGAAGCCAACATGCGTTTCAACCCATGTGTGATACTGCTCTGGCAGCGCTTTTAGCACGTGCTGTTTCAGCTGGCTGGTACCGCGCACCATGTTTTCACAGGCGATGATGTTGAGTGGACGCACATTACCGCTGTCGCTGCGTTTGGCCAGACCTTTCGCGACGCCACCGGCGATGCGCTCCAGAATCTGCGGACCAACCGCCGTGGTCACGATATCAACCTCAGCAATCAGCGTAACGATGTCATCGCTGGTGCTGTTAACGGCGCTCACGCCTGTTACGATTTCGACTTTTGCCTGTTCGCCAACCACATGAACCGGATACTCATGACGGGCGTTAAGGGCATCAAGTACCACCTGATTGACGTCAGCAAACACCAGCTCGATGCCGGCATCTGCCAGTAACTTACCGATAAAACCGCGACCGATGTTACCTGCTCCAAAATGTAACGCTTTCATAAATTTGACCCATATCAAATGACGAAAGGGCGGGCAAGTCCGCCCCGGAAATGTGGGACGGGCTTACCCGCCCCAGGGAAGGTAAAACGGGGTATTACGCTTTGACGGTGCTGCCCGAGAGCAGATCCAACACGTCCTGCACGCTGGTGGTATTGGCCAGCTTCTCAATCACGCTGTCATCATCCAGCGCGTTGGTCAGGCTGGTAATCACCTGAATGTGCTCGTTATTGCGAGCGGCGATACCAATCACCAAACGCGCCACGTCTTCTGGCTCATCACCAAACTGTACGCCCGCCGGATACTGACAGAACACCACGCCGGTTTTCAGCACGCGGTCTTTCGCTTCTACGGTTCCGTGAGGTACAGCAATGGATTCACCGAGGTAAGTTGGCGTCAGCTTTTCGCGTTCCAGCATCGCATCAACATATTCCGGCTGCACGTAGCCGCCTTTCACCAGCTGCTCACCCGCAAAGCGAATCGCCTGCTCTTTATGGGTGGCACTCAGACCGAGGAACACGTTGTCTGCACCCAGTTTGAACAGGTGCGCGTTGCCTTCGTCGTAGCTGTCAGCCAGCGTGGTCTGCACGGTTTCACGACGCGCTTCGCTGCGGTTAGCGGCCACCAGACGTTCGGTCAGGTTGCTGTACAGCGCGCTATCAAGGAAGTTGTTCAGCGAAATGTGCTGCGCCTGCGGTGCCTGACGCATCGCACGTTCGGTCAGATCGCGGTGGGTAATCACCAGATCGACGTCGCCCGGCAGCGAGTTAATCGCCGTGTTGGTGACGGAGATATTGCTCAGACCTGCGTCCTGCACTTTCTTACGCAGCACGCCCGCACCCATCGCACTTGAACCCATACCGGCGTCACAGGCTACGATGATTTTACGCACGTGGTTCAGGTCAACGCTCATCGCATCGCCAGCAACTGGCGAACCGGCAACAGCCTGACCTTTTGACTGCGCTTTCATATCCTGCATGCGCTGTGTCGCCGCTTCGATATCGTCATCTTCTTTCACTTTGCTGGTTTTCAGCAGGATAGCTGAGACCACAAAGGAGACGGCAAACGCAGCGATAATGGCAGCGATATTCGCGAAGTAAGCGCCTTTTGGCGTCATCGCCAGCACCGCCAGGATAGAACCTGGAGAAGCCGGAGAGACCAGGCCGCCGTTCAGCAGTGTCAGGGTGAATACGCCAGTCATACCGCCGAGAATAACCGCCAGCAACAGACGCGGCGCCATCAGCACGTATGGGAAGTAAATTTCGTGGATACCACCAAGGAAGTGGATGATCGCTGCACCGCCTGCAGATTGTTTGGCGCTACCGCGGCCAAATACCATGTAGGCAACCAGCACGCCCATACCCGGACCTGGGTTGGCTTCAATCAGGAAGAAGATTGATTTGCCCGCCTCGCTCGCCTGCTGGATACCCAGCGGCGAGAAGATACCGTGGTTAATGGCGTTATTAAGGAACAGGATTTTCGCCGGTTCAACAAAGATTGAGGTCAGCGGCAGCAGGTTGTTCTGCACCATCAGATTCACGCCCGCGGCGAGAATGTGAGACAGGCCTTCAACCAGTGGACCGATAGCGACAAACGCCAGCAGCGCCAGCAGCATACCGATGATACCGGCCGAGAAGTTGTTAACCAGCATTTCGAAGCCGCTTTTGATCTTGCCATCAACAACGCGGTCAAAGGATTTGATCGCCCAGCCGCCCAGCGGACCGGCAATCATGGAGCCGAGGAACATCGGCATATCGGCACCGACGATCACGCCCATGGTGGTGATCGCACCGACCACGCCACCGCGATCGCCGCCAACCAGACGTCCACCGGTGAAACCAATCAGCAGTGGCAGCAGGTAGGTGATCATTGGGCCGACGAGTTTCGCCAGCGTTTCGTTTGGAATCCATCCGGTTGGGATGAACAGCGCAGTGATGATACCCCATGCGATAAACGCACCGATGTTAGGCATCACCATATTACTCAGAAAGCGACCAAAGCTCTGAACCTTGACCTTTACTGATGAGGACATAAACCCACCCCTTATTGAGACGCGCTGCAATAAGAGAGCGCGTTTGTTTTTGTTTGAACGTTACGGCGGGGGCCGTGGCATTACTGTATGCACGCGGACTCTAGCACTAGTTTATTACGCTGCGTAGAGCTGCGCCTAAGTGTGATGCAGATCACGCTAAGCTGGGGTGATTGGGGGGCAATAAGGTGACATCGATCACAAAAAGGCGCTGTAAGAAAGCAACGGTGTCGAAAAATTAAGCCAAACAAGGCGATGAATGTGACTTAAGTCACCTTTTGAAGTGGGCGCTTTGTTGTGTAAGTGTGATCAATGTCACAAACTATTTGTGGTCGAAAATGCGCCAGATCACAATATGCTGCAGCAGATAAGTGAGCTGTAAGGAAGTGACGAAATTCTGGAAAGGGACAACAGACTTTCAGGGTCGCCATTGATGGCGACCACTAAAATAGTTCGGCTGTTACAACCCGCCTTGCACCGCATTTTGCGCTTGCGTCAGCGCTTGCGCGTTGCTGGAGAGATTGCTCATCAGCGTGTTGTATTGCGTTGCCTGATCCTGGGTTGGGAACTGTACGCCGCCATCGTTGAAGGTTACGCGCGCGCCTTGCGATTGCAGATAGTCGCCGGTTTGCACGGCTGCCTGGCTCAGCGCCTGCAGCTGTGGCAGCAGCGGAATCAGCGTGCTCGCTGGCTGCGTCACGACTTTGACGTAGGCCGCGTCATACACTTTCTTCAGATCATCCGGCTGCTTCAGGGTGGCTTTGCTGCTGTCCGCCTGCATTTTGGCGCTCTGAATCTGCTGGGTCAGCACGCTCAGATTGCCGCTGGCCTGGCGCAGGCTATCGCGACGCGTGAGGTAATCCTGTGGTACACGAATCGCTGCTAACTCATCAACCACCGGGCGCATGCCTTGCTCTATCGCCTGATTGGTCTGCTGCGAGAAGCCATAAAGTATGGCGTAGTCGCTGGCGTAATTGCCGAAGGTTTGCTTTTGGTTTTCACTCAGGCTTGGCAGATGTTCGCCGCTGCGCATCACCGTGTTCTGAAGGAAGTCACTGAACGCTTTACGCTGATCGCCCTCTTTGTCACCGCAGGCTGTGAGTTGCAGCACCACTAACGCGCTGACCATCAGCATGCCGGTACGCATCCAGATGCGAGAAATTCCTGACGCCATGATGAACTCCTGTTATGGCTAATTCGATTCGATGGGAATGGTCCTAAAGGATAGTGCAATGGCCTGACGGGTACAACGGGCGGCGTTTGCCTGGTGCGCATAAATGCGCACCCGATAAGGAAATGGCGGAATTCCAGGGTCACCCATTATGGTGACCGTTTTAACACGTTAAATCAAAACACCAGCGCCTGACCATCCTTACGGCTTTCAGTGGCGGCGATATAGAAGCCTTGCGGATCGCGCACAATCGCCTGCGCACCGCCGAAGTTATAGCCAAGCAAAGGATCTTCCAGCGTGATCTGGTGCCCCATCTCGCGCAGCTTCGCCAGCACGTTACGGTCGATGCCGGGTTCAACCACCACCGCACGTCCTTGCTCAACGCGCCAGCGCGGTGCATCAATCGCTGCCTGCGGGTTTTGCTTATGCTGCATGATGCGCAGCGCCATCTGCAAATGACCTTGCGCCTGCATCGGGCCGCCCATCACGCCAAACGACATCAGCGGCTGGCCGTCACCGTCGAGGGCAAACGCCGGAATGATGGTGTGGAACGGACGTTTGCCGCCGGCGACCACATTGGGATGCTGCGGATCGAGCGAGAAACCGCAGCCACGATTTTGCAGGCTAATGCCGGTGCCCGGCACCACTACGCCAGAACCGAAGCCCATGTAGTTTGACTGTATAAAGGAAACCATCATGCCGCTGGCATCGGCGGTAGAAAGATAAACCGTGCCGCTCTGCTGCGGGGAGCCAAAGGTAAAATCTCCGGCCCGTTCGGGATTAATCAACTGCGCGCGCTGTTTTAAATACTCATCACTGAGAAGCAATTCTGCCGGGAACTCGAGGTGATCGTAATCGCTGACATAGCGATCCAGATCGGCCAGCGCCAGCTTCATCGCTTCAATCGACAGATGCAGCCACGGCACCGAATCCGGTTCATAGCGACCAATATCCCACTGCTCAAGAATGCCCAACGCAATCAGGGTGGCAATGCCCTGACCGTTCGGCGGCAATTCCTGCACCGATCCGCCCGCAAACGGACGCGATAACAATTCTACCCAGTCGGCGCGATGATTTTTCAGATCATCAAGGCTCAGCGCCGCACCATGCTGCTCAGCAAACGCCACTATCTTTTCAGCCAGCTCGCCACGATAGAAGGCTTCACCGCGCGTTTCGGCGATTTTTTGCAGCGTTTCGGCTTGCGCCGGATTACGGAACAGCTCGCCGGCACACGGCGGTCGTCCATCGGGCGCAAAGCACTCGACGAAGCCGGGCTGATCTTTCAGCTTGTGGTAAGCGCGCTGCCACAGATGACCAATCAGCGGTGAAACCGGGAAACCATCGCGCGCGTATTCAATGGCCGGTTGCGCTAACGTGGTGAGTGGTAGCGTGCCAAAGCGTTCGGCCAGCTCCACCCACGCCGAAACCGCGCCCGGCACGGTGACCGCTTCCCAGCCAATTTCCGGCATGGCATCGCGTCCGGCAAAGCGTTCCGGGTTCCATGCGGTGGGCGAGCGGCCCGAGGCATTCAAACCGTGCAGCTGTTTGCCATCCCAGATAATCGCAAAGGCGTCACTGCCGAGTCCGTTGCCGCTAGGCTCCAGCACGGTCAATGCCATTGCACTGGCAATCGCCGCATCTACCGCATTGCCGCCCTGTTGCAACATACGCATCCCGGCTTGCGCCGCCAGCGGCTGCGAAGTGGCAACCGCGTTGCGTCCCATCATCGGTACGCGGTGTGAGGCATAGCTGACGTTAAAATCCAGTTCACTCATGATCGTTCCTTAGTGTGAGTCATCACGTGGGTCGAGCGCGTCGCGCAAACCGTCGCCCAGCAGGTTGAAGCCCTGCACGGTGAGAAAAATAGCCAGGCCGGGGAAAATCGACATCCACGGCGCCTGTTCGAGAAAGCCTTTGGCGGTATTCAGCATCGCGCCCCATGAAGGCGAGGGCGGTTGCTGGCCGAGGCCAAGGAATGAGAGGCTGGCTTCGGTAATGATCGCCGAAGCAATCGCCAGCGTGGCCTGCACCAGAATTGGCGATAGCACATTGGGCAGCACGTAACGCAGGATGATCCAGCGATCGGGCAGGCCAATCGCTCGCGCGCCGTCAATGTACTCTTCGTGGCGTATGGCGATCACCTGGCCGCGCGTCAAGCGCGCGAAAATCGGCATCGCAGATAAACCGATGGCAATCATAGCGTTTGATAAGCTCGGGCCGAGAAACGCTCCCAGCGCGATTGCCAGAATCAGAAACGGGCATGCCAGCAGCGCTTCGATAAAGCGCGAAATAATGCCGTCGCACCAGCCTTGCCAGTAACCGGCAATCAACCCAAGCGGCACACCAATCAGAATGGCGATCAGCACCGAAATGCAACCCGCCAGCAGCGAAGTACGCGCGCCCCACACCAGGCGAGACAAAATATCGCGCCCCAGCTCATCGGTGCCGAACCAATGCAGCACCGTTGGCGCTTTGCGCACCGCAAGGAAATTGGCTTTGATGGGATCAAACGGTGCCAGCCACGGTGCCAGCAGCGCCACGGCGACAAACAGCAGCACAATCACCGCACCAATCAGCGCACTTTTATTACGCAGGAACTTTTTCAGCACCCGACGATTCGGCTTTGCCACTGCAGGCAGTGCGCCAGCGGTTAAAACCTCGCTCATGGTCAGCCTCGCATTTTCGGGTTAATGATCAGATAGAGCACATCAGCCAGCAGATTGAGCAGCAAGAAGCCAATCGCCACCACCAGCACCACGCCTTGCACCACGGCGTAATCACGGTTGAATACCGCATCGACAATCATCTTGCCAAAGCCGGGCAGCGTGAAGACCTGCTCGGTCAGCACCGCGCCACCCAGCAACTCGCCAAACAGCAGCGTGGTGAGAGTAACAATCGGCATCAGCGCATTACGCAACGCATGCTTGAGCACCACTTTCTTTGCCAGCAGCCCTTTGGCGCGTGCGGTGCGAATGTAATCCGCTTTCAGCACGGCGATCATTGAAGCGCGAGTGTGGCGCATTAACGTGGCGGCCAGTCCGGTACCAAGCACCAGCGCCGGCAGCAGCAGCGTTTTCAGGTTCTGCGCCACATCTTCGCTAACCGGCACAAAACCCGATGCCGGCAGCCATTGCAGGTGCACGGAGAACAGTAGAATCAGCAGAATACCGAGCCAGAAGTGAGGCACTGAAATCCCGGAAAGCGCGACAAAGTTGGTGGTGTGATCGACCCAACTGTCTTTGCGCACCGCGGCGATGATGCCCATGCTGATGCCAATCACCAGCGCGATAATCATCGCCAGCAATGACAATTCCAGCGTGACCGGCAATTTGCTGGCGATCAGCGCCGTCACCGGCTCTTTGGTGCGCAGCGACATGCCCAAATCGCCGGTTAGCGCATTACCCATCCAGGCGAAATATTGCGCGGGAATCGGATCGTCCAGATGATATTCCGCCCGCAGCTGGGCGATAACCGCTGGATCGCGCTCTTCGCCCGCCATCGCCAGCACCGGATCGCCCGGCAGCAGCTTTTGCAGTGCGAACACCATAATGCTCACCAGCAGCAGCGTCGGAATGGCCAGCAATAGCCGTTTTACAATCAGTTCCAGCATCCTCGCTCCTTAGCGGTTTACTGCGCCAGACTTACGCCAGCCAAACGTACCAATCCGTCCGGCCAGGCTTTGAAGCCCTGAAGTTTTTTCGACATGCCAAAAATGCGTGGCTCAAAGTAGAGGTAAGCAATCGGCATATCGCTTTGCAGTTGGTTCACCACCTGGGTGTAGAGCGCCTGACGCTGTGCCTGGTCGTTGGTGAGACGCGCGGCATTCAGCCACTCATCGACCTGCGCATTGCTGTAGCGTCCGTCATTGAGCGTGCCTTTGCTGTTAATAAACGAATAGATGCTGCCGTCCGGATCCGGACGACCAGACCAACCCGACAGGCTAAGCTGATAATCCCCGCGCTGCTGGCGATCCAACAGGGTGGCGAACTCACTCATTTGCAGATTGAGGTTGAAACCGGCTTCACCGACCATCGCCTGAATCACCTGGCCCACCTGCTGCGCGGTCGGGTTATTGCTGACCAGCAGCGTCAGATTCAGCGGTGTGGTAACACCCGCAGCCTTCAGCAGTGCTTTGGCTTTCTCAACATCGCGCGGTGCGATCGGTGTTTTGACGTGATACGCGCTGACCGGTGAAAACGCCTGATTGGCTGGCGTATATAAGCCTTCAAACGCCACCTGATTCAGCGCATCACGGTCAATCGCCAGTGAGAACGCTTCACGCACCCGCGCATCTTTCAGCGGACTATTAGCATCGACTTTGCCGTTGTTGATATTGAAAGTGATGCCCTGATAACCAAGACCTGTGACTTTTGCCAGCGCCAGTTTGCTATCGGCTTCAACGGTTTTCACATCGCTGGCGGCCACGCCTTCGGTGAGATCCAAATCGCCCGCACGCAGGTTCGCGAGGCGCACTGAAGCATCCGGGATCGGCAGGAAAATCACCTTATCGAAGTGATAGGCGCCTTTATTCCAGTAATTGTCATAGCGCTTGAGCACGATGCGATCCTGCTGAACACGGCTGTCGAACTGATACGGGCCAGAGCAGACCGGATGAGCGGCGAAATCGGGCTTTTTCGCCGCTTCCGGTGCCAGCATGGCTCCGGCGCGGTCGGTCAGCTGGCTCAGCAGCGCCGCATCCGGGTTTTTCAGGTGGAACTTCACCTGCATCGGGCCGCTCACTTCCACGCTTTCAATCGAGGAGATTTCACTTTTACGCAGCGAACCCGGCAGCGTTTGCGCACGTTCGATATTGAATTTCACTGCTTGCGCATCAAATTTTTCGCCATCGTGGAAGGTCACGCCGCTGCGCAGATTCATGGTCAGCGTTTTGCCGTCCTCGCTCCACGCCCAATCGGTCGCGAGACCCGGTACCACTTTGAGGTTTTGGTCAACATCGACCAAACGATCGCACATGGCCGCAAACACAAAACGGCCGTAATAGGTGCGCGCCAGATGCGGATCGAGCATGTCGGGATCGGCGCCCAGGCCGATGCGAATCACGCTGTCAGCCTGGCTGTGGGCGCTAGCCCCGAGCAGTAACAGACCGCTGAGGGCGGTTAATAACGTATGACGAGCTTGCTTCACGGTGTATCTCCAGAGGTTAGGCTTGCTGATTCACCGCCTGCTCAAACAGGGCGCGGCGACGTAAAAAAGCGGCGGAAGGTGGCGCAAGGGTGATGACGCTGCGATCGCGATTAATCTCCTGCCAGCGGTGACAGGCAATTTGACGGCCGCCGCTCAGCACCTGATTAATCGGTTCAAACTGGCGACATTCCGCTGTGGCATAGGGACAACGGGTATGAAAACGGCAGCCGCTAGGTGGATCTGCAGGGTTGGGCAAATCACCCTGCAGCATGGGGATGGTGCGACTGACGCCCGGCTGCATTTGTGGCGCGGAGGCAATCAACGCTTGCGTATAAGGATGGAGCGGCGCATCAAAAATCTCATCGACGCTGGCCAGTTCGACAATCTGACCGAGATACATCACCGCCACGCGATCGCTCATATGGCGGATCACCGCCAAACCGTGCGCCACGATCACCATCGTCAGGCCAAACTGCTGTTTCAGGCTCTCAAGCAGATTCACCACCTGCGCCTGCACGGACACATCCAGCGCTGAAACCGGCTCATCGCCGAGCAGTAATTTCGGCTGTGAGGCCAGCGCGCGGGCAATACCAATGCGCTGGCGCTGACCGCCTGAAAACTCGTGCGGGTAACGTTCGGCCCAGGCCGCAGGCAGGCCAACGGTGCGCAGCAGTTCGGCGACGCGCGCGTGGCGCTGATCGCGGCTCATCTTTTCATGCAGCCACAAAGGTTCGCCCACAATCTGCTGCACCGTCATGCGCGGATTGAGCGAGGCAAACGGATCCTGAAAGATAATCTGCAATTCGCGACGCAGCTGATTGAGCCGCGCGCCGCTGGCATCGGTGATGCTTTCACCCTGATAGAACACGTCGCCGGCGCTGGCGGATAATAAACGCAGCAGCAAACGTCCCAGCGTCGATTTACCGGAACCGGATTCGCCGACAATCGCCAGCGTTTCGCCCGGCATCACCTGTAGCGCAACGCGATCAACCGCCGTCACGCCGCGATTGCGTGAAAACAGCCGGTTGCCGGTGGAGAAGGTTTTGCTTAAATCGCGGCACTCTAAAATCGGCTTCATGCACTTTCTCCCAGCGTGACGTGTTGCTCTAACGGAGCGCGGAAACAGGCCACCTGATGATCGTTCGCCAGTGCACGCAACGCCGGACGATGCTGGTGGCAGCGTATTTCGGCGAAGGGGCAACGCGTGGCAAAGCGGCAGCCAGCCGGCATATTTTCCGGCAACGGTACCTGGCCGGGAATGGTGGCTAACGCACCTTCGCGTGCGCTCAGGCTGGGAATTGAGCCCATCAGGCCAATGGTGTACGGATGTTGCGGATCGTTGAAAATACGCTCCACGCTGCCGCTCTCCACCACCTGACCGGCATACATCACCGCCACGCGCTGCGCCACTTCCGCTACCACGCCGAGGTCATGCGTGATCATCAATACTGCGGTGCCCGTTTCCTGTTTTAGGGTGTTCAACAGCGCCAGAATTTGCGCCTGAATGGTGACGTCGAGCGCGGTAGTGGGTTCATCGGCAATCAACAGTTTTGGCTGGTTGATCAGCGCCATGGCAATCATCACGCGCTGGCGCATGCCGCCGGAGAGCTGATGCGGATAGGCTTTCAGCCGCTGTTCCGCTGCTGGAATTTGCACTTTTTGCAGAATCGCCAGCGCCGCGTCCATTGCCTGGCGCTTACTCACTTTGCGATGGCGCATTACCGCTTCGCTCAGCTGATCGCCAAGCGTGAAGGCTGGATTAAGCGAGGTCATCGGTTCCTGAAAAATCATCGCCAACTGGTTGCCACGCAGGCTGGCGTATTCACTGCTGCTGAGTTGGCGCAGATCGCGGCCATCAAACAGCATGTCGCCCTGCAAGATTTGCGCACTGTCAGGCTGCAAACCCATCAACGTGAGTGAGGTGATGCTTTTGCCGCAGCCCGATTCACCGACCAGCGCCAGCGTTTCTCCCGCCTGTAGCTCCAGAGAAATATCATCCAGTACCGTGACCGGCGAGCCGCGAAACTGCACGCGCAGATTGCGTAGCGATAAAACGGGATGTGCGGTCATGGCGCTTCCTCCTGGCGGGAATAGAGCGTTTCCATCAGCGCCTGTTGCAGCGCAAGCAGATGCTCACGCATCGCCGCTGCCGCTTCATGGGGCTGGCGCTGGGCGATGTGCATCACCAGCCGCTGATGATGGGTGTCATAGTTATCCAGGCGTGCCGGGGTACGCGCCTGCACCCGCAAATGCTGCCAGCCGGGATCGCGGCGAACCGCATCGACGGCATCAAACAGCCCGAGCATCAGGCGATTGCCCGCCGCTTCGGCGATGGCGCGATGGAAGGCGCTGTCCCACAGTTCATGCTGATCGCCATCTTCAGGCGGCGTGATGGCGTGCATGCGCTCCAGCAGGCGTTTCATTAAGGCGATTTGTTCTTTGGTGGCGCGCAGGGCGGCAAGACTTGCCAGCCCCGGCTCCAGCTGCAAACGCGCTTCCATCACTTCAAGCAGATTCGATTGTTGCGGCAGATCCTGTAGCACCAGCGGCTGCACTGGCGCGGAGGGCCCAATAAAGGTGCCTTTGCCCTGTTTACGCCAGATGCGGCCCTCTTCTTCCAGCACATCTAATGCCCGGCGAATTTCACGACGACCGATGCCAAACCGCTCGGCTAACTCACGTTCTGTGGGCAGCGCGCGATCGGGCGTGTGCTCCTGCTGCTGAATCAGCTGGCGCAGTTGCTCAAGTGCGGTGCTGGAGTTGCGGCTGGTTTCTGGCGTGTCATTCATGATTGGTTCGCCTGTTTATGCATCAGAAAAAGATCGGTAATCGCCGCGTATCCAGCACTTTTGCTGATGAAAGGCGAATTCGGCAGCTTTCTTAGCGTAGGCAAGAAGTGAACCAATATTTAATTGGTTCGGATTGGCGTGTCATCAATGTGTAATAACCCCATGATCGCAAAGTAAAAGTTTTTTCAGTGCCGGTTGAGAATTGCGAGAAGCGTCAACGTCCTCACCGGCATGCTGCTTCACGGTGGTGCGCGCGCGCTGCTTATCTGTGCAATGCCAGCAGTGCGGCGACGCGCGGTGAGTTAATAACCGATGGTTTTCAGCGGGATATAACCTTGGCATCTATTTTGTATGTTTTTACGCAGATGCAGGAGCGATAGCGGGCAACCGAGGTCGCCAGACAATTTGCAATGGGTCACTAGGGTTCCGGTCGAAAGATGCTGGTCCGAGAGTGACCGACCGTCCTCTGACGGTTACACGGCGGGAAAAAAGCCCGGGAGGAAAGCGAGAACGTTGCTCGCCGCCTCCTGCTTTTTTTCGTTCGTTAACGCCAGAGGAACCATCATGATCAAAGCCTGCCTTCGCCTGCTGTTGCTTTGCACCATCACGCTGTTCAGCGTCAACACGCTGGCCGCCGACAAACCCTCCTTTAAGATTTGCTGGTCGATCTACGCGGGCTGGATGCCGTGGGATTACGCGCAGCAGAGCGGCATCGTCAAAAAATGGGCCGACAAATACGGCATCGATATCCAGTTTGTGCAGGTTAACGACTACATCGAGTCGGTGAATCAATACACCGCCGGGGGTTTTGCTGGTTGCACCATGACCAACATGGATGCGCTGACCATTCCGGCCACCGGCGGCGTGGATAGCACGGCGCTGATCGTCGGCGATTACTCCAACGGTAACGACGGCATTCTGCTGAAAGGTGCGGGCAACCTCTCAGCGCTGAAAGGCAAGCCGATCAACCTGGTCGAACTCTCGGTTTCGCATTACCTGCTGGCGCGGGCGCTGGAGAAATCCGGCATGAGCGAGAAAGACGTCAAAGTGGTGAACACCGCCGATGCCGATTTGGTGGCGGCGTTCGGCACCGCCGACGTCAACGCTATCGTTACGTGGAATCCGCTGCTCGCCGAAGCGGAGAAGCAGCCGAACAGCCATCTGATTTTCTCTTCCGCGCAAATTCCGGGCGAAATCCTCGATCTGCTGGTGGTCAACAGCGCCACGTTGCAGAAGTATCCGCAGCTCGGCAAAGCGCTGACCGGCGCATGGTATGAAACGTTGAAAACCATGTCCGGCCCAACCGACAGCGCTAAAGCGGCACGTACACAAATGGCGCAGGCTTCCGGCACCGATCTGGCGGGCTTTGACCAGCAGCTGGCCGCCACGCATCTGTTTAGCGATGCCAAAACCACCCTCGATTTCGTCCAAAGCCCACAGCTCAAAGCCACCATGCAGATGGTCGCCGAGTTCTCGTTCAAGCACGGTTTGCTGGGCGAGGGCGCGCCGAGCGCCGATGTGGTTGGCGTGGCAACGCCTGCGGGCAATTGGGGCGATGCGGGTAACCTCAAACTGCGCTTCACCGATGAGTACACCAAAATGGCCGCCGCCGGGCAGCTGTAAGCGAGGCGATGCCGATGCGTAAGTTGATCAACTACCAACCGCTGCCGCTGGGGCGCTTGCTGCTGGGCATTCTGCCGCTGCTGGCGCTGCTACTGGTGTATCTGTTCGCGTCGGATGCGCGTCTCAGTCTGAATGCGGCAGACAAGCTGTTGCCGGGCTTTAACGCCATGGGCGACGCCTTCAGCCGCATGGCGTTTCAGCCCAGCCCGCGCACCGGCGAATATCTGTTGTGGAGCGATACCGCCGCCAGTTTGCTGCGTTTGCTGTGTGGTGTGGCGATCAGCGCGCTATTGGCGCTGGCGCTGGGTCTGTTCACCGGCGCGCTGCCGGTGGTGCGTGCGGTGCTGGCGCCGCTGGTGACGCTGTTTGCGTTGGTGCCGCCGCTGGCGATTCTGCCGATTCTGTTTATCTGTTTTGGTCTCGGCGAAGTATCGAAAGTGGTGCTGATTGTCATCGGCATTACGCCGCTGATTGCCCGCGATTTGCAGCTGCAGGTGCAGAAGATCCCGCGCGAGCAGCTGGTAAAAGCGCAGACGCTCGGCGCGCACAGCGCGCAGATTTTATGGCGCGTGATCCTGCCGCAGCTGATGCCGCGGCTGTTGGATGCGGTACGGCTGTCGCTGGCGTCGGCGTGGCTGTTTCTGATTGCCGCCGAAGCCATCGCCGCCACAGAAGGCCTGGGTTATCGCATCTTCCTGATGCGGCGTTATCTGGCAATGGATGTGATTCTGCCCTACGTGGCGTGGATCGCGCTGCTGGCCTTCCTGCTCGACCTGTTGCTGCGGCTGATTAGCCGTCGCTGCTGGCCGTGGTATCACGCGAAATAAGGGGCGAGCGATGCCGTTACTGCAACTGAAAAACCTTGAGAAACATTACGGCCAGCAAGTGGTGCTGGAGCGCCTCAATATCGAGGTTGAAGAGGGCGAGTTTGTGGCGATTGTCGGTGCGTCCGGCTGCGGCAAAACCACCTTCCTGAATATGCTGCTCGGCACTGAAGCGCCCAGCAAAGGCCAGCTGTTACTGGATGGCGAACCTATCCCCGACGAACCGGATGCGCATCGCGGCGTGGTGTTTCAGCGTTATTCCGTGTTTCCGCATCTGACGGTGCTGGGCAACGTGATGCTGGGCGACGAGTTCAGCAGTGCGCGTTGGCTGGGCCGCGTGTGGGGAAAGAAACGCCAGGCGATTCGCCAGCGCGCGCAGGCCATGCTGGCGCAGGTTGGGCTTGAACAGGCACAGAATAAATATCCGCATCAGCTGTCGGGCGGCATGCAGCAGCGTCTGGCGCTGGCGCAGGCGCTGATGAAGCAGCCGCGCATTTTGCTGCTCGATGAACCCTTCGGCGCACTCGATCCCGGCATCCGTAGCGAGATGCACCAGCTGATCACCCGTTTGTGGCAGCAGCATAACCTGACCATTTTCATGATCACCCACGATTTGAAAGAGGGATTTAGCCTTGCATCGCGTCTGCTGGTGTTCGACAAGCTGCGCCACGATCCGCACGCGCCTGAAGCCTGGGGCGCGACCATCACTTACGATCTGCCGCTGGATCGCGCACAGCCATCCGAACCGCAGGTCGCCTAAAGGAGAAAACCATGAAGCCTTACCAAACCTTGTTGCCGAGCGGCGCACACTTGTCGCTGGTGATGCGCAGCGGCAGCGCGCTGACCCTCACCGATGTCGAAGGTGGCGCCAACGTCGGCCTGCTGTTTTACAACCCGGAAAACCTGCTGGAGCGCTATAACGCGCCCGACACCCTGAAGTGCCAGCACACTTTCCGCCTCACCGCCGGTCATTGTCTCTATTCAGATATGGGACGTATTTTCTGCGGCATCGAACACGACAGCTTCGGCTGGCACGAAAGCGTGTGCGGCACGCTGAATGCCGCACAAACCGCCGCGCGTTTTGGTGCCAGCACCTATCAGCAGGCGCGCAATTTGCGCCATCAAAATGGCTACGACAGTTTTCTTGTCGAGCTGGCCAAATATGGGCTCGGCCAGCGCGATATGGCGTCCTGCCTCAACCTGTTTGCGCAGGTGCGCGCCGACGACAGTGGCACTTTGCAGCTGGAACGTCAGGGCGCGGCGGGTGCCAGCGTGCGTTTACGTTTCGCGATGGACACGCTGGTGCTGCTGCACACTTGCCCGCATCCGCTCAGCGCATCGCAGGATTATCCGCGCCAGCCGGTGCAGATCGAACTGGATGCGCAACACGCGCCGCTGCCGGCGATGTGTCTCGAGCGCGACGAGAATCAGCGCGGTCTGCGCAATAACGCGCTGTATCAACTGCAAGGAGAAATGTGATGATCATTGAAAGTCAGCGCAATCCAGCCGAAGCGCGCTTCCAGCAACAAATTGATGCCGGTGATTACTGGCTGCAGCGCATCGAGGCGGGCCAAACGCTACGCATCACCGATCTTGAAGGCAATCAAGCCGCAGATACGCTGTTTTTCAATGCTGATGACACCGCCGAACGCTACAGCATGAGCGACACGCTGCGCGGGCAGAACAATGTGTTTCTGACGGCCGGCAGCGTGCTGCGCTCGAACTTTGATCGCCCAATGCTGACCATCACTGCCGATACCTGCGGCCGTCACGACACGCTCGGCGGCGCTTGTTCGTGCGAAAGCAACACGGTGCGCTATGACCTGGAGAAGCGCCATATGCATTCGTGCCGCGATAGCTGGATGCTGGCGGTGGCGGAACAGCCGGAGTTTGGCCTGACGCGCCGCGACATCACCCACAACATCAACTTTTTCATGAACGTGCCGGTGACGCAGGATGGCGGATTGACCTTTGCCGACGGCATTTCTGCGCCGGGCAAATATGTCGAGATGCTGGCGCACATCAGCGTGCTGGTGCTGATCTCCAACTGCCCGCAGCTCAATAATCCCTGCAACGGTTACAACCCAACGCCGATTTTAGTCAGCGTGTGGTGATTCTCTGACGCAACGGGACGACCCGTTTTCTGCCGTCAATGCTACGCAGGACGACCTGCCGCAACGAGAGTATTCAGTCATGATTGATCGCGTATTAATTGCCAACCGTGGCGCGATTGCCGTGCGCATTATTCGAACCCTGCAAGCCATGAATATCCGGGCGATTGCCGTATACGCCGAAGCCGACCGTCATGCGCGCCATGTGCGTCTGGCGGATGAAGCCTGGTCGCTCGGTGAAGGTCAGGTGCGAGACACTTATCTCAATCAGGATAAATTACTGGCGATAGCCGCGCAGAGTGGCGCGCAGGCGCTGCATCCCGGTTACGGTTTTCTCAGTGAAAATCCGGAGTTTGTCACGCGCTGCGAAGCGGCGGGCGTGCATTTTCTTGGGCCGAGCGCCGAGCAGATGGCGGCCTTTGGCCTGAAACACAGCGCGCGTGCGCTGGCTGAACAGAATAACGTGCCGCTGCTGCCGGGCAGCGGCTTACTGGCTTCGCTGGCCGAGGCGCAGCAGATGGCGGCGCAGATTGGCTATCCGGTCATGTTGAAAAGCACCGCGGGCGGCGGCGGCATTGGCATGCAGCGCTGCGACGATGCCGAACAGCTCGACGCGGCATTTACCCGCGTGAAGCGCCTGGCGGGCAACAACTTCGCCGACGATGGCGTGTTTTTAGAGAAGTTTATTGCGCGTGCGCGCCATATCGAAGTGCAGATTTTTGGCGACGGCGCAGGTGAAGTCATCGCGCTCGGCGAGCGTGATTGCTCGGCCCAGCGCCGCAATCAAAAGGTGCTGGAAGAGACGCCCGCACCGGGCTTGAGCGCTGCGGTGCGCGCGCAGTTGCAGGCCACCGCCGTAAGGCTGGCGCGGGCGGTGAACTATCGCAGCGCGGGCACGGTGGAATATGTTTATGACGATGCCAGCCAGCAGTTCTGGTTCCTCGAAGTGAACACGCGCTTGCAGGTGGAACATGGCGTCACCGAAATGGTGTATGGCGTTGATTTGGTGCGCTGGATGGTAGAACTGGCGCAGGAAAAATTGCCGCCGCTGGCCGATTTGCAGCCGGTGGTGCAAGGTCACGCCATTCAGGTACGGCTTTACGCCGAAGATCCGGCTAAGCAGTTCCAGCCCAGCGCGGGATTGCTCAGCCATGTGCAGTTCCCGACTACGATTGAGGGCGCTACGCTGCGCATCGACAGCAGCGTGGAGAGCGGCATGGAGGTTTCGCCATTTTACGATCCGATGCTGGCGAAACTTATCGTGCATGCCGCTGACCGTACCAGCGCGCTAGGCAGCATGGCGCAGGCGCTGTCCGCCACCGAACTGTACGGCATCGAAACCAATTTGCTATGGCTGCGCCAGCTGTGCACGCTGCCGGACGTGCAGCAGGGACGCATCATCACCGCCACGCTCGGCACCCTGCAGTGGCAGCCGCCAACGCTGGATATTCTCAGCGGCGGCACCTTAACCACAGTGCAAGATGCGCCGGGCCGCATCGGTTATTGGCATGTTGGCGTGCCGCCTTCCGGTCCGTTCGACAGCCGCGCGTTCCAGCTGGGTAATCGCCTGTTAGACAATGATGCGCAGGCCGCCGGGCTGGAGATCACCTTGCGTGGCCCGACGCTGCGCTTCAACCAGGCCTGCAGTTTTGTCCTGACCGGCGCGCCGATTGCCGCGCAGCTTGATCAACAAACGATACCGATGCATCAGCGGCTGACGGCGCAGGCCGGGCAAACGCTGACGCTCGGCGAAGTTCGAGACGGCAGCCGCAGCTATCTGCTGCTGGCCGGTGGCCTCGATACGCCGCGCTATCTGGGTAGCCGCAGCACTTTCACCCTCGGCAAATTTGGTGGTCATGCCGGACGCGCGCTGCGCGCTGGTGATGTGCTGCATCTCGCCGCGCCGCAGGTGCTGACAGCGGCCAGCTTGCCGGATAATTTGCTGCCGTCACTGAACGGCAGCTGGCAGCTGCGGGTGATTTACGGTCCGCATGGCGCGCCAACCTTCTTCACCGATGAAGACATCGCCGAATTTTTCGCCGCTGAGTGGCAAGTGCACTACAACTCCAGCCGCACCGGCATTCGCCTAATCGGCCCCAAACCGACCTGGGCACGCAACGATGGCGGCGAAGCGGGCATGCATCCCTCGAACATCCACGACAATGCGTACGCCTTCGGCACGGTGGATTTTACCGGCGATATGCCGGTGATCCTCGGCCCGGATGGCCCATCGCTGGGAGGTTTTGTTTGTCCGGCAACGGTGATCGAAGCCGATCTGTGGAAGCTGGGGCAGCTGAAAGCTGGCGATCGCGTCCAGTTCCAGCCGATCGAACTTGCCACCGCCGATCAACTGGCGCAAGCGCAGCGTGACGAGATCATCAAACTGCAATCTCAACCGATTACAGTGAACGCGGCGCTGCCCTTAATTGATCCGGTTCTGCACCATCATGCGGCAACGGAGCAACGTCCTTCGCTCTGTATTCGGACGGCAGGCGACCGTTTTCTGCTGGTGGAATATGGCGATTTGCAACTGGATATCGCGTTGCGTTTTCGCGTGCATGCGCTGATGCAATGGCTGGAAGCGCACCCGCTGCCGGGGCAACTGGAATTGACGCCTGGCATCCGCTCGCTACAAATTCATTATGACGCACAAATGTGTGCCAGAAGTGAGCGAGTGGCGCAAATATTGCACGCTGATTTAGCATTGGGAAGCCTGGCCGATGCGGCCGTGCCTGCGCGCACCGTCTGGCTGCCACTTAGCTGGGATGATGCGGCCTGTCGTGAAGCGATTGTGCGCTACGACCACTCCGTCAGACCGAATGCGCCGTGGTGCCCAAGCAATATTGAATTTATTTGCCGCATCAATGGGCTGGATAGCATTGAGTCGGTAAAAGAGATCGTATTTAGCGCCTCTTATTTGGTCATGGGATTGGGCGATGTCTATCTCGGTGCGCCGGTGGCTACGCCACTCGATCCGCGCCATCGCCTGGTGACCACCAAATACAATCCGGCGCGCACCTGGACGGCGGAAAATTCGGTCGGTATCGGCGGCGCTTATATGTGCGTGTACGGCATGGAAGGGCCGGGCGGCTATCAGTTTGTTGGACGCACTATGCAGATGTGGAACCGCGATCGACCCACAGCTGCGTTTACCCAGCCCTGGTTACTGCGCTTCTTCGATCAAATTCGCTTTTATCCGGTAGATGCCGACGAGTTGCTGCAGATTCGTGAGCGTTTTCCGTGGGGCGATTATCCGCTACGCGTGGAACAGGGTGAATTCCGCCTCGCCGAGTATCAGGCGATGCTGACGCAGCACGCGCAGGAGATTGATGCCTTCCAGCAGCAGCGCCAGCAGGCGTTTGATGAGGAGTTGTTGCGCTGGCGAGCGGAAGGGCAGTTTACCTTCGATAGCCAGCTGCAAGCGCAGAGCAGCGAAGAGAGTGTGGTGCCAGCCGGTTGTCATCCCGTTGAAAGCCAGGTGGCGGGCAGCGTGTGGCAATGGCTGGTAGAGGAAGGCAGTGAAATCAGTGCGGGGGCCACGGTCGGCATTCTCGAATCAATGAAGATGGAAATCCCGATCGTCGCGCCCGTCAGTGGAAAAATCCATAGTCTGACGCGGCAGTCTGGGCAGCAAGTGCAGGCAGGTCAATTGCTTATGCTGATCGACCCAAAAGTGGCATAAGAAAGAATAAAAAATAATCAGGAATCTGGCAGCAAAGTCGGGGATATGTCCCATACTTAGAAACCCGAACTATTGTTGCATTGCCCTGACATCTTTTGCAGTGCTCAACAGGCTGTGTCCCGCATCGGTTTGATAATAACTATGCTAAACCGCTTCGGGATACAGCCTGATCGTCCGGTTTCAGCGCCTGGTGGCGCTTACCTCTCTACTTTCACGTGCTTCATAGTGAGTTTTTAAGGAGTTCTCTATGGAATTAAAAGATCCCATGGTCGAGTTGCTCAGCAGCCTTGAGCAGATTGTTTTGACACGTGACGCGAAGCCATCCGTATCAGAAATTTCAATCAATCAGACTACAGTTCCCGAGCCGCAGCGTTTACGCGAGATGACCGGCATGCAGGTTGACGAATTTGCCCGTGTGATGGGTGTCAGCGTTTCGTCAGTGAAAAGCTGGGAGGCGCAACGTACACGTCCTTCCGCTACGGCGCGTAAATTGATGAAGTTGTTGCAGGCCAACCCTTATTTAGGGCGTCAGCTGCTGGAGTAATCCCTTTTTTGGGATGATCCAACCCGCCTTGATGGCGGG
Organism: Pantoea sp. DY-15; assembly: GCF_019795935.1. NCBI lineage: Bacteria > Pseudomonadati > Pseudomonadota > Gammaproteobacteria > Enterobacterales > Erwiniaceae > Pantoea > Pantoea sp. DY-15. The sequence goes on from NZ_JAIMIF010000006.1 coordinate 155,330, forward strand.
TTTTTTAATTTATGGCGCCATACTTTGCTGCCTGTTTAACGAACCAGCTCTCCGGCACGCAGTGCGGCGGTTGCGCTAACTGCGCAAGCCCTTGTTTGATGGTCTGCTCTGCCTGCCGCCAAAGATGGCTATCGCCCTCGCGCAGTAGCTGAATCTGAATCTGCTTTTCCACCAGATAGACGCGCGCAAAGTCGGCATCGTACTGCACGATGGCGCGGGTGTTGTCGATGATGTCGGCCAGCTTGATGGTTTGCGCTTCGGGCGAGGCATCGGCGGTATGACGAAAATGCGCCAGCTTGCGTGCGGCGCGGTTTTTTGCCGCAGGCTGCGCGCTGTCGGTGAGCTGGTCCACCAGTTCCGCCACGCGCGGGCCGAAATGGCGTTCGATATCGTCAATGGTGCTGGGCGTGTCTTCTACCGTGTCATGCAGCCAGGCGGCGGCAATCATCTGTTCATCATCGGTAACGCTACGCACTAATTCGGCGACGGCAGCCGGATGCACAATGTAAGGCTCGTCAGTGTATTTGCGACGTTGACCCGCAGCGGCATGCGCCTCAGTGGCATAACGGCGCGCTTGCTCTTCCAGTGAATCTCGCATATTTCACTCTCCCAGAGAAAAGTCGCTTGCAATTATCTAGCGCGCTATTTATATTGAAACCCATGAACAGTAATCAAGATGACAAAAAAGTGAAGCAGGCGCCACTTCAGTTAGATCAGCAGCTCTGCTTTGCGCTGTATTCGGCGAATCTCGCGATGCACAAAGTCTATCGCCAGCTGCTATCAAAGCTGGAGATTACCTATCCGCAATATCTGGTGATGCTGGTGCTGTGGAATCAGGACGATGTGACGGTCTCTGAGATTGGCGAGCAGCTGTTTCTTGATTCAGCTACGCTGACGCCGCTGTTGAAACGTCTGGAGAGCGCGGGTTTATTGCATCGCCAGCGTTCCCGTCAGGATGAGCGTCAGGTTGTGGTAACGCTGACCGATGAAGGTCGTGCGTTGCGTGACAAAGCAGAAAGTATTCCGGAAGCCATTCAGTGCGCAACAGCCTGCGATGACCAGGTGATGGCATCTCTGAAAGCTCAGTTAGACGAGTTGCGCGATAGCCTTTACCGCGCCAATTAATAAACAGGGGAAGTCGCTGTCCAGACAACCCAAAAGATGACGTTCAGGTTTGCGCATAATAAGTAGTGCGCGATTATATAGCGAATTAATGAGGTTATTATGTCTTTAGAAAAAGTTGTTTACACTGCAAAAGCTAAAGCTACCGGCGGTCGTGATGGTCGTGCTACTTCTTCCGACAACGTGCTGGATGTAAAACTGGGCGTGCCAAAAGAGATGGGCGGCGCAGGCGGCGAAGTGACTAACCCAGAGCAGCTGTTTGCTGCAGGTTATTCAGCGTGTTTCCTCGGTGCGATGAAGTTTGTGGCTGGCCGCGACAAGATTGCGATGCCGAAAGATGCGTGGATTGAAGGCGAAGTTGGCATTGGCCCAATCCCGAACGGTTTCGGTATTGAAGCCAAGCTGAATATCCATCTGCCAGAGATGGACGCAGCTGAAGCGCAGAAGCTGGTGGATGCGGCACATATCGTTTGCCCATACTCAAACGCAACGCGTGGCAACATCGACGTGACGCTGAACATCATCAACTAATTGATGTTGTTAATGACAAAAGGCTCCTGCGGGAGCCTTTTTTACATATGAATAAAACGCTAACCGGTTCGATTAGAAAATTTATCTGGTCTTACCATTGGTTAAATGTTCTACTGCTCGGCTTCGCGCCATCGCCCTTTCGCCAGTCGGAATCGTCCCGATCCTGCATCTTGCGTCACGCTTTTTCTGCGGTTTAGCGAACTCTGCTGTCTTTAAACAGTCACATAACGGTTGATACAACGACACCAGGTCGGGAATAGAAATTTTCATGAATTATATTAAAAGTTTAACGCAGCAGAAGCTGTCACTACTGCTTGCGTTATATCTCGGTATCTTACTGAATTTACCGATATTTTATCGCCGCTTTGACGGCTTCTTAACGAAATCCAATATCTCTAATTGGCTCTCCGCGGCGGCGGAAGTGATGGCAGCTGTGCTGCTGACTTTCTTCCTGATGCGCTTACTGTCGCTGGGCGGCAAATGGGTTTACCGCATTCTCGCCACACTCACCGTGATCATCTCTGTTGCCGCCGCCTATTACATGGCGTTCTTCAACGTGGTGATCGGCTACGGCATTATCGCCTCGGTGATGACCACCGATATCGATCTCTCTAAAGAAGTGATTGGTCTGCATTTCGTGCTGTGGATGGTGCTGGTGAGCGCGCTGCCACTGCTGCTTATCTGGCGCAATAAGCTTAGCCAAACGCTGATTGAACAACTTAAAACGCCAGGGCAACGTTTGAAGCCGGTAGCCATTATGCTGCTGAGCGTGGCGCTGGTCTGGCTGCCGATTCGCTATTTCGACAAACTGCAGAAGGTGAATGAAGAGATCACCAACATCGATTTGCCGAGCTATGGCGGCGTGGTGGCGCACTCGTATCTGCCATCCAACTGGATTGCCGCGCTGGGCCTGTTCGCCTGGACCAAAGTTGATGAAGAGTGGGATGGTCAGAAATTACTCGATCCGGCAAAAGAGTTTACTTACGTCGCGCCTGCGGGCATCGACGATACCTATATGGTGTTTGTGATTGGCGAAACCACGCGCTGGGATCACATGGGCATGCTCGGCTACGATCGTGATACCACGCCGAAGCTGTCGAAAGAGAAGAATCTGGTCGCGTTCCGTGGTGAATCTTGTGATACCGCCACCAAGCTGTCGTTGCGCTGCATGTTCGTGCGCGAAGGCGGCACCATGGATAATCCGGGCCGCACGTTGAAAGAACAAAATGTTTTCGCCGTGTTGAAAGAGCTGGGCTTCACGTCTGAGCTGTTCGCGATGCAGAGCGAAGTGTGGTTCTACGATAACGCTGACACCAATAACTTCTCGTTCCGCGAGCAGATTGGTTCAGAGAAGCGTAATCAGGGCAAAGCGGTCGATGACATGCTGTTAGTGCCGGAGTTGCAGGCATCGCTACAGCGCTTCCCGAAAGGCAAGCACGTGGTGATTCTGCACACCAAAGGCTCGCACTACCTTTATTCTCAGCGTTACCCGCGAGACTTCGCGCGCTATCAGCCGGAGTGCATGGGCGTTGATGAGAAGTGCAGTAAAGCGCAGTTGATTAACGCCTACGACAACTCGATTTTATACGTTGATACCATGCTGGATAGCGTGCTCGATCAGTTGCGTGATAAGAAGGCGATTGTGTTCTACGCCTCCGATCACGGTGAATCAATCAGCGAGAATATGCACTTGCACGGCACACCGCGCGAGATGGCGCCACCGGAGCAGTTCCGTGTACCGATGATGGTGTGGGCTTCTGATAAGTATCTTGAGGATCCAACCAACCGCAGCAACTTCGAACGTTTACAGGCGCAGCAGCGCGTGGGTAAAACCCATCGTCATGTTGAACTGTTCGATACCATTATGGGATGCCTCGGCTACACCTCACCGGACGGCGGAATTAAAGACGCAAACAACTGGTGTTCAGCACCTGCGGCCGCGCCTGCTAAAGCACTGTGATTTTTTGGGGTTGTTGACCGCTGCTTGCTTTCCAGGCGATCAGTTGGGTTTTCAGTAAAAGGCATTGACGCTTTTTTAGCAGCACAGTAATATGCGCCCCCATCGGCGAGTAGCGCAGCTTGGTAGCGCAACTGGTTTGGGACCAGTGGGTCGGAGGTTCGAATCCTCTCTCGCCGACCATTTTTGAAGAAGCCTGCTTTTATAAGCAGGTTTTTTTTCGTCTGTAATTTGTTGGGCCTTGTGCCGATCAGGCTGAAATACAGGGCCGCTCCGTAAAGTCGCCGTGGACACATCCCTGTGGGCTCTGCCGACGCATCCATGCGTCGGAAGCTTTACTCCGCGGCCCTGTATCTCATCCTTAATGAGGCTCCGATGCGTTGCCTTTTACCGCCACACCAATGCTGATCAGCGATGGGAAGGCGGCTCGGTTAGCAAAGCGTCCGCCGCAGGGATGCGGCGGTCGAGGCTACAGGGATGTATTTACGCCGACTTTGCGTTCGAGCCGCCTTTCCTGAGCAACGCACCGAGCGAACAGCAAAACCCGTCGATTTAACCCTTCCGCGCGTCAAACCAATAATAACCATTAATATCTCCAGTTTACTCTCCGCATCCCTTGCCAAATCACACCAACAGGCTTAATTCGCGAAACATTCTTCTTATGACCGGTTTATGCATCATGCTGATTTCTTATGCCATTTCCCTAGCACATTCCGCTGCCTGAACGTCATAACGCACGCAGAATCGTTCAGATATTCAACATTTACCAATAAGTTTCGTGTGTTTTTTAGCGGTGATAATCACTGTCATTTGGCTACATAGCCAGATAATCACGCGGCATTGAGTGCTTTATCACCTTTTTTAATTTTGGCTTAGGCGCGCAAGGGTGTTTTTTATCGTTGCTTGCACTTACTCACACTCTGTGTAAATAACCCCACACTGTATTGACGTTCATTGCAACTGTTGACAAATTGATGCGTCAATAAAATGTAGAGAAGGACGTGTCTGACAGATTCCACGGTGCCAGCACAAAAAAATAACCGCTCACATTTTGCTTACTCTTAATTGACCTGCCCGAACCGCATAAAAAAATCAGAGGTCGGGCGACGCACACAACATCACATCACAATGGAGCAAAACATGATCAACTCCCTGGCTAAATCCAGGATGCTGAAGGTCGGTCTCAGCCTGATTGCTATGACCGTTGCCGCTGGTGTCCAGGCGAAAACCCTCGTTTATTGTTCAGAAGGTTCGCCGGAAGGCTTCAACCCGCAGCTCTTCACATCGGGTACCACCTACGACGCAAGCTCCGTACCGATCTACAACCGTCTGGTTGAATTCAAAACCGGTACCACCGAGCTGCAGCCAGGTCTGGCAGAAAAATGGGATGTCAGCGCGGACGGTAAAACTTATACCTTCCACCTGCGTCAGGGCGTGAAGTGGCAAACCACCAAAGACTTCAAGCCAACCCGCACCTTCAATGCCGATGACGTCGTGTTCTCCTTCGAGCGTCAGCTCGACAAAAACAACAAATATCACGGTGTTTCTGGCGGCAGCTACGAATACTTCGAAGGCATGGACATGCCTAAGCTGATCGCCAAAATCGAAAAAGTTGACGATTACACCGTACGCTTCACTCTGACGCGTCCTGAAGCGCCGTTCATTGCTGACCTCGGCATGGACTTCGCCTCAATCATTTCTAAAGAATATGCCGACAACATGCTGAAAGCGGGCACGCCTGAGAAGCTGGACCTCAATCCAGTGGGCACCGGTCCGTTTGTACTGCAGCAGTATCAGAAAGACTCGCGCATTCTGTATAAAGCTAACCCAGACTTCTGGGGCACCAAGCCGAAGATTGATCGCTTAGTGTTCTCCATCACGCCAGACGCCTCTGTGCGTTATGCGAAACTGCAGAAAGGCGAGTGCCAGGTCATGCCGTACCCGAACCCGGCCGACATCGCCAGCATGAAGAAAGACGACAAAATTAACCTGATGGAACAGCCTGGTTTGAACGTCGGTTACCTGTCGTTCAACACCGAGAAAAAGCCGCTGGATAACGTGAAGGTGCGTCAGGCACTGACCATGGCGGTGAACAAACAAGCCATCATTGATGCTGTTTATCAGGGCGCTGGCCAGGCCGCGAAAAACCTGATCCCACCCACCATGTGGGGCTACAACGACGACATCAAAGATTACGCTTACGATCCTGAGAAAGCCAAAGCGCTGCTGAAAGAAGCAGGTATGGCTGATGGTTTCTCCATCGACCTGTGGGCAATGCCGGTTCAGCGTCCATACAACCCGAACGCACGTCGCATGGCGGAAATGGTTCAGGCTGACTGGGCGAAAATTGGCGTGAAAGCCAAAATCGTCACCTTCGAATGGGGCGAGTACCTGAAACGGGCAAAAGCCGGTGAACACCAGACCGTGATGATGGGCTGGACCGGTGATAATGGGGATCCGGATAACTTCTTCGCCACGCTGTTCAGCTGTGCAGCGGCGAAAGACGGTTCTAACTACTCACGTTGGTGCTACAAGCCGTTTGAAGATCTGATTCAGCCAGCGCGTGCTGAAGCCGATCACAACAAACGTATTGAACTGTACAAACAGGCTCAGGTAGTGATGCATGACCAGGCTCCAGCGCTGATCATCGCTCACTCAACCGTATACGAGCCAGTGAGTAAGAAAGTCTCTGGTTATGTGGTTGATCCATTAGGTAAACATCACTTCGAAAACGTCGATATCCAGGAATAACCTTTCGGATTATCGCGGTCAGGGCCAGCATTGCTGGCCCTCGGGCGGCACCTTCGCCGCCCGTATTCCGCTCTTTTTTTCCGGCAAATTCTACTAATGAAGCGCTTCTTGCGTCGCGTCCGCCCTTGGCTGGCTGCGAGTGTTGAGCAATGTTGTCCCCGCGGTAACGCTGTGGGAAATGTCAGAGAACCAGGCTTATGCTGCAATTCATACTCCGACGTTTGGGCCTTGTCATCCCAACGTTCATCGGTATCACATTATTGACCTTCGCGTTTGTCCACTTGATCCCCGGCGATCCGGTACTGATCATGGCCGGCGAACGCGGCATCTCTCCTGAACGTCACGCACAATTGATGGCGCAGTTTGGCCTCGATCAGCCGATGTGGAAGCAATACATCACCTACATCAACGGTGTCTTACACGGTGACCTCGGCATCTCGCTGAAAAGCCGCATCCCGGTTTGGGACGAATTCGTACCACGCTTCAAAGCCACGCTGGAACTGGGCATCTGCGCCATGTTGTTCGCGGTAGCTGTCGGCATTCCCGTCGGCGTGCTGGCCGCAGTAAAACGTGGATCGATCTTCGATCACACCGCCGTGGGCATCTCGCTCACCGGTTACTCGATGCCGATTTTCTGGTGGGGCATCATGCTGATCATGCTGGTCTCGGTGCAGTGGAACCTCACGCCGGTCTCCGGGCGCGTCAGCGACACCATCTTCCTCGACGACAGTCATCCGCTCACCGGCTTTATGCTGATCGATACGCTGTTCTGGGGCGAAGAGGGCGATTTCAAAGATGCGGTGATGCACATGATTCTGCCTGCCATCGTGCTCGGCACCATTCCGCTGGCGGTGATTGTGCGTATGACGCGCTCCTCAATGCTGGAAGTGCTGGGTGAAGATTACATCCGTACCGCGCGCGCCAAAGGTCTGACGCGTATGCGTGTGATTGTGGTCCACGCGTTGCGTAACGCCATGCTGCCGGTCGTCACCGTGATTGGTTTGCAGGTTGGTACGCTGCTGGCCGGTGCGATTCTGACCGAAACCATCTTCTCATGGCCGGGACTCGGTCGCTGGCTGATTGAAGCGCTGCAACGCCGTGACTATCCGGTAGTGCAGGGCGGCGTGCTGCTGGTGGCGATTCTGATCATCGTGGTCAACCTGCTGGTTGATCTGTTGTACGGCGTGGTCAATCCACGTATCCGTCATAAGAAATAAGGGGGAATCATGTCTGCTGTTGATCCCGCAAGCGTAACTGCTGCACCCAAGCCGATGACCCCGTTGCAGGAATTCTGGCACTACTTCAAACGTAATAAAGGCGCGGTTATCGGTTTGGTTTACATCGTTCTGATGCTGTTAATCGCTATCTTTGCTGATGTGCTGGCACCGCACGCACCGGCCGAGCAGTTCCGTGATGCCTTGCTGCATCCGCCAGTTTGGCAGGAAGGCGGCAGCTGGAGCTACATCCTCGGTACCGATGACGTGGGCCGCGATGTGCTGTCGCGTCTGATGTACGGTGCGCGCCTGTCGCTGCTGGTTGGCTGCATGGTCGTCGTGCTGTCGCTGATTCTTGGCGTGATATTTGGCCTGATGGCCGGCTACCTCGGCGGCGTGGTTGACGCCATCATTATGCGTGTGGTCGATATTATGCTGGCGCTGCCAAGCCTGCTGCTGGCCTTGGTGCTGGTGGCAATCTTCGGTCCGTCGATCGTTAATGCCTCGCTGGCGATTACCTTCGTCGCCTTGCCGCACTATATCCGTCTGACGCGTGCTGCGGTGCTGGTTGAAGTTAACCGCGACTACGTTACCGCCTCAAGCGTGGCGGGTGCCGGTACGCTGCGCCAGATGTTCATCAATATTCTGCCTAACTGCCTGGCACCGCTGATCGTGCAGGCATCATTAGGTTTCTCCAACGCCATCCTGGATATGGCGGCGTTGGGCTTTCTCGGTATGGGGGCGCAGCCGCCAACGCCGGAGTGGGGCACCATGCTCTCCGACGTGTTGCAGTATGCGCAAAGTGCCTGGTGGGTGGTGACATTCCCTGGAGTGACCATTCTGCTAACGGTTCTGGCATTCAACCTCATGGGCGATGGTTTGCGTGATGCACTCGACCCGAAACTCAAGCAGTAAAGAGGCACCGAGATGGCGTTATTAAATGTAGACAAGTTATCGGTGCATTTCGGCGACGAAAAAACACCGTTCCGTGCAGTTGACCGCATCAGCTATCAGGTCGAGCAAGGCCAGGTAGTCGGCATCGTCGGGGAATCCGGTTCCGGTAAATCGGTCAGTTCGCTGGCGATTATGGGCCTGATCGATTATCCCGGCCGCGTGATGGCCGAGAAACTGGAATTCAATCAGCGCGACCTGCAGAAAATTTCCGAAAAAGAGCGCCGCCAGTTGGTGGGCGCCGAAGTAGCGATGATCTTCCAGGACCCGATGACCAGCCTCAACCCTTGCTACACCGTGGGTTTCCAGATCATGGAAGCGCTGAAGGTGCATCAGGGTGGCAGCAAACGTACCCGTCGTCAGCGTGCGATTGATCTGCTCGATCAGGTGGGCATTCCCGACCCGGCATCGCGTCTGGATGTCTATCCGCATCAGCTATCGGGCGGGATGAGCCAGCGCGTGATGATCGCGATGGCGATTGCCTGCAAACCGAAGCTGCTGATCGCCGATGAGCCGACCACCGCGCTCGACGTGACCATTCAGGCGCAAATCATCGAACTGCTGCTGGAGTTGCAGAAGCAGGAGAACATGGCGCTGATCCTGATTACCCACGATCTGGCGCTGGTGGCCGAAGCGGCTCAGCACATCATCGTGATGTATGCCGGACAAGTGGTGGAGAGCGGTAAAGCGGTGGATATCTTCAAAGCGCCGCGTCATCCCTACACGCAAGCGCTGCTGCGCGCGCTGCCGGAGTTTGCTGCCGATAAAGCGCGTCTGGCCTCGCTGCCTGGCGTAGTGCCGGGTAAATACGATCGCCCAACCGGCTGCCTGTTAAATCCGCGCTGCCCGTATGTGACCGATCGCTGCCGCCGCGAAGAGCCGGAGCTGCGCGACATTCCTGGCCGCCAGGCCAAATGTCACTTCCCACTGGATGATGCCGGGAGACCGACTTATGAGTCTTGATAACGATAAGCAGGATTATCTGCTGCAGGCGATTGACCTGAAAAAACACTACCCGGTGAAGAAAGGTCTGTTTGGCCAGGAACGTCTGGTCAAAGCGCTGGATGGCGTCTCGTTCAACCTCGAACGCGGTAAAACGCTGGCGGTGGTGGGTGAATCCGGCTGTGGTAAATCCACGCTGGGCCGCTTGCTGACGATGATTGAAACGCCGACCGAAGGCCAGCTGTTCTGGCACGGTCAGGATCTGTTGAAACACGATCCGCAGGCGCAGAAACTGCGTCGCCAGAAAATTCAGATCGTGTTCCAGAACCCGTATGGCTCGCTCAATCCGCGTAAGAAAATCAGCCAGATTCTGGAAGAGCCGCTGGTGATCAACACCTCGCTGACCAAAGCGGAGCGCAAGGAAAAAACGCTGGAGATGATGGCGAAGGTTGGCCTGAAAACCGAGCATTACGATCGCTATCCGCACATGTTCTCGGGCGGCCAGCGTCAGCGTATCGCTATCGCGCGTGGTTTGATGCTCGATCCTGATGTGCTGATCGCCGATGAGCCGGTCTCCGCGCTCGACGTGTCGGTGCGAGCGCAGGTGCTGAATCTGATGATGGATTTGCAGCAGGATTTAGGTTTGTCCTACGTCTTCATCTCGCACGATCTCTCCGTGGTGGAACACATCGCCGATGAGGTGATGGTGATGTATCTCGGCCGCTGCGTTGAGAAGGGCAGCAAAGAGGCGATCTTCAGCAATCCGCGTCATCCTTATACGCAGGCACTGCTGTCGGCGACACCACGCCTCAACCCGGACGATCGCCGCGAGCGCATCAAACTGACGGGCGAGTTGCCAAGCCCGCTCAATCCGCCGCCGGGCTGTGCGTTTAACGCGCGCTGCCGTCGTCGTTTTGGCACCTGCGTTCAGCTGCAGCCAAAACTGAAGCAATATGGCGATCAGCAAATCGCCTGCTTCGCGGTTGATCAGGATGAAAATCAGCCGGTAGGCGTGTCATAAATTACTGCCATAAATGAATCAAGGCTCCTGCGGGAGCCTTTCTTTTTGCTGATTAATACATGAGATAAATTAACGACAAAAAGTGTTACTGCCAAAGCCCTGGCAAAAGCATTACGCCACTGCATCTGTGAACAATTGGTCCTGATTAAGATATATAGCGTAAAGGCAAATTCCTATTTTCATCATCATTGTGTGAGCAATGTCACTGTAGAATAAAATCCATAACTTGCAGCGCAGTAGAGGTTTTTCAGTAGCTTAGGTTAAAATCCCCTGCGTGATTATTTCTGTTAATTGATACTAATTAATCTCCGTCCATAAATAACTGCATGCTTTTTGCATTCCCGCTTTTTCAATCTTAAAGATAGAATTGTTTTATTGAATGCGCTGTTTTAGTAATCAGATTTGTCTCACCGTCTTTTAATGTGTGTGATATATTCGCGGAAAATTCCCTCCCGCTTTTACAGGCTCTGATCATGAAGAATTACGACGATCTGCAGCGTTTTAAAGAGAAAACGCAGACGCTTGACATCGCTTTTAAGGATATGTCCGGTCAATCGCAGGAAGCCGATCAAAGTCAGTGGGCGTTACTGCGTCAATTGACCACCGAACAAGAGCCTGAATTAGGCAGCGGTCAGCGCATCGATATGCCGCAACCACAGCCGATTCGCGGGGATGAATTCAGCGCACCGCCGGAACCGGCTCAGGCTGCACCAGCCAGCCCGACGCGCGCATCGATTCTCGATCGCCTGAACGCACCTGCCGCCGCGCAACCGGAGAGCGGCTCACCGCTGTTTCCGCCCGCGCCGTCGGTTAAGCCGCTCTCCTCTGCGACGCCATTAGCGCCGAAAGCCACGCTGGTCGAGCGCCAGGCGACAACCTCACTGTTTCCACCAGCAAAACCCGCCGCCGCGCCAGCCGCTCAGCCTGCTGCTGTTGCCGCACCGGCAGCTCCCGCGCCAATCGCGCCAGTGCCTGTGCCAACCTTGGCCGCTGCGGTTGAACCGGCACGTCCGGCTGCGCCGGCCCCGTCTCGCTTTGGTGCGCTGTTCCGCTCGCGTCCCGCCGAGCCCGCTAATTTGTTAAAAGAAACACCGTTAAAACCGCTACTGGAGAAGATTGCGCTATGCCGTTAGTTTGTGTGTGCTCGCCAAAAGGGGGAGTAGGGAAAACCACCATGGCGGCCAACCTTGCGTGGAGTCTGGCTCGCGCTGGCAGCAAGGTATTGGCAATCGATTTCGATGTTCAGAACGCCTTGCGCCTGCATTTTGGTGTACCGCTGAATGATGGTCGCGGCTTTGTGGCACGCTCTGAAGATCAGGCTGACTGGAGCCAATCGATTCTGACCACCGGCGGCAATATTTTCGTCATGCCGTATGGCGAGGTCAGCGAAGAGCAGCGTGAACGCTTTGAAGAGAACCTGGTTAAAGATCCGCATTTCCTGAAACGCGGGCTGGATACGGTGCTGAATTATCCGGGGCTGGTAATTATCGCTGATTTTCCTCCCGGTCCGGGTCCGGCGCTTAAAGCAATGCAGGCACTTGCCGATATGCATTTAGTGGTGATGTTAGCGGATACCGCATCGGTCTCGTTGCTGCCGCAAATAGAAAATGACCGCATGATCGGTCGACCGCTGAATAATAAACGTGGTCACTATTTTGTCCTTAACCAGAGCGATAACCGCCGCAATATTAGCCGTGAAGTCACCGCTTTTATGCAGCAGCGTCTGGGTGAAAACTTATTAGGCGTGGTTCATCGTGATGAAAGTGTCGCGGAAGCCAATGCCTCGCAACAATCGGTTTATGATTTCAGCCCAGCGTCTGCAGCTGCGTTTGATATCGAATTAGTGGCAAAACGCGTAGCCAATATCCTGGATATCACCGTGGGTAACGGCGAAGTTCAGGCACCTATTCGCAGCCACTATTAATAATGAGGCCGACTCCGGCCACATAATAACAACACAGCTTCTTCAGGGTGAATCATGAGTAAACTCGGGTTTTACCTGCTGCTGCTGGTGCTTGCACCGGTGGCGGCGGTAATTGTCATCACGCCTATGGACAGCCAGAAGCAATATATATTTGGCTTAATCAGCATCGGGATGATGTTTCTACTGGGCTTCAGCAAAAGCCGCAAAATAACCATCGTGATGGTTATCTTATCCGCGCTGATGTCGACCCGATATATCTGGTGGCGCACCACGGAGACGCTGCAATTTAATTCTGAGATTGAAGCGATTCTCGGTATCGGCTTATATCTGGCCGAACTGTACGTCTGGCTGATCTTAATTCTCGGCTTCCTGCAAACCACCTGGCCATTAAAACGCACCATCGAACCTCTGCCGGATGATACCAGCCTGTGGCCGACGGTGGACGTCTATGTTCCGACCTACAACGAAAGTCTCGAAGTGGTGCGTGATACCGTGCTGGCGGCGCAGTGTATTGATTACCCGCGCGACAAGCTGAAGGTCTATTTGCTGGATGACGGTAAGCGCAGTGAGTTTGCGGTATTTGCCGCCGATGTTGGCGTGGGTTACATCACCCGTGACGACAATAATCACGCTAAAGCCGGTAACCTCAACCACGCGATGAAGATCACCAAAGGTGAGCTGATTTGCATCTTCGACTGCGATCACGTGGCCACGCGCACCTTCCTGCAGGCGACGGTCGGTCCGTTCCTGAAAGACCCAAAGCTGGCGCTGCTGCAAACCCCGCACTACTTCTATTCGCCAGATCCGTTCGAGCGTAACCTGCGCGCAGCGCGCAGCATCCCGAACGAAGGTTCACTGTTCTACGGCCCGGTGCAGCAGGGTAACGATAACTGGAACGCCACCTTCTTCTGCGGTTCTTGTGCGGTGATTCGCCGTAGCGCGCTGGAAGAGATCGGTGGTTTTGCGGTGGAAACCGTGACCGAAGATGCGCATACCGCGCTGAAAATGCAGCGTCGCGGTTGGGGATCGGCCTTTTTGGCGATTCCGCTGGCGGCCGGTCTGGCGACCGAGCGTCTTGGCCTGCACGTCGTGCAGCGTAACCGCTGGGCGCGTGGCATGACGCAGATCTTCCGCGTTGATAATCCGCTGTTTGGCCGTGGATTGAAGTGGCAGCAGCGTCTGTGCTACCTCAACGCCATGCTGCACTTCCAGTTTGGCTTGCCGCGCGTGGCGTTCCTGACGGCACCGCTGGCCTACCTGCTGTTTAACCTGAATATCATTCACTCGTCAGCCTCGCTGATTTTCGCCTACGTCCTACCGCATCTAGTGATGTCGCTCTACGTCAACTCGCGAATGAACGGCAAGTTCCGTTACACCTTCTGGGGCGAAATCTACGAAACCGTGATGTGCTTCCACCTTGTCATTCCAACGCTGCTCACCATGCTGGCGCCGAAGCGCGGTAAGTTTAACGTAACGGATAAAGGCGGCCTGCTCGATCAGGGCTTCTTCGACTTCCACATCGTGCGTCCGCATGTGATTGTCGCGGTGCTGCTGTCGATCGGCATCATCGCGGGCGTGGTGCGTGCGACCGCGCATGACTACTTTGGCGTTGATCCTTACGTTATTGCGCTCAACGTCGGCTGGGCGGTATTCAGCCTGGTTATCCTGATGGCGGCGATTGCCGTGGCGCGCGAAACCAAGCAGGTGCGTAAAACCATCCGTATTGAAGTGCAGATTCCGGCGGTGATTCACTACGCCAGCGGCATCTCGTCACGCACGAAAACCAGCGATCTGTCGATGGGCGGCGCGCAGCTGGATGCGCCGGACAATCGTCATGAGCACGATGAAATTGAAGAGATCGATCTGCTGCTGAAGTCGGGCACTATCACCATTCCGGTGAACAAAATTTCCGGCGATGAGGAGAGCATCCGTCTGCGCTTTGGCGATATGCCGCTGTCGCGCCGCCGTGAGCTGGTGCGCGTGGTACTGGCGCGTGCCGATGCGTGGATTCAGCCAGAGTATAAGCAAGACAATCCACTGATTTCGCTTGGCACCATTATTCGTACCGTATTTGAGCTGTTCTGGCTGACCTGGAAAGATCGCCGTGAGAAGCGTAAGCGTGACAACCAGCCCGCGGTAAAAGAGGACAGCGCTGCATGAAGAATTTGACGCAAACGTTGCTGGCAAGCTCGCTGGCAACGGCGCTGCTGCTCGCACCAGCGTGGGCCGAAACCCCGCCAGTCACTCAGGATAGCGGCGCGCTTTCAGACGTGCCGCCGCCGCAAGGTATTGAAAGTGCCGCCGATCAACAGCTGCAACAGGCGGCGGGCGCTGCACCTTATGCGCCAGCGGAAACCGCACCGCAAACTGCTCCGGAAACCGTACCGGAAGCCGCATCGACAATGGAAAACGACGCGCCTGCTGAACCTGCTGCCAGCGAACCTGCTGCTGCCGCACCAGAAATGGTGCTGCCAACGGTAACGCCAACCGCACCGGCGGTAATGCCAGAAACGGCTTCCGTGACGCTTAACCAGCCAATCAGCAGCACCGTTTCGGTGGCGCAGATGGGCCAGCCACGCGGCATTACGCTGACCGGCGGCCAGCTGCAATCCGGTATCATGTTCACCCTGCCCAGCGATGAAGTGATCACCAACGCGCGTCTTAATCTGTCGCTGCGCGTCTCGGCGGCGCTGGCCGCGCGTAACACCTCGCTGCAGCTGATGCTGAACGGTCAGCCGCTGGGTACCTTGCCTTTAGGCGCCAGCGACAGCGATGTCAGCGATTACCAGCTGGATATTCCGGCGGCGATGGTGGTCTCCAGCAACAACCTCAGCTTCAAGATTAACGATGCCGACAAGCTGCTGTGCGAGAAAGAGAGCGCGCAGCAGTATCAGGTGTCGATTTTGCCGAAAACCACGCTGAGCCTCGAAGGCCAGCAGCTGAACATCGGCACCAGCCTGCGTAACTTCCCGCGTCCGTTTATCGATGCGCAGCGCATGACGCCAGCCAGCGTCACCTTTGGCTTTGCCGCCAATGTCGCGCCGGACAGCATCAGCGCCGCTGCGCTGGTGGCATCGTGGATGGGCATTCAGTCGGATTATCGTGGCATCCGTTTCCCGGTGGTGCGCGGCGATCTGCCTGAACACAACGGCATTCTGGTCGGCCATCCGGGCGACAAAATTGGTACCGTAACCTTGCCAGCCACCAGTGGTCCGCTGCTGCAGGTGATCGATAACCCGAACAATCCGGTCTACAAATTGCTGCTGGTGGTGGGCGCGAATGACGATCAACTGCGTCAGGCCGCTAACCGTTTAACCACTCAGCCGCTGGCGACCGATGCCAGCAGCCTTAACGTGCAGCCGCAGCCGATTGGCGTGCGTAAGCCGTACGATGCGCCGCGCTGGATCAACACCACGCGTCCGGTGCGTCTGAGCGAACTGCTGCGCAAAGATCAGAGCCTGACCACCACCGGCATCTGGCACGATGCGCTGAGCGTCAACTTCCGCGCTGCGCCAGACCTGTTCCTGTGGGATGGCGATACCATTCCGGTGGAGCTGCATTATCGCTTCCCATCCGAAAGCTGGATTGATGAGGACAACTCGTTCCTCAACGTCATGATTAACGGCACGTTCCTGCGCAATCTAACGGTGAATAAAGTCGGCTTGCTGGAGAGCGCCTGGCATCGGCTGGGCGGCGACGCGCGTCAGGAGCATTACACCCTGAAGCTCGAACCCTATCTGATTTACGGTGATAACCAGCTGGCGCTCTACTTCAACATCAAGCCGAAAGCGGATGCGCCGTGCGGCGTGCTGCTGAACAACAACATTAAGAGCCGCATCGAAGAGGATTCGTGGATCGATCTGAGCCACACGCGCCACTTCACCATGCTGCCAAATCTCTCTTATTTTGTTGGCGCTTCGTTCCCGTTCTCGCGTCTGGCGGACTTCTCGCAGACCACGCTGCTGCTGCCGGAACAACCAAGCGATGCGGAGATCGCCACGCTGCTGGATATGGCCTCACGCGCCGGTAACGCTACCGGCGTGCCGCTGCTGCAAAATCAGGTGCTGTTTGGCCTGCCAAACGGCGGCACCAACATGACGCGCCTGCAGCAGAGCGATCTGCTGGCGGTGAGCACCACGCAGAACAACGACTTCAACCAGGCAATGCTGGCGAACACGCCGTTCGATACCAGCGGCAACACGCTGGGCGTGAAAGAGCCCACCACCTGGGACAAACTGCGTGGCTGGCTGACCGGCGACTGGTATCGCCAGCCGCTGGATGCCGATCGTTACTTCTCCTCCAACGAAGCGTGGCGCGGCTTTGTCAGCTATCGATCGCCGTGGAACCCGGATCGCTTAGTGGTGATGACGGTGGCGACCAGCGATCAGCAACTGCTGCGCCTGCATGAAGACCTGAATTCTGCACGCATCAACGCCGGGATTCGCGGCGATACCGCCATCATCACCGATGAGAACGGCATTCGCAGCTTCCGCGTCGGCCCGCAATTCCCGAGCGGCGAAATGCCGTGGTACATGATGGTGGTGTGGTATGCCAACCAGCACTCGGTGCTGATGGCGCTGGCGGCGCTGCTGCTTTCAGCGTTGGTCGGCGGCGGTGCGTGGGTGATGCTGAAACGTCATGCGTGGCGTCGTCTTAATCCAAAAGTTGATAGCAAGTCCGGCAAGAAGTAAGGATAAAAACAATGAAAAAACATCTGTTAAGTGCCGGTATTCGCCATGCCCTGATTCTGGGTGGGGCGCTGACGCTCTCTCAGCCGCTGCTGGCGGCGGAGAGCAGTAATCCTGCGTTACAGGCGCTGTTCGATCAGGCGGCTTACTGGCACCAGAAAGCGCATGACGATTTGGCCAAAGCCTCGCTGCAGAAAGTGCTGATGGTTGAGCCGAACAACACGCAAGCGCTCTATCTGCTGGCGCTCTATTCACAGCAGAGCGGCGGCACGGCGGAAGCGGCGCAGTGGCGTGCGCGCCTGAGCGCGGCCTCGCCGAACGATCCGCATCTCACCGAGCTGGATAACGCCCGCCAGCTGCAAACCATTCCGCAGGCGCAGCTGCAGTTGGCGCGCCAGCAGGCACGCAGCGGCAACATCGCGGCGTCGCTGCAAACCTGGCGTAACACCTTCAGTGGCAACGAGCCGCCGCCGAGCGTGGCAGCCGAATATTATCTGACCATGGCGGGCGATCGTTCGCTGCTGCCGCAGGCGGTTGAAGCGCTGCGTCAGTTCTCCGCCGATCATCCGCAGGATACCGGTGCCAAACTGGCGCTGGGTAAAGCGCTGACCTATCAGGAAGCAACGCGTCGTCAGGGTATCGATGTGCTCGGCAGCCTGGCAGACGGCAACAAAGAAGCGGATCGTTCACTGCGTCAGGCGCTGTTGTGGCTTGGTCCGCAGGCTTCCGATGCGTCGCTGTACCAAACCTGGCAGCAGCGCCATCCGCAAGACAACGCGGTGCTGGATTACTACCGTAAAAACGTCGGCGGCGCTGAGAAGGGTGCGGGCTTTACCGCGCTGAACAGCGGCGACGTCAGCAACGCGCAGAACAACTTTGAGAAAGTGCTGCAAGCCAACCCGCAAGATGCGGATGCGCTGGCCGGTATGGGCTATGTTGCCCAGCGCGCTGGACGTTATGCCGAAGCGGCGGATTACCTGACGCGCGCAGCGCAGATGGGTGGCGATCAGAGCGACACGCGCCAGAAGCAGGCCGCCGATGCACGCTTCTACGCGCAGCTGGGCACCGCGCAGCAGGCGCTGAAAAATGGTGACAGCGCGCAGGCGTTGGCGCTGAGCGAACCGCTGGCGCAGGCCGATGGCGAGAAAGGCGTCTCCGCTAAACTGTTCCGCGCCGATGTGCAGCGTCGCAGCAATCAGCTCGATCAGGCGGAGCAAACCTATCGCGCCATCCTGCAAAGCGATGCCAATAACCGCAACGCCAAAGAAGGCTTGTTCTACGTGCTGCGTCAGCAGAACCGTGGCGCAGAAGCCAATACGTTGCTGGCGTCGCTGCCCGACAGCGTGCGCCAAAGCGTGGCACCGCGCGGCAGCAGTACCGATCCAATTCGTGCCCAGGCCAAACGTGAAGTGGCGGCGGGCAATAACAGTGCCGCCATCGCCACCTTGACCTCGGGTATTCAGCGCTATCCTAACGATGGCTGGCTGCGTCTCGATTTGGCACGTCTCTACCGCGCGCAGGGCAATAACATGATGGCGGCCAATATCATGCAGCCCACTATGCGCAGCGGCGCCAGCACCACCGAACTCTACGCGGGTGCGTTAAACGCCAGCGAAAGCAGCGCGTGGCAGCAGGCGAGTCAGTTGCTGTCTCGCATTCCCAACAGCAGCAAAAACAGCGATATGCGCGAGCTGGCGCAGCGCGTCAACTTCAACCTGCAGATGGCTACCGCCGATCAGTATCTGGCGCAGGGCTCGAACGCGGCAGCAGCCAACACCTTGCGTGCGCTGGCCTCTACGCCGCCCGCCAATCCGGTTGATGCCGGTAACCTGGCGCAGAAGCTGGCGAAAGCCGGCGATCTCACCACTGCCGTCTCCGTGGTGCGCAGCAACATGCAGCGCGGCATTCAGGGCAACGCCGGTGATTACGCCGCGCAGGTGGCGGTGCTGAATCAGGCCGGGCAGAATACCGAAGCGCAGAGCTTCCTCAGTAGCCCGGAACTGCAGGCACGCAGCACGCCAACCCAGCTGGCGGGCATCCGCAACGGCTACGTGATCAACGAAGTGGATCGTCTGCGCGAGCAGAAACAGTACGCCGCCGCTTACGACAAGCTGGTGGGCGCGCTGCAGCACGATCCGCAGAACCGCGATCTGATGTTCGCCATGGCGCGACTCTATCAGTCCGGCAAGATGAACAAAGAAGCGGGCGTGGTGTACGACTACCTGATGACGCAGGATACGCCAACGCAAGATGCGCGCACCGGCGCCATCAACGTGGCGCTGGCGCAGAATGACGTCAACAAAGCCAATACCTTAACGCGCGGCCTGCGCAATGAGCAGTCGCCGGATCGCTTGCTACTGTTAGCCCGCGTGGCCGAAGCCAATGGCGAACACAGCCAGGCGATGAGCTACCTGCGTACCGCGCGCGGTCAGCTGATTGGTCTGCAGGGCGCAGAAACCGGCAGCGTACCAAGCGTTGGCGGTCTGGCGCTGGCCGACAATCCGTTTATCAATCGCGGCACCTCGCCGGTGGGCCGCACGCCGTCCAGCTATGGCGCGGTGATGCCGTGGCAGTCGGCTCCGGCGGCCACCAGCAGCGCCGAAGGCGTGACGCTGGCGAGCAACACGCCGGCGATTCAGCAGAGCCAGACGCTGCGCCAAATCGACAACATGATGGATGACCTGCAAGAGAAAACCGGCACCTGGGTGCAGGGCGAAATGCAGGTACGCGGTCGTGATGGCGAATCAGGCTTGAGCAAACTCACCGAAGCCAAAGCGCCGCTCACCTTCTCCACCGTGCCGTTTGGCGAGTCGCGCTTCGACTTCACCATGACGCCGGTTTCCCTCACCGCCGGCAGCGCCGGTGGCGACGCATGGCGTCGTTTCGGCACCAACTCGCTGGTGCAGGGACAAGTGGTGGCATCGGGTGATGCGAAAATCGACGATGTGCCCAACTCCTCCACCGATTCGCAATCCGCGACCGGCGTGGAGCTGAACATGGCGCTGAAGGGCGACAGCTACAAGATTGACCTCGGCAGCACGCCGCTGGGTCAGGACTTGAGCACGCTGGTGGGCGGCGTGCAGTGGTCGCCGAAGCTGACCGACTTCCTGACGCTGATCCTCACCGGTGAACGTCGCGCGATGACCGACAGCTTGCTGTCGTATGTCGGCGTCGAAGACAAAACCAGCGGTAAACGCTGGGGCCGCGTGACCAAAAACGGCGGTAACGCCTTGCTGAGTTACGACAACGGCGATGCCGGTTTCTATGTCGGCGGCGGCGCGTATAGCTACATCGGCGAAAACGTGGCGAGCAACAACAGCGTGCAGGCCACCGCAGGCGCGTATGTGCGCCCGTATCATCTTGACGATCGCGAGCTGAAAGTCGGCATGAGCTTGTCGTGGATGGATTACTCGAAAAACCTCAGCTACTTCAGCTACGGTCAGGGCGGTTACTTCAGCCCGCAGAACTATGCGTCGGTGTCGTTCCCTATCGAGTTCAGCCGCAAGTTTGACGATCTGAAAGTGAACGTCGGCGGTTCGGTGGGTTATCAATCCTACAGCCAGGATAAGAGCGCCTACTTCCCGAATAATCCGTCGTTGCAGGCGCAGCTGCAAAGTCTGGCCGATCAAGGCTACGTGAAGGATGCGTTCTACAGCGGCGACAGCAAAAACGGCATTGGCTACAACCTGCATGCCGGTGCGGATTATAAGATCAACAAAGATGTCACCGTGGGCGGTCAGCTCGGCTACGACACCTTTGGCGATTACAACGAAAGCACAGCCAATCTGTACTTTCGTTACATGTTCGGAGATTACTAATGAGTGAGCAAGTAACCGCGCGCGTCAGCCATCCGCATCAGCCGGGCTGGTTTGATTTGGTGAGCGCGATGATTGAGAGCATGCTGGACAACGCGGGCGAGGAAGCAGAAGGCTTCCTCAACGGAGTCGGCGTATCGCTGGCAACACGCTATCCTTTACCCGACGCGCGCACCGTGCAGGATCTGGAGCGTGAAATGAATTTGCAGCTGGCGCGATTTAACTGGGGCTTTGTGCAATTACAGCCGCAGGAGAATGCCATTCTGATTCAGCACCACGCGCTGCCGCAGGGTGACAGCAACGTCGGTGTTGAACGTTGGCAGCTGGCGTTGAGCGCGGTGCTGGCGGGCGTGTATGCGCAGTGGCTGCAGGCACAAGGCGGCAGCGCGGCGGTGCCGGTGACGCTGGAGAACAACGACGGCGGCACGCTGCACTATCGATATCAATAGGATGCTGTAATGAGAGTGATGCGGTTCTGGCGTCAATGGATGCTGTGTTTCATGGTGATGTTTTTTAGCGCTCAGGCGGCCGCAGATGGCTGGAGTAGTTACAAAAGCCGTTTTATGGGCAGTGATGGTCGAATCAGCGATACGGCCAACAACAACGTCAGCCATACCGAAGGGCAAGGCTACGGCATGTTGCTGGCGGTGGCGCATGACGATCGCGCCACCTTCGATCTGCTGTGGCAGTGGACGCGCAGCCATCTGCGTAATCCGCAAAACGATCTGTTCTACTGGCGCTACACGCCAGGTGCCGCCGATCCGATTGCCGACAAAAACAATGCTTCAGATGGTGATGTCCTGATTGCCTGGGCATTGCAACGTGCGGCGCAAAAGTGGGGCGGCGATTATCAGCAGGCCTCCGACCGCATTCAGCGTGCGATCGTCAAGCTGAATGTGATCAGCTACGGCGGACATAAAGTGATGCTGCCGGGCGCGCAGGGCTTCAACAAAACCAGCTACGTGGTGCTTAATCCCTCTTATTTCCTGTTTGAGGCCTGGCGCGAGTTTGCGGAACACAGCCATCTGCGTATCTGGAATGAGCTGATTGATGACAGCATGGATTTGCTGGGTGAGATGCACTTCGGCAAAACCGGCCTGCCGCTCGATTGGGTGGCGCTGAATGCTGATGGTTCTGTGGCACCGGCGGTCGGCTATTCCAATCGCTTCAGCTATGACGCGATCCGTATTCCGCTAAATATCTGGTGGTACGACCCGCAAAGCCTGCGTCTGGTGCCGTTCCAGCGTGTCTGGCAAGGTTCGGCGCGCATGACCACGCCCGCCTGGTATGATGTGTTGGGCAACACGCCAGCGCCGTACAACATGGAGGGGGGATTGATTGCGGTGCGCGATTTGACCCTGGGTCAAACCCAGTATCTCAATGACACGCTAGCAGCGGATCAAAACTACTTTTCCGCCAGCCTGCAGCTGCTGACCTGGATGGCGTATCAGGAAAAGCGGTAAGTCCCATTTTTAACCAGGTCGCCATAAATGGCGACCCTACAAAACCGGCACCTCATCCGTAGGGGCGCCATTTATGGCGACCTCAGGACGGCGGAGCTGTTCATTAGTGTGACGCAAGCTCATGGAAGAATTTTGGATTGGCTTGAATCGTTGCCAGCACCTTTGCGGCCAGCCCGGTCGGATTGCGCCGCCCCGTTTCCCAACTTTTAATGGTATCGAGGCTGGTGCCGAGGACCTGCGCCATTTCGCTTTGCGAGACGTTCAGCTGCATCCTAATGGCTTTTACGTCAGCCAACTCATAACGGGTTACGCGAGCAGGCTCGCTTGTACCGTTTTTAATTTCTACAGCTTCTTCAAGCGATGCTTTCAGCTCGTCAAAAAAACTCATGTTATACCTCGTCTTTTAATCGTTGGGTCAACTTCTTCAACTCGGCTTTTTCCGCATCCGTGAGGCTCTCTTTGATATTTTTCGGGTAGGCCATTACCAGGTAAATCACTTCAACGGTGGCCAGGAAATAAATCATCCTTGCACTGCCACTTTTTCCCTGATTACCCGTTGCCATCCTGATTTTTCGCAGGCCACCCGTATGTTGAATGAGATCACCTTTATCGGGTGACTCGATAAGCGTTTTTTGTAACTCCCTGAGTTCGTCATCCGTGGCGATTTGCTTTATCTGACGAGTAAATATCGGAGTTTCAATAAACTCAATCGCATGACTCATCGGCTATCTCCTTTGCCTTCAAGGAGTACATTGTACACTAAAATGTGTGCCGTTAAAGACTCTCAGGCGTCAGAGTTATTGTGAGTTACATCCGAAGTCGCTATTTAAAATCCGCATACGGCGTTAGCGGTTGTGGCGGCATATCCATGTCGCCGTTCCAGCCGGACATCGAGTAGCGCATGAAAATCAGGCCGTGGCTTGGGGTGTAATCCTTCGCCTGCTGAATATCCATCGCCAATCCCACCGACCAATGCGGCGTAATGCGTCGCTCCACCAGCGCCTGCAGCGTGTAACCGAAACCGGCGCCCGAACTGCTGTCTGAAGTGGGATTCGACGCCAGCGTAAAGCCTGGATTGACCGGATAGCGCAGCTGCCCGTCGGTATGCGATTGCGACCAGGAAACCGAGCCGCCGAGATCAAACGACCAGTTCTCTGTGCGCTGGCGATAGGTCACCGGCACCGACAGCGAGAAATATTGCTGCGGGCTGTAATAGCCGCCCTGACCAAAGGTGTAGTCGCTGAGATCCTTCTGGTAATGCCACAGCATGCTGTTTAGGCCAACGGTGGCGCGGCGATTATCTTCATTAATCAGCTTGTAGTAATAGCCCGCCATCAGGCGTTCGCGGCTGTTATCTGCGACGTTATCACCGCTGAGCTGATGCGCACTGATATCGCCCCACACGCCATGCGCGCCGCCCTGATCATAACTCAGCCCGAGCGAGCCGCCGGTTGCCACCACGCCGCCCCAGGTTTTGCCGCCGTTCGCCGCGGGATCGCGCGCGCCTGCGTACGCCAGCAGCGAGCTGGAGATCGGTCGGCGTGATGCGGTGAACGTCAGGCCAATGTCTTTGACGTCGGTTTTCCAGCTGACGCCGCCGACCCAGTTGCTGGTCTCGAAGCCGAGCGGCGTGGTGCCGAAGTCTGCCGACCAGCGATCGTTATGCCAGCCCACGCCCAGCGCAGTGCCTTCATCGCGCTGGTTAAAGTCGCGGCTGCATCCGCCGGAATTGTCATCGTTACAGCTGCCGAACTGCTCGCTGTGGCTGCCGTTGCTGGTGGAGAAGGTGCCAGCTGAAACCAGCACATGATCGACACGCACAAAGCTGCGGCCATCGGCCAGCGGCGTTTCTGCCTGCATCATGGTGGTATGGGCGGTGAAATCGGAGGTGCCGCCGTTGCCTTTGTTGCGCGAGTAATCCTGCTCCAGCGTGAACGTGGTGTCCTGCTGGCGATAAAGATCGGCGGCGTCGCTGCGGATGCTGCGTTTCAGCCAGTCATCCTGCACCTGATTGCGGGTTAATTGCGTATAACGATCGTTATCCTGTGGCACATCCGGGCTGATGCCGCTCGCGGCCATCGCCCGTTGATAATCCTGCTGCGCTTGTGCGGGTTGTTGCAGCTGCGTTTCCAGCCGCGCCGCATCGCGAAACACCAACGCTTTTTCCTGTGACGCGACCTGTTGCGTCGCGCGGGTTTTCAGCTCAGCAAAAATCTGTTGAGCACGCACCGCATCGCCACTGTTTTGCCAGGCGAGCGCCACGCGTCGACCGCTGTTCACGCTTTGCTGCGCCACGCCTGGCGGCAAGGCTTGTAACGCGCGTTGCGCTTCAGCAGGGCGTTTTAAGGCGATCAAGGCTTCGATACGACCCAGCGCCGCATCGCCGTTTTTACCGTCTTGCTGCAGCACCTGTTGATAGTTCGCCAGCGCGCGGCGGGCGTCGCCGCGCTCCAGCGCCCAATCGGCCAGCGTGATATCGCGGCGGATAGAAGCGGGTTGCTGTTGCAGTAGCGCAATCGCCGCCGTTTCATCGCCGCGCGTGCGTAAATCACTGGCGCGGGTAAACACCTTGTCCTGCTCGAGACGATCGGCCAGCTCATGCATGTTGCTGTCCCAGCGCGCAGCGGGCAGGCGATGCAAGGTGGCCAGCGCCGCGTCATCGCGGTCGCCGGAAGCCAGCCACAGCGCCGATGCATACAGCGCTGTGGGTTCCTGTGGATGCTGGCGCACCATCGCGTCCATCACCTGCGCGCCCTGAGTTTCTTCGCCGCCGTTGCGCAGCGCGCCAGCCAGTCGATAAACCAGCCAGATATCATCGGGATTCGCCTGCGCTACCTGGCGATACTTCTCCGCCGCCTGATGCCATTGGCCTTGCTGCGCCAACGCATCGGCTTCGGCCATCAGCGCATCGGTGCGCAGCTGTAGCAGACGACGTTTCGCCGTGCTATTGCTGCGATCTAAGCGCAGCGCCTGCTGCCAATAACGCTCTGCCTGCGCAGTGTTTTTACGTGCCAGCGCGGCATCACCCAAGCCAATTAGCGCCCAGCTATCGCGATTATCCAGCGCTTGCGCGCTGCGGTAATACCCTTCCGCCGCCGCGATATCGCCTTTTTTCAGCGCCGCATCGCCGTTGTTGATCGCCAACCAGTAACGGTTGGTTTGCAGCAGCGACTGCCATTTGCCGATCTGCGTGCTGGCCTGACCGGCCTGTATCGCTTTCTCCAGCCAGCTAATGGCGGCGGCGCGATTGTTGGCTCGCGCCTGCGCCTGGCCCATCGCGCCCATCAATTCAGCATCGTTGGGATTGGCGGTTAGCGCGGCATTGAGCGCGGCAATCGCATTGGCGCCGCCACCGGCATCCACCAGCGCTAAGCCACGCATGCGCTGGCGATACGCGGGATCGGCGAGCAGTTGTTGCTGACGCGCCAGCTCTTGCTGACCGCGCTGCTGGGCATCGCCTTCGGTAAAGGTTTGCAGATATTGCTGCAGGCTGGCGACGCTGCTTTCGCTCACCGGCTGATTCTGGATCTGCTGTAGCCACAGCTCGGAAGCGGCATCGCGCCCGCCGTTGCGGTTGGCGAGACGACGCAACTGGGTGAAGGCTTCGGCCGGCTGATTATTATCAAACGCCATGCGCGCCAGCTGCAGTTCTACGCCGATGTTGCCGGGATAGCGCTGTTCCAGCGCCTGCAACTGTTGATACGCTTGCGGCTGCTGGCCGGGTAAACGCGCCACCAGCCGCCAATACTCCAGCTCGGTATTCACATCGGGGAACACGCCTTGGAACAGCGCGTCCCACGCGGCTTTGGCTTCGACGACATGCCCGGCGGTGGCCAGCAGTCGCGCCTGCTGCAGCTGCTGACGCCCTTCCGCAGTCACCAGACGCAAGCCGGCTGCTGATTCACGCGTGGCGGCGGCATTCGGTGCCACGCGCTTCAGTTCATCCAGCAGTTTTTGCGCTTTGGCCTGATCGCCCTGGCGCAGTGCCATGCGGATTTGCGCCGCCAGCACCTGCGGATTATCAGGATCGATTTTTTCCAGCCGATAGAGCGATTGCTGTACCAGATCGATTTTGTTGGTCGATTCGCCGGTACGAATCTGCATCAGCAGCCACTCAACCGGCGAAACCTGGGGACCGATCGGGGCGGCAGTCGCGCCGGCCAACACCCCGAGCGTGCTACTGATCAGCAATCCCAGCTGCAGCTTATTCATCGTCATCCAGCTCGGCCAGACGGCGACGGCTGACCATGCGCATTAAACGCCATGCCATCAGCGCAAACAGAACCACCACCACCACCGCGCAAATCGCCAGCCACACCGGATGGGTGGCCAGCAGATTCCACAGGCGTTCCCACCACGGCAGGTGACCGACGTAATAAGTATCGCCGACGCGGATGCTGTTAACGCCCGATTCACGGATCACCGTGGCGGTACCGAACACTGCCGCGCGTTTGCCGCTGTCGAGCAGCGCGTTATTCAGCAGCTCCCAGCCGCGTGGGCTGTCGGCCAGCAATGCCACGACGCTGCGTTGATCGTTAAACGGTGACTGGAAGCCGACAATCGCGCCCATCGGCCCGCGTGAGCTGATGGTGGTTTGGCTTTCCACTGCACGTTCACTGTCAGAAATCGGTACGTTGGCTGCCGCGTTGCTGCGTGCAGGCATGCTGATCCAGCTGCGGGCGGCATCGGCCAGCAGCGTGATCTTCGTGTCGTCCTGCAGATCCTGCGGAATGCCGCCGATCATCATCAAATCCGCATCCGCCGATTTCGCTGTGCTCCAGTCATCGCTCATCTGCACGCGCAGCGCCGGATAACCGGTTTGTGCGCCGATGCTGCCGAGCGCATTCAGCAGCGTGCTGACTTCATCATTGCTCGGCCTGGATTGCACCAACACCAGCGTTTGCGCCAGATCGGCGTAGCGGCTGTACGGGAAACCAGCGTTGGCGAACGCGCCCAGCGACGGCATTTCGATGTAGTGACGATAGCCAGAGAAATCGATGCTCGAGGTATCGTCGATCACCACGTGATGTCCGACGGCGGTGACGGTTTCGCAGCGGCCATCGGCGGTACCGCCAATAAAGGTGTTGGCGTAATCAAAGTTAAAACGCAGCTGATTCACTACGCCAAGGCGCAGCGCCGGAATGGTCAACTGGCGATTGCTGTCCTGCAAACCTTGCATCAGCGGGATGCGCATCAGCTGCTGACCGGCGGTATCTTTCTGCGTCAGCGGATAATCCTGCATGAACTGATTGTTGAGATGCACCGCGAGGCGCGAACCATCCTGCTGAATCGGCGAGGTGTAGCGGTAGCGCAGATCCATATCGATGCCGCGCGCGCGCACCAGGAACAGATCCGGTGGCAGATTCAGCGTCAGGCTGATTGGATTCGGCTGCAAACCGTCGCCCTGCAGCTGGTTTTGATACTGCGCCAGCTCGGCAAAGGTGGTGCGGCGATCGGTGCGCACCCAGTTCGGTGCGTCGTACGGCTGGCGTGCGGCCAGCCGTTTTACGCTGTCGATGGTTGAGCTGTCGCCGCGCAGCAGCAGCTGGCCTTGCGCAATGCCTTCGACGGCGGTCAGCAGGTCGTTATCGTCACGGCCGAGGATCAGCAGCATCTTCTCGTACGGATTGTCCGGCTGATTCACCATCTCCACCGTCGGTTTCTCCACCGGCGGCAGATCTTTCAGGAAGTCGGGGCGATGATCGTTGGTGGCAAACACCACCGCATGCTGCTCTTTGGGCAGCTGGTTATACAGCACCGGGAAGGATTGTCCGCGCCACTGCGCTTTGCTGCCAAACCAGGAAGCCAGAATCCCCGCCGCGCGCTGTTGCAGCAGATTCGGCTGGGCGTTGAAGACCATTGGCAGCTGCAGCGGACGGCTGTCGCGCGTATCAAAGAACGGCTCCGGGAAATGCGACAGATCGTTTTTCAGCGGCAGCTTTTGCAGCGTTAGATCGAGTTTGCTGGCTTTGCCGATATCCAGCCAGATGGTGCTGTTGGCCGGGTTTTCACATACGTTGGCATAGTGACCTACCAGCTCAAGCCGCACGCGGTTGAAGTCGCTGATAAAGCGCGGATCGATAGGGATTTGCGTTTGGTTCTCTTTGCCGAGCTGCTCGGCGGTGACCGTCACCAATCCCACCAGCTCATCGTTGAGATAGACTTTGAGCTGCGACAGCGTCGGAATCAGCGCCGGCGAGGGACGATAGCTCAGATTCAGCAGCGCGCGCGTCACCACTTCATCGCTGCGCACGCCGAACTCAATCTGGCTGCTTGGTTCGGTACCGCGCAGCGTCATGCTACCGGGCGGCGGAGCGACCTGATTAAACACCAGCTGGCTGTCACGCAGCGGCGCGTTGGCGTCGACCCGCGCGTTCACCTCCGGTAACGGCTGCGGCGCAGTCATGGCGCCAGAAGTCAGCGGCGCGGCCTGCACCACAGAGACGCAGCCCAGCAGCAGGGCGGTGAACCAACTCAGTTTTTTCGTCATGGTCATATCATCAACTTAAGTAAAATCGGTTTTGATCGTCGCAGGCTGGCGGTCAATACGCTGCGGTAGCAGTGTCGCCAGCCAACTCACCAGCGCGGTGAGGCCACGGAATAAGCGGCGCAGCGGCGCAGGTCCATACTCGGCCAGACGCAGATAGCCTTTAAAACCCAGCACCATAATGTCGGCCAGACTTTGCACCGGTTTATCTTCCGGGAAGCCGTCCTGCCACAGCGCCCAGGTATCGGCGCGGGCGAAGGTGCACTGAATAAATTCAATGTGTTGGCGCGTGCTGAGTTGATGCAAACGAATCCCGGCGCGACGGCCAAACACACGCTGCACCTGACACGGGAAACTGAACTCTTGCTGACCACGGCGCAGCAGCAGCGACACGGTTTCGTCCTCTTTCAGCGCATCGGCTTCGCGCAGCTCAACGCCCACGCCGCCGTCGGAATAGTCACGCAGCGTGCACGGCACCATGTGTCCATCTTCACGCGCGATGGCGGCGGGCATGGCGATTTCCACACGATGCGCTTCGCGGATCTGACGCGCTTCAACCGATACCGCCACCGCGCCGCCGAGGATAATCATGTTGTAAATCACCCACACCAAACTGACCCAAATGGTGAGCATTTCGTTGGCCGGACCGTACGCCATGCGCCAGAAGGCCATGCCAATACCGGCGATATTCAGCAGCACCAGCATCATGTACGGCTTGGTAATCACCCAATCGAGATGACGTTCGGCCACCAAACCACCTTTGGCGGTAACGTTGAATTTGCCTTTGTGCGGATTAAACAGCGCCACCGTGGTTGGCCGCGCGATGTACCACGCCAGCACAGTTTCATACACTTCGCTCCAGAACGAATGTCGCCAGCGGCCCTGAATGCGCGAGTTGGTCAAACTGGTGTGCAGCATGTGCGGCAACACGTAGATGGCGATCGCCAGCGCGGGCGCGTAGATGATGTAGGCGTGGAACAGCAGAAACGCCAGCGGTGCCAGCAGGAAGATCAGACGCGGAATCCCGGCGAGAAAGTGCAGCATGGCGTTGGCGTAACACAGGCGCTGCACCAGCTTTAATCCTTTACCGAACAGCGGGTTATCGAGGCGGAAAATCTGCACCATCCCGCGCGCCCAGCGGATACGCTGGCCGATATGCGCGGACAAACTCTCGGTGGCCAGACCCGCAGCCTGCGGAATACGGATATACGCCGAGGTGTAACCCTGACGATGCAGGCGCAGCGAGGTGTGCGCATCTTCGGTGACGGTTTCTACCGCAATGCCGCCGATCTGATCCAGCGCAGTTCGGCGCAATATGGCGCAAGAGCCGCAGAAGAACGCCGCATCCCAGGTATCGTTGCCATCCTGCACCAAACCGTAAAATAGCGAGCCTTCGTTAGGCGTCTGGCGGAAGCGACCGAGGTTACGTTCAAACGGATCGGGTGAGAAGAAGTGGTGCGGCGTTTGCAGCATCGCCAGCCGATGATCTTTCAGGAACCAGCCCATCGTCAGCTGCAGGAACGAGCGCGTCGGCACATGGTCGCAGTCAAAAATGGCAACATATTCGCTGCGGCACACGGCTTTCAAAGCATGGTTGATGTTGCCCGCTTTGGCGTGTTCGTGGGTGGGACGCACCACGTAATTGACGCCGACGCTGGCGGCAAACTCGCGGAACTCTTCGCGCGTGCCGTCGTCCAGCAGGTAGATATTGAGCTTGTCCTGCGGCCAATCGATGCCCATCGCCGCGTAGAGGGTCGGTTTCACGACGCTCAGCGGTTCGTTGTAGGTCGGTACCAGAATATCGACGCTCGGCCACGAGGTGATTTCCGGCGGCATCGAGACCGGCTGACGATTGAGTGGCCACAGCGTCTGGAAATAACCCAGCACTAATACCGCCCACGCATAGGTTTCTGCACCTATCAGCAGCAGACCAAATGTCAGGCTGATCGGGTCGTCCCAGTTGAGGGTTTCGGTGTAGCGCCACCACAGATAACGGCAGGAAATCGTCAGCGATAACACGATCAGCATGATGGTGGACAAGCGGCCCGGCACGCGACGCACCAGCATCGCCAATCCCCATAACAGCAGCACGAAGACAAACTGCGTAGTGATGCCGAAGGGCTGCGAGATGCACAGCAGCGCCAGCAGGCTGGCGACAATCGCTGCCACGATAAACAGCAGCTGCCGCAACCACACGGGCAGCGCCTGAATACGTTGTTCGCTGCGCTGGGCGAACCGGTTTTGTTCCAGCCGTGCCGGCAGCGCACCGAGCCACTGATAGAGCGGCTCACGCCAGCGGAACAGCGGCTTGACGCTGAAACTTTTACGCGTGCGTTTATCCAGCGGCAATACCAGCATCAGCCACAGGCTTTGCAGTGCATAGCGCAGCGGGTCAAGCGGACGTGGGCGCAGCGGCGAAATTTGCGGGTAGTAACGTTGACGATGTTGCAGGATGCGCTGCCAACCGGGGGTTTCCAGCCGCAACAGCGACCACGCGAGTATGCACCACATTAAATGCAGCGCGATGGTGAAACGGCCCGCGCCGTGCTGATGCGCCAGCTGAGCGCGGCGTTGCAGCGCCTGCCATGCTTGCGGCATCAGCAGCCAGCGTAATGGATTCACGCCGCGCCTCCCGGCACATGCAGCAGCAGCCAGTTAGCCAGGGTGTTGATCTCTTCGCTGGCCAGCGCATGCGGCCGATATTCGCCCACCGGCTGTTTCATCATCAGCGCTTCCGCCAGCGCTTCATCGCTGTGAATCACCTGGGGAATCAGGTTTTTCAGCGAGCTGATCCACAGCTGATGCAGATCCTGCTGTAGCTGGCTGTTGGCGTTGAACTGGTTGATCAGAAACAGCGTGTGCGCAGGAAAACGCGCGTGATGCAGACGCAACTGACAGTTGGCATCCAGCGTTAGCACCTGCAGCAGACGATCGGCGGTGGTAACCAGGGATCGCTGCCACGGCAACAGATCCGCTGGCATGTCGAAAATAATCCAGTCGTAGTGCGATTTCAGGACCGGTAGCGCGTGTAGCAGCGGTGCGGCAAATTCTGCGTTGATAGCGCTGATGCTGGCGTACTGTTGCGACGTGAGAGCGCCAAACGGCAGAAAATCCAGCCCCGCTTGATAGCGCTGTGCGTACTGCTGCCAAGCGTGCTGTTCGAGCAGCGCGGGCGCCCAGCCCTGAGAGCGGTCGAGCGGCATATTAAAGTGGGCAGCTAGCTGATTTACCGGTGAAAAATCGATAACCAGCACCGACTGCTGCAGCGCGTTAAACGCCCAGCCAAGTGCGGCGCTCAGCGAAGTGGCGCCACAACCGCCACGCAATCCTTGTAATGCAATAACAGGCATTAACGTTCTGACTCCTGTGCGGCGCTTATTTCACGCAGCAATGGCCAGCGCGTCATAATGGTATTAAGTCGCGCTTCGCGGGCAATATCAATGTAGCGAAATGCCTTAAGGGAAAAGGCATAACTTAAGGCTGTAATGTCATCGTGCTCTTCGCTGCTAGCAGCATTCAGCGAAAATGCATTCTCTGTTTTCATTATTTTTTTGCCACCGAAAAATCGACAACGGATGAATTGTGGTTTTATTTTTTGTAAAGTTTAAACCTGAAGTAAAGACAAATGCTATCCACAGATCAATATGATTTTCACCAATACGCTATTTTTTATTTCACCCGTTCCAATTGTGGCTGTCTCGATTAAACTAGCCTGGATTGTATCGATCGCGAATCAAATATGAAAAAACATTATGCGCTTGGCCTGCAGCAGATTCAGCAGGAATTAAATACTCTGCAGAATCCAGGGTTTTACTGGATTACCAGCCAGCGTCAGGAAGATGCGCGAATACTGCTGCGTCAGGTGGTTAGCCAGCAAAAAGCGGCTACGCTCATTAGTGCGGACGAGAAACCGCAGGCGCTGTTGACGCCAGATCCCATCGGCGGTCCGGCGCGTATGCCGTTATTTTCACTGCCGGCAAATAAAAGCAGCTTAAAGCAGCTGGAAAGTGATTTTTCCCGCGTGCTGAATAGCCGCAGCGGCCTGGTAATTTTTTATAGTAATGCCGCGCTGTGGGGGAAATTATCGCCCGACGAGTTAATCCTCTGGCTTAAGCGAATGCGCCGTTTGTTATCTAAAAAACAAATTACGCTGTTAATGATCACCTCCGGTACGTCAATAATTCACTTGCGTAATCATCTGCAAGGTTATTTTCGCCAGCTTGATGGTCTCGCACATTTAGAGTTTCAGCAGGACAGTTGGCAATATCGAATTAACTGGTGGTATGCGGCAGATAAATTGCTGGCCGACCGCGCTATCCGTTTGAGTTATGTCGATAATCAATTTATTGCCGTTAATCAAGCGGAACAAAATATTCCCTTAAGCCGCAATGATGAAAACCAATTCCTTGCGCAAGAAGGTGTGCTGGAAGGCGCACCGCCACTTTCTGTGCAGTGGCAATTATTTAGTGACAATGAAAGTGTGTTCTCGCGTGCCCAGCAGGCGAATGCCGCCACGGTCATCTTTAGTCTGGTTCATAATCAAGACATTAATTCTTTAGCAACGATGGTCCATAGTTTGCGTCGCTCACGCGGTAGCGCGCTTAAGATTGTGGTGCGCGAAATCACTACCACGCTGCGCTACAGTGATGAGCGTTTGCTGCTGGCCTGCGGGGTGAATGCCATTGTGCCGACCGCGGCTAGCCTGTCGCGCTTTCTGACCACGCTGGAAGGGATTCAGGGGCAGCAGTTCTCGCGCCATGTGCCTGCCAATCTCCATGACCTGATGCAGGCGCTGCAGCCGCTACAGCAGAAAGGCTTTTTACCGCTGGATGCCTTTTGCGCGGCGGTGCAGCAGTTGATGAGCAATACGCTGCTGCCGGAAAATGACAAAGGCTTGTTGGTGGCGCTGCGCGCGGTGCCGCAGCTGAAACCCGAACAGATTCTGACGCTGTGTAAACCGCGCCGCTTCGGCGATTTGGTGACGCTGGTGAATGACCGCATCTATCTGTTCCTCTCTTCATGCCGATTCAATGATTTGGATATCGCGCTGAAGTCGATCTTCTCGCTGCCGCACGACGAGCTGTTTAGCAATCGTATCGTCTGGTTTGAAGACAATCAGATCGTGTCGGAGGCGGATAAAATTCGGCAGTTAACCTCGGTGGCGCAGCGTGACAGGCAAACCGTGCCGCTGGCCGCTGCGCCAGTCAGCACGCAAACCGCCGCGCCTGAGCGCGGGGCACAAACGCCGCAGCCGATTACCCTCAACCTCGACGGAGTAAGCCACCAATGACGCTGATGGATTGGGTGCAGGTGGCGATCCTGCTGTTACTGATTTTGCTGTTCCTGACATCACTGTTTGGGCGCGGACGAGCGCGCAGCGGCACCAATCCGCTGCGGCGTTTGCTGCCGACGCGCGCATTAAAATCAGAAGGACAGTGGCAACGCAAAACCAATAAAACGGATAAACATGAATAACAGATTCACGATGCACGGTTCGTGGTGGCG
This sequence comes from Pantoea sp. DY-15, assembly GCF_019795935.1. Classification (NCBI taxonomy): domain Bacteria; kingdom Pseudomonadati; phylum Pseudomonadota; class Gammaproteobacteria; order Enterobacterales; family Erwiniaceae; genus Pantoea; species Pantoea sp. DY-15. The sequence goes on from NZ_JAIMIF010000006.1 coordinate 189,701, forward strand.
CGGCCTCGGCGGCTGGAACTTTTACTTCCTGATCAAATTTGCGCTGCTGTGGTACGGCTACCTCAATTTTCACGCGCTGAGTAATCTGGTGTTTCTGGCGTGGCTGCTGTTCCCGCTGCCGGGCGCGCGGCTGCATCGCCTGCGTCAGTGGATTTCGCTGCCGATTGGCGTGGCGCTGTTCTGGCACGATACCTGGCTGCCGGGACTCAATTCGATTATGAGCCAGGGCAGCCAGCTGGCGGGCTTCTCGCCCAGCTATCTGCTCGATCTTGCTAATCGCTTTATCAACTGGGAGATGATTGGCACGGGCTTTGTGCTGCTGGTGCTGTATCTGTTCGTCGCGCAGTGGATTCGCGTCACCGTGCTGGTGTCGCTGATGCTGATCTGGCTTAACGTGCTGACGATCGCCGGACCGGCAATGAATTTACTGCCGACCAGCGCCGCCACGCCGACGGTGAAGCTCAACGATACGCCAGCGGCGAAAGCGCCAGATGGCCTCGATCAATCCGCGCCGCCAACCAGCGCCAATCTTACTGCGTGGCTCAACCGTTTTTACGACGCCGAGCGCCAGCGTGCGACCCATTTCCCGGACGCCTTGCCAGCTGATTCGCAGCCGTTCGATATTCTGGTTATCAACATCTGTTCGCTGTCGTGGTCGGATTTGAACGTCGCGCAGCTGCGTAATCATCCGCTGTGGCAGCACTTCGATATTCTGCTTAACAACTACAACTCTGCCACCGGTTACAGCGGCCCGGCGGGGATTCGTCTGCTGCGCGCCAGCTGCGGCCAGAGCTCGCACAGCGATCTGTACAAAGCCACCGATCAGCGCTGCTATCTGTTTGATAATTTGGCGAAGCTAGGCTTTAAACAGCAATTGATGATGGATCACACCGGCGTGTTTGGTAACTATCTCAAGGAACTGCGTGAAGAGGGCAATCTGCAGGCGCCGCTGATGTCGCAGGCGGGCATCTCGCCGGAGGTGACGTCATTTGATGGCTCGCCGGTATTTAATGATGCGCAGCTGATGCAGCGCTGGCTCGACGATCGCACCAAGAGCAGCGATGCGCGCTCCGCGACCTTCTATAACCTGATTCCGCTGCATGACGGTACGCGCGAGTTGGGCAGTACGCGCAGCGCAGACTGGCAGCCGCGCGCCAAAGTGCTGTTTGATCAGCTCGATGCCTTCCTGACCAATCTGGAGAAGTCGGGCCGTCGCGTGATGGTGCTGGTGGTGCCGGAACACGGCGCGGCGCTGCAGGGCGACAAGATGCAGATGTCAGGATTGCGTGATATCCCCAGTCCGGATATTACCCATGTGCCGGTCGGCATTAAGTTTGTTGGCATGAAAGCACCGCATCAGGGCCAGCCGCTTAGCGTGGAGACGCCTACCAGCCTGATGGCGATCTCGGAAATCGTGTCGCGCGTGGTGGATGGCCAGGTATTTAACGCGCCGAACGTTAATATGTCGGTGCTGACCGATAATTTGCCGCAGACGCCGGTGGTGTCTGAGAACGATAACGCGGTGGTGATGATGTATCAGGGTAAACCGTGGATCCGCCTCAACGGCGGCGATTGGGTGCCGTATCCGCAGTAGGGCGCCATTAATGGCGTAATAAGCCTACGATGAATACGCTGGCCGGGGCCACTGTTGGTCCGGCGGTCCTCGCGCCGCTAGCGCGGTACCTTCACTTCGCTCGTCTGCCTGTCGGACCGGCGGAGACGGGACCTCCCTGTCCCGGCTCCGCCTTTCGCCCGCGTCCTGCGGGCTCTCCTGGCTTCCTCGCTTCGTTCAGCGCTGCGGATTGCCGGCCCAAAAGTGGCCCCGGCCTGCTCCGAACCTTCAGTGAATGTTGTTGAAAAGGGCTCATTGGCTGGAGGCGCTGGCGCCCGCACCAAAATACTTTCTTCACTGGCAAGCACTACGCTATTGATTGCGAATCTACGGTTGCGCTTGAATGCGCGTCAAAACCTGCATAATTCCGAATCACTTCATAAATAACCAAACTTGCTTATTTTTCGCCTTTATCCCGGCGAAAAAAACGCGTGACCTGGGATATACTCGCTGCGAATTTCATCTCATTACACGCCTTTGGTGGCCTGGAGAAGTTTTGTTGCGCGTCAGTCGTTCTCTAACGATAAAGCAGATGGCGACGGTTTCCGCCGTGGCGATGGTGACCATCTGCATCTTTATTGTCATCCAGCTCTTTCACTTTGTGCAGCAGCGCAGGATTGACTACGCCCAGCAAATGGAAAATGTGGCGCACACCGTGCGTCAGCCACTCTCCGAAGCGGTGCTCAAAGCCGATATTCCGCAAGCCGAACGCATCCTTAATACCCTGAAACCGGCCGGTATTTTATCGCGCGCCGATGTGGTGTTGCCGAATGCCTTCCAGGCGCTGCACGCCGATTTCGCGCCGGAGAAACCGGTGCCGCGCTGGGTCGCGCGCCTGTTTGAGCTGCCGGTGCAAATCACGCTGCCGCTCTATTCGGTGGAGCGTTCCGGCTTGCCGAAGCCGATTGCCTATCTGGTACTGCAGGCCGATTCCTCGCGCGTTTATCAGTTCCTGCTCAGCACGTTATCCACCATGATCACCACCTATCTGCTGTTGGCGCTGATTCTCTCGATCGCCATTAGCTGGTGTATTAACCGCTTGATTGTGCATCCGCTGCGCGACCTTTCGCGTGATTTGCAGGAGCTGCCGCCGCAGGCGATTCTGACCCACAAAATGAAGCTGCCTAATAATCATCGCGATGATGAAATCGGCATGTTGATCCGCAGCTATAACCGCAACCAGCAGGTGCTGGAGTCGATTCACGACGAAATGAGCCGCATGACCACGCATTTTGCCGTTACGGATCTGCCCAATCGCGCGCTGTTCCTTGCGCTGCTCGAACAGCACATCAGCCATCGCCACAATCGTCAGGCGTGGGGTTTGATGGTGATTCGCATTGAAACGTTGCAGGAAGCCAACGGCGTGCTGAGTGATGAGCAGCGCGATACGCTGATGCTGACGCTGGTGGAGAAGATTCGCAGCACCGTTGACGATCACTCACTGCTGGCGCAAACCGGGCCCAGCGACTTCGCCTTGCTGATGAAACGCGCGCATAATCCGTTCCGCGCCATGCGCCTGGCGCGTAACCTGATGATTCGCATTAATCAGCCGGTGAACCTGCAACAGCTGCAGCTGCGCCCGAACGCCAGCATTGGTTTGGCGCTGCACGAAGAGAGCAGCATCTCGGCCAGCGAACAGCTCGATCGCGCCACCTCGGCGATGATGTCGGCGCGGCATCAGGGCAAAAACCAGATTCTGTTCTTCGATCCGGCGCTCACCGAGCGGGCGCAAAAGCGTTTAACGCAGGAACACGACATCTTGCAAGGTCTGCAGGACGAGCAGTTTGCTCTTTATCTCCAGCCGCAAATCAATATGGAAACCGGCGAGCTGGCCGGTGCCGAAGCGCTGCTGCGCATGCGCATGCCGGATGGCAGCTACGGATTATCGGAAGAGTTTATTGCCAGCGCCGAAGAGATTGGCGTGATCTCGGCCATTGGCCGCTGGGTGTTTGAAGAAGCCTGCCGCATTCTGGCCGGCTGGCAGAAGCAGGGCATTAACATCCCGCTCAGCGTCAATATCTCGGCGGTGCAGCTGCGTGATGCCAGCATGGTCAGCCATTTGCAGGGCTTGCTGGAGCGCCATCGCATCGCGCCGGGCAACTTCGTATTGGAAATCACCGAAACCGCGCAGATTGGCGATGCCGAACAGGCGATTGCGCTACTGCGCTTGCTGCAGCAAACCGGTGTGGCGGTTGCGCTCGATGATTTCGGAATGGGCTACTCCAACCTCAACTATCTGCATCAGTTCAAAGCGCTGCCGGTAAATAAGCTGAAAATGGATCGCAGCTTCGTCGCCGCGCTGCCGGATGACGACACCATGGTGCGTATCGTGGCGGCGATTGCCGACATCATTCACCTCGACGTCATCGCCGAAGGTGTGGAAACCGCCGAGCAGCGCGACTGGCTGCTGGCGCGCGGAATTACTATAGGGCAAGGCTACTTATACGCTGAAGCGCTGCCGCTCCACGTCTTTAATCAACGCTGGCTCAATAGCTCGCAACTCCCTGAATAATCACCTTGGTTATTGATTTTCCTTACAAAAATGCAGTGAAGCGTTGTGCTGAAGCGTTTCAGTTCATAGTTAGAGTTTTGTAACTTTTGTAAGGAATAGTAGGGGATATTAATCTTGTTAACAGGGTGTTATTTTCCTCGCCATCGGTAAGGTTTTACGCTTCTGGCGGCTTGCCGCATGCGTTCTCCACAACAATGGCGGTGCGAACCGTCTTACTGGACACCTGTTATGAAAATCTTAAAAAGCCTCTATTTTCAGGTACTGGTTGCCATCGGCATCGGCGTCCTGTTGGGCCACTTCTATCCTGAGTTAGGCGCGCAAATGAAGCCGCTTGGCGATGGTTTCGTTAAGTTGATCAAGATGATCATCGCCCCCGTGATTTTCTGTACGGTGGTGACCGGTATTGCCGGCATGGAGAGCATGAAAGCCGTTGGACGTACGGGCGCAGTGGCGCTGCTGTACTTTGAAGTGGTCAGCACCATCGCGCTGATCATCGGTTTGGTGGTGGTAAACGTGGTGCAGCCTGGCGCGGGCATGAACGTTGATCCGGCCACGCTGGATGCCAAAGCGGTCGCGGTTTATGCGCAGCAGGCAGAGCAGCAAGGTGTGGTCGCCTTCCTGCTGGATGTGATCCCGAATAGCGTCATTGGTGCCTTTGCCAGCGGCAACATTCTGCAAGTGCTGCTGTTCGCTATCCTGTTCGGCTTCGCCCTGCATCGCCTGGGCAGCGCCGGCACCGTGATGTTCAACGTCATTGAGAGCTTCTCAAAAGTGATCTTCGGCGTGATCAACATGATTATGCGTCTCGCGCCAATCGGTGCCTTCGGGGCGATGGCCTTCACCATCGGTAAATATGGCGTCGGCTCGCTGGTGCAGTTGGGGCAGCTGATCATCTGCTTCTATATCACCTGCGTGCTGTTCGTGGTGGTGGTGTTGGGGCTGATTGCACGCTTCGCTGGCTTCAACATCTTTAAATTTGTCGCCTACATCAAAGAAGAGCTGCTGATTGTGCTGGGCACGTCATCTTCCGAGTCTGCGCTGCCGCGCATGCTGGATAAGATGGAGAAGCTGGGCTGTAAGAAATCGGTGGTGGGGCTGGTGATTCCAACCGGCTACTCCTTCAACCTGGATGGCACCTCGATTTACCTCACCATGGCGGCGGTTTTTATCGCTCAGGCGACCAACGCGCATATGGATGTGTTCCACCAAATCACGCTGTTAGTGGTGCTGCTGCTCTCCTCAAAAGGCGCAGCGGGTGTAACCGGCAGTGGCTTTATCGTGCTGGCGGCGACCTTGTCAGCGGTGGGCCATTTACCGGTTGCGGGCCTGGCGCTGATTCTCGGTATCGACCGCTTTATGTCCGAAGCGCGTGCGCTGACCAATCTGGTGGGCAACGGCGTGGCGACCATCGTGGTGGCGAAGTGGGTCGGCCAGCTGGATGAGAAACAACTGAATGCGACGCTTTCTGCCGGGAAAAAGGTGAATAACGCACCAGAAACCGCCGCATAACCTGCTATTTGCGTTAATTTGCCGAGAAATGCCCGCTGTCGCTTGCCCTGACAGCGGGCATTTGCATAATAAACCCCATTGATTTTTTTCCCGATTTTTTGCCTCGTTGCGCGACATCCTGACCTTCTCGTGGTCAAAGAGTCTGTTATCAAATAAACGTGGCGGCACAATGCCGCGCCGGTCACCCCAGATGTGACCGAACATGCCGCGCTAACGAGCGTTGATCTGTTTGAGTAGGGGTTCACATGCAGGGCACCAGAATTCGGCTTTTGGTTGGCGGATTGCTACTGGCAGCGTCCGGTTTTGGCGTGCACGCCGAGACGCTCCAACCCGATCCCGCCTGGCAGGAAGGCAAACTGGACAATGGTTTTAGCTGGCAACTGCTAACCACACCACAACGTCCAAGCGATCGTATTGAGCTGCGCCTGATTGTTAACACCGGTTCGCTGGTGGAGAGTGCGCAACAAACCGGCTATAGCCATCTTTTACCGCGTTTAGCGATGGTGCATAACGCCACGCTGGACACCAATCAGCAACGTGCGCTGTGGCAGCAAGCCATGGATCCGCAACGTCCGCTGCCACCCGCTATTTCGTCGTACGATTACACCCAATACAACCTGAGCTTGCCAAATAACCGCCCTGATCTGCTGAAAGAAGCGCTCAGCTGGCTGGCGGCGACCGCCGGGAAAATGACGATTAATGAGCAGGTGGTTTCTACCGCATTAATGGCGACCGATCCGATAGCCACCTGGCCCGCCAATACGCAGGATGTGTGGTGGCGCTATCGCCTGAAAGGCTCGGCGATGCTGGCGCACGATCCGGGCGAACAACCGCGCGCGCCTGTGGATATCGCCCAACTCAACAGCTTCTATCAACAGTGGTACACGCCAGACGGCATGACGCTGTACGTGGTGGGGAATGTCGATAGCCGCAGCATGGCGGAGCAGATCAACAAAGCTTTTGCGCCGCTGAAAGGCAAGCGTGTCGCACCTGCCGCGCTACCGACGCTGTCACCGCTGCCGCATCAGCCGGTGAATCTGGTGAATGGCGGCATGAATCAGGATCGCCTGTCGCTGGTGTGGGACACCGCATGGCAGCCGATTCGTGATTCGCAAAATTTGCAGCGCTACTGGCAGAGCGATTTAGCGCGTGAAGCGCTGTTCTGGCATGTGCAGCGCGCGCTGGCTGACAGCAAAGCGCAAAGCGTGCAGGTTGGCTTCGATTGCCGTGTGCTTTATCAACGCGCGCAGTGCTCAATCAACATGGACAGCCCGAACGCCTCTTTGCCGCAGAATATGAATCAGGTGGCGAAAGAGCTGGCGGCGGTGCGTGACAAAGGGTTACCGCAGGAGGAGTTTGATGCGCTGATGGCGCAGAAGCTGCTGGAGCTCAACAAGCTGTTTGCCACATACGCCCGCACCGACACCGATATTCTGATGGGCCAGCGTCTGCGCTCGCAGCAAAACGCGGTGGTGGACATTGCGCCTGAGCAGTATCAGAAGCTGCGTCAAACCTTCCTCAGCGAAATGACGCGCGACCAGCTAAATCAGGAACTGCGCCAGCAACTGTCGCAGGAGCTGACCATGGTGCTGATTCAGCCGCAGGGTGAAGCTGAGACCAACGTGAAGATGCTGCAGGAAAGCTGGGATAAAGTGATGAAGCTACCCGAACCGCCAGCGGTACCCGCGAGTCCGGAAGAAGTGAAACCGGATAACAGCGCAGGCGCGGCGGATCAGACCGCGCCATCATCCTAACCATTAGGTCTTAGCACGTAGCCATTCGGTTACCAGCATCGGCCAACTGGCGAGCGGTAAATCCGCCACGCCACGGATACCAAATCCGTGGCCGCCTTTCTGGTAGAAGTGAATCTCCACCGGCACTTTGTGCTCACGCAGCGCGCTGAAGAACACCATGCTGTTGTTCACCGAAACCGATTCATCATCGGAGGCGTGAATCAGCAGCGTCGGTGGCGTTTGTGCGTGCACGCGCGTCTCCAGCGAATAAGCATCAACCATCTTCTGATCCGGCCATGCGCCGAGCAAGCGGGTGCGCGCACCTTCATGCGCCAGACCTTCACGCATGCTGATCACCGGATAGAGCAGCACCATCGCATCCGGGCGCGGCGTGAAGCTGTCGGCCTGATCCTGCACTGGATAAAGTTTCTCGCCAAAGCGGGTGCCGAGGCTGGCGGCAACGTGTCCGCCCGCCGAGAAACCCATCATCACAATATATTTGCCGTTCAATCCGCGCTGCGCACGTTCACGCAGCACGCGCACCGCACGCTGCGCATCGGCCAGCGGCGCGTCTGGACCTTCATGGTGACCGTCATACGGCAGGCGATACGTCATCACCGCCAGCGTGTAGCCCATTGACGTGAAGAAAGTGGCAAGCGCGCTGCCTTCGCGGTCGATCAATACCCGCTGATAACCGCCGCCCGGCGCGACCAGCAGCGTGATGCCGTTCGAGGTTTCCGGATGCCAGATGGCAATTTCCGGGCAGCGCACGCCGGTGGCGGCGCGGTCATAAGGTTCGTACTCTTTGGCGAGATCGACGATCTGCGGCTGAGCGCGCGAATCGCTCGCGCCTGGCGCATCACCGTGTGGCCAGATATTGATGATTTCTGTGTGCATAAGTCAGTCCTGAGCGAGTCATGTTGTCGTTATTTTTTCGCGGCCGGAGTAACAGCGTCCTGCTGTTGTTGATTAAAACATGGTCTCTTTTGCCGCTGGCGTCCAGCCGAAAACCGCCGATTACGCCAGTTTCGGACTATGCCTGGCGGCCAGATTTCGTGCCATAACGCATTGAATTTAAATCGATCTGATTAGCGCGAGTGAAGAAGTCATACCGGTTTTGTTACAGAAGTGGATGAGTCAGGTCGTTAGCGGAAATTAGCAGGGAAAAATGCTGCGTTAAGGCAAACTGCGCGGGCGGGTTGGTTAGCAGTGTTTATGCGTTTGGTCGCCATAAATGGCGACCCTACAACATGCGCACCTGGATTAACGCGGCATCGCGCTGAGCGGGATAATCGCCCCGCGATACTGGATCACCGTGCTGGCGGTGAGATGACCGCGTGCGGCGGCATCTTCGGCGCTTCCTCCGGCTAAACGCACCGCCAGATAACCAGCGCTGAAGGAGTCGCCAGCCGCGGTGGTATCGATCACTTTCTCTTTCGCCAGCTTGATGGCGGCGACCTCGCGCAGCGGCTCATCGCCAACCGCCACCAGACAGGAGTCCGCACCGCGTTTGATGGCAATTTCCTGCACGCCCGCAGCGCGTGTGCGAGCAATCACCGCATCCAGCGGCTGCTCGCCCCACAGCAAATCTTCGTCGTCGAGCGTCAGAAATGCCATGTCGGTATGACGCAGCATCTCGGCATACGCCTGCTGAGCGCTGGCTTTATCGGCCCACAGACGCGGACGATAGTTGTTATCGAAAATCACCTTGCCACCGTTCTGACGACAGGCGCTAAGCAGCGTCATCAGTTTTTCGCGACTGGTCGCAGGCAGAATCGCCAGGCTGATGCCGCTCAAATAGAGATAATCATAGTGCGCCAGCTGCTGGCAAATCGCGTCCGCTTGCGCGCTGTCCAGCCAGAAACGGGCGGCGGCGTCGTTGCGCCAGTACCAGAAGGTCCGCTCGCCGTGGTCGTCGGTTTCGATGAAGTACAAACCCGGCATTTTATTGTCGAGGCGCTGAACCAGCGCGGTTTCGACCTTTTCCTGCTGCCAGGCGGCGATCATCTGGTTACTGAAACTGTCGGTGCCGAGTGCGGTGACATAATCGACACGCAGCTGTTTATCTGACTGACGCGCCAGATACACCGCCGTGTTCAGCGTATCGCCGCCAAAACCGCGTTTGATGTTCTCACCTTTCTCGGACAGCTCAATCATGCATTCGCCAATAATAGCGATTTTCTTCTGCGTCATGGTCTTCAGCCTGTAGTGAATTCTGCCTTAGTCTCGCGTCTGGTATGGCAGTCGTCAATGGTTTTTAAAACGATGTTTTGATTTAACTTAAGGCAGCAAACCGCCTGCGCCACGGTGATTTAGCGGCCAAAGCGCGTTTTGTTTTGCCGATTAAGTGCGAAGCACGCTGTTACACTCAACTCTTCATGGGACTAACGAGATTGATAAAGTTATCCCGGCGATCGCCGATACTTGCCGCTGAGATGCTATTTGCAGGCACTCAACACCAACCAGGAAAATACCATGGTGATGAAGAATTTGAGTCATCGGCTGCCTGTTTCAAATGAATTGGAGCAACAACAGGAAACGCGTCTCTTCTGGCAGCAGTGCCAACGATTCTATACTTTCCAGCCGATTTACCAGGTCTCAGGCCGCATGCTGGCTATTGAATTACTGACGGCGGTTACCCATCCCTCCGCGCCAGAAAAAAGGCTGTCGCCCGAAGACTATTTTGAAGCACTGACTATCGCGCAGCGGCTTGGTGTCGTCCAGGAACAACTCGAGCTGCTGATAAAATGGTCAGCGTTTTTCAATCAGCGTCAGCTGGTGGCGTCGGTTAATATCGACGGTCCAACGCTGATGGAGATTGAGAAGCATGAGTCGATTCGCACGCTGATTGCGCAACTGCCGTGGGTGCGCTTCGAGCTAACGGAGCATCATGCGCTGCCGCAGGAAGAGATGGTGGCGAAGATGCCGGAACTCGGACCGCTGTGGCTGGATGATTTTGGCTCTGGCATGGCGAACTTCTCCGCGCTGACCGAACTGCGTTACGACTACATCAAACTCTCGCGCGAGCTCTTTATGCTGCTGCGCGCCAGCGATGAAGGCCGCTCGATGTTCTCGATGCTGCTGGCGTTGATTAACCGTTACTGCAACGGCGTCATCGTTGAAGGCGTCGAAACCGAAGAGGAGTGGCAACAGGTGCGTAGCTCGCCAGCGATGGCGGCGCAGGGCTACTTCTTCTCGCGTCCGGTGCCATTCAGCGAGCTGGAACGTATGGCACTTGAGCTTCCCTGATCCCGTTCCGCGGCGTCTCGACTATCCTTAGTCAGACGTGGAAGGGCAAGGAGGAAGCAATATGTCACGTACTCGAAAGATCCTGAGCTGGGTGTTCGGGATTTTTTTGTTATTGGTTGTAGTGATTGTGGTGCTCATCGCCACCTTTGACTGGAACCGCTTGAAACCAACGATTAATCAAAAAGTTTCAGCCGAACTGAACCGACCTTTCGCGATTCGCGGCGATCTCGGCGTGGCCTGGGTTCGCAACCGTGAGGAACCTGGCTGGCGCAGTTGGGTGCCGTGGCCGCAGGTGCATGCCGATGATGTGATGCTCGGCAATCCGCCCTCTATTCCTGATGTCACCATGGTGCATCTGCAGCGGGTTGAAGCCACCATTGCGCCGCTGGCGCTGCTGCATCAGCAGATCTACCTGCCGTGGATCAAGATGCAAAAGCCGGATGCGCGGCTGGTGCAAACCGCAGACAAAAAGAATAACTGGACCTTTGATCTCGCCAGCAGCCAGAACAGCGATGCTAACGCCGCGCCTTCTGCCTGGTCCTTCCGCCTCGACAACATCCTGTTCGATCAGGGACAAGTGCGCTATCGCGACGCCGTCAATAAAGCCGATGTCACAGTGACCATCAATCCGCTGGGCAAACCGGTGCCGTACGCCCAAGTAGCGGGCGGTGACGATCAGCAGAAAGGCGCGGGTGATTTTGTCTTTGGCTGGCAGGCGAACGGCACCTACAACAATCAGAAGCTGGATGGCGACGGCAAAATTGGCGGCATGCTATCGCTGCGCAGTAAAACCACGCCGTTCCCGCTGCAGGTGGATGTGCGTAATGGCACCACGCGTGTACGTATTGACGGTACCTTGCAGGATCCGCTCAATCTTGGCGGACTTGATGTGCGTCTGCGCTTCGCGGGCGATACGCTGGCCAATCTGTATGGCCTGACCGGCGTGCTGCTGCCCGATACGCCGCCCTATGAAACTGACGGCCATTTGATTGCGCGTTTCAATGAGGCGAAAGGGCCGCTATTCCGCTACGAGAAGTTTAACGGCCACATCGGCGACAGCGATATTCACGGCTCGCTCACCTATCGTCAGGGCAAACCGCGTCCAACGCTGACCGGTGAATTGACCTCGAACCAGCTGCGGATGGAAGATTTGGGGCCGCTGATTGGCGTCAACTCCGGCAAAGGCAGCGAGAAAACGCAGCAGGCCAAAGCGCAGCGCGGCGAAGCCTCATCGCAGCCTGCCGATCGCGTGTTGCCACACGACAAGTTTGATACCAAGAGCTGGGACGTGATGGATGCGGATGTGAAGTTCAGCGGCAAACGCATCGAACACAGCAGCAAGCTGCCGCTCAGCGATCTCTATACGCATCTGCAGCTGAAAAACGGCGACCTGCTGCTCGATCCGCTGCGCTTCGGTATGGCCGGCGGCAGCATCAACTCCACCATTCATCTGGAGGGCAATCGCAGCCCGATGCGCGGACGTGCCGATTTGCACGCGCGTAAGCTGCGTCTGCGTCAGCTGTTCCCGGATGTCACGGCGATGCAGAACAGTTTGGGCCAGCTCAACGGCGATGCCTCGCTGAGCGGCACCGGCAATTCGGTGGCGGATCTGCTCGGCACCAGCAATGGCGAACTTAAGCTACTGATGAATGATGGCCTGATCAGTCGTAGCCTGATGGAGATTGCCGGACTGAACGTCGGTAACTATGTGGTGGGTAAGCTGTTCGGCGATGATGAAGTGAAGATCAACTGCGCGGCGACCGATATGAATATTCGTCAGGGCTTAGCGACGCCGAAACTGTTCCTGCTGGATACCGAGAACGCGGTGATCAACGTGACCGGCAACGTTAATTTCGCGAATGAACGCATGGACTTGTCGATCAATCCGGAGAGTAAAGGGATTCGCATCATCACGCTGCGTTCGCCGCTGTATGTGCGCGGCACCTTTAAAAATCCGGATGCCGGGGTGAAAGCCGGACCGCTGATTGCACGCGGTGCCGCAGCGGTGGCGCTCGGGGCGGTGGTTGCTCCCGCCGCCGCGTTGATCGCACTGATTTCGCCTAGCGATACTGACGACAATCAGTGCAGTAATGTGCTGCAGCAGATGAAGAATCAGAAGTGATCAGTTACGCCACAGCACTTTGATGATGTGGTAACCAAAGGCGGTTTTCACCGGTCCGTAAGGCTGTAGCAGCGGACAGGAGAAGACCGCCTTATCAAATGCCGGTACCATTTGTCCTTTACGGAACTCACCCAAATCACCGCCGTTGCGTCCGGATGGGCAGGTAGAGTGTTTCTTTGCCAGCTGCTGGAAGTTCGCCCCTTTCTCAAGTTGCGCCAGCAGGGATTTGGCCTGCGCTTCCTCTTTCACGAGGATATGTAAAGCCGCCGCGGTTTTCGCCATGATGAAGTCCTAATGTGTATAATCCGGCCATTATAACCTCCTTTCTTTTGATTCAACTGAGCGAATTCCGTTATGCGTTTAAACCCCGGCCAACAACGAGCTGTCGAATTTGTCACCGGTCCTTGTCTGGTGCTGGCCGGTGCTGGCTCGGGTAAAACCCGCGTGATCACCAACAAAATCGCCCACCTGATCCGCGAATGTGGCTATCAGGCGCGCCATATCGCCGCCGTAACCTTTACCAATAAAGCCTCGCGCGAGATGAAAGAGCGCGTGGCGCAGACGTTGGGGCGTAAAGAGGCACGCGGCCTGATGATTTCCACCTTTCATACGCTGGGACTGGAGATCATTAAACGCGAATACAAGGCGCTGGGAATGAAAGCCAGCTTCTCGCTGTTCGACGATCAGGATCAGCTGGCCTTGCTTAAAGACCTGACCAAACAGTGGCTGGAAGAGGACAAGACGCTGTTACAGCAGCTGATTTCCACCATCTCCAACTGGAAGAACGATCTGGTCGATCCGCAGGGCGCAGCGGGTTTGGCGCAATCGCAGCGTGATCAGATTTTTGCTCACTGTTATCAGCTGTACGACCAACATCTGAAATCCTGCAACGTGCTGGATTTTGACGACTTAATCGCGCTGCCCACGCTGCTGCTGCAGCGCAATCAGGAAGTGCGCGAACGCTGGCAGCAGCGCATCCGCTATCTGCTGGTGGATGAGTATCAGGACACCAACACCAGCCAATATGAGCTGGTCAAGCTGCTGGTGGGTGCGCGCGCGCGCTTTACCGTGGTGGGCGATGACGATCAGTCAATTTACTCGTGGCGTGGCGCGCGTCCGCAAAACCTGGTGCTGCTGCAGCAGGATTTCCCGGCGCTGGAAGTGGTGAAGCTGGAGCAAAATTATCGCTCGACGCAGCGCATCCTGAAATCGGCCAACATCCTTATCGCCAACAATCCGCACGTATTTGAGAAGCGCCTGTTCTCAGAGTTGGGGCAGGGCAGCGAGCTGAAGGTGCTGAGCGCGAATAACGAAGACCACGAAGCGGAACGCGTAGCGGGTGAATTGATCGCGCATCACTTCATCAACAAAACCGCCTACAAAGATTACGCCATTCTTTATCGCGGCAATCATCAGTCGCGCGTGTTCGAGAAGCAGCTGATGCAGAACCGTATTCCGTATCGTATTTCGGGCGGTACGTCGTTCTTCTCACGCCCGGAAATCAAAGATTTGCTGGCTTATCTGCGCGTGCTGACCAATCAGGAAGATGACAGCGCGTTTCTGCGTATCGTGAATACGCCGCGCCGTGAGATTGGTCCGGCAACGCTGCAGAAGCTGGGCGAATGGGCCAACCTGCGCAATAAAAGCCTGTATAACGCCAGCTTCGATATGGGGCTGGAGCAAACGCTGAGCCGGCGCGGGCTGGAGCATCTGCAGCGCTTTACGCACTGGCTGAGTGAAATCGTCCAACTGACCGAACGCGAGCCAGTGAATGCGGTGCGCGACCTGATTCGCGGCATCGACTACGAAAGCTGGCTGTTTGAAACCTCGCCCAGCCCGAAAGCCGCTGAGATGCGCATGAAGAACGTTAACCTGCTGTTCCAGTGGATGACCGAGATGCTGGAAGGCGATGAGCTGAACGAGCCGATGACGCTGGCGCAGGTGGTGACGCGCTTTACGCTGCGCGACATGATGGAGCGCGGTGAAAGCGACGAGGAGCTCGATCAGGTGCAGCTGATGACGTTGCACGCCTCAAAAGGGCTGGAGTTTCCGTATGTCTATCTGGTTGGCATGGAAGAGGGGTTATTGCCGCACCAGAGCAGCATCGATGAGAACAACATCGAGGAAGAGCGGCGTCTGGCTTACGTGGGGATTACCCGGGCGCAGAAAGAGCTGACTTTTACGCTGTGCCGTGAACGCCGCCAGTATGGCGAGCTGATGCGCCCGGAACCGAGTCGCTTCCTGCTGGAGTTGCCGCAGGACGATGTGGTGTGGGAACGCGAGAAAAAAGTGGTAAGCGCCGAAGAGCGCGTGAAGACCGGACAGACGCGCGTCGCTGGGTTAAGAGCGATGCTGGAGAATGCGAAGAAGGGTTGAGTTCCCGGTTAGTGGTCGTAGTTCCCCTCCTCGGTCCGTGCTTGCAGTCCCCCTCCTCGGTCCGTGCTCGCAGTCCCCCTCCTCGGTCCTCCCCCATGAATGGGGGAGGAAGATGCTGCCACATGTTAGTGATGGAACTGCATGTGGCAGCATCTCCTTCCCCCGCTTGCGGGGGAAGGTCGGGATGGGGGACAGCCAGCACATTTCCAATCAGGAAATCGTCAGTAACCAGTGCACGTAGGACTGATAATGACTCTCTTGCTCCAGCAGCTCAGAACGCAGCGGATGCACTTCGCGCCAACCGGCTGGCAACGTCAAATGCAGCGCATCATCATCCGCCTGTAAACGCACGGCAGGCAAAGTGTCATCGCGACGACGACTTGAGAAGATAATCGCTAAGCGTAGCAAACGACTTAAACGCTCCGCCATGCGCGGCGGTACGGCGTTTTGCTGGGTCAGCAAGGCTAAATCGATGCTGCCGCTTTGGTTCTGCAGCAGGCAAGCCAGCATTTTTTTCTGCGCGGGAGTGAAGCCAGGAAGATCGAGATGACGAATCAGGTAAGCGGCGTGTTGCGGTGCCTGGCGGAAATCGACGCTCAGGCCAATTTCGTGGATAGAACAGGCGCTAAGGAGTAGATCGCGACATCGGTTATCCAGCTTCCAACTGCTGCTCACCTGACGGAAGAAACTTTCCGCCAATTGACGTACGCGACCGGCCTGGTCAATATCAATGGCAAAACGACGCTGCACGTTCTGCAATGTGCGGCTGCGGATATCACGATCCACCGGCAGATGCAGCATGCCATACACTAAACCTTCGCGCAGTGCGCCGCCGGCTAGCGTCATGCCTTCAATGCTGAGTTCCTGGAAGATAGCGATGAGAATCGATAAACCGCTCGGGAACACTAAGGCGCGCTCCAGCGTCAATCCTTCAATTTCCAGCTCTTCCAACTTGCCGCACTGAATCGCGCGCTGTTTCAGCTGTTGCAGTTTGCTTAGGGTGATGCGCTCATCCATGCCCTGCGCCATCATAATTTCCTGCAACGCCTGTACGGTGCCCGATGCCCCGACACAGATTTGCCAGCCTTTCTCGCGCAGCGCAGCAGCCACCGGACGGATCATCTCGCGCGCGGCCAGTTCGGCCTGCTCAAAATTCTCTTTGGCCAAATGACGATCGCTGAAGTAGCGTTCAAGCCAGGTTACGCAACCCATCGACAAGCTGAACAGCGTGGTGGCATGTGCACCTTCGCCGGTCACCAGTTCAGTGCTGCCGCCGCCGATATCGACCACTAAACGCTGATCGGAACCGCCGGTGGTATGCGCTACGCCCTGATAAATCAGGCGTGCTTCCTCTTCGCCGCTAATAACATTCACCGCGCAGCCAAGAATCTGTTCAGCCGTTGTGAGGAAATCCTGCGCATTTTCGGCAAGGCGCAGCGTGGCGGTTGCCACCACGCGGATTTGTTCCGGAGGAATATCCTGCAGCTGTTCAGAGAACAACTTCAGGCACTGCCAGCCGCGTTGCATCGCCTCAGCGGAGAGGTGATTCGCTTTGTCGAGGCCAGCCGCCAGACGCACTTTGCGCTTTATCCGCGCGACGGTCTGAATGCTGCCAGACACCTCGCGCACCACCAACATATGAAAGCTGTTAGAACCTAAATCAATCGCTGCATAAAGTGACGATGCGCTTAGCATGGTGTGCTTAACCCGAACGTTTACGGTTGCTATTGCGCGGCGCGCCGCTCCGACGGTTACTGTTGTTCCCGCCACGACGTGGGCCGTTACCCGAGCGGCTGCGTTGCAGACGCTTCGGCGGTGGCAGTTCATTCAGCAAGGCATCGCTGTTGTACTTGCTAACCGGAATACCGTGACCGATGTACTCTTCGATTGCCGGCAGGTTCAGCGCGTACTCTTCACACGCCAGGCTGATGGAGTGACCGCTGGCGCCCGCGCGGCCAGTACGACCGATACGGTGCACGTAATCTTCGCGATCGTCAGGCAGATCGTAGTTGAACACATGCGTTACCGCAGGAATGTGCAAACCCCGTGCCGCGACGTCGGTGGCAACCAGGATATCCACATCGCCTTTGGTGAAGTCATCGAGGATACGCAGACGTTTTTTCTGCGCCACATCACCCGTCAGCAGACCCACGCGATGACCATCGGCAGCCAGATGGCCCCAAATGTCTTCACAGCGGTGCTTGGTGTTCGCAAAGATAATGGCGCGATCTGGCCACTCTTCTTCTACCAGCGTCTGCAGCAAGCGCATTTTCTCTTCATTTGAAGGGTAGAAAAGCTCTTCTTTAATACGGTGGCCGGTTTTCTGCTCGGGTTCCACTTCCACGTATTCGGCGTTGTTCATGTGCTCAAACGCCAGTTCACGCACGCGGTAAGACAAGGTTGCAGAGAACAGCATACTCAGGCGTTGGGTGGCCGGCGGCATGCGGCGGAACAGCCAACGAATGTCTTTAATAAAGCCGAGATCAAACATGCGATCGGCTTCATCCAGCACAACAACCTGAATCGCGCCCAGGTTGACATGGTTCTGCTTGGCGTAGTCAATCAGACGTCCGGTGGTGCCCACCAGAATATCGACACCATCAGCCAGCACTTTCAGCTGTTTATCGTAGCCGTCGCCACCATAAGCCAGGCCCAGCTTTAAGCCAGTGACCTTGGCTAACGGTTCTGCATCGGCATGAATTTGTACGGCGAGCTCACGCGTCGGGGCCATGATCAGCGCACGTGGCTGATTGATCTGGCGACCTTCTGCGGCAGGATGAGAAAGAAGATAATGAAACGTTGACGTCAGGAACGCCATCGTTTTGCCGGTACCGGTTTGCGCCTGACCCGCAACATCACGCCCTGAAAGCGTAAAAGGCAATGCGAGCGCCTGGATAGGCGTGCAGTTAGAAAAGCCTTTGGTATCAAGGGCTTCTACCACCTGAGGGTGCAGGGCGAAGTCGGAAAACTTCTGTTCAGTTAAGTGTGTTTTGCTCATAGTGTGGTAGAATATCAGCTTACTAGCGCTTTACGAAAGCGTATCCGATGAAATAAAGTCAACCTACGTTGGTATCATTTCCGCCAATTCGCCAGGCGCAATCTTTTGGAGTTAAACATGAGCAGCGATAAGATCGTTCACTTGACCGATGACAGTTTCGACACAGACGTACTGAAAGCAGACGGTGTCACTCTGGTAGATTTCTGGGCTGAATGGTGTGGTCCTTGCAAAATGATCGCCCCAATTCTCGACGAAGTCGCAGAAGAGTACGAAGGTAAACTTACCATCGCTAAGTTGAACATTGATGACAACCCGGGTACGGCGCCAAAATATGGCATCCGCGGTATCCCAACTCTGCTGCTGTTCAAGAACGGCGAAGTTGCGGCAACCAAGGTTGGCGCACTGTCTAAAGGGCAGTTGAAAGAGTTCCTGAACGCCAACCTGGCCTAAGCCCGGCGCGGTGTTTGTTCGGCAGTGGTGAATTTTTTCGCCACTGCTGGACGTCTCACTTTAAGCGTGTTAAGTTAATTTCACTGCATTACGCTCTTACCTTGTAGTTTGCATCTAAGTTTTCCCTTGTCAGACCCTACTCGCAATGAACGTTATCGTGGTTTGGCAATCTGATGACTAGCACATTCGGCATCATCTTTCGACCGTCTCCTCGTTTCCTATCGCCACATCTGACGATAATCGTCGAGCTGAGTTGAAAAAGAGCCATTAACAGGCATGGAATTTTTGCCATACCACTCACGACAATCATTTCGAGAATTACCCCGAGTTTAAGAACCCATCACTATGAATCTTACCGAATTAAAGAATACGCCGGTTTCTGAGCTGATTACCCTCGGCGAAAATATGGGGCTGGAAAACCAGGCGCGTATGCGCAAGCAGGATATTATTTTCTCTATCCTGAAACAGCACGCAAAAAGCGGCGAAGACATCTTTGGTGATGGTGTGCTGGAGATATTGCAGGACGGATTTGGTTTCCTCCGTTCTGGAGATAGCTCCTACCTCGCCGGTCCCGATGATATCTACGTCTCTCCTAGCCAAATCCGCCGCTTCAACCTCCGCACTGGTGACACCATTTCTGGCAAGATTCGCCCGCCAAAAGAGGGTGAACGCTACTTTGCGCTGTTGAAAGTTAATGAAGTTAACTATGACAAGCCGGAAAACGCGCGTAACAAGATTCTGTTCGAAAACCTTACGCCGTTGCACGCCAGCAAGCGTATGCGTATGGAACGCGGTAATGGCTCGACTGAAGATCTGACCGCACGCGTGCTGGATCTGGCTTCTCCGATTGGTCGTGGTCAGCGTGGTCTGATTGTGGCGCCGCCGAAAGCGGGTAAAACCATGCTGCTGCAGAACATCGCGCAGAGCATCGCCTACAACTATCCAGATTGCCTGTTGATGGTGCTGCTGATTGACGAACGTCCGGAAGAAGTGACCGAGATGCAGCGTCTGGTTAAAGGTGAAGTGATCGCTTCGACCTTTGATGAGCCAGCGTCACGTCACGTGCAGGTTGCTGAGATGGTGATTGAGAAGGCCAAGCGCCTGGTTGAGCACAAGAAAGATGTGATCATCCTGCTTGACTCCATCACGCGTCTGGCGCGTGCCTATAACACCGTGGTTCCAGCATCAGGTAAAGTCCTGACCGGTGGTGTGGATGCCAACGCCTTGCATCGTCCGAAGCGTTTCTTCGGTGCGGCACGTAACGTGGAAGAGGGCGGCAGCCTGACCATCATCGCGACCGCGCTCGTTGATACCGGTTCGAAGATGGACGAAGTGATTTACGAAGAGTTTAAAGGTACAGGTAACATGGAATTGCACCTCTCGCGCAAAATCGCCGAGAAGCGTGTATTCCCAGCGATTGATTACAATCGCTCCGGTACCCGTAAAGAAGAGCTGCTCACCACTCAGGAAGAGCTGCAGAAGATGTGGATCCTGCGCAAAATCATCCATCCAATGGGTGAAATCGACGCGATGGAGTTCCTCATTAACAAACTGGCCATGACCAAAACCAACGACGAATTCTTCGATATGATGAAGCGTTCCTAAGTTGCGATCGGCGAGTCGCTAAGCCAAGCGGTGATTCGCACAATTTGCCAGGAAATATTGCTAACGCCACGTCTTAACGTGGCGTTTTTTATTTATGGGCATTAGGATTAGCGCAGTCAGGAAGCTTTTATATTGACTGTGGCAGAGATTCGTTTGTTTTTTCAGCAATCAGACTTTTCTGTAGCAGAATTCGGAATAGGGATATACGGCAATGGCGGGTGTTTTGCATATTGTTGTCCACGATTTTAGCTGAGAGCATTAACGTGAATTTACTCACTATGAGTACTGAGCTTGGTTTAGTTTTTCTTTTTACTTTAGTGTTCCTGTTTTTTGCTCGCAAAGCAGCTAAAAAAATTGGGCTTGTGGACACACCAAACTCCAGAAAAAGGCACCATGGCGCCATTCCGTTAGTTGGCGGCATTTCCGTGTACGCGGGAATCTGCTTCGCTTTTGCCATCTCAAATTATTATTTGCCGCACGCGATGTTGTATCTGAGTTGCGCGGGCGTATTGGTGCTGGTTGGCGCACTGGACGATCGCTTCGATATCAGCGTTAAAATTCGCGCGCTGGTGCAGGCGGCGGTCGCCATCGTGATGATGGTCGGCGCCAAACTCTATTTGCTCAGTCTGGGCTTCATTATCGGGCCGGTTGAGTTAATTGTCGGTCCGTTTGGCTACGTATTGACGCTATTCGCCGTATGGGCCGCCATCAATGCGTTCAATATGGTGGATGGGATTGATGGCCTGCTTGGCGGCCTCTCCAGCGTCACTTTCGCCGCCATCGGCATCATTCTCTATTTCGACGGCCAGACCAGCCTCGCCATGTGGTGCTTCGCGATGATCGCCGCCACCATTCCTTATATCCTGCTTAATCTCGGCTTGATTGGCCGTCGCTACAAAGTGTTTATGGGCGATGCCGGCAGCACCATGATCGGTTTCACCATCATCTGGATTCTGCTGGAAACCACCCAAGGCCTGAGCCATCCGATCACGCCCGTCACCGCGCTGTGGCTGATCGCGATTCCGCTGATGGATATGGTGGCGATTATGTATCGCCGTTTGCGCAAAGGCATGAGCCCGTTTTCCGCTGACCGCCAGCACATCCACCATTTAATTATGCGCGCCGGCTTCACGTCACGTCAGGCGTTCCTGCTGATTACCGTCGCCGCCGCGCTTCTGGCGGGTATTGGTGTGCTCGGCGAGTATCTGGCTTTCATCCCGGAATGGGTGATGCTGGTGCTGTTCATGATGGCATTCCTCCTTTATGGCTATTGCCTGAAACACGCATGGCGCGTGGCGCGCAAAATCCGTCGCATTAAACGTCGCTGGCAAAGCAGCGAAGATAAAAAATAAATTACCCAGAAAGTACCCTGATAAGGATTTTGTTATGACCTCTGTCGTTGTGGAGAACGAACTGGATATACGTGGCCTTGGCTGCACACTCTGGCGTGGTAAACGCTGGATTATCGGTCTGGCGCTGCTGTTTGCGCTGGTCGCCTGGTTAGCATCGATGTTAATGAAGCAGGCGTGGAGCACCACGGCGGTGACCGATCGTCCAACGGTTAATATGCTGGGTGATTTCTTCGTACAGCAGCAATTCCTCAATAATCTGGATGTGCGCACCAATACGCTCAATCTCAGTTCGCCAGCGCCGACCGTGATGGATGAGGTTTATCAGGAGTTCACCATGCAGCTGGCATCATGGGATACGCGCCGTGATTTCTGGCAGCAGACCGAATACTTCAAAAGCCGCAAAAGCGGTAACGCGCACAACGATGCGGCGCTGCTCGACGACCTGATCACCAACATTCAGTTCACCGCTGCCGACCCGGCGCGCAATATCTTAGATAACATTAAGCTGGTCGCCGAAACCGCCAGCGATGCTAACAATCTGCTGCGTCAATATATTGCCTACGCCAGCGAGCGTGCGGCGCGTCATCTTAATGCGGAGCTGAAAGGCGCCTGGCAGGCGCGCAGCGTGCAGCTGGCGTCGCAGGTTAACCGCCAGCAGGAAGTGGCGCAGGCGGTATTTGAACGTCAACGTCAGCGCATCGAGCAGGCGCTGAAAGTGGCGAGCGAGCAGGGGATTAAAGAGAACCGCGCGCCGGCAACCGGCGAAGCGCTGCCAGACAGCGATCGTTTCCTGCTGGGTCAGCAAATGCTGCAGGCGCAACTCGACACCTTGCAAGCCAGCGGGCCTGCTTACGATTTAAGCTATGATCAAAACAAAGCGATGCTGAGTACGCTGCAGGCCGGTCCGCGTCTGGATAAACAATTTCAGACTTACCGCTATTTGCGCACCCCGGAAGAGCCGGTGTCGCGCGATAGTCCGCGCCGCCTGTTTATGATGATCATGTGGGGCGTGATTGGCGCGCTGGTCGGTGCGGGAGTGGCGCTGGTGCGTCGTCCGCGTTCAACGTTAGCAACGAGCCATTAAGAGAAGCCACGTGAAAGTTCTGACGGTATTTGGCACGCGTCCTGAAGCGATCAAAATGGCTCCGCTGGTGCAGGCGCTGGCGCAGGATGCTGCGTTCGAGTCACGCCTATGCGTCACCGCACAACATCGTGAAATGCTCGACCAGGTGCTGCGTTTG
This sequence comes from Pantoea sp. DY-15, assembly GCF_019795935.1. NCBI lineage: Bacteria > Pseudomonadati > Pseudomonadota > Gammaproteobacteria > Enterobacterales > Erwiniaceae > Pantoea > Pantoea sp. DY-15. The sequence goes on from NZ_JAIMIF010000006.1 coordinate 212,460, forward strand.
TTCCAGCTGCAGCCTGATTATGATCTGAATATCATGCGCCCGGAGCAAGGGCTGACGGAGATCACCAGCCGCATTCTGCAGGGCATGAAAACCGTACTCGCCGATTTCCAGCCGGATGTGGTGTTAGTGCACGGCGATACCACCACCACGTTTGCGGCCAGCCTGGCGGCGTTTTATCACCAGATTCCGGTGGGTCACGTAGAAGCGGGATTGCGTACCGGCAACCTGATGTCGCCGTGGCCGGAAGAGGCCAATCGCACGCTCACCGGCCATCTCGCCAGTTATCACTTCACGCCCACGCAAAATTCGCGACAAAATTTGTTGCGCGAGAATCTGCCAGATGCGCGCATTTTCGTGACGGGCAACACGGTGATTGATGCGCTGCTGTGGGTGCGTGATCGCGTACTGGACGATGCCGATCTCAATGCCCGCCTCGCCGCGCGCTATCCGTTCCTCGACGCTGACAAAAAACTCATTCTGGTTACGGGACATCGCCGTGAAAGTTTTGGCGACGGCTTTGAACGCATTTGCAGTGCGCTGGCGCAAATCGCGCGCCAGCATCCGCAAGTGCAAATTGTCTATCCCGTGCACCTCAATCCCAACGTCAGCGAACCGGTTAATCGCATTCTCAGCGGCATCGAAAACATCATTCTGATTGAGCCGCAAGAGTATCTGCCGTTTGTCTGGCTGATGAATCGCTCATGGCTGATTCTCACCGACTCCGGTGGCATTCAGGAAGAAGCGCCGTCATTAGGCAAACCGGTGCTGGTGATGCGCGATACCACCGAGCGTCCGGAAGCGGTGGAGGCAGGCACGGTGAAACTGGTCGGCACCGATATCAGTAAAATTGTCGCTGAAGTCAGCCTGCTGTTGCAGGACGATGAAGCCTGGCAGGCAATGAGTCGCGCGCACAATCCGTATGGCGATGGCCATGCCTGCGCGCGCATCTTGCAGGCCCTAAAACAACACAGAGTGTAACCATGCGTTTTGAAACCATTTCCGTTATCGGACTGGGCTACATTGGGCTGCCAACGGCAGCCGTTTTTGCCTCAAAGGGAAAGAAAGTCGTTGGGGTGGATATTAATGTCCGCGCCGTTGAAACCATCAATCGTGGCGATATCCATATCGTGGAACCCGAGTTGGGTGATGTGGTGCGCAAAGCCGTGCGTGCCGGTCATCTACGTGCGACTACACAGGCCGAAGCCGCCGATGCATTCCTGATCGCCGTGCCCACGCCGTTTATCGGCGACCATCAGCCGGATCTCAGCTATGTGCAGGCCGCGGCGCTGTCGATTGCACCCGTGTTAAAAGCGGGCGATCTGGTGATCCTCGAATCGACGTCGCCGGTGGGCGCCACCGAGCAAATGGCGGAATGGCTGGCGGCGGCGCGTCCCGATTTGCGTTTCCCGCAGCACGGTGATGCGTGCGATGTGTTTATCGCTTACTGCCCGGAGCGCGTGTTGCCCGGCAAAGTGATGGTTGAACTGCTGGAAAACGATCGCGTCATTGGTGGCATGACGCCAGCCTGTTCCGCACGCGCCAGCGAGCTGTACCGCATTTTCCTGCGCGGCGCGTGTGTGGAAACCAATGCGCGTACCGCCGAGATGTGCAAATTGACAGAAAATAGCTTCCGCGATGTGAATATCGCCTTTGCCAATGAGCTGTCGCTGATTTGCGCCGAGCAGGGCATCAACGTGTGGGAGCTGATTGCGCTCGCGAATCGCCATCCGCGCGTCAACATCCTGCAACCCGGACCGGGCGTCGGCGGGCACTGTATCGCCGTCGATCCGTGGTTTATCGTGGCGCAGAATCCAGAACAGGCGCGACTGATTCGCACCGCACGTGAAGTGAATGATGCCAAACCGGGCTGGGTGCTGGATCAGGTAAAAAAGGCGGTAGCAGAGTGCCTCACCGCCAGCGGAAAACGCGCCAGTGATGTCACCATTGCCTGCTTTGGTCTGTCCTTCAAACCGAATATTGACGATCTGCGCGAAAGCCCGGCGATGAGCGTCGCGCATCGTATTGCCGAGTGGCACAGCGGCGCAACCTGGGTGGTTGAACCGCATGTGGAAGACATTCCGCAACGTCTGGCGCATGAAGCCACGCTGGTTGCCACGGACGTAGCGCTGCAGCAGGCGGATATTTTGGTGATGTTGGTTGATCACGCACAGTTCCGCGCGATTGATGCGGCCCAGATTGCCCAGCCGTGGATTGTTGATACCAAAGGCGTTTGGCGATGAAACAGTTTCTGGTGACCGGCGGGGCAGGATTTATCGGTTCTGCGCTGGTACGTTTTCTGCTTGAAAACACTGAACACCGCGTGGTGGTGGTCGATAAGCTAAGCTATGCCGGCAATCTGGCGTCGCTGGCGCCGGTGCAACAGAATGCACGTTTCGCCTTCGAACAGGTGGATATTTGCCATCGCGCTGAGCTGGATCGCGTCATGGCACACTATCAACCGGATTGCATTATGCATCTGGCGGCAGAAAGTCATGTTGACCGCTCGATCGATGGACCTATCGCCTTCATCGAAACCAATATTGTCGGCACCTATCAGCTGCTGGAAGCGGCGCGTCATTACTGGAATGGCATGGCAGATGAACGCAAAAAAGGCTTCATTCTGCATCATATCTCCACTGATGAAGTGTTTGGTGACCTGCACGGTAGCGACGATTTCTTTACCGAAACCACGCCGTATGCGCCGAGCAGCCCCTATTCGGCGACCAAAGCCAGCAGCGATCATCTGGTGCGCGCCTGGCTGCGCACCTACGGTTTGCCGGTCATCATCACTAACTGCTCCAACAATTACGGACCGTATCATTTCCCGGAGAAGCTGATCCCACTCACCATCATTAATGCGCTGGCGGGCAAACCGCTGCCAGTGTATGGCAACGGCAGCCAGATACGCGACTGGCTATATGTAGAGGATCACGCGCGGGCGCTGTATAGCGTGGTGAGCAGCGGCAAAGTAGGGGAAACCTACAATATTGGTGGTCATAACGAGCGACGTAATCTTGAAGTGGTGGAAACGCTGTGCGATCTGCTGGATGAGTTGGCGCCGCAGCAGCGTGCACCGCACCTGAGCCGCTACCGTGACCTGATTACCTTTGTTAGCGATCGTCCCGGCCACGACCAGCGCTACGCCATCGACGCCAGTAAAATTGAGCGTGAGCTGGGTTGGACGCCGCAGGAAACCTTTGAGAGCGGCATTCGTAAAACCGTGCACTGGTATCTGGCAAACCCGCAATGGTGGCAGGCAATTCTTAACGGCAGCTATCGCGGTGAGCGTCTGGGATTAGCCACGCCGCGTTAAACGCACTTCAGAAGGAGCAGCGATGAAAGGCATTATTTTAGCCGGAGGTTCGGGCACGCGTTTGCATCCGATTACCCGCGCCATCTCGAAACAGCTGTTGCCGGTATATGACAAACCCATGATTTACTATCCGCTGTCGGTACTGATGCTGGCAGGGATTCGCGAAATTTTGATCATCACCACGCCAGAAGATCGCGCCCATTTTGAACGTTTACTGGGCGACGGCAGTGAATTTGGGATTCAGCTAACCTATGCAGAACAACCCCGTCCTGATGGGCTGGCGCAGGCATTTATCATTGGCGAAAGTTTTATTGGTGACGATCACTGTTGTCTGGTGCTGGGCGACAATCTCTATTTCGGCCAGGGTTTCAGCCCCAAGCTGAAGAAAGTGGCCGCGCGCAGCAGCGGCGCGACCGTCTTTGCTTATCAGGTGATGGATCCGGAGCGTTTTGGCGTGGTGGAGTTTGATGACGACTTTAACGCGCTCTCCATTGAGGAAAAACCGCAGCAGCCGAAATCGCGCTGGGCGGTCACCGGACTCTATTTTTACGACAACCGCGTGGTGGAGTTCGCCAAACAGGTGAAACCTTCCGAGCGCGGTGAGCTGGAAATCACCGCCATCAACCAAATGTATCTCGATCAGGGCGAGCTAGCGGTGGAGTTGCTGGGGCGCGGATTTGCCTGGCTGGATACCGGCACGCACGACAGCCTGATTGAGGCGAGTATGTTTGTGCAGACGGTGGAAAAACGGCAGGGCTTTAAAATTGCCTGCCTGGAAGAGATTGCATGGCGTAACGGCTGGCTGAGCGATGCCCAGCTTTTAGCCGCGGCTCAGGCGCTAACCAAAACCGGCTACGGCCAGTATCTGCTGGATGTTCACAATGCCCGTCCGCGTCAATATTGATCCCCTTACATGGGAAAATGAGTTCTTCGGTCAGAACAGCGTGCGCTTATCGCTGGATGGCGATTTGGTGCTGGCCGAGGCCCTTCAGCAGCCGTATGCGCTGTGGCAAGTGAAGGTGCCCGCTGAACGCGTTGATGCCATCGATGCGCTGAGCCAGCATGGTTTTCAGTTAGTGGAAGGCGAAGCTGACCTTTCCCTCAGCATCAAACATACCGAGCGGCAAGTTGGCGTGCGCATTGCGCGGGAAGCACAAATCCCGGCACTGCGTGAAGCGGCTGCGCGGGCGTTTAGCCAAAGTCGCTTCCGCGCGCCGTGGTTTGCTGCGGCGGACAGCGGACGTTTCTACGCGCAGTGGATTGAAAATGCGGTGCGCGGCACCTTTGATAATCAATGTCTGGTGGCCTGCGATGAGCAGGGCGCGCTGCAAGGTTTCGTCTCGATGCGCGAAGTGGACGGCGACATGCGCATCGGTCTGCTGGCGGTATTGCCCGCCGCACAAGGTTGCGGCGTCGGCCAGCGCTTACTGCTCGCCGCCGCCGACTGGGGCCGCGTGCGTCAGCTAACGCATCTGCGCGTGGCGACCCAGCTCAGCAATCTCACGGCGATGCGCCTCTATTTACGCAGCGGTGCGCGGCTGGAAAGCACCGCTTACTGGTTCTACAGGAAAGCCTCATGATCCCATTTAATGCGCCGCCGATTGTCGGCAGCGAAGTTGAATATATGCAGTCGGCGATGGCCAGCGGCAAGCTGTGCGGCGATGGCGGCTTTACTCGCCGCTGCCAGCAGTGGATGGAACAGCATTTCGGCAGCAAAAAAGTGCTGCTGACGCCATCCTGCACCGCGTCGCTGGAGATGGCGGCGCTGCTGATTGACCTGCAGCCTGGCGATGAAGTGATCATGCCGAGCTACACCTTCGTCTCCACCGCCAACGCCTTTGTGCTGCGCGGCGCGACCATTGTGTTTGTCGATGTGCGCCCCGATACGCTAAATATCGATGAAACGCTGATTGAAGCGGCGATCACGCCGAAAACCCGCGCCATCGTGCCAGTGCATTACGCGGGCGTGGCCTGCGAGATGGACAGCATCATGGCGCTGGCGGCGAAGCATAAACTCTATGTTATCGAGGATGCCGCGCAAGGCGTGATGTCGCAGTACAAAGGACGCGCGCTCGGCACCATTGGTCACATTGGCTGCTTTAGCTTTCACGAAACTAAAAATTACACCGCCGGCGGTGAAGGCGGCGCAACGCTGATCAATGACGCGAAGCTGGTGGATCGTGCCGAGATCATTCGTGAAAAAGGCACCAACCGCAGCCAGTTTTTCCGTGGTCAGGTAGATAAATATACCTGGCGCGATATTGGCTCCAGCTATTTGATGGCGGATTTGCAGGCGGCCTATTTGTGGGCGCAGCTGGAAGCGGCGGAGCAAATTAATCAGCAGCGTTTGCGTTTGTGGCAACGCTACTACGATGCGCTGCAGCCGCTGGCTGCTGCCGGCCGTATTGAGCTGCCGGTGGTGCCAAAAAATTGCCGCCACAATGCACATATGTTCTACATCAAGCTGCGCGACAGCGACGATCGTCAGGCGCTGATCAACTGGATGAAAGAGGCGGAAATCCTCACGGTGTTCCATTACATCCCGCTGCACTCGTCGCCAGCGGGTGAACGTTTTGGCCGCTTCCACGGTGATGATGCCTTTACCACGCGTGAAAGCGAACGCCTGCTGCGCCTGCCGCTGTTCTACAACTTATCGGATAACAACCAGCGTACGGTGATCAGTTCGCTGCTGAGTTTCTTTGCCTGATGTCATTAGCAAAAGCGTCAGTCTGGACCGCGTCTTCCACGCTGGTAAAAATCGTTGCTGGCCTGCTGGTGGTGAAACTGTTAGCGATAAGCTTCGGACCCGAAGGGATCGGGCAAGCCGGTAACTTCCGCCAGTTGATTACCGTACTCGGCGTGTTGGCGGGCGCCGGCATCTTTAACGGCGTCACCACCTTAGTCGCGCAACATCAGCAACAGCCACAACAACTGCGCGCGGTCACCGGCACGGCTTCGGCGATTGTGCTCGGCTTTTCAACGCTGCTGGCGCTGCTGTTTTTGCTGGCGGCAACGCCCATCAGCACGGCGCTTTTTGGTCATGCTGAATATGCCAACGTGGTGCGCATTGTCGCCTTTCTGCAGCTCGGTATTGCCTGGGCCAATCTGACGCTGGCGTTGCTGAAGGGCTTTCGCGATGCGCGCGGCAATGCGCTGGCGCTGATTGCCGGAAGTATCGTCGGCGTGCTGGGTTATGTGCTGTGCTGGTGGCTGGGCGGCTATGCTGGTGCGTTAGTGGGGTTGGCGCTGGTGCCGGCGCTGCTGGTGTTTCCGGCGTTGCTGATGCTACGTCGCCATCGCGATCGGCTGCCGCTGAGCTGGCTGATGCCAGGCTGGCATCCTGACCTGGCGCGCAATCTGGCGAAGTTTACGCTGATGGCGCTGATCACCTCATTCACCTTGCCGGTGGCGTGGGTGATGATGCGAAATCTGCTGGCCGAGCAGCAAGGTTGGGCGCAGGTCGGTTTATGGCAGGGCGTGACCAGTATTTCCGATGCCTACCTGCAATTTATCACCGCCACCTTTAGCGTCTGGCTGCTGCCCACACTGGCGCGGCTGGAGCAGAAACCGCAAATCGCCCGTGAGATTGGGCGTGCGCTGCGCTTTGTGTTACCTGCCGTCGCAGCGGCCAGTTTCTGCGTATGGCTGCTGCGCGATGTCGCTATCTGGCTGCTGTTTTCGCCGCAGTTCAGCGCGATGCGTGACCTTTTCGTCTGGCAGTTGTGCGGTGATGTGTTTAAAGTCGGCGCCTATGTTTTCGGATATCTGGTGATCGCCAAAGCGTCACTGCGCTTCTATATTCTGACGGAAATCAGCCAGTTTGCCCTGCTGACCGGTTTTTCCCATTGGCTGATTCCGCTGCACGGGACCGCCGGGGCCGCGCAGGCTTACATGGCAACCTACGTTCTCTATTTCGCCCTTTGTTGTGGCGCCTTCATGATTTATTGCCGGAAAAAATGACGACTTTTCACGTATTGGGATCGGATATCCCGCATCACAATCATACGGTGCTGCGCTTCTTTAATGACGTGATGAGCGCCGAGCTGCCTGGCGCTGCGCCGCGTCAGTTTATGGTGGTATCCAGCGCGCCCGAAACGCTGCAAGCGTATGCTTCATTGCAGATTGAAACCTTTGCCAGCAAGCGTGCGCTGGCGCAAGCGGTGGTGACGCGTGCTGCCGATCGCTCGCAGCGCTTCTTCTTTCACGGCCAGTTTAATCCCAGCATTTGGTTGGCCTTGCTGAGCGGCAAACTGCGTCGTCAGCAGGCGTTCTGGCATGTATGGGGCGCAGATCTCTACGAAGAAGGGCGCGGCCTTAAGTATCAGCTGTTTTATCTGCTGCGCAGAATGGCGCAAGGGCGCGTGGCGCGCGTGTTTGCGACGCGCGGTGATTTGCACCATTTCCAGCAGCGACATCCGCGCGTTCCCGCCTCGCGGCTCTATTTCCCGACGCGCATGCCGGATGTGGCGCTGCCTGCGCCAGTGGAAAGCCCCGATTTCACTATTCTGCTCGGTAACTCCGGCGATCGCAGTAATCGTCACATTGCCGGTTTAGAGGCGATTCGTGCCCAGTTTGGTGAACAGGTGAAAATCGTCGTGCCGCTCGGTTATCCGCAGAACAATCACGCTTACATCGATGAGATTGCCGCCGCCGCACAGCGCCTGTTCCCGGCGGGGCAAGTGACGCTGCTGCGCGACAAGATCGACTTTGATGCCTATCTGACATTGCTTAGCCGCTGCCAGCTCGGCTATTTTATGTTCGAGCGCCAGCAAGGCATTGGTACGCTTTGCTTGCTGATTCAGGCCAATATTCCGTTTGTGCTGAACCGCAAAAATCCGTTCTGGCGCGATCTTAGCGAGCAAGGTTTGCCGGTGCTGTTTAGCGAAGATGCGCTGGATAGCGCCAGCGTGGCCGAAGCGCAACGGCAATTAGCGCAATGCGATCACTCTTCGATCGCCTTTTTTGCCCCCGGCTATCTGGCAGGCTGGCGCGACGCGCTAACCCTGAGTGAAAGGGAGAGAACATGAGCCTGATGCAGTTTAGTGGTCTGCTGGTGGTTTATCTGTGTTCGCTGGGTTTCATTCTGACCCTAACCTGGCGGGAATTTAAACGGGTGCGCTTCAACTTCCACCTGTTCTTCACCATTTTGTTTTTACTGACCTTCTATTTCGGCTTCCCGCTGACCAGCGTGCTGGTATTCCGCTTTAACGTGGCGGTGGTGCCGCCGGAATATCTGCTGCAGGCGCTGCTGGCCGCTACCAGCTTTTATGCCATCTATTACGTTAGCTATAAGGTGCGGCTGCGGCCGGCCAATGCGCCTGCGCGCAAACCCTGGCTGCAGATGAACCGGGTTGAAACCCATCTGACCTGTCTGCTGCTGGCGCTGGTGGCGATTGGCACGGTAACGGTGTTCTTTATGCACAACGGCCTGCTGCTGTTCCGGCTTTCGGCTTACAACCAGATCTTCTCCAGCGAAGTGTCCGGCGTGGCGCTTAAACGCTTCTTCTACTTCTTTATTCCGGCGATGCTGATTCGCTACTTCCTCAAGCCAACCCAGCGTCAGTGGCTGTGGTTTTTGCTGGTGTCGGTGGCATTTGGCTTGCTGACCTACGCGCTGGTGGGCGGCACGCGCGCCAATATCATTATCGCGTTCGCGCTGTTCTTGTTTATTGGCATTACGCGCGGCTGGATCACGCTGTGGATGCTGGTTGGCGCCGGTGTGATGGCGATTGGCGGTATGTTCTGGCTGGCGTTGCGTCGCTATAACCTCGACGTAGTGGGCGATGAAGCGTTTTATACCTTCCTTTATCTGACGCGCGACACCTTCTCGCCGTGGGAAAATCTGGCGCTGTTGCTGCAAAACTACGACAAGATCGATTTTCAGGGGCTGGCACCGATTTGGCGCGATTTCTACGTGTTCATTCCCAGCTGGATGTGGCCGGGACGTCCAACAGCCATTCTTAACAGCGCTAACTACTTTACCTGGGAAGTGCTGAATAACCATTCCGGCTTGGCGATCTCGCCCACGCTGTTGGGTTCGCTGGTGGTGATGGGCGGCGTGTGGTTTATCCCAATCGGTGCGGTGGCTGTCGGCCTGCTGATGAAAGGCTTCGATAACCTTTATCTGTATGGCCGCGATACCAGCAATCGTTACAGCGGGGCGATTTTGCAGAGTTTCTGCTTCGGCGCGGTGTTTAATATGATCGTGCTGGCGCGTGAAGGGCTGGATGCTTTCGGCTCGCGCGTGGTGTTCTTTTGTCTGATTTTTGCGGCCTGTATGTGGGCGGCTAAATTGCTTTACTGGCTGTTGGCGCGCGCGGGGTTGATTCGTCCGCGCAGCGAGCCGGTTTTACACAGCCCTTCTTAACCTTTGGGCACAACGGGAAATTCATACCATGGAAACCGATAAGCCGCGCTATAGCCTGCGCGGAGTCGATCTTCACGCCTTCAACGATATGGCGAGCTTTCTGCGCTTTCTGCTGCCCGAGGGTAAACCGCGTTGCGGCACGCTGGTGGCGATGAATGCCGAGAAAATGCTCACGCTGGAAGAAGATGCGCAGCTACGCGCACTGATCGCTGAGGCTGAGTTCAAATATCCGGATGGCATCAGCATCGTCCGTTCGCTACGTAAGAAGTATCCTCAGCTGCAGGTGAACCGCATTGCAGGCGCGGATTTATGGGAAGCGTTGATGGAGAGTGCAGGGCGTAGCGGCATTCCGGTGTTTCTGATTGGTGGACGTCAGGCGGTGCTGCAGGAAACCTGCGACAAGCTGCGCCGAGAGTGGAATGTGAATATCGTTGGCAGTCAGGATGGTTACTTTGCGCCTGAAGCGCGCGACGCGCTGTTTGCCCGCATCGCCGCGAGTGGTGCGCAGATTGTTACGGTGGCGCAAGGTTCGCCGCGCCAGGAGCTGTTGATGCGTGATTGCCGCGCCCATTGGCCGCATGCGCTCTATATGGGCGTTGGTGGCACTTACGATGTGTTTACCGGGCACGTTAAGCGCGCGCCCGTTTGGTGGCAAAAGTCCGGACTGGAATGGCTTTATCGCCTTATTCGTCAGCCTTCGCGTCTGCGTCGCCAATTAAAGCTGCTGAAATACTTACGCTACCATTGGCGGGGCGATCTCTGAAATTGCTGGTTTTTCCAGCGAAAATGAGAGGGTAAGCGCCTCAAACTGCTGTCATTATCGATGGAATGCACAAAGCGTAATCAAACGCGTTTTTTTTCTAAAAAAGGGCTGGACAGTATGAGGTCAAGCCCGTAGTATGCCCATCCGCAACGGCGCTACGCGCCCGTAGCTCAGCTGGATAGAGCGCTGCCCTCCGGAGGCAGAGGTCTCAGGTTCGAATCCTGTCGGGCGCGCCATTTAGTTTGTGCGCAAGAGCTTCGGTGGTTGGTTAGACCGCGTTATGCAGTGAATTAGTAAGCGAAACACGCTTACGCACCAGAATTATGGTGGCTATAGCTCAGTTGGTAGAGCCCTGGATTGTGATTCCAGTTGTCGTGGGTTCGAGTCCCATTAGCCACCCCAGATTTTGCTCGGTCACGCGATGGTGGCGGAATTGGTAGACGCGCTAGCTTCAGGTGTTAGTGTTCTTACGGACGTGAGGGTTCAAGTCCCTCCCTTCGCACCAGGCAAAATTACGCAGTAGCGTTAAAGAAGTAAAAAATCGGCGAGTAGCGCAGCTTGGTAGCGCAACTGGTTTGGGACCAGTGGGTCGGAGGTTCGAATCCTCTCTCGCCGACCATATTCGAAAAGCCTGCTTGAAAAAGCAGGCTTTTTTCGTTTATATCCGCCATTCGTGTTCTCAACTCTTCCCATCATTTCCTTTGAGCGTAATTCCGCACATTGTCGCTATTCAGATACATATAAATCACTGATTTATATGGGCATGACAATTCCTTGCATAGCTTGTCGCTCTGCGGAGACAGCTTTTTGAGTATTCGTCGCGTTTTACCGACAGTGGCTAAACCAGGATCGGAGCTGAAATTTTATCTTGTTGATATTAATTAACTTATTGCGCTAACTGCAACTTTGGCACGTCTTGTGCAATAATCTACCTGTAGATGCTCATTCCACCTCTTATGTTTGCTGATGCTACATAAACTTGGGAATGATGCAGAGCCCCTTACGGCATCCGTTGTCCAGCCTGGCAGTATTTGCGCACGCTTTACTGCAGTAAGAAGGACATTGCGTTGAGTCGGATGCCATCAGTTGTCTTAACGACCTGATCTTACACCTGCTTATGGCAGGTGTTTTTTTATCTGTAGTTTATGACAGGCAAAAAAAAGCCGGGACAAGCCCGGCGTGCACAAAAGTAACAATCGTAAAATCAGGCGCTGGGATTGGTCTTAAGCGTAAGTAGCAGGCCTTCGCGACGCATTTTGGCTGCGTCTTCCGGGCGATGCAGGCGGTCGTAAACATCGGCCAGCCAGGCATAATCAAACGCATCCGGACGCTGCGCCAGCGCTTGCTGGAACGCTTCTGCTGCCTGCTGCCATTCACCATGACGCATCAGCAGCTGACCCAGCGTGCTGTGCAGCAGCGGCGTGGCGCCATGCTGTTTAATCTGCTGACGCAATGCTTTCTCCAGAGATTGCGGATCGCCACTTTTGATGCGCGGCATCAGCAACACCAGACGATCGTCATATTGACGTTTCAGACCTTCCAGCACGATGCTCTGTGCGGTATCCGGGTCGTCACACTCAATCAGATGTTCTGCCATAGCCACCTGCAAGGCGGTTTCCTGACGCGTTTTGCGGCTCTGGTTTTGCCACCATCTCTTCAAACCGTCGCTGCCTTGATCGGCCATCGCCTGGTTCATCAGGCCCAGCCAGGCTTGCTGCTGCAAGGCATCGCGCTGTGCTTCATCATTGATCTGCACTTTCTGCATCGCAGGCAGAATGTCGAGCAATGCGCCCCATGCGCCGGTACGAATATAGGCTTGTTCTGCCAGACGCAACACTTCCGGATGGCGCGGCGCGACTTCCAGCAGGCGATCAACGCCATGGCGTGCCGCATGATCTTCGTTGCGCGCCAGTTGCAGACGTACGCGTGTGATTTCAACCGGAATCGTGTCGTTCACCGACAACTCAGAAGCGCGCTCCAGATGCTGATTAGCACGGATTTCGTCACCGCGTTGCTGTGCCGCTTCGGCAGCCAGCAAGTAGTTTGCCACTGGCTGATCGGCGTGGTCGGCATTTTTCGACAGCAGTTTTTCGGCCTGTTTAAAGTCACCTTCCGCCAGTTTCATCAGCGCGCTTTGCGTGTGGCGCTGCGCGCTACGGCGCTTGCGGCCGGTGAACCAGCCGCGTGTGCGGGCGCCAGTGCGAAACAGGCGACGCAGAATCCATTCCACCAACAAAATCACCAGCAGGCTGAGGATCAAGATGATCGCCAGGCCGGTTACGCTGGTTTCAATGTTCCAGTTGTCGGTTTGGATCAACACGTAGCCCTGATGGCCGGCTACCATCGGTCCAACCACAATGCCCGCAATCAGCAGCAGGAAAAGCACCAATACTTTCAGCATGGTTAGCCTCCTTGTTGATCAGCAGCAACCGATGGCTGAGCCAGCAAATTACGTACGCGGGTTTGCATCAGTTTTTCCAGCAACGGCTGGCTTTCCAGCGTATCCGGCACATCCATTGAAATGCTTTGCTGGCTCAATTCATCCAGCTGTGCAAGGAAGGCTTTGGTGGCGGCATCGTTGGTGTCATACCAGGCGCGAACCCAGGTTGATACCGCATCGATAGACTGTTTGTAGATCTCATCCTGATGACGCGGTACGGCCTGAGCCGCAATCAGCAGGCGCGAACGAATGTTTTCGCGCAGGTAAACGTCCTGATTCGGTGCCAGCAGCGGCTGTGCGGTGTTGTCGCGGCGGCGGATGGTGATGAAATCATCCATAAAGTTGTGCCAGCTTTTCACCAGATTTTGACGCCATTCGTGTAGCGAACTGGAGAGTTCGCCGCCATCGGCGTCCATAGGTGAATCATCGCTGTCATTGTCTGCCAGACGCAGATTATCGACGCCGTTCGACAGCTGATTGAGCTTGAGAATGGTGCCGTCATAATCAATCTGGCTGACGGCGGAGAGTGAACTGATGTCCTGCGTTAGCGCGCGACGCACGTTCATCACGCTCGGATCATTCATGTCGGCCAGGCTGGAATCAGCACTTTTCAATAACGCTGCCGCGGTGGTGACATCCTGATCGCTCCACAGTTTGCGGCCCGCCAGTTTGACGAGGTAATCCGCTTGCGCCAGCAGCCAGGTACGCGTGTCGTTTCCAGAGATGGTGGCGACTTTATCGCGCAGGGTTTCCAGCTCTTTTGCGCTGTTATCCTGCTGCGTGCGCGTCTGCTGCAAGGCGCTGTTGGCGCTATCCAGCTGTTGCGTCAGCTGCTGTTTGTCGCTGCCCAGTTGCTGCTGCAAGGCGCTCAGCTGCTCGCTGAGGTTTTGGTTAGTTTGAGTCTGTAAATCGGCCTGATGTTTCCCATTAAGGTAAAGTCCCGCCCCAATCGCCAGCGCAATCACAATCGCCACTGCACTCAGCACCTTGCCATCGCCTTTTTTATCGCGAGGTGGCTTGGTTGCTGGCGAGGGAGAATTGTCCGCTGGGGTGGTTTCTTCAACCATGGCGGAGGAGGCTTTTTGTTCCGTCATTATGGCTCATCCCATTGTTAAGTTCAGCGTAACGCGCGCAGCAGCGCATCGTTATCGGCACCATCGGCTACATCAATGTCCTGCCAGCCTAATTCAGCGGCTTGCGTAGCCAAACGTTCACTGACGACCACAAGCCGACAGTGCAGTAACCATTCCCGACGATCAATTGGCGGAAACAGAGAAAAGAGTTGTTGTAACATTTCGCCGCTGGTTACCACCAGCGTTGTAATGCCGCGATCGCGCCAGCGGCGGCCTTCAGTCGCGCCGTTGTAGTGCTTTTCACAGCGCTGATAACACTCGCAATATTGCACCTCAACGCCGCGTTCAATCAGCGTTTCCGCCAGCAACTCACGCCCTGGGCTGCCGCGCAGAATCAGCGCGCGTTTGCCGCTGACCTGCTGCAGCCGATTCAGGCGCACCAGCTCTTCACTGGTCTCCCGCGCATGAGGATAGTCTACTTTGAGATTACTGACGGTATGCAGGGCTAAAGCAGTGCTGCGACCAATAGCATAATAGTTGAGGGCTTCAGGCCATGTTGTCGCGCTTTGCTGTAAAGCGGGCTCGGCGAAAGTAACGACCTGCTGCGACAGTAAAAACACCAGATCGCCTTGCTGTAACGCCGCAAGTTGGCTTGGCAAATGGATAAGATCGCGACCCGGCGTAAATTCAATCAGCGGGAAGCCCCATGCCAGCTTGCCCAGGCTGCGCAAACGCGAGACCAGTTCAGTGGCGGCCGGTTCCGGGCGGGTCACGAGGATGGTCATACTGGCGGTTGACCTTGATACACTTCACGCAGAATGTCGCGCGCGCCGCCATCCAACAGCTCTTCAGCCAGCGAAACCCCCATTCTTTCGGCGTGATCGCGTGGACCGCGACGCTCGCCGACCACCATTTGACTGCCGTCCGGTGAGCCAACTAATCCGCGCAGCCACAGCTGATCGTCTTCCAGCACCGCGAAGCTGCCGATAGGCACCTGACAACCGCCTTCCAGCCGCGTGTTCATTGCGCGTTCGGCGCGCACGCACACGGCGGTATCGTCGTGATTCAACGCCTGTAGCAGCGTAATCAATTGCTCATCATCTGCGCGGCATTCAATGCCGACGGCGCCCTGACCCACGGCGGGCAGGGAGATCTCGGCAGGCATTGCCTGACGGATGCGATCTTCCAGACCTAAACGCTTCAAACCGGCCGCCGCCAGAATGATGGCGTCATATTCACCGGCATCAAGTTTGCCAAGACGCGTGCCGACGTTGCCGCGCAGTGAGCGAATCACTAAATCCGGACGACGGGCGCTAAGCTGGCACTGGCGACGCAGGCTGGACGTCCCAACAACCGCGCCTTGTGGCAGCTCATCAACACTGTTGTAACGATTGGAGACGAAAGCATCGCGCGGATCTTCACGCTCGCAAATGGTCACCAGACCGAGGCCTTCTGGAAAATCGATCGGCACATCTTTCATTGAGTGCACGGCGAGATCGGCGCGGCCTTCCAGCATTGCCAGCTCAAGCTCTTTAACGAACAGCCCTTTGCCGCCAACCTTTGCCAGTGGCGTATCAAGGATGACATCACCTTTGGTGACCATCGGCAGCAACTCAACTTGCAGACCCGGATGAGCCGCCATCAGACGCTGTTGGACATATTGTGCCTGCCACAAAGCAAGGGGACTTTGTCTGGTAGCAATTCTGAAAATTTTGTTTAACATGCTGTTAACCATTTTGATCGTTCATCGAATATCCTATCATTGATAGGGGAATGCTGTCAGTTTCAACGGATTGAAAAGGCCGCGATGTCAGACTGCGCCTGGATCTTGCGGGTCGCAGTTTTGTGTCGAAGTCTGAAAAAAGCAGGGCTACGGTCGGAACATGCTAAACTGTTAAGTAGCGCAACTTTCTTTACGGTCAATCCTCCGGGTGTTAGATTGATCACGTTTCCAGCAATTATTTGCCCGATATCTTTATTATTAAGCGGCAGAATGCGGAAACAGGGTGCTTAACACTGGGACAATCAGGCGAAACGTCTTGTACCTCTACATTGAGACACTGAAACAGAGACTGGATGCGATTAACCAGCTGCGTGTAGATCGCGCACTGGCTGCCATGGGGCCTGCTTTCCAGCAAGTCTACAGTCTGCTGCCAACATTATTGCACTACCATCATCCGCTGATGCCGGGCTACCTCGAAGGTAGCGTTCCGCATGGCGTCTGCCTTTACACGCCCGATGAAAATCAATTCCAGCTGCTGCAGAACTTAGCGGGCGGACAACCGCTCGATCTCACCGCCGCCGTCGCGGGCGAACGTCCAATTACCGGCATTTACTCAATGGGCAGCACCTCGTCGGTTGGGCAAAACAGCATTTCCGACCTCGACATCTGGGTATGCCACCAATCGTGGCTGGATAATGAAGAGCGCCTCAATCTGCAGCGTAAGTGTACGCTGTTGCAGAAATGGTGTGTGTCGATGGGTGTGGAAGTCAGCTTCTTCCTGATTGACGAGAACCGTTTCCGCCATAACGAAAGCGGTAGCCTCGGCGGTGAAGACTGCGGTTCTACCCAACATATTTTGCTGCTGGATGAGTTCTACCGTACCGCCGTGCGTATGGCGGGTAAACGCATCCTGTGGAATATGGTGCCTGGCGAAGAGGAGCACCATTACGACGATTACGTCATGTCGCTCTATTCACAAGGCGTACTGACGCCGAATGAGTGGCTGGATCTCGGCGGCCTTGGCACGCTGTCAGCGGAAGAGTATTTCGGTGCCAGCTTGTGGCAGCTGTATAAAAGTATCGACTCGCCGTATAAAGCGGTGCTGAAAACCCTGCTGCTGGAAGCCTACAGCTGGGAATATCCCGACACGCAGCTCTTGTCGATGGACATCAAGCAGCGCCTGCACGACGGCGAAATTGTTTCCTTCGGTCTCGATCCTTACTGCATGATGCTGGAGCGCGTGACGCGCTATCTCACCAGCGTTGATGACATGGCGCGCCTCGATTTAGTGCGTCGATGTTTCTATTTAAAAGTGTGTGAAAAGCTCTCGAGCGAAGATCACCATCATCAGCGCACCGGCTGGCGGCGCGAGATCTTATCGCAGCTGGTTAAAGAGTGGGGCTGGGATGAAGAGAAGTTAGCGGTACTGGATAACCGCGCGCAGTGGAAAATCGAACGGGTACGCGAAGCGCACAACGAGCTGCTGGATGCGATGATGCAGAGCTATCGCAACCTGATTCGCTTTGCGCGTCGCAACAATTTAAGCGTCAGCGCCAGCCCGCAGGATATCGGCGTGCTGACGCGTAAACTGTATGCCGCGTTCGAGGCGCTGCCGGGTAAAGTCACTTTAGTGAACCCGCAGATTTCGCCCGATCTCTCGGAAGAGAATCTTACCTTTATTCATGTCCCGGCGGGCCGCGCTAATCGCGCCGGTTGGTATCTGTATAACCAATCGCCGGACATGAGTTCCATCATCAGCCATCAGCCGCTGGAATATAATCGCTATCTGAACAAGCTGGTGGCGTGGGCGTGGTTTAACGGTTTGCTGACCAGTAAAACGCGTCTGCATATGAAGGGCAACGATCTGTGCGATCTGCCGCGTCTGCAGGAACTGGTTAACGATGTGTCGAGCCACTTCCCGCTGCGCGTGCCAGCACCGACGCCGAAAGCGCTCTACAGCCCGTGCGAAATTCGTCACTTAGCGATTATCGTTAACCTGGAACACGATCCTACCTCCGCATTCCGCAATCAGGTGGTGCATTTTGATTTCCGTAAGCTGGATGTGTTCAGCTTCGGTCAGCAGCAGCAATGTCTGATTGGCAGCATCGATCTGCTCTATCGCAACTCGTGGAATGAAGTGCGTACGCTGCACTTCAATGGCGAGCAGGCGATGATTGAGGCGCTGAAAACCATTCTTGGCAAAATGCATCAGGATGCTGCGCCGCCGGACACGGTGGAAGTATTCTGCTACAGCCAGCATCTGCGCGGTTTAATTCGTACTCGCGTGCAGCAGCTGGTTTCGGAATGCATTGAGCTGCGTCTGTCGAGCACGCGTCAGGAACCGGGCCGCTTTAAAGCGTTACGTATGGCGGGCCAAACCTGGGGCTTATTCTTCGAACGCATGAGCGTGTCGGTGCAGAAGCTGGAAAACGCCGTGGAATTTTATGGCGCGATTTCTAACAACAAGCTGCATGGCTTGTCGATTAAAGTGGAATCGAACCAGACGCCGCTGCCACCGGTGGTGAACGGCTACGCCAGCGAAGGCATCATTCAGTTCTTCTTTGAAGATACTAATGACGATCGCGGCTTCAACATCTATATCCTCGACGAAACCAATCGCGTTGAGGTTTATCACCATTGCGAAGGCAGTAAAGAAGAGCTGGTGCGCGACGTGAGTCGATTCTATTCCTCATCGCATGACCGTTTTACTTACGGCTCCAGCTTTATCAATTTTAACCTGCCGCAGTTCTACCAGATTGTGAACACTGGCGAACGTTTCCAGGTGATCCCTTTCCGCAGTCAAACGCTGACGCAGCTCTGCGCTACCCAGCCTGACAACGACAACGGCGACTTCCAGCCGCGCTACCAAATGCATTGATCCCGCCCGCGTTCGCGCGGCGGGATGCGCTGTTACTCTGACCTGCCGCAGGAAATGCGGCTATTTCCTGTTGCTTTTACAACGTCAACTGCGATGATAAGCAACCATGGCTTTAGGACAGAAGAGCAGACAGAATGATACGAGTGATGAGTCAGCTGGGTATGGCGCTGGCACTGGTCAGCCTGGTAGGCTGTGGCCTAAAAGGACCGCTGTATTTCCCGCCGAAAGATCAGCCAAACAAGCCGAAACAGCAGGTCACCGCGCAGCAGCAAAAAGCGGCTCAGGATGCTGATGTCGGTGGTTTGGTCACCAGCAAGCCTGGTTCGCAGGCCAACTAAACTCAATGAGTAATCCGGCGGAGCAGAAAATGCAGTTCTCAAAAATGCACGGTCTCGGCAACGACTTTATGGTTGTGGATGCTGTGACGCAAAACGTCTTTTTTTCGCCGGAACTGATTCGCCGCCTGGCGGACAGAAATCTGGGGATCGGTTTTGATCAGCTACTGATCGTTGAACCGCCTTACGACCCGGATCTCGATTTCCATTACCGCATTTTCAACGCCGATGGCAGCGAAGTCGCGCAGTGCGGCAACGGCGCACGCTGCTTTGCCCGCTTTGTGCGTCTGAAAGGTTTGACCAATAAAAGCGACATTCGTGTCAGCACGCAAACTGGCCGCATGGTGCTCAGCGTCACCAATGATGAGCTGGTGCGCGTCAATATGGGTCAACCCAACTTCGAACCGCAGAGCGTGCCGCTCCGCGCGAATAAAGCAGAGAACCTTTATTTGCAGCGTGTGGCCGAGCAAACCGTGATGTTTGGTGCGGTATCGATGGGCAATCCGCACTGCGTGATTCAGGTAGAAAGCGTGAAAACCGCGCCGGTGGAAACGCTGGGCCCAGAGCTGGAAAGCCACGAGCGATTCCCGGAGCGCGTCAATGTCGGCTTTATGGAAGTGGTCAATCGTGAACACATCCGTCTGCGCGTGTATGAACGTGGCGCAGGCGAAACCCAGGCATGCGGCAGCGGCGCCTGCGCGGCGGTCGCCTGCGGTGTTCAGCAGGGCATTCTGGCGGAAAATGTCCGCGTCGATTTGCCGGGCGGCACGCTGCACATTGCCTGGAAAGGGGAAGGGCAACCGCTGTTTATGACCGGTCCAGCCACACACGTCTACGATGGGTTTATTCATCTATGAAAAATGTCGAAGAGCAAACCGAAAGCGAGGTTTTGCTGGACGATCAATCGGTAAGCGCATTTCTGCGTCAAAACCCCGATTTTTTTATTCGCAATGCGCGCCAGGTTGAACAGATGATGGTGCCGCATCCGGTACGCGGCAGCGTTTCGCTGGTGGAGTGGCATATGGCGCGGCAGCGCAACCACATCCAGCAGTTAGAAGAGGAGATCACGCTGCTGATGGAGCAGGCTACCGCCAACCATCAGCTGTTTGATCGCCTGCTGGCGCTGCAAGGTCATCTCGCCGCCGCCGGCAGCTTGCAAGAGATGCTAACGCGTCTGCACCGCTGGGCGCGCGAACTGGGTCTGGCCGGCGCACACGTGCGCGTGTTCAATGACAAATGGCACATCGGCGCGCCGTCTGATTTCACCCAGCTCGGCTTGTCTCGTCAGGCATTCGAACCGCTGCGCATTCAGCGCTTCGGCAATGAACATCACTATCTCGGCAGCCTGAACGGCCCGGAATTGCTACTGCTGTTGCCGCAGGCCAAAGCGATTGGCTCGGTAGCGATGTCGCTGATGGGCGAACGCGGCGAGCTGGGCATATTAATGTTCACCAGCCGCGATAATCAGCATTATCAGGCGGGCATGGGCACGCTGCTGCTGCAGCATCTGGCGCAAATGCTGCCGGATCTGCTGTCACGCTGGATTGAACGCGCATGAGCAACGTCAGTCCGCTGCTGCCGGCCGTGGATGACTTTCTGCGTTATCTCAAGGTCGAACGCCAGCTCAGTCCGCTGACGCAAAAGAATTACCAACGGCAATTGCAGGCGATTATGGCAATGGCCGATGAAATGAAGCTGACGAGCTGGTCGCAGCTGGAACCGGCGCAGGTGCGCAGCCTGGCGGCACGCAGCCGCCGTGGCGGTTTAGGCGCCAGCAGTCTGGCACTGCGCATGTCGGCGCTGCGCAGTTTTCTCGACTGGCAAGTGCATCAGGGCATGTTGAGCGCCAATCCCGCCAAAGGCATCGCCACGCCGCGTAATGCGCGCCATCTGCCGAAAAACATGGATGTCGACGAAGTTAACCAACTGCTGGAGATCGATCTCAACGATCCGCTGGCGGTACGCGACCGCGCGATGCTGGAAACCATGTACGGCGGCGGCTTGCGTCTCTCTGAGCTGGTGAATATGGATTGTCGCCACATGGATTTGGAGGCCGGTGAAGTGCGGGTGCTGGGTAAAGGCAGCAAAGAGCGCCGCGTACCGATTGGCGGCACGGCGGTTACCTGGATTCAGCACTGGTTACCGCTGCGTGCTAGCTTTGCGCCGCAGGATGATGCGGTGTTTGTCTCCAGCCGCGGCAGCCGGATTTCGACGCGCAACGTGCAGAAGCGTTTTGCCGAATGGGGCATCAAGCAAGGCGTTGCCAGCCATATTCATCCGCATAAACTGCGCCACTCTTTTGCCACGCATTTGCTGGAATCGAGCGGCGATCTGCGCGCGGTACAGGAACTGCTCGGTCACGCCAATCTGGCGACCACGCAAATCTACACCCATCTGGATTTCCAGCATCTGGCGACGGTTTACGATGCGGCCCATCCGCGTGCCAAACGAGGAAAGTCTTAATGAAGTTTTATCGTCCGCTCGGCCCAATCAAAGCAATCACCTTTGATCTCGACGACACGCTGTATGACAACCATCCCGTCATTCGCAAAACCACTGCCGAATCGCACGCTGCGCTGCAGGCGTATCATCCGGCGCTGCGTGAATTCACCCCGGCGGATTATCAGACGCTGCGCAATGAGTTGCTGGCGCGCGAGCCGGAAATTTATCACGACGTGTCTGAATGGCGTCGCCGCTCGGTGGAGCTGGCGCTGCTCAATGTCGGCTTATCCAAAGCGGAAGCCACCGCTGGTGCCAGCGAGGTGATGAGCGTGTTTCATCAATGGCGCAGCGAAGTGACGATGCCGGAAGAGACGCATCAAACGCTGACGTGGCTCGGCGAGCGCGTGCCGCTGGTGGCGATCACTAACGGCAATGCCTGCCCGGAAAAGCTCGGTATTAATCATTACTTCCAGTTCGCGCTGCGTGCCGGTCCGCACGGTCGTGCCAAGCCGTGGCAGGATATGTATCATCTGGCCGCTGAGCGTTTGAGCATTGCGCCGCAGCACATTCTGCACGTCGGCGACGATCTCACCACTGATGTTGCCGGTTCGCTGCGTGCCGGCATGCAAGCCTGCTGGATCAATCTACGTGAAGGCAATCTGATGAAGATTGACGATGCGCGTTTGCTGCCGCATGTTGAAATTGATCGGTTGGCATCTCTGACCTCGCTGCTATAATCCACACATGTAAATATATACAGCTCTATCCGCAGCAGTGTGGATTTGAGTTCATTTTCTTTCGCGAACGGTGCTTATGGACGTTTCTGATCTGCTTGACGGCTTGAATGACAAACAGCGCGAGGCGGTCGCCGCACCGCGCAGCAACCTGCTGGTGCTGGCCGGAGCAGGCAGTGGCAAAACCCGTGTGCTGGTGCATCGCATCGCCTGGCTGCTGTCGGTAGAGAACTGCTCGCCGTATTCGATTATGGCGGTGACCTTCACCAACAAAGCGGCGGCGGAAATGCGCCATCGTATCGATCAGCTGATCGGCACCAGCCAGGGCGGCATGTGGATTGGTACTTTCCACGGCCTGGCGCACCGTTTACTGCGCGCGCATCACCTTGATGCCGGTTTGCCGCAGGATTTCCAGATCCTCGACAGCGACGATCAGCTGCGTCTGTTGAAGCGCCTGATCAAAGCGATGAACCTTGATGAGAAACAGTGGCCTGCGCGCCAGGGCATGTGGTACATCAACGGCAAAAAAGATGAAGGCCTGCGGCCAAAACACATCGAAAGCTACGGCAATCCGGTTGAACAAACCTGGCTGCGCATCTATCAGGCGTATCAGGAAGCCTGCGATCGCGCCGGTTTAGTGGATTTCGCCGAGCTGCTGCTGCGCGCCCACGAACTCTGGCTGAACAAGCCGCATATCCTGAACCATTACCGCGAGCGTTTCAGCAACGTGCTGGTGGATGAGTTCCAGGATACCAACAACATTCAGTACGCGTGGATTCGCATGCTGGCGGGTGATAGCGGCCGCGTGATTATCGTCGGCGATGACGATCAGTCGATTTACGGCTGGCGCGGTGCGCAGGTAGAAAACATCCAGCGCTTCCTGCAAGATTTCCCCGGTGCGGAAACCATTCGCCTGGAGCAGAACTATCGCTCGACCAACAACATTCTGAAAGCCGCTAACACGCTGATCGCCAACAACAATGGCCGCCTCGGTAAAGAGCTGTGGACCGACGGCAGCGATGGCGAAAAGATCTCGCTCTACTGCGCGTTCAACGAGCTGGATGAAGCGCGCTTTGTGGTCAATCGCATCAAAAGCTGGCATGAAAACGGCAATGCGCTGCAGGATTGCGCCATTCTCTACCGCAGCAACGCCCAATCGCGCGTGCTGGAAGAGGCGCTACTGCAAGGCAGCATGCCGTATCGCATTTATGGCGGCATGCGCTTCTTCGAGCGTCAGGAGATTAAAGATGCGCTGGCCTATCTGCGTTTGATGGCCAATCGCAACGACGATGCAGCCTTTGAGCGTGTGGTGAACACGCCGGTGCGCGGCGTCGGCGATCGTACCCTCGATGTGGTGCGCCAGACCGCGCGCGATCAGCAACTCACCTTGTGGCAGGCTACGCGCGAGCTGTTGCATAACAAAGCCTTAGCCGGACGCGCCGCCTCGGCGTTACAACGCTTCTGCGAGTTGGTCGATTCACTGGCCAGCGAAACCGCCGAGATGCCGCTGCATGTGCAAACCGATCGCGTGATTAAAGACTCCGGTTTATGGGTGATGTACGAGCAGGAGAAGGGCGAGAAAGGCCAAGCGCGTATTGAAAACCTTGAGGAACTGGTCACGGCAACGCGCCAGTTCAGCTATCAGGACGAAGACGAAGATCTGATGCCGCTGCAGGCGTTCCTGTCACATGCGGCGCTGGAAGCGGGTGAAGGCCAGGCCGACAAATGGCAGGATGCGGTGCAGCTGATGACCATGCACTCGGCGAAAGGGCTGGAGTTTAGCCAGGTATTTATCGTTGGCATGGAAGAGGGCATGTTCCCGAGCCAGATGTCGCTGGATGAAGGCGGTCGTCTGGAAGAGGAGCGCCGTCTGGCTTACGTTGGCGTGACACGTGCCATGGTCAAGCTGACGCTCACCTATGCCGAAAGCCGTCGTCTTTATGGTAAGGAAGTGTATCACCGTCCATCACGCTTCATCGGCGAGCTGCCGGAAGAGTGCGTGGAAGAGGTGCGTTTGCGCGCCAGCGTCAGCCGTCCGGTGAGCCATCAGCGCATGGGCACGCCCATCGCGCAAAATGACAGCGGCTTTACGCTCGGCCAGCGCGTGCGCCATGCCAAGTTCGGCGAGGGCACCATCATCAACCTCGAAGGCAGCGGTGAACACAGCCGTTTGCAAGTGGCGTTTCAGGGCCAGGGCATCAAGTGGCTGGTGGCGGCTTACGCCCGTCTGGAAACGGTGTAGCGCGGTTGCGCTACCTTGACGACTTTTTCGTCTCAGCGTAACATGCGCGCACTATTATCATGAGAGGACAATGCCTTGGACGCGCCCAGTCGATGCTGGCTCAATCACCTGTTTAACAGGAACTCCTAAGGTTACCTCTTTTAGCTGGTAGCCTTAGCGGTTAACAGCGACCTCCCTTTTTTACTCTCGTCGCGTGAGTTAGCACTGATTTACCCTTGAAGCGAAAGTTTCCGTGTTCAGGCTTCGCCGTGCCCGTAATTTACCGTGGTCACCGCCTTGTCCCATTCCGAAAAAATGGGGAGTTATTGCTATGCTGAGCGCATTTAAACTCGATCGTAATCGCCTGACGCGCATCGAGCTGGAAGAAGATAACGACAAACTCAACACGTCTGTTTGGGTTGATCTGATCGAACCTGACGACAGCGAACGCGATCGCGTGCAATGCGAGCTCGGCCAGAGCCTGGCAACGCGTCCGGAGCTGGAAGACATCGAAGCCTCGGCGCGTTTCTTCGAAGACGAAGACGGCCTGCACATTCACTCCTTCTTCTTCTTTGAAGATGCCGAAGACCACGCTGGCAACTCCACTGTGGCATTCACCATCCGCGAAGATCGCCTGTATACGCTGCGCGAACGCGAACTGCCGGCTTTCCGTCTCTATCGCATGCGTGCGCGCAACCAGATGCTGACCGATGGCAACGCCTATGAGCTGCTGCTGGATTTGTTTGAAACCAAAATCGAACAGCTGGCGGATGAGATCGAGAACATCTATAGCGCGCTGGAGAAACTCAGCCGCGTGATCATGGAAGGCCAGCAGGGCGAAGAGTACGATCAGGCGTTGTCACGTCTGGCGGAGCTGGAAGATATCGGCTGGAAAGTACGTTTGTGTCTGATGGATACCCAGCGCGCCCTCAACTTCCTGGTGCGCAAAGCGCGTCTGCCGGGCAACCAGCTGGAGCAGGCGCGTGAAATCCTGCGCGATATCGAATCGCTGCTGCCGCACAACGAATCGCTGTTCCAGAAGGTCAACTTCCTGATGCAGGCGGCGATGGGCTTCATCAACATCGAGCAGAACCGCATCATCAAGATCTTCTCGGTGGTTTCGGTGGTATTCCTGCCGCCAACGCTGGTGGCATCCAGCTACGGCATGAACTTCGAGTTTATGCCGGAATTGAAATGGAGCTTTGGTTATCCGGGCGCGATTAGCCTGATGATCCTCGCCGGGTTGGCGCCGTACCTCTATTTCAAACGCAAGAACTGGCTTTAACCTGCCTCAAGTCCAGGTCGTCATGAATGACGACCCTACAGAATCGCTGCTGCAAACGTAGGGTCGCCATTTATGGCGACCTGGTAGATTAACTTCACTTTTCTGCGTAACCTGTTGGCTCTGCTCACTATCTGATTCTCTCTTATGGCGCGCTTCTCATTGCGACTTCAGTGGACACTGCTGCTGATTGCTTCGTTAATGCTGGGGATTATCCTCCAGCTGTTCCACCTTCCTGCGGCGCTGCTGCTTGGGCCGATGATCGTCGGCACCTTTATGGGCTTGTCCGGCGCAACTGTTCGCATCGACAAACGTTTCTTCGTACTGGCTCAAGCGGTGCTCGGTTGCATGATTGGCCAGAGCTTATCGCCGGGCATTCTCACACCGCTGATTCAGGATTGGCCGGTGGTGTTGGCGGTGCTGGTGCTGACGTTGGCGGCCAGCGGCCTGTCCGGTTTTCTGCTGGTACGCTTCAGTAGTTTGCCCGGCCCAACCGGCGCATGGGGATCGTCGCCCGGCGGCGCTTCGGCGATGGTGGCGATGGCCGGTGATTTCGGGGCGGATGTGCGGCTGGTGGCGTTTATGCAGTATCTGCGCGTGTTGTTTGTCGCCACCGCTGCGGCCGTGGTGGCACGCATTGGCCTCGGCACCCACGGCGGTGCGGCAGAACTGGTGTGGTTTCCCGCGCTGCACAGCAGCTTTCTGCTGACGCTGCTGGTGATGGTCGCTGGCGCGTGGCTCGGCCAGAAGCTGCGCATTCCTTCCGGCGCTTTGTTGCTGCCTGCGTTGATTGGTGCGGTGTTGCACGGCACGGATGTGGCGATCTTGCAGGTACCGGAATGGTTGCTGGCGCTGGCTTATGCGTTGATTGGCTGGAGCGTGGGATTGCGTTTCACACGGCCGATTTTCAAGCTTGCGCTGCGAACGCTGCCGCAAATGTTGCTGTCGATTTTCGGCTTGATGCTGTTGTGCGGCGGATTAGCCTGGATGCTGACGCGCGTGCTGCACGTCGATCTCATGACCGCCTATCTGGCAACCAGCCCGGGCGGGCTGGATACCGTGGCGATTATTGCGGCCGGCACGCGGGTCGATATGGCCTTTGTCATGGCGCTGCAGACGCTGCGTCTGTTCACCATTCTGCTTACCGGCCCGGCGCTGGCGCGCTTTATTTCACGCTACGCGCATGCGCGCCCGAGCTGAGAATGCGACTGCATCAATAATGAACACGGCGAGCGCCAGCCAGATAAAGCCGAAGGTCACCATTTTATCCGGCGTCAGGCTCTCGCCGTAGAACAGCACCGCCAGCAGGAACATCAGCGTTGGGCCCAGATACTGGAAGAAGCCGACGGTCGATAAGCGCAGACGCGCGCAGGCGGCAGCAAAAAACATCAGCGGAATGGTGGTGATAATGCCCGCCGCGACCAGCTTGAGATTGAGGCTCATGGCGTTGGCGCTGAGATGGCTGGTGGCGCTATCGGCAAAACCAAACAGGTAAATCGCCGCCAGCGGGAATAGCCACAGCGTTTCGATCAACATGCCACTTTGCGCATCGACCTGAATTTTTTTGCGCACCAAACCGTACAAAGCAAAACTCAACGCCAGGCCAAGGCCGATAATCGGCAGCGATCCAAACTGCCACAGCTGCACCAGCACGCCGGTGGTCGCCAGCAGTACCGCCAGCCACTGCAAGCGGCGGAAGCGTTCGCGCAGGAACAGCATGCCAAACACCACATTAATCAGCGGGTTGATAAAGTAGCCGAGGCTGGCTTCCAGCATGTGCTGATTGTTCACTGCCCAGATAAACAGCAGCCAGTTGCCGCCAATGGTGACGGCGGTCAGCGCTAGCAGCAGCACTTTTTTCGGCTGAGCCAGCACGCTGCGCACCTGGGTCCAGCTACGCGTCAAGGTGATCAGCAGTAGCATAAATAGCGCGGACCAAATCACGCGATGCGTCATGATCTCGGTGGCAGGCACCTCTTTGACCAGCTTGAAGTAGGCGGGCGCAATGCCCCAAATGAAGTAAGCGCCGAGCGCGTAGCCAATACCCTGGCGAGTTTGTTGCGTATCCATCATCACATCCAGAGCTGGCGATTAGCCAATCATGTAAGTCGCGGTAGCGGTAGCGATGTAATCGCCTTGCTGGTTATGTAACTCCACGCGCGCCACGGCGACTTTGTTGCCGCCGCGCAGCAGGCTGCTGGTGGCGACAAAGCGCTCGCCACGGCCAGGGCGCAGATAATCCACGCGCATATCGATGGTGCCCATGCGCGACAGGCGCTGACGCAGCTCTTCCTCGGTAATGCTCTCCTGACGCGTCAGCGCATAGCTGACACACACCAGCCCGGCCGCGACATCGAGCACTGAAGCGATCACGCCGCCGTGCAGAATCTGCTGCGCCGCGTTGCCGACCAGCATGGTTTTATTGGCGAAGCCGAGTTCGGCGTAATCCGCTTCCAGTCGATCCAGCTCTAATCCGAGCGCCTGATTGAAGGGCATGTGATAAACAAAGATTTCGCCAATCAGACGACGCGCTTCCTGCTGTGTCAGCAACGGGGATGACATAATGCCTGCCTTAAAATGTTAACGAGTTGTGTATATTATGCCGCGTTCGAGCCGCTTTCCAGTTTCGGAAATCGGCGCTGATCAACCGCAGGTTTTGCGTGTAGAATGGCCTGCTTTTTGAACCGTCACTTGACGATTACGACACGCAGTTCTCTGGAGAATTCTATGCGTAAGCATTACGCCTTGCTGGCCGCGGCGCTGATCCTTCCTGGCCTGGTGCAGGCTGAAGAAGCCACGATAAAAGAGGTTCATGATGCACCGGCAGTGAAGGGCAGCATTATCGCTAACCTGCTGGAGAAACACGATAACCCGTTCGTGCTCTATCCTTACGAAAACAACTATCTGCTCTACACCTACACCACCGACATGAACAAAGAGGCGATCTCTTCGTACAACTGGGCAGACAAAGCTAAAAATGATGAAGTAAAATTCCAGCTCAGCCTGGCGTTTCCGCTGTGGCGCGGCATTTTAGGCGATAACTCGGTGCTGGCGGCGTCTTATACTCAGCGCTCGTGGTGGCAGCTCTCGAACCGTGGTGCGTCATCACCGTTCCGTGAAACCGATTATGAGCCACAAATTTTCCTCGGCTGGGCCACCGATTACACCTTCGCAGGCTGGACCTTACGCGATGTGGAAACCGGCTTAGTGCATCAGTCGAACGGCCGCAGCGAGCCGACATCACGCAGCTGGAACCGCGTTTACGCGCGCTTCATGGCGCAGAACGGCAATCTGCTCGCAGAGATCAAACCCTGGTATCGTCTGCCTGAAAGTGAAAGCAATGACGATAACCCGGACATCACCAAATACATGGGTTACTACCGCGCCAAGCTCGGCTACATGATGGGCGAGAACATTTTCAGCGTGGAAGGTAACTACAACTGGAACAGCGGCTTTGGCGGTGCAACCTTCGCCTGGAGCTACCCGATCTCTGAACACGTGCGCTTTTACACGCAGGTCTTCAGCGGTTATGGTGAATCATTGATTGACTATAACCATCGCCAGACGCGCTTTGGCGTGGGCGTGACGCTCAACGATCTGTTCTAACCCGCAACAAAGACAGGATTACCGTGGCAACATCGGCAGTGCTTAATCAGGAAATGCTGGCGCAGCAGGTATTACAAGATACCTTCGGCTATCAGCAGTTCCGCCCAGGTCAGCAAAACATCATCGAAACCGCCCTGTCAGGACGCGATTGTCTGGTGGTGATGCCGACCGGCGGCGGCAAATCGCTGTGCTATCAAATCCCGGCGCTGGTGCGCGAAGGGCTGACGCTGGTGGTTTCACCGCTGATTTCACTGATGAAAGATCAGGTCGATCAGCTGCTGGCCAACGGCGTGGCTGCAGCGTGCCTCAACTCGACGCAGACGCGTGAGCAGCAGCAGCAGGTGTTTGCGGATTGTCGTACCGGCAAGCTCAAGCTGCTGTACATCGCGCCTGAACGTCTGATGATGGACAATTTCCTCGACAGCCTGCACCAGTGGAATCCGGTGATGCTGGCGGTGGATGAAGCGCACTGTATTTCGCAGTGGGGCCACGATTTCCGTCCGGAATATGGCTCGATCGGCCAGCTGCGTCAGCACTTCCCTGATTTGCCGGTCATGGCATTGACCGCCACCGCAGATGAAACCACGCGTAACGATATCGTCCATCTGCTGCAGATGGACGATCCGCTGATTCAAATCAGCAGCTTTGACCGCCCCAATATTCGCTACACGCTGGTGGAGAAATTCAAACCCACCGAGCAGCTACTGCGTTATGTGCAGGATCAGCGCGGCAAAAGCGGCATCATTTACTGTAACAGCCGCGCCAAAGTAGAAGACACCGCCGCGCGCCTGCAGAGCCGTGGTTTGAGCGTTGGCGCGTATCACGCCGGCATTGATAGCGCGCAGCGTGCCAGCGTGCAGGAAGCTTTTCAGCGTGACGATCTGCAAATCGTGGTCGCCACCGTGGCGTTCGGGATGGGCATTAACAAACCCAACGTGCGCTTTGTGGTGCACTTCGATATTCCGCGCAACATCGAATCCTATTATCAGGAAACCGGCCGCGCCGGGCGCGATGGTCTGCCTGCCGAAGCGATGATGCTTTACGATCCGGCCGACATGGCGTGGCTGCGTAAATGTCTGGAAGAGAAAGTGCCCGGCCCGTTGCAGGATATAGAACGCCACAAACTCAACGCGATGGGCGCGTTTGCTGAAGCGCAAACCTGTCGTCGTCTGGTATTGCTGAACTATTTCGGCGAAGGTCGCCAGCAGCAGTGCGATAACTGCGATATCTGCCTCGATCCGCCGCGTCGCTACGACGGTTTGCTGGAGGCGCAAAAGGCGCTATCGAGCATCTATCGTACCGGGCAGCGCTTTGGGATGGGCTATATTGTTGAAGTTTTGCGCGGCGCCAGTAATCAGCGCATTCGCGACAACGGCCACGACAAACTGCCGGTGTACGGCTTAGGCCGCGAGCACAGCCACGAACACTGGATCAGCGTGCTGCGTCAGCTGATCCACCTCGGGATGGTGACGCAAAACATCGCCATGCATTCGGCGCTGCAACTCACCGAAGCGGCGCGTCCGGTGTTACGTGCCGAAGTGCCGCTGATGCTGGCAGTACCGCGTATTGTGACGGTGAAAACGCGCGGCGGCAGTTCGCCGAAAGTACACAGCGGCAATTATGATCGCCAGCTGTTTGCCAAGCTGCGTAAGCTGCGCAAAGCAATTGCTGATGAAGAGAATATTCCGCCGTACGTGGTGTTTAACGATGCCACGCTGATTGAAATGGCAGAACAAATGCCGATTAGCGCGTCAGAAATGCTCAGCGTGAACGGCGTCGGTCATCGCAAACTGGAGCGTTTTGGTAAGCCGTTCCTGGTGATGATCAAAGAACATGTTGATGAAGGTTAAAGGAAAAAATTCATGCTGATGTTATTCGCCACCGTCGCGCTGGTGCATCTGGTTGCGCTGATGAGTCCCGGCCCGGACTTCTTCTTTGTGTCGCAAACGGCGGCCAGCCGCTCGCGCAAAGAGGCGATGATGGGCGTTCTGGGCATTACGCTGGGTATTGTAATCTGGGCCGGAGTGGCGCTGATGGGCCTGCATCTGATCCTGGAAAAAATGGCCTGGCTGCATGAAATCATTATGGTCGGCGGCGGATTGTATCTGCTGTGGATGGGCTGGCAGCTGATGCGCTCAGCGCGTCAACGTCACAAGCAGCCACAATCGCAAGCGCCGGTGGTTGAGCTGCCGAAAAAGGGCATGAGTTTCCTGAAAGGTTTCCTCACTAACCTGTCGAACCCAAAAGCGATCATCTACTTCGGTAGCGTATTCTCATTGTTTGTTGGCAACGACGTTGGCGCGATGGAGCGCTGGGGGTTGTTCCTGCTGATTATCGGAGAGACGTTCGCGTGGTTTACGCTGGTGGCGGCGATTTTCGCTATGCCGTGGATGCGTGATAAGTATCAGCGAATGGCGAAGTGGGTGGATGGTATGGCGGGCGTGTTGTTCGCCGGTTTTGGCATTCATTTAATTATTTCGAGATAAACCAGGTCGCCATAAATGGCGACCCTACGTAGGGTGGGCATTTATGCCCACCGGGTTGAATATCACGCCATTCTGCGTGCGCTGGCTAGCAGCGCGCCTACTGCCATAAACAATCCACCAAAGGTGCGGTTCAGCAGCTTCATCTGCTTCGGTCCTTTAATCCAGCCGGCGATACGCGTTGCCAGAGTGGCGTAACCAATCATTACGATGATATCGACCACAATGGTGGTCATGCCCAGCACCAGATATTGCATGAGCTGCGGCTGGTGCGGCTGAATAAACTGCGGGAACAGCGCGGCGAGAAACACGATGCTTTTCGGGTTGGTGAGGTTCACCAACACGGCACGCTTAAACAGGCGGCGACGTGGCATCGCTTTGGCAACGGCGTCGAGGTCGATGCCACCCGCCGAGCGCCACTGCTGAATGCCCAGCCATACCAGATAGGCTGCACCGGCCCACTTCAGGACTTCAAACGCCAGAATCGATTGGGAAAACAGCGCACCTAAACCGGCGCCGACCAGCACAATATGAATGGCCAGACCCAGCTGCAAGCCGGTAATCGATGCCGCTGCGCCGCGATAGCCGTGACTGATGCCGGTGCTCATGGTGTTGATCGCGCCGGAGCCGGGTGAAAGGCTGAGGATGGTTGTGGTCAGCAGATAGGTTAACCACCATTCAATGGTCATGTGTGACATTCCCTGAAGTTAGCGAAGTGTGACACAATACGACAGAAAATCGCCGCACGCTACGCAGCACAGGCGCGCAAATCACGTTTTTTTCAGGGGGACGGATGCAGCAGCATAAACAGAGTTGGCTCGGACGTGAGCGAGGCTTTTCGGCCTTTGCCACCGGTCCGCTGCTCGACTTCTGGCGTCGCCGTGAAGAGTGTGAATTTACCGGCGTCGGCAACCTGAAGATTCGCTACGTCCGTTTCACCTCACCGCAACATCGCCGTGTCATTCTGGTCGTGCCTGGCCGCATTGAAAGCTACATCAAGTATCCCGAACTGGCTTACGACCTGTTCATGTGCGGCTACGATGTGGTGATTCTCGACCATCGCGGTCAGGGACGCTCTGAACGTCTGCTGGAAGATTCGCATCGCGGCCATGTGGTGGAATTTGGCGACTACGTTGACGATCTGGAAACGCTGTATCTGAAAGAGATCGTGAGTCCACATTATCAGCAGCGCTACGTGCTGGCCCACTCGATGGGCGGCGCGATTTTAGCGCTGTTTCTGGCGCGTCAGCCGCAGGCGTTTCATGCTGCGGTATTCTCCGCGCCGATGTTTGGCATTGTGCTGCCGCTGCCCGACTGGATGGCGCACCGCATTCTGGACTGGACCGAGAAACTGCCGGCGCTGCGTGAAGGTTACGCGCTGGGCACCGGGCGCTGGCGCGCCAATCCGTTTGGCATCAACCGCCTGACGCATAGCCGCGAACGCTATCGCCGTAACCTGCGTTTTTACGCCGACGATCCGGCAATTCGCGTCGGTGGCCCCACTTATCACTGGGTGCGCGAAGGCGTGCAGGCCGGGCGGGACATCTTCAATCAGGTAGCGAACATCACCACGCCGACCTTGCTGCTGCAGGCCAGTGAAGATGATGTGGTGGATAACCGCTCACAAAATCTATTTTGTACGGCGATGGCCGCAGCAGGACATCCCTGCGCGGGCAACGCGCCGTATGTGATCAAAGGAGCGCGTCATGAGATCTTGTTTGAAACAGACGCGATGCGTGCCGAAGCGCTAAACGCGGTGGTCGATTTCTTTGAACGCCACGCTTAATCAATTTTACTTTCCGATATCAACACCCGAGGTTTACATGTATCACATCGTCGCATCCGACCTGGATGGCACGCTGCTCTCTCCGGACCATCGCCTGACGCCGTTCGCGCGCACCACGCTGCAGGAACTGGTGGCGCGTGATATCCACTTTGTCTTTGCCACCGGCCGTCACTATATCGACGTCGGACAGATGCGCGATAAGCTCGGCATTCCGGCTTACATGATCACGTCTAATGGCGCACGCGTGCACAACGCCGCAGGTGAACTGGTGTTCAGCCACAATCTTGACGCCGACATCGCCAGCGATCTGTATGGCCTGCAATATCATGACGAGCATATCCTGACGCACGTCTATCGCGACGATGAGTGGTTCATGAGCCGTCATCGTCCGGATGAGCAGGACTATTTCCGTGAATCGGTGTTTAACTATCAGGTTTACCAGCCGGGCATGCTGCCGACTGATGGCATCAGCAAAGTGTTCTTCACCTGCGAAGATCCGGAGCGTTTAATTCCCATGGAGCAGGCGATTGAAGCGCGCTGGGGCGATCGCGTGAATGTCAGCTTCTCGCTGCCAACGTGTCTGGAAGTGATGGCGGGCGGCGTTTCCAAAGGTCACGCGCTGGAAGCGGTAGCGAAACAGCTCGGCCACTCGCTGAAAGCGTGCATCGCCTTTGGCGACGGCATGAATGATGTGGAGATGCTCAGCATGTCGGGTAAAGGCTGCATCATGCGCAATGCGCAGCAGCGTTTGAAAGATACCTTGCCGACGCTGGAAGTGATTGGCAGCAACGCGGATGACGCCGTGCCGCACACGCTGCGTAAACTGTTCCTCGCCTAGAAAAAAGGGCCGGTCATCACCGGCCCTTTTTCGTTATGCCAGCTGTTTCTTGTGCTTGTGTTCACTGACCATGGTGAGCAGCAGCAGAATCACCGCCAGCACCGATCCGCCAATCATCACAATGAATCCGCCGTCCCAGCCGAAATAATCCACGGTGTAACCGACAATCGCACTCGCCGCAACCGATCCGCCGAGATAGCCAAACAGCCCGGTAAAGCCGGCTGCCGTTCCGGCCGCTTTTTTCGGTGCCAGTTCCAGCGCGTGCAAGCCAATCAGCATCACAGGACCGTAAATCAGGAAGCCGATCACAATCATGCACAGCATGTCGATGCCTGGATTGCCTGGAGGATTCAGCCAGTACACCACGGTGGCGATGGTCACCAGCGTCATAAAGAACACGCCGGTTGCGCCACGGTTGCCGCGGAACACTTTGTCCGACATCCAGCCGCACAGCAGCGTGCCGGGAATACCGGCATATTCGTAAAAGAAGTAGGCCCACGAGGATTTATCCAGCGTGAAGTGCTTCACCTCTTTCAGGTAGGTCGGCGACCAGTCGAGAATGCCGTAACGCAGCAGGTACACAAACACGTTCGCCAGTGCGATGTACCACAGCAACTTGTTGGGCAGAATGTACTGCATGAAAATCTGCTTCGCCGTCAGCTCCTGCTCGTGATCCTCGTTGTAATCCGGCGGATAATCATTTTTCCACGCTTCAATCGGCGGTAAACCGCAAGATTGTGGTGTGTCACGCATCAAGGCGAAGGCAATAATCGCGATGAGGATGGCGCCAAACGCCGGCATATACAGCGCGGCTTTCCAGTCGTTAAACCACGCCATGCCGAGCAGGAACAGCAACGGAGGAATACCGCCGCCGACGTTATGCGCGCAGTTCCATACCGACACAATTCCGCCGCGCTCTTTCTGCGACCACCAGTGCACCATGGTGCGCCCGCACGGCGGCCAGCCCATGCCCTGGAACCAGCCGCACAGGAACAGCAGCACAAACATCACCATGATGCTGGAGGTGGCCCACGGCACGAACCCCATCACCAACATTACCGCTGCGGCAAGGATCAATCCGGCGGGCAAAAACACGCGCGGATTCGAGCGGTCTGAGACCGAGCCCATAATGAATTTCGAGAAGCCGTAAGCGATGGAAATGCCCGATAGCGCAAAGCCGAGATCGCCGCGCGAGAAGCCTTGTTCCACCAGATAAGGCATTGCCAGCGCAAAGTTTTTACGCACCAAATAGTAGGCGGCATAGCCAAAAAATATTCCCAGGAAAATCTGCCAGCGCAGACGACGATAAAGCGGATCAACACGATCATCGGCCACTTGTGGGCGATGCGGTGCAGGTTTGAAAATACTCAACATGAGTGTGGCCCTCCAGGGCGCGATATAGTTATGAGTTCCCAGCAGGTTGGGGCAAAAACAGGTAGTAAAAATGGCAAAGCGAAGTTTCCATTTCGCGCAAAGGATAGTGATGGTCACGCGCAGTTACTGTGACATGTGACACATATGTTACAGTTTTATGACAATTGAGAGCGAAAAAAACCAGGAAATGTTGTATTTCGCGCATTTTTACCCGAGTGTAAAAATGAGAAATAAAAATTATTCGTCGTTATTTTATCCGCTTGTAAACCAGATAGTTCACCCCGATTTCGACAGTTTGTTTACACTAGCGCCACTGTTCATTTTGGGATCGTTACCGTGCCGTTACTGATCGTTACCACCATTCTATGGGCCTTTTCCTTCAGTTTGATCGGGGAATACCTTGCAGGTCAGGTGGATTCCTGGTTCTCTGTTTTGATGCGTCTGGCGCTCGCCGCCATCGTTTTCCTGCCGTTCCTGCGCTGGCGCGGTTACCGTGCTTCCACCATCCTGCTGTATATGCTGGTGGGCATGCTGCAGCTTGGCATCATGTATTTATTAAGCTTTGAGGCTTATCTGTATCTCAGCGTGACCGAGTTCCTGCTGTTCACCGTGATGACGCCGCTGTATGTCACGCTGATCTACGATTTGCTCAGCCGACGTCCGCTGCGTATCGGCTATGCCTTCAGCGCGCTACTGGCGGTAATTGGTGCGGCGATTATTCGTTACGACAAAATCAGTGACCATTTCTGGTTCGGCTTGCTGCTGGTACAGGCGGCAAACATCTGCTTCGCCATCGGCATGGTGGGCTACAAACGCCTGCAGGAAACTCGCCCGATGCCGCAGCACACCGCATTTTCGTGGTTCTATCTGGGCGCGGTGATGATCGCGGTGATCGCCTGGAGCTTGTGGGGCAATCCGAACAAACTGCCGACCACGTCGCTGCAGTGGGGCATTCTGGTGTGGCTGGGCGTGGCGGCTTCAGGTTTGGGTTACTTCATGTGGAACTACGGCGCTACGCAGGTGGATGCCGGCACGCTGGGCATTATGAACAACATGCATGTGCCCGCGGGCTTGCTGGTGAATCTGGCGATCTGGCAGGAGAAACCGCATTGGCCGAGTTTTATCGCTGGCGCCGCCGTGATTTTCGCATCCCTTTATGTGCACAAACGCTGGGTATTAGGTAAGAAAAGCAACGCATAGGCTAAAAGGGAAGGGATAGCGCGGCAGTGGAGCAAAGCATCCGAGCCATGGATGGCGAGGCTGATCCACAAGGAAGTGGTTTCCCTTTGCGATCTGCCGCGCTATCCCTGACCCGGCTCGAACAAAGAAGCGATTAACCCTTCTTAGCCGGCCCCGGACGATGAATCATCGTCAACCCTTTCAGGAAATTACGCAGAATCTGGTCACCGCATTCGCGGAAATTCTTATGATCAGGGTTGCGGAAAATCGCGCCAACCTCAGCCTGTGAAATCTTAAAGTTCGCTTTCAGCAGCACATCCGGAATATCGGTGGTCTTCAGCTCAAAGGCGATACGCAATTTCTTCATGAAAATGTTGTTATTCATGCGGCGCTCAATCGAAGGCGCGGGCGCATCTTCACTCTTACCGCGACGGTAAAAAATCAGGCCGTTGAGGAAATAGCCCATCAATACATCTGGCAGCTTGCGAAACGCGGCATCGTCATCTTTCTTCATCCACGCCTGCACGTCTTCCAGCGGCACTTCACTTCCCGCCAGGGCAAAAATCTCCACCACTTTGCTATCGCTCAAATCAAGCATATAGCGCACGCTGCGCAGAACATCGTTACTCATCATGGTGAAACTCTCTTGGTCGCGGGTTGAGGCGGCGCATTATAGAGCAGGCGGGGCAGGGATAACAGCGCGGGCGACCTTCGCCGCCCAACAACATCAGGATGAGGTGGTTTGCAGTGAGCCGGGACGCGCGGCATCGCGCACGAAGGGCAGATGTTCACAGGCGTGCTGACGGGCAAACCGCACAAAGGCTTCCATTACCGGCTGACGCTGCTCGCCTTCGCGTACGGCAGCATACAAGCGGCTCCACAAGCCATCGCCCAAGGTCTTCGTCACCACCAAACCTTGCTGCTCAAAGTTCTCCACCACCCAATGCGGCAGTGCGGCGATGCCCATGCGCGCCGACACCATCTGAATCAGCAATAGCGTGTTATCCACGCTCTTCAACGCTGGACTCACACCCGCAGGCTGCAGGAAATGGCGCCACACATCTAAACGCTGACGCTGAACCGGATAGATCATCAACACTTCATCGGCCATATCTTCCGGGGCAATGTGCTCAAGCTGCGCCAAAGGATGATCCGGTGCCATCACCAAACGCACTTCAAAATCGAACATCGGTGAATAGAACAACCCGCTGCGCGGCAAAATATCGGAGGTCAGCACCACATCCAACTCGCCCTGCTGCAATGCAGGTTGCGGATCAAAGGTCACGCCGGATTTGAAATCCATCACCACCTGGGGCCAGCTCTGGCGGAAATTATTCAGCGCGGGCGTCAGCCACTGAATACAGCTGTGACACTCAATGGCGATACGTAACGTGGCCTGATGCGGCTCATGACACGCCTGCAAAGCCTGCTGAATCTGCGGTAAAACCTGCTCAGCCAACTGCAGCAAAATCTCTCCCTGCGGCGTAAAACGCAGCGGCTGGCTTTTACGCACAAACAGGCGAAAACCCAGCCGCTGCTCCAGATCGCTGAACTGGTGGGATAACGCCGATTGCGTCTGATGAAGCTGGGAGGCGGCGGCAGCTAACGAGCCGGTATTCCGTAACGCCTGCAGCGTCCGCAGGTGTTTGAGTTCGATCATGAGAATCCTTCACATCGAGATTGAACAAATTGCGCTTGAGGAACATACAGTACCCGCAGATTATGGCGGTGTAAACATCTGGACGGCTAAACATCTCTGCCCCCTATTCAGTTAAGAATATCTGGAGAACAGAAAATGACCATTCTGAACCACACTCTCGGTTTCCCTCGCGTTGGATTGCGTCGTGAATTGAAAAAAGCACAGGAAAGCTATTGGGCAGGTAAAAGCTCACAGGAAGAGCTACTGGCGGTGGGGCGCGAACTGCGCGCCCGTCACTGGCAACAGCAGAAAGAGGCGGGCGTGGATCTGCTGCCAGTCGGCGATTTCGCCTGGTACGATCACGTGCTCACCACCAGCCTGCTGTTGGGTAACGTGCCAGCTCGTCACCAAAATCAGGATGGCTCGGTCGATCTCGATACGCTGTTCCGCCTTGGCCGTGGCCGCGCACCAAGCGGTGAACCGGCGGCAGCGGCGGAAATGACCAAATGGTTCAACACCAATTATCACTACATGGTGCCGGAATTCATTCAAGGGCAGCAGTTCAAACTGACCTGGACTCAGTTGCTGGATGAGGTTGATGAAGCGCTGGCGCTCGGGCACAAGATTAAACCGGTGCTGCTGGGTCCGGTTACCTATTTGTGGCTGGGTAAAGTGAAAGGTACGTCGTTCGACCGCCTGTCACTGCTCAAAGACATTCTGCCGGTTTACCAACAGGTGCTGGCTGAACTGAAAAAACGCGGCATCGAATGGGTACAAATCGATGAGCCAGCACTGGCGCTGGAGCTGCCGCAAGCGTGGCGCGATGCCTTCAAACCGGCTTACGACGCGCTGCAGGGCGAAAGCAAACTGCTGCTCACCACCTATTTCGACAGCATCGGTCAGAATCTCGACGTGATCAAAGCGCTGCCGGTGCAAGGTCTGCATGTTGACCTGGTCCACGGCAAAGATGACATCCAACAGGTGAACCAGCAGATTCCCGCGGATTGGCTGCTCTCCGTCGGCGTAATCAATGGCCGTAACGTCTGGCGTGCCGATCTCAGCAGCTGGTTTACGCGCCTGCAGCCGCTGGTGGGGCAGCGTCAACAATTGTGGATTGGATCATCCTGCTCGCTGCTGCACAGCCCAATCGACTTAAGTGTGGAAACGCGCCTCGATGAGGAAGTGAAAAGCTGGTTCGCCTTTGCTCTGCAGAAGTGCGCTGAGCTTGCACTGCTGAGTCATGCGCTGAACAACAACGATGCCGCTTCGCTGGTTGAGTGGAGCGCACCGATTCGTGCGCGTGCCAACTCCACGCGCGTTCACAATGCCGCAGTCGGTGAGCGTCTGGCGAAAATTCAGGCCAAAGACGTTGAACGTGCCAGCAGCTACTCCGAGCGTGCCAAAGCGCAGCGTCACCGCTTTAACCTGCCAGCGTGGCCGACCACCACCATAGGTTCATTTCCGCAAACCACCGAAATTCGCGGCCTGCGCCTCGACTTCAAAAAAGGCAACATTGATGGCGGTAACTATCGCACGGGTATCGCCGAACACATTAAACAGGCGATTGTTGAGCAGGAGCGTTTGGGCCTCGACGTGCTGGTGCACGGGGAAGCAGAGCGTAACGACATGGTGGAATACTTCGGCGAGAATCTCGACGGCTTCGTGTTCACCCAAAACGGCTGGGTGCAGAGCTACGGCTCACGCTGCGTTAAACCACCGATCATTATCGGCGACGTAAGCCGTCCGCAAGCCATCACCGTTGAGTGGGCGAAGTACGCGCAGTCGCTAACCGACAAACCGGTGAAAGGCATGCTGACCGGTCCGGTAACGATTCTCTGCTGGTCGTTCCCGCGTGAAGATGTGAGCCGTGAAACCATCGCCAAACAGATTGCGCTGGCGCTGCGTGACGAAGTGGAAGATCTGGAAAAAGCCGGTATCGGCATTATTCAGATTGATGAACCGGCACTGCGCGAAGGCCTGCCGCTGCATCAGTCCGATTGGGCTGCATATCTGACCTGGGCGGTGGATGCGTTCCGTCTCAATGCCGCCGTGGCGCAGGATGAAACCCAGATCCACACCCACATGTGTTACTGCGAGTTCAATGACATCATGGACTCGATTGCCGCGCTGGATGCGGATGTTATCACCATCGAAACCTCACGTTCCGATATGGATCTGCTGGATACCTTTAAGGAGTTCGACTATCCCAACGAAATCGGTCCGGGCGTGTATGACATTCACTCACCAAACGTGCCGAGCGTGGAGTGGATGGAAGAGTTGCTGCGTAAAGCGGCGCAGAGCATCCCGGCAGAGCGTCTGTGGGTTAACCCGGATTGTGGCCTAAAAACGCGTGGCTGGACGGAAACCCGTCAGGCGCTGGCGAACATGGTAAAAGCGGCGCAAAACCTGCGAGGTGAAACGGCTTAGTCGCTGTAAATGAGATTGGGGCGCAAATGCGCCCCCTATTATTACGCGTTTGGCGCCACGCCATACTGCGCGAACCACGCCAGCATGCGTTGCCAGCCATCTTTGGCGGAATCGGCGTGATAACTGGCACGATAATCCGCATTGAAAGCATGTCCTGCATCCGGATACACCACGATTTCCGCCTTGGCATTGGCGGCATGCAGCGCCTGACGCATCTTATCAATGCTCTCCAGCGGGATGCTCTCATCCTGACCACCGTAAAGGCCCAGCACCGGTGCGTTGAGATCCACCGCGATATCGATCGGGTGCTTCTGCTGCTTCAGCGTCTTCTCACCGTCTAAGCGTCCATACCACGCCACCGCTGCACGCACCTGCGGATTGTGCGCGGCAAACAGCCAGCTAATGCGTCCGCCCCAGCAGAAACCGGTAATCGCCAGGCGACGGATATCACCATCGTGGCGCGTGGCCCAGTTGGCCACATGATCGAGATCGGACAACACCTGCGAATCTGGAACTTTGCTCACCAGCTCTTTAAACAGCGTGGGAATGTCGTGGTAATCGTTGGGATCGCCCTCACGGAAATAGAGTTCCGGAGCGATGGCCAGATAACCTTCCAGCGCCAGACGGCGGCAGACATCGCGGATATGCTCGTGCACCCCGAAAATTTCCTGCACCACCAACACAACCGGCAAGGTGCCTTGATACTCTTTTGGTCGAGCGTAATAGGCAGGCAGGTTTTCGCCCTGGCTCGGAACTGAGGTCTCGCCAGCATGAATCGCGTCGCTGCCGGTAATAATGGTGCTGCTTGCGGTGGGCTGAACGGCCGGTGCAAAGCCGCCGGGTGCCGTTTTTTGTGCCATATTGTCTTCGGTTTTCATTGTTCTCTCCGTGCTAGCAAATGCGCAATCACGTAACTATAGCCTGGCGAAGTGAAGCAAGGCTGGCGTAGGGTGCAGAGGGATTTTTTTCACGTGTGCTGCTTCTCTATTAACATTGCCACCAACACTTACACAGCACCGCTTGTAGCAATTCAGAATTGCACAGCGCCAATGTGTGATGTGAATCACATAATGTTTTTCTGATAATGTAAGTTTCATTATCGATGGTGAATTGAGTCACATATTTATGCCGCCTGCTCACGTAGAGTGGCGCGCTCATCCCCAATTATCAGGAGTCTGTTATGGCCCAGTCTGACGTTTTCCACCTTGGCATCACCAAAGCTGATTTGAAAGGAGCCACGTTGGCCATTGTGCCTGGCGATCCTGAGCGCGTGAAGAAAATCGCCGCGCTGATGGACAACCCACAGCATCTGGCTTCACACCGTGAATTCACCACCTATCTGGCTGAAGTGGATGGCAAACCGGTTGTGGTGTGCTCCACCGGCATCGGCGGACCTTCTACCTCGATTGCGGTTGAAGAGCTGGCACAACTCGGCGTGCGTACGTTCCTGCGCGTTGGCACCACCGGCGCGATCCAGCCACATATTAATGTTGGCGATGTACTGGTCACCACCGCATCGGTACGCCTCGACGGCGCCAGCCTGCACTTTGCGCCGATGGAGTTCCCAGCGGTGGCTGATTTCACCTGCACCACCGCGCTGGTGGCAGCGGCAGAAGCGTGCGGCGCGAAAACTCACATTGGTATTACCGCCTCCTCTGACACCTTCTATCCAGGCCAGGAACGCTACGACACTTTCTCGGGTCGCGTGGTGAATCGCTTCCAGGGCTCAATGGAAGAGTGGCAGCAAATGGGCGTCCTCAACTATGAGATGGAATCCGCTACACTGTTAACCATGTGCGCCAGTCAGGGACTGCGTGCCGGCATGGTGGCTGGCGTCATCGTGAACCGTACGCAAAAAGAGATCCCGGATGCCGTGACCATGAAGCAGACCGAAAGTGATGCGGTGAAAATTGTGGTTGAAGCCGCGCGTCGCTTAATTTAGTGCGCCAGTCAGGGATGAATTCGAGACCAGGCTTATAAGGAATCCAGCTATTTCCTGATTAGAATGCGCGCAATTTCAGCAGCTACTGAGAAATTTCTTATGCGCAAAATGGTTTCTGTCTCACGTCCTAACTTCATGAATAATCCCGCTACTGCGCAGTCACGCGTTGAAGGTGCAGCAGCGAGATTTCGCCAGGCGATGGCGGCGAATAACTATCCTGTTGCGCGTCGGTGCTGTGAAGAAGTGCTGCGCGTCCTGCCTAATCATATGCAGGTGCTGAGCGACTACGCGCTCACTCTGATGCGTGTGGGCGAGCACAAAAAATCCTATAAAATTTACCAGAAAATCTATCAGGCTCCGGCCGCGCAGCGTGCGCAGGCGTCGGAAACCTGGCTGGATGGATTAACGGAAGTGTGTGGCTGGCTGAATAAAGAAGATGAAGTAGCGCGTTACGGCCTCGAGTCGCTGCAGAAATCCGATGTGACCTTCAGTAAAGGGGTGAAAGTGGCGTTCCCTTCTGACGCACCGCCGCCGATCAACCGCAGTAATCCGGCAGAAAATATCATCTCCTTTAGCCTGTATGGCGGCCAGCCACGCTACTGCGAAACCTTGATTAAAAACATTGAAGTGGCGCGAGAGCTCTATCCTGACTGGATCTGCCGCATCTATCTCGACGACAGCGTGCCTCAGCACGTCTGGCAGCGCCTGACGCAGCCAAATACCCAGCTGGTGGATATGTCGCACGAGAAAACCATCTTCCCAACGCTGTGGCGCTTCCTGGTGATGGACGATACCAGCGTCAAACGCTATATCGTGCGTGACGCGGATTCGCTGCTCTCCGAGCGTGAAGTGGTGGCAGTGGAAGCCTGGCTGAATTCGCCTTACTGGTTCCATCATATGCGCGATTACTTCTCACATACCGAGCTGTTGCTGGCGGGCATGTGGGGCGGCTGCCATGGCGTGTTCCATAACGTTGAGCAGCAGATGCGTGACTTTATCGCGCAATATGAAGGCAGCCAACGCTTTACCGATCAGTACTTCCTTAAAGTGGCGCTGTGGCCAACGGTACGTGAAAGCATATTGAATCATGACGATATTTTCCGCTTCCATCAGGCGCAACCGTGGCCGGCGCATCAGCCAATTCGCTGGCAAACCGACAGCTTCCACGTCGGTAGTAACGCCGGTTTTGCCAGCATGGCGGGCCAGGTCGAAAACGCTGAGAACGGCTGGCAGCAGGTTGAGATCACCTACGACGGGAAAAGCTGGACCTATCCGGCCAAAATCCAGGGTGAAACCGAATGGGTGTTGCCGATGCCCTTCTTCCTGATTGATGCGTGGAAAGCGGGCGATCTGACAGTTAAAGCCCTTTAACATTCTTCTGGACATTCATACAGTAGAGCTCTACCTTTTCCCTCAGCAAGTCGATCCGCGGGGGGATTATGGATCAGCAACTTATCATTAGCGGCGCGCTGGCGCTGGCCGGTTTGGGCATTGGCTGGATCATTGCTCAACTGCGCGCCGGCCATCAGCACGCCAGCTTCACCACCGAGCGTCGCCTGCTGGAAGAGGCGCAGCAGCGTCAGCAGCAGCAGCTCGAACAGTTACAGCAGCAAATCCAACAACGCGAACAGGAGATGCGCCA
The DNA here is from genome assembly GCF_019795935.1 of Pantoea sp. DY-15. Taxonomy (NCBI): domain Bacteria; kingdom Pseudomonadati; phylum Pseudomonadota; class Gammaproteobacteria; order Enterobacterales; family Erwiniaceae; genus Pantoea; species Pantoea sp. DY-15. The sequence continues at coordinate 256,947 of NZ_JAIMIF010000006.1, forward strand.
GCTACACGGTGCACTGAGCGGTGCGCAGGAACGTTTGCAGCAGCTTGATTACTGGCGCGGCGAAAGTGAACAACTCAGCCGGGAACTGCGAAATCAGCTGGAAGTGAACAGCGCGCAGGAAGCCGAACTGCGGGAGGTGACCATTCGTCTTGAAGAGACACGCTACGGTGCAGAAGAGAAGCAGCGACTGCTGACCAACAGCGAACAGCGCCTCAGCGCGCAGTTTGAAAATCTCGCCAATCGCATCTTCGAAAACAGCGGGCGGCGCGTCGATGAACAGAACCGTCAAAGTCTGAATAGCCTGATTGGCCCGCTGCGTGAACAGCTGGACGGCTTCCGCCGTCAGGTAACCGACAGCTTTGGTCTGGAAGCGCGCGAGCGTCACACGCTGACCCACGAAATTCGCCAGCTACAGCAACTCAATGCACAGATGGCGCAGGAAGCGGTCAATCTCACTAAAGCGCTGAAAGGTGACAATAAAATTCAGGGCAACTGGGGCGAAGTGGTGTTGGCCCGCGTGCTGGAAGCGTCGGGCCTGCGTGAAGGCTACGAATACCAAACGCAGGTTAGCGTGCAGCTGGAACAGCAGGGCAGGATGCAACCGGATGTGATCGTGCGTTTGCCGCAGGGCAAAGATGTGGTAATTGACGCCAAAATGACGCTGGTGGCCTACGAGCGCTACTTCAACGCCGACGATGAAGCCACGCGTGAGCAGGCGATTCAGGAACACGTTAGCGCCATGCGCGGACACATTCGCCTGCTGAGCCGTAAAGATTACCAACAATTGCCCGGTTTACGCTCTCTGGATTATGTGTTGATGTTTATCCCGGTGGAACCGGCGTTTCTGCTGGCGATCGATCGCCAGCCCGAGCTGATCAGCGAAGCGTTACAGCAGAACATCATGCTGGTCAGTCCCACCACCTTGCTGGTGGCGCTGCGTACTATCAATAATCTCTGGCGTTATGAGCATCAAAGCCGCAACGCACAGCGCATCGCCGACCGGGCAACGCGGCTGTACGACAAAATGCGGCTGTTTGTCGATGACATGAGCGGCATCGGGCACAATCTCGACAAAGCGCAGCAAAGCTATCATCAGGCGATGAAAAAGCTGTCTGAAGGGCGCGGCAATCTGATCGCACAAAGTGAAGCGTTCCGTTCGCTTGGCGTGGAGATCAAACGTCCGATTAATCCGCAACTGGTTGAACAAGCGCAGCCGGAAGAAGCGGATGAAGATTGGGCAGACGATCGCACCGAGGATGAAAACGTTGCAGAACCAACAACAGACTCGCTGCGCCGCATCAACGAATAGCACGGTGGTCGCGTGCTCGTGTAGCGCGACTCTGATACACTTCGGCAAGAATTGTTTGTGGAACAGGTAAAACCGATGGCAGATGAATCACAGCAGGAAACTACCCATTTTGGCTTCCAGACCGTCGCGAAAAGCGAAAAGGCCGATAAAGTTGCGGACGTGTTTCACTCCGTCGCGGCAAAATATGACCTGATGAACGATTTGATGTCGTTTGGCATCCATCGTGTCTGGAAGCGTTTTACCATTGACAGCAGCGGCGTGCGCCGCGGTCAGCGCGTGTTGGATCTGGCGGGTGGTACCGGCGATCTCACGGCAAAATTCTCACGTCTGGTGGGCGAAACGGGCCAGGTTGTGCTGGCAGACATCAACAGCTCGATGCTGAAGATGGGCCGCGAGAAGCTACGCAATCTCGGCGTGTCGGGCAATGTCAGCTATGTGCAGGCGAATGCCGAAGCGCTGCCGTTCCCGGATAACTACTTCGATTGCATCACCATCTCGTTCGGCTTGCGTAACGTGACCGAAAAAGAGAAAGCGCTGGCATCGATGTTCCGCGTGCTGAAGCCAGGCGGACGTCTGCTGGTGCTGGAGTTCTCGAAGCCGCTGCTGGAGCCGCTCAGCAAAGCTTACGATACCTATTCATTCCACATTCTGCCGCGTATTGGTCAGCTGGTGGCGCAAGACGCGGAAAGCTATCGCTATCTGGCGGAGTCGATTCGTATGCATCCCGATCAGGAAACCCTGAAAGCGATGATGAACGATGCGGGCTTTGAAAATACCACCTACTTCAACATGACTGGCGGTATTGTCGCGCTGCATCGCGGATTTAAATTCTAATCCATCATGACTTTAACTCCTCTCATCACCGGCGGTCTTGAGACCGCCCTGAACCGTGTTCTCTATCGCGATCGCAGCCTGAAAGCCGCACGCCAGCGTTTGGCGGGCAAGGTATTGATGCTGCGTCTGCAAGAGCTCGATTTTCCTTTGGTGCTGGTGTTTAGCGAATCGCAACTCGATGTACTGAGTGATTGGCAAGACAACAGCGACTGCACGGTGAGTTTGCGTGTCAGTACTTTGCCGAAACTGCGCGATCGCCAGCAGCTCACCAGCCTGATTCGTAGCGGTGAACTGGAGGTGGACGGCGACTTGCAGGTGGTACAGCAATTCTCCGCACTGATGGATCTCGCCGAGCTGGATCCGGCGGAATATCTTGCACCGTGGATTGGAGATATCGCTGCGCAAGGCGTAAGCCAGGCCGCACAGCAGGCGCTGAAGTTCGTGCAGCAGCAGTTCATCCGCCGCCAGGATTATCTTGGTCAGGTGCTGACGGAAGAGTGGCGCGTTGCGCCGGGCGCACTGGAACTGGCATGGTTTTGCGAGGAAGTGGAAGCGATAGAACGTTCGCTCAATGCGTTTGAAACGCGTTTGGCACAGCTGGAGGCGAAATGACGCTGGGAGAAATTCGGCGCTTATACTTCATCATCAAGATCTTTCTGACTTACGGCCTTGATGAACTGATTCCCCGCATGCGCTTCACGCTGCTTTTACGCTTGTGGCGGCGTTGCATCTTCTGGATCCCTAACCAACATAAAGACGCTTCCGCCGGCGTACGCATCCGTTTAGCGATGGAGCAGTTGGGGCCGGTGTGGATCAAATTCGGTCAAATGCTCTCGACGCGTCGCGATCTGTTCCCACCAGCGATTGCCGATGAACTGGCGGTGCTGCAGGACCGCGTTGCGCCATTTGATGGCGTGAAAGCCAAACAGCAGATTGAAAAGTCGATTGGCGGCCCGGTGGAAACCTGGTTTGAAGACTTCGATATCAAACCGCTGGCCTCGGCTTCTATCGCGCAGGTGCATACCGCGACGCTGAAATCCAATGGCCGCGCGGTGGTAATTAAAGTGATTCGTCCCGACATCCTGCCGGTGATCAGAGCCGATATGCGACTGATTTACCGTCTGGCGCGGTGGGTGCCGCGTTTGTTGCCGGATGGTCGTCGTCTGCGTCCGGTGGAAGTGGTGCGCGATTACGAAAAGACCTTAATTGATGAACTGAATCTGCTGCGTGAAGCGGCGAACGCCATCCAGCTGCGTCGTAATTTTGACCAAAGCCGCATGCTGTATGTGCCGGAAGTGTTCTCTGATTATTGCAGCGAATCGATGATGGTGATGGAGCGCATTTACGGCATTCCGATCTCAGATATCGCCACGCTGGAGCAGCACGGCGTTAACATGAAACTGCTGGCCGAGCGCGGTGTGCAAGTGTTCTTCACCCAGGTGTTCCGCGACAGCTTCTTCCATGCCGATATGCATCCCGGCAATATCTTCGTCAGCTACGATCACCCGGAAGATCCGCAATACATCGGCATCGACTGCGGTATTGTCGGTTCGCTGAACAAAGAAGATAAGCGCTATCTGGCCGAGAACTTCATCGCCTTCTTTAACCGCGATTACCGCAAAGTGGCCGAGCTGCATGTGGATTCTGGCTGGGTACCGGCCGATACCAACGTCGAAGACTTTGAGTTTGCCATTCGTACCGTGTGTGAGCCGATTTTCGAAAAGCCGCTGGCTGAGATTTCGTTTGGCCACGTGCTACTCAACCTGTTCAACACCGCGCGTCGCTTTAATATGGAAGTGCAGCCGCAGCTGGTGCTGTTGCAGAAGACGCTGCTGTATATCGAAGGAATTGGCCGCCAGCTCTATCCGCAGCTTGATCTGTGGAAAACGGCCAAGCCGTTCCTTGAAGATTGGATCAAAGATCAGATTGGTATCCCGGCGATTTTGCGGGCGGTGAAAGAGAAAGCGCCGTACTGGGCGGAAAAACTGCCAGAGTTGCCGGAGCTATTTTACGACAGCATGCGCCAGCACAAATTATTGAAGCACAGCGTCGATAAACTCGTCACCGATTTAAACGTACAGCGAACACGCAATCATCAGGCGCGCTATCTGTTTGGTGTAGGCGCTACACTGTTATTAAGTGGCACCGCCGTGCTGTTAAGTCGACCGGATTGGGATTTCTTCCCGGCGCTATTAATGGCCGCTGGCATCGTCACCTGGCTTATTGGCTGGCGCAAGACAAACTGATTGTCTGCCTGGTGCAAATCGCGTAATGTCGCAAGCTAAAGCCCGAAATCATACGGGCTTTCTGTGCGTTACAGTCAACAGTTTTTCACAGAATATTAGAGGCATATCTCATGGGCGGTATCAGTATTTGGCAATTGTTAATCATTGCCGTCATTGTTGTTCTTCTTTTCGGTACCAACAAGCTTCGCAACCTGGGTTCGGATTTAGGATCTTCCATTCGTGGCTTCAAAAAAGCCATGGGCGATGAAGACGATAAAAAGGATCAACCGAAAGAGCAGGACGCTGACTTCAACGCCAAAACTCTGGCAGACAAACAGCAAACCACGGCGACTAAAGACGACGCCCGGAACGACAAGCAGGTATAACTGTGTTCGACATTGGTTTTAGTGAACTGGTATTAGTGTTCGTGATCGGGCTGATTGTGCTTGGCCCGCAGCGGTTACCGGTTGCGGTGAAAACCGTCGTCGGCTGGATCAGAGCCATTCGCTCGCTGGCCGCGAATGTACAAAACGAACTGGCGCAAGAGTTGAAACTGCAGGAATTGCAGGACAGCCTGAAAAAGGTGGAAGAAGCGGGCCGTGGCACGTTGTCACCCGAGCTGAAAGAGTCGATGGAAGAACTGCGTAAAACCGCCGACTCCATGAAGCGTTCGGTGCAGCAGAGTATCGATCTCGAAAAAGAGGAAGATGAAGCCAACACTATTCATCAGACTCCGCCAGCCGCCGTGCAGCCCGTGACTTCACCTGCGGTCACGCCCGCAGCAGCAGAACATCAAACCAGTGCGCCTGCACAGACTCCGCAGCCTACTGACGAAATCTCTGCCGCAGAAACCCCTCCCGTCGCCAGTGCTCCTGAAAGCACCGCGAAGACTTCTCTCGTAAAAGATGAACGATAAACATGGCCGTTGAAGATACCCAACCGCTCATTAGCCATTTGATTGAGCTGCGCAAGCGTTTGTTGAATTGCATCATCGCTGTTTTAGTCATCTTTCTGTGTCTGGTCTATTTCGCGAATGATATCTACCATCTGGTCGCGTCGCCGCTGATCAGCCAGATGCCAGCCGGGGCGAGCATGATCGCTACCGACGTCGCATCGCCATTCTTCACGCCGATCAAGCTGACCATCATCGTTTCGGTGTTTCTGGCCGTGCCGGTGATTTTGTATCAGGTGTGGGCGTTTGTGGCGCCCGCGCTCTATCGCCACGAACGCAAACTGGTGATGCCGCTGCTGTTCTCCAGTACGCTGCTGTTTTACGTCGGCGTGGCGTTTGCTTACTTCATCGTGTTCCCGCTGGCGTTTGGCTTCTTCGCCAAAACCGCGCCGCAAGGCGTGACCATCGCGACGGATATCACCAACTACCTCGACTTCGTCATGACGATTTTCATGGCCTTCGGTGTGGCGTTTGAGGTGCCGATTGCAATTGTGCTGCTGTGCTGGACCGGCATAACTTCACCAGAAGATCTGAAAAAGAAACGTCCTTATATGTTGGTTGGCGCGTTCGTGGTTGGGATGTTGCTCACACCGCCGGATGTTTTCTCGCAAACTTTGCTCGCTATTCCGATGTACTGCCTGTTTGAAGTCGGCGTATTCTTCTCCCGCTACTATGTGGGTAAAGGACGTCAGTCTTCGGATGAGGAACACAACACCGAATCCTGATGTCCTTAATGCAGGGCATCCCGCAGCGCGCGGGAAGATGAATCTAAACCGCCCCGTTGGGCGGTTTTTTATTGGGGAGAAGACATGTTTGATATCGGTGTAAACCTGACCAGCACGCAATTCGCAAAAGATCGCGAGCAGGTGGTAAAACGTGCGCGCGAAGCAGGCGTCACCGGCCTGTTAATTACCGGCACCAACGCGCTGGAAAGCCAGCAGGCGCGGCAGCTGGCGGCATTGCACGCGGGCTATTGCTGGTCAACCGCCGGCGTCCATCCGCACCATGCCAGTGAATGGTCGGCGGAAACCGCGAATACCTTGCGTCGCCTGGCGGAAAGTGAGCAGGTGGTCGCGATTGGCGAATGTGGCCTGGATTTCAATCGCAATCTTTCGGCCCACGATCAGCAGGAATACGCTTTCGATGCGCAGCTGGCGTTGGCTGCTGAGCTACAGCTACCGGTGTTTTTGCATTGCCGTGAAGCGCACGATCGTTTTGTTGCAGTACTTGAGCCGTGGCTACCAAAGCTGGTTGGTGCAGTCGTGCACTGCTTTACTGGTACGCGTGACGAGCTGCAAGCATGTCTGGCGCTGGGATTGTCGGTGGGCATTACCGGTTGGGTATGCGACGAGCGTCGCGGCATGGAACTGCGTGAATTGCTGCCGCTGATTCCGGCTGAGCGCCTGTTACTGGAAACCGACGCACCGTATTTACTGCCGCGCGACATGCATCCGCGTCCCACTTCGCGCCGCAATGAGCCATGCTTCCTGCCGCATATTGTGCAGCAGGTGGCGAACTGGCGTGGCGAGGAGGCGGAAGCGCTGGGCGCGCAGGTTAATCTCAACGCGCGTCAGCTGTTTAAACTCGCTTAGAGTTTACGGAACTGTTTGTTATCCACGCTGCGCATCACCTGTTTGTTCAGCATGTTGAGCAGCAAAACGGAGCGCGTTTCACCATCCGGCTCGGCAAAAATGGCGCGCAATCCTTCGAACGTGCCATCGGTGATGATCACTTCATCACCGCTTTGCGGGGTTTCCGCATCAAGCACGATCTGCGGCACGTCGGTTTGCAGCGCTTCGATCACATCATTTGATACGGTGGCCGGCATGGTGCCAAAGCGCACGAAGTGGCTGACGCCGCGCGTGCTGCTGATGGTGGTGGTGTGAATCGCTTCGGGATCGAATTCGATAAACAGATAGTTGGGAAACAGCGGCTCACTCACGGTGGTGCGTTTACCGCGCACAATCTTCTCCAGAGCGATCATCGGGCTGAGGCAATTCACCTCTTGCCGCTCAAGATGCTCTTTCGCGCGCAACAGTTGTCCACGTTTGCAATAGAGTAAGTACCAGGATTCCATAACCGCTCCCAAATAATGGACGCTAAGAATATCAAATCAGTTGTCAGAGTTATAGCGCATCGGCGGGTGGAAACCGGGCGCTGAAAACAATTTCACTACGATTTATCCGATTGATGCGGCTTATTTACGCTTTCTTGCAAGAAAATTGACGGCCGGCGACCATCTGTATCAGACTCCCTCCCCATCTTTCGATTGAAAAGGAGTGGCTGATGGAACTGTTCCTGTTGAGTAACGGTAAAGTGGCTGACGATGCGCCGCTGTTAAGTTACGCCCACCCGCAGCTGCATGCGATGATCGCCCAGCGCGGCATCACTTCGGCGGTGCTGGTACCGTACGCGATTATTCGTGGCGATCACGCGCAGCGCGCGCAGGACTTATCCGCGTCGTTAGGCATTGACGTGCGCACCGTGCACGAGTTTGCATCGCCCGTTGCGGCGATTGAACAAGCTGAGCTAATTCTGGTGAGCGGCGGAAATACCTGGTTCCTCAATCAAATGCTGCACGAGCACGGCTTGATCGTCGCTATACAACGCGCGGTGCGCGAGCGTGATGTGCCGTACGTCGGCTGGAGCGCCGGTTGCAATGTGGCAACGCCTTCCATTCGCACCACCAATGATATGCCGGTGCGCAGCAGCGTAGTGTTGCCCGCGCTGGGTTTGTTCCCGGTGCAGATCAATCCGCATTATCTTGATGCGCACGTCAGCGGCCATATGGGCGAAACGCGTGATGAACGACTGGCCGAGTTCTGTGCCGTGAATCCGCATGAATCGGTGATTGCGCTGCGTGAAGCCAGCTTCCTGCACGTGAGCGAAAATCGCCTGCGTTACTACAGCGCACGCGGTGAAGACTTCAAAGTGTTCCGTCACGGCGAACCGATTACTGCTTATCACGATGTATTGGCGATTCAGTCGCTGGTGCCGTTTTCCTGTCAGCCTGCCTGACGCAAAACCTCAACATGTCAGCGTAAAACGCCTCTATAATGGCGTTTCACTCTGGCCGGAAAGCTAAAGCCGCATGAAATATCAGGATTTACGAGACTTCCTCGCATTGCTGGAACAGCGTGGCGAGTTAAAGCGCATCACTCAGGAGATCGATCCTGAGTTAGAGATGACGGAAATTGCCGACCGCACGCTGCGCGCTGGCGGCCCAGCGCTGCTGTTCGAAAACCCGAAAGGGTACGACATGCCGGTGCTGTGTAATCTGTTTGGCACACCAAAACGCGTGGCGATGGGCATGGGCCAGGAAGAGGTCAGTGCGCTGCGTGAAGTAGGCAAGCTGCTGGCGTTCCTGAAAGAGCCGGAGCCGCCAAAAGGCTTCCGCGATCTGTTCGATAAGATGCCGCAGTTCAAGCAAGTGCTGAACATGCCAACCAAGCGCCTGCGCAATGCGCCGTGCCAGGAAGAGATTTTCAGCGGCGATGACGTCGATCTGTCGCGCATTCCGGTGATGAAATGCTGGCCGGGCGATGCTGCGCCGCTGATTACGTGGGGATTAACCGTCACGCGCGGCCCGCATAAAGAGCGACAAAATCTGGGTATCTATCGTCAGCAGGTGATCGGCAAGAACCGCGTGATTATGCGCTGGCTGTCGCATCGCGGCGGCGCGCTGGATTTCCAGGAGTGGTGTAAAGCGCATCCGGGCGAACGTTTCCCGGTGTCGGTGGCGCTGGGCGCCGATCCTGCCACTATTCTCGGCGCGGTAACGCCGGTGCCGGATACACTCTCCGAATACGCCTTTGCCGGTTTGCTGCGCGGGAATAAAACCGAAGTGGTGAAGTGCGTTTCGAACGAACTCGAAGTGCCGGCCAGCGCGGAAATCGTGCTGGAAGGTTATATCGAGCCGGGCGATGTCGCGCCGGAAGGTCCGTACGGCGACCACACAGGCTACTACAATGAAGTAGATAGCTTCCCGGTGTTTACCGTGACGCACGTAACGCAACGTCGCAACCCGATTTATCATTCAACCTACACCGGACGTCCACCGGATGAACCGGCGGTGCTGGGCGTGGCGCTCAATGAAGTGCTGGTGCCGATTCTGATCAAGCAGTTCCCGGAGATCGTTGATTTCTATCTGCCTCCGGAAGGCTGCTCTTATCGCCTCGCGGTAGTGACGATCAAGAAACAGTACGCTGGTCATGCCAAGCGCGTGATGTTCGGCGTGTGGTCGTTCCTGCGTCAGTTCATGTACACCAAGTTCGTGATTGTGTGCGATGACGACGTCAACGCGCGCGACTGGAATGATGTGATTTGGGCGATTACCACGCGCATGGATCCGGCGCGCGATACGGTGCTGGTTGAGAACACGCCTATCGATTATCTCGACTTCGCCTCGCCGGTTTCCGGCTTAGGCTCGAAGATGGGACTTGATGCGACCAATAAGTGGCCGGGCGAAACCACGCGCGAGTGGGGCACGCCGATTGTGAAAGATCCGGCTGTGACCGCGCGCATTGACGCCATTTGGGATGAGTTAGCTATCTTTGCCGAGCCGCCGCAGCGCTAACGGCGGCAGACCAATTAGACCCGAAGAAAAAGGGAACGCATGACAACGTTAAGCTGCAAAGTGACTTCGGTTGAAGCGATTACGGACACGGTTTACCGCGTTCGTTTAATTCCGGCTGCGGATTTTAATTTCCGCGCAGGACAGTATTTGATGGTGGTGATGGATGAGCGCGATAAGCGCCCGTTTTCACTGGCTTCTACACCAATGGAAAAGGACATCATTGAGCTGCACATCGGCGCATCGGATCTCAATCTCTACGCGATGGCGGTGATGGATCGTATCAAGAACGATCGCCAGATTACGGTTGATATGCCGCACGGCGATGCCTGGCTGCGTGAAGATAGTGAGCGTCCGATCATTCTGATCGCGGGCGGCACCGGCTTCTCTTATGCGCGTTCTATTCTGCTGACCGCGCTGGCACAGAAACCCGATCGCGAGATCGCGATTTACTGGGGCGGCCGTGAGTTGATGCATCTGTACGATCTGGATGAGCTGAATGCGCTGGCGGTGAAGCATCCGAACCTGAAAGTGATCCCGGTGGTTGAACAACCGGCGGATGACTGGACCGGACGCAGCGGCACGGTACTGACGGCGGTGATGCAGGATTTCGCGTCGCTTAGCGAGCACGATATCTACATTGCTGGTCGTTTTGAGATGGCGAAGATTGCGCGTGAGCGTTTCTGCGCCGAGCGCGGTGCGCTGGAAGCGCAGATGTTTGGCGATGCGTTTGCGTTTATCTGATGGTCGCCATCAATGGCGACCCTACGACGATCAGCCATAAAAAAGCCCGCCCGAAAGGGCGGGAACACGTGCAACATTAACGTATTAAACCCGTTCGAACACCGTGGCGATGCCCTGGCCTAAGCCAATGCACATGGTCGCCAGACCAAATTGCGCATCGCGACGTTCCATCAAATTCAGCAGCGTGGTACTGATACGCGCGCCAGAACATCCCAGCGGATGACCGAGCGCAATCGCGCCGCCATTCAAATTCACTTTCTCATCCAGCTGTTCCAGCAAGCCCATGTCTTTGATGCACGGCAGCGCCTGTGCGGCAAAAGCCTCGTTGAACTCAAACAGGTCGATATCCTGCACGCTCAATCCTGCTCGCTTGAGCGCCAGCTTGCTGGCGGGAACCGGACCGTAACCCATAATCGACGGATCGCAGCCCACCACCGCCATGCTGCGAATTCGCGCGCGCGGCGTCAGACCGAGTTCGCGTGCGCGGCTTTCGCTCATGATCAACATTGCGGCTGCGCCGTCGGAGAGCGCGGATGAGCTGCCTGCGGTCACGGTGCCGTTGACCGGATCGAACGCCGGGCGCAGCGCAGCCAATCCTTCGAGGCTGGTCTCTTCGCGAATCACTTCGTCGCTCTCAAAACGTTTCAACACGCCGTCGGCGTCGTGGCCGTAGGTCGCCACAATTTCACGCTTGAAATCACCGCGCTGGGTTGCTGCCCAGGCACGCTGGTGCGAACGCAGCGCAAAAGCATCCTGCTGCTCACGCGTGATGTGATGCATACGCGCCAGCATCTCGGCGGTTAACCCCATCATGCCCGCCGCTTTTGCCACCGTGCGACCCAGGCCCGGATGGAAATCCACGCCGTGGCTCATCGGCACGTGGCCCATATGCTCTACGCCGCCAATCAGGCAGCTGTGCGCATCGCCAACCATAATCGCGCGCGCCGCGTCGTGCAGCGCCTGCATCGAGGAACCGCACAGGCGGTTGACGGTGCTGGCAGGCACGCGATGCGGGATCTCCGCCAGCAGCGCGGCGTTACGTGCAATGTTGAAGCCTTGCTCCAGCGTCTGCTGCACGCAGCCCCAGATAATGTCGTCCAGCGTGGCGGGATCAACCGCCGGGTTGCGGCTCAGCAGCTCGCGCATCAAATGCGCCGAGAGATCTTCCGCCCGTACCTGACGAAACGCGCCGCCTTTGGAGCGGCCCATCGGCGTGCGGACCGCATCAACAATTACCACTTTTTCCATTTTCATTACCTCAGGCACTTTGCAGCGCCGCTTCGTCAATCGGTTGCACCGCGGGATACCAGCTCTGATGCTGATGGGCTTTTTGCAACAGCATCTCCGGCAGCGCATACAGCGGGCCGAGCGCGGTATAACGTTTGGCCTGATCAACCACGTTGCTGTTGCCCAGCGTATCCATGTAGCGGAACGCGCCGCCACGGAACGGCGGGAAGCCTAAACCGTACACCAGCGCCATATCAGCTTCGGCCGGTGAAGCGATGATCTTCTCTTCGAGGCAGCGCACCACTTCGTTGAGCATCGGCAGCATCATGCGGTTGGCGATCTCGTCATCGCTGAACACGCGCGTCGGCTGGCAAATCGGTTCCAGCAGCGCATCGACAGCCGCATCGGCTCTCTTCTGCGCTTTGCCTTTTTTATCCTGCTCCCAGCGATAAAAGCCCTGACCGTTTTTCTGGCCGTAACGTTTGGCGTCAAACAGCACGTCGATCGCGTCGCGATAATCTTTCTGCATGCGAGACGGGAAACCTTGCGCCATCACCTGTTGAGCGTGATGCGCGGTATCAATGCCGACCACATCCAGTAGCCACGCGGGGCCCATCGGCCAGCCGAACTGTTTTTCCATCACTTTATCGATCTGACGGAAATCCGCGCCGTCACGCAGCAGCAGGCTGAAGGCGGCGAAGTAGGGGAACAGCACGCGATTCACAAAGAAGCCGGGACAGTCATTCACCACAATCGGCGTCTTGCCCATTTTGCTCGCCCAGGCCACCACTTTGCTGAGGGTCGCTTCTGAGGTTTTCTCACCGCGAATCACTTCAACCAGCGGCATACGCGGTACCGGATTGAAGAAGTGCATGCCGCAGAAGTTTTCCGGACGTTTCAGGGCTTGCGCCAGCAGGCTGATCGGAATGGTTGAGGTGTTGGAGGCGAGAATGGCGTCCTCGCGCAGATGCTGTTCGGTCTCTGCCAGCACTTTGGCTTTGATCTGCGGATTCTCTACTACCGCTTCTACTACTACGTCGGTGCGTTCGAATCCGGCGTAATCCAGCGTGGGCTGAATGGTGGTGAGTACGCTCGCCAGTTTCGCGCCGTCAATTTTGCCGCGCTCCAGCTGTTTGTTCAGCAGCTTGCTGGCTTCGGTCATGCCCAGCGTTAATGCCTGCGGATTGATATCTTTCATCATCACCGGCACACCTTTCCATGCCGATTGATAAGCAATGCCGCCGCCCATAATGCCTGCGCCTAATACTGCCGCTTGCTGCGGCGCACCGACTGCACTGCTGTGCTTTTTCGCCAGGCCTTTGACGTACTGATCGTTCAGGAAGATACCGACCAGCGCGCGCGCCACGTCGCTTTGCGCCAGCGGCACAAACGCGGCGGTTTCCAGCTTCAGCGCATCATCACGTCCGAGGCTGGCGGCAGCTTCAATGGTTTTGATGGCGGTGATCGGTGCCGGATAGTGTTTGCCCGCGGTTTGCAGCACCATGCTTTTGGCGATGGTGAAGCTCATGGCGGCTTCAATCGGGCTGAGTTTCAGCGGTGCCAGCTTCGGCGCGCGGCGTGTCTGCCAGTTGCCCTGCACGATGGCGTCCTGCAATACGGTCAGCGCAGCGGCACGTAGTTTGTCGCTGCTGACTACCGCATCCACCAAACCGAGTTTCAGGGCGCTGCTGCCATCAACATCTTTACCGGCGGCGATAATCTCCATCGCGCTATCGGCGCCAAGCAGGCGTGGCAAGCGCACGCTGCCGCCAAAGCCCGGCATAATGCCCAGTTTGGTTTCCGGCAGGCCAATGCGTGCGGTCGGCGTGGCAATGCGGAAGTCGGTCGCCAGTATGCATTCACAGCCGCCGCCCAGCGCATAGCCGTCGATGGCGGCCACGGTGGGCACCGGCAAATCCTCTAAACGATTGAAGATGCTGTTGGCAAACGCTAGCCACTGGCTCAGCTTCTCTTCTGGCGCATCAAACAGCGACAGGAATTCTGTGATGTCGGCACCAACGATAAATGCCGGTTTGGCCGACGAGAGCAACAGGCCGCGCAGCGCGGGTTGCTGTTCCAATACGCTTAATGCCTCGCCCAACGAGGCAACGGTTTTGGTATCGAGTTTGTTCACCGAACCGGGCGCATCGAAAACCAGCTCGGCGATGCCGTCGTCAAGCCAGTGAACTGAAAGGGTATCGCCTTGGTAGAGCATGTCCGTCTCCTGAAACCGCGAAAGTTGATCTGGTCATACCAGATGAGTTGGAGTGTGAGTGTGATGTTAATTATTTGCAAACCAGAGTTTGATTATTTGATACAACGATCACAGCGCGCGCAGCACGGCATCACTAACACGGCTGTGCTACACTGCGGCCACTTTCGCGACATCGGAGACAAGTCCATGGATTCACTGAAAACCCTGTATCACGCGCACATCAATACGCTGCAGCAGCGAGCGCAGCAGGTGCTGGCTCGCTTTAAGCTTGATGCCATGCTGATTCATTCCGGCGAACTGTTGACCGTTTTTCTCGACGATCACGACTATCCGTTTAAGGTGAATCCCCAGTTCAAAGCGTGGGTGCCGGTGACGCAGGTGCCAAACTGCTGGTTATGGATTGATGGCGTGAATAAACCCAAGCTGTGGTTCTATTCGCCGGTTGATTACTGGCACAACGTTGAGCCGCTGCCAAACAGCTTCTGGACTAACGATGTGGAGGTGATTGGCCTGAAGAGTGCCGATGAGATCGCGCAACTGTTGCCTACACAGCGCGAGAACGTGGCCTATATCGGTCCGGTGCCGTCACGCGCTTCCCAGCTCGGTATTAACAGCGAGCAGGTGAACCCGAAAGGCGTGATCGATTTCCTGCATTATCATCGCAGTATCAAAACCGACTATGAACTGGCGTGTATGCGCGAAGCGCAGAAGCTGGCGGTGGCGGGCCATCGCGCTGCCAAAGAGGCGTTCTTCTCTGGCATGAGCGAGTTCGATATTAATATCGCCTATCTGACCGCAACCGGCCATCGCGATACCGATGTGCCATATGGCAACATCATCGCGCTCAATGAACATGCCGCGGTGCTGCACTACACCAAACTGGATCATCAGCCGCCGGCCAAACGCCACAGCTTCCTGATTGACGCCGGCGCGGAATACCTCGGTTACGCCGCTGACCTGACGCGCAGCTACGCGGCGCAGAGCAAATCGCGCTATGCCGACATGGTTGCGGCGATGAACAAGGAAGAGCTGGCGCTGATTGCCACCTTGAAAGCTGGCGTGCGCTATACCGATTATCATCTGCAGATGCATCAGCGCATTGCGCGTCTGCTGCTGAAGTTCGAGTTGGTGAAAGGCCTGACTGAAGAGACGCTGGTGGCGGAAGATTTAACCGGTCCGTTTATGCCGCACGGCCTTGGACATCCGCTCGGCCTGCAGGTGCACGATGTGGCTGGCTTTATGCAGGACGATAACGGCACGCATCTGGCGGCACCGTCGCAGTATCCGTATCTGCGTTGTACGCGCGTGCTGGAACCAGGCATGGTGCTGACTATCGAACCGGGCTTCTATATTATCGATTCGCTGCTGGCGAAGCTGCGCGGCGGCAAGTTCAGCCAATACTTTGACTGGGCGGCAATCGATGCACTGAAACCGTACGGCGGTATTCGTATCGAGGATAACGTGGTGGTTCACGCTAATCGCATTGAAAACATGACGCGCGATCTGCACCTTGCCTGATGGATGCTTACGACATTCCCGCTGAGGCCGTGAGTCTCAGCGAGGAAACTATCAAGAAAAGCCGCTTCATCACCTTGCTGGCGCACACGGCCGGCGTGGAAGCGGCGCGCGCGTTTGTGCAGCAGGTGAAGCAGGAGCATCCCAGCGCGCGGCATCACTGCTGGGCGTGGGTGGCGGGTGCGCCGGATGATTCGCAGCAGTTGGGGTTTTCCGATGATGGCGAACCTTCTGGCACCGCAGGCAAACCGATGCTGGCCCAACTGATGGGCAGCGGCGTCGGTGAGATCACTGCGGTGGTGGTGCGTTATTATGGCGGCATCATGCTTGGCACCGGCGGACTGGTAAAAGCTTACGGCGGCGGCGTGCAGCAAGGGCTGAAGCAACTGGCGCGTCAGCGCAAAGTGCCGATGGAATCTTTTACCCTGCAGTGCGATTACGCCCAACTCAGCGACATCGAACGCTTGCTGCAACGTTTTGACGGCATTATAGAAGAGAGCCATTATCAGGATCGTATTGCGCTGCGTTTAGCGTTGCCGCATGCGCAGATTGATGGCTTTCGCCAAAACCTCTCTGATTACAGCCGGGGCGCGCTGACGCTCATCCCGCTGACAAACTAAAAGCTTCTGTTTAAAGGAAACGGCTGAATGCATTTTCGCGCCATTACCCGCATCGTGGGCCTGCTGGTGATTCTTTTCTCGGTGACCATGATTTTACCTGGCCTCGTCGCTTTGATTTACCGTGATGGTGCCGGGCGCGCGTTCAGTCAGACCTTTATGATGGCGATCGTTATCGGTTCGCTGCTGTGGTGGCCAAACCGCAAGCAGAAAACCGAACTCAAGCCGCGCGAAGGCTTCCTCATCGTGGTGCTGTTCTGGACAGTGCTGGGCAGCGTCGGTGCGATGCCGTTTATCTTCGCCGAGCAGCCGCATCTCTCAATCACCGATGCGTTCTTTGAATCCTTCTCTGGCCTCACTACCACCGGCGCTACTACGCTGGTGGGACTGGATACGCTGCCGAAAGCGATTCTGTTCTATCGTCAGATGCTGCAGTGGCTCGGCGGGATGGGGATCATTGTGCTGGCGGTGGCGATTCTGCCCATTCTGGGCGTGGGCGGCATGCAGCTCTATCGCGCTGAAATGCCGGGGCCGCTGAAAGATAATAAGATGCGCCCGCGTATCGCAGAAACAGCTAAAACACTGTGGCTGATCTACGTGTTGCTCACCGTGGCGTGCGCGCTGGCGCTGTGGCTGGCGGGCATGCCGATGTTCGATGCTATCGGCCATAGCTTCTCGACGATCGCGATTGGCGGGTTCTCAACCCATGATGCCAGCATCGGCTATTTTAATAGCCCAACCATTAACACCATTGTTGCGGTATTTCTGCTGATCTCGGGCTGTAACTATGGCCTGCACTTCTCTTTATTAAGTGGTCGCAACCTGAAAGTGTACTGGCGCGATCCCGAATTCCGCATGTTTATTGGCGTACAACTGACCTTAGTGCTGATCTGTACCATAGTGTTGTGGTTCCACAATGTGTACGCCAGCGGCTGGCAAACGCTGAATCAGGCGTTTTTCCAGGTGGTATCAATGGCGACCACGGCCGGTTTTACTACCGACAGCATTGCGCGCTGGCCGCTGTTCCTGCCGGTGCTGCTGCTGTGCTCAGCCTTTATCGGCGGCATGGCGGGTTCAACCGGCGGCGGTTTGAAGGTGATCCGCATTCTTCTATTGTTCAAGCAGGGTTCGCGTGAGCTGAAGCGATTGGTGCACCCGAACGCGGTTTACACCATCAAGTTGGGTAATCGCGCGCTGCCGGAACGTATCCTCGAAGCGGTGTGGGGTTTCTTCTCAGCTTATGCGCTGGTGTTCCTGCTCAGCATGTTGGCGATCATCGCCACTGGCGTGGATGACTTCTCGGCTTTTGCTGCCGTGGCCGCGACCCTGAATAACCTCGGGCCCGGTTTGGGTGTGGTAGCAGACAACTTCACTTCAATGAATGATGTCGCGAAGTGGATTTTGATTTTGACCATGCTGTTTGGACGCCTTGAAGTGTTCACGCTGCTGGTGCTGTTCACGCCGACCTTCTGGCGCGAATAATAAAATAGGATTGAGTAATGAAAGCGTTGATTCTGTATTCCAGCCGCGATGGACAAACTCGTGACATTGCCGCGCGCATTGCGCAGACGTTAGTGCCGCATCAACTGTGTGACGTGATCGATTTACTGCAGGCGCAGCAGATTGATTGGTTGCAGTATGATCGCGTACTGATTGGTGCTTCGATCCGCTATGGCCATTTCAATCCGGCGCTGCTGAAATTTGTCACCCAGCACAAAGCACAGCTGCAGCAGCGGGTGAGCGGCTTCTTTAGTGTCAACCTGACGGCGCGTAAAGCAGATAAGTGTACGCCAGAGACCAATGCGTATACGCGCAAGTTCCTGGAGCAGTCGCCGTGGCAACCCGATTGCTGTGCGGTTTTCGCCGGGGCGTTGCGTTATCCGCGTTATCGCTGGTTTGATCGCGTCATGATTCAATTCATTATGCGTATGACCGGCGGGGAAACCGATACATCGAAAGAAGTGGAGTACACCGATTGGAATAAAGTGGCGCTTTTTGCCCAGGATTTTGCGCAGTTACCAGGCAAATCGTTGTGAAATACAGCGTTGTGGCGAAATTTAGGTCGAACAGTA
>NZ_JAIMIF010000007.1:0-255493 GCF_019795935.1 Pantoea sp. DY-15
ATGGCGTCCAGCTTCCCTTCCAGCACCGGAATAATTAACTCACCCTGCGATAAATCCTGTTCAATTAAAAATGCCCGGCTGGTGATATAGCCGCGCTGCATATACCAGTCAGAAATGGCATGCACCAGTGAATTAATTTCGGTTAAGTTCAGGCAGCGATGAATATAAGGTGCGGCCAGCGATTGCTGCTGGCTGGCAGAAATCAGCGTGGCGTTGCGAATAGCGATTTGCTGCACCGGAAAGCAGGGGCCGGCCTGAGCGGAATCCGCTGCTGGTGTGCTCTGCGGCGCGGTAGCATTCCATAATGCGTCACGCTGCTGCTGGTCATTTTGCAAACGTTGCTGTTGCTGGTTCTGAATATAATCACGATCGCCGGGGTTTAAGGGGGCAGCTGTGACTTTTGTTGCGGTTAACATAGCGACGAGCGCTAACCACATCCTTGTATTAGGCATCATTTTTTTCGAATGGTTAATTAATCTGTTTGTAAGCGTTCTGTAAAGAAGCGAAAGGGAGGATATCACCTAATCAATCAGAGAGTTCCGTTAATTTAGAAAAAAGATAGATAGTCTAACATTTATATTATTTGTTAAAATAAGTAATGACTTATGTCAAATATCAGGATAAAGCACCATTATCAGTTGGCCCGATTACTAATAAATAAAAGCTAAGAGTAGTCACTCTGATGATTAAAGGATATTTACGATGAGAGAAAAAAGGAAATCATTAAAAACACCTAATGCTTAATTACTTTCCGTTATAAATAAAATGTGAAATTCATCACCTGTCACCCAGTTGCAGGATCTGAGTAAGAAATACGCAATTTTAAAATAGGATTTATGAAGTATTTAAACCAGAGCAATTAATGAGATGTTAGAAGTTTCGAGAGAAGCGGCTCAATAATGAAACTCAACCAGACGACGCCAGTTTATATTGGCACTTGGGGTTGTGTTGTAAAGTGTTAAAAATCGGTTATCAGGATTTACACCATTGTAGATATCCCTTTCTGTCGCATCGTAATTCAGGGAATGCCTTGAGGCAGCTTTGCAAAGAAATCAGCATAGCTTCGCGAACGCTGCTGGCGTATGACTTCCTTAAGCGCATCCAGTGGCGTTTCTGACCAGTCGACCCGTGTATCGACAGAGGCGTACTCCCGATCAAGCCAGATTTTCAAGGCGGCAGATTTAATGCCGCGCCTATCTCCACCTGCTCCAGCACCGGCTTCTAGCGCGGCGAATAATCGATCGTCAAAAGATTCGTTCTGCGATTGA
Source organism: Pantoea sp. DY-15 (assembly GCF_019795935.1). NCBI lineage: Bacteria > Pseudomonadati > Pseudomonadota > Gammaproteobacteria > Enterobacterales > Erwiniaceae > Pantoea > Pantoea sp. DY-15. The sequence continues at coordinate 1,269 of NZ_JAIMIF010000007.1, forward strand.
TGATAGTGATCCAGCATGGCTGTCAGTGTGTGATCATTTAACAGAAGATTGCCACCGACTACGCATTCACTTGTTACCAGGCAGCCAGCATACGTGCCGCATAGCCTGCCGCTCCAGTGAGCTATCTGGCCGTTAACATCAACAATCATCACCTGACGCCGTTCACTGTCATCATCTTCACCCAGAAGTCTTTCAAGCGTTTGTGCTGCAGAAAAACCGCTCCGCAGGTACCCAATACCATGAATACCATACAGCGGATTTGTCATCGCCTGAGTGGCAATAGCACCGACTCCCGCTGCACCATGCACTACCAGAGCCCCCACGGATGGGCCAGCCGTGGCTGTTGCAACTCCAAGCGCGCCGGTAATCGGATCACGCGCAACAATCGATAAAGTCATTTCTACTCCCGTTCACATATAAGAAAATTATAGGGATAAATTATTGCAAAGAACTTTATTTATGCGCATAAATTAATTTAAGGCAATGCTTAATCTTTCACCGCAGGTAGATGAGGGCGCTATGTTCAGCGAGCACACCAGAATGGGTTTAATCAAAAGATTGCTGCCAGTTTGTCTGGCTCTGGGGATGGTCACTATTTACCCGTTAAAGGCCGCCACACCGGCGGATGCGCTATTGATTGGACAGGTGGCAGAACCGCAATCTCTCGATCCGCAGGTCGCAACAGCCGCCAATGATTCCCGTATTCTGGTTAACCTTTACGATGGTCTGGTGCGTAATGGTGCCAATAAACTGGATATTGAACCTGCTCTCGCAATACACTGGCAAATCAGCCCGGATGGCCTTAATTATCGTTTTCAGCTGCGCCGGGGCGTCATCTTTCATGATGGCACACCCTTTAATGCTGCTGCGGTGAAGTACACGTTTGAGCGCATGCTGGATGATAAGCATCCAGAACATGATACCGGGCCCTTCCCGCTCTCCTTCTTCTTTTCTTCGATCAAAACCATCGACGTTGTCGATGAGTACACCGTGGTATTTCATCTTAAACAGCCGTTTGCCCCACTGCTCTCTAACTTCGCCACGCCAGCGGGCCTGATCGTGTCGCCGACCGCAGTAGCAAAATATGGCAAAGACTTTGGTCGTCATCCGGTGGGTACCGGCGCATTCCACTTCAGCGAATGGCAATCCAATCAGCGCGTGGTGGTTAGTGCCAATAAAAATTATTGGGACGGTAAACCGGCTATCAATACCGTGGTATTCCGCCCCATTACGGACAGCAACACCCGTGTTGCTGAAATGCTCTCTGGCGGTATTGACGCCATGCCTGAAGTGCCGCCCGATACCGTCAAACTGTTTGAGCAAAAGCACGATCGCTTCCGGCTTTACCAGACCACAGGTCCACATGTCTGGTACGTAATGCTGAACACCAAAATTGCTCCGTTTAACGATGTCCGTGTTCGGCAGGCGGTGAACTACGCCATCAATAAACAATCGCTGGTGGAGAATATTCTGCAGGGCTCTGCCGATGTCGCCACTGGACCGATACCTGCTGCATTTCACTGGGCAAATAACAAAGACGTCTCTGCCTATCCTTATGATCCTCAGAAAACACGCCAACTGCTGAAAGAGGCCGGAGCAGAAGGTGCGACCCTTAAGTTCTTCGTTACCGAGGGTGGTTCGGGCATGCTTGATCCGTTACCGATGGCCGTTGCCATTCAGGCCGATCTCAAAGCCGTGGGCTTGCAGGTAAAAATTGAAACCTATGAATGGAACACTTATCTGGCAAAAGTGAACGCCGGCCTTGATGGTCAGACACACATGGCTGAAATGGCCTGGATGACCAACGATCCCGACACGTTGCCTTTCCTCACCCTCCGAAGCGACGCCTGGCCCGACAAAGGTGGCTTTAACTCCGGTTACTACAGTAATCCTAAGCTGGATACTTTACTGCAACAGGCTCGCCTGACTACCGACAACACAGCACGCGGGGCGATTTATCAGCAGGTACAGGAAATCGTGCATCAGGATGCACCGTGGATCTTCGTCGCCAACTGGAAGCAGAACGCGGTGACGTCGACCCGTATTGAGCATTTCACCCTGCAACCAAATTTCAATCTGTTACTTAACCGGGTAACGAAACACTGACTCTCATTTGAGGAGCCTGACGATGTGGATCTACCTATTAAAAAGGTTGTTATCTGTTATTCCGGTGCTGATTGGACTGTCACTGATTGTGTTTCTGATCCTGGCGCTGATCCCCGGTAATCCAGCGCAGGCGCTACTGGGTGCATGGGCGACTCCAGAAAATGTTGCGCGCATCAATCAGGAGTTGGGCCTGGATAAACCGCTGTACCAGCAATACTTCATCTGGATTGGCAACCTGCTGCATGGGGATTTTGGTCGCTCGTATGTACTCCATCGACCGGTTATAGACGAGGTGCTCGATCGATTGGGGGCTACCCTGATCCTGGGCGGCACCGCCCTGCTGATCAGTTCTGTTCTTGGCCTGCTGGCAGGGGTGATTTCAGCAGTCCGTCAGTTTGGCTGGGCCGATCGGACAATCACGCTGTTGGTGCTGTTGGGGATCTCGCTGCCTTCTTTCTGGATTGGTTTACTGATGATCATGGTATTTGCAGTACAGCTGCAGTGGTTCCCGGCATCTGGTATGTATGCCATATGGGGTGGCGGCGGACTGCTTGATTTGCTGCACCACCTCGCCATGCCTGCGATCACGCTTGCGCTGGTGGCAACGGGTGTGATCGCGCGCTTAACCCGCACGGCCATGCTTGAGGTTCTGCGTCAGGATTATATTCGCACCGCCCGCGCTAAAGGACTCAGTGAACGCAAAGTGATCTGGCGCCATGCATTCCGTGCGGCGCTGGTGGCGGTGATCCCGGTGATTGGCATTCAGGCTGGTTTTGTTATGGGTGGCGCAGTTTACATTGAGACTGTTTTTCAATGGCCGGGACTGGGCGCGATGCTGGTTAAAGCCGTCGCTACGCGCGATCTATTGCTAGTACAGGGCGGTGTACTGGTTGCTGCCGCAGCCTATGTGCTGATCAATCTATGTGCAGACATCCTGCAGTCGCTTCTCGACCCGAGGTTAACATCATGAGCCAGACAACATCTTTGGCGCCGACGCGTCACCGGGCGTCTCTCTGGTCACTGCTGCTCGCCAATCGGCTTGCCACATTAGGCCTGATAATACTGCTGCTGGTACTGATTACGGAACTGGCCGCACCGGTGATGCCGCTGCAAGACCCCGACGCCACGAATCTGCTGCAACGTCTGCTGCCACCGATGTCGCCGAATCATCTTCTTGGCACAGACCCGCTTGGCCGGGATCTACTATCACGCCTGATATGGGGCACGCGAGTGTCGCTGGTAGTGGGAATAAGCGCCACACTCATGGCTGCTCTGTTTGGCACATTCATTGGGTTAGTCGCGGGTTACGCGGGTGGACGAACGGATAGCGTGTTAATGCGTCTGATCGATATGCTGATGGCCTTTCCCTACATTCTACTGGCACTGGTTATTGTTGCTGTGCTGGGGCCGAGCCTCATCAATGCTCTGTACGCTATAGCTGTGGTCAATATTCCTTTCTTTGCTCGTAACATCCGTGGTCTGACCATCGGGCTGCGCCAGCGCGACTTCATTCATGCCGCGCGCCTATCTGGTAAAAATCACTTCCAGATTCTGCTGACCGAAGTGCTGCCAAATGTACTGCCTGTGATAGTGATAACCATGTCCACCACCGTTGGCTGGATGATCCTTGAAACCGCCGGACTTTCGTTTCTTGGCCTTGGCGCGCAGCCGCCCGCCGCTGATTTAGGATCTATGCTTGGCCAGGGCCGCGCACAGATGTTCAGCGCACCGCACGTATCGTTGGTCCCGGGCATCATGATCTTCCTGCTGGTGATGAGTTTTAACCTACTCGGTGACGGCATCCGAGACATGCTCGATCCACGTATGAAATCCGGGGTGCAACTGCGAGCCAGCGAAATGACTGACGTCAACCGACCTGCTATCCCTGCAGCGCGCTTTGCCAATGATGCCGTACTCGAAGTGGTCGATTTAGAGGTGGATTTTCGTTCAGGAACACGCCGGCAAGCCGCAGTTAAGGGGATTAGCTTCTCAGTGCGCGCGGGGGAATGCTTAGGTCTGATAGGAGAAAGTGGATCGGGCAAAAGTGTCACTGCATTATCTATAATGGGTTTGGTCGCATCACCGCCGGGTGAAGTCAGTGGTGGCGCCGTCTACGTCTCAGGTGAAGAGATGTTGTCACTCACCCCTTCCCAGCTGCAGCAACGTCGGGGGACGCGCGTCGCCTACATATTCCAGGACCCGCTAACCACCCTTCACCCGCAGATCAGCATCGGACAACAGGTTATTGAAGCTGTTCAGGCTCATCAGCCGCTTTCACGTCGCCAGGCTGAGATCAAAGCGCGGGCATTACTCGATAGTGTTGGTATTCCGGATGCCGGAAAGCGTTTTACCGCCTATCCACATCAGCTCTCCGGCGGGCAGCGGCAGCGCGTGGGTATTGCCATGGCATTAGCCAACGATCCTGACATCATCATTGCCGATGAACCCACTACTGCGCTGGATGTGACGGTACAGGCGCATATCCTCGCACTGTTACAGCAGTTGCGGCGTGAACGTGGCCTGACGTTGTTATTCATTACTCACGATTTCGGCGTCATCGCGCAAATTTGTGATCGGGTGGCTGTGATGCGCCAGGGCGAAATAGTCGAAACCGGTGACACGCAGCAGGTACTTAATGCCCCGCAGCACGAGTACACGCATCGACTCATTGCCAGCGTGCCAAAACTTGGCCAGGGGCGGTCATTCCTGCAGCATGTCGCACGTCTCTATATGCCCAACAATACCGCGGAGAAAAGCCTATGACCTACGCGTTAGAAGTAGAACATCTCAATAAGACTTTTGGCCGACGTGCAAGCTGGTTATCACCCGCGGAGCATCAGGTTACCGCGGTGAAAGATCTCTCACTGCAACTGGCCAAAGGCGAAACCCTGGCCGTTGTTGGGGAAAGCGGCTCAGGAAAAAGTACGCTAGCGCGCATGTTAGTGGGACTCGAAACACCCAGTTCGGGTGTAATCCGCCTAATGGGCGAAGATATGCGCCAGCACAAGCGTAACAGCAAAGCGTTCGCCCAGTTGATTCAGTATGTGTTTCAGGATCCCCAGGCTTCTCTCAACCCGCGTCACACCATTGGTGACATTCTGGATGCGCCACTCAAACATTTGCGCAACTACACCTCATCGGAAAGACAACGGCGCAAGTTAGAATTACTGGACGCGGTACAGATGCCGGCAGATGCACTTCACGGCTACTCGCATGAATTCTCCGGCGGCCAGGCACAGCGACTGGCGATTGCCCGAGCACTGGCAGCAGAAGCACAGATACTCGTGCTGGACGAACCGGTCAGCGCACTGGATGTGTCAGTTCAGGCACAGGTTCTGCTGTTATTGGAGCAGCTAAAACAACAGTTCTCCCTCTCCTATCTGTTTATTAGTCACGACCTGGCGGTAGTTGAAGCTATCGCCGATCGTGTGGCCGTTATTTATCGGGGAGATTTGGTAGAATGCGCGGCAAGTGATGCACTGTTTAACGCGCCGCAGCATGCCTATACCCAAAGCCTGCTTGCCAGCGCGCCGCGCCTGTAATGGACAAAGATGAAAAGTGAAAACCGAGATCTAGCAGAACCCGCCCGTCGTAAGCGTACCGATGAGATTGTTGATGCCATCAAAGAGGCGATCGTTCGTGACAACCTGCAGCCAGGCGATCGACTGCCGCAGGAAAAAGATCTCGCCACACGTTTTTCCGCAGGTAAAAGCACGGTTCGCGAGGCACTCAAGTCGCTTGAAGTTCAGGGACTCATTCGCACGCGCACTGGACCTGGTGGCGGCGCGTTTATCGAACCCATGAGTGAATCACGTGCCATGAGTTTGATGTCCAACTTCCTCTTCACACGCGACCTGTCGATCGCAAACATTTATGCCCTGCGCAAGGCCCTGGAGCCACTGGTTGCAGTGAGCGCCATCGAGCATATTGATGCGAAAGGATTTGAGCAGCTGCACCAGTTAATTGCCACCTACGATCATGAACCAGTAGACGATGATGAACGCTGGAACCAGCGCATGGCAGAGCTCGATTTTCATGCTGTGGTGGCCAGCTATTCCGACAATGTGCTGCTGGCATTCATTTGCCGATTCTTACAACGCCTACTCAAAGAGCAAGCCGTCTGCAAAGACATTTACCAGCGCCCAGAGCCTGTCGCACGCGCCACCGGTATAGATTTTCAATACAAGTTAATCGACGCAATGCGTCGCAAAGACACCTCACAGGTTGAAAACATCATGCGACAGCATATGCAGCATGCAGAGGATGCAATGCTCAAGCTGGAAGCATCGCTTGAAGAGCGTTTCATGAATGAGTAAGTAGACTCATGATTAGGAATCCAGATGTGAATGAGATAAAGCAGGCAGTACCGAATATACTTATTATGTTTAATAAGATATCTAAACACGTACTCAAATCGCCAACTGCTCATCACCTAGCTTCTATCTAATCACCCTCACGTTATTCCATACTTGCTCTTAGCATTTTGCTCTAAACATGAAGATCATAATTTAAAAAATTGAATTTTTTACATAAATAACATTATGCGACCTTTGGTTTGTAACGGCTAAATTCAGATGTCCGCCTCGGAGATGCGGATATTTTGTTGGACTGATTATGTTGAGCATCCTCAGATGCTGCCGTAGTACATTTCATTATTGATCCGCCCGAAGAAACCTTCGCATGCTGCGTTATCCGATGAGCAACCTTTGCGCGACATGGACCTTATAAGTCCCGACGAGTTGATACGATCAAGTCAGCCTGACCATTGATAATGACTGCCTCTGTCGCTGTGTATCAAAGGCTTTCCATTTTCTGTGAGCGTATCGATCGCATCATCCAGCATGGTATTCACCAGCTTTGCGTCCGGCCGCGTTCCGATCGTCCTGCTCACCACTTTGCCGTCAAAGGGGGGCGGACAATTTAAAGGCAGAAAGTTGGGTTATTCAGAGGAATACAGCATCCTTGGCTCTGGCGCCCTAATCAGGCAGTCCGTTTGCGTACAACCACTGTTTTACAGCACTGACTACGGAATACATACCTCCAGAGTCAGGCTGTCGTTCATCAACTTCAGGCGCATTCGAGCACTGAGCGCTTCATCGTTCCGGCCAGGTTTTCCAGTAAATTTTTCAACATCTGCACGGCGAGCATGACGCTCTGCAGGTTGTAATAAAGTGCGGCGTCATGCTGAATCAGATACTCTTCAAATTCCCGGTTGCGGAGTAATCCCATGGCTGAGTTAATCTGTTCCCGGAGATGGTTGCAGTTATTCATGTAAACATCCAGAGACTGATAATTCCCATCAGTCAGCTGGTGAAGCAGGATATTTACCTGCTCAAACTGCGTCATCAGCTCGCGATGATGCTTACCGTGTTTAATGAATTCATTAATATCCATGATTTCCCCATGAAATAAAGCACCCATCAGAAACGCTGCCAGTTCGCGCTGTCAGGCTTGCTGTAAAATGATCGGATCGGTACGTGCAGACGAGTGGGTTCAACAGGAATAATACTTTCTGGCAGTGCTGACTCCACACCTGCGGTACCGGGAAGAGAAAACTGCCTGACCAGACCAGAAAGCCTCTGCGCCTGATCCTGAAGCGAGGCGGAGGCCGCGGACGCTTCTTCTACCAGCGCCGCATTCTGCTGGGTAACATCGTCCATCTGACTGATGGCGAGGTGCACCTGAGTAATGCCGGTATTTTGCTCTTCTGCCGCGGCCGCGATGTCACTGACCAGATCGTTGACCTGACGGAACGCTCTCTTGAGTTCCGACATATTCCCCTCAACCGCCTCGGCCTGAGTGGCGCCGGATTCCACCAGGTTATAGGATGTATCGATGAGGTGTTTTATCTCACGTGCGGCCTGCGTAGACCGCTGGGAAAGGCTCCGGACCCCGCCTGCAACAACGGCGAAGCCCTTGCCCTGTTCTCCAGCCCGCGCGGCTTCTACGGCTGCGTTCAGTGCCAGGATGTTGGTCTGAAACGCGATGCCCTCTATCAGCGTGACAATTTCCGTGACCTTTTTCGAACTGCTCCTGATTTCCGCCATGGTAATCAGCATACTTCCCAGCGATGCCGCACTGGCGTCTGAAAGTTCAGCGGCATTACCGGACAGATGGCTCGCCTGACGCGTATTTTCGGCCGTCTGCCGGACCGTTTCGCTCAGCTCCGCCATGCTGGCCGCCGTCTGCTCGAGCGAGGCTGCCTGCTGCTCGGTACGGGAGGATAAATCTTCATTGCCGGCCGCAATCTGTGCTGAAGCCGAACTCACCGCATGGGAGGATGTACTTACAGCGTCCAGCGCGGTACTGACACGAAGCAGGAGCTGGTTGAATGCCTTTGCCATGACCCCGACTTCATCTCTGCGGCTGTCGTCAGCCTTAACGCTCAGATCCAGTCGGTCACCCGCGTGCAGCATGATTTCACTGATATGTTGCAGGCTCCGGCGAATACGCAGCAGGGTAAAAACGGTCAGCGTGCCAAGCAGCGCGATAGCAAGCGTCACCCCGACAGACATCCCCCAGAGGGTCCGCTTAAAAATCTCGTGGTTGATACGGCGCAGCCCTTCAGAAAGCGAGATATTGAGCACCAGCTGTTGACGATAGCCTTCTTTCAGCTCGTCGATGGCACCGCCGATGCCGCTTCCGTTCTCGAGCATGCTAAGCGTAACGTTGTCCTGATGCGCGCGGGACGCACTGAGGAAGGCTGGCAGCCTTGACTCAACTAGCCGGATTGTGACCAGCCCCTTTTCAGTCATCTTTTTGTCTTCATCGCTGGAGACATCGTTTTTCAGGTAATAATCCGCCAGGGTGCGGATATCCGCGATCCTCTGCGTAATGTCCTTTTCAACGGCCGGCATGCGCGCGTTGTCAGTCTGACTCTGATGCCGGTAAAGCGTCAGGGAAAGCCGGTTGCTGCGATCAATGAGCTCCCCCAGGTCCTTTATAGAAGGAATAGCATTATCCTGAACGTATTCAAAACGATCTTGAAATACGGAAAGCAGATGCACTGAAATAATTCCGGTCACAACGAGCGAAGCCGAGAGTAAAAAAAAAGCCAGGGTCAGCCTTTGCGTAATGTTCATTATTTTTTCACCTGGTAAAAGTTACAATTAAAAGGATTTAACAGCCGATCCATCGGCAAAAAAAAACCAACAATTATTTCAATAAAGCTGATTGAAATTATTATTAATTATTCATTTTATTTGATGTAGGTTCCCAGGGGAAATAATGGACATTCGTAATTCGGTGCTAATTTAAACCTCCAGAGTTCTTGGCTCGCATCCACTGACGGTAATGTGCAGGTGACATATCCATGGCCAGTTTAAACGCTTTACGGAAGGCCGTATCTTCAGAATAACCGCAGTTGAGAGCTACCTGATGAACACTGACGCTGGTGCTGGTAAGCATGGGGCACGACATCTCAATACGTATCCTTGTAATAAACTCCTTAGGACTCTCCTGCGACAGCGCCTTAAGCCTGCGCTGCAGCGTGCGTTCCGTAGTACCAAGAGCGGCAGCCAACTGTGCGGCATTTGTGGAGGGATTCTTAAACCGGATGAATTCCTGTGCGCGAACCAGAAAGGACATACCTTTATCTACAGGGCTGGAGACTGTGTCCAGATTCTGCCCCAGCAAATCATTATCCTTCAGCGACATCTCTGACGTGAGGCTGGCCACCTCCGCCCCTGCTGCTTTTTCAATGATATGCAGGGCAAGGGAAATCCACGAAAAGCACCCTCCCGTAGTGATCACCCCCCTGTCTTCCTCAAACTTTTTACCTTTTGCTAAGACGGCATCAGGATAACGTTCCTGTAGCATATGGCTGACCCACCAGGTTGTTGAATATGATCGTCCCTTCAGCAATCCCGCTTCGCCGAGGATAACGCTGCCAGTGCCCGCTCCGGCGACCAGTACGCCTTTCTCATGCATATTCCTGAACCAGTCCGCTGCAAGCCGGATACTGGCCATATTCAACGGCTGCAGGTCGTGCCCAAGCAACATTCCCGGCGCAATGAGTACGTCAGGCTGTCCCGCCGTTTTAAAGGAACTGTCAATATGAATGAGTCTGCCTTCAGCATCCCAGACCGGAGCGCCATCCGCGCTGACGATAAGCGTTTCAAAGGTTTGAGGATGAAGCCTGGATGCATGTTCTGGGGAGGCGGCAATCGCCTTATTGGTTATCCAGAACAGGTCGGTGGGGCCTGCAATAGCGGACAGTACGCTCCCCTCTAAAGCAAGTATGGCAATACGCATGGCGGTCTCCGTATAAGAAAAGTGTCGTAATTTGCGTGAAAATTGTTACTTTTTTCACTTTTTATAGGCTGAAAAAACCGAAAAATTGCAAAAAAGGGTGCGGCAGCCGATATTTTGCACAATATTATATTCATCTCCGTTCTCTGGTTAGTTATATGTGTTATTTTTTTCACATTTATATAAGCACTTAGTGTTGTATATTCAAACAAAATTGAGAGGGCTGCCGGTGTAGCATACGATGTGCAGGCAATCCGCTAAATATGGTGTACCTGGTTTTCCTAAAAAGGCTTACTTACTATTATGACCAGTGAAGAAGCACCGCATTCATATAGCAAACCTGCGATCCCCATTTAAAAAACATCTGCAAAACCCACGTCGTATCGATATTCAGGTGCTCTTTGATCAGCATGCTTGGCGAGAGGTATTGCTCAATGCAGCAGCGTGATCAAAAAGTAATTGAGGAGGGCTCCAGCGCCGGGTGTAGCTCCGGATGAACTATGACTCGCTTTATGTGGTGAGTTCGCGACACACGAAGAGGCTTACGCCTCTTCCTTTTTGGTTACTTAACCGTTTCGCAGAATTCAATGATTAACTGACAGGCTTTTTCCAGAGAATCGTTATCAATGGCGTAGGCGATGCGAATATAAGGCCCCAAGCCAAATGCACTACCATGCACGACGGATACACCTTTTTCTTCCAGCAATGCGGTTGCTACATCTTCATCCGTTGCCAGATACTGACCCGCTGCTGACGTTTTGCCAATCAGAGCGCTACAGTCTGCAAAGGAATAAAATGCACCCTGCGGCATGTCACAGTGCAGGCCTTGTGCGCTATTGAGCATGCGGACCATTAAATCCCGGCGTGCTGAGAAAGCCTGACGCGAAGTGGTCAGGAAATCACGCGGACCGGTCAGCGCTGCCAGCGCGGCGTGCTGTGAAATGGAGCTGGCACCGGAGGTCTGTTGCCCCTGCAGCTTCTCCATGGCGCTGATGAGCCAGCGCGGGCCTACGCAGAACCCGATACGCCAGCCAGTCATGGCCCAAGCTTTCGATACGCCGTTCATCGTCAGAATGCGATCTCTGAGCGCAGGAACAACCGCCGCCATCGTAGCAAACTCGATGTCATCAAAAATGAGATGCTCATAAATATCATCCGACAGGATGAGTATTTGCGGGTGTCTGATCAAAACATTTCCCAGCGCCGCCAGTTCGTCTCTGCTGTAGACCGCACCGGTTGGATTGGAGGGCGAGTTCAGAATAATCCAGCGCGTACGCGGCGTTATTGCGGCATCCAGCAAGTCAGGCGTGAGCTTAAAGCCGCTTTCCTGCCCACAGGCCACCGTAACGGGTGTTCCGCCGCAAAGCTGAACCATTTCCGGATAACTCACCCAGTAAGGCGCCGGAATAATGACTTCATCATCGTCATTCAGCGTAGCGGCCAGTGCGTTATAAATGACCTGTTTTCCGCCATTACTGATAAGGGTTTCCTGCCAGCTGACGTCAAGTCCGTTATCCAGCCGGAATTTATTCACTACGGCCTCACGTAATGCCCTGAGACCGGCTACCTGCGTATAGCGGGTATGGCCATTCTGAATAGCCATCATCGCCGCTGCACAAATATGCTTTGGCGTCGGGAAATCAGGTTCCCCGGCGCTCAGTGAAATGATGTTTTGGCCCTGCGCCTTCAGTTCTGCCACCTTGTCCATTATGCGATAGGTGGCGGACGGCTTGCCGCGCTCCAGGTATCGGTTAAGCTGCTGAGATGCTGTCATTGAGTTCTCCAGTGCGCCAGGCCCATCAGATCAACCGTAGTGCTGCCTGCTTCCAGTTTCTGCATCATGGCCCGCTCTTTCACCTCCCTTTGTTCAGAAGCCTCAAGCACGCGCGTCACCTCCTGCGCCGGGATAACGACAATACCGTCATCATCGGCAACGACCAAATCGCCGGCCTCTACGGAAATACCGGTAAAGCTGACAGGTTCGCCAACCGATTTGTAGCTCGCTTTAATCGTGCCGCGTACCGCAACTCCGCGCGAGTAAAGCGGAAAGCCGCGTTTCAGTACGGCTGCAATATCACGCACGCCACCATCAATAATCAGGCCTTTGACGCCGGCCGCCTGCGCAGCGACCGTCAGTACTTCCCCCCAGTAGCCTGCGATGAAGTTATCCGTTGTCACAACCAGCACGCTCCCCTCTGGCACTTTTTCCAGCGCCAGATGCAGTGCCAGATTATCTCCGGGAGAACAGGCAAGCGGATAAGCAGGCGCCGCGATACCCATGCCACGCCAGACCGTTTTTATTGCCGGGTCTACGGCACAATTCAGACCAGAGGCTTCAAACAGCGTTGAGCTACCAAGCTGCAGCGCGCGTTGAGCCTGTTCTTCTGTATAAAGTGACATTATGCTTTCCTCTGCAGCAGGTGGTACCCCAGCTCTTCGCGCGCCTGGCGCAGCGATTTATCTTCAACAAGTGCATGACGGATAGCTGATTCTATTTTTTCAATTTCATGCGCTACGCCTGCGACCTCTTCCGCCCTGTCGCGCGGGACAATCACCACGCCGCTCGCATCCGCCACAACGATATCGTTCGGTTCCACGCGCGCCGTGCCGATCGATACGGGCTGATTAATGGCATTGACCTGCACGCGGTCTTTGCCTGTGCGCATGAAGCGGCCTTTAGAGAAGATCGGATATCCGTCACCTAACGCTTTATGAACGTCACGGCATACGCCATCAATAACGGTGCCCGCGATACCTTTGCTGCCGGCAACCTGCGTCATGATGTCGCCCCATACCGTACAGTCTGTGCGTCCGTTGTTATCAATGACAACCATATATCCGGCGGGCACATCATCGATAAAATCGCCCACGGTTCCGGGAGGATTGCTGGCTGGCTCATACCGTACGGTATAAGCAAGACCCACGACAGCTTGCCTGTAGTTATCAAGTGGCATGACATCAAAACACTGTCCGCTCAGTCCGAGTTTATCCAGCGCGTCAGAAACGCCTGCGGTATTAAGTCCTTTGAACAGCTCGAGGAGCTGCTTTTCTGTTTCGCTCATGCCTTTTCACCCTAGTTAATCGCTTCAAACTGACTGTCATGCATGACTTCCGCTACTGAACGGCCTGCGCGAACGGCGGCTACCATGCCGTTCTGACGATGCGCGATTTTTTCAGCCTGCTTAATGACTTCTTCAATGAATTCAGCGGGAATAAAGACCGTTCCGCAGCGGTCAGCGATCACATAGTCATTTTCTTTTACCGTAACACCCGCCATGGTGACCGGATTGCCGGAATCAAGCTGTATGACGCGATTACGGGCGCTGATCATAGTGATGCCGCGGCCATAAACCGGATAGCCAATTTCCTCACTGCCTTCAATGTCCCGGCTCATGCCGTCCAGTACTGAACCACGTACGTTTTTACCCTTTGCCGCATTTGCAATGATGTCTCCCCAGCAGGAAATCCCCTCTTTACCGCCGGCAATGACCAGCACACGATCGTCAGAGGTAATTGCATCGATGACTGGCGTGATGAGGTGAACGGTAGGTCTTGCATCGGTTTTGGGGCCAAGCTGAATCGTGCTGGCGCGTCCAGCGATTTTTGGACAGTTCCATAGCGGGCGCAGGCCATAGGTCGCCCCCGGAAGCTCCAGAAAATCGAGAGCATCGGAAACCGTATTGGTATCAAGGCTGGCAAGCCTGTCGAGCAGAGAATGAGATGACATGGCGTTATCCATGGTGGTTGATTTAACCACACTATTGAACAACTATCCTGATAGGTAAAATACTTAAAGAAAATGGTTTTAATATTAAAAACATATCGAGGGAATATGATTAATTTTCGCATATTAAGACACATGTGGCTGTTTCTGGCCGTGGCAGAAGAGAAGCATTTTGGCCGCGCGGCTAAACGGCTCGGCATGACACAGCCACCACTGACGCAGCAAATTCAGGTGCTTGAAAGCTCGCTAAAAATCCAGCTGTTTGACCGGTCCCGGAAAGGAGTGCAGTTAACGCCCGCCGGCCAGGCAATCCTGCCTGCAGTGAAAAAGTTCGCCGGGCAGGTTGAGCGACTCGATCTGGCTATTCGCGAAGCGATTGCCGGTCAGACCGGCATTATTACCGTGGGGGCTATCAGTACGGCCATGCTTGACGTGCTGCCGGCCTACCTGGAAAAAATGAAGAAAGCGGTGCCAGAACTGACCATTTCGGTTAAAGAGATAGACAGCGCTGAGGCTATACCCTTACTGCAAAGCGGGGACATTGACCTGGCCTTTGCGCGTCTTACCGGCGCACTTGGTAATGATATCGCGTCCCTGCCGTTGGCCAGCGATAATCTGGTTGTTGCCCTTCCCCATGACCACTTTCTTGCCGGAAAAAACAGCGTTGCGCTTGACGCATTAAGCAATGAAAAGTGGGTTATGTTTGCCCGACATGTTAGCCCGGTTTTTTACGACAGCATCACAGCTGCTTGTCATAACCGGGGGTTTTCGCCCCGGATAATTCATGAAGTTCGATCTGTTGCATCTCAGATAGCATTCGTGAGCTGCGGCCAGGGCATCGCGCTCGTTCCCTCGAAGCTGGAGCGTCTGTCCCCCGCAAACATAGTGACTTTACCTCTCGACAAAAATATCAAAGTCATCACAACCGCCGTTGCCTGGTCCAGCGCAAGAAACAATCCTGCTGTAGATATGTTTATAGAGGTTATCAAGCAAACTTAAAGTATCAGGTAAGCCGTTAATTATCACAGGATCTTTTGTCAAGCCCGCTGCCAGTTTTCTTAACGTTCATTATCGGGCCCCGTTGTTGCGAGACTTAAGCACTGCAATGGACAGAAAGTTTTCCACAACACGGCTTTTATTCTGGTTATTCCAGGCTGCGGCTAAACCAATGGCTGGCACCGGTGGCCTGAGCTGTTTGAAACAGACACCGGCAAGCCTGAACTGCATCATCGACTGAGGTACGAGGGCAACGCCCAGAGCCGCTGCCACAACTGTCAGTATTGAAACTATATGCGGAGCCTTCTGACCTTCGATTGGGTCGAAGCCTGAACTGTGACAGGCCTGTAACGATGCCTCTCTAAGACTGGTACCAGTGTTCCGTGGGGTAAGAATAAAGGGTTCAGATCTCAACAAGTTCAGGTCAAGCTTACCTCTTTTGCCAGCAAGTGGATGATTATCCGACAGCGCCAGCACCAGTTTCTCCTCCAGCAAATGAGAAAGCGTAATGTTTTGCGGAATCTGTGTTGCTGGACGTAACAAAGCCACATCTAGTCTTTTAGCTTCAAGTTCGGCGATCAAATCTGAAGAGTTGGCTTCCGTCACGGTAAGGTTTACATCCGGAAAGCGATGCTTAAACGTGTTTATCGTGGCGGAGACAACAGGATTTACTCCCGCAGTCCCGGTAAATCCCAGATGAAGCCTGCCGGTTTCACCCAAGCCTGCACGCCGTGCGGATTTTATGGCCTCCTCTGCCAGTTTTTCCATGGGCTTTACGGCAGTATAAAATGCCTTACCTGCTTCGGACAGTTTAGCGCCCTGCCTGCCGCGTACAAAGAGGGAGACCTTCAGTTCTTTTTCAAGATCTCTGATTTGCATACTTAATGGTGGTTGACCAATACCTAACCGGGCAGCTGCGCGCGTAAAGTTTCTTTCTTCAGCCACCATAAGAAAATAGCGTATATGCCTGAGCTCCATACTATTTATATATCACAAGAATGACATTCATATATTGGACAGATATTAGCTGTTGCCGTAAGTTTTAGCGAATTTTTAAAAATGGAAACTTACATGGGTAAAAGTATCGTAACTTCTGAACGTTCTATTACTGTAAATCGACCAGGACGCAGAGAAGATATGCAATCAGTAGCCATAAAGCGTGGCACAAAAGAATATCTTCGTGCTGGCATCTCCCTCTTCTTGCTGGGGTTTGCGAGTTTTTCGCTAATCTACTGCGTTCAACCTTTATTGCCGGCATTTTCAGGTGCATTTTCCATATCTCCGGCCCAAAGCTCTCTGGCACTGTCTTTTACCAAAGGTCTCTTGGCTGTCTCCATATTACTTTCAGGCGCGTTCTCTCAGGCACTGGGCCGGAAAGGGCTGATGTTTACTTCAATGATGCTGGCCTCAGTGTGTAACATCGTAGCTGCGATTGTGCCGGAATGGCATCAGTTATTAATTGCGCGTGCAATTGAGGGGGTTGTGCTTGGCGGGGTCCCCGCTGTTGCTATGGCTTGGCTGGCTGAAGAAATTGAACCGACGCATCTTGGTAAAACCATGGGCTTATACGTCGGAGGTACAGCCTTCGGCGCCATGATGGGGCGTGTTGGTATGGGGTTGCTGACTGAGCTGACATCATGGCGCGGTGCGATGGAAATCCAGGGATTACTTTGCTTAGTCTCTGCGGTTGGGTTCTACGTGTTGCTACCCTTTTCAAAAAACTTTGTGAAAAATCCTGGTTTTAATGTCCGTTTTCATCTTAAAGCCTGGGGGCAACATTTAAGTAATCCGGGCCTGATTAGACTCTACGTTATCGGATTTTTTCTTACCAGCATATTTGTCACGTTGTTTAATTATGCGACCTTTCGCTTGTCAGAGGTTCCCTTTAACTTCAATCAAACTCAAATAAGCTCAGTTTTTTGTGCATTTGCTTTTGGCATCGTTTCATCCTCTGTTGCAGGAACTCTTGCAGATAAACTGGGCAAGAAGCCATTATTGATTGCTGGTTTTTTTCTGATGTTAGCAGGCTCCCTCTGCACACTTTCGTCTTCATTAGCGGGGATTGTTGCAGGCATAATTATGGTTACAACGGGTTTCTTTATTTCGCACTCGGTTGCGAGTGGTGCAGTGGGGCCACTTTCCGGAACTTTAAAAGGGCATGCATCGTCGCTGTATCTTCTTTTTTATTATATGGGATCGAGTGTGACAGGTTCGGCGGGCGGATGGTTCTGGCAACACGGCGGGTGGTCCGCGATTGTATATTTGACGGCGGTATTTTCAACGGCAGGAATGATTATATCCGCAAGTGTCAAAAAAAAATAATAATACTTTATTTATATATTATGCTCAAATAATTAATCATATTCTGGGTAGTGACATCGCCTGTACAGGAAAGAATATGACAAATGGGTGCTTCTGAAAAGCATACTCCCCGGGTGTTTAATCAGCCTGAGGGTGATAGGGAATCTGCTTTGACCTTCTGGTGCCACTCGCTGAGTGGTAGCCAGTTCTCAAGGGAGGTGACAGATAGGACCCTCCCTTTATTTATAGGTTTATTTCATGGTGCAGCACTCACCTCTGCAGGAAAGGCCTTTTTTACATGAGGCTGATCAAACCAATGCAAGTGCTTACCACGCCTAATAAGCAGATCAGGAGGTTGCCAGCGGCATGATAGATAAGTTGAGGTTGTGATTGAAGAGCGCAGCTGCATTCTTGCCAATGGTGATTCCTCACTTAAGGGTATTTCGACGTGCCTCTCTTAAAATATGGATACATCATCCAAAGATTAACCCTTCAGACCTGCTTGATGAGCTTAAAGGAGGCCATCTTGATGCCGTATATAAAGCCATGTATAACAACATCCAAATAAATTGATCTCTACCGGATGCCAGATGAGAAAATAAAAGTGATTGTACCCTCCGCGCATTCTTTAGCGCAACGCACCTCTGTTGAGTTAAAGTCATTAGGTGAAGAAGCATTTGTACTTTTGCCGGTAGCAGCAGGCCTCACATTGTGTTATGACATCCTATATTCCTGTCGCAGCGTAGGTTTTGAACACATACAGGGCTATGTACCTTGGCAAATTTCTTTTGTGGTGAATTTGGTGGCCGCGGAAATGGGTATCTCATAAATTCCCACGTCCGCAGCCTTTAACGTTTATTACCTTGATATCAACGCTGAGGCACCGGTTGTTTGCCTTAGCCCCACAACGAAGCAAAACGTGGCCTCTAAGGTGATACAAAACTCTTAACGTACTGTTGAATGAAAAAACTAAAATTTCTCATTTAGATGAATTTTTTTATAAATTAGTGAAGTTTAACAATGAGGTCAATAACCTCGGCTGCAAGCTTTGATTTTGTTGCCCTGGGAAAAGGATATTCATTGAATTGATCATCAATAGCTAGAAGCTCATTTTCGTCGTTATTAAAGCCAATGCTCTCGTCTGAAACGTCATTGGCAAGGATAAGGTTTATTTTTTTTCGTATTATTTTGCTTTTTGCGTTTTCTTTAATATCATGCGTCTCGGCTGCAAATCCAACTGTAAAATTGCTTTTTTTTGATTCAGATATTGTTTTGATAATGTCTGGGTTTTTTGATAAATATAATACTATATTACTATCGTCATCATATTTTTTTTTGATTTTAAAAGTGCTTGGCGATAACACTTTAAAATCAGCTACTGCCGCTGCACTTATAAAAATATCGCATGGCATATTGGCTTGGCAGGCTGCAAGCATGTCATCGGCACTTAATACGTCAATTCTTATAACTCCCTCAGGTGTTGGCAGTGAAACCGGTCCGGAAATCAATAAAACCCTACCCCCTGCTTTTTGCGCTGCCTCTGCCAGCGCATACCCCATTTTCCCCGAGCTATCATTAGTGATATACCTGACCGGATCGATTCTTTCCACAGTAGGTCCTGCAGTAATCACAATTTTTAAACCATTTAGTGAGTTCATTATTTTCCTCTTTAAGAACAACTGCCCAAGATCAGGTTTTAAACTGTTTATCAGTCTTTTTTACCATGATATAACATTGGAATTATAAACTTTCTTTTCTCGAATCATCGGGTGTGTGAATACAAGAAAAACTTATGCAGCACGAGTAGCCTTGCATTGCAGAGCCTCAGAGAAATTCACTCTACAGTATCAACAAGTTAGTCTAAAAATTAGTAATGGCTTTAGGATACCATAATCTGTTCTGTCATACACATTCAATTGTTGGAGAATGATAACTGTCTGTCCATCCGAACCCTGACCATTTTGAGCTTAGATTGGACTTACTTCATATTGAAAATAATTATGAACCCTTATCTTTTACTTTTATTATAAACAACGATCAATTATTAATTGAGTATAATTTTGAGTCAGGGTAAAAGGCGATCTATGAATTTTATCCGGATAGATAAATATTTAACGGCTCAACGTGAGATGTTTAATTAGTGCTGATGCTCCGGTATTTAATGCATTACCATTTTTCCAGGCAATCCATAGCTGCCGAAAAGACCAATTGTCTTGCAATTTAATGATGCGTAACGCCTTCTCCTTAGCGATTTTTATCACCGCAGAGCGTGGCAGAACAGAAATTCCTAAGCCTGCTTCAATAAGGCTTAATGCGGCATCGAATGAAGCCGCATGGAAAGGGATATTCAAGCTTTTACCTTGAGAAATCGCAGCATCTTTAATTATATTAAGAATTGCACTTCCATTATTCAGTCCGACAAAACAGTGATCAACAATCTGAGAGAACTGACATTCATTACCTAAATCAGGCATGAACGACGGTGGCGCCACAATAACTAACTGATCGATATGGTAGGTTTTTTTTTCCAGTCCGCGTGCATCAATATTGCCAGAAAAAATACCCACATCAATTTCGCCATGATTAAGGGCTTTAATAATCTCCACGCTTAACCGCTCCTCCAGAAGTATGTTCACATCTGGATGAAGACTCTGGAACGCAAAAAGATCTTTAGGCAGAAATTGGATTATTGAAGATGTGTTTGCCCAGATGCGGATATTTTCTTTAATACCAATAACATAGGTGTTAATTTGCTGAGTCAGAACATCTACGCTGGCAACTACGGATTTTGCTTGTATCAAAATCGATTCGCCGGCAGCTGTAAGTTGCAATCCCTGTGGACGCCGCTCGAACAGACGCTGACCAATCAGCTTTTCCAGCTCATTAATTCGTTTACTCACGGCAGAAAGCGTCATAAAGACATGTTCAGATGTCTGAGTGAGGCTACGCGTATATGCGGCCAGTACAAAAATTCTCAGTGTGATAAGATCCAGGCTACTGACATTGACCAAGCTTGACGCTCCTGACAAAAATTCATGAAATAAGGATAAAACGATAAATAATGCAACCATTATGATTTGAATATTGCAAAAGCTGACCCTGCATAAATAGCGCTCAGCTTGCCCGCTGTTATCTGTATCCAATCAAATGTAACCACGACGTGGCGGCAAAATCCCGTTCAGATAGTAATTGCCAATGGCTGCATACTTCCAGCGAACCGGATCATGCAAAGTATGCGTACGGGCATTCCGCCAGTGACGATCAAGATTATATTGGACAAGTGCTGCCTGTGCACCTGCATGTTCTATAAGCTTGGTACTGGCATTCAAACACAATTCTGTTGAAAGCGTTTTCACTTCCGCAACGGCAATTGACGCTTCGGCCAGAGCCTGAGGTGCAGGGTGCTGTTTGATGTCATTAACCTTTTCTGCCGCATTCATGATCATTGTCTCTACTGCATGTAACTCCGTCATAAGCGCACCATAATCTGCCAGCAATAACGTGTCTTTGGCGGCGCTGTCGACATCACTGTCGATCCAGGGACGTGAACGCGTGAGCACAAAGTGACGACAATCTTTCAAGGCAGCACGCGCAATACCTATCTGGATAGCGGCATGGTAGATCTGAGAATAGGGCCCTAGTCTCGTGGGCGAATCGAAGAGCGACTGAAAAGGAAGGATATTTGTGCTGACCACCGGCACATTGTACAGCGTCGCGCTTCCGCTGGCAGTGGTGCGTTGCCCCATGGCGGTCCAGTCGTCATGCAGTGTTAATCCGGGGCTATCTTTAGGCACATAAGCCATATGCTGAAAGCCCTCGTCATCTTTGACGAAGATGGCCAGCCAATCACACAGTAAAGCTCCGGTACAATACGCCTTAGCGCCATTGATGCGATATCCCGCAGCCGTATGCGTTAACAGCGTATTTCGGTGTGCGGCAGATGCGGTTTTACCTTGAGTTTCAGCCACCGCATTACCAAACCGCTCTCCTCTTAGCACTTTAGCGAAAAACGTCTGCTGCTGCTGCTGATTACCTAATAGCCTAAAACATTCAACTGAATAGAAATGCGTCTGCGGAATTTGTGCGATAGAGGGGTCTGCTTCACTGAGCGTCATTACAATCTCTACCAGCGTGCGTGTGCTGACATCTGCACCACCAAATGCTTTAGGTACCGTGATGCCCAGGATTCCACTCTGAGAAAGGATGTTAAGTTCACTGGCCGGCAGCGTGCGTGTCACATCGCGTTCAGATGATGAGGCGGCAATCTGCCCGACCACCTCTTGGATCACTGCCAACGCATCCTGCTCAGAACGAATAACATAGGCAGGTAGCATCTGAGATGGCATCTTATTACGTGAAAGGTCAATCATCTCTGGCTCCAGTTAGATAAAAGAGTGGCGCTGCGGGTATTCATTATTCAGCCAATAATTGCCAACGATTTTGTATTTCCAGCGAATAGGATCGTGCAGCGTATGGGTTCGTGCATTACGCCAGTGCCTGTCAAAGCCCAGATGGCCTAAAGCAGAGCTAGTGCCAGCCAGTTCAAACAATTTTTGTGACGCATCCAATGCGATTTGCGTGGTCAAAATTCGTGCTTCGGCCACAGCAACGGATATGTCGGCCGCCATTTTTGACGTGGCGCGTTGGGTGGTGAGCGCATCCAGCTTTTCTGCTGCCCGGCTTAATAAAGCACGTGCAGCTTTATATCTGACAGAAAGCAGTCCGATAGCAGAAACGATGTAGGGATCTTCACCCGCAGTTTCTTTGCCACTGTCTATCCATGGACGGGAGCGTGATTTAATGAAAGATTGCGTATCTTTGAGGGCAGCTTCTGCAATGCCTGCATCAATAGCAGCATGTAAAATCTGGACAAAGGCGCCCTGCAATGACAGCTGATCATCATAGAGCGTATGTGCTGGAAGGATTTGCGACGCCTCAAGGACAACCTGATCAAAGGAGACACTACCACTCCCGGTAATGCGTTGGCCAAAACCAGTCCAGTCATTGTGCAACGTAACTCCTTCACTATGGGTTTGCACAAATACCCGGGCCAGATGCCCCTCTTCGTCCAGAGCCAAAACCTGTAGCCAGTCCGAAAACTGCGCACCGGTACAATAGTATTTTGTGCCATTCAGCAGATAAGAATCCCCCTTCGCCTGGAGGGTCGTTTTTATATCCCGCGCATGTCGGGTATCACGCTCAGAGGTCGCACTGCCAAAACGCTCACCCGCCATTACACGCTCGAAATAGCGTCGTTTTTGCGGCTCTGCCCCCAACGTCTTGAGCGTATTAATCGCACCAAAATGGGTGACAGGAATCTGACCAATAGAGGGATCGGCAATAGAAATCAGACGAACAATATCGACCAGCGTCGAAACCGCGATATCCGCACCGCCGTATTCAGCTGGCAATGTACAGCCCAATAAGCCAGATTTAGCAAATAGGGACATTTCTACGTCAGGTGGAATGCGTTGCTCATCACGTTGGCGAGCTTCCAGGGCGTACTGTTCCGACAGCGCAGTTGCCACGGCCACGGCATGTTTATCATCTCTGATTACATTGCGGTTAGCCGTTTGGGAATGAGATTGACGATGGGGTAACATGTTTATGCCATCCTTATGCTTGTTTTCTGTAAATATTCAGCGCAGAAAAGGACTGTCTGACAGGCATAATCTCTATGGCATTAACGTTAATATGCTCGGGAAGCGTGGCGATCCAGTAGACCGATTCTGCAATGTCCTCAGCACTCAGTGCCTTAACATTTTCATAGCGTTTTTTAGCTTCTTGCTCATCACCTTTTAAACGTATGGTGGTAAATTCAGTGCCGCCAATTAAACCGGGTTCAACATTGGTCACTCGGACATCGGTGCCAATTAAGTCAGCACGCAAATTCTGGCTGAACTGTTTAACAAAAGCTTTTGAGGCACCATAGACATTGCCGCCTGGGTAAGGATATTTTCCGGCTACTGAACCAATGTTGATGATATGTCCACGGTTACGTTCGACCATACCCGGCAAAAACGTGTGCGTGAGCAGACTCAACCCGGTGATATTGGTATCAATCATACTGACCCAGTCTTCAGCGTTGGCCTGCTGCGCTTTTTCAATGCCTAATGCCAGACCAGCATTGTTGACCAATACACTGATCGATGAGAATGCTTCAGGAATCGCATTGAGAATATCAGGATAAGATGATCGATCAGCAACATCATGCTGAATGGGGTAGAAACGCTCACCTAATTCAGCGCGAATTTCATCTAAACGCGCTTGGCGGCGACCTGTGCCAATAACATTATGTCCTGCGGCGATGAAACGTCGTGCTATTGCCAATCCAATTCCTGCCGTCACACCTGTCACTAATATAGTCATCATATCCTCCTGTTTGTTTCCCGCATTTTGGTGGAACCCAAACTTCAAACCACTGGAGAGATAATCAAGCCGCCTTTCCCTTTCAGAAAGTGCTGAGCGAAAAAAGAAAACTTTCTGAAAAAAATGCTTTTTTATTATCTTTTATATAAAACGAAGAGGAAAAGTTATTAAAAACGCCATCTTACTGCATTTTTCGCATTAGCTTATGCTGAATACATCATATGCATTAGTAAATGCTTAAAAATACTTTAGCCACATCGTACAACCCCAATAACGTGTCGGGAGTTCATTACATCGCAGGAATTACAAAATGACTTTTTTGACTAAAAAAAAACAAGCTTTAGCTCTTTTGGTTATGAGTTTCGGCGCTATGGCCGGTTTAGCTCATGCTGCTAAACCAGAAAATGCATTAGTCGTTGCAAAAAATCTTGAGGACGTTATCACTCTTGATCCTGCCGAAGCCTATGAAAACACCACAGGTGAAATCATTAATAACAGCTATTCTCGTTTAGTTCATCGCGACAAAACGGATGCCACTAAAATCGTTGGTGATGTGGCACAAAGCTGGGCGGTTTCCGATGATGGTAAAACTTACACCTTTACACTTAATCCGAATGAGGAATTCCCCTCAGGACGTAAAATTAGTGCTGACGATGTGGTTTACTCTTTACAGCGTGTCATTCTGTTAAACAAAACACCCGCTTTCCTGCTGCGTAATTTTGGGTGGAATAAAGATAATATCCAGAAGAATGTCGAAGCGGTTGACGGAAAAGTGGTATTACACATCCAGGATGCGATAGCTCAACAACTGGTGCTGCAGATTCTGGCTACATCCGTCACGTCCATCGTTGATGAAAAACTGTTAGAACAACATACCAAAGATAATGATTTTGGTAACGGTTGGCTGCGCACGGCCTGGGCCGGCAGTGGTCCTTTCAGTATTCAAACCTGGCAACCCAAACAGGCTATCGTACTGGAAAAAAATAATCATTATTATGGCGATAAAGCTAAAATTGAGCGTGTTATTTTCCGCCATGTACCTGACAGCAGTACCCAGGCTCTCTTATTAAAGAAAGGGGATGTTGATTTAGCCTACAATCTCCAGCCCGATCAGTTAAGTGATTTAACGAAAGATAAGAACTTTACTACCGTTGACACACTTAAACTGACCCAAATTTATATGCCTCTGAATCAGAAAGTGGATGCATTAAAAAATGAGAAAGTCCGTGAGGCATTGAAGTGGCTCATTGACTATCAGGGAATTGAAAAAAATCTGCTGAAAGGCCAATGGGTCGTCCATCAGTCCTTTTATGGTATTGGGCAACGTGGCGTCATCACAGAGAACCCGTATCATTTAGACGTCAGCAAAGCGAAAGCCCTGCTTGATGAAGCGGGCTATAAAAATGGCTTTGCACTCAAAATGGACGTGGAAAATGCCTCGCCTTATCCGGATATAGCGCAGTCGATTCAGTCCACGTTTGCCCAGGCAGGCATTAAATTGCAGCTAGTCACCTCTGATCGCCGTCAGGTCGTCACTGAATACCGTGAACGTAAACATCAAACTATTCTGTGGCATGCGTCAGTGGATTATAACGACCCTAATGCCTCCGCGGCAGATTACGCCTATAACATCGACAACAGTGAGGCCTCGACCAATCGTAACCGCGCCTGGCGCAGCAGTTGGATTAACCCCGATATTAACAAGTTGACTGACACTGCCCTGCACGAAAAGGACGAAACAAAACGTATTGCGGATTATCAACAACTGCAGCGTGAAATGTGGAAAGTGTCACCGTATATCTTCCTCTTCCAGCAAAAAGAGCGGTTAGCGACTAATACCCATGTACATAACCTGATCACTGGCCCTAATTACGATGCCACGATTTACAACTACGTGGTTAAACGCTAAGTGAGACGAGTAAGCTGATGCCTGTAATTAAACGACTTGGCAACAATGTGGCAATCTTCCTGAGCACAGTAGTCGGACTGCTGTGCTTCACCTTCCTGATCGGAAAACTATTACCCATCGACCCGGTATTAGCGATTGTGGGTGAGCATGCCAGCGCCGATGTTTACGCTCAGGAGAAAGCAAAACTGGGGTTAAATGATCCCATTCCGACACAATTTTTCCACTACCTGGAAAAAGTGGTGCATGGCGATCTGGGCACGTCCATCACTACCGGTAAACCGGTCTTGCACGACGTTCTGCTCGCGGTTCCTGCTACGGTTGAGCTCGGCACAACGGCCATGCTGATTGGCCTTGTGTTAGGTATACCTTCCGGCATTGTGGCCGCAGTCTACCGTAATAAAATCCCGGATCGGTTGATCCGGGTATTAAGCATTTTCTCGCACGCGGTGCCAGGATTCTGGCTGGGTCTCATCTTCCTGCTCATTTTTTACGTAGAGCTGGGATGGGCACCCGGTCCGGGTCGCATAGATATTGCCTATCAATACAGCATTCCTTTGAAAACAGGTTTTCTGCTCTATGACACCCTGAGTGAAGGCGATATCTCCGCCTTTAAAGATGCTGTTGCGCACCTCATTTTGCCTTCACTGGTATTGGGGCTGGCAAGTGCTGCCTATCTTTGCCGTCTGACGCGGGGTTACATGATTGAGGCCCTCACCTCGGAATATATCACTACCGCTCGCATGAAGGGTATGCCAGAGCACGTGGTTATTCTGCGTCATTGTCTGCCCAATATTGCCGTGCCTTTAGTGACGTCGACTGCACTGTGCTACGTACACCTGATCGAAGGAGCCGTCTTAACGGAAACCATTTTTACCTGGCCAGGCCTGGGCCTCTATATCACACAATCCATTTTCAGCGCCGACCTCCCTGCCGTCATGGGAGCGGTGACCTTTATTGGCATCTTTTATTTAGTCGTGAACAAACTGGTAGATGCGCTCTATCCACTCCTCGACGCCAGGATAGCTAAAAAATGACCTATGAATCTGACATTGATCGTACTGAGCCTGTGGCCATAAGCGATCCCGCTCTGCCAAGGCTGATTAGCGTTCGCCAGCGAGTGAAAAACGCGTACAAGATTTTGACGAGCAATAGCCTGTTACTCTCCGGTACGTTGATTTTACTGGTGACCGTTTTAGCCGTGGCCTGTGCAGGCTGGATCAGTCATGCCAATCCGATACTGCAATCCTTGAGCCACCGCGTTGAACCGCCTTCCGCTGAACACTGGTTCGGAACAGACCAGCTCGGACGCGACATGCTTAGCCGGGTGTTATACGGCGGACGCGCCACGCTGATCATCGTTTTGTTTTCCGCACTGGCGATTGCGCCGGTGGGATTATTGGTTGGGATACTGGCGGGTTATTACGGCGGCGTGATTGATACCCTGTTTATGCGCATTACGGACATTTTTTTTGCGTTCCCACGACTGGTGTTAGCGTTGGCACTGTCCGCGGTGTTAGGAGCAGGCCTGTTTAATGCCGTGTTTGCGATCGTCATTAGTGCCTGGCCGCCCTATGCTCGCCAGGCGCGTGCCGAGGTGTTAACCATCATGGAAATGGACTTCATCAAAGCCGCACGTCTCTCTGGCGCTTCTGACATGCGTATTATTGTGCATTACATTCTGCCACTCTGCGCCTCTTCTGCTTTTATTCGCCTGGCACTCGATCTGTCGGGAATCATTATTATTGCTGCCGGTCTGGGGTTTCTTGGATTGGGGATTCAACCGCCCACACCTGAATGGGGCGCGATGATTTCGGAAGGCCGTCAATACATTTCTACCGCGTGGTGGATATCGCTGTTTCCCGGTCTTTCGATCCTGTTGATGAGCGCTGCATTCACTCTTTTAGGCGATGGCCTGCGCGATACCTTCGACCCGAAAAAGGAGCTGTCACAACATGACCAGCCCACTGCTTGAACTGGAAAAACTGTCGATTGCTTATCAGAATCGACGCGTAGTCAATGAGGTCAGCCTGACACTTAACTACCAGCAAAAGATCGCTATTGTTGGGGAATCAGGATCGGGGAAAACGCAGCTCGCTCGTGCGATTGCAGGTATTTTGCCTGATCAGGCACAGGTCACCTCACAGAAGTTCCTGTTTGCCGATCAGAATGTGACGGCCTTAAGCCGCCGTGCGCGTCAGGCGATGCGCGGAAGACAGATTGCGATGATTATGCAGGATCCGCACTATTCACTGAATCCGGTCATGCAGATAGGCGAACAGATCGCGGAGGTTTATCGTTATCATTTTGGTACTCCACGTCAACTCGCCAGGCAGAAAGCCCTGGAATCACTGGAAAAACTGCATATTAAAGACCCGGAGAAAATTTTTAAATCCTGGCCGCATCATATCTCCGGGGGGATGGGGCAACGTGTAATGATTGCGATGATGATGGCTGCATCACCCAAGCTGTTAATTGCCGATGAGCCCACTTCATCCTTGGATGGCTCAACCGCTTTGCGCGTGATTGAGGAGCTCGACCAGCAATTTAAACAGCATGATATGGGCATGATTTTTATTACTCACGATCTCGATCTTGCTACCCAGTTCTGTGAACAAATCATTGTGATGTACCGCGGCAACATCGTGGAAACGCTGGCGGCAAAACGCGTAGATGAAGCTCAGCACCCTTACACGCAAGGACTCCTGAAATGCATTCCCCGAGCAGGCCAGATGCCGGATCGATTGCCGACCTTAAGAGAAGGAACCTTTGCATGACGAGTCATAACGTGCTGTCGATTGAAAATGTCTCATTGCGCTATGGCGACAAAACAATTTTGCAGGATATTAATTTTGCCCTTCCTCAGGGAAAAAGCCTGGGCATCAGTGGTGAATCGGGTTCTGGTAAATCAACACTGCTGAAAATTGTCATGGGGCTGCTCACACCTGACAGTGGCACCATCGAGATTGAGGGTACGGCGCGTAAGCCAGGGCAAAAACTCAGTGCGTTTTCACAGCATGTTCAGATGGTGTTTCAGGATCCCTTTGGCGCACTGCATCCACGGCACACTATTCGAAAAATTCTGGCTGAACCTTTGGTGATCAATGACATCAAGCATGATGACGCAGATATCATCTCGACCCTGCAGGAAGTCGGTCTGAATCACAGTTTTTTGCACCGTTATCCGCATCAGCTTTCTGGGGGCCAGAGACAACGTGTCTCAATTGCTCGCGCGTTAATTTTAAAACCCAAACTGGTTGTTCTTGATGAGCCGACTTCCGCGTTAGATGTTTCAGTACAAGCTGAAATACTCAATCTGCTGAAAGATATTAAACAAAGCCATCATATTAGCTATCTGCTGGTGAGCCATAATCCAGCCGTAATCGAGTTTTTGTGTGATGAAGAAATGCACTTAAATAAAGGCCACTTTAGCCGCGTGAATTAGATAAAATCCCCGGAGTTTCCTCCGGGGATTTTATCTATTGTTTAATCGCTTCATCGTACAGCGTTGAGTCGCTAGGACCGGTAATCAGATTTTTGACTTTCGTATTAATTGCCAGGCGCTCTTTCTGTTGGAATAAATGTATGAACGGAGCAACCTTCCACATCTCGCGTTGTAACTGCTGATATTCCGCAATACGTTTGGCTTTATCGCGTTCATGTAAGGCCTTATCCGTAAGCTGGTTGATATTGTTATTAATCCAGTTGCTACGCCAGGCACGATTACGATTAGTGGAGTTGGCGCTGTCATCAACGTTATAGGCAAAATCTGATGCGGATACGTTAGGATCGTTATAGGAGCCCGATGCATGCCACAAAATAGTCTGATGTTTACGTTCACGGTATTCGGTAACGATCTGACGGCGGTCTGAAGTGACCAGCTTAAGCCGTATTCCCGCTTGTGCAAACGTGGACTGAATCGATTGCGCGATATCTGGATAAGGAGCTGCATTCTCAACGTCCATACGCAAATCAAAGCCATTTTTATACCCGGCTTCGTCCAGCAATTTTCTCGCCCGAGCAACATCCAGATGGAAAGGATTTTCAGTCAGGGCGCCCGGTTGGCCAATACTGATGAAAGACTGATGCTCGACCCATTGCCCCTGAAGTAGATTTTTCTCAATGCCCTGATAATCAATGAGCCATTTTAATGCCTCGCGCACTTTTACATTTTGCAAAGGTACATCTGTCTGGTTCAAAGGCATATAAATTTGGGTGAACCGCAACGTGTCAACGGTAGTGAAATGCTTATTTTGCAGCAATTTTGTTAACTGGTCGGGCTGCAGATTATTCGCCACGTCAACATCACCTTTTTCCAGCAGCAGCGCCTGCGTGCTGCTGTCGGCGACGTGTCGGAATATAATGCGCGCCAGATAGGCTTTATCACCAAAATAGGTGGGATTGCGTTTAAGCACAATAGCTTGTTTAGGTTGCCAGGTTTGAATACTAAAGGGGCCACTGCCCGCCCATGCGGTGCGCAACCAGCCATTGCCATAGTCATTGTTCTTGGTATGTTCCTCCAGCAATTTTGCATCCAAAACCGATCCCGGTGCCGAAGCAAGAATTTGTAATACCAGATCGGAAGCAATACTGTCTGCGATATGCACGACCACATTATTCCCGTCAGAATAGACGTTCTGCAGGATGTTTTTACTGTCCCAACCAAAGGTTTTCAACAGGAAGGAAGGTGTTTTATTGAGTAAAATCACGCGGCGCAGCGAATATACGGCATCATCTGCAGTAATGGCGCGGCCAGAAGGAAAATGCTCATTAGGCCGAATAGTGAACGTAAAGGTTTTCCCATCATCGGAGACTTTCCAGGTGGACGCAACGTCACCTTCAATGGTGGCAGGATTTTTCGGATCGCGTCGTACCAGACGTGAATAAGCATTATTAAGAATTTCGCTGGTGCTATTTTCATAGGCCTCAGCAGGGTCAAGGGTGATGACGTCTTCTATATTTTTCGCTACCACTAATGTATCCGGAGGTGTGGCACTCTGCACCCATGACGAGAAGAGTGAAGCCGTGATTCCCGCTAAAAGTAATGCCAGCGGTTTTCGTTTTAATATTTTATTAGTCATGATCCTTCCTGTGAGTTTTATAATGCATAGCCCGCACAGGCTAAAAACGGCGCGCAACAGAGATAAACGACTTTTTTGCATAAGCATTATCATTAGCTGATTTACAGAAAAGCTTTGTCAGAAAATGAATATGCGAACGGAGAATACTGCTAAAATCAGGGGGGCGATGCTTTTTTTGACGGTAATTTCCCTTTTTATCCTGCTCATTATAACCCGAACGTCCTTATTTCCTTCACAGAAACCCGCATTGACATTGCATCAACTGGAAGCCATTTCATTCACCTTCAGAAAGGGATAATTTATTTTTGACAAACTCAATGTTGCTAATAATGACTCACCCTTTCTGAATTATTCGCCTTGTTGAATATCAGGGATATTAAGAGCGTTTGATAGCAGACCACAACTATCTGGAGTGTAACATGTGTGCATTATCTCTTTCGGCGCGTTCAAATCCTCCGACCGATAAAGAACTTCTGGATGTATTTCGCCCCGTATTTAAACGCATCGCAGAAAATGCCATACAACGTGAAATAGATGGACGTCGTCCTCTTGAAGAAGTGAAATGGCTTCGTGAATCCGGTTTTACCGCCGTACGCGTGCCTCGTGAATACGGTGGATTGGGTGCCAGCTTACGTCAGCTTCATTTGCTATTAATCGAGCTGGCCGCCGCTGATTCTAACCTGTCTCACGCACTACGCGTACAGTTCCGCTTTATTGAAGGGCATCTAAAACAGCGTGATACCCCATGGAGCAGTGGCTGGTTGAAGAAAATTGCCTCTGGCGTCGTGATTGCAGCGGGAAGTGCTGAGCGTACCGGTCAGCATGGTAAACCCTCCACGCGTGTCACGGAGTTAGACGGTAAGTTCTATGTGAACGGCGGAAAATATTACTCTACCGGTTCCATTTATGCAGACTACCTCTCCGTTACCGCCACTACCGATCAGGATGAAGTTGTTACCGTGCTGGTGCCTGTTAATGCACCGGGCGTAGAAGTCATCGATGACTGGGTGGGATTTGGTCAAAAGTCCAGCGGCAGCGGTACCGCGATCTTTACGAATACCCTGGTCGATAAAGAAAATATTATGCCCCCCGCTCGCGGTACAGGAGGTCACTATGCGCATGTGCAGTTATCTCACCTCGCGACGACTGCGGGCATTGTGCGTCGTGCAACGGATGAAATCAGTGAATTTGTGGCCACACGCCACCGCACTTATAACCAGGCAAGCGCACAGGTCCCTGCCGATGACCCCCTCGTGCAGTCTGTCATCGGCCGTGCCGATGCCGCCGCATATTCTCTTAAGGCGCTGGTGCTCCAGGTTGCCGGTCAACTTGATGAGCTGGCAGACGCCCGCTATGCGCAACATCTTGGTGACACGTCACTGACGCAGCAGGAGATTGATCAACTGGAAAGAGATGCGGGTCTTGATACCTATCGCGCACAAACGGTGGTGTTTGATGTTGCCCTACGCGTCACGAATGAGATCTTCGAGGTGGGCGGTGCTTCTGCCATCGATCAACGCCGCCATCTGGATCGCCACTGGCGCAATGTTCGTACGCTTGCCTCACACAATCCTTTGATTTATCGCCATCGCCAGCTGGGCGAGTATCGCCTGAAAGGCACATCACCCTTTGATAAAAAAGATAAGAGCAAAAATCTGGCCAGTGAAGACGCGGGGCTCGGGGTTTAGCGCCCCCTGCTGAGGAAACACAGTGATGAGTACACGTCAGCTCCATCTCAATTTATTTATTTTTGATACCGGTCATCATGAAGCCGCATGGCGGATGCCGGAGTCCGAGCCCCATGTCAATGTCAATGTGAAGGCCTATCAGCACCTGGCAAAACTGGCCGAAGAGGCCAAATTTGATTCGCTGTTTTTGGCCGACAGCCCGGCAATGATGGGAGAACCAGGACGACGCCCAACGGCACGTCTTGACCCCACGATCCTTTTGTCTGCTATCGCTGCCAGTACGGACAAGATTGGACTGATTGCCACGGCTTCCACCACCTATAACGCGCCCTATGAACTGGCACGCCGCCTGAGTTCACTGGATCATATCTCTGCCGGCCGCGCAGGGTGGAATATTGTGACCACCTCAATTAAAGAGGCGGCGCGCAGTTTTGGTCTCCCGTTCCACCCGGGGCATGCGGAGCGCTACGATCGTGCAGATGAATTTGTGCAGGTTGTGACGCAACTCTGGCAATCCTGGCAGCCGGATGCAGTCATTGCAGATAAAGCAGCGGGTATCCATGCCATTGCCAGCAAAATCAAAGAAGTTAAGCATCACGGCGAACATTTTTCCGTTGAAGGCCCGCTGAATATCTCCCGTAGTCCACAGCTTTACCCGGTGCTGGTGCAGGCGGGTTCCAGCGAAGGAGGGAAAGCTTTTGCCGCGAAGTGGGCGGAAGCGGTCTTTACGGCCCAGACGACGTATGAAGAGGCACAAGTCTTTTACACGGAGCTGAAAACAAGGGCAGCCAACAATGGCCGAAATCCGGATCATCTGATCATTATGCCGGGTGTCGTGCCGGTTATTGCCGACACGCTTGCCGAAGCGCGCGAACTTGAAGCCGAGCTAAACGCGTTAATTATTCCTGAATACGCGTTGAACAAGCTTGCGAGTGTGCTGCAGATCCCGGTGGACGATCTGCATCTGGACCGCCATATTCCTGACAATCTGCCGCCAGAGGCGCTGGTTGAAGGCGCACGCAGCCGCAGAACGCTGGTTGTCGAACTGGCCCGACGTGAAAATCTGACCGTACGGCAGCTGATTAAACGTCTGGGAGGCGGCCGGGGTCACTGGACGCTAGTTGGGACGCCGACACAAGCCGCTGATGCCTTACAACACTACTTTGAGCAAGGTGCTGCCGACGGTTTCAATATCATGCCGGCACTGTTGCCATCCGGTCTGACGACCTTTGTGAAGCAGGTGGTACCCATTCTGCAGGAACGCGGTTTATTCCGCCGTGAATACAGTGGCAACACATTACGTGAACATTATGGGCTGCCCCTTCCGGCAGAACATCGTTAACTCATCTCTCTGAGGTCTGTATGTCAAATAATCTCCGCCTCGGCGTTGAACTGCCGGGAGAGGACCTGCTTCGTGCCATTGTGGAAGGCAACCACCTCGTTACGCGTTATTTAAAGCAGATCAACCCTGCCTATCTGTATATCGGTGGTGAGCGTAGTACCACGCTGAAGGGCGTATCGCCTAACCCGGGCATTGTTGCTGGCTGGCTCTCACGCAAGTTAACGCAGACAGGGTTCGTCATGGCCGCGTCATTTCAACGCGATCATCCTTTTAATATTGCGCGCCGCGTTGCGTCCTTTGACCACATTAGCCAAGGGCGCACAGGCGTGGCGATTAGCGCACAGGATCCGGCGCAGGCGCTGGGATTCAATGCACAATCATCGTGGACAACTGCCCCGCTGGATGCCCATGCGGTTGCCGATGGCATGTTAGCCATACGCAAACTCTGGCGCACCTGGCCACGTGAAACCTTGTCCGCTGATCCCGCGACCTCTGCGCAGGCGGTGGTGCGTTATGCCCACCATCAAGGGGTTTTCCCGACCTCTGGTCCCCTCAACAGCCCGACCACGCTACAGGGAGAGCCGTTACTATTCTGGCGTGTACCCACGTCGCCCTACCGGGAAGAACAACGACAGTGTGTGGCAGAGGCCGACGCGGTGATCGTGGA
This sequence comes from Pantoea sp. DY-15, assembly GCF_019795935.1. Classification (NCBI taxonomy): domain Bacteria; kingdom Pseudomonadati; phylum Pseudomonadota; class Gammaproteobacteria; order Enterobacterales; family Erwiniaceae; genus Pantoea; species Pantoea sp. DY-15. The sequence continues at coordinate 35,699 of NZ_JAIMIF010000007.1, forward strand.
TTTCTCCGATCTTGAAACCTTCACTCACTGGGCTACCCCACAGCTTGACGCAGCACGTCAGAACGGTGAACCGATTCAGTTACATGTTCGCCTCCCGTTAAACGCGCTGAAGCAGGACAACCTAAATCTTCTGGACCAGCATCCGGATGTCACTGCCCTGGTCATCTACGCCATCAGCGATGCACTGCCGGATTTGGTTGATCATATGCTGACCATCCCACGTCTCAGAGCCTTGACCCGCTATAGTGCATCGGCAAGTTCACTGCGTGAGGTGCTCGGCATTACGCGACATGCTGAACCTAATCTACAGGACAACGCCCCCGCATTTTCCGCTAAAAACCCGGAGCCAGCATGAAAAACAGCACCGCACGTAAACTGATAATTAACGTTAACGTTCTGGACTTCGGTCATTCGGGCTCGGCACGTGCTTATTCTGGACTTCCCGCCGACACGGTGATGTCGGCAGATTATTATGCGGAACTCGGACGTATCGCAGAGCGGGGTACCTTAGACGCTTTCTTTCTGGCGGATCACCCCTCTCTGACTAACGACCCACGCAGCAGCCGTGGAGCAAGAGCACTGGAGCCCACCGCGATTCTTACCACGGTCGCAGAAGCGACAACGCATCTCGGTTTGGTGGGTACGCTCTCTACCACTTATAACGATCCGGTTGAACTGGCAGATCGTTTTCTGACCCTCGATCATATCAGCGGAGGGCGCGCGGCATGGAATGCTGTCACAACCTACAGTGCGGCCACCGGGCCTAACTTTGGTGTTGAGGTGAATCCCGATCGTGAAACGCGCTATCGCCGGGCAGAAGCCTTTGTGGATGTGGTGGCACAACTGTGGCGTGCTGCTTACTACGGGCATGATGTCAATATTAACAATCAAGACTTTCAGGTGCATGGCCGGCTTGCTTTGCCTGGCTCCGCGCAGGGCTACCCGCTGTTCATTCAGGCAGGAGGTTCGGATCAGGGACGGTCACTAGCGGGTAGAACCGCCAATGGGGTATTCGCTGCGGAGATGGTGCTTTCCGCCGCGCAGGAACATTATCAGTACGTGAAAAATGTGGCAGTCGCGCACGGCAGAAAACCAGAAGATATTGCGATTCTACCCGGTCTGGTCACGGTGATTGGCAGTACCCAGGCTGAAGCCGAAGCGCGCGAACTGGCTCAAAAGTCTAAAGAGCCCGGTGATTATGAAATTCGTCGCCTGAGTGAAAAACTGGGCTTTGATTTATCCCTAGTTGATCCCGATGATCCTTTGCCTCAGGAAGCCATTTCGGACTACCCTGACCCACAACTGTTTAAAGGTTCGATGGGCTTCCGTGAAGCCTCTGTGCGTTTATTGCGTGAACGCCCTTACACCGTGCGGGAAGCGGTATCCGCCCTGGCGGGTAGCGGTCACAAGCGTATTATAGGCACTCCGGAAGCCATTGCTGACTTTATGGAAGAGTGGTTCTTATCGGGTGGTGCGGATGGCTTTAATCTGATGCCAGATATTCTACCGAGTGGCCTGGAAGATTTTGTCAGCGAAGTTGTGCCGCTCTTAAGAAAAAAAGGTATTTTCCGCCAGGAGTATGAAGCCAAAACATTACGAAAACGTTGGAACATGCAAGTGCAATAAAAAAATCCAGTAAATGAAAAAGTCTAAGAAAGAGTGCCCGATGAAGCGGGCGCTTACTAACCTATTTCATGAATTAATTAGAGTAACTCAACCATTTTGATATACTGCCTTCATAATTTTATAATCTATAGCTCAGCTTTAGGGTTTCCACATTCAGAGATATATGATAATTGTAGCCAGGGTATATTGATTTTTATTTTTTTTCAGCAAGCGATTTATATAACATTATCGAGCGCTAACACATTACTTGCGACATTATCATGTGAGATGATTGTCGGTTGATGCAATGGTTAAGTGAATAGAGTTGGAAATTAAACTATTTTCTCTTGGAAAGTTTAAAATAATTTTTTCGGCCGTGAAATGCATGCGTAAACTATTGTTGTTTAATTAATTAAGGTGAGCGGTCGCTTATTTGCTTCTGCAACTTGATAAATAGCAATAAAAGCAGGTTATAACCTTTCTTTTACCGATCTTCATTTGAGGAAGTAGTTGGTAGAGATTAAATTTAAATTTTACATTAGTAAGTTATCAACGGGTTATGATAAAAAAAAATCATCTTAATGAGAACGATTAAGCTTAATTTTTAATTTTTTTCAATTTAAGTAAGAGAAAATAGGATCTGATCGCTGAGTGATAATAAAAAACACGATAAAGATCTCAAAAAAAACTTTTCTATAAATGCCTGATAATTTTTATTTTGCATAAATATTAGTATGTTAGGTCGCCACCCCCTCCTCGCACCAGCCCAATACTCTTAAGGTTCATTTTTTCTGAACATAAGTTCATAAATGTAAGATTGCGATTTTAAGTATAATGTTCAATTATAATTACAAAGGAAAAAAACATGAACGAGTACGGTTTAAAAAATAAATAGATAAGCATCGATCTATAAGTACACCTAAAATATCAGATGTTCTTGACAATTTTTATCTGCCAGGACCATTGTTAGGTATAAAGCATGTTGCAGGTAAAAAAGCTATTGTTGGCAGTGCCTGAACGGTTCGCTATGACGCTATTGATAATGATAAACCAGGAACATTTTTTTTATTTTATTGACGATATTCAGGCAAGAGATGTCGTTGTAATCGATAATTCTGGTCGGCAGGATTGCACCGTCTGGGGAGGAAATCTTAGCAAGATAGCGGTACTAAAAGATATAGCCTGCACGTTGATAAACGCTATTTATCGTGATACCAAGAAAGCAAATGAGGTTAACTACCCACTATATGCAATAGATAATTTCATCCGAACTGGTAAATATTTTATTGAGGTTGTGGCAGTCAGCGAGCCTATATCGATCAACGGTACCATTAATAAAAATGGTCATTTAATTGCTGATGTTGATGGCGTCGTAGTAATTCCTGATCAGCATATCGGAAAGACGTTTGAAAGCTGCATCTTAATGAAAATGAAATTATAAAGGATACTTTTGTGGGATGTCCATACCAGAGGTGCGCGAAAAAAATAATTATCATCGGATAAGGCGAAACTTAAATAATTTAATCATTAACTCCATCAGGAATAATAGTTTATGAATAATTCCATATCTTTATCTTCCGAAACCATTGAATTATTGAAACAGCTTGGCGCTGCTACGGTTTATGAAGCACAAGGCGCATTTGGTGCACTCGACTCAGGCATTAAACCTCTTTGTCCTAAGATGAAAATGGTTGGGCCAGCTTTTACACTTGATATGCGACCCGCTGATAACCTTCTGATTCACTATGCTCTTCTCCATGCCAAGCCCGGCGATATTATGGTGATTGACTGCAAAGGATATTTAGAAGCAGGCGTCTGGGGTGATGTTCTTACGACTCAGGCGATAACTATTGGACTGGCGGGAATTCTTGTTAATGGAGCGGTGCGCGACGCACAGGCGATAGCTGATCTACAGTTTCCTACTTTTGCTCGTGGGCTGTCCATAAAAGGAACAGGCAAACACCAGCCGGGTAAAATAAACGTACCTGTACATATTGGTGAGTCTTTAATTAATCCCGGTGATATTATTATTGGGGACCGTGATGGCGTTGTAATCGTGCCGCCAAACATGCTTACAAATGCTATCGAAAAATCCATATTAAGAGAAGAGAAAGAAAGTCACTTCAAAAAACTAATAAAAGATGGCGCTACCACCGCTGAATTAATGATTCTGACAGAAACTTTCAGACGTTTTAATTTAAAATAAGGTGAAATCATGAGTACACCGGTGGAACTAAATTCAGCTAAGCGTAAATCCAGCCATTATCGTTGGTGGGTTGCTACTCTATTCTTCTTAATTTATACCATAGCAGCGGCAGATCGTGCTAATCTGGGAGTGGCTTTACCCTTTATTAGAAAAGAATTTACTATGACAAACACAGAGGCAGGTGCCCTTGCGAGTTTGTTTCTTGCTGCTTATGCACTGGTACAAATACCTTCTGCCTGGCTAATCTCACGTTTTGGCGTTAGAAAGGTTTTTACAACTTCAATGTTATTGACTTCTGTTGCTACTGCTCTAACAGGTATTGTCAGTTCCATTATTCAGTTAAAAATTTGCAGAGTTTTATTAGGTATAGCAGAAGGCCCATTACCAATTGGTGTAACTTCCACAATCAACAGTTGGTTCCCTTCTCGTGAAAAAGGTATTGCCTCAGGGATTTTTCTCTCATCAATTAAGCTAGGTCCTGTTCTTACACCTATTTTAGGTTCGTTAATAATTACCCATTGGGGCTGGAAAGAAATTTTTATTTTCTTTGCTTTGCCAGGACTTGTGTTACCTTTTGTGTGGTATTTTTTTGTCGCGAATAAGCCCGAGAATTCACGATTCACAAGCGAAGAAGAAACTAACCTGATAAATGAAAAATCAATTACAATAGGAGATTTTAAAAAGGGAAGTGATTTTAAAAAAATTGCTATTCTCGATAAATTAATACGGGTGAGAACGATAAAACATCTCGATTCATCCATGAAAGTATATCGCTCATGGAATGTATGGGGTTGTAGCTTTGGATACTGCTTCCAGCTTGGTATTTCAAGCCTGATGCTTACCTGGATCCCAACGTATCTGCTGACCGAAAAACATTTTTCAGTAATGGATATGGGATTTGTAGCCGCCGCACCTTGGGTAGGAGCAGTGATCGGAAACCTTTTCGGTGGCTTCCTTTCTGATAAACTCCTCGGAAAACGTCGAAAGCCTGGCATGCTAATATCTGCAATTGCCACCTCCATAATGATGTATTTTCTAGCGTATATTCCTGAAAATCCGTTGGCATGTTCAGTACTTTTGTTCTTGACTGGCCTTCTGCTGAGCATTGGTTTCTCAGCATATATGGTCTATCCAATGTCTTTTATTGACACGAAAAACTTCCCTGCAGCTAATGCTATCGTCAATATGGGAGGACAACTTGGTGGTGCGGCAACGCCATTTATTGCAGGATTAATCCTTGATTATCGAGGGTGGGATGCAGTATTTGTCTTTATGTCAATTATATCATTCCTTACCTTCATAATTGTGCTTACAATTGACGAGCCGATGAGCATGAATTAATTACGATAAGATGCTTTTTAATACATCAATAAATGCTGTAACATGAGTGCCGCAGTTGTCTGGATTACTGATAGCGTAGATATAACTGTTGATCTTGAAATCCTCAAATGGCAAAAATAAAATATCTTTCCGGGTATCATGAATCGCAGTTTTGCCTAATAAGGTCACTCCCAAGCCAGCGCCTACAAGTGCCAGTGCGGTATGAATTTCAACAGCTCGATGTGATATTACAGGCATGCATTGATGAGAGCTGAAATAGTTAAGTATTTTATTAGCGAAACCGCTTAGATTATCCTTAGGATAGCTTATAAAAGGTGAGCGGCAGAAATCATGTATAGTCAAAAAGCTTTTTTTCGCCAGGTAATGATTTCGTGGGATTGCGGCAAATAATGGATCAATCAATATAAGTTGATGATTCAAATTAGAAGGCACGATACAGTCCCCTTCAAATTCACGGGTGATACCGATATCTATAGTTTGATTTGCAATCAGCTCGGGCTGATATTCCGATAATATTTCTGTAAGATTAATGGATACATCATTATATTTTTCAGAGAAAATCCTTATTGATTCTGGTAATAAATTTATCATTAATGAACGAGGGAATGCTATATTCAATACGGTATCTGCACGGGTCATAAATTTTTTTGTTTCTATCTGCAGCTTCTCAAAATCAAACACGATCTGCTGAGCTCTTGGGTAAAAAAATTACCCAGTTTGGTTAGAGACATGGGGCGTGAGCCGCGATTGAGTAGCTCGCCTCCTAACTCTTGCTCCAGAGCTGCCAGTTGCATGCTGATTGCAGTAGGGGCAATGAACAACTGCTTTGCGGCCATGCTTGCACTTCCTGATTCCACTACCTGACAGAAGTAAATCAGCTGCTTGATGTTCATATCTTCATTCACTCAGTAACAAAAAAAACTTATCACAATAAATTTCTATCACGTGACAGCTTAAGACCATATTAGACTTTTTCGATGTTAAAGCGCCTGCTGTGAACAAATCTCTCATAAGCATATACTTGCAATCCTTATTGATTATGTAAGGATACACTTTAAAGCAAGAAAGTAATATCAGTATGATATCGCTTGGCAGAAGAACATCCAGAGGTGAATTATTACGATGTGTAAGCTTTTGACTTGGCCAGTAAGATCACTGGTTAACTTCAACAACATTGTTGATGACACTTATTTTCATACTTCCCGTGTAAAATATATGCTGTTCATTCATATTTGAATTAGTGGACATCCTTGTGAATATTAGTCATTTCGACCTCAATACTTTGCGCCTGTTTGTTACTGCCGCTGATTGCAAAAGCCTTACCAGAACGGCTGAGTTATCGAGCATTACACTCTCTGCAGTCAGCAAACGTATCAGTGAGCTTGAGCGGAATCTTAACTGTCAGCTTTTTACCAGACAACCTAGGGGTCTTGAGCTCACTACAGCAGGGCTAGGTCTTCTCAGGCATGCACGCTCAATTCTTGACAGTGTTAACTCAATGGCAAGTGAACTGAACGACTATGCCCGTGGTGCTGTTGGCCATGTCCGGATTGCTGCCAATGTTTCAGCAGTAATCCAGTTCCTGCCTGAAGATCTTGCCACTTTTTTCGAACTAAACCCGGGCATCAGGATTTACCTTGAAGAGGCGCTCAGCGATGCCGTTATTGACTCAGTCGAGTCTGGCCGCGTTGATATAGGTATTTTTGCAGATAACGTTGACGCGACAGTGTTAAGAACATTCCCATGGCGGCAGGACAGACTTGTACTGCTTGTGCCTGCAGCCCATCCTCTGGCAGCGCATGAAGCCATATGGTTCGAAGAAACCCTCGCCTGGGATTATGTAGCCCTGAACCAGGGGAGTTCGCTGCTCCGGCGAATAACCGATACGGCCGTAAGCGCAGGCCGCGTACTGAAGGTCAACATTCAGGTAACCAGTTTTGATGCCGTGTGCCGCATGATCCAGGCAGGCCTGGGTATAGGTATTTTACCTCTGAAAGCCATTACGCCGGCCCTTCTTGGTTCATCTCTGAAAGCCATTACGCTGAAAGACGACTGGGCGCTGAGGACGTTGCGTCTTGGTATTAATGCTAAAAAAAGCCTTCCTCCCGAAGCCATCAAGCTCATGGAGTATTTGATGAGTGTCTCAGATTCATCATCCCCTGAATAGCAATTAACTTGCCATTTTTACAAGCACAAGATGAAGTAGTTAATTAAAATTATTCAAAATCAACTAATTAAAATCATCAATCAACCTAGCCTTCCTTCCCACTTTCCATAATGGAAAGTACTTTTGAAAAAATGTGAATTCTCTTATTCCTTATGCAGAGCAATGCTTTCTTATGTTACGAAATAGTGAACGGAGGAAGCATGGCTTTACCACTCGAAGGGCTGCGCGTTATTGAAATGGGCCAACTTATTGCCGGGCCGATGGCTGGACGGATGCTGGCAGAATTTGGCGCTGATGTCATAAAGATAGAGCCGCCAGGCAAAGGCGATCCTTTACGTAAGTGGCGCATGCTGCATGACGGAACATCTGTCTGGTGGGCAGCACAGTCGCGCAATAAACGCTCTGTCACGCTGGATTTGCGGCAGACAGAAGGTCAGCAGATTGCCATGTCACTGCTCAGTACTGCTGATGTACTGATTGAGAACTTCCGTCCCGGAACCCTGGAGAAATGGGGACTCTGCTGGGAAACCCTGCATGCGAACAACCCCGGACTTATCGTCTTAAGTGTTTCCGGTTACGGGCAGACTGGCCCTTATCGGGATCGGCCAGGCTTCGGCGTGATTGGTGAAGCGATGGGAGGTTTACGTCATCTTTCGGGTGAACCCGGCAGAACGCCGGTGCGCGTCGGCGTGTCCATCGGAGACTCTCTTTCCGCCCTGCACGGCGTCATCGGCGTTTTACTCGCACTTCGGAGCCGGGAAACGACCGGCCACGGGCAGCAGGTAGACGTGGCGCTGTATGAATCCGTCTTCAACATGATGGAAAGCCTGATACCTGAATACGCTGTATTCGATCATATCCGTCAGCCTGCGGGCAGCAGCCTGCCCGGCATTGCGCCAACCAATGCTTACCGCTGTAAAGACGGCAAGTATGCGCTTGTGGCTGGAAATGGCGATTCTATTTTTCAGCGTCTGATGCAGATTATTGAACGCCCGGACCTGGCCGCCGATCCGGCGCTGGCACACAATGACGGGCGCGTGAAGCAGGTCGAAATGCTGGATGAAGCGATTGGAAAATGGACCAGTCAGCGTGGCCTTCCTGAAGTGCTGGCCTCATTAAATGAGGCCGGTATTCCGGCCGGAAAAATCTACGACGCAGCGGACATTGCCAACGATCCTCACTATAAAGCGCGCGACATGCTGTTACCAGCGCAGTTGCCTGACGGCACGCCGGTTATCCTGCCGGGCATCGTTCCTAAACTGCTGTCCACTCCAGGAAGCGTCAGGCATGCAGCGCCAGTGCTGGGCCAGCACACGGAAGAGGTATTGTCTGAACTGGGCATTGATGCGAAACAACGCCAGATATTGAAAGAAAAGGGGGTGGTATGACTCTCCAGCAACAACTCCCGGCCGGACGCATTTATATGCAGGAAGTTTGCCCGCGGGACGGGTTACAGAATGAGGCCGTCTTTGTAGAAACACAGGACAAAATTGCGTTGATCGACCGCCTGAGTGCGTGCGGTTTCGCTAAGGTAGAGGTAACGTCATTCACCTCTCCGAAAGCCATACCGGCGCTGAAAGATGCTGAAGCCGTGATGCACGGGATCCGGCGAGAAAAAGGCGTCGAATACAGCGTACTGGTGCCCAACCTGCGCGGCGCGGAACGGGCCATGGCCTGCCGGATTGATGAAGCCAATCTGGTCATGTCCGCGAGCGAAAGCCATAACAACACGAATCTGCGCATGAGCCGGGAGGCGTCTTTTTCGCAACTGACCCAGGTGATCCACGAGCTGAATAACACGCCCGTTGCAATTAACGTTTCTCTGTCAGCAGCTTTTGGTTGCCCGTTCGAGGGCGACGTACCGCAGAATACGGTCGTGAATTTTGTTGATCGCTTCGCTAATCTGGGCGTTCGCGGCGTGACGTTATGTGATACCACAGGAATGGCGTTTCCAGTCCAGGTATCCAAGCTGAGCCGGATGTTGAAACAGCATTTCCCGCACTTAGAGATCACCCTGCACTTTCATGATACCCGCGGACTCGCGCTGGCAAACACCGTTGCAGCGCTCTCTGAAGGCATTGATCGCTTTGATTCAGCAGCAGGGGGCCTCGGCGGATGCCCCTACGCACCGGGCGCCAGCGGCAACGTCTGTTCGGAAGATATGGTGCATATGCTTGAATTGATGGGCTATCAGACCAATGTGGATCTGCCTGCTCTTCTCGATATATCGCGTGACCTTGAGCCACTCATTGGGCACAAGGTGCATGGCGCAGTTGTAAAAGCCGGCCAGCGCTCTGAGTTACATCAGATACCGGCATCGCTTGAACAAAATTTTGATTGCTTCAGAAAAACAGAGAGCTAAACATGATTAACCATATTGATCACATTGTCATTACCACCCGGAATATCAAAGCCTGCACAGATTTTTATACTCGCGTGCTGGGCATGAAACTTATCCAGTTTGGTGACAACAGAATAGCGTTTACCTTCGGCCAGCAAAAAATCAATGTCCATGAATACGGCAAAGAAATAGATCCCAAAGCGCATCTCCCCGTGCCGGGTTCACTTGATATCTGCCTGATAAGTGCTTATCCGGTTGAAAAAATACAGGCGCATCTGAAGCACTCTGACGTGACGCTTGTCGAGGGACCGGTAACCCGCACCGGGGCGTGCGGTCCCATTACGTCGTTTTATCTTCGGGATCCCGACCTCAATCTCATTGAGATCTCACGCTATCAGGACCAGTAACCGGGGGCGATATGAAAATTGTGACGCTGGATGCGGGGACGTTGCCCGTTCCGTTAAAAAAACCTCAGAGCTGCGATAACTGGATTTATCGGGAAAGCACGCGCGAAGAGGATATCGTGTCCGTTCTGGATAACGCAGAAATTGTTATCACCAATAAAGTCCCGTTACGTAAAGCCTCCCTGGAAAAATTGCCCTCCCTGCGCTTTATCTGCGTTGCGGCTACAGGCTATGACTGTATTGACACGGAGTTTTGCCGGGCGCGCGGGATAGCGGTCAGTAACGTGCCGGGTTATTCGACCCGCAGCGTCTCTGAGAGCGTGATTGCTTCTGTTTTTGCCCTGAGGCGCCACCTTCTTGAGTACAGCTGCTCGTCACATACTGAGTGGTCGCTGTCCTCGCATTTCTGCCTGCATAAATCGCCTATCGGTGACATTCAGGAGGCAACGCTGGGCATTATCGGACGCGGAGATATTGGGTGTGCCGTTGCCCGTATGGCCAGAGCGCTTGGCATGAATGTGCTGTTTGCTGAACGGCCCGGACAAAGCAGTGTACGGGAGGGGTACACGCTCTTTGAAGACGTGATATCGCAGAGCGATATCCTGACCTTGCATTGCCCCCTGACCCCGGAAACTCATCAGATCATTAATCAGGACGTGCTGGCACGAATGAAGCACAGTGCTTTGCTGATAAATACGGCCAGAGGGGGATTAATCAATGAGGACGACCTGGCTGACGCCCTCAGCAGAGGAGAAATAGCGGGCGCAGCGCTGGATGTACTGACTAAAGAACCGCCTTCTCCGGAAAATATGCTTCTTCATGTTCGGCATAAAAACCTGTTAATCACGCCTCATATTGCCTGGGCGAGTCAGACAGGTGTGCAAAATCTTATCAAAGGAATTAATTACAACCTTGCTGGTTTTTTCGCTGGCGTAATAAAAAATCGCGTTGCCTGAATAAAAATGGCGTGCAATGACGCGCCTTTAACTGTCCCTACAAATCTAGTATCTCACCCGAGGAAATATTATGTCTCAGAACATCGCCACCTCGAAAAACAACAAAAGATGGTATAAACATCTATATGTACAGGTCATTATTGCCATCATCATTGGTATAGGTATAGGGCACTTTTATCCATCAGTGGGAGTGGATTTAAAACCGCTTGGCGATACATTTATTAAACTCATTCGTTTACTGATAGCGCCTATTATTTTTTGTACCATTGTCAGTGGTATCGCCAGCATGAAAAGCCTCAAAAGCGTAGGCCAGGTAGGCTGGAAGTCACTCGTTTATTTTGAGATTCTGACAACCCTTGCACTGATCATCGGTCTAATTGGTGTAAACCTGATGAGCCCCGGAAAAGGGATGCATATAGATCCTGCATCGCTTGATGGCGGAGCTATTGCAACCTATACCAAAGCGGCACACGAACAATCAGTGACAGGTTTTTTGACACACATCATACCTGACACCGTATTTGGTGCATTTGCAGAAGGGAATATCCTTCAGGTACTGTTTATCTCAGTTCTTTTTGCCTTCGGCCTTCAGCTTCTGGGGGATATTGGGAAACCTCTGCTTAATACAATTGATCTGATTGCCAAAACTTTCTTCCGTATGTTGAAAATAGTGATGTACGTTGCACCATTAGGCGCGATGGGAGCGATGTCCTTCACGATCGGGAAATATGGTGTATCTTCCCTGTCCTCATATGGTGCACTGCTTGTATGTTATTACACTACCGGTTTCATTTTTGTTTTTGTCATCCTCAATGTGGTGGCAAAACTATGCGGATTCAGTCTGTGGCGCTTTTTGTGCTACATACGTGAAGAGCTGGCATTAGTTCTGGGAACCTCATCCTCAGAATCCGCTTTACCACGCCTGATGACAAAGCTTGAAAAACTTGGTTGTGATAAGCCGGTAGTTGGCCTGGTAGTACCCTCCGGATATTGCTTTAATCTGGACGGAAGTTGCATCAATATGACCGTGCTGGTAGTTTTCATCGCGCAGGCTCTGGACATTAACCTGTCCGTGCAGCATCAGATTTCACTGTTAGTTATTCTGTTACTCACGTCCAAAGGAGCAGCGAGCGTCAGTGGGGGTGCTTTCATCACGCTTGCGGCAACGCTGGGTTCTATGAACAGCGTGCCTGCAGCTGGCTTGGTGCTTGTTCTTGGTGTTTACCGGTTTATTTCTGAAGGTGGAGCCCTTATAAATGTGATCGGTAATGGTGTAGCTACTTTGGTTATTTCACGCTGGAATGGGTCATTAGATGTGACGAAATTGCACGAAGAGTTGGGTATGAAAGTCACTAAGAAAAAAACGAATGATAATTATGTTATAGCGCGAGTGGTGAGTAAAGATTCATCCGCAAAAAGCTGAATATCATATTGAGGTAACAGTTGTTACCTCTTTTTTATCAGAAACGTCGCCAGTCAATCCCATCAATTTTAATCTAAATCTGCAACTCAGATATTGAATTCAGGGCAATGTCACGGGGCAAAACTACAATACCCGTTTCGTCACAAAAAACATAATCGCCGGGTGTAAAAGTAACATTTTTAAAGTTAACAGGTATACCAGAGACTCCCTCCCCGCGACGAATACGTTTTCCTGGATGCGCTGCGAGGGCTTTAACCCCCACGCAGAGCTTTCTCACGTTTGGCAGGTCACGAACGCAGCCATTTAAAATTACTCCTTCCCATCCATTTGAAACTCCTCTCCCCAACACTTCATCCCCCGTTAATGCCATCCTGAGTGACCCCCCACCATCGACCACCAAGACCTTTCCCTGCCCCGTTGAGTCAAGATTTTCTGCTATTTGAGTACTGTCTTCAAAACAGAAAACTGTCTGTATCTCCCCAAAAAACTTTTCTTTACCACCAAAGCTGTGTAATCCGGCATCAGCAATAAAAGCATGATGGAAAAAATGATCTACAAGATCGGGTGTACTGGTAAACTTGACCATAAGCGTTTTCCTTATTTAAAAGTCACGATTGTTCTGTTTATTATAATGTGTAAATATCATTATAATAAACAGATTGTGTTTGATTTTTTGTATTTCACAGCATATAGAACAGCTTTTGCAAAAAGCTATCTGCGTTAGCACACCAATAACATTGTCAGATGATGATATATTTATCACATTCTTAGACAAATAATGTACTTCAATAACCGGTTGCAAGTTTCGGATAAGTCATGCAGGCCAATTCACCCTGAGATATTTGTGCAACTTTTCTCATTTCAGCCTTCGATAAGGCATAATTAGTACAAACAATAACAATTATTATATTGCTTACATCGGAGTCGACAGCACAGTTATCTTCAAATAATTTATGAAGGATATCCATGGATTTCTATCCTCATTAATTACTTATTAAATAATCCCATTCCTTAATTGGAGTAATTATTTCACCTGTGCGGTTTACCATCACAGGCGCTAGAAATGAAAGTCCATTTTATTAATGAATAGAAGCGCCCAACAATCATGGCTATATAAAATGCGCAAAGTTCCCGATACATCAGAGGCTGCTAAGCGTCTCAGCGCGCCCTATCTTTTTTATATGGTCACCTGGCGTCCAGCATAAAGTGCATAGTACATCATTTGTCCCACTAGACATCTTCCTGTAGAGATTATGTATCGGTTTGTCACTTTAACGAAGCTACATGAGTTTAATTTAACAGTAATGGTTTGTTTCATGCCATAGCGGATCATATTAATATTCGGCAAAGCGGATAGACTCTGTTGTCAGCCTGTATATGTGTGCTTATGCTAAATGCTTGCAATTTTTTAACTGTTCGGTCTCATCCATCTATTTTATCTATCTGTTCGCTAAAGGCGTTATGTATGTTCATCAAAATATCAATGAAGTCTCATCCTGTGCATCGGTGCTACCAGCTCACTGAGCAGCACAGTTTTTTCTATTTTAGCAGTTGATGCACCGGTCTTCAGTACTGCCATTTTTCTGATTTCATTACTGATATACGGGTCTCCAACACAACTTCGCCATATATATTTTCCTTTGCTCATTTAACTTCTCTATTTATTATCCTATACATTAAAGAATATGGTAGAAAGCTCTATTTGATCTTTATCTGCCCTCGGCAAGATAATGACCACACATTGCTGACGTGACGCGCATGCCAGACAGCTCTGTGATTTGACTTTTTCATCCCGGTTGGTTTAAGGTAATTGGTGATATCTTTAACATCGCTTATTTCGATTAGTGATCTTTAATTGTTGGCTTTTGATCAGAGTGCACAATCCTGACGGAGTTATCTCAACGTGGCCTGCTGTTCCGAACGGCTATTTAGCTGAATTTTCAGGTCTCGTCCTTATTTTATGAAGACTGATGAAATTACGGATGATGAGTTCACTGTCTTCCGGATTCCCGTTCATGCCATCATGAGATTCAATATCCAGCTGCGCATTCAATAAAACGCATCTTCCATTTAACATTCCACTTCCTGACATTTTATGCGAATAAATTGAAATGTCCGAAAGAGGTACGAGAGCAGTTATGAAGTTATCATTAATCAAGGCGCGAGTTTCCTGATGCCACAGAAAGTATCTTAGTGCCCAGTTAAAATTCTTGCGGTCACCAATCTTATCGTCATAGACAAAAGCAATTATCCATTTACCTTTTTTTTCTGCCTCAGGTCTTGCATCAGCCAGTTTTAGATACGGCTGATTTTCCTTAAAATATTCCTGTTCCGGAATATGAAGTTGGGGGTCATTCAATGCTGCCAGAAGACGAGGCATAATATCGGTTTCGATATCACTTTTTAAACTGCTGTTCCAGATGAGGGGGGTGACAGACGTCCGGTGGATTTCCTTGGCTCCAAAACTTATAATGACCTGGCTCCCGTTAACTACTGTTTTAACGGTTGTCAGCACGTAGGCCTCATCTGTGGCGGTTTTGGTCCATGCGTAGCTTGTCAGGCAGCGTTCTGAGCTTTCTTCATAGTTGATTTGCTGAGCAACAATATTTCCATTAAGGCTGGAGCAAATTTTATTAAAAACCAGGGCTACCTGATTTGAGGCTTCTTTCATCGCTTTTAACGATTCAGCCTTCTGTTTTTCGGCAGGTAGAGTTAACAATGACTGGATTTTATTGAAATCATCTTTAACCGACGTGGAGACTTTTTCAGGTAGTAAAATTTGGTCCAGCTTATTGATAAAGAATTCCATATTCGGGTATCTTTTTTCAGGCTGATAGGCAAAGCAATTGTCAAAAAATGCCATCATATTCTTTTTATGGCTAGCATTCATCTTCCTGAACTGATCGGTCAGCTCTTCACGCTGGTGAGGCATGCGGTTACGGCCATCTAATAATACGTCCGGATGGCTTCCGGTTATCAGATAAAAAAGGATGCCTGCCGTAAAAGCAAGATCAGAACGTGGGTCCTGCTTATCGAGGCTGCCAGCGGATAGTTCTGGCAATCTCAAAAAGCGGTTTCCTACCTCTTGCCCGACTGAGGTCATTAGACCCCTGTCAGTATTATCATGATAATTAAGCCCAAAGTCTATCAAATGAGGACATTCGGGTCTGTCATCCAGAAGAATAATATTATCTGGTTTGATGTCTCTGTGAATGACCCTTACGGAGTGACACTTCATGACTATTTCAGCCAATTTCATCGTTGAAGCCACAGCCACATCAGGTTCCACACAGGACTGAATATCACGCCATTTAGATAATGTTTTTCCAGTAATGAATTCTGTAACAATATAAGGTGTGAATGATAAATCTTCGTGCTGATGAGCGTTGCTTTCAATTAATCTCGGCACACCTTCTGATTTAATAGCATGAAAGGCTGAAGCTTCAAGAAAGAATCTTGCACGGCGCTCTTTATCTTTACTGGATTTGATGACCTTAAGAAATGCTGATTCACCGCTATTCTTATTTTTTACTTTAAAACCATCTCCCTGTCCCCCAGCACCAACACTCATCCCCTCTTTAATCCAGCATGCCTTATAGTCTTTGTTATCTGCCCAGTTCATGCATTCTCCTTAATGGCGTTTCTCTTAGTCATCGTAATTGTACCATGATGTAGCGGAATCGATATTGGTGACATATAAACATAATTTAGACGTTCATATTTCCCTTGAAAAAGTCTGTAGCTGTTCGCTATGACTGAGCGAGATCTTATATCAGTGATTGCCTGTTGTACTAACTCCTCTTGCAACCAGGCATTTAACCAAGAGTGCCTGGTACGCCCCCAGCCCAGCCTTTAACGGTGCTTTCCTATTCCCGTCAGCGGGTTACGCCCGAAACGGCGACCGGTCCGCGCGCGATCGCCGCGCGGTTTAATCCGCGCCGCCCAGGTTATTCTCCGTATACGGGAGAAAAGCCGGAAAACCGATCCGGAACGGATCCGCAGAGGATCGATTTATTCCCGTGGTTTTCGCTGGACAGACAGGAGAAAATACGTTCCACACCGCCAGACAATGGAGATTAAAAGTTTGGGTACCGTTACCCCGCGAACTGACGCAGATTTCACGCAGCGACGGCCCACTTCTTTTTTACCTAAGCAATACCACGGCGATCACTAAGCTGTTATATAACCGATGCCTTAAGATTAAGGATTTCATTGCGCAAAACTATTTATGTTCAACGAGAACCCCTATTACTAGCTTCTTTTAATGGGAGTTTTAAGAGTCCATAGACTTTCGCATCACCTATCGACCGGACGCTTATCAAATCTCTAACCTTATATAATTATACTTATATAAGGCCAGACAATCATTTAAAACCCCTGTATCATGCGGATCCGAGCCGGATCCTGACCTCTCGGGCATTTATACGTAACGGCGAACATGAACGCTGGCCTGGCGATCGCGGTACCGACCGCAGGTGGTTAAAACTCCGGCAGCGCTACGTAAAATCTGGCGGGTATCTACCCTGCTCTTTCTCCAGAATTCACGTAGCGCTGCTGCCAGATACACGGGTGAAAATTGAGCAAAAATGAATGAACTCTCCGGTTTTACCGGCGTGGCCCTCAGCGGCAGCGCCGACGACGATATTACCGAGAAGCTGGCTGCGTTCGTACGTCACCGCGAGGCCTTTTCGCCCAACACGTGGCGGCAGCTGTTGAGCGTGATGCGGATCTGCTGGCGCTGGTCGCAGGAAAACAGGCGGTCGTTTCTCCCCATGTCTCCGGTGGATTTGCAGGACTACCTTTTCCATCTGCAGGCGATGGGGCGGGCAACTTCAACCATTTCGGTACATTCCGCACTCATCGCCATGTTACACCGTAACGCAGGTCTGGTCCCTCCAACGGTCTCACCCGAAGTTGTGCGCGCCAGAAAAAAGATTAACCGTACGGCCGTCATCTCGGGTGAACGCACCGGTCAGGCGATACCCTTCTGCCGGCCGGATCTGAATCGCCTTGATGCAGCATGGAATAAATCCCCCAGGCTTCAGCATCTGCGCGATCTCGCCTTCATCCATGTCGCCTATGGCACGTTACTGCGTATGAGTGAGCTGTCCCGCCTGCGGGTGCGGGACATCTCTCGTGCGGCCGACGGGCGCATTATCCTCGACGTCGGCTGGACCAAAACCATCCTGCAGTCGGGCGGTATCGTTAAGGCCCTCAGCACTCGCTCTTCCGAGCGGCTGATGCAATGGATTAACGCGGCTGGCCTGGCTGGCGAACCCGATGCCGTATTGTTCTGCCCCATACACCGGTCAAACAAAATTACCACCTTTTCAAACGTGCCTATGAGCGCCCCGTGTCTGGAAGATATCTGGCGGCGTGCAAGACATCAGGCGGGTATGAAGCCTCCAACGAAAACGAATAAGGGACGCTATTCCAGCTGGAGTGGTCACAGTGCGCGCGTCGGCGCAGCACAGGATATGGCCAGAAAAGGCATATCCATCGCGCAGATTATGCAGGAAGGTACCTGGTCACAAACTCAGACGGTCATGCGCTACATACGTATGGTGGAAGCCCACCGCGGCGCAATGGTGAGCCTGATGGAAAAGGATGATGATTAGCCGGGCTCTGTTGCTCTGCTTATCATGATCAGTGCGCAGTTAAGCCACACTGCAATCTGACTGTGCAGCGGGTAAATCAGCGCCATGTGTATTACTGTGCAATTCACCATAATACGCATAACCGGATTGGGAGTGTATGGCTGTTGATATAAACAGATTCATTGCAATGCCTGATTTCAGAGGGTTGCAGTCCGCCTATTTTCAGGAAATAACTGATGTGGTTCAGAAAGTTAATGCTATGATACCTCACCTAGTGTATAGCATTAATCAGCGTTTGAACCACACCGTTTCTTAGCAGCCACCTGCCTGTTTTGCCCCGTAGGTTGCTTGATCTACGGTGTATTTGTCTCCGGCACTTGAGGACAGTTGCTTAATGAGGCCTTTGCACGAGAAGCCCATCATATTGAGATACTGCTTCGCAGATTTCACCGCCTCCTGGTTCCAATCAATGTTCAGGCTGTCCACTGCTACCGTTGCGTCAGAAATCTCATAACCATCCCCAGCATCCGACGAGAGTTGGTCAATAAGTCCGTCCCGTGAGAAGCCCATCATACTGAGATACTGCTTTGCAGATCTAGCAGCATCATTTTGAGGCCCGGTCAAATCTCCCGCCCATGTGGGCGATGCGACAAATAAAGCAGCAGTCAGTACAATCTTCAAGATATTCATTGAAACATCTCCAAAACCTGTACGGCGCCTCTAACACCCTCTAAGCCCTTGTCTCACGAGCCTACTTTGCAGGGGGCCGCATATAAAAGTTAAACATCCTACGCCAGGGTTGTTTTTAAGCATCGGTCTGATACCGGCTTGAATTGAAGATACTGTGTTGTTTTTGCACCAGACGGGACGGATTATTCATTAAGATCAAAACACTTAACGCAGGATAATGTTCGTTGCCAGGCGGCCTCCATGGACGCTGAATTTCACAAGGGACAGCGCTGAATATCAGCAGGCGAAACCCTCCCCGGTTTAACCTGCTGACAGCATAGGAATGAACACATTTGTAGTTAAAGAAATCACCTGGTTTTGGTACGTAGCTCTTTAAGCCGCTTTTCTTCAGCCCGGCGCTGCTTATCCCGTCTTATTCTGTCCACAGTTTCCCTGAGCGTTGCTGCCTTAATCGGCAACTCTTTTGTCCAGAAAGCCTCCGGCACGAAGTAACTGTCTGGTTCTGCCTCAAATACGGCAGCCAGCTGCTCCAGAATGAGGTGCAAGTTTATGTTGTGTTCGACCTGTGATCGGATAACGGATTCCTGCATCGCAATTCTGAATAATTCATCAAGGTAAACTTTCATGGCCCGAAAACTTACGGGATGCGATTGCGTTTTGTCTTCCGGATCAGTGATAGCATCAAACTTTTCCAGCATAAAGTACACAGCAGGAAGCATCATAGCTTTAATGCGCGCCACCTCAATTTCAGGGCTCCGCCTTAAATCTCTCAGATTACTTAACCTTGAGCGGATGCAGGCGATGGGGTTAATCACTCTGACCAGTTCATGAGACTCTGCGCCTTCAGCCGTATCCTGCTCAACCATAAAACGCTCGGTATTCAGGAGCAGGTTATCACCTGAAAAATCTTCGTAGTTAAATCCGGACGGAAAGTCTATGACATCGACCGTATTAGGGCGATCGGGAGCGTCTGGATCTGCGAAGAAACGGCCATCAACTTCTTTAATTTGTTCTGTATCGCCATCAACCAGTGCAAACCGCGCCAGGGACGGCGGTTGCCCCTGTTCATTCATATTTGGATCCACGCCAAGAGCTGCAGCTATTGCGGCAGCATCATGACGCCGCGCGGAGTAATCCAGGTCCACAGAGGTGACAAGGCGGGCATCAGGAAGCGCATCTCTGTAGAGCTCTCTGTAATAGGAGACCCAGTACTGTATAGCTTGTCCTCCGATTGTAATCACGGGGTCTGCAAGTGTTTCTGCTCTGGCGATCAACTGTTTATTGAGGAGATATGCCTGTTCATAAGGCGGGATGACAGAGGATTCAGACATAAAAAAACCATCTTTAAGAAGATGGTTCATTTTGCATCATGAAGAGGTTTCAGGCAAAGCTGACGACATGTTTTGATGAAAGTTTACAGGATTTGCTGTAAGGGGACTTCTCAGCTGGTTTGTAGCCGAGTTCACCCCGGGCCACCGCAGCCGCTTTTTCATCATAACGCTTGTGTTGTGCTTCTTTGATTTCAGACGGAGACATTTTAAGTAACCGGGTTGCCTTTAGTAGATGACACTCCAAATTTATACCTTTTCATCTGCGGATTCCAGTTTTTTGACCATTAAAGAAGCAAAACACAGGCTGTGCCGGAATATCACTGCAGGCGAGTCATACTGAGAGGACCGGGAGCTGCAAATTACCAAGATTTTAGAAAATCTGATTAGTTTCGGTAGTACTGGCAAGAAGATGATGAAGGAAACTACCAGGATCAACTTCCTGCCTGCGCCATCCGGCACGGCTGAGCAAAGTATCGACCGGGGCAAATCTGCAGTTATACGAACGGACAGCGGTTTGAGCTGTTAGCCATCGTCATCAAAACCGCTTTCAAATAGGCTTTTCGCCGAAATAAGCACGATGCTTTTGGGCTGATACGAACGGCCTGCCGCCCCTCCCACCCAGATTCGCTGGAAGAGACAAACCCGGACATACCGGCGAGTCTCGCCAGCGATTTTTCGGCCTTTTAGTTCAGCTCCTGATAGCTGGCGGGGTCAAGATCAGGCATTGCCGGTGGCAAAGGCGCCGGCAGGACTCCACGGACGGTTTCATCATAGCTGACGGTTTCTGTAAACTGTCCCAACTTACGCTTCATTAAAAAATCCTGTAACAGCATTGTGCGTTATTAAAAGATTTTTTGATTACGCCATCCGTAATAAAAAAATTCTTTAGTTAAGGGGGCGGGATTAAAATAATCTTGTCTTCTAACTGAGCCATGAGGAGAGCGGGATAGCCATGATCAGAGGTTTAAGCGTGCTATAAGAGACAACCCTATAGCTGTTTTGGACAAAAACAGTAACTTACAAAGCCGCTTATAGGCCTTGGACACATAAAGATTTATGCTATGCGTGGGTGCTCACCCTCACTCAACTCAGAATGAAGGATAACTATGGCAGTTGACCAACGGGGATTCATTGCAATTCCAGAATTTCATGGTTTTCAAACCGCATTTGAAACAGTCGTCAACGATGTGGTTCAAAATCTGATAGAAGGAAATGGGACCCTTATTCATAGCATCTATGTCTATGGGAGTGTTGCTAAAGCTCGTGCTCAAGAAGCAGTCTCCGATTTAGATTTAACTATCATCCTGAACCATGAACCTAGTCAAATTGAACTTGATACAATGAACTCGATACAATGCAAATTGGAAGAAAATCATCCAGTTATCAGTAAAGTCGATTTCGATATTGGCTATCTGCATGAAGTGATGATTCCTGAAAATCTGCACAGCTGGGGATACTGGCTGAAACATCATTGCGTCTGTATTTATGGGCATGACTTACGTAATAGCATTAAACCCTTCAAACCTTCTCGATCAATCGCTTTGGCAGTCAATGGCGACTTCATGTCTGTACTTGATGGCTACATCAATCAACTAACCACCACGTCAGACCAGGCAGGAGTAAAACGTATACTTCGCGCAGCGTCCCGGAAGGTCATACGTGCAACAAGCATTCTTAGACAAGAAAGCGACAAAGATTGGCCTGAAACTTTAGAAGAGCATGCAAAAAAATTCAGCGACCGCTATCCCGCGTTAGAAGAAGAAATGGATTATTTCCTGGCAATGAGCGATACACCTCGAGGGGACATCATGGTTTTCTCGCGCCGATTGCAGACGTTTTCTTACTGGTTGAATGCCGAATCTCAATCGAGGTCGAGATCAGGCTTATAACGCATACTACTCGTGTGAAACTGCCATTATCCTAAGAAAACCAGTCCGTGCTATACCATGTACTAAAATGACCCGTCAATTCAAAGTGCTTTAAATGTAGGTTGTGGAGATTTAATACACCATATTTAATTCAGTTCATGTTGAATCAGGATATGAAAAACATTTTTATCATTTACACCTCGCGAAGCAGCTTACATGAAAAAAAACTTGAGCTTAAATCTGGCTGACCAGCTGATCTTTTACTCAAAGTGTCATGGATGGAACATTTACCTACCCACATTTATGTTCTAAGAAATGTCTAAAAAATTACACTTCTGGTGTTTTATCTTTTGTTTATCGTGATGTACTTCTCTTCAGCAAAAACTAACTATATACTCTTCTTCCATAATTAGTTTTAAATTATAAGATTCATTAACTCTCTATTCGACTAAGTAAAAAATCCTGGAGAACCGCATGAGTGATTCACTTAAGGCATTAAACAATATTCGTACGCTGCGTGCTCAGGCCCGTGAGTTGCAGCTTTCAGACCTTGAAGAAATGCTGGAGAAGTTCAGTGTTGTTGTGTCTGAACGTCGTGAAGAAAGCCAGGCAAGTGAAGCAGCCGTTCGTGAAAAAGAAGAAAAACTGGCAAAGTATCGTGAGCTCCTTCTTAGCGATGGTATCGACCCAAATGAATTATTAGGTTCACTGCAGCCTTCAGGTAAAACACGTACCAAGCGTGCTCCTCGCCCAGCTAAATACAAATACATTGAAGATGGACAGGAAAAGCAGTGGACTGGTCAGGGGCGAACGCCGGCGGTGATCAAGGCCGCTCTGGACAGTGGTAAATCTCTCGAAGATTTCCTGATCTAAATTAATTCAATAGCTACACCACCAATCAGTATCAGCAAGCACTTAGGAAGTGGGCATATTCGCCCACTTCTCATGAGTATTCAGAGCTACCTTGCTAACTTGCATGCTTTCAATCAAACGCTTCTTACATTTTACGTTCTTATTAGGATAATTACCGTCTTTACTGTCAACCCATGACACTGTAATGTTCTGGAATAAATTGTACTAACTAACAATAATTGCAGAAATGTGTCGGTGATTCACCATGAATACTTTGCTCTCATCGCTAAGATTGCCTTCTCCATTTGAGCAGGTGAAATCTTTAAGCCCCCTGCAGGCAGATCTCATAAAGACGATTGCTTTAACTGCGATGTTAGCTGATCACATTAATACGATTCTGTTGAACGGCCGAAGCGCATTTTTATATGCTTTTGGCCATGCAGCATTCCCATTATTCACCATTCTGTGGGCGGTTAATTTACCGACAGACGCTGAAAAGCTGCGTAAAAGAGCTCAACGACTATGGCTGTGGGCCGTTGCTACTCAGCCTGTGTTCTGGCTGGCTTTTATGATGAATGGGCAATCATGGCTAGCTCTTAATATCCTTTTTGCGTACGCGGGGTGCACTCAACTCCTAAGTTGGTCAGCGCGCTGGGGAATGAGTGGAGTTATGGCAGGAATAGCCTTACTGCTGCTATTGGCGTGGCCACTTACGCCGGCTAGCTATGGCATTCCCGGTTTAGTCTTCTGCCTACTTTGTATGTTCGTGGGAAGTGTAATCGAAGCTGAAGGAAGTCGTTTAGTGCTCGCGCTTGTTTTTATGGCGATGGGATGGCTTAACATGCCACCTATCGTTACTGGTTGGTGGGAAGATGCCATCGTCTATGACTTTCTTCCCACTTTAGTGGTGCCCTTACTTGTCATTGGCGCCGTATCCGCACTACCTAGAGCTTCAGGAACACGGCTGTGGCCACGTCGCTTCTTCTACCATGCATATGCAGGACATCTTACTTTACTCGGAATATTAGCTGTTCTCCCCATGAACAGGTGAAATGATCCAATAGCAGTAGTTAGCAAATCTTTTACTAATCCGACAAACGGCCTCTTAGCGAGTTCAATCTATCGATAAGCACCCAGTTCAATGTATCGCGCAGCTGGAAGTTGGCGACTTCACTGATCGCTACCGATAAAGCCATGCACTGATCGCACAGCTCAGCATCGCTAACATCTTGCGGGTCATATTGGAAAACAGGAAAGCAGAGAGAAGTTTGGGTATCATTGCCCGTAACCATAGCGTTAGTTCCTCTAACGTGGTGGTGAGACGTCTCGCTGGTGTTGCATCACTGGCGAGGCGTCGACTTTTGAAGTCAGAAGTTGTCGTGTGGTAAAGTAACCCACATAAACTATGATGATTTTACCGGTGTACAATGTCAATCAAAAAACAACCATCTGAGCAATATCAGGTACGCCTTGCCAAAGAATTGAGAGAGCAGATCGAAAACGAAGCACGTAAGGATGGTGACTCAAGTATTGCTGCCTGGATTAAAAGAATCGTACGTAAAGAGCTCATTAGTCGAGGCATCGATCCGCAAGGATAAGTGCTTTGCTCTTCCTCGTTCATAAAACAATGCCGCAGTAAAAAGCAGTTTATAGTTACAACATTCATTGCACTACTAATAACACCACTCTCATCGAGTTCAGAGCCACCTTTAACCAACTAGCCACATTAATAGTCAATCATCTAAAGTTCTGTCTTTTCGCAATTCCAAATCTAACTGCTGATTTCTATTAAGAGAGCGATCCTCATGAACAACTTTAACGATTTCGTTCTGATAGGGACGTAACCCAATATTCATAGGCTTCTGATTATCCTGATTTTTACTCCGCTGATCCATACTTAGCACTGTTTCAAACTGAACCCGGCTCTCGTTAGCTCGATTTTCACTCGCCGCTTTTTCGATAGCCTTCTTCTCTTGCCTAATACGCGCTTGTTCCTCAGGTGAAAGTAGCGGAATAGGATCGGACGATTTCGAGTCTTCAGTGACGATAGTGTCCTTCCTAAGATCAACTTCTCCATTTAGCAATTTATCGAGTTGCCATGGTGTGCCCTCCCCTGATAAGCGAATCAAGATACCGCTGCTTGAATTCGCGATCGCTTGAGCAAAAGCTTCTTTGAATGTTGTAACTACAATGACTTTACCATCATTGCTTTTTTGTATGCCGGCAAAGCGCCCCGCTTTACGGCCGACGATTCTGGACTCATTTTCTAAACTGAGTTGATTCCCCTCTTGCTTCACTTGAATAAGCAATGCGCCAGCAGTGTGACCATTTTCATCCCAAAGAGGGAAAGCCATATGAGGTGCAGGATACTTTGCGGATGAGCGAACAAATTTCCCTTTGAAATCCCCTGTAATGCCCAATGACTTGAGCAATGATCTTCCCAGTCCGGTTTCAGCTGCCGGTAATGCATGTCCTAAAATGTCCGTACCGACATCACTAGCGCGATCATCCGTGGCTTGCAGAAGGTCATGCGCGCTCATTCGCTGGATTTGTTCATCAATAAACTTGACCCATTTATCTTTATTGTCGGTGTACACCTGCAGGTGCTCTCGTGGACGAGACGTAGCAACGTAAGCATTTTGTTTAGTGGCCAGCATAGCTCTTTTGCCGAATGTACCCTGCATCGCTATCGTATACCGTGGGCTTGCTCCCTGGCTGCCATGGGTAGTCACCGCATAAGCTAAATCGATACGCTGATCATGTAGGTCTTTGGCTGGATGAATCACACGTGATGCATTCCCGGATTTCAGAGTTAAGCTGCCATCTGTTCCAATTTTATCAAGTTCCCAAAGGCTGTTAGCAATGTAGCCTCGGTCAATATCCGTAGCAGCGAAACGAAGACGATCACCTTCACTCAAGGCAAGTTGTTTTGGTTTCCAAAGTGATATGTCGACAGTGCTATTTTCAAATACAGACAAGTGCCGTTGCTGATCACCTGACTGAAGTGTGACAGTGCCTTCTTTGTGGTGTATTTCGTGTATTTTCCAGAACTCGTTGTCGATGAAGGCATAGTTACTCAACTGCTTCTGCCAGCCTGTGGTCGCACGCAGGGTTTCCTTCCTCGTGGATACGGGTTCTAGAACCTGAAGTGTCACTTCATTTTTCCCCGTTTCACCGGCTTGATGTCGCATGTTATGGATGAGCTGATTAACAATTCTCCTGTCATCATTGGTCTGTACAACGATCAATGTATCCCGCTGCGCTCCTGCAGTGCGCCCGCTGTAATCACGCGCAATGGCTTCAAGAGGATCGTCTGGCGCATTTCCCGAAGACTTTTCATCCTTATATACGGGGCTCCTCTCCACCTCAGAAGGTTGTGTAATTTCCATAACCGATGCTGCAGGCTGCCAGGCGTCCTCTTTTCTTGGCACGGTAGACGGGCCTACGTTTTCCGCTTGCTGCAGCGCCATCCGATACTGTCCTGCGATCATGCTATACACCACACCGCGTAGTTTCGGTGTTTGTCGCACAATGTCCTTCATCACAGCGATGTCGATAGGGCTGCGCTGTTGCTGCATGCTGAATGGAACTCCAGATTCTGGTGAAGTCAGTTGGTCTTTATCACCAAGGCTTACTGCACGCCCTCCGCCTGCCGCTATCATCTGATAGGCTTCGGCCATATCCCGGTTACCAATCATCGAACTTTCATCGATCAAAAATACCCGTCCAGAGTACCGGTTAATCTGGCCATCATGATGTTTCTGACGCTCTTCAGACAAAAAAGAGGCAAGAGTTTGTGCTTTAACGCCCACTGCCTGCATTTCCAGTACGGCTCTATGAGTGGGTGCCAAACCGGTGATTTCAGGGCGGTCTTTACGTGGGAGGGTTTCGATGGCGCCTAATAGTGCTTTCAGCTGAGTAGTTTTGCCTACGCCAGCAGAGCCCTGTATAGCGATAAAGCGGTCGCGACTTTGAAGAACAAGCTCTGTTGATTTACGTTGTCCGGGAGTCAAACTATCCAACGCAGATTCAGGTATCTGGGCCAACAATGGCTTAACGGCTTCCTTACCTTCAACGATATGACGAATAATACTTCGTTCAAGCTCATAGCTTGCCCGCGGAACCAGTAAGTTACTCCCTACGCCCATTACAACCGGTAATTTAATCAGATCACCTACTGCTACCTGACGCTTTATCTCCCTCTGCATAAGTGAAACATCTTGTTCTGGAGCAATAAACGCTGAGGCTTCAAGTAATGCTGCAGAAGAAAAAACCATACCAGAGCGATGTTTTCCTTGAGCAATCTCTGCACCCAACCGTACTGCTTTTTGCGCCGGCGTATGCAAGGATGTTTGTTGTTTTTGAATGGCCTGACTGAGCTTGTCTTTGCCTGCGGTATCTTTTACCTGTGAGCTTGCCATCCGCCAAACTGGGCTGTTTGCCAACCGTGTTTCAGCACGTTCCTTATCCATGGCTGTGTATAGCGTTATATGTTCACCGCTTCGCGCGAGCTGGTTTAAAATCGCGTCATTCATATCACTGCGCGTTAGTGCAGCTAAAATATGGGCTGTATCACCCACGCTGCTACCGAGGCTTTCAACATAGCCATGTTTAAGTTTCAAAGCTTGATTGATTTTTAGCTTTGTCGTCGTCCGCCCAAGGCGTAGACTGATCTCCTTTTCGTTTAACGAACTGACTCTTACCTCATATCCCGCTTTCAGCTGTCCATTTGCTTCGCGACTGGTGACGTTGAGACGGTCACCCACTGCTACTGCGAGTTTCTCGACCTGGAATAGGCTCCAGCTGGCATCAAGCTGACTGATTTTGATGCCTTCACGATGACCTTTCTCACCGATCAGGGTTAGGCTATTGGTTTCAGCGCCTACACGATGAATAGTCCAGCGATCCGTCCTTTTTTGATCGCTATTCCAATGCTCAAGCACCATTCCTTCTTTATAATTTTCGCGTAATCGTCGAGTTTTATTGGTCAACCATACCGGTGATAGCCCATTAATGATTACCTCATTACCAAGGAGTCCACGCTGATGCAGAGCACTTCGGATCTCATTATTAAGGTGCTGTCTTTCACGCACACCATTAACCTGTGCAACCACTCTCTCGCCTGCTTCGCTACGCTTGACGTAATCTTCTGCTAATTTGCTAAACCTGACACGTTTATCAGGCTCCGTAATTAATCTGACATCGACCTTTCGATTGCCTTCCCAGCGATAGGAAGTGACCTTGGACGCCTTCAACGCATCGAGAGCATTACCTGTACCTTGTCGCTTGCCTGTGTCGAAGAAGATCAGCTGTGCTGACTGCTTCCGCGCTTCATCAAGTAACACGAGCGCATCTTTAAGGTTTAGCTTCTCAGCCTGTTCGATGATGATCGTGCTCTGTACCGGCGGAGCAAATCCAGTTCGCCATTCATTGCGCGATACGATTCGATCGCTTAGCTCCCGGTCTTGCTTCAGCCACTGCTCACTCTTATGATCGGCAGCTAGCACCCAAAACTGCCTGCCCATATCATTGGCCATCGAAGCCAGTTCAGAAACTTGTACCCGTATTGCTGTGGCACCGGCGCCATTTCCTTCGAGAATAGCCAGCGACGGACGATCTTTTCTCAAAGCTGAGACTGGTCGGCTCCATTTATCAGGTGACGATCGTGTTTCTGAAGTAAAGTTGACGACTCGATGCTTGCCCGCCAAATCTTGCGCCAAATGCCCAATAGTTAGCTCATTTAGCAGGTGGATATCCGACGTAAAAATACCTTTTTCTTTATCCAGCGGTATTAGCCGGTTTTGTTCAATCGCAACATCAATTCCAACACGGATCCTACGGAAAATACCCGGTTTTGCATCCAACTGAGCGGCCGTCTTTGCCACTAAATCAGAAAAAGTAAAACGTACTTTGTCGTCGCTCAGAATTGAAATGGCACGACTCACTGCATCACCAATGGTCAAGGGATGATCCACGGAAGGTGACACCCCACTCCCCGGTGACCGTTCTGTAACGGGCTGTTGCAACCATGACGGTTTTAAAGCATCTGCAAACAGTTGCGTTTCCATTTCATCACGGAGCTGCTTATCGTCCGCACTCTTTCGATAGGCATTGGCATCGAACTTATGAGTGATTAGACGCGACTGCCATTCGGCAAGTAACTGGGCAGGATCTACGACTTTTTTGTCTTTACGGGTATCGAGAGCCGCAATATCGCGAGACTTTAAGGAGGCATCCTTAGCCACTGCGTCATTGATAACCTGAGAGCGCTGAGAAAATGGTTCTGTAGGTACACCGACAAGTTCCCACAATCCATTCTTCCCTGACTCTTGGGTGTCATAACCCATCGCCTGAACAGAACGGCGCAGTGTCTGCCGATAGATATTGCCCAATACAATCTGATTCGCTAAAACGGCTTCCGAGAACCCACCACGGTTTTTGGTGTCGGAAGCTAGTGCGCGCCATCCGTTGTGTGTTTTTGTTGCGTTAGCAATTAACACGTGGGAATGCAGCTGAGGATCAAGATCACGAGAAGTATCGTGATTAAAAATCGCACCAATTACGTTGCCAGTTAGCTCGATTTTCGTGACACTGTCACGCGTTATGCGCGCGCTGGCCAAGTCTTGCACCTCTTTAAGAGCTATAGACACGGCTTTGTTATGCGCTTCAATCAATCTTCGATCGCCCCCTACCAGAGCCATGATAGAAATGCTCTTAGGCGCTGAAAACGTCAAATCATAACCGGCTCGATGTGTCTCCTTACCCTCAACCTTGCGAGATAGTGAGCTACCATCCGGGAGGCGCCCCAGCAGAATCTCGGTCAGCACTTTACTATCAACTGAACCCTGTAGACCCAACTCCTCAGCTCCTTTTCCTTCCCAGCGGGAATCCAGGTTACCGAGCAGGTAATAATTATCTTTGTCGCTGTAATAATGGGCAGCGCTCTTAGCCGACTTAACAGCACTGAAGGACATCACAGAGTGAAATCACCCAGGTCTTGGTCGCGTTCACCCCGACGGTGATTAATATTGACCTCTTCCTTCCGAACGGCATCACGTGTCTGCTGTTCGTCAACGTAGAGTTGATAATCGCTTTGCAGGATCTCAGTATCAGCAAGAATTAAAGGAGTTGGCACATCAGTGATTTTCAACTCCTCTGATCTGCCACCAGCAGGGGCTGTGGCATTTTCAGAGGTGGAAACTTGCTTACGGCCAGAAGATTGTGATGGTTTTCGATCGCTACTGTCAGAGACTGGCAATGCATTTCGTAAAGGATCATTAGATCCTGTGACATCGAGAGTGGTAGGAGAGGACGTCGTTACTGCAGTATGTCCGTCAAAAAGCGCGCGCCATTGAGACTCCTCTTCTACTCTCTTCACAATCTCAAGTTCAATTTGTTCGTCCAGACTCTCCTGCACTATTCGGGGAACAAACTCCTCGGCGACGGCTTTCCGAGAGACATACTTCAATGACATCTTGATCACCGGGTAGTCCCCAGGCAATGTTATATAACATCCAAGGTTGTCGAGCTTCATTACATCGGTATAACTGGCAACGCTGATGCGTTTTTCGTCCTTACCAAAGCTAACCCCATCACGAACTTCATCATTACCAAAGCTCGTTTGTTCGTTAAATCTCTTTAGAACGGTTTCGCCCAACTCCTTCTCAACAAACTTAGCTACCGCAGCACTAGGCGATCGGAAGAAAAACTTTGTGTTCATCAAGTCAAACATCGCTTCAGCTGCTTTAGGTCCGTAGATCTCTTCGAGCTGCGGATAGCTTTGAAACCCCAGACCAAAACAACCACCAAATTTCCTCATTTCAGCGATAGCGTCAGGGAGGGTGGTTAACTTGTGTAGTGACCGTAATTCGTCGATCCAAATCCAGACGCGTCGGTTGAGGTTTTCCCCCATCGACATGAGGTTGTTTGCAGCAATCGATAACCACATTGAGATAACCGGCTTGAGGGACTCGTGATATTGCTGATTAGACGTGATGAACAGCCAGCCATTTTTTCCGTCATCGTTTACTTCCTGCATCCATTTACGGATCGTAAATTTAGGCTTTCCGCTCTTCTCTATGCCCTGCAAATACCGTAACGCCTTTACATAATTGGTCAGCACACTGCGAATTGAGATAGCAGTCTTTTCAATCTTGCCGTCCACCAGCGTGGAAGCTGGCGTGCCAGCAAGCAACTCACGAAGCTGATCAAGATTTATCGCCAACAGCGTACGCAGAAGCTTGTTATAACTTCGGTTAGGATCATCGCGTAATCTGTTAGTGCCTTCAGCGAAAATCGTGCGGGAAGACCCTTGCCAAAAGGGGTCTTCAGATGCCCCCATCGGTATAAGCGTATTAGCCGCGGTCTCCAAATCAGATAACGCCGGGCACTCTTCCCACAAATCCCAATATGCGCATCGTTTGTCGAAGGGATTGAGCAACTCGTCGATCGCAGGATCATAAAATTCGCGAACAAATGTGCAGCCTTTGTCATAGAGAATAACCATGTCTCCGCGTTCACGGCACTGTTCAAGGAATTTGCGAATAAGTTGCGACTTACCAGTACCAACAGAGCCATGCATAGCGAAATTCTGGATTTCACTGCCCTTAATCATAGGCAGCTTATCAATTCGTATGTCGGAAGCATGGCCTCGCTTCTTCATGAGTCGAGCAATGGCTTGAGGTTCCTCAGATAAGATCCTACCCCCCGTAACTTCATCCTCACGTTGTTTCTTGCCTTTGTATCCCAGATACCAGAAAAAAAAGACGGCAAGGCTAATAACAGACACTAGCCCAATATTGAAACATATGAAGAGCTCTTGCCTAAGCAACTGGCCACAGTAGATGGTATAGGGATCATTTATTATCTGGTCGGTCGTATAACTAAGCTTCTTTCCATAATACTCCAAATGGTAAACAGGCTTTTTCACCATGTGGCTTTGCAGCGGATGTAGAGAAACTGAATACCAATAAAACAGACCATTCTTGATGTTTTGCAAAGTCATGCGAATAAAAAGCATAGATGTTGTGATAAAAAATAGAAAAATAACAAGATAATAAGTGAGAATATTGTTTATTTGGAGAAACATCCGCCAACGCATGAATGTGACTTGGCCACCCTGCGTCACGTCACGGGCCTTAAAGCTCATATTCTGCTCCTTCAGATACAATTGAATCCGCACATGCTGCTGCAGGTGCGGTAAACTTATACAAATAAAATCAATTCAGAATTAACGGGTGGCTTTTATCTTTACGCCAGTCATCCACAATGATTTTTAGCGCAGCCAGTTTGTAACGAGAAAGATCAATTCTGAGCAGAAAAGCTAAAATGCAAAATGAACAGATCTGGCTGATGCTAGCTATCAAGGGGGACATACCATTGAAGTATACTATTACAGGGATAATAATTAAGTTCAATATCAGCCATACCGCACTATAGCTAACTACTTTACGAATAACAAAACGTAACAGACAGGATTTCTGTCTAACAGGCACCGGCAAAGAAAGATAACTAACACGATAGTGTATTAGCGTACCTGCAATAAGCAAACTCGCAGTACAACTTACCATCAGTGCAAAATAAGCATCATTCTGCCAAATCTCATTTCTTGACATAACATCAGGAAGAATAGTGAACACTTGCACTAAATTAAGCATTATTAAAAGAAATACAGATGGCCAGATAACCAATCGCAACGATGGCACTACGAATTTTTCCGAGCTTAACGTTGAACGGATGAAAATAAGTTCTTCGTCTAAGTCCACTTGCAACATTTTAATCCTCCTTGCTATCACTTTTTATTTTTGACCTTTCACTGACGCCTAACTCGTCCCTTCCAAAAGAATTAACGCTAGCATTAGCCGTATCGTTTGTTGATTTAAACTTCTCATTGGATTTAATATACGCATCACGTTGTAACAAACTATCATGTTTTAGCTTGGAAGAATTAGCCGTGATTTTTTCTTTGATGAGGTCGGTTTTATTATTGCTTGACCTGACACTTTCAACAACTCTATTGATATTATCATCCCGAATATTTTCATTTCTTGATCGGGATTCAATTTCTTCTTGACCGAGCTCGTATAAAGCATCTGTATCATATGGTTTAGAAATCCCAATCATATTTTCACCTAGACTCAACCTCTGCTGTGTAAAATCACCTTCTACCCTTGCTCGCAGCTTCTCTTCCATAAATTGATTTGCTAGTTCTTCTCTTTCTCGACGATTTGAACCGTTTTGTGTATTTGTCAAAATACGCTCAGCATCATTTGGTCGCTGGCGTTCGACGTAATCAACAAACTCTTGGGAGTAATTACTTTGTGTATTGGCACTTAAAATCTCTGAAGCAGAGGCCATCTCGCTATATTCATGGCTACGACCTCGACTGGAGGTGTACTGCTGATACTGGCTATCCGCCTTACTGAGAGTAGCCCCTATCTGTTCAAGCTCAGAGTTAGCAGTGTTCTCGGAGAAGTTACCGCTGTGACTGGTACGGTATGCCTGTATTTGATCCATACCCTGTTTAAAGTCCATCGCATCCTGACTATTATGATCTGCAGTGTGGTCACGGTTTGACGCCATTCCATTACTTGTCGTATCACTAGCGCCATTGTCTGCTGTTCTATCAAGTCGGAGATGCACGTCCCCTTTGGCACTAGCTCCCGTTAAAAGCTGCCCTGCTTTCCCCAATACAGATTTGGAGCTATCCATCCCAATCGACATACCTGCACCGATAACTCCACGAATATTGGAACCCTTACTGTGCAATTCACCCCAAGCCTGCGACTCACTGATATTGTTGCGCTGCGCATAGCTTTTCGACGCCGAGAGCATCTGGTTGATTGCCTGGCTTTCTGAAGTCGTTTGCGAGTCATCAGCAGTGGATGACATGGTCGCGCTATTACCGTGCTGCTGAGAGTATTGTCTTGCCAGGTTATAGCCGCTGTTTACGCTCTGGTTGTACCCCTGTAAGGCATTTTCAGCCTGAACATCACTTTCGCGCGCGAGGCGCTGTGCGGCACTGCTGGCGGTTTTGCTGAAGTTGATATCTGTTGCCAGCTTGGACATGGCCGGCGCTGTGTTATAGACCGTGTTGCCGTCGCCGGTTATGGTTTTGGTCGCCCCACTACCGACCTGCGTGATCATCTGGCCCGAAGCAAAACTGCTATTGGTGTCCCACTTATGCCCCTGAACATTATCAGTCTGCATATTGTTAAATGCCCAGGTTCCATCCACCGCCTGCGAAGAGGACTGTGCAGAAGCGCTCTGTAGTGCTGAGCCTAAATAACTTCCCGCTTGAGACATCACTTTATGCAATCCAATGACAATGCCGGCAGCTAAAAAGGGAATGGATAATGCCAGCCACCCTGCGGTGGTACCGATATCCGAATACTGCTGCTGAACCAGAGATAGATTAGAGAGTGTGACAGGCAGATTGCTGGTTTGAGCTTGCAGATAATGATTCATCGCATCGTTGAGGATGGCGAATAACAGTGGCCAGCTCTGCAGATAGGCGATGGTGTAAACATACCCTTTCAGCACTTCGAGCGTCAGGGCACTGATTGTTGCCATCGCAATGACAATAGGAAACAAGCCAATCAGTACACCCGTTAACACCGTTTGCATGATGGGCAGCGTTTTCGTAGCAATATCTGCCGAGGTTGCCTGGCTCATACGTAGTTTTGCATAGGATGTTTCAGCAGACAGATTAACTAAACTCGCGGTGTCGCCGCTGCGTGAAGCAAAGCTGGGGATCCCCTTGCGCAATGCATTAAGCGTGACGTTCTTCTTCATGATGTCACTGGCACTTTGCCCTGCAGCATAGAAGTAGCCGTAACTATTGCCTAACAGCTCGCCAAATAGTGGTGCGGCATCCGCGCGGTGACCAAAAATCTGCCTGACATAATAGGCATACGTTATCCCACCCGGATTTGTATCAGTGGTGATCACTCGGTGAAGTTGTGCTGCTGCCCATTGGCAGGTCCGAAAGTCTCCTTGCTCATCATAAATACCTCGAAGGGGGCTGGGGGAGGAGAATATGAGCGCGTAGGGATCCGAGGCATTCATCAGCTCATGAAGCGTATATTTTTGATTGAGCAGGATGTCACCCACTACACAATTCTGCACATAATCGGAGAACATGCCGGTGATCTGTGGATTAGTAGAAAGGAAGTCGGTGCTTCGTCCCATAAGATGGGCTCCGAACAGCATGCCGGTCTTGCCATATGCCATTGCATCCGGCTGATGAAAGATGGCTTCATAGCCTACTACCAGCGCATGCCCAACTGAGGTAATCAGACTAAAAGGCATGGCGATGCCAACCGGTACGTTATCCACTTGGTAGACAACTGTTGGTTGTGACAAATCGATTATCTGTACGGGCCGTTTTACGCTGACAAGAATGCTGGTAATCAGTACCAGGGCACCAGCCCACTTCACAAACGTCAGCAGATCTTTGCCTCGCACGTACGTCATCGCTGCAACCATCACAGACATCGTAGCGGCCATTTTTAGAATAGATGCCCAATCTTCGGTCTGGAAGAAAGCCGCGACAGCATTCAGGGAACCCCGGAACCAACTGCCACCGGTGACGGTATAGATCGTATCCATACTCACCCCTTAAACCGGTAGTTGTCTTGGTAACGTGTCAGCAGATTGCTGGATACCTGTTGACGCATATAGCTCATCTGCCGATCAACCACCTGCAGCGCATCCTGTTGTATCTGCACCTGAGCCTGCATGATGGAAATATTCTGGCTAGCTGTATTTAGACTCTCCTGGAGGACTTCCATTGCAGGCTGAGGGTAATTGCTGCTCGCCAGCATCACCCGCGCCTGCTGAATCATCTCCTGCATGTACTGCATCAGAATGTCGTAGCTGATGTAGTCAGCTAACTGAATCAACAACGTGGTCGCCACCCCCAGGGACTGAGGATCAACCATGTATTTCAATACCGGTACTTTGGTTGCGGCAATAAAGCCTTTTTCTGCTTCGCTTAAGGGTGCGTCAGAAACCGCTTTGCTCTGGATGCTGGTCAGAAGCTTTCGTACCTGACCGTTAAGCGAATTGATTTCGCTGATGCTGACTTCTGCCAATACCGGTTTAAGGCATGCGTCGTTACTATCACAGTGGTAAATGCGTGCACGGCCACCGTTCATCATGGCGCGCAGAATATCCTGATTAGTCGTAAGTGGGGTCAGCGGCTGGATGTTGCCTTCTTGGTTAAAGATCAGCGTACCGGTCAAACTCATGGCGAATTCTTTCAGCTCACGGTTACCGTCAAACAACCGGTTCTTGCTCAGTGAAAGCCAGATCAAGTTCTTGTTTTTGAGCACCTGATCCTGCCACTTTTCGCCCGCGCGATCGGTAACGCTACCTAACTGACCGCCGACCGTACACCCCTGGCGGGATGCTGCCCAGTCAGCAAACATATTGCTTTCCCCGGCGATATCCTGACACACCTTCTGCTGTGACACTTGGGTACGTGGCCACAGTCCCCCCACAATGCCCTGAGCTGCCTGGCATGAAGACATATTGGCGCTATTGATATCTGAGGCCATCTTCTGGAGAAAGTCTTTCGCCTGCTTCAGCTCTGGGACCGTGGTCTGTAATGCCAGGTCGAAGAAATAACCTGCAGCATTACCCATTATCTGTTTAACGTAGCGCTGAAAATTTTCGCCATTAATGAATGAGAACGAGCCGAGGTAGGCATCAATCCCCCCGCAGCCCGCATTTATGTCAGGTAATGCCAGCGAAACCAGCTGGATCTGCCTGACCGAGCTGCGCATATACAACGATCCCCCACTGGCATAGCCCGCAGCCTGACCTTGCCACACATGAGGTGTAGTGGTGTTGCTCGCAAATCCCAACTTATTGAAGAAGTCGTTCATGTCGTTGTTCAGATCTGCGTACGCCAACGAAGAAAGCTGGCACATCAGCAATAAAAATGATGCTCCAACATGTGGTCTTCGGATATTCATCAGCGTAAACCTCCCTTGACCGCCACCTGAAGTACATCATCCAAGCGACTTAAAAAGCTCGATTGGTTGCCCTGCAGCAAGGGGAATGTGGTCAACGTGTTGACGTTAACCAGAAAGGTCGTGGGCGTTGCGATAGGTATAGATTGACCAAAAAAGCGCGCTAAAACTTCTGGCGTTGGGGTTAGGGGATACGGGAAGGTATGATCACCCTTACCATCCAGTGAGTATGAGAGAAGACTAATACCAATTCTGTTTGCCATCTCCTGAATC
The DNA here is from genome assembly GCF_019795935.1 of Pantoea sp. DY-15. Taxonomy (NCBI): domain Bacteria; kingdom Pseudomonadati; phylum Pseudomonadota; class Gammaproteobacteria; order Enterobacterales; family Erwiniaceae; genus Pantoea; species Pantoea sp. DY-15. Next base: position 72,729 of record NZ_JAIMIF010000007.1, read on the forward strand.
ATTGGATCATATTGATGGCAGAAACTGCAGGTTGAGCTTAGAAAAACGACCACCTTCCAGTTATAAAGATTGATACGAGTTCCGTTACTCAACGTTAGCCAGCGGATGTGCGATGGTAACTGAAGCATGTGTATGTGCGTAGCTGCTTTATGAGCTTCCAGATCAGCGATATCCTGCCAAGTTGTTGCATGACAAATCACAGGTAACATCCAGTACAACGCCACTGCTTTTGCTGAAACATGCCTTTCCATCGTCATGCCATCCTTCCTTAGAAATTGGGTTTAAAGTCCGTTGCTACATAAAGAAATCGCTTTGCCAAATCGTCCTGTGAAATAAATCCATAGGCCAGCGGCCGAACATCGCTTGCTTTAGGATCCACCAGGATTAGCGCAGGAAAGAAAGAGACACCCAGACGCTCTGCCTGCCCCCGGTCGAGGCGCGTTTGCGGGAGTAAGTCGCTCACCCTGCCGTCTACTGATATGGGGATAAATGAAATGGCGTGAGCACGGGTGAACTCTTTGACGACACCCACAAGCTGAGCATCAACGGCTTCGTTACCGCGGTAGAACATGAGCACGCCGTAGCGTCTGGCGATCTCTCTAATGCCTTCAGCTTGTTGTTTCAGGTCGGCCGCCTGCTGTAACCTGGCTGTACCGTTGTAATGACTGTGCTTGAGGTTGTAATCGAGTTCGGGGTAAACCAGCATGCTTTGCTGAGCGACCATACTGAACTGACTGGCCTGAGTGGTCCAAAAATCCTGTAGACGTTTGAAGTGCGCGAAATGCTCGACCGTTGGCTCCATGATCGCCGTCGATAGCGCCTCTTTTGTCTGCTGCTGAAGCAATTCCATACGTTGTGAGGGCGATAATGGAGGCTGAGATGTTATGGCCGGCTCAGGTTCATCTTCAGCTAGTTGCAGTTCGTTGTACCAGTGCCATCCTTCAGATTCGGTGGGGTCAAATATAGGGCTCGCCATAGCAGGTAGCGGCATAACCAGTGCGATTAGTAGGGAGACTCTGTTCATCGACGAGCCTCGCTTAACCGACGCTGAATTTCTTCCCGGGCCTTCTCAATCAATTGATTGTCAGCGGGTATGTCACTACCCGAATCCAGATCCTGATAAAAGTTTTTGAAGTCCAGCGCATCAAACTTTATGCGCTGTAATTCATCTACGGTTATGCCGCGGCAATCGGGGTTCTTAGCACCGCCAAAACCAATGCCCAGCTGCCAATGTCTTCCCTGCTGCTGAATAATTTGCGCTAGTTTGGAATCGAACTGGCAGAAGCCTCGTTTTTTCTGCAGGCAAACGCCAAGCACTCTTTTGTCGCAGTACTCACCTACCTCTACAGTGAGTTTACGTTCGCGCGCCTGCCCTAGCGCCTTTTCAGCAGAACTGCAATGGGCCAGACCGGCATCACTCCCCCAACCGCTGCTCTTACAGCAGTCATTGAAACCGGCTGTCGCTTTACGACAGGACTGCTTCTGGCCGGAGAAAGCCTTAACATCGAGACTATTAAGCTCAGCCACATCTTCGCCAGCTGCAGCTACTGCGGCCAGTTGGGAAAGTGCCTTTTGAAAACTGTCGCTGTTACCTGCTTCGGTTTGTGCGCATGAACCGTCGCTACAGAAAAACTGCCCACCACATATCATGCCTTCTGAACTGATAATGGTTTCACAGGAGTAGATAACGTTTTCGTGCAGGCAAAGCCCTTCATCAAAGAATGAGCAAGTTTTTGTGGCAAGGGTACAGGCCGGATTATCAGAAAAAGATCCACAGCTCCCTTCACTGGCATTTTGAGTACGATAGGTGTTGGTGTACTGCCAGCAATCGCTAAAAATGTGGTATACCACCCCATCCAAAACCACATCACGATAGCCGCCAGCTTCTGAGCAAATACTACCCACTAGCCTGGTACCATGCTCCTGAGATAGTGCGCAAGGCTCACTCCAGTTGATCACCGGCTTACGAATAGTGCGCACCATATCCACAGCTACGGTAAAGCGGGCAATGATCCGTCCGTTGGCAATATGGCTTATCAAGCCTTCTCTACCCTGATTATGATGGCCATCAGTGTTGTACCTAACGAGAAGTGAGATCACCTGCCCTGCGTTAAGGTTTTGTACTGGAGTAATAAGTGCACCGGAGTAATTGACCTTGGTGCGAACGGTCTGCCCGAACACGTTGAGTGAATAATCTAATCGGTCGCCATGATATTTTGGGTCAGCAGGGAACAGAAACTCCCACTTGCCGACAGCCACACCGATCGTCCCGTTATTGGGCACGTGAAAATCATATTGTATCCAATAGTTATCGATGCGTTTCGCACTTACAGCTCGAGGATCAAGCTGCCACTCCGTTCGATAGTTTTCACTGGCCTCTTCAGTGGTTACATAAGCCGATCGCGTGCACGTACGCATCACGTTTACATCGCGATCGCACGTGTGACGACTAATGATGGTTCTGCGCATTTGCGAAGGCGTACACCCATCGAAGTCGCCGCCGGTGATGCCTTCAGCATCTCGCTGTTGATCAAAACCAGCAGAGATAAAGGGGGCTCCTACTGAGATGGGCTCTTTGGGGTTATTCAGAATAGAGGCGGTTATGGCTTGCCCTACCTCACTTTCCTGCAGCGCTCTATTGCCGGCATCATCCATATTATTGCCTGGCGCCGTAATTCCGCCGTAAAGCTGTCTCTCGGGTGGGTTGGGGGTGTAACCAGGTAAGATGGCGCCAGGTTGCATTCCTGAAATTGCTGTTGTTCCCTGCGCTTTTATATCGGAGGCAAAACGGCTACCGCTGTCGTAGTTGTCGTTAGCACAAAGCCCCAAGGGTAAAAAACTCAATAGCATCAAGAATCGCTGACTATGCATCATTGCGCCTCTCCTGCTTCACTCAGGATGGCTGAAGCAATCTCAGCGCAATCACCTTCTTCGGCAACTTTACGCAGCATCTGCTCAAGGCTGAAGTTGCCAGCAATGTGGTCATTATGTTCGCCACAGGTAACCACCAAGGCAGGTACCGCAGTGATTCCATACTGTCTGAACGCGGTCGGGTCGATCTGCACACCGCCGCGTTTGTCGTCTTTCACCAGGTCATACATGGCACTCGCCGTTTCTTTCAGCGAATTATTCACTAACCCGCGTACCGTTGCCGGCACTTGAAATCGCGACGAGTCCATGAGCAATGTTTTCAAGCCGGCAGCGGGAATAGAAAATGAGATGAAATAACGTGCCCTAGGCTTCGGCTTTGGTTCATCCAACGTCAGTCCCAAGCGCTGCGCCTGCATCTGAGCTATAAATCCCCGTTCACTCTGCCCCAGCCTATCCATGTACTCTGGTCCCACCATGAGTGAAGGAGACTGACTGAGAGCCTGATTACGTTGCTCAGTAAGCTGACCAATAAATGGCTGAAGACCAGCTTCAGCACCCGGCTCAGTTCCGCTTAGCATCACACCCATTACGACAGTGAAGATCCTTTTCATTTCGTGCTCCTTAGAAAACGCAGTTCCGTTTGCGCCACAGCAGATAACCAAAGTTCTTACGGCTATTAGGTGCATTGTGTCCCACCTCCCAGCGCATAACGGTGCGTCCAAAGGGATGGCATGCCGCTACGTCAGGAAACATGTTCACCATTTGATAGCGCCAGCGCTCTTTGGGAAGGATCGGAGATGGATACTCAAAACACACTGCGGTATCAACGCCGATGGTGTTCATCACCATCCCTTGCCGATGCAGCTTGTAGGCCATGCGCTCAGAGAGCAAAACGGATGACTGGAGTGGGCTGAACTCGTTCGATGTCCAGCCGGTAAATGGGTACATCGAACCCTGAGATCCGGCACACCAGAACAAAGCGTCAATGGGTTTGTGAAAGGCGCTGGCTATTGCATCTGCAGCGCAAGCACCTTGAGCGAGGACGTTGTTAAACAACATCGCTTCAGGCGTGAGGATCAGTGCCAGCGAGCTATCATTCCACATGGGATCAAGTTCAGAGAGATAGCCAATGTCCATATCACCTCCGCCCTGCTTACAGCTGGCCGATGTGAGAATGTTGATCCAATACATCAGCGGATATTTGTACCAGTGCACATGGTAGAAAGCGCCGGCGGCTGTTTTGTCGCTTTGCCCCGCAGTGCCGGTCCCAATGCGATTCCCTGCATCAATAGTGAACCCGCCGAGGTTTACCATGCAGTATGGCGAACGGGTAACGTCCGTCATCGCCACAGGCTCCCAGTAGCCAATCGCCATTCCTATACGGTAGAAAATCCCCATCGGGCATATCTGGATTGGGCTGGCAGGGTTGCTGGTATCGGGCGCTGAACCGGCAGAAACAGCAACGCTTCCGATCGAAATTGGGAAAATGCACTCCCAACAAACATCAGTGACAGGATTAACAAAACGCCCCTGACACTCAACATGTGCTCCACTCTCTGCAGCGCTGACGCTTCCGGCCGGGATGAACAGCAGCCCAATAAGCAAAAACATCTTCATTCACGCTGCTCCATGGCAAACTCATCGACCTTGAGGCGAAGTCCATCACTATCTGCAACCACCCGTGCAGGTACCGCTCTCAAACCAAATCGTTTACTCATAACCCCTTGCTGATCAAAATAAACACGCATGCTGAGCACTTTGCTGGCTTCGCGGGTATTACCTTTTACCAGGATAACTTTCGGCAAGGTTGTCGTTGGCGATTGGGCTTTTATCCAAAGTAGCTGTCGCGGATCATCAGCATTAATAAAGTACAGCGTTTGATTAAACGGTACGCTCGAGAGTGGATTAATTCGCTGCCCGGCGTGCGCGAAAATGCGACCACGGTGATCAGCGATATCACCTGAGACGGTGAATGTGGGATCAACGAACCAGGTGCGATCTTGTTCAGCCGTCACTAATTCATTGACTGGTGTGGGGCGCAGGCTGTTTGCAAGCATCTTCTGTTTAAACTCTTCCTGATGCCTGGCCAGTTCACCGTTCTCTTCCATCGCACGCAGTCGTGACTGGAATGTCTGCAATAAGTCGGGTTCATGAATAGGGTAAACATCTCCCCAAGTACCCAATTCCTTTGCATTGATTCCAGAACAAACCAGCACACTGGTCAGCAATAGGTTTCGTCTATTCATTGCTACTATCCCGCATGCGAGCCGCAATTGACTGCTGAATGGCTGGCGTAATGTCATCCGCGCCAGATATCACCGCCGGCTTTACCAGCACCAACGCATGATGGTTAAACTGATACTCACGCAGACTGTCTTCCAAAGCGCGATTGAAGCGTTTAGATACGTTCTCTTTCTGCTCTGAGCTCAGGGGGCGTTGTACGCTTTGATCGATAAAGGCATCCACCGTTCCTTTCATATCAAACACCACAAAATGAGGTTGGTTGAGCTGGATTAACAGCAAGGCGACCGCCGCATTCAATGTGATTAAAAATGTGCAGACCACTGCGACCGGTACGATACAACGGGCACGGCGTTTACTTCGTGCATGTGAAGGCTTTGCTTTAAAGCAATCATCGGCCAAGCCTGCAGGCAGGTTGGTGGCTACGCGCTCATATGCCATGATTGCAACTCCTCCATTTCATCAGGGAAGTTGCGACAGGCCAGCTCCCAAACCGCGTCATGAATATCTGCACCTTGCTCACGCCTTGCCTGGATATACTCATAATCCACGCCTTTTGAACTGAACATCGCGCGACTCAGCGGATCGACAAAAAGTCGATGATAGGAACAGGTGTCGTTAATGCGCAGCATGAAGGAGCTGAACCATTGGTCTTTGGCATCGCCAAAACGTGATATGACCTCACGCTGCATCTCTGTGAACTGATCGGGGCGATTTTGGTTGTACTGTTTGAATTCAGAGGTGTCCTGCTTCAGGACTACCTTGAAGGCAGAGTTCCCCCAAGCAGCTCGAGCGGCGGGACTTGCGTCATCCGCATCAAAGTCCTTAATGTTCTGACTGATGGTGATAAAAGATCCAAGATGACGACGCACAGTGCGATATCCAGTTTCAATGAAACCACCGACTTTGGCATTCTTGAAGTTGAGTAATTTCCAGCCTTCATCTATCGCGCAGCACTTTTTCTGACTGCGTGGACTGCGATACATCTTGTCTTCGATGTAGATAATTAGAGAAAACATCACTGCTGCAAGGAGCGCGGGCTTATCCTGTAACCCTCCCAGTTCCAGTACCACCAGCCTTGCATCTTCTTTTAGTGAGGGATCATCGCTATTGAAGTAATCGCCATAGATCCCCCACGTACAATATTTGCCGAGCAATTTAACGATCTCATCCATCCGGCCATAAATGCGTTCCGATCCTGAAGTTCGTGTAGCCTGACTGGCAGACTGAAGGTACTCAACTACATCATCAATTCGGGCACGGTTGCGCTTACTTTGCCAGGCAGCCAGCACCGCCTCGAGCAAAAGGTCCTCATGCACTTCATCAAGGCTTCCATTAGGGCTGGCGAGCACCGCCAGCTGGTCACGGATCCTTTCGCCGGATTCACTGATATCGCTGATGTTGGCAAAAGGGTTGAACTTCAGCGTACGGCCATCAAGATAAGTGCCGCCCATATTCTCGCAGAACGACTTATATCCATCGCCCATATCAAATACCCAAACGATCCCCTTGGCATCCAGCACACTTCGCAGAATCGGCTGCACGAGACCAGTCTTACCCGCACCTGACGTTCCGGTAACCGCCATGTTGTAATTGGTGTTCCCCATGCCGGTGCCATAGATATCGATGAATGCGAGCTGATTGCGATAAGAAGGCGCCAACAGACCGCCGCTGCATAAGCGATTGTCAGCAATGATCGGTGTCAGGTTAACGACTTGAGTGCTCTCTGCTCTGCAGGTCGCGCCTGTCATACGCAGGTCTTCCCATAAACCTTCAGCAGCCATGAAGGGAAACATCGCCAACCAATTGCGCATCTGCATATATTTTGAGGCAAACAGTGTCAGACCATTTTTCTTAAATGTGTTCACCACCTGTTGCTCGCAGACAAGGGCGGCTTCATCGTTATCATCACAAAACGTAGTAATGTTGAAGTAGAAGCGCACCAGACAGGTTTCATTGCTATTGAGCCGCTCGCGCACCTCTTTCCACTCTGCCGCGGTTCGTACTACGCCAGGGAAAAGCTTGGCGTAGGGGGAATTTGCCTTTTTGTCCGCATCCATATATTTCGCCGTCGCTTCACGCTGCGAGCTAACCTGCGCTTCAGCCATCATGGTGAAGGTGATAATAAAGGGCTGAGAAATGGTGAGGTCGGGATTCAGAAGATTGCTGATGTTGTCTCCGCCCTGCCAAAGCATGAACAGATCCGGTTCGTTTTCCATCATAAAACTCATTACGCGCGCTTTCGTTGGCGCCTGTCCTGGCGGGTTAAGGCCAACAAATATGCCATCAGGTGAAATGCGGAAATCGATCGTGCGGTCAACACACTGAGTATTAAGTTGTCCCCACCTATCAACATTCACATTCTCCCGATACAGCTGGCCTGTTTGAGGATTCACCAGTTCATTGATGAGCGTAATGAACGCATCTTGCTCCACCAAACGCGTAACGATTTTTGCTGAATCAAGCGTGGCGCGGATCACTTTGAGCAAATGGGACATCTCAGTAAGATGCGTCTGCCGATTACGCTTAGCCTTTTCACCAAAGGAGATAAAAAGCCGGTAATTACGAAGCGTCATCGGTAGGTTAGTAGGGCTATCGAATTGCGTCTGTGCTGCTCGCAGGTAATAAGCACGCGTTATGCGGTTAAAATTATCGGCCTCTTTGCCCTGCCAACGGAAATCGCGAATGCCCGCCTCAACCATGTCACCGACTGTCTGGCTGGACATCAGATGAAAGGTGATTGGCACATTTCGCGGTACTTTACTTTTAATAAGGTCTTCAAGAACTTGCACAATATGCTCATTGGCACCAATAAGCGGTTGCGCCTCCAGCATAAAACCGATCGTGTTTTGATTAATGAACATACCGGTATCCCGATCGTAATGACGGTACGGCAACAGACTACTGAGTTGAGGGAATTGCATCTCTCCCAGCACTTTGTTCGCTGCAGCAGCACCGTCAGGCATCGTAATGCCTGCAATCAAACGATTAATGGTATCGGTGATATTCATGGTCACCTCAATTAATCACTGCCGACAATTGCCAGCGAGGGTGAGAGGCAACTAAAGAGATGCGGCCTGGTTGATGCAATGCGTCATCGACATCGACATAGGGTGCAATCCACACATTGATGACTGAGGCAGGTGTCCTAATCGGAAGGACTTCACTTGCTGCCTCACACAACAATAGCCGGCAACGTTGATGTCGTGGCGATACTGTATCCAGCTTGCTCTGTGTGAGAGACACCCCTGCATTTGGTATAGCGGTGATCGGGGACAAAAATGATTTCCACTCACGTTTCTCATTATTGGATACTGCTGTCTTCACTTCCGCTCGCTTTGCAGGATCAACCAGGAGTGGCAATGCGGTTACAGCCGGCTTTACTGATGGACTCTCCGTTTCAGCACGAGCACGCTCGTTGGCCTGCTCCATCGTCATGCATGAATCGCTGGTTGAAGCATCACATTCGAATTCACTGTGCGTGCCCGCGCAGCCCGCAAGAAACATTACTGATGCACAGAGTGCCGATATGGCCAGCGCTCTCTTCGCATTCTCGATATTTTTTATGCCAATGACGTTGTCCCTTCTTCCCATTATTCATTCCCTCGACTTCTGTTTTGATGACGTTTTTATGGATTAACCAGCTCGCCTAACTTCATATTTCTGACGTCCTGCAGCGCCTTACGGCCGCTATCAGATAGAGTTTGTGAGATATCCGCTCGGGTGGTATTTCCGGCAACTTTAGCGGCTTGAATTTCCGCCAACGTCTGCAACTGGAATCCATCCTGAAATACCACTGTGACCTTATTTCCTGCACCGATGGGGATGACTTCGTGATACTGCTCGGCGCGTTTGATGTAATAGTCACTTAATGTTTGAGCAGCTTTACTTGCGCCGCCGCCCAAGCCTCCGCTCAAAACATCTGATGCACTCGTACTTGCCGTAGCGCCAAGCCCAACAGTCGGTGTTGAAACTTTTTCAATGCCAGTGCCAATACCATCCAGAAAACCCGCGGCGCCGGCCAGACCAAGAATTTTTCCGTTACGCATCACCACACGCCCTTTAATGCCGTTCTTACCCATAAAACTGACATGTCCTTTCACCGCCATATCGATATCGCCGCCCGGCAAGCTACAACTAAGACGGCGTGTGCGTACCTCTGCGCGCTCGCTGGAAACATCGCCATAACCTTCAGCGGTGACAAAGCAGCTACGAAGATCAGCAGTTTTATCGTTTGGCATGTGTACCAAGCCTGTTAAGCGAAATTGCATCGGTGCTGTATCCTGCTTCCCTGTCACTGCGGCGTTGGCATCAGCACCTTCAATAACCAGTGCATTGGCAAAGCTGCCGGAAAGGATGTATGGCAATGAGGGTGTAGATCTGGCCTGATAAACGAATGGAGTCGAGTCCATGCCTACGGTAGGGGCTGTTGGCACATATTGAGTTTGAATTGCATCCGGATCACTGAGCCCGGCGTAAGGATTAGCGGAATAAACACCCGATGTATTGAGGTTTTGCATTCCCGGCCTGGGTTCTCCTTCAGGTACACCCACGGGACCACTGAGCAATGTGTCCAATTGATTTTGAAGAAGTGCTTTTTCATCCTCGAGCGCTTTTATGCGTTCAAGATCTTCCCTACGCCCTTTGCTCAGCTGAAGAAGTTCCCGGCGAATACCATCAATCTCTTTGCTCATAGCAGCATTGTTAAGCTGATTTTGCATTACTGCACTGCGCTGTAATTTGTCACTAAAATCAGCGTCAACCACACCCGTGAGATCAGGAATGGGTTCTTTAGGTTCCGGCTTACGAGCGGGCTCCTTTTTGAAAGAGTAATTTGAAACCCACAACCCCGCGCTAACGAGCCCCACCGTACCTAAGCAGATAGCGACAGCCAGTGCGATTTGCCTCCTCTTGGCTACTGTGTTCACGTTAGCCATTGTTATCGCTCATGGATGTGACGACGATTAAGGTGACAGTACCGCCACCGATGAGTTCTTTACCTGCGGAGGTGAACATCACTGAGCGAACACCGCGTTCCCAATAATCTTGCTCTTGAAGTTGAACAGGGAACGACGTGGGATTATTAAGCTTCCAGTGAGTTACTTTGAGGTATGTACCCTGCCAAACTGCCGATGGCGTTGCTTGTAAATCTGCGGGTGTTTTGAGGAAAGCATCATGTGTGGTCACATTGGCATAACCTGGCGGTAATTTACCAACAAAGGCAGCTTGATTGAGGGCTATCAGCAGCTTTTCATAAGGCTGTGAAGTTTCCCATTCAGGTAATTGTGACTGTGATTTTCGCGCGGCACCAGCAAGTAGATAAGTTTGCCCCGCTAGCGCAGCAGGTGCGACCTGAAGTGAATACGTTTGACCTGATTCTGTCTCAAGAAATATGGTGAAGGGCTCGGTCTGAACCGTCGATATGAACGCCCCACCTGCATCACTGTTCCGCTTATCCATAAGCATTCCTTTGGTTGTCGTTACGCGGGTTATGCGGTCACCCGATATTTCAAAATAATTGGGGTTGGAGTTGCTGATCCGGACACTCATCTGCTTGCCAGGAGCAATAGCGATTTCAACCGGTTTTGCTGAAGAGGCATCGGCTGTGAACGCTAAGACATACAGCGAATACAGAAGGCTATTTTTCATTTTCGACCTCAGTAAAACTGGTGAGCCATGTATGGCCATCAACATGTTCATACCTGAGGGCAAAACGCTTAGGCTCGATGGAATTTTTACGGCTGCCTATCCACGTTGTGAGATCCCCACGGATATCTATCAGTCCCGCGTTGGGATACACACGAATAGATGTCGCTGAAAAGAGGGTATCAACATCGGTTTTAACGATGACTTCCGCCTCTCGAGCAAGCTTCAGTTTCATATCTGGTTGTGCGCCCGGCCGGACAAAAGAGAGCAGAAGTTGGTGCTGCATCTCAATAGTGCCCGGTGACACATTTAACCTAAGCGCAATAAGCGCTATGGCATACATTTCCAAATAACTCACGGATGCAAAATTATCCGCAATTGCAAACGGTGCTTTAAAGCCCATGGGAATAACTAGGGTCTTTTGTTCATGTCGTAAAGTGCGGTTGTCATAGATCAGCATCATAATTGCAGCCATCATCAGAACAAGAAACACCAACAAAATTAAATATCCGACGGCAATGATCTTGGTGGAAGAGTATTTAGCGGTATAACGCATCGGTTAATAGACCTCACTTTATCCATTGCCTAAAACTTGAGTCAGGCAAAATTTTGAATACCGTCTTTGAATTTAACCATGGCAAATACCAATACATTAGATTGTAGAGCCACATACTGCCTTTACCTCTTTTGGCAGAACGGATAACAAACCAGACGACAGCCGCCGAGATGATGCCGAAAAGATTTTTTTGCGACATCAGCCCCCATCCCACTAATAAAAGAACAGGAATAGCTTCATCAACGGGCATCCCAAAAAATCGGCTTTGTTCAGATAATGTTTTAGGGAAACGATATCTGTCTAGCTTGTTATCCATTTTTTAACCTATGACACCGAATGCAACATTGAGGTATACGACCAGAATTACAAAACCCAGGAGCATGAGTATGTTTTTAGTTTTCACATAAAGGAACATACCCATAAACACCTCACCGATTAGTATTGAGGTGGAAATAAATGAGCCCTGACCAAAAGTATCATTTACCACTTCCTTGCCGGACTCCAAAAGATCGTCCGCGTCAGACACGCCCATCAAAATTAGTGAGACAACAACTGCTGCAAGTATCACCTCTATACTTTTCGATATTTTGTCTGAATTTGTCTCTACACTCATTACTCTCTTGGAATTGAAACTTATTGCAGGTTGACGCCTAATTGAATCACTCATCACAATTTCCTTATGCGTAGCACGTCCGTTCCAGAATGAACTTTCGGACCAATCAATTGATATGGAGAACGCTAGTTACGAATTGATATAAAATCACCACACTTAACTCATCGTAATTACAGCCTCCTTGATTACAGCTGCATTTCCACATGGAATAGAGCTGGTGCTACGTATTATTCTTTTTCCTATGATGAGTGACAGCACACCTATTGAACAATTTATTTAAAACTTTGTTATAAGCCACAGAGTATTTTATCTTTCCTGGATATAAGAAACGGTGGCTGGTATAAACTTGTGAAGCTTAAGTTGTAAGGTCTTACTTAAAAGGGCATTGAAATCCTCAGCACAAAATTTTTCCATGACCACTGTCAGGACCTTTCCCAGATGTCTTGGCGTCACATTAAGGTTTTTAGCAACCTCCTCCCTTCTGTAACCCATGATGAGTGGCCATATAAGATCCCACTCCCTCAAGGTACAGACATCATAAGGTGACTTAATTTTTAAGTCAGCATCAGTTAATTTGACGGATTCGTATTTCCCTGGATACATGATTACCATCTCATATTCAGCGCAATGCCATAAAACGCCTTCAATTTTACTTGCGCCGTCCTGAAAGTATCTAAGGTTAATTCGACACAGTGACCTTTGTAATGTGGATGGTGATATCACAGGTAGGATAATACTTTCCTCCTGCCTTTTAACCTTTACTTCTGATTCAAGCTTGAAAATTTTTGACTTGTTCTGATTAAATGAAATGTGCAGTTGCTCAAGTTTTGTGCCTGACATAAGAGTACGTCTGCTTACCCCTAACCATTTACTAAACGCTTTATTTGTATATTGAATAGCACCTTGATTATCGCGGAAGCTCCATCCATCCCGGGAATCATCTACGATAAATTTGAAAAAAGCATTTAGATCTGCACTGCAATTATTCTGCAGTTGTAAGTGGGAAGTTTCTCCATGTGCTTTCATTTAATCCTCCTGGATTAATCGTGATTACATTCTTTGATTACATCTTCGCTAAGTAAGAATTATTTTCGACACGGTTATGAAAAATCATTAATTTGTGGATAAATACTATGTATTGATAGGATCTTACATGAAGTTTCTCAATAGCATTCGAGACTATGCTCAAACATTCAGCGATGTCATTTCAATCTTCATCATTTTGAAACAGCGCGCTAATTATGTTATTCGCCTCAGCTTCCGCATTTTCTTTGATCTTAGCCAAATCAAAAAGAACGTTATCACTGAGCCCTGGTAATAATTTAAGAGCTGCGAGAGACTTAGCTGAATAAAGTTTTGTTAACACACAGACACTTAGCAGCGTCTTATTGAATTCTGTTTGATCAAATGGCTCGCCATTTTCTTCACGCTGGAGTTGATACACGCGTAATCCAAGACCTGCGAGCATATTTGTGATACTTGATACATTGACTTCGTTTGCAGACGCGCCCTCCTTCTTACGCTGCTCTACTATTTCGAGGATTTTATCAAACAGTTCACTGTTTAAAAAAGTTTGTACTCTAGGCATATTATCCGTCCTTTATTAGTTGTTCTACTAATTTGTAGGACACAACTATTAGCATACTTAATTGCTGCCTACAATATACTCTGCGATAGATTACGTGCTTGTTAACATCATGCTAATTAAAGAAATAGTGCATTTGGAGACGGGGTATACTCTTTTAAGATTCTGTTAACACTCTTATAAGAGTATAAATTCACGCTCCGATTCTATAAAAAACAACTTACTCTTTCCATTGCATTGATTTTACAGGCCATGACTGCAAGATTACATCTTGCGAGGGGTGTGGTGCCCTTTTCACAAAGGGCAGGACATGTCCAATTGAGGTCGGATTAACTCGCGAATAAGAGTCAGCGCATAATTTTAAAAAAATGCACTGACCCAGTAATTAATCGGGCCGCGGCTTAGCCCGATTAACATATTAATTACAAGTATTCATGCTCAGCGAAGGAAACAGCATCATTTCCGGCAACGATTATGTGATCCAGCACCTTAATATCCAGTACTGCAAGCGTGGAAATAATACGTTGCGTCATTGTCATATCAGCGGCGGAGGGTTGTGCATTTCCGCTCGGGTGATTATGACTGATGATCACTGCATCAGCATTCAGCTTAAGGGCTTGCCTGGCGATCTCACGCGGATGAACATTTATCAACGTTAAGGTGCCGAGGAAAAGCTCGCTGTAGGAAATAAATTCCCGGTGCGCGTTGAGGTAAATAACGGAAAACACCTCCCTTTCCTGCGCGGCTAACTTCGTTTTAAGATACTCCTTTGCGATATGTGCAGACTTGAACTCAGTGCCTTTCTGATACTTGAATTCAATCACGCGATTAGCCTCCTGCATAACAGCTTGCATAGAAGCATTTTTGAATTTCCCATCATCGGCGATGGTATACAACTTACTGTAAAATCTTTTACCGCTCATAATGTCATTCCTTTTTTAATCGGCTGATTTAGCCGGGTTCCTTAGTCAATGGCGCGGAAAATCTGCACGGCTTCGGGTAACGTTAACGCGAAGTTTTTCAAGCAAACATACTTCTCATTGAGAGAGTGGATAATGGGATCATCTGCGTTATTCTCGTAGGCAATCCAGGCAACATGGTTGAATGCAAATAACATTGCCGTTATACCGACTGCCTGAGCAGTCATCTCGCCTTGATAATAATTTGATGAAATTTGGACGGTTATTCCCTCCTCTGTGAGAGGAAAGACATATCCGCTTAAAACAGTGTCGGTACCTGCCGCCATCACATGATGAAAGCGCCAGTAACCGCCTGACCAATTACGGGTATGTTGACGCATCCAGAAATAAAGATAATCCTGGGCCAACATATAATATTTCCCGTACATACCAGGGAAGAAACGCTCCTTCTCACTATCGTCAACTTGTTGGGTTATCAGTTGACCTAAAAAAGATGTTTCTTGAGTTTCGCTTGTCGCGGTTTTTCCGTTTGACTGTGACATGTCCTGACTCCTTTCTGTGTTAAGTGATGTTTCTTTGAGAACCTCGCCGCAACAGCAGAATTGACACGCGGGGAGCAGGCCCCGAACAAGGGGAAACGGCAAAGCCGCAGCCCGAAGGGACCGGGTGCAGCCGTTTAGCTTGCGACCCTTGTGCGAGGCCGCCCGTGTGTCATATTCCTGCGCGGTGAGGTACTCAGAGAAACGGCAACGCAGGTAGGTGAGGAGATGCACAGTCATTGAACGGCGAAGACGTTCAACCCTTAGCGGCCACGTCTGTTGGTGGCCAGTGAAAGCGCTGGCGCCAGCCAGCTGCAGGTATTGGCCTCAGCCATCAGACCCTAGCCAAAGGCCCGAAACGCATCTTTATGCGGTTCGGCGGAGCTGGCCGGCATAGCCGGTAAGCGGAGTTGGGCTGACGACCCCGCTTGCGGGGGAGCCGAAGGGGGCCATAAGGAAAGTGAAGTGGGTTAACGTCAGAGAGTTGTGAAGATTATTTTTTTAAAAAACGTTCAATGGCTGAAGAAAGCTTGGTGCTTACTAAATCACTGTCGTTTTTATGTTGCCATACTTGGTAGCTATGAATGACTTCACATATAACTAACACTGATCCTACCAACAGCGATATTCAGCCCCGGTAAAAATCTACCGCAGCAGTGACAACCGAATGACCAAATTTGTATTCATGTGAATCGATGACATCCATAAATACCAAGATCACCAAATAGAAAATGCAGTAGAGGTAGATATATCTTTTTGCAAAGGTGCGTAGCTTTATTAAAAGAGGAATGAGTGTGTTCATTGGCTTCCTTCCAAGATGACAACGTTTGATGACGGAATTCTTCATGAAGCGACATCACGCTCTTACTTAACAAGACGCTCTACAAGAAATGTCTGCTTGAAAGATTCCTGATCGATTTAAAGATTTCATAGCCTTTGCCGATATCACCTTGGTCCTCGCTTGTGATGCGTTCTGGGTTTAGCTCTGTTTGCTATTTCCCTCCGGACTGATTACAGGCCGCTACCCAAAAAGCCATGCCTTACTCTAAAGGGAACTCATGAGATTAAAATACGCAGCACTCTTACTCGCCGTTGCCATTACAGGCTGTGATAACAAAAAAGACGTGATCGGTTGTTCATCTGAAATGACCCAGTCAGCCCTCATGGATTTATTAAAAAAATCTGCTTATGAAGGGCTCTCTGAACAGGTCGACAAATATCCTGATGTCACTAACCAGACCAAACGCAGCGCGTTAGACAAGATCAAACTGGTCATCTCTGAAATCTCTACCACCTCAAGTGACACGGGCAGCACAATGAAAACCTGTGAAGGCACTGTGACGATGACCCTGCCCGCGAACGAATACGCTCAGCTTTCTGATGCTTACAGGAAGAATTTTAACCGTAATCTGGACAAGCAAATGGAAAGCCTGTCGCTGGATAACAATGCAAACGCCTTTTCAAAACGCATCTCCTACACTGCACAGGCGACCGATGATCAGAAAAACGTTTTTGTAAAAGCGTCCTCTGAAAATCCGATATCAGTGGGTGCAGCAGCACTGACATCGCTCTCTATCATCAACCCGATCGTTGAGCAGCAGAAAATCCAGCAGGCTAAAGATGCCCAGCAACGCCAGATTGAAGCGCAACAACAGGCACAGCTCCAGGCGCAGCAACAGGCGAAGTATGATGAGGATCAGCAAATTCAGAGACAGGCACAGCTTCAGGCGCAAGAAAAAGCTGAGCAGCAGGCGCAGCAAAACACGCCACAACAAGCCTACCAGCAAAACGCTGGCAGCGTTGATCAGTCCCGAATGGCTTTTGCGAATGCCGACTCTGATTTGAATACAGCCTGGAGCACGTTAACGCCGGCGAAGAAAAAAGAGTTACTGCCTTCTCAGCGTCAGTGGATCAAAACCAAGGATGCCATGTGCGGCAAAATTTCAATGCAGGGCACAGACGCTGAAGTAAAAAAAATGGTCGACTGCCAGACGCAGATGACCCTTTCAAGAATCACTTTCTTCAGAAACCAATAACTGAAGCACCCTGCAGGCTGGTGAGCCCCGCCACTTGGGTACCAGCAAGCTGCAGGGTTAATTCTGCCATTTCTGATCAAAATAATTTATAGGACATGAAATGATTCAGGTTCGTACGTTTAAAGTTGCAGTAATTGCCTCTTTATTTGCTTCTGTAATCTTACATACAGCCTCTGCAGATCCCGACAGGGACTTTTCTGAAGTCGATTGTAATGATACGAAAGTAAGAGGGATGCTCCTCGAAACTTACAATGATATTAAGAGCAATTCAGACGATCCCACAGTGATTGATATATGACCAAACAACCTTAGCAGGCGGCATGAATAAGCTGACCTGCCACGGGACCTATGAGTTTTCAGACGGTGATAAGATCAATATGACGTACAAACTCTATAAGAACAGCATCGGTCAGTTCATCAATATGTTTGAGCCTGACACTGATAGCTAACATTTTCCGCAGCCATTCCCAGGACAAACCGTTACGCCTCTTTCTCCCGGAATCTGCCTCAGAAAGTAAGGCTGATTTGGCCGATGCCATCAGACCCCTGCCGTCAAGCCCGAAACGCGTTCGAGCGGTTCAGCGAAGTTTTACCGGCATGTCGGTTAACGAAGTCGGCCTGCCGGGGAGCCGAAGGGGCCAAAAGTACTTTCAGAACATGACCGTATAGCAGATGTGATGTATCTCAATGATTTAAATAAGCATTAATCCGCGTTTTTATTCATTGTTCAGAAGAAAGAGAACCGGAGGTAGTCTGTTTTTCCTCTACCACCAGCAATGTATGGACGGAATTGTCATCTTTTAAGGAAACAGGACAGGGAAACAGAATGCAGTCGGTAGCGGATTCCTTATCAAAACTGACGGAGAGCATAAAATTCTGACGGCAGACCATGTGCTGGACCATTTGCAGGTTGATGATTGCTACTTCGCCCTGAATAACGTGCGATTTCCTCTCACCCAGACCCTGGTAAAAAGAAATTCTGCACGTGATTACGCTGTAATTACGCCGACCCTGGAAATCTTTTTGCATCCAAAAGACTTCATATATTTCACTGACGAAAAACATAAAGATCTTGAACCTACATCCTCAATGATTATTGCAGGCTACCCTTCCAGTAAAAACGGTCTTCATGCGGACAAACCAGACTCTGTTCAGCATGTTGTTAGCCTGCTATTCAATCACTTTGAATACGATAAGGAGACTGAAGAGCTTTACTTTCATTTCGACAGTCGGAAAAAAATGGTAATCCCCTCGATGTTCGAACCCCTCAGCTTCGCGCAATCACTGCCCTATCTGAACGGCATGAGTGGCGCGCCCGTGCTGCAGATTATGCAAAACGTCAACACAGACGCACTGACCTTAAGAGTCGTGGGCATTTTCAAAGAACATCACCGGAAAAAGAGAAGGTGCTCGTTGCAAGCGCATTCGGCAAATTCTCATCCGAACTCACTGCACTCAGTACATGAGTACTCCTCCGCTCACTATCGACTCCCCCTCAAACGTAATGTTAAGGACTTAACGCATGCCCATCACTACTATCGCGCTGATTGGTGCATCTGCCGCACTTTCAGCTGCCCTTTTCAAGGACAAAGACTCCCGTGTAAAGGATGTCATTGATTTTGCTAAATCCTCCCCGGAGGATTTCCAGTCATCCGCGCACTACAACATCATCCGTAATGACATTAACGCTTACATCACTGGGATCAAGGACCCTGAATTTCATCACATATTGTTAGATGCAATGGCTTGGGGAAATAAACCCATCGGTTATTTTGGCAGACTTGAAGGCCGCCTGGAGATAAGCGACACGGGGCAGTTAAAGATTAAAAAAATGACATGGCTCCAGTCTGTCATCACTGATTTCCACAGCAATACAGGCAGTACTTCTCAGATATTCTTGGCGATATTTATCGCGGTACTGACCTTATTATCCATGGAATTTGGAGCAGCAGAAGAACAATGGATGCAGGGTGCTTCTGTCATATTCTCAGCACTGGCAGGGTTCTTACTCTTCAACTGGTTCAGCACCATTGCCGTAACCTGGAAGCAGCATGCCCATAAGCATGACCTGGCAGAATATAATTCTGTGCTGAAAAGGTATGCAGAAGAAAAACAGAGAGCAAAGGATTCTACTGTGCAGCAGGCTGTTCCAGCTGAGACTAATGCCTCCGGGATGTAGACTCCACCTGACTGCAGGGGTAATCATGAATGCAGCAAGATTAAGAAGTAAATAGCAGCACCACTGACAGCGAGGGATGAGGTTAGAAGGAATAGAGAGAGAGATTCAGCACCTTTTTTTGACCATCTGTCTTGTCGTTACCACCAGACCCCAGCCGGAAACGCATCACTTCGCGATTACGCGGAGCTTGCCAGCCTGCCGGTTAGCGAAGTTGGGCTTGACGACCCGGCAACGCCGGGGAGCCGAAGGGGGCCAGCAGGCTGTTAATGTTTTGGGTTGTGAGAAAGACAAAACAATGAAAGTAGCTATATCACAGCATAAGGCTTATCAGCAGCAGAGAGACAAGAACATACGACAGCATCACGGAGAGAGAAAGCGCAGGCGAAGGGGATGCCTGCTGCAACAGCACCGTTTTTCCCCGGCCAGCAGGGCCTCCAATTTAACGCCACAGTAACCGGTAGCCCGTGACAACCAGCACGATGCCCAGCGCCTTAATTCTGTACGATAAGACTAAACATGTCTATTAAGCCTCATGTAACGCTGCACAAGGCTAAAAGAATTCTGGATAAAAAAGGTCATCAGAGAAAAGACTTTTAAGGAGACGATTAGCATACGCTCTTTGCTTGCTTCCAGCCTTCTCTCAGAGAGTTAATACGTGATGCATTCCATAGTTCGCTGATAGTCGTCATACATAGACGAACTTTTCATCGGCTGTACCGCCCAATGAAATCGCATCCCTTGACCAATCATGATTGCGCTGCGAATTTCGTTAATAGGCTCAAACACGTGATTCGACTTCTGAAACTCCATTTGTTTGTTTCGAAGTGGAGCTGCGCCATAGATATCTCTAAACTCGTGAATAAGCATCGCTTCAAATTCGGAATAAACCTTTGAGGCGTTTCTTGCCCGAGGGAAGCAGTAGCCGATGAGAAATTCCCGCTCGCCTTGCAGGTCCCCGAGATCCACTAGCCAGTTCTTGTGTTGAGTAATGCGTTGTTCAAAATTTCCTTCACCTATATACACCGTAGGGGAAATGCCGCGCGGGTATTGAATGGCAAATAGGCCATTTAGCCTGATGACATAAACGCACCGTTTAAGATCCTGCGGCTTTACACCTCTGCGTTGCAATTCAGGCAGAACATCCTTTCCCCATGTCTGACGGCAATTCCAGTTCAGCCAGTCCCACTCAATTTGTACAGTTGCCACTTCTTAACTCCTTGTCTTTATTCTTTAGTTATCGGCGCCTGGCGCTCACAGTGGACGTTGTAAGCGCTATTTAGAGTTAGCGGATATTTTTCCAGTTCCAGACAGGCGATACGATTCACATTGATAAACTCCTGCCAGCTGTACGTCTGCTGATAATTGAGCAGAAACTGCTTGTCGACCTGGCAAACGATCGGACGGGTGTCATAGATCGTACAAAGCCGATTCTGGTCATCGTAGTGACGGCAGGCACCGTCACCCCGGTCGAGAAACTGCGTTTCTTGCGCGAGTGAAACCAGGCGGCAGCAGGCACCGCATTGGTTACAGGGAAACGCTGGGGAGAGCGTCATAATGAATTCAGCCAGTTTCTGACCGAATCCGTGTTACCCGCCTCAAACGGTAGGGCAATGTTGCGTTGTTCTACCTCATTACGCAGAAGCAGCCCGCGTTCTATTTCGTTATTAACTGCTTCAAGCTGCAGCGAGAAGGACATAAGCTCACTGGCGTTTATGGCAAATTCCAGCGAGGTCAGTTCTAGTATAAAGCGGTCTAACTCAGTGTTAACCTGCCGGTAGTAGTCCTCGGCATGCTGATATTTGTCTTTGAACTTATCCAGAAATGCCCACAGCTTCTGCATCATTGGGCTGTATTCCAGGAAGTAGTTCATCACCACCGTCAGCAGGCCTGTGGACAGTACTCCGCAAAATGCCGCCAGTTCCGGGCCAAAGGGAAACATCATAATTTTGGCCAGCGATTCATTAATGACCACGCCTGCCGCTACCGCAACGCCTGCGACCAGCAGCTTGCTCACCGCTTTAGCCAGTTCTCCCGGAGCGAGGTTCTGCGGGTTGAAAACCATAATTTTGAACGCCTGGATGAGGTTATTCCACATCTCACGGATCAGGCGCACCATCATCTTCTGGGTGGTAAACAAGATATTGAACAGCGTGGTAGTAACGCTCGAAAGAATGCCCCCAATCACCCCGTCCCTGAAGGTTTCAATAAACGTTCTGAACTTCGCTTTAATGCGTGCCCAGATGGCCTTCAGCACATGTCCCATGTCACTCAGCAGGTCACTGGCAACAAAGTTCTCCCTTTGACGGGCAATCATCCCCGGCAGACGATCGCGAAACTCAAACCAAACCTCAGCCAGCACCAGTCCTAACATCTGGCGGGTGCCCATCCTCAGGCCATTGTTCATAGATGCTAACGCAACGCTTTTGGCAAATTTACTGCTGGTATAGTAAGCATGATTCACTGTGTCTTCGTACTGCTTGCGCGCTTTCTCATCGGCTTCGCGCATGCGGTCAAAATCGGCGCTGGCTTTGTTCTCAAGCGAAGTAAGACGCTTTTGTTCCTTATCCGTGAGCGATGGCTGGCTGCGCAACGCCGCAATTTCCTGCTGATTTGCGTAGTAGTCGGCACTCAACTTTTCCACGAAAGCATCCATTTTTTTGGCGCCTTTAGCTTTGTTGAGTGTCTCATTGGTATGGGTAAGGTTACTCGCATCATTTGCAAGATCAGGCCCGTTCAAATCAGACAGAACTCGGCCTGGATCGTCATGTACCTCTTTTGCGGCTTTAATATGGTCAAGGTTGGTCTTCGCGTTGTGCGCGAAGGTCTCACCGGTGTAGGTGTCTATCAGCGTGCCCGCTTCCCGCTTTGCTTTGCCTTCGCGGTTAATGGCAATGTAGTTCTCATGATGGTGATACGCCGTCGAATTGTAATCGCCGCGGTTCGCGTACTTCTCACGTTCTTTATCAGTTGCGTATACCTGATGACGAGCGTTATGGATCGTGTCGACGTCCCCGCCGACTTTATCTTTAATAAGTAGAAAATCGAGCCCAAAAGAGGTGGCGAGGCTCTTCACCACCGTCTGATGCAGCTCCTCACCCCAGTCGAACGTTTTAGTTACGGTTGTCATATGCGAATCCGGATCAGGCAAATTTGCCGGAGAAATCGGCATCTGCATCCCGCAGTGCTTTGTCCAGTGCTGCGGTGTTCAACACGTTAATGCCGTTTTCGTCGGTTTTAAGCTGGATGACTCCTTCCTCAATGACCGCTTTGCTTTTGACATCGGTTACTGGCTCAAACAGCGGGGTGGTGATGATACTGGTCATGATGGCAGCCAGCATGTAGCCATTCTGAATGAGGGCCACACACTCATCGCTCTCTTGCTCGGTAATATTCCCGGCATGACGAGCCATGACTCTGGCATGCATCGCTTTTAGCGGATCGAGATAGCGGGTGGTGAAAGTGCCATGCATCCGCTCAAGTGACTGGTAAATGGAGTCCACGTATTTATTGACACGATTGAGGTGCGCTTCCGCCTTGTCCATTTTATCGATAGCATCGTTAATTTGGCGTGATACTTCTTTGGCATTCTCCAGTGCTTTGGTCGCATGAGAATTATATGCCCAGCCTGCAATCAGTATCAGTGGTGCCACAACTGCGCCGCCAAGCACCATCGCGCCACCGGCCATTCCCCAACCGCCCGCTGCCAGCGAACCGCCGCCGATGGCAGCCATGGTGGCGTTGTATGCCGCCGCGCCAGAAAGCGCAGCTATAGGCGTACCGGTTGAAGCTGCAGCAAAGGCCATTACTCCGCTATAAACGGCAAATCCTGCCGCCGCCCCGGAAGCGCCTGCACCTACTACAGTACTGAGGTATTCGGTGGCAGAAATGGCAAGACGCTCAATGCTGTTAAGCTTGTGTTCAGGGATCTTTAGCTCAATCTCCTGATGGTTAGCTTTCGAAATAGCTTTCAGCAACTCTTTGGCAAGCAGGTGAAATTCTTTGAATTCGCTTCCGATTTGCAGCTCTTTTTTACCAAGCTTTTCAAGTTTAACGGAAGAAATCTCATTCGCTTTATCAAAAATCTCTTTGCGATTTTTGTAGCGACTTTCGGCGCGATTATGAACATCTTCCGCTTCCGATTTTTTCTGATAGCCATCATAGGCTTTTTTGCCGCCTAAGGCGGTAGCGATGGCAGCGCCACCAAGAATAATTAACGGTATTGGCATATTAAATCTTCCTAATGTTAAAACGTGAATTCCGGTACCCCGCCCCTTTTAAGGGCAGGAAAATTTGCGTGTGTTGCCTTCGTGCATGACCTTTTAGAGGCCTGCCTCCACCCCAGATTAGCAATCTGTTAATGTGCATATCGGCTCGTTGAGAAATACCATTAGTTAATAAAACTAAACAGACAGGTGAGTTTTCTGGGGTGTGATACCTAATTATTGGTGGGGTGCGTGAAGTTTGATTAATGGTGAGCAACCAGCATAAAGCGGGATGAACACCCCCGGCGTGGCACCAAAAGAACATCGGGGAATTATTAGATGTGGCGAACACGCGGGCCGTGGCCCGCTGCTCTGGTCCTTGCGTGCCAGTAAGCCGAAGCGTCCTGTTTGAGGGCTGAACGTCGCAGGGTGCAAAAAGCGCGTGAGTATCTTAGAGTAACGGAAGACGCTGTAGGAATTTGATGCTGAATAAGGAGCGGTATTGAAGCTTTTCGATTATCTGAAGATGGTGTGTCCGGACCTGACGCCAGAAAACACAAAAGTGCACCTGCCGCAGATGAACGAATACAGAGAGGATCCGCTGGTTAAATATAGGGAAGAGACGTTTGATGACTGGCAGTGCTGGCAAAAACGGCTGGAATTCAGCCGCCAGCATGTCGTTTCGCTAATAAGGGTGCCGGGCACAGAAACATGGCTGTTTGCCGGTGCTTTTCGTCAGGTTGGTAATGAGGGCAAGCAACCATATCCCGGCCGCAAGGAGCTGTATTACCACTACAACCTTCTGAAGATCCCTGAGACTGAAGAATACGCCGGGCGCATGTATGTCAGCTTTAAAAATTCCGCCCGCAAATTTATTCGTCTGGGGGAAAGTATTAAGGACGAACTGAGTGTCAGCGCAATCTCCCCCGTGCGACTGAGCTTTGGAGAATTCCCCGGCTACCGTAAAGTCGTTCTGAGCTTAAGCAGCATTGGTGCAATAGTCCGTCTTGGGAATCGGTTTTCATCATGGCAGACCGCCCTCTCTGTTGTTAAAGGCATTTACGTATTAACCGATCGAGACGGCGGTAAACTCTATGTGTGGAAAGCCGACGGTAACGAAGGTATCTGGGGCCGGTGGGAGTATTATTTTGGTTCAGGTCATGGCGGTAACGTCGGCCTCAAAGAGGCATTCGGGACCGAAGATCCTAACCGGCTCCAGAACATTACCTTCGCCATTCTCGAAATCATGGATCCCAATGCTGGAAAGGATGAAATTGACAGCAGGGAAACACATTGGAAGAAAATACTGCTATCACGTGAATTTGGTCACAACCGGAACTGATAAAAATGGCAGTGCGGCCATTAGCACTACGTGTTCTGCCCAAGCACCCAAAGGGTGCCCATAAGCTTAAAAGCGAGCAGAGCAAAAATAATTAGCCCCCTCAAGTCATAGCTTGCAAACCAGTCAACGTTACCTGAATGCATGTCCGAATCATTCAGTGCATTAATTACCCTATGCAGGGCGTCTATTCGCATAGCACAACTCCATAATGGAACATTCGATATACCTCCGGCCGAATTCAGCCGTTGATCACAGACTACCCTCATATTTTTTCGGCCGAAGCGATTTGCCGGAATGAATGACGTTTATTTTTGAGAATTTAACGCTGCCAGTTCAATTAATAATCGCCCTAATCAGGCATGATCGCCAAAGATGTCATTTACAGAAGGATAATGAGTCTCTACAGTCTTGAGACGAAATCGGTGTGAAAAATCTGTATCATTCGCTCAGCGTTTTGCCAGCTTTTTAAGCCTGTGGCTACGTTTGTCCATATCATTCTGATATTCCCTTTCGAGCTGGGCATGGATTTACGCATCCTCATGTGAAGCCGGTTTGACTATCGCTTTCCAGTGATAAATATCTTCACGACGGGGTTTCTACGCGCCATTAACTTCAGCGTCTAATTTCGCGCGTAAATCGTCGAAAATTTTTCGTTGTTCATGAGCCTTTCCTTATTCATCACTAACTCCTCAAGCAGCATCTTTTCGTTGCTTAGAGCCAGCTTAAATTCTGACAGTGCTTTCTGTTTGACACTGGCAACCGTCACATACCGGTCAAGTGCGGCCACGCCGTCCGCAACTGCACCAAGGTGCTGATAAAATTTTTTTGGGCGCAGCGGCCTTTTCCGGACGGGGCGGGTGTATCGCGGTGTCGTGACAAGCGCCGCTTTGACATGCGTATTGGCTTTATCGGGCGTAATGAACACTGTCTTCGCGGGAATGCGCAACACCAAGAAGCCTTCATCGACAGAAAATGCATCGCGAATACGATTACGCTCCTTCTGTTCCGGGACGAGTGCCATGCTACAACGTCAATCTCAATGACCTGCTGCCCATTGGCAAGGAAATCAAGCCGGTAGGACCACACCTTTACCTGCATCTCAAGCGTTAAGGCAGACGAATGAAATTTTCCGCTGTCAGGCTTGAGAACATAAGCCATGACTATCGCCTGAAGAAACTGATCTTATGCAGCGGACTCACACACGGCACAAAACGTTTTAAGCCCGTCATTATTCTCTGCCCGGACGTCACGCCAGCTTGTTGGCGGAGGAACCGAAACGACGATAGATGCTTTGAAATCCTCAATGATAATCCATAAGAACCAACAGATGATCACCAGCATGATGGGAAATAAAATACTGACCGGTACCAGTACGGCGATAATTCCGGCTCGGTGCCAGATTGTTTTTTAATTCGTCTTCACACATGTTCCTGGATATAAGAAAGTACCACGCTCAATTAAGGTCCAGATGTATATTTACTTCACATAGCGATTAGCAAAATTTATGATTCGATAACACCTGTCTGAAGCAAACAGCAGAAAGAATATTATGCCCCGATTTCACTTTGACAGGGGGGTTGTGGAGTAAAGTTTGAGGCTCATTTCAGGTATATCGCTGGTTGAACACCGCCGATGGCCTCACGGACCATAAAACGAATAATACCTTAAATTTGCCCCTATTCTTCCCCTGATGTCCGCTTGAAGTGCATTGAACGCCCTTTTTTTAAATCTGAGTAAAAATGTTCGTCCTTCTACCAGTCTTATTAAATTGCTCTAAAATTGATTGTTTGATTAAATACCAAAAGATAAGAAAAAGAGCTGGAGGAGATGTTTTTCACTTGGGAATGGCATGATTTTGAAGACAAAACTACCACTAACGAGCCAGATGAAGTTGATGAATATACGGCTATGATCCAATGCCTCAAGTTAAAGCCATTCGATAATTTTGGACTGGAAGTGCAGCTGATTGAAGATTTTATACTATAGGTTTCGTGAAAATTGACCGGCTTGATACCTTGAATATTTTTTCTGAGGGTGTATTTGTAAATGGAAAAGCCTTGGTTCTTCCCAAAAGTGATGCATGGATTGTTACTTTCGATCTCGCAGCAGGTGACAATGATTACGGTCATGTACAGCTGGGGATTAGCCCTTGCACGATTAGCCCAGAAGAGCCAGAACCCCACAGAGAGCTATCCAGACGGGTTAGCGTGCGTTTCTTTAATCTTTTTTCGAAGATCTTAATAAGCTCCGGTTGCCAGAGATGTTGTAGGTGGGGCAATTTGTCCTAAATACGTGATGCTGCGATAGATAAAACGGTCCTGATGAAGTATCCGTAGTTGACGCAGTAATGACCGGCAAACTGACGTGCTTTCCAAAGAGATGTCTCGTTGGCTGCTGATTGCTCTTGTAACGGCACTCGCTTTAAGCCGCTATAAAACGGTGCACTTTGGAAGTATTCGCGACCATGCGTAAGCACGATGTTGGCATACTGGCGTTTGTACTCTTCGGTCAACACCGCCGTTACCCGCAACGGGTACATGTCACGGTAATCAAACCACTTTGCATTAAACAGATCTGCTTAGCCTTTGCAGCGAGAAAAACCGGTGTTTCTGGCGACCCACTTATCCATGACGGCCGAATCCCATTCTTCTATGAATCCGTACTGGTCATCGTTGCCTAAGCATCGATACAAAAAGCAGCTATAGTAGGTATCTGGTTAGTAATCAGTGAGGGTATGATAGCTAGTTACCAATCTTTTTGAAAGCTGCGAATGTAGGTGGGTTGTGGATAAGAAGGCTGGTCAATGGTCTTTAAGAAGCCTGCTTCCGTATATTTTATATATAGGTCTTATTATTTTATACAGAAGCAGGTGGCTATCAATCCTCAGTAATTTCGTTTTTATTGGCTTCTAAGCTACTTTTATCAAGCATTTTGATTTGTTTAGAAATAGCCGCTGCATACATCATCCTTTTTTGAACATCAGGCACATCAGCTATATCTATCAGATGCAGTGTTTGCTTAATGTTTTCGCTTAAGATATTACCAGAGACAGCCTCAATAAATGTTTTAGTATGTATAACCAAATACCCCATGAGAGCAAAAAATGTTCTGGTATTATAGTTGTTTGGCGCCCTTAAAACTTCAAAAAGGATCGGATATACCCCAAAGCCCAACCAAATAAGCGTTCCAAAAATAAATCCAACAGCGCTCCGAACAGGGTAATTGAAAAAGAGCACGCTTAAAGCCTTATTAATCCACCGAGTTGAAGTTTCTTTGTTCACTGAAAGACACCTCCAAGATTTGGAGATGGAATTTTTTCCTCCCCTTCAACGATTGGCTTAAACACTTTTCGTTTTGAGCCTCCACCACCGTTTAGATCGAAATCATCTTTATTTTTTTCAATGTATTGCAATAACTGTGTTGCCTCAAATTTATTTGCCCCAAAATAACCCATTTCAACTCTATATGTCAGAATCTTTTCTTTTACCAAGAGTATTAAATAAAACGCGGCAGGAGCTAAGCAAACAAGCTGTTCTTTAGGTGCAAGAAAGTAGGCCAATCCTGCCACCAGAATAATTGTGAAAATAGAAATATTCTTGGCTAGAGACAACTCCTTTCTTTTTTTGACTAAAAACATCTGAGTGACTGTGTGATTCTTCAACCCGTCCGTAACCTCAGCTTCCATTTTCGACTCAGCTTCACTGATCTTTCTTTCAATATCGACCCGTGCATTCATAGCTTGTACGTAGCTTATGAACTCATTAGAAGAATATACAATTGATTCGCCATGATGTTTGTGGTGAAGATCTAAAAGCAATTTCTTGGTGCTCTGATTGACTTCCTTACCAGTGGATTCATCATGAATTATTTTTGCCAACTGTCTTTCTACTTTTCTCATCAAAATAATTTGATGTTTAGGCTTCACTCTGCGAGATGTGTATAAGATGTCGATATTGTCATTTATATCCCTCTCAATTTCTTTAGTTTTCTTGTTTGATTTTGACTCATAAAGTGAGGCAACAAGCGCCCCCAGACCAGCACAAATGCTAGTCAAAAAAGATCCTTCTTGAAATTGCTTGGGTAAGAATATGAATGCCAAAACAAATAAAACACAACCAACTATTAGAGCAACTGATAATTTTCGTTTGACTGAGGTTTTAGACATTTTCAACCTTTCCTTATAAAAAAGTAACGGCAGTTCACTGCCGTTGTAATTAACTCTTTCCCATCAACTTACGCTTAATCTCTTCGGTGCGGAATGAAACGTCACTTGCTGTCACAGACTCGGTGTTCAACTTGATAGCCGCCTCAATGTCCGTTGGTTCGCTCTCTGACAGCTTTATAATGGCAGCGCGGATAACATCTGAACGTTTGAACTTATCGAACCGTGGTATTACGGTCAGCATATCGCTCAGTTCGATATACTCATCTTCCATCGACATAGTGCGAGACTGAATCTTGCTTTTGCCACGCGGAGGACGCCCCTGTGGCTTCACAGGAGCACGAAGTGGTGCTGATGGTTCGTTGCTGCTTTGAATCTGGTGCTTTTGGTAGCGTTACACGCTTAGCCAAATCGCCCATACCCTTCGCCATTATTTACTCTCCATGCTAAGCAGGTAATCAACCAGCTCTATGATTTCAGCTTCGGCTGTCTGATCGCGCTAAGCACCGGTCATTTCGAAGATATTGCGGCCAGATTCTTCCGCGTCATCGTACACATTGCGAGTGTAGAGATTCACCGGCACTGGCTCGATGCCAAAGGATTCAAGAACGCCTTTTGCATTGATGGTGCGCTGAGCCTGGTTTGGGAGAGATGGGCATTGGTTCATCACACCTACAGTCCGAACCTCGTGGTTGGTGTTACGCACATTGTCCAAGGTTACGAAACGATTTAATTTCACGACGCTTAAGGCGGAATGGCATAAGAATGATGTTGGCCATTTGCATAGCTGGCGTTGGATTTCGAAGTCGAAACCACCTGCGTCGATTACTACAAAATCATAGCGCTGGCTGACAGCGATGATGTGCTTCACGATGTCATTTTCAACGAACTCAAACGGGATTAGAGCTAGGTCGTCATTTTCACGGCGCTCTTCAGCCCAACCTGCAGTTGTCATCTATTCATCAATGTCGGTCAGATGGCACTTGAACTTCTTTTTCAGCTCCAACCCACCGGCCACTTGTTGGGCAACCGTGGATTTATTAGGGCCACCTTTGGTTCCACCAATTACAATGATCGTAGCAATTGTTGTTTTCTTGTTAAGCGAAATAATTATTATGTGAAAACAAGTTATTTTCTTATGTGCCTATTAGCGTAATGCTGATCGGTCGCGGTGTAAAGGCCAGCTAGCAGGCAATAAAATGATTTTTGCCAATAAAAAACCCGCCTAAACGGGTTATTCATTTTGATACGATTAGAACTATGTGGCGGCAGCTCTTAATTTCAAAGGGGTAGTTCTTCCACCTTGATAACTGAAATTGGTGAAGGTGGGGGATTGCAGTACTCAAGTCCCACGGTATGAAACCTCGAACACCAATGGCAAGATCATCAAGTTCTTCTACATACTTCTGAGCAGTACAATCATAAATATCTACTCTGCCAGCAACATCTCGTATAGTCCCGGCCCATAAAGCCGCGCCGAACTCGGTTTGAGTGTTGTCACAAATAAGATGGCCATATATTTGAACCAATTGTCGATAGATCTGACCGGCCAGACCTGCACCAGATTTCTCAGGGTCAACATAGGCACCGCGAATCTGTTTGCCAGATGCTTGCAGTTGGTTCTGGTCTAGGAAAACAAAGTCATCGTAAGCAAAGCGGGCTACTATAACGCTATTATCTTCGTCTTCCATTCCAAGCTCAATGATGGCCTTGACCACATCTTCATCACTTACTTCATCTTCACGGAATTCATCAATTTGTTCTTCGATAAATTCAGGTGAATGAAAGGCTAGTTCATAGACAACGGCTATGTTTTTGTAATCGGCTTTATCGTAAGTGGTTTCAACAATACGGTAGATTACCGTATCATCTGGGATGATAAAATCATGAGTTCTAGAATGAAAAAACCCGCCTGACAGAGACGGGGCTTTAGATAAGTCTTTAGCGTAATTTCCGCTGATTAAAGAAGGTGCCATTCCTTTTTGCTATCCTGGGTCTTATCTTCACTAAAGAAAATTTGTGCAGAAAATGTATCCTTCATGAAAGAAGCAACAGACTTCTCGATTAAGTGAAGAATCTCATCATTCAAGCACAGATTTGGATATTGTTTTTTAGGCTTCACCGTAAAGCGTAACTTGTCACCGCGTATTGCTAGCTCAGCAAGCGGTTTAACAACTTCTGTATCTTGTGCGCGTTTAACATCACTCAACAAAGTTACGATGAAATGCTGAGAATCTTTGTGGGTACGGCTAAGCATTCTGCGCACTTCTACAGTGTCAGGAAACAGTGAACGCGGCTCAATAGTATCGATCACTCGCGTGTTGTCGAGAATCGTATGAATTGAACGCTGGCTCTTTGCTCTAGCTTCGCTATGTAACATTCTATCCCACCTTAGCCTGGACACCCATGTGTCGCTTGGCAAATGCTCCACCCATGTGGAACCAATCAAGTCGGTTGACGACATCGTCAACTGTTCACTAAATCTACGTCATATATGACTTTTCCGCAAACAGATTATTCAACCTTTGGTTGAGACTTTCCTTACTGCCAGTAGGGAAAACGGCGCCCCCTTCTCTAGCTTTCGCCCCCAGAAAGCGGGGCTGCGCTCGCGGAAATACCCGCAGACCTTATCCGCATTGGAGAACAGGAATTCCAGTAGCCCTTTCCTGTATCTTACGTAACGGTGGGCTTCAGTATGTGTTCAAACCACGTGCGTGACGACACGCCGTTGCCCGTTACGCTGTCAAGCAGCTGGCGCCTTAGGACTTCCGTATCTTCTGATGCATGCCTGATAACTTCCTGACTCTCCGCTTTAGTCAGCATGTTACCTGGCGATGAGAATGCAAAGTAATAGCTCCAATAAACGGGACTAGCCAGCCGGCGGCGGGTCGTTGCTTCCTCTTCGTCGCGCTTGCTCACCGGACCGAACGCTACGGCCTTGTCATCGATACTTCCCAGTACTCCCGGCAGCCAGAGTCCTAGTGACCACGGTGAGCGCGCAGCCTGAGTAGTGAATTGCGCTAGCGCGAGGTTCAGTTTCTGTCAAAGATTTTGCTTTCCCTTATCAGCCAGCGTGGCATCTCCCGTTTTTTCGATGGCGCGCTCTGACAGGAAGTGATCAGCCCAATCGTAAAGCTACGGATTGGTCACGCGTATCAACTGCAGCAGGCACTGGTCCGGGAACCAGACGTAGTCCTCCACGCTGGGGGAACGGAAACGAACGGCGCTGGCGGCCTGGAATACCTCACGCGGCGCGGCCAGCGCCTCGCCGGAGACATCGGCCGCCCGCGTAAGAGTGGCTGCGGTTTTCGCGTCCGGTCCGGTACCGTGGACGTCACAATTGATTTGCAGAGCATCCTCATTAAAATGCCGCCTCGATGTAAAGGCTTCCGGACAAGGCAGGCTGAACCAAAGCGGCACGATTTTCAGCAGGTACTGATGGCCGTCCTGCACGCCCAGCCCCTGCTGAACGGCGTGGGCCAGGACGTCGCTTTCGTAGCACATGACGTAGCGAAAGCGTGAAAAATCTGTCACCGATCGCACCAAACGCAGCGTCTCCACCGCCTGCGCGGGCTCCAGCCGGTCAAGATCGTTGATAACGACGATGAACGTCAGCCCGAGTGCATCAAGCCGCGATTCTATATCGCCGCGCAGATCGGCGGCCGTTTTGCCGCGCGCGTTGAGGTCAAGCTTCGCCAGCGCGTCCAAGCCCTTTGCAGTGAGCGTAAATCCCGGCACGACGTTTCCGGCCAGATCTGCCAGAGACGCCAAGTGGCCGGAGGTCTGCTGCACGTACTTCAGCAACTCCATTGCCGCACCGGCGTTACGACTTTAGGTGAAGCGCCTCTATGTAATGGTTGACTAGTCCTACCATAGGTTAACACTTATCAGCCTTAAAACGCCCAATGAACTTCATTGGGCGTTTAGTATTTTACTGACAGGTGTGGCCGCTGCGTATTGTAAATATCCACTGATATATCTGTGTGATCGAATCCTGTTGTAATAACAACTCATATAGAATGAAACGTCTTTTTTCGCTTCTTCTGCACTCCAGTGCAATTTCCGTGGTATCCATTCTGTTTTCAGGCTTCGGAACAGCCTTCACGTCACTGCGTTATCCCAGCAGTTACCTTTCCGACTCATACTCGCGGTCATTCGATATCTGGAGCACGTCGCCCGATAAGAGTAACTGCTGTACTGAGTACCCTGATCCGAGTGGAGCAGGATATCCGAGGGCCGCCCACGGCTTTTCCAGCCCATAATTACGACATCCTGCGTCAGCTGACTATCAGCAATCGTAGAAAATGCCCACCCAACTACGTTACGGGCATACAAATCCAGCACAACGGCAAGGTAAAACCATCCCTTCTCCGTTTTCAGAAAGGTAATGTCACCACACCAGACCTTGTCAAGTTTTGTCACATTGAAGCACCGACAAGGACATTGTCTGCCATCATCGATGCCTGTTCACATACACGATAACTATGCCTGCGCGGCTACCGGCTGATAAGTGCTGCTTCCTTCATAAGCTTAATAGCTTTATAACGCCCCACGATCTTTCCTTCCTGCTTCAGCATTGATGACAACTTGCGTGCTCCGGCAGAGCATCGGCTCATCTGGTGAAGTTCTGTTGTAATGCGACGCAAAGCATCGCGCTCAGCGTTCTCTTTTTGCAGCTGTTGGACTCCCAGCACCACGCAGAGTTCTTTATGCAGTATGGCCCGCTTAATGCAGTGATGAATGTCAGGATTTTGTGGAGTCCGATATCAGCAAAGCCGTAGCTTTTGTTAATATGTCTTTATCCCGTTCAAGTCGAAGAATTCGTTATTCAAGTTGGCGTATCTGCTGTTGATCTAGCGTGAGCGGTGTCGCTGAAGGAGAGATTGTCAAACCGGGCTCTGCCAGCAGTTGCCTGACCCAGTGGTGGATGGCAGTGGGGCCGACATAAATGGTCTTACAGGTTTGTTGTGTGGTGTAACCATGATCAAGCACGAGTTCAGCACATTCACGCTTAACCTCGGGTGTAGACGTTCTTCCACTCATAAGGTCATCTCTCTGATTAGTGAACTTATAACCTTTGAACGTGTCCGCATCTATTAGACCACTACACCGGCGGGTGGTCGCGTTAAGTTGAACACCTGCAACCGCACTTGCAGCGACACGGCTGACCTTGGCGGTGGCTTTCAGGACGTAATGGGGCATTTTCTCCCGTGCGACTACATTAGTTGGTACACATGGCAGGCAATGGACCTGCAACAGAGAACTATCAATCAGCGTTGAGTCTTCGGTTAGATCGGTCAGCCACCATATGTATGGCACTTTGAGCTGGTACGGTTGCTCCAAGTTGAGCTAATTGTGCAGGGTTTGAACGTTCATACCTGCAAATTCTGCCAGCTTCGCCATGTTGTGGCGCTACGCGAAGGTCCGATAGGCTTCATTGAAATGGGGATGTTTTGATATGCGAAAGTCAAACATAGTTAGTTGTTCCGTGGGGCCTCAAAATGGAACTAGTTAACAGTCACGTTGCAACCTGATAGTGGTTCTACGTACAAAGCAACGATGTTAATCATTATCTTTACACGCTTCTTATTTTTACGAAGGAGGTAACGAGGCTACCGACCACCTGCAAGCATGTCGTTTATGGTGTCAACAGGGAGCCCAGTTAACTTGCTTTAGCGTTCAATTATGACGTGCAATGTGTTCAGAGTGATTGAAATATTTGGGGTCATGATGCAACATTTCTCATTGGCTTGTGGTAAGCCGTTTATAATCGTGACAAGTCCCCAAATGGTAAAAGAGGTGATACTGGGATCGCATGAAATGCCAACATCGAAGCACCCAAGTGAGATCAAAATAAATCCCAACCTGGGTGGCAAAGCTCCGATTGAAAGATTAGTAGAGGCGTGTTGTTTTACAACACGACAGGCATTAGGGAATCACCTAGATGTATCAAAAAGCACATTGGCTAACAGGTATATGCGGGAAACGTTCCCTGTTGACTGGATAATCCAATGCGCCCTCGAAACTGGTGTATCTCTCAAGTGGTTAACCACCGGGCAGGGTCTTAAGCAAAGCTCGAAAACATCAACTACTTAAAAGCTGGCGCGGTTTTCTTTCACTGCAGGCAAATTGGTTGAAGATGGTTCTTGCGTATTTGACGCAACATTTCTTCCCACCAATCTTTCATCTCCGATGGTTATTCGTTATGGCCGTACCACATACATCTGTGATCAAAAATTCACAGAAGCGTTATATGGGCAGTGTTTGATCAATATTGATGGGGCCTGTACCGTTAGACTGATTACAAGGCTGCCGAAAGGCATGATTGAAGTTTCTACTGCAGATAGTAATTTTGAGTGTGCTTTTTTCAGATATAGAAGTTATTGATTGTATAATAAGCACAATATTTTCACACTGATTTGGTAAAAGGATTTAGAAATGGATTTGTTTATTGTTGTAGTTTTGCTGTTGGCCATACTCGCCCCCATCCTTGCTGTCATTATGCTCAAGAAGAGCAGACAACATAAGATCGAGATCGAGGCGCTCCATCATCATAAGATAGCTCTTTCGAATGAATTGAGTGAAAGCCAAGAACATTTAGCAAACGCTATACGAGAGCACTCAGAGCTGGAGGGAAGAGCAGCTCCCTTGTGGCAATATGAAGAACTGCATAGTGCGGTTCTGGAGGCAGAAAAGACGATAAAAACAGCAGGCTCGATTGCTAAAACCACAGTGAATGAAGCACAACTTAAAGCATCGAACATAATTTTTGAAGCAAATAGCCAAGCTCGTCTAACGATAAGTAATGCCAACAACGAAGCAGTTATAATAACTAAAGATGCTCGCGATGCTCGTTTAAAAGCTAGGGAACGATTGGATAACGCCAACATCAGGACCAATGAGCTAATCTCCAATGCTAATGATAATGCAATGAAAATAGTCGCTGATGCTGAGAGCAGGGCAAAAGAAATCGCCGGTTCAGCATATGAAGCGAAAGAATTTGCAGAAACCTACCAAGCTGTAGCTAAGTCAATGAAAAATAAAATTCAAGGATACGGGGATGAATGGATTGTTCCAAACCGAAGCGTTCTAGATGAACTTGCAGAGAATTATGAATTTACTGACGCAGGCAGAGAACTCCAGAAAGCCAGAGAGTTAACAAAATCTCTTATTAAAACGAGCAAAGCTGCAAGTTGTGATTATGTCGAACCTAATAGACGTAATACTGCAATAAAATTTGTATTAGATGCGTTCAACGGAAAAGTTGATAGTACGCTTTCTAAAATCAAGCATAACAATTACGGTATACTTTCCCAAGAAATTAAAGACGCATTTCAACTTGTCAATTATAACGGTTCAGCTTTTAGGTCTGCTAAGATCACTGATATATACTTACAAGCTCGACTCAATGAACTTAAATGGGGCGTTGCAGTTAATGAAATTATGCTCGAAGAAAAAGAAGAACAAAGGCGCATCAAAGAGCAGTTGCGCGAAGAAGAAAAAGCACGTAGAGAATACGAAAAAGCGATAAAAGAAGCCGAAAAAGAAGAGAGAACAATTCAGCAGGCTATAGACAAGGCTATTAAAGAGTTAACGCTTGCAGGTGAAGAGCAAAAACTCGCTCTCGAGCAGAAACTGGCTGAATTACAAATTAAATTCGAAGAGGCTGAGGCCAAAAACCAGCGTGCTATTTCGATGGCTCAGCAAACACGCTCAGGCCATGTCTATGTTATCAGTAATATAGGTTCGTTCGGTGAGGATGTTTATAAAATTGGTATGACGCGTCGCCTTGAACCTCTAGACCGTGTTCGTGAACTGGGTGATGCCAGTGTTCCATTCGCTTTTGATGTCCATGCAATGATCTACAGTGATGATGCACCATCATTAGAGAATCACTTGCATAAAGTATTTAATGAAAAACAGGTTAACAAGGTCAATTCTCGGAAAGAATTCTTTAATGTTTGCATTAAGGATATTAAATCAAGTGTAGCCAATATGAATATCGATGCGCATTGGACGATGTTTGCCGATGCAAAAGAATATAGAGAATCTATCGCAATTAAGAATGAGCGCACAGCAGCGCAGGCTGCAAATGAAGAACTCGTAGTTGCATGACATAGGTAATTTCACGTAATCATACATTCAAAAATGTTTATAAACACAGTTAAATTTAGCCCTCAGACATGAGGGCTTTTTTATGGCAGTACGTAAACTCGTCACTAGAAAATGGATTTGCGAAAGTTACCCCGCCGGGCGCAGTGTGCGTAACGGTTCGCTACCAAAGCCGAAGCGCTGGGCCTCGAGCGTCACATGACCGTTGAGGCAGAGGCTAAGCCCTGGATAAGTGCATCGGTAGACTGTCGGACTCTGAAAGACGTGGCTGTAATCTGGTCCAAATTGCACGGCAAATCCCTAACCGCTGATGAGCATTTTTACGACAAGCTGGTACTAATGGTCGATGCACTCAGAAACTCTAGTGCTACTGATCTCAGCTCGAAATTGTTCGCGCATTACCATGATAAACGCCTGACAGGTGAAATATACTTTAGCGAGAAGTGGACAAAAGGGGCAAGCCCGGTACCATCATTCTTGAGCAAAGCAATCTGAGCTGAGTCTTTAGCAAGCTGGCACGTCTGTGAGAACGGGCTGCGTCTAACCTACGGATAACATGCGCAAATACACCATTACAGAAAAGGAAATTGCCTGGCTGACGTATCAGCAAATAACTGAATTACTCTACGACTGCAATCGCCAAAGCACCCTTCTCAATTTGGATGTCAAAATCTGCTTGAGTATTGGAACACGTTTGCGCGAAGCGGTGAACCTCAACCGCTCCCGGGTCACAAAGCACCGAATCAGCTTCGTCAGGACCAAATGCAAAAAGGACCGTAGCATTCCAATCAGTAAAGAGTTGTACGAGGAAATCATTACCCTGGACAGTTTCAGGTTCTATACGGACTGCTACTTCCAGTTTATGTCGGTGATAGAGAAAACCTCGATAGTGCTCCCACGTGGGCAATAAAGCCACGTTCTGCGCTATACGTTCGCAGCGTACTTGATAATGTCGGGAGGCAATATTCCTACTCTGCAGCGCAGCGCATCCTTGGTCACCACGATATCAAACTGCCCATGCGCTATATGCACTTTGCTCAAGAACACCTTGAAAATGCATTACATCTCAATCCACTCGTCATGATGACATAGGGATAAGAGTAATAAAATTCTTGTGATTCCAGTAAAAGAAAATGATAGCATCAGACAACATTAAGCATCTCATCTTGAGTATTTTCTTTATTGGTATTAATAATAAATATGTATAAAATAAAGACTATTAATTTCTTAATCTTAATGTTGACAGCCATTTTATCCTTTTGCACCTTTTCAAAAGGAAGCAATGTACATGTTAATGGGTATTTTCGCAATAATGGAACCTATGTACAGCCTCACTATCGATCTGCGCCAGATCATAATTTTTATAATAACTGGAGCACAAAAGGTAATACTAATCCATACACTGGGGAAATGGGCACGAAGGAATCTCCCACCAACTCATACTCTTACCAGCATTCGGGCACTTCAACTAATACTCTCAATGGATCTCGCACTACCCTAAAAAATTCGCCGTCCCAAAATTCACTTTCGCCTGCCAAACAATATGAATATACAGGCGAAAATTATATGGAAATCCAAAAAATAAAAGATGTTCAACGAGCATTGTATTGGAAACAGAAAGGTTACAATTTTGATCCCAGTTATACAACCAGCTTTATGATGGATCAAAAAGTTAAAGATATTGAGAGAGCGCGCTATTGGAAATCACAAGGCTATGACTTTGACGCGAACTATACGACAAGCTTCATGATGGATCAAAAAGTTAAGGATATACAAAGAGCTAATTATTGGAAAAACAAAGGATACAACTTCAACTCTGATTACATGACTAGCTTCATGATGGATCAAAAAGTTAAAGATATTCAGAGAGCGGCATATTGGAAAGCTAAGGGGGTAGAATTTAATCCAGACTATATGACCGACTTTATGATGGATATGGAAGCAAAGAATAGAGGTTTTCATTAGTAACACTCAGTGGCGGCAGCGGTTGGCAACGCCCAGTAATTGCTACTCCTCACCACTAACCTAACTTATTGATTAACTTGTAACTCATTGTTTTAAACAACCCGTTTTCATAAATGTATTTAAAGATGGTACATCCTGTAAGAAATATCGACAAAGGGCAATATAAATCAGTCCACGGAAAGAGATAGTAAGCATAACAAAATTTTCTTCAGCCATGCTGACAATAGCTAAGCCGAAATTTATGATGATTTTCATATCGTTTTATATACAAAATTGAACCTATGCTAAATACGTCAGATAATTTGCTGGATGATCATTACTTATCCCCGTTCTTTACTCTAAGCGGGCCGTTACCTCGCCCGCTTAAAGCCAAAAGCGGAAGTAGCTCTCAACAATTTGTATTGATCATCAGTGAGCAGGTCACACCGCCCCTTATCAAACTTTGAGTTAGAATGACTAACCTCATCAATAGCTCACATATTCCCGGGTAGCTGCCAATAACGTATATCTAACGTCGGGAGAACCATGTGTCTTTTATAATTTCATAATGCCCTTTTATCCTTATTGGCGCCTCTACTTGCATTTTTACAGTTCCTCCATTAAAGACAGAACTATTTCAGATATAAGCAAAATTGTGTGCTGAATAGAGCACACAACAGAAGGTGCAAAGTGAATTATCTTCAATGACTAAAATCCAGCATATGTTTTAGAACAGCCCAATCATTTG
Source organism: Pantoea sp. DY-15 (assembly GCF_019795935.1). NCBI lineage: Bacteria > Pseudomonadati > Pseudomonadota > Gammaproteobacteria > Enterobacterales > Erwiniaceae > Pantoea > Pantoea sp. DY-15. Next base: position 112,425 of record NZ_JAIMIF010000007.1, read on the forward strand.
TACAGAAGAGGAAACAATCCGACAGCCATTATACCGCACGATATAACCTGAAGCAGGCCAACAAAAAACGCCAGACTTCCCAGGATAGTAATCTTTCTGCGCAAAATGAACGTCAGGCCAGAGAGCACGGCGCTAAAGAAGATCATTTTAAGTATGTAAGCCAGCGGCACTAATGATGCGTGTCCAAACTTTACGCCCGCCATTCCCATAAGCCCAATTAACAGCCCACCACAAAATCCCCATCCCCAGAAAGTCATAGACAAACTGAACTGCCCTGTAACCAACTTTTTCAACACAACCAGATCCCTCCTGTCATAGCCTTTACTTAAGTTTGAACCCTCTGACTATCTCATCGCAGATTTATCGTTTTTCCCAAATGAATCTATCAAACATTTCAGCGTTCAGACCTGAGGCCAAGCTAAAGACTCACTATCCGGGATATTGGCTCCGGTATCATTAGAAGACTCATCGGCTCTAACTAAGTCATGTTTAATGATGTTCAGAAACGGATTCAGAACGATGGATTTTTCAGATGGTATTATCAGTCTATCGGCTTCAGAACAAAATAATTTAGTAGTAAACCGATCCAGTCTTGTTCAGTGGCCAATCCACACGTGCAGATGCTAGGACCATCTCAGCTGTCAGTGCTGACTCTTTTTTCAACATTCAGGCGCTGCGAGGTTCTTATTACTAATCTGATCGCCGGTTAGCGTTGTCGGCTTACGGCCAGGCATATAGAGGAGTGTGTCCAGTTGCCATTGAGAACGATGAATCAAACAGACCTTCGCATATATTTTAAGTGCCAGAATTAGGTGTTTCTCCCCGACATTACTCACCTAATTACCTACATGTTAACCTAATCATCGGCGAGACCGATAATGAGCTGCATGAGCTGCGAATAAATATGGAGAACGTATGAGGGATATGACGGAACTCATTGACCAGCACAGATCTGGTTGGATGACATTACAGCAAGATCTTAAAGGCGCAACGAATCGCTATGATGTGCTTCCCAGTGATCCGGAGCTCGCAGCAGCTGCATTGCTACAACTCCAGGTGACGACGTTTTCCTCCTTGGGAGCTGTTATATACGAAACAGGCGGCATCCTGATCGATGATGGGTGGTTGCGAATTTTAGGCTCAGGTCACCCCAAACTTCCACGTTCTCTTGCTTCCGGGACACAATCGTTAACAACAGGTCAGGCGTTCAACGCGCTCTTAATTGCTGATGATGTATCCGGTGGTTTTTTTGCACTTAACGGCGGAGAATTTGGAAAAAATACAGGCGACGTATATTACTTTGCTCCCGATTCTCTTGAATGGGAGAGCCTTGACACCAACTATTCAGGTTTCCTGAGCTGGGCTTTAACTGGCGATTTAGAGCGGTTCTACGAAAGCGTGCGCTGGAAAGAATGGCGTGAAGATACATCCCTGATGAGTAGCGATGCCATGTACTCCTTTTATCCTTTTCTGTGGACCGAGCATCAATTAGCTGCAGAACAGCGGTCACGCGCTGTGGTGCCTGTCAGTGAGCAATGGTTACTCTGCCAGCAAATGCAAAATCATTTAAATAATGCGCAGGGCAATTAACCTTAATTCATGAATGCAAACCCTGCGATACCTCCCTCATTCATCTCTCACAATACCTGAGAAGGTATAATGCCAGAAGCCGATAATTAACTTTTTAATGTAAGAAATTCAACGGGGACCGCTTCGGTTAACCAGACATTATTTTCAGCCTGGAAAAATTTAAATCCTTGCTGATACATTCGCCGAGATTCAATTTGCAAAACTACGGGTTTGCCGTAGCGCTGGCCAACATCAATGGCCGTCGTGGTTTCGCGAGATAAATGTACGTGGTGGCGTGATCCTGAAATCAACCCCTGTTGAAAAATAGGTTCAAGGAAGCGTGTTGCAGTCCCGTGAAACAGGAATTCTGGCGGTTCGTTTTCCGTATGCTGGAGATTTACGTCTGGTGCTGAGTGCCCCTGCGCGGCTCGAATACTCAAGCCATCCCCGGAGAGGGTGAACCGTTTCTTATCACTACTATTTACGACTGTCTGAATCAGTGCTTGGTCAAGTATGCGACCTTCTTTCGCTGCACCACTAATCAAAGCGTTGATGTCCGCCCAGCCTTCAGCATCGAGCTGCAAGCCTATAGCGTGAGGTTCATGGCGCAGGATATAGCTCAGAAATTTGCTCGTTTCATCCAGTTTTTTGTTATTCATGTTCAACCTGCATGATTCTTCAATTTTAATTAATCAGCCGCAGTCTTTTTTACTTATAGGAAAAGGTAGCCAAGATTTATTCATTTTGTTCAGATACTGACACCCTCAGCGCGTAATGGCTTATCGCAAGCAATAGATTACTCAACGCTAATCCTTAGTGTCTAGCGAATTAGTACCGCTGGGCTGTTGTCGTCACGGTACTTAAATGCCGGGAGCAAAGCTCAGATTCTTCTCCCACTGATAAAAACCTGATTTCAGAGAGTCAAGTTGCTATCACGTGGCAGGTTGTAGGACTTAACCTGCAATATTTTTAGCCAACACAGCCTGAAGCTTATGAACATTCGTGCCCTTGCTAAATTTCTTAACAATAGGCTCATGCAAGCCTGATACCCATATTTTCAAGTCTGCATCAAGGTCAAGGGTTCCTGCCGATTCAACTGCAAAGTTCGTGATTGAACGGTAAGGAATTGACCGGTACTCAACCTTGCGTCCTGTAATACCTTGCTTATCTATTAGCAGTACACGCCGATTGGTAAGCAGGATATGGTCACGAATGAGCTTGTAAGCCAATTCAACGTTCTCAGATTCACCAAGGATCTCACCAAACAATTCACACGACTCAGCTGCACTGACCTCACCTGCGTTACCTATTAACCCACCAAATATGCCCATTTCGTCCTCCTATGACGCGTTTTCGTGCAACTATCTTATCTCTGAAGATCGGATAGTCGTGTGTGTCAGTAATCTGCTATGGCTCACGATAACGATAGCTACTTTAAACGCTCAGCAGGCGTTTTCCAGTTAACTAATCGTTCAAGCGCGCTCGCTCCATCTACAAAACTTTTTGCCGCTTCGAGGCGACTTAACAAGAGTTCCTGGTCAGCGACATCAAGCTTCAGAATATCGGCTTTCGCCTCCACAAAGAACTGTTCAACAAGCTTGTCCGCGCGCCATTGAATCATCAACGCATTTAGCTCAGCGATGCTCTCTTTGACTGCATTCTGCTGCCTTCTAATTTGCTCTTGTTTTTCATTTTCACGTATCAATATCTCACGCTCTATGAGCCATTCTTCATGACGTTTTTTCTCTTGAGCAATTGCCTCCCTAATTATTGGGACAGCTTTGAAAATCGCATCTACTATGTTGGGAATCTGGCTTACCAGACCACTTTTTTTGGATTGCACAAATTCGGCTACCCATCCTTCAATATCGTAGGGCGAATAGAGTTGCAGTTTGAATCGTCCGCAAGGCAGGTCCTTCTTTAAGTGGTAATCATTGCGAGATGGATTCTTACCCCGTGCCCACTGGATCAACTTTTCATCAGGAATATAGCGATTACCTACCTTCCTGGCATAGACATACTCAGCAATTTCTACCAGAGAAAAACCAATACAAATATCATCAACGACAACCACACTCGCATTGGACGGCTTCCAAAGTGAAGGATATAAGAAAATACGGTTATGCCCATTAGCAGCAGAGATATCTCGCCTATGAATCGCCTCACGACCTTCAGAAAACCTGATTTGCAGCCCCTTCTTTTCCAAAGCAGCAAACAACTTGAGTAAGAACATCTTTGCGTTATCAAATGCATCGACAGAAACGTTGATGTCGAGTAATTTGCGCTTAGTTGGCCGATAATACCCAAGTTCTGTAACTGGGCCAGCCAATAAAATCTCTTTTGTGGCTTCGAGGATTTGAGCGCCACTACTGACAGGAACATCCTTAATTCGCTTAACTCGTTTACCTGCCGGCTTGGTTGGATAATCACTGGTAACCCTACGGTCTTCAATCGCAGATTTACTTAAGGGTTCTTCCTCTTTCATTAGTGGTGGAAGCGGAGGCACGGCCGGAGCGTTACCTTTAAGAACAGCACGCCAATATCCTTGTAATGGCCTTGGTATCCTTGCTTTAACACATTCATTAATAATCCATTGCTCATTAACCTGATAATGCTTTGCAAGTTTATACAGAGGTTGTGACCAGACCAGTTTATAGAGTGACGACCTATTTTTAGGAAACATTGTTCGTATCTCAATGATGGGATATCGATAAAGTATCTAACTTCAAAACAGCCATTTCTTTGCGCAGCGTGTCCACTTTGTAGTGATTTACTGAATTTAGTCACCTGAACAGAGATGATATGCTCACCTCAGAACAACACTGGTGTCCCAATGAAAAGAGGAAGCTTCAGTGCAGAGTTCAAATGCGAATCCGCTCAACTGGTCTTTAACCAGAATTAAACCGTTGTAGATGCGGCCATAGCTAAGGATGTTACTCTTTCTACCATGACGCGATGGGTAAATCAGTTGTGTGATGAGCGACAGGGAAAAATGCCAAAAGCCTCCCCTAACCTGGAAAAGATCGAAATACGTTAGCTGCATAAAAATTTTCATCATGCTGAAATAGATAGCGAAATACTAAAAAAACTACCGCGCTCATGCCTCAGCTTCCTGAACAGTTCTCGATAATAAGGATACTCAGAGCGCACTATCCTGTAGCCACACTCTGCCACGAGTTTGGGGTTCATCGCAGCAGCTATGAATACTGGAAAAATCATCCTGAAAAGTCTGGCGGAAGGCGGTGTTTATTACACAGTAAGCTTCTTGAGCTGCATAACATCAGCCATGGCTCTGCTGGCGCAAGAAGTATAACGACCATGGCAACGGTGAGAGGCTTCCGGATGGGACGATGGCTTGCTGCAAGGCTCATGAAAGGGCTGGGGCTTGTGAGTTGCCAACAACCCACTCACCGGTAGTACGCAGCGGTGATGAACACGTAGCTATCCCGAATCACTCTGAGCGTCAGTTTGTAGTGACTGAGCCTAATCAGGTGTGGTGTGGCGGCGTGACTTAAATCTGGGCAGTCAAACGCTGGGCTTTCCTTGCCGTTGTTCTCGACATATTCGCAAGGAAACCGGTGTGATGAGCAATGTCGATTTCCCAGGAGAGCAGGCTGACTATTATCGCCTGCGGTAACCCTTATTCCCACCATTTACAGTACCTGTTTTAAGCAAGCCGTGATGATGATATCGATTCTGGATGGTTCCGCCAAAAAGACGGATGGTTGTGACACAGGATGAAGGCTGCGGCGTTATACTTCAGTGCAAAACGCATAATTTCACGCGGATGGACACTAACGCATGCGATTGAGCCGTAAAAAATCTCCTCATAAACCAGCAACTGGTGCTGGTTATTGAGGAACTCCACCGCAATCATTTCACGTTTGCGCCCGGCAAGCTTCGCCCGGAAATAATCGACAGATGCCGTGGATGAGGTGAAAGCGGTTCCGGTGGAATAGCGGTAATCATTAGCCAGCTCGGCTTCTGCCAGGATCTGGCTATTGGTTCTCTCACTGGGCTCACTTTTGAAGTAAGGTTTGATGCTTGCTGGTCAATTCGTTCGCCTGCGAATAACACCTTCCAAAATACAAATAGAGAGGGAAAAGCCGCACAAGATGCTGATCAAAGATGGTGTCGTACTTAAGAGCTATTGCGAATGCGGCTGTCCTGCCTTCCGTAACATGCATACTGTAATCAGCCTCTGTAGCGGAACTGCCATGCGTTTTATCGCAAAGTCCGTCTGGAATATTGGGCTTATCTCCAACGCCGAAGAACGTGTACCCCTGCGGAATATGATCGACTACATTTTCAAGTAATTGTGTTTTACTGCCGAGGGGGAGCCGCAGAGACTTTTTCTGGGGTAAAAACAATCCTGATTTTATAGCCTTTAATGCTTTTCCTTGAATCAATGCTTCGCTAGGTCGGAATTTGATTGTCTCAGAAGCACCGTTAGCTGAAGCAGGTTTGACTAGTGAGATACTCAGTTTTTCAGCCGGGATATTAGCTGGATTTTCTACTGTTACAGTTAGAAAAGGCTCGGCATCACCAACCCAGTAAGCCATCTCTACATTAGATACCGACAGCTCTGTAGGATTCGTTGCTATCAGATACCTTTCCTGATAAAGCGAAAGTCTGTCACGATTTTTCTCACGAGGAGCAGGTGGAGGAGAAAAATGATAACTATTGACCTGCATACCAATACTCTGCACGTTGTTCTGGTAATTCCCCAGATATTTAATTGACAGATTGTATTGATTACCACTTCCTGTGTTGTTATTAAATATTCCGTCAGGGCCATTGTTAGACTGTGATGTCATTAGTTTCGTGCTGCCCATAGCAACACAGCTGATGCTCGAAATGACACTGCAGATAATTACTCTTAAGATCTCATTTTTGATTGACATTGTTAATCTGAACTCCCGATCCCGAATTATTGTTAAAAGTTCCACCATTGCCATTATTGCTTTGATTAAATACCTGGGCAGGAGGACGGGAAGAGAAGTTAATGATTAGCACTGCGCCAATACTTATTACCACAATAACAGCACACAACTTTAGCTTAAGTGCTTTGTTGTTAATCCTCATTGCTCCTGTAATAGCTAAAACAAATATTAATGCCACAACACCATAGGCAGACTCCGTGTGCTTGGCTAATTCGTCTAAAAAAACCATAAGCATCCCTATATAATAATTTAAGTAAAGAACCGGATTATTGTTATTAACCGTTCTGGAAACAGCACCCAAAACCAGAGAGTATCATAACATTGTTATGCACTTCATTAGCGGCAATAAAGATCCTATCTTAACGTTCGGCGATTGTCTGCTATAAAAAAGTTCAATTGCATCTACATAGCGTACAAATCGATGACCATGGTTCTGACTGGACAGTAACTCAAATTGAGGCGCATAGACGCTGACGGCCACCAGCAATTGGATTTTTGAGCAGGTTTACCGGCAAATTTGAATAGAACTTTCACCGCAAGCGATATTTTCATTGATTGAGACGTGACTTGATTAGATGTAATTAGTTAGCAAATGATGCTTAACTGCATGCAGAGACCTGAACGTCCGTTTTTCGCTGTGAGTTCAACCGATAGATGCAACACACTTATTGAACCGCTCTAAAGGGGAAAGGCTGGCCATTTTCATACATTTTTCACGTGCTGTCCGTGTTATTGAAATAGGCACGCTTAAAGGTTATAGCATCATATGGATGGCCAGAGCATTACTACCGCATGGAATCGTCATGACTATTGAATTCAACGAACACCATGGAGATGTTGCTCGTCAGAATATAAAAAATGCGGTACTGGCTGAGCGCGTTGTGTTGCATACCGGGGCTGCACTAGATGTCTTACCGACACTTGAGGCCCCCTTTGACATGATTTTTATCGATGCCGATAAAGTGAATAACCCACGCTATCTTGAATGGGCTATCAAACTCTCTAAACAGGGGACTGTTATTATGGGGGATAACACGGTACGCGGTGGCGGTGTAATCGGCTCCAGTAGTGAAGATCTTAACGTAAAAGGCATGAGAGAGTTTGTTCAGATGATATCTGAAGATGAGCGGCTCGATGCTACAGCAATACAGACTGTTGGTGAGAAAGGATGGGATGGTTTCGTCATGGCCATCGTCAAAGCCCGGTAATTTTTTTCCTTATCTATTCTGGCATACTTATCTGAACAGATAAGGAATTTGTTGTAGCTGTTAAAACATATTTTACGAGCTGGACGATGTAGCATCAAGCGGGTTCTGGCTTGATGTTACATCGTCAGCAGACAAGCCGTTTTAACGGCGCGGCAGTGTTATCAGGCACACTGAATTAAAAATATTTTGAAATCACTATTTCTTTCAGACATTATTATGGGCTTAGACTAATAAAGGAGAGGAATAATGGAGTGGCCTGAAGAATTTTGTAAACGCGGTCAAGATATTCGTGAAGAAGCTTTCAAGCAGTTTGAGGTTCGCGCAGTTACCAAAACCACTCTGCTTCCAAATCAACGACGCTTTGCTTACCACGGACAACTTTTAGATAACGAATACTACTATTTCATTTTCACTGATCGAAAGACAGGTGAAGAAGGTTCATTCTATTGTGGTGGGACTGCTGCTGATGGCTGGTTAAGTATCAACGGACAGAAATCTTCCGATATAATGTCATATAATCCACTAAATGTTGCAAGTCAGACATCGAGCACTTCTGGGGGAAGGTCTCAAACTAATCCCAGCATAGTACTAAACAAAGACGATCTTAAAAGAAAAAAACTCATACACATTTTGCAAACCTTTATTGCACTGACGGATAATACTCAGGACGACTCAACAGTCATTAAGCTTCTTCATAAACACATAAATCTAAGAACCGTTCCTCTTGATATCGGACATGTTAGAGGCGTGAATACCACTTTCGCCAGTATTTTTAAAAATGGACGGCTAAAGGATTATTTTTACTCTAGAACTTATACTCAATTCGTAGTCAGAAGCGGTATTCCCATCAAGCCAATTGACGTCAAAGAGTTTAACGACTTGATTATTACCACCGCAAATGATTCTAAAATACATCCATATACAAAACCGGCTTCGTTCTAATTTCTTTAATATAATTATTAACACTAATGGGCAACGGTACGGATAAATGATTCCAAATCAATCATCCCTACTTCGATTGAAGCGCTTCCCAGCTTAGGTCGAAACGCAGGAGGTACTTTCGCAGTCGATCTGCGTCGTTTGGTTGCTTCTTTTGTTGTCTCGAGATGGCGAAGAGCTTACGGCCAGCATCTGAAAGAGAGGCTGAACGCCTGCACACCTCAATAACCGTCTCTAATTGCTTTCTATCGAACAAATCAACCTCATGCTCGATGGGCAGTGCCATTGCCGGACCTTCCTCTGGATGCCAGCTTGCTTGCAGGCGACCTATCTCTTCGTTCACCAACAGCATTGTTATACGTCCGTTTTCAGCCAAAGTCGCCATGCGCGCCACGCTGGCTCCAAGTTCACGAAAGTTGCCACGCCATGCAGCGTCGCCTGAGCAAGCAAATCCTAAATATCGGATACGCGCATCTTTATCAAAGCGAACCTGACTCTGCTGACTGCGCATGAATTGTTGAAGCTCGTATTCGACGTTAGGCTCGATGTCCTCACGGCGCTCGGCAAGGCCGGGCAATCTAAACGTCCACATATTTATACGTGCGTATAAATCTTCCCTAAACCGCCCTTCACTCACCCACTGACGCATATCCCGATGCGTTCCCGCAATTAACTGAAAATCACTACCGACTTCGCGATCAGCACCTAGCGGGAAAAAGCGCTTTTCTTCGATCGCCCGTAGCAGCATGGCTTGTTCATCGAGTCCCAACTCCGCTATTTCATCCAGGAACAGGATACCGCCATCAGCTTCACGCAATAACCCTGTACGTGCGACCTGAGCACCAGTAAAAGCGCCTTTCACATGACCAAACAGAGTCGACATGGCATTGTCGCCACGCAAGGTAGCGCAGTTCACCGCCACAAACTTACCTTTAACCTGATGGCGTGACTGTCGTAGCTGAAATATGCGCTCTGCCATAAACGATTTACCGGCACCGGTTGGACCTGTTAACAACATGGGAGCACTTGAGCGTTGTGCTACGCGTTCAATCTGTTCAATCAGGGCGTTATAGGTAGGATTACGGGTTTCAATGCCGGATTTTAGAAATGATACCGAACTATGCTGCTCTTTCTGAAAGCGGCTGGTTAACGTAGCGTAGCGACTGAGGTCCAAATCAATGATCGAGTAAACGCCTTGCGGAGCCACCTCACCCTTTTGGCCCGGTCCTGTCTGCAACAGGCTCGCTGGCAAGTAATGTGCTTCTGTTAGCAGAAACCAACAGATCTGAGCCACATGAGTACCGGTGGTAATGTGCACCAGATATTCCTCGTTCTCCGTATCGAAACAATAGCTCGTTGCGAAATCAAGGAAAGCACTATAGACCTCTTCAAAATCCCACGGATCAGTGAGGCTCACAGGATGCGATATAACTTTCGTCTGAGGGGAGACCTCTTCAATATCCTCTGCCAAACGCTCAGCAAGATTGATATCGCGAGGCTGGTACAACAGTTCGAAGCGATCAATAGGTAAATCATCATGCTGACAAAGCGCCACACTAGGTCGCCATTTGGTCCAACGATTCTGGCGTTTGCCTCGGCGGTCAAGTTGAGTACCGAGCACACCAATCACGACCCGCTTTTTCACAATTTATCCTATGAGATAAAATCTTATTTATTAAGATAATTTTAAAGACTCCCGCATTGCACTGCAACCTATGCCAATATTAAAATAAACGAATAAAATCATTTACATAACCAACATCAAAAAATAAATAACTTTTTGGCACGCATTTCGCAATATAGATGACATCACATTGATTAAAAGAAGAAAAAAATGAAACCTCAATTTGAAGTACTGAATTCTTTATCCGGCGCGCCGATAAAAATGTGGACACAGGGCGTGCCAGTGGAACCGGAGGCAAGGCAGCAGTTGCTTAATACCGCCAGCATGCCTTTTATCTATAAACATATGGCGGTGATGCCCGATGTTCATCTGGGAAAGGGCTCAACGATTGGCAGTGTCATCCCGACACGTGGCGCCATTATTCCTGCCGCGGTGGGAGTCGACATTGGTTGCGGCATGATCGCCGTGCGCACATCTCTGGCCGCTGGCGATCTCCCAGACAACCTGCTGGCTTGCGCAACGCCATTGAGCAAGCCGTGCCACATGGCCGCACCAATACCCGTAGCAAGCGTGATAAAGGCGCATGGAACAACACGCCTGATGACGTCAACGCGCACTGGGCGCAACTGGCACCCCGGTTTAAGCAATTGTCGGATCGATATCCTCAGCTGTTAAAAACCAACAACCACCAACATCTGGGTACGCTGGGAACGGGCAACCACTTTATTGAGATCTGCCTCGATCAGGCAGACAGAGTGTGGGTGATGCTGCATAGCGGATCGCGGGGCGTCGGTAATGCTATTGGTACCCTGTTCATCGCGCTGGCTCAAAAGGACATGCAGCAGCATATTTCCAATCTTCCAGACCGCAACCTGGCTTATTTCAGTGAAGGCAGCCGACATTATGAGGATTATCTGGAAGCTGTAGGTTGGGCTCAGGATTTCGCGCACCACAACCGTGAGGTCATGATGGATCGCGTACTGGCGGCTATGGCCGATTGCATCACCAAACCGTTTGCCACCCATCAGGAAGCGGTTAACTGCCACCACAACTATGTGCAGCAGGAGCAACACTTTGGTGAACAGATTTTGGTTACGCGTAAAGGCGCGGTATCCGCGCAAAAGGGACAGATGGGCATCATTCCCGGTTCGATGGGGGCAAAAAGTTTCATCGTGCGCGGCTTGGGCAATGAGGAAAGCTTCTGCTCTTGCAGTCACGGTGCGGGCCGCACCATGAGCCGCACCGCAGCCAAAAATCGCTTCACTCTTGAAGACCAGATACGCGCGACCGCCCATGTTGAATGCCGTAAAGATCGGGACGTCATAGATGAGATACCGATGGCTTACAAAGATATTGATGCCGTGATGGCCGCGCAATCTTCACTGGTGGAGATCGTTCACACGCTGCGCCAGGTGGTATGTGTTAAAGGATAAAAAGGACAACAGGATGAACATAACAACAGGATTACACGGTGTCGATGAAGCAATGCGCGAGCGCGTTTGCGACGCTCTGAAGCAGATAGAGGCAGATTATGAGGTCCGCGTGCTTTATGCCTGTGAATCAGGCAGCCGCGGCTGGGGCTTTGCCTCCCCGGACAGTGACTATTATGTGCGCTTTCTCTATGTGCACAAACCTGAATGGTATCTGCGCGTCGATACACAGCGTGACGTTATCGAAAAACCGATTGATGCCGAACTGGACGTTTGCGGCTGGGAGTGGCGAAAAGCGCTGGGCCTGTTAAAGCGGGCTAACCCGACACTTGTCGACTGGCTGGATTCGCCCATCATTTACCGCCAGAACGATAAGGTCATGGCCCGCGTGAACGACGTGAGCGATTTTTTCTTTTCACCGGATCGCGCACGCTGGCACTACCGGTCTATGGCACTCAAAAACTTTCGCCAGTATCTGCAGGGCGATGAGGTCAGGCTGAAGAAGTACTTCTATGTGCTGCGCCCCTTGCTGGCAGTACGTTGGATAGAAGCAGGTAAAGGTGCGCCCCCGATGCGCTTCGATCAGTTGCTCCAGGGAACGGTTCAGGATGGGCCGTTATTGAACGACATCGCAGCGTTGCTAGCAGCCAAGCAGCGCGCCGGTGAAGCGCAGTTTGGCCCGCGCCGACCGTTGCTCCAAGCGTTCATTGAGGGTGAACTGGCACGGACCGTTACCGTCCTCGCACCTTCACATGACAAACGCAACGATGCGCTGCTGGATACACTTTTATTTGAAACAGTGCTGGGGAATTCGCTTAACAGGGAACAGATATGAAAAGCTGGTTAAAAAAGTTATTGGGAAAAAAACCTCAGCATACCTTTCCGGTCGTATGGGATGTACAGCTGCCATCAATATATGCACGCCTTGAACAAACCTATGATCAGCCACAACCGCTGGCTTGGGACAACAACCTGCTGGAGTGCCAACCGTTAGGTGATTCTGACGAAGCATTCTGGTCGCCGGGTGCGCTGGAAGGCACGATGGTTTATCACTTCGGCATAGGCAGCGACGGGCCGGGTGCTGACGAAATCCTGACTGCATTGCAACTGGCGCTGGCTAAGCCAGGCGTGAAAACATTCCAGGAACTGTATGCGCTTATTACACAGGACTCACCACTGCATTACATTGATGATCTGCTGAGAGCTATCACCGAAGCTCGTGGACTTCCTGCTGACAGGCTATATGAGCTGGTACTGATGCTGTGCACCCAGAGCCCAGATCGTAATGCGGTAAAGTTTGCCATGGCGATCATCGCGTTCTTCCCGCAACAGCGCAGTGTAGAGATATTGCGTGTGCTGGCTCGACATGACGAATTTACACTCTATGCCGTCGTGGCATTACGCTCCATGGTAGAGCCGGAGCAATATCCGGATATCTGGTTCGCCATGGCTAAACGGGTTAACGGATGGGGTCGTATTCATCTCATGGAGCGGATGCCAGAAATAATGGATGCAACGGTGCGCAACTGGCTGTTGCGCGAGGGTTTCTCAAATTCCGTTATGAACGAGTACACCGCGGTAAATTGTGCAGTCCGTGGGGGGCTGGTAGAAGCGCTTGCAACGGAACATGATGACGCCCTTCTGTTAGGTGCTGCTGAAATTCTGTATGCACTCTTGAATGAAGGCCCTGTTCCCGGCATGTCGGTCTATGAGGATGGTGCAGAGGCGAGCTTGCGTTATCTGCAAAACGTACAAGCCTATCAACCTGCTCATCCTCAGCATTACCTCACCGCCAAACGTATTGGTGAGTGGGCGCAAAACGAGGCATCGCTTGATACAACACATTCGTCTCAGCTGGCGGGTATGAGCGCAGAGGTAATGACATTAAATATCTGGGATGACGTTGTAGCTCAGGCTCTGGCGGATGAAGAAGGCTATGCATTTAATCTGGCGATTGAAGTTAGCCGTGATCGGAATGAGGATCCCTTTCCAAAGCTATTTGCACGTCAGCGTGATAAACCCGACGCGACGCTCTGGTATCAGCTGATGCAAACAGACGATACGCACCAGGCAATACAGGTGTGCAACCTGGCCGAGTCGCAATTTGACCTCAAGGAAATGGGGAGTGGACCGACATTGAGTAGCGGCATGGGACCGCGATGGAATGCTGAACGCCAACTGGATTCGGTTCTGCAGGAATTAAAGCGCTTCCCTGAAATGGGATGGCCATTGCTTGAGTCAGCACTGCGGAGCCCTGTGGTAAGAAACCGACAAATGGCTATTAATGCTCTTGAGACATGGTCGCCTGATAGCCTTTCAGTCCATCGTCAATATCTTGAGGATTGCGCTAAACATGAACCTCATGAGGAGGTGCAGCAGCGACTGCTGAGTCTTAAGGGGCGGACCGAATAAGACCTAATGACAGCGTTAAACCCGTCAAAAGCGGGTTCAGCTCGCTATTAAAACGTATCTTCCTGATCGGCCTGATGGCAGCCCGCGGCTAAGTACAATACATGCGAAGAATTAGCTCTTTTAGTCTAACCATGACTGATATCAGTGATAGTGAGTACGCTTTAATTTTTCAAGCAGTACTCTGGCGAGCGCGTCCTCTTTCTCTCTCAACAATTGACGAGCGACTCCCTGTGACGGGGATTCTATTCCCAGCTGATTTAAAAAATACTCCCACTCACGCACTTCCTGCAGTAACTCTGCCGCTGATGCATCCAGGGTTTCTTGATTATCATTCGATAGCACGATACTTTTGGGATCCTTCATTAATTACGCCCTTCCATGACTATTTTCTAAGTGAAAGCGAAGTATTATGTCAATAAACGTCTATTTGCCACCGCTTTTGTTATATTCAACACCAAACTATTTTTTTAAGATAGCTTGATTAGTTCATTATTAAATCTTGCCCAACCAGCATAAATAAAAGAGTAAATCTATCTATTTTTCTATCTATCGCTTAATTTATATTCATAAAAGCGCGAAATGTGCACCAAGACTAGTCCCAAACAGTCACTCAACAGACTTTACCCCTTTTAAAGGTCAAACCATCTAATCAGGCTGACTCAAAAATTATTGTATAAACAGTTTCTCTCGCCTATGTATGGCTCATATTGTCGCTATCAGCGTCAATTGAATTTGGGCATATCCTTAAGCCCTAAAACGACTCATTATTACACTAACGTGATTTATGAAATTGCCTTACAAATCACGTATACACTGAATTCATTCATCCTGACTTTTATTAGGTCTATCATCAAACTCTGCTTTTCCTTGTGCTTTTCGATATGCTATAAATCCATAATAAAAAATCAGAATGATTCCGAAAGCAGACATAACTGAGAACCCCGCCACAATAGATGTAATCACCTCTGGCCCACCCTCTCCCCACCAGTCAGGACTGATGTAAAACAGATATCCATAACCTAAAGAGGCAGGGATTGTCAGAAAATAATACAAGCGCATTGGTTAATTAACTTTCCTAAAAACAATAGCTCCACCAATCACATAAAATATTACTGTATAAATCACTCCAATAAATAGATCCATTTTATAACATTATCATTAGTATAAGCTGCCCTATTAATCTAAAGTATTATTTATTTAAATACAAAAAATTAGAAAATTTCCTGCAGAACTACTTTTTCCTTCTTCACAAGTTGCGTACCACGTCCCATGGGCTCATAGCTGCTGGGAGCCCGTTACGATGAAGCTTGTTTTTACATGCTCCCTGTTGGTTCACAAAGAATGCTGATAGCAACGCCGCCCCCCCTTGATTAAGGATAACGTTGCATTGACCCATTGAACTCACAGCTCATAGCGGACCTTGTCTAAGACGCACTTCTGCTTTGTGCCAGAAGCGGACGTTTCAAGTTTAAACATGGGCAGGTAAAAGTCTTTATTAGTCCGGTATACACACCCGGATACGGTGCCCGTCGGGATCTAACGCAACGAACGTCTTGCCAAAAACAGCCTGCCTGGGCTCCTGTTCTATCTGCACACCGCTTTCTAACCACTGCTGATATAGTGCATCAACTTCCTTAATATCTTTAACCATAAAACTCAGCTCAGTTCGGTTACCTTCACCGCAGGATGCAAAGTCACTCGACGTTGTTGACCATAGTCCGAGGTTCAGGCCATTTTTGAAGGAAAAAGCCGCCCATGTTGGAAACATTACATCTGGTTCTTTATTAAATAGCTTTTGGTAAAATCCGCTGCTAGTGATTGGGTTATCAACATAAAGAATGATCAGGTTAGGAATCATGAGTGTTACTCGTCAAAAAGAAAGAGACTTCACTATCGCAGGGAGCATTGACAGAACATGTCAGCATCAGGACCGAAGCGTGCAGAGCGCCTACTCAATCTTTTACAGATTTTATATCAGCATCGATATCCGGTAAGCGGAAACTGGCTTGCTAAAGAACTCTCCGTCAGCCTTCGCACGCTTTACCGTGATATTTGCGCACTACGTGCTCAGGGAGCTGACATTCAGGGAGAAGCCGGGACGGGGTTTATCCTCTCACGAAGCCATCATTTGCCACCTATGATGTTTACCCCTGAGCAACTCGACGCACTGGCGCTCGGATTGCGCTGGGTATCAGCATATGGTGACGCAGGTATCGCAAAAGCAGCTTCTGAGGTTACGGGTAAGATCCGGCAAGGTCTGCCCGCAAAGTTAAAGACGCTGTTTGATGAATCGACACAATTAGTTGGAAGAACTCAGGTTGCCCATCACAATTTTGAAAATCTGAACTCTCTTCGAAGCGCCATCAGGAGGAGACATAAAATCCGGACTGGCTATACAGACAGGCTGGGTAATGTGAGTGAAAGAACGATATGGCCTTTCGCCTTAGGTTACTTCTCTGGTGATATTGTGCTTGCGGCATGGTGTGAAAAACGTAATGCCTTCCGCCATTTCGACGTAACTCGATTAACATTTCTTCAGCTTGTGCCTGAAAGTTATCCCCATTCCCGTCATAGCTTACTCCAAATGTGGCGCAGTGCGGGTCTGGATAACACAATTCCCGGGCGTGCCTGAACTGAGTGCCATTGTTCCAGGATATTCAGGCCTGCCCATATTTATGAATATGTCCGCTCTTCGCTCACAGCAGACCTTGCCACGCGAGCATGTCCGCTCAGTGCCAAAGGCGGACGTTAGTTTAATTGCGGTATGTTAGTTTACAGAGAGAACGTCTACGGGATATCAAGCTGTGGCACTATGCTTGCAGCGTATATGGCGTCAGAAACAAAGTATGACAACAATTGAAAACGCGTTAATTTTTACCTTTTGATCGGGTATCCAAAGAGAAGATTCAAATGAAAGAAGCTGAAAAAGCAGCAGCAGGATTGCTGTACGATGCAAACTATGATGTTGATTTACTTAAGCAACGAGATGATGCCAAGCTGAAAATTTATACTTTCAACCATACGGCATTTACGGAAAAGGAAAAAAGAGAGGAGATCCTAATCAGTCTGCTTGGGAAGCTCGGGGAAAACTTTGTCATTGAAGGGCCTTTCTACTGTGACTATGGGTATAACATCGAAATCGGTGACAATTTCTACGCTAATGTGAATTTTACAATTCTTGACGGGGCGAAAGTTCGAATTGGTAACAACGTGTTTATTGCTCCGAACGTGGGAATCTACACAGCCGGTCATACTCTTGATTCCAGACGCAGAAATCAGGGGCTTGAATATGCTCTTCCTGTAACGATCGGGGATGATGTATGGATCGGTGCCGGGGTCAATATCCTGCCAGGTGTCAGAATAGGAAAGGGTAGCGTAATTGGTGCGGGTGCAGTGGTGCTTAAAGATGTGCCTGAAGGTGTGCTTGTCGCCGGAAATCCCGCCAGAATCATAAGAGCAATAACGGATGCAGATGAAAGACACTATAGCTAAAATCTGTATTCGACCGACAGTAGTGTAATCAGGTTGCTGTCAATATTACATTTCAGGGCTTAGCGAGCTTAAATCGTTCGATCCTCTCTCCCGGTAAACATTGAGCGTAATTTTGACTGATTTCCAATATTCAGATATTCATTACTCATAAGTAAAGATTTCGGACATAGCGCCAGGATAAGAAAAAATTAATGCAAAAACAGGCACGATGACTGCTCATTATCTGTGCTCACATCAGTAAAATTAACAGAGTTGGTATTTACCGTTGATGACCGCCTTCCTTTCTAAAAACCTTGTCCTCGCTGTGAAGATGGGATGCTTCAGGTGTCTGGCTGAGTGAGCGACATTGGTAATCCAGGCTTCTTAACTCATTCCGCAACTTCACCACAGCTCTGATTATAAAGTGGCACTAGAACAGCCACTTTTAGGCAGATCAAGCCCGACAGAGGAAAAAACTCTGAATGCCTGTCCTGCAGGCAAAAATAATTTAAATCCGCGGCTCTTCCAGGGTGACAACATCGGGCAGATACATGACTATCTTCCGTCCGTTGTGCGCAATACGCATCATGTTTTCAGTCTCTATTTCCGGCTGACTGCTCTGGAGTCTCACGCACTGACTGCGGTGTTTTCCCCGTCCACATCAGGAATGCGCGGGAAAAGGAGTTGGCATCCTCAAACCCCAGCAGGAATGATATTTCCGCACCTGACATGTTGGTATTCCGGAGATAGTGAACGGCCAGAGATTCCCGGACGCTATCAAGGACCTGTTGAAAAGACGTTCCTTCATCCTGCAGCCTGCGTTGCAGTGTGCGCGTGCTGACCGCCAGTTTCTGGCTAACGGAGTGCATGGACGCCTCCCCTGCGGGTAGCATTTCCAGCAAAATGGAGTGCACTCTTTCTGACGTGCTGGCCATCTTGTCCAGATCAGCCAGCCTCTGGCGCAGGGAGGGCTCAAAAAACTGCCACATCTTGTGATTTTCTGTCAGGAAGGGGCGCTGCATGTCTTCATTCAGGAAAACAATTGTCGTTATTTCACTGGCTGTAACCGGCGTACCAAAAAATTGCCCGTAGGCCGGATCATCGATATTTATTTTATCCGACGTCCACGGCAGGCTGACGCTGACAGGCATCACGTGCGTGCGCGTCGCCAGACGTATCAGCTGGGTAAAAAAGACCAGTTTAAAAATCAGGAAAACTTCCGGTGGTCGTCGGGTTTTATCGATGAAGTCCAGAATGACTGAAGTCTGGGTAGCATGCTGTTCTGCCCTGATTATCATGGGGGCTATCAGACGCACGTACTTAGCCATCCTTTCCAGGGCACCGATCATGTTCGCGCTGCACAGCGAGGCAAACAGCTCCGGATCAAACCAGTCGGATGACATTACCTTTGCAATCTGCAGTGCTACAGGCACGTCCGGACACCGGGAGAGGCCCTCGGCCTCAATGGCTTTCCACAGCTTAAAGAAATCCTCAGGATTCAGACGAACGTTTTGGCGTGCAAAGAGATCGCCTGGCAGCTGTGCGCGGCGCAGTACGGGAGAGGCCTGCACTCCCGCATCCTGCATAAGAAGGCGCCAGCCCGGCCAGATGGAATAGTCCTGCACGTTAATATTTCGTTGTTTAGGCAAATCAGTGTTCTCACTATTCATGTACACAGTCTAGGGTGCCGATCATGCCACCTCAATAGCGAAATGCGCCAGTTTAACTTTATCAATATTGGCGCATTTCGCTTTCAACATGGCGTGTTTCGCTAGTGTGCCATCGAGATGCCCGGTGCAGAATGGTTCTCAGACACCAGAAATTACACCAGGGTAAACACAATGAAAAAAACGATTCTGATTACCGGTGCCTCATCAGGTTTTGGCCTGATGCTGGCGAACAAACTTCACCGGGAGGGGTTCACCGTCATTGGCACCAGCCGCAGTCCGGAAAAGTATTTGGAAAAGGTGCCCTTTAAGCTTCTGCGCCTCGACCTTGATGATGAGAACTCTGTTGAATCGTTCACCCGCGAACTTTTTGCATA
The DNA here is from genome assembly GCF_019795935.1 of Pantoea sp. DY-15. Classification (NCBI taxonomy): domain Bacteria; kingdom Pseudomonadati; phylum Pseudomonadota; class Gammaproteobacteria; order Enterobacterales; family Erwiniaceae; genus Pantoea; species Pantoea sp. DY-15. Next base: position 132,065 of record NZ_JAIMIF010000007.1, read on the forward strand.
CACGAAGCAACTGGATGTGCTCATCAATAACGCAGGCTTTATGGTAACCGGCATTGCCGAAGAGACCCCGGTCGAGGTGGGGCGCAGACAGTTTGAAACGAATTTCTGGGGTACCGTCCGGGTAACTAACGCCCTGCTGCCAAACTTCCGCCGGCAGAAACGCGGACAGATTATCACCGTCAGTTCGATTGTTGGCCTGATCGGGCCCCCAAACCTTTCCTATTACACGGCTTCAAAACACGCGGTTGAGGGCTACTTCAAGTCCCTGCGTTTTGAGCTCGACCAGTTCAATATTAAGGTCAACATGGTTGAACCTGTTTGGTTCAAAACAAACCTTAGTGAGAATGCCGTGTCACCAGATGGTCATCATATCCCCGATTATGACGCGTATCGCACCCGGGTCCGGGCCGCTACGCAGAAAGGCATCGATGAAGCAGAATCGCCCGATGCGGTGGTGTCGACCATTATGCGCCTTATCCAGACGAAGGAGCCAAAGTTTAGTAATCCGGTGGGCAAAATGGCCGGGATGATCCTCTTCCTGCAGAGCTATGCGCCAAAAATGTTTGAAGGTTCAATTCTCAAAAGCGTAAAGACTGCAAAGTGAAAACAACCCGGTCTCATTCTGACTGAATAAATGCCCTATTTTCTCTCACAGAGGAGCACACCATGGCCCGACCTGATATCAGCCCCGATGAAGGCACTATAACCGGCAAGCCGCATGAAGCCGCTCTGGCGGGGCTCAAAGAATGGCACCGCATTGCTGAACACCGCGACTGAAAAGCCTCCCAGGACTGCTGGCAAAGAATGTCGTATTCGGTAATCCGGCCTCTGCTGATATCTACCGTGGCAGTCAGCCCATGGTCGCGATACTCGAAGCCGTTTTCAGCGTAATGCAGGACTTCACTTACCTGCGTCACTTCAGCAGCAACGCTGGCTTTGTCCTGGAGTTCAGTGCGCAAGTAGACGAGGAGCACCTATTTGGTGTTGACCTGATTGAGTTCGATCAGAGCGGGAAAATTACCGATTTCATGGTCATGATGCGTCCGGCTGATGTGGTACACAATCTATCTGCAAAAGCGGCTCAGCATCTTGCCATCGCACACCTGCCCTGAGAATTAAAAAAGCGAGCGATTATCACTTTTAAGACCCTTTCTGGAGATGAAATGAAAACATTCCTGTGTAAATGGATCCCACCGCGCCCGGACTTTCTGGCAACGATGTCGGATGACGAAAAAAGGTGGATGGGGCAGCATGGCGCCTTCCAGAATGACCTTCTCGATGAGGGCGTCATCATCGCGCACGGACCGGTCATTGACGACAACGGCGGATATGGAGTGTCAATTTACAGAATTGCGGATCAGGAAGATATTGCTGATTTCACCTCGCAGGATCCCATTGTCAAAAATGGTGTGGGACATTACGAGCATTTCACCATGCTTCACGTAACGTCAAAATTTTGATTTAAAGTCTATCTCATGAGGAATCAGCATTGAAAATCCAAAATTCCGTTGCTCTGGTGACCGGCTCAAACAGAGGACTGGGGGCTGCATTTGTGCGCGCTTTACTCGCGGCCAGCGCGAGTAAGGTCTACGCTGCCGCGCGTGATTGCAAAAGCATTACCGAACCCGGTGTTGTGCCGGTCAGCCTGGATGTCACACGCCCGGAACAAATCAGCGCGCTGGCGCAGGAGCTAGGTGACGTAAACCTGCTGATTAACAATGCTGGGATTGGAGGGGCGGGTTCCGTTCTTTCCCCTGACTCACTGACGTTACTTCACAATCAGTTCGAAACCAATGCGGTCGGTCCACTCCGCATGGCTCAGGCCTTTGCTCCGCTTCTGGCCAGGCACGACAGTAGCGCGATCATCAACGTTATTTCAGCTTTAAGCTGGGCAACATTGCCCGGTATTACGGGTACCTACAGTGCTTCCAAGGCCGCTGCATGGGCACTGAGTAATGCAATGCGACAGGAACTGAAAGCGCAGGGAACGGACGTCCTTTCGCTGCACGTTGCTTTCATAGATACGGATATGGCGCGTGGCGTTCCCGGTGAGAAAGCGTCTCCTGATGAGATTGCCCGCATGACCCTGTCCGCGCTGGAAGCCGGAGAATCAGAGCTTCTGGCAGACAAAGTGACGGAAAGCGTGCACGCCGGGCTGACATCTCACCCGCCTATGTATCTTGGCATGATGGGTTAACCTCATATTTTCAGGCGTTCTGCCAGCGGAACGTAACCATACAGAACGGAAACCGGGAAGTTCAGAGAGCGGAATATTTCTGTGCTTTCCTTTCAGAGGAAATGCTTTGCAGCTTCTGAAAATGCAGATGGACGTTTATGGTGCTTTTCTTCCAGGCACCGCCTTCGCCCGGCGGGATGAGCATGACATCTTTATTGCTTCATCGGGGTGGGATCGCTTTTCCGAGAAGACATTGGTGACTGGGTTCTACAACATTCCTGTCAGTCGTGAGTGTGGCAGACCGATAAAGCCTGCAGCCGGTGAGGCATGACCCGGCAGGTTTAAAGCGAATTTTCCGGATACTGCATAATCCTGCAGCAGTGACAACCGGGTACAGGAAGCATCAATGGAGACAGACCCTGAATATGATTGAATCGATCGAATCAGCAGGCGCTGCCTGGATAAATCAGCCGCGCATCAGCTGCCTAGCGGAAGGACGACTGCAACTGACCACTGAACCTCATACTGACTTCTGGGAGCAGACATACTATGGGTTTCGCCGTCATACCGGGCATGCTTTTGGGTACAGTATTGACGGTGACTTTACGTTGCAGGTGAAAGTGCAGGCTGACTTCAGGCATCTGTACGATCAGGCTGGAATATTTCTGAAAGATGACGATCAGAATTGGGTTAAAGCCGGCATAGAGTTTAATGACAGTCAGCCCGCCATCGGCTGCGTGGTGACAAGAACATTGTCAGACTGGTCAACGGGAATATTTCCAGGTACTCCAGAAATTTTCTGGATGCGGGCCACGCTGCACAACAAGTCGCTGAGAATACAGTATTCTGCCGACGGGCTGACCTGGCCTTTGCTCAGGCTCTGTCACTGGCCGGGGACAGAAAGGCGGTTTGTGGGAGTGATGGCCTGCACGCCTGAAAGAGAGGGGCTTGAGGTTGAATTCAGTGAATTTTCGATACGTTCTCCCCTCGGCAGAGCGCTGCACGATCTTACGTAAGCCCGGCGAATGCGAAGCTGTGTCATGCGTATGTCTGCACTCTTACAGCCGCTGAGGCAGATTGGAACTAACTGCTCATGTATGGACAATCAGCTGAAACTACAAAATCTTTTAGTGAATGAAGTCAAAAATGCATCTTCTGTGTTCTGTATATAAAAAGTTTGATCAACCCGATACCGGTAAGCTGCTGTTAAGAATAATGCTGGGTGGAATTTTAATTTTTCATGGTGCCCACAAACTGATTTACGGTATTGATGAGGTCCGTGAGATGCTGGCGGCATCCGGCCTGCCTGCATTCTTAGGCTACGGTGTTTATGCCGGCGAACTGGTTGCCCCAGTGCTGCTCCTGGCTGGGATTCTGACGAGGGCGGCTGCACTTTTCATAATGATTAACATGGTTTTTGCGTGGTACCTGGGGGATGCCCCTGAGACCCTGCATCTTGACGCTCAGGGCGGATTGATGATTGAAGGTCTCCTGTTTTACTTTTTCTCAGCCATTGCTGTCATATTTCTGGGGGCAGGAAAATATGCCGTTATAAAGAACAGTTAATCATTTATAATCAGTATTAGAGAAAAAACGCCACATGCAGTATAGCTGGCAGTGATCGCAGTAAATTTTTAGACGGCAGGTTTTTTTAAAAAACCTGTCGCCTTATCCGAGTCAATCATGCAGCAATCCTCTTCGGTCACTGTCTGCATTCATAGCGTCGCGTTAACGTTTTATGCCCTCGGGATTTTCCCCGAATTTGATTCATCGTCAGTGGAGTTTTTCTTCTTGCTTTTACAGCGTTCAAAATCGCGAGTTAGAAAATATCATTCTGACATTAAGCTTATGTCCGCTTTTCGCTGTGAGTTCAACTGATGGATGCAACACATTGGTTAAAACGCTCTGCGGGTGATTCATAGTCTAACGTTTTTCTCGGTCTTTCGTTGAGCTGTCTGGCAACGCTGTTTAGTCTTTCTTGGCTGTGAACCGATAAGTCAGTTCCTTTTGGAAAATACTGCCTAAGCAATCTGTTTGTATTTTCATTGGAGCCGCGTTGCCAGGGGGATTGAGGATCGCAGAAGTAAACTTGGATATCTGTGGCTACAGTAAACCGGGTGTGGCTGGTCATTTCAGCGCCCCGGTCCCATGTTAATGTTTTATATAGCTCTGCAGGTAATTCCCGGGCTTGTTTGATGAGTGCAGATATAACCGTTATGGTCTTGTTGTCCCTGATCCTGGCCAGCATAACAAAACGGGAATGACGTTCTACGAGGGTGACGATATAGGAGTTTTTAGAGCCCTGGATCAGGTCACCTTCCCAGTGACCTGGTATGGCTCTGTCAGCGGCTTCAGGTGGTCTTTCGCTGATAGAGATTGTATTCGGGATTGACCCTAATCCCTTCCCTTTAAGCGATGATGTTCTGGATCTACGCACGACTCTTCCGCTTCTGAGGCATTGCTGCAGTTCTTTTTTTAATGCACCCCGGGTTTGTATAAAAAGCGTTTTATATATCGTTTCGTGTGACACATGCATTTCCTGATTATCCGGATAACAGCGTTTCAGCCAACCGGCGATTTGTTCCGGCGACCAGTCCTGATGCATCTTCTCTGCGATGATTTTACACAGTGTGGGTCTTTCAATTAGCTTGCAAGGTTTTGGTCTCAGAGCATTTTCCCAGGCAGCAGTATCCGCTTTTGATGCACGGTATTGTTTTGCACCACCGTGCCTCTTGATCTCCCGGCTAATCGTTGAGGGGGCTCTCGATAGTTTGTTAGCGATCGCCCTGATGCTGATTTTTGCTACCAGCGCTCTGGAGATTTCCTCTCTTTCATCAAGTGAAAGCGCTAACGGATGCCGCTTTCGGACAGGGGGGCGGTATCCACCAGTCTGGTGGATAGTGGGCATAATAGAAGAATGATATCTGTCGAACATTCTGGCGATATCATGCAGGGAATCACCTTGCTTATATCTGTCCCAGATAATCGCCTTCTGCTCTGGCGTGTAGTTAATCCGAGTTCTTCGTTTCATGGCAACGCCCCCCTTGATTAAGGATAGCGTTGCATCGACCCATTGAACTCACAGCTCATAGCGGACCTGGCATGCGCTTCTGCTTCGTGCCAGAAGCGGACTTCGCACTTTAAAGATGATTACAGCGGCGCCTTAGACGCCGCCGAAGGATATTAACGCGTGAGGAAAAGAGCCGAGGTCCAGATACGCGACTGGTCTTTCTGTCTCGCACTAATGAACAGAGCATGCTCTGATTTTGCAGGCAGATTGAGTTCTGAAAGCAGTACATCACCCCGGAGGTCACGCGGCAGCGGCTGTTCTGTCACCAGTTCGATCTCGACCTGCAGCTCAGTACCCGCCAGCGTAAAAGTCTCTTTACCTGATAACAGAAGGGCTTTGCCATCAATCTCAGCGTCAAAAACGGGTGCCCATGAATGAGGTTGAGCCGTAAGCGGATCGCCCACTTTGATGTAGCTGCTTATCTCCAAATGTACACGTACCTTTGCCCCGTGCAGCCCACCCGTGCTGACTGTTACCGCGTCACTGTCTCCATTGGTGTCTGTCCGCAAGCCAATCTGCGTATGGCTCTCTCGCCAAACGGTCTGTTCAGGATGGTCAGCGCCGGTCAGGGAAAAGCCACTGATGGGCGTCCCGGTGACGTCAATATGCCCTGTCCAGCACGCACCGCGATAACGGTCTTTAATACGTGCGCCACTCAGGCGAACACGGAACTGTCGCTGAGAACGGCCCAGTTCCGCGTGCAAATCCCGGTGCCACACCTCTTTTTCACCGTCATAAAGCGTTATAGCTTCCCAGCCGGCATCGCCTAACAGGCGATAGCTCAGCGCATCAACTGAACTGTATGCAGCCACGTCACCCATCAGCGCATTGCCGGCCCGCAGTTCGGCATAGCTGCGTTCACCCGTGGTGGCAAACGTGTGGCGGGCACGCAGCGCGGTCGCCACGCCCTTACGGTCAAAACGTTCGGCCAGTACGCCGGTCAGTCCACCACGTGAACCGAATACCGCCGTGGCGGGCACTCCTCCGCCGCAGCGTCCCTGGTGCTCATCACTGTTAGCCGTCGCGCCCAACCGGTAACCGCGCTCCAGCGCTTCAGCGTAGACCCAGTGGAACTGTCCCCATGCAGAGCCGACTTCAATGAGTCTCTCCAGTTCAGGATGGTGCCAATCGAGGTTGCAGCGCCGCCCGCCGACGTGCGGGATAAGCAGGTGTTTGTGCGGCTCGCGCGCGTAGGCGGCATAAAGCTCGTCCAGCGGCCACGCCCCCGGTTTAATGGTGCCGGCGGTAAACTCGTTCCACTCAAAAGATCGCACCAGCCGGCCCTGATTATCAAACGGGAACTGGGGTTCATCATCTTCAAGAAACACCACGTTGTGATCGCCACCGGCACAGGTATTGCCGCACCACTCGGTACCGGAATAGCAGACAAAGCTCTCTGGCTGGTTCAGCTCATTAATCAGTTTTACCGCCTGTTTCCAGCGCGCTTCTGTAACGTTGAAGTCGTTTGCGGTATACCCCAGAATATCGAGACCGGCTACATCACGTCCGTAACTCAGGTTATACAGCGTGTCATTGGTGCCAACGGTGTCATCAGAATGCACATGGAGATCGGCATACAGCGGGCGCAGGCCCGTCGCAGTCTCTTCGGCCGTGACCCACGCTTTACCCTCGAGCGGCGGGAGTGCATCCAGCGTCGCGCTGATAGACCACTCTCCAGCAGAAAGCTGCAAATCACTAATGCGCGCAATCGCCCAGCCCAGCCCGGCCAGCCGGAAGTCATGGTGCTGCGTTTCCCCTTCTGAGGAGGTCAGTGCCAGCCGTCCCGACAGCGGTAGTTCTCGGCAGGTATTACCCCAACTGTCATCCAGCCGGATGATGGCGGAGAACGGTGTATGAGGCGCCAGTAGCCGGGGGGCAATGACGGAAAGGGACGCCGGGGCACCGGCTACGATATCCAGCAGCGTGTCCCCCGGCACTTCAGCAAATTTTGAGCTGCCCAGCGGGTCGACAAACAGACGGAAACGGAAATCTTTCTCGACAAAACTCTGTACGCGGGTCCCGCCTCCGCCCCGACGGCGATCGCCGAGACGGATAATGATTTTATCTCCAGGGTTAATGTAGCCATCGACGATATCAATCAGAATCGCCTTCTGGAACGGTCGCTCATGCCCTTTCTGGTCGAAGCGCACTTTCAGGTGCTGCACAGTGGCAGGGCTCTGCCCCGGCAACAGGGGGCCTGCCTGATACTCGGCGCTGATATAGTTCGCAGCAGCGGGGTTGCTGGTCTGAAAGAGCGCCCAGTCCGAGTAAAATTTAAAGGCAAGCTTCAGCCATGCGCCATCAGCGAGGCCGCTGGCACCCACGGTATACTCCAGCTGGATCTCTTCCCAGGCACCTGCCGTTAGCTGACAGTGTGAACTGGTGACGCTGCCCAGAAACGGGCGCGCTTTATTCTGCTCATACAGGCCTTTTGGCGCGATGTAATCGCCTGCATCACGAATATCAAACTGACTCACATTAACCTCACACAATTATTGGGCACGCCAGCGCTGGTAGCGCTGCTCGATGCGACGAAACACAAGATTTTCCATCAGCCAGGCAATGAGCCCGATCAGGCAGATTCCCAACAGCACCTGGCTGCTGTTACCCGTCTGGCCGCCCATCGCCACCATCCAGCCAATGCCCTGAGAGGCTCCCAGCATTTCAGCCGCCACCAGTGCGCGCCACGCCTGGCTGAATCCAATACGCAGCGCGGCAGTGATAAACGGTAATGAGCTCGGCAGATAGATATAAAGCAGTAACTGAGCCGGGCGGGCACCCAGCGAGCGCGCCGCGCGCACTTCCCCGCCGCGAATGCCCTGGATCCCCTCCTGAATGGTCAGACACATCGGGAAAAGCGCGGCGATAACAATCACCACCACGATAGAGACGATGCCCAGACCAAAAATAAGCAGCATAAGCGGTGCCCACGCAATGGGGGGGATGGCCATAAACAGGCTGTTCAGCGGCGAGAGAAAATCCCTGAACCGATCGGACAGCCCTGCGCTGACGCCCAGGATCAGCGCCAGCATTACGGCGATAACGAACCCGGCGAACTCCTCCAGCAGGCTCGACCCAAGCTGAGCCCATATGGATCCGTCACTGAACCAGCGCACGGCTTCATGCCACACATCCCAAGGTTGCGGCAGCACGTAAGAAGGATAGTGGCTGGCGACAATCATCCAGACAACCAGCAGAGCGGGCAGCGACGCCCAACCCCAGTTTGGCGTTAACTTCACTGCGTGATCCCTGCTTTTTTCAGCCACTGCGTATCAACAAATTCATTCAGCGCAGGGGCTTTCTGCATGTAGCCGAGCGACCGGGAATCCTTCATCAGCTGTTCAAAGAACGCCCCATCCTTCTGCGTCAGTGACACTGACCACTGAATGCGTTTACGCGCCTCTTCTACCACTGCATCCGGCGGCAGCGTTTTGCCGTCTGCGGTTTTGATGGACTGCAGCTTAAACGCGTCGGCCATAATCCGATCCGCTTCTGTCGGGTGCTGGTTGATGAAATCCACCGCCTTCTGATGGGCGCGGATGATTTTCACCGCGTCGTCCGGACGGTCCTTTAAGGTCTCCGGGAGTGCCATCAGCACATACCACGGATAACCCGGCTGAACCTTATTCACGTCGAGCAGCACTTTTGCATCACCGCGCAGCAGCACTTCGCTGACAAAAGGCTCCCAGGTAAAGGCAGCATCCACCACACCCTGCTGCAATGCAGCAGGCATGTTGCCGGGTGGCATACTCAGCACCTGCACGTCTTTATCCGCGATTAACCCGGCATGCTGCTGCAGCACGACTCCGCGCAGCAGAACGTCCATCCCGCTGCCTTTTTTCACCCCTGCGATACGTTTGCCTTTCAGGTCAGCCAGGGTTGAAATGCCACTTTTTGCCGGAACGATCAGCGCGGCCTGCCCGCTGTTCACTTTGGCAATGATTTGTCCCTTCAGCCCGCGAGAGAACCATTGAAAAACCGGCGTCGCACCGATGTAAGCTGCATCCAGCTCGTGCGCGGCCAGCGCCTGACTGATAACCGGCCCGTCGCCAAAGGACTTCAGCTCGACGTTCAACCCTTCCTGTTTATAAAAACCTTCTTTTTCTGCAATCAACGCCGGTGCGTTTGCCAGCGCATAAACCCAGCCAATGCGCAGCGGCTGTGAGTCCGCTGCGTCAGCCGCGTTAAATAAAACCCCTGATATCAGCACAGCAAGAAATAATTTACCCATTTGACGATCCGTTTTATTAGAGTGAGTGACTGTGGGACTGCTGCATCACGTCTGTAATACGCTTCAGTAATTCATTGCGATACGCAGCAAAAGCCGGAAGCTGCCGCGTCTCCAGATTGCTGCGCGGACGCGGCAGAGAAATGGTGAGTTCGCTGTGCACCCCGCCCGGAGCACGATTCAGGACGATGACGCGATCGGCCAGGAAGACGGCTTCTTCAATGTCGTGCGTGATAAATACGGTGGTCTGGCCGATGGCAGACCAGAGGCGCAACGTCTCTTCGTTCATATCACCGCGGGTGATGGCATCAAGGGCAGCGAACGGCTCATCCATCAGCAATACGTCAGGATCCAGTGCCATCGCACGCGCCAGCGACACGCGCTGCTGCATTCCCCCGGACATCTGATGCGGAAACTGATGGGCGGCATGCGCCAGCCCCACCCGCTGCAGATAAGACAGCGCGCGATCGCGCTGGGAAGCAACGTCCTCGCGTTTCTGCATGCGCAGGCCGAACCGGACGTTCTCCAGCGCGCTCAGCCAGCCAAAGAGTTGCGGCTGCTGAAACACGTAACCCAGCTGGTTGTTCTCGGGCGTGGTCCGCTGCCCGTTAATTTTAACGGCCCCCTCTTCCGGCTCAGTGAATCCCGCCAGCAGGTTAAGCAGAGTGCTCTTGCCGCAGCCGGAAGGCCCCAGCAGCACGACAAATTCGCCATGCCGTGCATGGAAACTGAAATTGCGGAACACTGGTGCGCTCCCGGGGTAACGAAAAGTGATATTGTCTACCGCCAGGGCGGATGACGCAGAAGTTGTCATGCTGGACATCACGTGTAAGTCAATTAAGATGTGGTTATAATACGTATTAATACAAGCTGGTCTAAGATCGCTTCTGACTAAACTAGATCCGAACGGAATACGAGAGACGGAACCTGAATGACACTGGTGCGTGAAAACATGACATCGCTGTACCGGCAGATTGCCGATACGCTACAGCAGGAAATTGCAGCCGGCCACTATCAGCCAAGCGGCAAGCTGCCCTCTGAATCTGCGCTGGAAGAACGTTTTTCTGTCAGCAGGGTCACGGTCCGGCTTGCGCTTAAGTCTCTCACTGAGCAGGGTATTGTTGAGCGGAAACAGGGGAAAGGCACTTACGTGTCAGGTAAAAAAGTAGCGCACGGTATCAACGTTATGCGCAGCTTTCATGAGTCTCTTAAGCAGCAGGGGCTGAACGCGAGTATGCGTCTGCTGGCTAAAGAGCAGATTCCTACTCCCGAGCCGTTCCTCACCCTGTTTGAAATGGCCCGGTCTCTGACCTTTATTTCACGGTTGCACCTGGTGGATAACGAGCCGATTGCCTTGGGTTACAGCCATTTTCTTGCTTTCCCTCATGCGCTTAGCTGGGAAGAGACAGAGCAGGAACCCACCTGGGTTTTGCTGGAAAAAGCCACCCAGAATGCGATAAGCCGTTCTGATATCGCCATCCGGCTGGACTTTGCTGATAAGGCACTTGCCGAAGTACTGGGCATCGCTAAAAACTCGCCGCTCTTCCTTCTTGAGAGGACATCCTGGTTTGAAAACGGTCAGTGTGCGGAAAACTCTCGCTTCTTCATTCGCCCTGAACGTTACGAATTTACATTGAGCAATGGATGAAAATTTGCAGGCCTGTACGGTAACCGCCGGAATCTCTACCAGAACACGTAAAGTTAAAATCCTATGTCGGCGCCATTGTAAATACGTGACCGGGGCCAAATATGGTCTGCTGTTCGCTCACAGCCGCCTGTCATGTCTGCTTAACAAATGGCCTTAACGTAGGATATTTTCCGTTTTCCAAGCGGACCCCGCCAAGAGCGGACGTCAGTATCAGGCACCGGAAAAGGACATTCCGGCGCTTTAAGTAAGAGGCCAAAAGTTTGAGTAAGGCATACATGTCTTTAACTGAGACAATGGAAAGCGTCTTTTGAAAAACTTTCCGTTATCTACCCAACCACATAAAGCCATGCCATTTTCACATTCGAGCACAACCATTGTATTTCTTCTTTTTCGACGCCGAACAATTGTGCCCACTTCCATCATGTTGATGCCTGTCTGGAGAGGCCTTTCCCATCTTCATGTCTTTTTAAGAGCACCGATCTGACAATAAATTCGTTACACCTTTTGAGTTCGTCAATTTCGGGCTGAATTTTCCCGTAAACTCGCATCCCTTCCAGCATCATAAAAATGCTTATTGCCATTGTTCGTGGTCTTTCATCGCACCGAAAGAGCTGCTGCGACTGACCTCTGCATAATATTTTTTCCAACTGATTGATTATTGAATTGAATTTATGATGAACCTTACTTTTTATCTCTGCATCACCCGGTAGAAGTTCACTGGCCGCGGCAATCGTAAAACAACCTTTTTCTCCATCAGGAGAAGATGATAAAAGCGCTACAAATTCTAACGTTTCACGCAATGCCTTTTCTGGAGATAACTCCGCATCGCGTTCTGCTGCTCTGGAAATACCTTCATCCATGTATTGCTGTAAGGCCGCCAGATAGATTGCGCGTTTATCAGGGTAAAGATTATAGATACTGGCGCTTGCAAGACCAGAGGCTTTCATAAGATCTGACATCGATGTTGCCCGGTATCCTTTTTGCCAGAAGCATTCCAGCGCGGTATTGAGAAATGTTTCAGGGTCGAATTCTCGGGGTCTGCCAACAGATGCTTTCATTTAATCCTCCAGAAGTGAGAACTGATTGTAGATCGATCAATCTACAATTAAAAGCACCTTCTCAGATTTAACTAGCAAACTTGTCCAAGCTGCAAAGATGGATGAGAATATGTCTGCTGATCGCTCACAGCAGACCTTGCTACGCGCGCATGTCCGCTCTGTGCCAAAAGCGGACATTACATAGCATCCGTTATTTCCAGAGCATCAGGCATATTTACTAACTGGATAAGCTCTGGCTTGCGTAAAATACGCACATAGTTCAGAATGAATGATCGTTCATTCACTGTTGTTTTTATAGCTATCTGAACGGGCAGCCTGATTCCTTCAGGATAGAAGCCGCTGTGCAAGGTAATGCTTAAAGACAATGAAACTAGGCAGGTAATGTATGGCTAAAACTACTCTTCGACTTTCTTTTCCACAGTGGCAGGGCGGAAACAATCCCCCCTATCATCTTGGTTCCCTTCTTCTCTCTTTCCTTGCTCCTGAAGCGAAAGGGCCTGTAGAGGAAGTCCCTGTTGCCGAACCCGGCATTCATGCGCTGACCGAAGTAGACGGCATTACCGGCAAGCCTCAGATCATCGGACAGCTAAATGATGCTGCCGTACTGATAGAAAAACATGATCCTGATGCCCTTGTCGTTTTGGGGGGCGACTGTCTGGTATCTCTTGCACCATTTGCACATCTGCTCAAAAAATACGGTGACAAGCTGGGCGTGCTCTGGATCGATTCTCACCCTGATGTTCAGACAGCTGAACAGTATCCGAATGCCCATGCCCACGTGCTGGGCGCGCTTATAGGCACCGGTGACAAGGATTTAGTGTCTCACGTCACGCGCAAGCTTTCTCCTTCAAAAATCATGATAGCCGGTATTCATGACCCGCTGGCTTATGAAAGCGATTATCTGTCCAGTCACAATATTGCGACATCAGCCCCTGAACAGGTTAAAGCCGGCGCGCACGACGTGCTGGAGTGGATCGCCCGTGAAAAAATTGAGTATCTGGCCATTCACCTCGATCTTGACGTGCTGGACCCGTCCCTGTTTCGCTCAGTCCTGTTTGCCCGCCCTGGCCGGGGAGAGCATGACTTTGGGGATGTGGCCGAAGGCAAACTGACCATTGAAGATGTGCTTCAGCTGATCAATCAGGCAACTTCCGCGGCGGAACCCGTTGGGCTGACACTGGCGGAACATATGCCGTGGGATATGGTAAACCTCAAAAATATGCTCAGCGAATTGCCCCTGCTGAAATAACCTGAACGGAAGGGACCTGCAAACGGTCCCTTCATTCTGCGTCATTCTCCTCTGAGCCCCGGTTAAAACGCCGAACCATCCGGCAACTAATATACAGTAGCGAAAATCCGGGCAGGGAAGCTTGCCATTGGCATACGCGGCGGAACGGCGGTCAGATAAGCATCCTTGCCCTTAACCGCACCTATGTTCGTCATATCTTCTGCAATAATGATGTTGTTCCTGAGCAGAATATCATGTACCGGCGTGGTTTCAGTATGGTCATAGTCATCTATCAGCACTGCGTCTATGCCAACCAGGACGACACCGTGTCTTACCAGCCATTCAGCGGCCTGCGTTGAGACATAGGGCGAATTTTTGCTGTAAGCTTGCTTGCCAAAATACCTGTCCTGCCCGGTATGCAGGAGGACGGCTTTTCCATTTACCTCTTTACCCTGAAAGTCCGCTACCTCATACGCACGCCGGCCTGCCGCCTTTTCCACCACAATAACCGGCAGGTTCACCAGCTTGCTGAGGGGGTAGTCCGCTATTTTTCCACCCTTGTCACTCATATGAAAGGGCGCATCAATGTATGTGCCGGAAATGCCGAGAAGCTTAATGCCGTCAATGATCGATCCGCTCGGGTTCCGGCCCCCTTTCGTATACAGCTCTACCTCGCTCAGCCCGGGATAGGTTTCCATGTTTTCTTGGATGGGATGATTCAGCTCTACGTACTCCTTTACCGCAGGCAGCACCACGGCGTTCGCCGCTGTGGTGGCCAGAGTTGCCAGCGCGCACAGTGTCGTCACACTGAACAGGAACATTCTTTTGCCTTTCTGTTTTGACATCATGACCTCTCAGGATTTTACCGGAGCAACCAGCGCCCGGCGTCGGAATTTCATTTCAGCAACCACAATGGAAGCCACTATCAGGCCGGAGGCCGCCAGCTCAGTTGAGGTAATGGCAGCGCCAAAAAAGAGCGCAGAGGTGAGCACGGAGGCCACAGGCACAAGGGCGACCGTCATGCCAGCCGTCGAGGCGGGTATGCGCCAGATGCCGTGAAAAAAGAAGATGTACGGAAGAGCCCAGACCGTAAGGCCGTAGTAGATCAGGATCAGAATCTGACTTTGGGTCAGTGACGTCAGGGAAAAGCTGCGCAGCTCAGGCAGTGCAAGCGGTACGGACAGGACTGCGCCAACCAGACAGACGCCGGTTGCCATCGTAAGCGGCTTAAGCTCGCTAGACAGCTTTTGCGCAAAAATAATCACTGCAGACGTTGAGAGAGTAGACAGCGTCAGGAAAAGCAGGCCGGAAAGAGAGTTTTGACCTGTCCCCCCGCCTGATTGAGGCAGCGTCATGACGATTACGCTGATCACCGCAAGGAAAACTGAGACCAGCGACTTCATCTGCATTTTTTCTTTAAGAAACAAAGCAGACAGAACGAGGACTACCGCTGGCGCCACGCTTGTGATGACCGAGGCCGCTACTGCCGTTGTCGTCGGCAGTCCGTACAGCAGGAACACGGTAAACAGAACCGCGCCGAACAGGGCCTGCACGCTGATGGCGGTCCAGTCGCGGAGCGGGACGGTTAGCCAGTTAGTTCTGTCAATCAAGAGCGACAGGGGGAACAGCGCCACCACTGCAATCAGGAACGTCACCAGAGTGAATGACCACGTGGGGATACTTTCCATCGCTTCTTTGGCGACCGGGTAGCTGATGCCAATCAGGATATAGCACATGGCTACGCAGATAACGCCAGAGTGTTTACGCAACATATTGACCTGCCTTAAAAATGCGGGAGACATCCGGTTTACGAACGTCTTGCCGCCTGAAAAGTTTATTCGTCCAATGACAGGGAAAGGCTTCCTGGCGGATTAAGGTACAGCCAGGCACATCGTGCGGCACGGCTGGCTTATACAACCTGCGCCCCTAAAATGAATGATCATTCATTCATTGGGCCAGCTGCATTCTGTCAGTGGCTCCTCTTTACAGGCCAATATGAATTTCTTATGACTCATGTTAACAACCACACCCCCACCGCATTTCGCGCAGGGATAGCCGTACTCTCCCTGACACTGGGCGTTTTCGCCACTGTTACGGCTGAGTTTTTACCGGTCGGCATCCTGCCCGAGGTGGCTGCAGGCTTTAATATCACCGAAGGCCATGCTGGAATGATGATTACCGTTCCAGGCATACTGGCCGCCCTGGCTGCGCCGGGCGTCATGCTGGCCGCAGGCAGAGCGGACAGGCGGAGCGTGCTGCTATTTCTTTCGTTTCTTCTGCTTGTATCCTGCGGCGTGGCGGCCTGGGCTCCTTCTTTCAGTGTCCTGCTGATAAGCCGTGCAATGGTGGGCCTGTGTCTGGGCGCTTTCTGGGCCACGGCGCTGGCTGTTGCAGGCAGGCTTACCACGCCTGAAAAAGCGCACAAGGCCACCGCCACGGTATTTGCCGGCGTAACGGCAGCCATGATCCTGGGAGTACCGTTCGGCACGTTTACAGCCGGTCTTTTTTCCTGGCGAGGGGCTTTTATCTCGACCGGCCTGGTCTCGGCGGCAGCATTTCTGATGCAGCTGATTGCCCTGCCTTCCCTGCCTGCCGGAAAGGGCATGAAGCTGTCAGGTATCGCTGACTATCTGAAACTGCAGACGGCAAGAAAGAGCAAAGCGCTGATATTTCTTATCTTCGGGGCTCACTTCGCCACCTATACGTATCTGGCCC
This sequence comes from Pantoea sp. DY-15, assembly GCF_019795935.1. NCBI lineage: Bacteria > Pseudomonadati > Pseudomonadota > Gammaproteobacteria > Enterobacterales > Erwiniaceae > Pantoea > Pantoea sp. DY-15. The sequence continues at coordinate 148,188 of NZ_JAIMIF010000007.1, forward strand.
CCCTCCTGCAGCAGGCGGGTATCAGCTCTGATACCGTCACCTGGATTCTGGTTGGCTACGGCATTGCCGGGCTTGCTTCGAATTTTGTTGCCTCTGCCTTTATCAGTCGTCAGCTCACGGCTACTTTTACTACGGTGCTGATGCTGCTGATGGTTTCACTGGCTACGCTGCCCCAGATGACATCCTGGCCGGTGGGGATCACCCTTATGGTCATGGTATGGGGGCTGGCCTGGGGAGCTATGCCGCTGTGTATGAATATCTGGAACCAGAGGGCATCTAGCGGACATGAGGAGGCGAGCTCGGCCATGTTCACCTTCACCATACAGGTGGCGATTGCGGCCGGAGGAAAACTGGTAGACACGCTGGGCCTGCCGGCGGGTTATCACATCGCAGCTGCCCGCGTTCTGGTTAGCGCGCTTATTCTGCTGGCATACCGACCGCAGAATAAAGCCGCGAAGGTCGAAATACGGTAACCCTGGAAGGCAGCCTTTGAGTCAGGGCTACCGGCCTGACCGGTAGCCCTGACTCTGGCCCAGGAAATGAAAGCACGTTAAAGTGCCGGTATGAATCTAATTTAGAAGGCCGCCATGTTAAAGGACACCGAAACCTATCATAAGCTGATTATCGCCGCCGCCGCCTGCTTCGCTGAAAAAGGCTTCAGTGCTACCAGCGTGCGGGAAATCTCCACGCGCGCTGGTATTAGCCAGGGCGCTATGTACACCTATTTTAAAAGCAAGGATGAGCTTATTCGGGCCATTGTTCTGGAGGAGCAGAATTCGGCCCTAGAGGCGCATGATGAACCTTACTCGGGTTCGCATTTTGAACGCCTGTGCAAACAGGTCGCTTCCTGTATAAGCGACGTGGGTTATCCGGTCACTCATCATCTCTGGGTTGAAATAATGGCAGAGTCTGCCCGGAATCCGGATCTGAAGAAGACTTTTATTTCCAGCGACAAAATTATGCGGCAGAGCATCGCGGGAATTATTGAGAAAGGTATAGCCGCTGGCGAATTTCGTCGTGAGCTTAACCCCGAAGAAGTCACCATCATACTGTTTGCGTTTATTGACGGACTGATTGCCCGCAAGGCGATCAACCCCGATTTCTCCTTCAGTAGGGATGTGCCAGCTTTCCCGGACCTGATGGTAAAAATACTCTGTCAGGTATCCTGACAGCTTTTCTCCCAACACAACGGCCCGGGTGCTGGGCCGGCTGAACAATTCAGCTGCAGCCATCGCGAAGCGGTCAGAACTCCTGCCGAGTCGGGCGAAGCACGATTTCATTAATGTCTACATCCGCAGGCTGTTCAATCGCAAACGCAATGGCCCGCGCTACCGACGAGGCCGGGATAGCCTGTTTGTAGAACGCCAGGACATTTTCGGCGGCCGTGCCGGTCGTGGAGTATTTTAAATCACTCTCCACCGCACCGGGTTCAATACAGGTGACGCGGATGTTGCCTCCTGTCTCCTGACGCAGACCATCCGATATGGCTCTGACCGCAAATTTCGTTCCGGAGTAAACCGTGCCTCCAGGCGCAAAGACTTTGATGCCCGCCACTGAACTCAGGTTAATGATATGTCCGCTCTCCTGAGCCTGAAAGCGCGGGAGCGCGGCGGCAATACCATAAAGTGTACCTTTCAGGTTGACGTCGATCATGGCATCCCATTCGTCAGTATTCACTTCTAACATAGGGCGAATCGGCATCAGACCGGCGTTATTAATCAGAACGTCCAGTTGGCCGAAATCGCTAACCACCTCTGCGACTACGGCTTCAAACTGATGCTTATCGGTAACATCCAGCTGATAGCCGCGGGCGACATGACCGCCGCCGGTAATTTCCTGTACAACCTCATCCGTCTTTGACTGTCTGCGTGCCGCAACGGCGATTTTTGCGCCCCGCATCGCCAGTAGTCGAGCAACTTCAGCACCAATACCCGAATTACCGCCGGTGATTAGAATGACTTTGCCTTCGATACCGTTATTCATGTGTATTTTCCTTAATTGCTGACGTTGCTGGTTGGTAAACAGGATAATCAGTAAAACCTTCCTCTGAACCACCGTAGAGACGAGCGGCGTTTAGCGCGTTAAGCGGCCAGCCATTGGCAATACGTGCCGGTAAGTCAGGGTTCGCCACAAAGGGTCTGCCAAACGCAATCAGATCGGCATAATTGTTGCGGATCATTTTTTCTGCACGCTCTGCCGTGTAACGTCCGGCATAAATGATGCGGCCACTGAACACACGGCGTATCTCACGACGGAAGGCCTCTGGCATATCCGGTGCGTTGTCCCAGTCCGCTTCAGCAATTGAAACGTAGGCAACGCCTGCGCTTTCGAGGACTTTCACCGCTTCCACGTAGGTCGTATGCGGATCGCTTTCTACCAGACCGATATAAACGCGATCTTCGTCGGTACTGGTAAATAACGGGGTGAATCGTACACCGAGGCGATTGGCACCTACAGCCGCACTGACAGCGTGCACAATTTCGCGCAGGAACCGCAGCCGGTTTTCGAGTGAGCCGCCGTAAGCATCCTGACGATGATTGGAATGTTCAGAAATAAACTGATTCACCAGGTAGCCGTTGGCGGCATGGATTTCCACACCATCAAAGCCCGCACGAATCGCGTTTCTGGCAGCCTGGACGTAAATCTCCACCAGTTCCTGAATGTCCGCGATTCCCAGTTCACGCGGCGCGGAGGGTGAAACGAGAGTCCCGGTCCCTGGCCCAGTTTCAATAAATGCCTTAACTTTTTCAGCCTGAATGGCCGACGGTGCCAGCGGTGCGCCATTTTCAGGCTGCAGGGACGAATGAGAAACGCGGCCAACGTGCCAGAGCTGGGCGAATATCACACCTCCGCTGGCGTGCACGGCATCCGTGACTTTTTGCCATCCCTCAATCTGCGCTTCGCTGTAAATGCCCGGTGTCCAGGCATAACCCTGACCGCGCGGTTCAATCTGGGTCCCTTCGCTGACCATAAAACCCGCGCCGGCGCGTTGCTGATAATATTCAGCCATCAGGCCGGTTGGCAGATCGCCAGGCTGAGCGCTGCGCTGTCGGGTCAGTGGAGGGAAAACAATCCTGTTTTTCAGGGTATATGGACCCAGGTTTATGGGATGAAACAGCGCTTCGTATTGCATTTCTATTCTCCAGTATCTCTGTAAAAATTATATTAGACCGGTCGGCTATTAAAGGCGTAAACATAGGCGATCGGCTATTTTCATCTATTCAATCGATCAGCAATTTAACCAGTCAACTATTAAACTTCGGGTAATTTTCCTGTGATGAAGATTTTCAGCCAGACCGCAGAGTAATTCCGGGCATGCCTTTTCGAACCCTTCATGCGGGTGAGTCCCGATGACACTTGCCAGCTCAGGTGATATAGCCCACTTGCTTAATTCCGGCACTGACGCCTCATGCTTACTTGTAAATTTCTGCCGTGCCGTAAAGATAATTGCGACCACCGGCAGAAACCACGCGATAGGATCCGGCACCTTCGGCTGTTGCTTTAGCATCAAGTCGGTTTATCAGTTCACTCAGATTGCTTCCGGCAGCCGAGGCTGAGATGACGCCGATACGTTGCTCGCCAGCAGGCTGATCCTGAACCTGATTAGCGGCAAATACAGGTAACGAAGCGGCAGAGATGGCGAACAGTGCAACAGCTTTAGTCATGTTTTTCATAATATTTTCCTTTCAGTCAGTTAAACAGATTTACGTAGTAGAGAGAATTTTTTGGCCGGGACCTCTTATAGGCTCCGGCGTTCAGTTACGAACATTTAGTGCGACAAACTCTGTGCTGCCTCTTCAATCACGGCCGCAATCTTACCGGACTGTGAGGCATAAATTGCGTGGTTACCTTTCAGTTCGGTCATCTTGCTGCCGGCACGCTCGGCCATAAAACGTTCCAGCTGCGGGTTGATCGCGCGGTCTTCGGTCGCTACCACAGCCCAGCTCGGTTTATGCTTCCACGCCGGCTCGCCAGCCGTCGCACTGAAGGCCGCCACCGCTGGCATGACCTGAGACTGTGCCAGCAGCGCGGTCTCTTTTTCCGGCAGATCGGCGGCAAAATCGGCGTGGAACGACTCAGGTTTCAGGTAGAGAAAATGATCGTCCGTTTCAGCAATCGAATGCGCGGCGGGCGGGTATTTTTTGGCAAGGCTCAGCAGCGAGTCCCCTTTTTCCGGCTGCATCGCCGCGATGTAGACAAGCCCTGCCACCGACGGGTCATTACCCGCATCACTGATAATCATGCCGCCGTAGCTGTGTCCGACCAGCAGCGTTTTGCCGCTCTGCATTTTCAGTACGCGTTTTGTCGCGGCCACGTCATCTGCCAGAGAGGTCTGCGGCTCCTGAACAATCGACACCTTGTAGCCCTTTTTATGCAGGATGCGGGCGATCGGGTTCCAGCCAGAGCCATCAACGAAAGCCCCGTGGACCAGAACGATATTTTTTACCGGCTCGGCCAGCGATGACTGAGCATAGACAGAGAGAACCAGGCTTAAAGCTGCAGAAGCGACAGTTTTCTTGAACATTTTTTATCTCACTTTCTTAAACAGGTTTAGTTTGCTGTACCGGTAGCTGAGAGAGTTGCCGGGAAACCTCCCTCAGCCGTCCGGAGTCATTTCACTGTGCCAGCTGTTTGATCAGCTGCGCTGCGGTTGCTGCTGATGAGGTCGGGTTCTGACCGGTGATCAAAAGACCATCCGTAACCACATAAGAGCTCCAGTCCGCGCCTTTGGAATAAATACCGCCTTTCGCAATCAGTTCATCCTCGACCAAGAACGGCACCACGTGGGTCAGGCCTACCGCCTCTTCTTCAGTGTTAGTGAAGCCGGTGACCTTGCGTCCTTCGACCAGCGGTCTGCCTTCCGGCGTTTTCACGTGACGCAGTACGCCAGGGGCATGGCAGACGAACGCCACGTTTTTAGAGGCGGCAAAGAAAGATTCAATCAGCGCGATGGAGTCCTTATCTTCCGCCAGGTCCCACAGCGGACCGTGGCCTCCAGGATAAAACACGGTGTCAAAATCGGCCTGAGACACACTGTCGAGGCGGACGGTGGTTGCCAGCTGCGCCATGGCGTCAGTATCGGCTTCAAAGCGGTGCGTAAGCTCGGTCTGGAAGTCCGGCTCGTTGCTTTTAGGATCCAGCGGTGGGTTACCACCCTTTGGTGAGGCCAGCACGATTTCTGCACCAGCGTCCTTAAAGGCGTAGTAAGGAGCGGCCAGCTCTTCGAGCCAGAAGCCGGTTTTACGGCCGGTGTTGCCCAGCGTGTCGTGTGAGGTCAGTACCATTAAAACTTTCATTGTCATTCTCCGGTATGTCGATATGTGAAATTAAATTAGACCAGTCGTCTATAGACTTGCTGCACTGCCTGTCTTGGTGTTGACGGTTGCTTTGCTTAAACCTGACGGCTATGCAACTGCCCCGATTTTAAACATCCCGTCAGACCTGACAGTTGCCGTGAAACCAAACTAACATCAATTAGACCGGTCGTCTACAAAGGTTGCATGTCATGTTCAGATTTCTTTTTAATACAATTCTGACGCAGAACGGCTCAGCTATTTTCATAGTTGCATCAGAACATTAAGCAAGCTGCGTCATACAGACGAAACATCGTTGTCGCGTATTTAGTCCAGCTCATTTGCCCAGACAGCCTGCGCATTCGTGAATTCGCGCAGCCCGAAGTGGGACAGCTCACGGCCATAACCACTTTTTTTCACGCCGCCGACAGGAATGCGGGCATTAGTGGCAGAAAAACCGTTAATGAACACGCCGCCCGTTTCAAGACGCCGGGCCATCCGCTGTCCACGCTTGATATCCGCCGTCCAGAGGTTACCACCCAGACCATAATCGCTGTTGTTTGCCAGTTCTATGGCGTGCTCAGCACTATCCGCCACCGTGATAGCCGCAACGGGACCAAAGGTTTCCTCGTCAAAAGCGGCCATACCCGGTACCACGTTACCCAGCACCGTAGGCGCGTAGAAATTACCGCTTCCTTCCAGTTTGTGTCCGCCCAGCAGGAGCGTTGCCCCGGCTTCAAGCGTACGCTCAACCTGATGATGAAGCTCATCGCGCAGGTCCTTTCTGGCCATTGGGCCAACGCGGGTTTGGGGATCCATCGGATCACCGACTTTCAGCTGGCTGACTGCAGCGATAAATTTTTGCGTAAACGCCTCCGCGATGGGCGCTTCCAGGATAAACCTTTTTGCCGCCAGGCAGACCTGACCTGCGTTCTGGAAGCGGGCTTCAACGGCGGCACGCACTGCCTGATCGATATCCGCATCTGCAAGAACAATAAAAGCATCTGAACCCCCCAGCTCAAGCAGACTCTTTTTCAGCGCTCTGCCCGCAATAGCCGCTACGGCAGATCCTGCTCGCATGCTTCCCGTCAGGGTTACTGCGGCGACACGGTCATCTTCAATGACGCGGGCCACCGTATCATTGTCCGTCACCAGGTTGGCAAACAGGCCTGCAGGAAAACCTGCGCTTTCATAAGCATCCTGCAGGGCATAGGCCGATCCCATGACATTAGGAGCATGCTTGAGAATAAAACCGTTGCCGGAGAGCATGATGGGGCCGGATGCGCGGATAACCTGCCATAGCGGGAAGTTCCAGGGCATCACCGCCAGGATTGATCCCACCGGCAAATATGAGACATACACCTGGTCGCCGTTATCGACGGACACCGGTTCGTCAGCCAGCACTGACGGGCCGTTGTCTGCAACCCAGTCTAAAGTGGCCGCGCATTTCTCGACTTCCCCACGGGCTGCTGAGAAGGTTTTGCCCATCTCAGAGGTGATCAGCCCAGCCAGTAAATCAGCGCGTTCGCGCAGAATCTGCGACAGACGGCGGTAAGCCGTAACGCGTTCGCGTAAAGGGGTGGCGCGCCAGAGGCGAAACGCGGCCGCATTCTGTTCCAGCAGCGCTTCCACTTCCTCTGTGGTCTGGTAGGCATAATTAGCAATGAGTTCATCAGTCGCCGGATTGCGTGATACCGCAAAGGTGATGTCAGATGAAGCTGGATTAGCAGAGTGAGTTGTCATTTTGAAGCCTCCTGAGTGATGGGTGCAGCATGATTGTGCTGCCTTGAATCCATCTTAAGCGTGCCTAAAAATCTCAGGAAGGCGTGTTGTTATCCTATTACTGATGGTCACTGGCAACATGTCTGGGGATGTAGGTTACCAGTGAAAGATCGGGTCGGCCCTCTGGCGTCAGGGCGACATAGGTGAATTCAATGTGTCCTGAGGTGGGATGTGCCAGCCTTTTATTTCCTTCACTCATGCCCAGCACGTCAGTATCCTGCCACCACTCCCGAAATTCAGGTGACTGCTCGCTCAGTTCATCGATCAGGGCGTCGAAATGCGCTTTATTCTGCGCCCGTGCCCGCGATGCACGGAATACGGAAATCATTCCGCGCGCCATCTGCTCCCAGTCCAGAATCAGCGTACGGTAAGGCTGGTAGAGAAACAGCAGACGGAGTGTATTTCGTTCGTGCGGTTGCAGTGAACTGTAATCAATGAAAAGGTCAGCGATGGCGTCATTCCACGCGAGAATATCCAGACGGGCATTGCGCACGTATGCAGGGATTGGATTGATGGCGCGAACCAGCATGTCGAGCCCATCGCTGACGCCCATATCCACCTGACGCGGTTCCGGTTCCTCTCGGGGTGAAAGGGCAAAAAGATGAGATGACTCAACGCGGTTTAGTCTGAGCACCTTTGCAATGCGCTGCAACGCTTCAGAAGAAGGCTTGATTTCACGACCCTGTTCCAGCCAGGTGTACCAGCTGACGCTCACACCAGCCAGCATTGCTACTTCCTCACGGCGTAATCCCGGCGTGCGGCGGGTGCCCTTTGGCATGCCGAACTCTTCTGGATCCAGTCTCGCCCGGCGGCTGAGAAGAAATGCACCCAGCTCGCGACGCTGCTCCTGAGTGGTCTTTTTGACCATGATGCTAAGCCCCTGAATTAGAATATTTCACCAGCTATTTTTATATCAGCAGTTAACAGAACAAAAGGCTTTCATTAAATTTTCAATTCAGTAGAGAGACTAGCTCAGCTGGGAGAATTAACTGACAGCCATGCTCTTTAAAACGGGTGACACCCTACAGTCAGTGATTATTAAAGAATGGCAGGAGGAACATCGCTCTTGAGGCGAGACTCAAAGGTCGGTCCATAACGGGGATGTTAGATCTGATGTAATAAAATTTTCAGTTGCCATGAAAAAACGTCCGCTTCTCGCTCAAAGCAGACGTAAAGTAGCGTTACAGGGAACATACAATGTTCCCCATTAATTATCGTATCAACGTTTATTCAGGTCCGGCTGTGAGCCTTCAAAGGCCCGTGGTTCTTTTTCCCATCTGTTAATGACCAGTGGAGCAACAACGTTCCCCAGCACGTTGAGGGTCGTAGTACCGCTGTCGATGATACGGAATATACCGGCTATCAGGGCAACGGCATCAAGCGGCAGTCCCGCAGATGCCAGAGTAGCGGAGAGGATCAGAATGGCGAACCCCGGTACACCGGCCGCCCCTTTCGAGGTCAGCACCATCGTTACCACTAAAATGACCTGCTGCATCAGCGTCAGGTCAATACCGTAAAGCTGAGCGACAAATATGGTTGCCACACCGAGAAATATCGACGCGCCGTCAAGGTTAAAAGCATATCCCACGGGCACCACGAAGCTGACGATCCGTCCCGGTACGCCATAGCGCTCGAGCTTGTACATCAGCTGAGGCATCACCGCTGCAGAAGCGGCGCTTGAAAATGCCAGCACCAGTTCATGGCGAAAGTGCTTAATCAGCTTAAAAACGTTTTCGCCGATCAGCGCACAGATCCCGCCCAGCACAATCACGGCAAATAAAATCAGCCCCAGATAGACGGTGCCAATTAGCTTGAGCAGCGGCAAAAGGGAGGCAAAACCAAACGTGGACACCGTGGCACCAATCATGCCGAACACGCCAACCGGCGCGTATGCCATGACGATCGACACCACCCTGAACATGCCGTCGGATACACTCTGGAGAACGCCAAGGATCGGCGCCGTTTTGTTCCGGGGAAGGCCATTAAGCGCCAGGCCGAACAGTACGGCAAAGAACAGAACTGACAGGAGTTTGCCCTCAGAAAGCGCGACAAACAGGTTATCAGGCACGATATTCTGCAGAATAACCAGCGCGCCGCGCGCCGGCTCTATCTTCATGTGCCCGTCGCCGTGCGCCATTCCCTGAATACTGGTGCCTTCGCCGGGGGAAATAAGATTAGCCAGCACCAGTCCAAAGACGATAGCCACTCCCGTCACGGTAAAAAAATAGCCGAGTGCTTTCACGCCCATTCGCCCGAACGACCTGTTGTCACCACTTCCGGTTATGCCCAGAATCATGCAACAGAAAACAATCGGCACCACGACCATTTTCATCATTTTGATAAAAATATCGCCAAGCGGCTTGAGGATTTCGTGGCTGACCCACTGCTGATACTCGGGGTGCGTATTGAAATACCAGCCCACAACGATTCCAAGTGCAAGACCAATAACAATCTGCCACACCAGTGTTATTTTTTTCATTACGCCCTCGGTTTGAACAGGAGCTAACTCCGCCTGAATGAGACAGAAGCCACGCTAAAATAGTCGGGTGAAGGTGTGATGTGGCACGGCCTGGAGCCGTGCCGGGAAAGTTATTTCGCGAAAAGCTGACTCATATCCTTGAACGCCTTGAACTCAAGGGCGTTACCACACGGATCGAATAAAAACATGGTGGCCTGCTCGCCAACCTGTCCCTTAAAGCGGATGTAGGGTTCGATGACAAATTTAGTGTTAAAGGATCTGAGGCGTTCGGCAAGGGCCTCCCACTCCTCCCACTTCAGGATGATGCCAAAGTGCGGGACAGGTACGTCATGACCGTCGACGGAGTTGGAATGCACGCTCTCCTGCGAGGCGGTTTTAGGATGTTCGTGAATGACCAGCTGATGGCCATAAAAGTCAAAGTCCACCCACTGCTCGCTTGAGCGGCCTTCACTCAGGCCAAAGACCTCACCATAGAAATGACGCGTTGCTTTCAGGTCGTATACGGGTATCGCCAGATGGAAGGGGGAAAGGCTCATTTATGCATCCTCATTAAGAATATCCGCCGGTTTGCGGCAGGATGGATAGTTTCGGGAGGCGTAATGCTAAATGCGGATTGAGAGTCAGAAGGCTCGCCTGCATTAACATTACCGTCACAAATGAGCTTATGGATAATTTTATTTGATTAAAATCAATTTATATCTTTATATATAACAAATAAAATTTGTGAATTGTGGGCGTGATGATCCGTGAACTGAAAACGTTTCTGATGGTGGCAAAGGAAGGGACTTTTGCCGCGGCAGGCAACAAAATCGGGCTGACGCAGGCGGCCGTCAGCGCCCAGATGCAAAGGCTGGAGGCCGATTTAAATTTTCCGCTGTTTGACCGGTCGGGAAGAAACGCTCGCCTGAATCAGAAAGGCGTGCAACTGGTCTCTCAGGCGCAGGAGCTTCTCTCGCTGTATGACGGTCTGGGTGAGCGACTGAACCGGTACACCCCCGGTAAAACCATTACGATAGGCGCCATTGCCTCGGTACAGCGAACCCTGCTTCCGGATGCGTTGACGACGTTCTGCAGACAGAGTGCCGGCTGCCGCATACGCGTTATACCTGGCCTGTCGATGGACCTGATTAACCTCGTTGACGCAGGCGAAATTGATATGGCCGCAGTGCTTAAGCCCCCCTTTGCACTGACGGCGGGGCTGCAGTGGAGCACGCTGGCCCATGAACCTTTCCATCTTATCGTGCCAAAAGGTGTTGCCGGTGACGACATAGCCGCGCTGCTGAGCGCCCAACCCTTCATCCGCTACGATCGTTCGTCGTTTGGTGGGCGCCAGGTTGACCGTTTTCTTCGCGAAATGGGTCTTTCGGTCAACGAAATCTGTGAGGTGGACGAGCTTGAGGCCATCCTCAAGCTCGTCAGTAACGGCATGGGCGTTGCCCTGTTGCCCCGGACTGCCACCTGGCGGCGCTGGCCGGCGTCCGTCAGGGCAATTGGCCTCGGAGATAAGGTCTTTTACCGGGACGTGGGGCTTATTCACCGCCCGCTCGAAAACCTTGACAAGGACGTCCGGCGGATTTCTGAGCAGATTATCCTGCTGGCAAGCCGGTAAACCCGTCCGGCCACAGCCTGAACATCATGCTGACGTGATGACGCACACATGAGGTTCAGCCCTGCGGCGCACCTGGCGTCAGCAGCGACGCATCGTGCACTTCCACAGCCTCTCCGGTAGCGTAAAAGTGGCCGCCCGCAATATAGTGCAGGCTTCGCCAGTCTGCGGCTCCCCTTTCAAACTGCCAGTGTCCGTCCTTAAAAGCGCGACTGTCAGCCCAGGCCCCTTTGATCTCGCCGATGAATAAATCATAGGTCTGCTGGTTATGCTCTTCAGGAATGAGTTCGCAATACAGCCACGCCGCACATCCTGAAACCCCCGGCACATCCGCGCCGGGCAGCGCAAACAGCGATACGCCAGACTGCGTGAGCTTATGCGCTTCGCAGGCCAGCGAATGCGAGCCGAGGAAATGCACGAGTGATGCCTGGGCTGCCACCGGCACCTGAATCACAAACGAACGACTTTTTTCAATCAGCTCTCGTGTGTATGCGGTTTTGTCCAGCACGACGGTCAGCCGTGCCGGATCGTAATCCAGCGCGCAGACCCATGACGCCGCCATGACGTTGTCCGTTCCGTTATAGCGCGCTGAGACCAGCGTCGCCGGCCCGTGATTTATCAGCCTGTAGGCTTTTGCCGGCTCGACAGGCACGATGTGTTCATTCATTTCCGGACTCCGTTGAGCTGCTACTGGTTTTCAAGGTAGGCAGCGAGGCTGAGGTGGCCTGACTTTATCAGCGCCAGCACGCTCGCTTCCATTGCCTGCACATCGCTGCGGGATCGGGACTCAAAAACTGCCTGCCATACGATGACCGTTTCGTCGCGATCGCTCAGTGGAATAAGGCTGACCGTAGCCACATAGTCATCAACGGCCAGCGGCGCTTCAATAAAGCGATACGAGAAGGCCCGCTTACCTGCATCCAGCATGAGGAGCTCTTCGCGCAGGACGTCGCCGTTTTCAAGTACCAGCCGGCGCCGGCAGCCCGGGCGACCGTCGGGCTCATTATCTTCGATTTCGCTGCTGCAGATAGCAGGATGCCAGTCGCTGATGCGTCCGAACTGGCTGAGCGTCTGCCATACGCGGTCCGCACGGGCGTTAACCACGGCATTTAAGTTCACTTCTGACATTACGGTTCCTTCTTATCATTCATCTTCAGAAAATTATCCTGCAGAATTTATTTCACCTGCAGAAACAATGTGAATGCCCGGCCTGGGTGGCGTCACCGCTCTGAGGAGATGGCGGGCTATGTCTTCAGCCGGGCAGAGCTGCCAGCTGCGTGGCAGAACCGGCGATAAGAGCCTGAGCACCTGCTTCAGCGCCGTTTCACCCGGGCGGAATTCAGCCCGTTCGCCGGCAATAACGCCGGGGCGGACCAGCGTCAGTGAGGTAAAACCTTCGAGCCTCAGCGCCTGTTCAAGCTCCCCCTTCACCCGGTTATAAAAGAATCGGGAGCGGGCATTTGCGCCGGTCGCCGAGGTCAGCGCGAACGCAGAGGCGCCGCCATTACGCGCCAGCCGGGCAAACCTCAGAGGATAGTCATAATCAACCCGCCGGAATGCCTCCCTGCTGCCGGCTCTGGCAATGGTGGTGCCGAGCGTACAGATAACCGCGTCAACTCGCCATTCCAGAGCGTCAGCGTCGGGTGCGTCAAAGTCGATCAGGGGATTAATAAGCCGGGGATGGCCTGTGGCGCACCATGCGAGAGGTTTTCGCGTCGGCGCAATGACGGTACCGATGTGCGGGCTGGACATCGCCTGCTGCAGGACATGACTGCCCACGAGCCCCGTTGCGCCGAGCAGTAGCAGCCGCATATCCGGATCTGAATCAGCGGACCTGCCCATCTCAGCGTTCCGCCATCAGCTGAACCGTCTTTCGTACCGGCACCTCACCGTCGGTCAGCTCAATGATGACACGGCTGACGCGGGGCTGAGCGATAATTTCAGCCAGCGTGGCCGCCACGTTATCCCGGGTGACCTCCCCGTAAGGTATGGCCAGCCCGGCGCGGACATATCCTGAACCTTTGTCATCCAGCAACAGGCCGGGACGCAGGATGACCCAGTCCAGCGAGCTTGCTGCCAGCAAGACTTCTGCCTGCTTTTTCACCCGCATATAGTTTTCAAACGAGGCCGAGGTGGATTCATTTCTTGAGGCCTCCGGAAAGGCCGAAACCAGCAGGAAGCGCGAAATGCCAGCCAGCGCGGCTGCCTCTGCGGCCGTCTTAAGCCCTTCTCCATCAATGGCGCTCGTCATTTCCGGGCCACCTTTGCCGCCGGCACCGGCTGAGAAGACCACCACATCGCAGCCTCTCATCATGGTCGCCAGGGCGGCGGCATCCAGCTCCGTCAGGCTCCCGCTGACGGGCTTTGCTCCCTGCAGACGAATTAACTGCGCCTGCTCCGGCTGACGGTGCAGCGCATGAACAGCGTGCCCTTTTTCCGTAAGAATTCTGGCCAGGCGCCGGCCCACCTTGCCTGCGCCGCCGATAATAAACACTGTACTCATGGATAACTCCTTTGCGTGACCTGTTTTTTGCTAAAAAACTGCCGCCAGTCAGCCCGTAAACTGGTGATAGACTTTCGCAATCACCTGCCAGCGACCGTCGATGCGGATGAGGGTCAGGTAGTCGTTATAGTCGGCGCCGATAGCATCCTTTTCCATGTCCACGCGCACCACCGCCGTGGTCGGGGTGATGGCCAGCACATCCAGATGCGTTTCAATCTCTGGCGCACTGCCGTTTTCACGGACAAATTTATACAGGTTGTCGACAGACCCTCCCAGCAGTTCACCGTCAGTAAAGCCGTACATGACGGCGTCCTTGTGAAACGCTTCTGCCACCGTTTCGGCGCAGCCTTTTTTCAGGCCGTCAACGTAGCGACGCGCCGTGTCGAGAACGGCCTCATAGGCAGAAACAGGGACGGTTTTGATATTCTGGCTCATGTTTTTTCCTCTCTGGGTTTTGCCGCGTCTGGCGGTCAGACGCGACGGGTGAAGGGTGAATGACTGATGTCAGGAAGCGGCGTGGGTATGGTAAATTTTGCTCACTACGGTCCAGCGCCCGTTGACCTTCAGCAGGTTGAAAAAGTCCGTGAATCGAAAGCCCGAAATATCATCGGTATCGACGCGCGCGCTTGCCGCGGTGCCTGCGATATCTACGTGCACGATAGCGGCCTGCGCTTCCGGGGATGGGCGGAAAGCGGTATCGATGGTGTCGAAAAGTCCCTGAATAGGACCGCCGGTGAGGTTTGCATCGCCGTCAACGCCAAAGATGGTGGCCTGCTCACTGAACGCGGGCTTCATTATTTCGCTTTTGGCCTGCTTTCCACCTTCGTTGTACTGGCTTAGCACTTCCACGATGGCGTTGTATTCCTGAACATAAGTTACGTCGGTCATTTCATCTGTCTCCGGTTTTGTTGTGGCGGGTATCCGCAGGGATGCCCGTAATTCGCTTGAACATCTTGTTTATGACGAACAGCAGCATCAGTCCCGCCGCAACGGCGGCCATGCCGGTCAGCACATCAGCGCGCTGTAAAACGTCTCTGACGCTGAAACCGCCGTGCAGAAGCACCTGTAAGTCAGAAATAACGCTTCCGGCAGCGGCATAAACATACGTGCCGGGGATCAGTCCAGCCACCGTCGCTGTCGCATATTTTCTGAACGATACGCCGCTGATCCCCAGCGCGTAGTTCAGCGGCGCGAAGGGCAGAATGGAGCTCAGACGCAGCAGCAGGATCAGCAGCAGGGCATTGTTCTGCGACAGTGAAAGCAGGCTGTTTAGGTAGCGGTGGCGGCTGGCGGCGCGCGACGCTGCCGGAAATAACTGGCTTTTGCTGATGCAGAAAGCGATCAGTGCGGAGGTGGTACCCGCCAGCAGAGCCAGCGCAGTTCCGCCCGCCGCGCCAAACAGCCACCCTGACAGCGCGGTCAGCAGGGAAGCCGGGAAAAACATCAGCGTCACGGCGACAAAAATAACGAAGTACAGCACTACCCCCGCCGCGCCGGCGGACTGCAGATAGTGGCTGAGGGAAAACGCAAGATCTGACATGTGCCTCATGTATTTATGTAGTAATCACTATGTAATGTTATTATTGTATAGTGATCGCTATGTAATGTGTCAAGAGAATGATTTTATGCCCGACGTGAAGACGAAAAATTCAGAAGTCAGCAGTGAAAAGCCCAAAGGGCGGCCGCGCAGCTTTGATCGCGACAGGGCCCTGATCAGGGCGCTGGATATCTTCTGGCGTAAAGGCTTTGAGCCCGCCTCAGTTGCCGAGCTCTGCGCTGCGATGGAAATTAATCCGCCGAGCCTGTACTCCGCCTTCGGTAATAAGGCAAAACTTTTCATGGAGGCCGTGAGCTATTACGAAAGGGTCTACTGGAAATCAACCTGGGAGCGGCTTGAAGAAGAGCCCGATATTACCCGGGCGATTGATAACTTCTTCAGTGAAGCGGCAGACATTCTGCTTTCCCCTTCAGCACCCTGCGGCTGCATGGTGGTGCTTGCGGCCATCAATGTCTCTCAGGAGTCCGCTGACGTCGTTGAAGCGGTCAGCGAGCTCAGGCAGGAAGGAAAAGATCTGTTTGAAAAGCGTCTGCGCAGGGCTGTCACGGAGAAGCAGCTGCCATCTGATACCGGTACCGCCGCACTGGCTACCGTTCTGAATACGCTTTTGGAGGGCATGTCTATCGAGGCCAAAGACGGGGCCACGCCGGAAAGCCTGAGCGCAACCGGGCAGTTTGCGTCTCGATTGCTGCCACGTGAAAAATTCTGATCGCACAAAATGCAACCTGCGAAACTAGACGACCGGTCAGTTTTATCGTTATGCTATCCGGACTATGAAAAAACAAACGGCTAACGTGCGTCAGCACATCATTGATGTTGCCCGGACGCTTATTACACATAAAGGCTATAGCGCCGTCGGTCTGGCTGAGATTGTCAAAGCCGCTGGCGTGCCTAAAGGTTCGTTCTATTACTACTTCCAATCCAAGGAAGAGTTCGCTGAAGCTCTGCTGGAAAATTACTTCACCCACTACCTTACTCAGGTTGAAGAGCAGCTGCGCGGCAGCGAACCGGCCAGAGAGCGCCTGCTGCGCTACTTTGCATTCTGGAAGGTCACACAGGGTGCCGATCTGCCTGAAAGCAAGTGCCTGGTCGTTAAGCTTGGGGCAGAAGTCTGCGATCAGTACGACAGCATGCGAAGCGTTCTGGCAAGCGGAACCCGTGAAATTATCCTTCGGATCACGGCGTGCATACATCAGGGGCAGAGTGATGGCTCACTGCCGTCCGAAGTGGACGCAGAGGCCCTTGCTGAAGAGCTTTACCAGCTCTGGCTGGGTGCGTCCCTGATGGCAAAAATTCACACGCCTGATCAGGCGTTTGATAAAGCAATGAGTGCAACAAAGCGGCTGCTCGCGTAGCCGCGTTTTTTTCTACCAATTTACTAGTCGACCGGTCAACTATTTAGGAGTAACTATGACTGATAACAGTACCCGTACAGATCTCTTTTCCCCTGTGGGAATGGGAAGCCTTCAGCTTGCCAACCGTATCGTTATGGCGCCTGTTACCCGCAGCCGTTACGGCGAAGATGGCGTACCTGATGAGCTACATGCAACCTACTACGCCCAGCGTGCCAGCGCCGGCCTGATTATTTCTGAAGCCACGAATATCTCAGCTCAGGGCCGTGGATATGCGGCTACGCCGGGGATCTGGAGCGAAAATCAGGTTGCCGGCTGGAAAAAAGTCACCGATGCCGTTCACGCGCAAGGCGGGAAAATCGTCTGTCAGCTCTGGCACGTGGGCCGTTTTTCAAGTGTTGAACTGCAGCCTGACGGCGAGCGTCCTGTCGCTCCCTCTGCAATCAAGGCCGAAGGCCAGACCTATACCGTTAATGGCTTCGTACCGGTATCGACGCCACGCGCGCTCGAAACCGACGAGATCCCAGGCATTATTGAGCAGTATAAGTGTGCCGCAGAAAATGCCCTGCGCGCAGGTTTTGACGGCGTGGAAGTGCACTCTGCAAACAGCTATCTGCTCGATCAGTTCCTGCGCGACTCAACCAATCATCGTACCGACGCCTACGGCGGCTCTATAGAAAACCGCGCGCGCCTGACGCTGGAAGTCACTGAAGCGATCGTCAACATCTGGGGCAATGACCGCGTAGGCATCCGCCTGTCACCGGTAACGCCTGACGCAGGCAACACGCCGCCGGACAGCAACGTGATGGCGATGTATGGCTATCTCATCCAGCAACTTAACCGTTTTAATCTGGCATACCTGCACTTCGTTGAGGGTGCCACGGCAACGTCGCGTGACGTGCCTGCCGACGTGGATATGGATGCGCTGAGCGCGCTGTTCAGCGGTCCGTTCATCGGTAACAACAACTATGACCTCGAAATGGCGATCAGCCGCCGTAATGCAGGGATCATCGATGCCGTTGCCTTTGGCCGCCTGTTTATTTCCAACCCGGATCTGGTTAAGCGTCTGCGTTATGGCGCCGAGCTGACCATCGCGCCTAAGGAAGCCTACTACGGCGGCGGCGCTAAAGGTTACACCGACTGGCCGGAAGCGAATTACTGATAAATACAACCGGCGGGATCTGCCCGCCGCCTGTACCTCATCCCAAAGGATAAGAATATGAATCATCTGCAGAACAAAACCGCTGTAATTACTGGTGCGTCATCGGGCATTGGCGCCGCGACCGCGCTGGAACTTGCACGTCATGGTGTGAATATCGTAGCCGCAGCACTGGATCAGACCGGCCTCGATAAGCTGGTAAAGGATATTGAGTCCGCTGGCGGCCATGCTTCCGGTCTGGTGACGGATGTGACTCGTCTTGAAGACACCCAGGCGCTGGTAAAGCATGCTACCGATACCTTCGGTAACGTTGATATCCTGATTAACAACGCCGGGCTGATGCTCTTTTCAGCCTGGAGTGACATCGCGTGGGACGACTGGAACAAAATGGTCGACGTCAACATCAAGGGCTATCTGAACGCCATTGCGTCGGTACTCCCGGTTATGCTCAGCAAAAGTGACGGCCAGATCCTGAATATGGCTTCTGTGGCAGGCCACCAGGTTGACGCCGGCGCGGGTGTGTACAGTTCGACCAAATTCTTTGTTCACGCCATGACAGAATCAATGCGTAAAGACCTGGGCGTGAATAAAGGCATCCGGGTCAATACCATCAGTCCTGGCGTTATTAACACAGGATGGGCTGATAAAGTGAGCGATCCGGAAGGGCGTAAGGTGGCGCAGGAGCTGACAAAAATTGCTATCAGCCCGCAGGATGTGGCAAATGCGGTGGTCTATGCACTTAACCAGCCCAGAAACGTGACCGTTAACGATCTCATCGTGTCCCCTACTAAGCAGAACTGGTAAATCAACAATGGCAGCCGGCTGGCTGCCACTTCATCTCTGAAATAAAAGACGTCAGCCTATCGTCGTCATACCGACGCGATCTGCAAGGCTCTAATTCCAGCCAGATAGACATCATTTTCCAGCACCCTGCGCATCTCGCCGCATAAGTCCGGTTTGCAGTTAAAAGAGGCTGACCAGACAACATGCGTGTGTCCCGGAGTGCAGGTTGGCAGCAGCTGAATGGTGGAGAGATAATTTTCAACAGGCAGAGGTGCTGTTTCAAAGGAATAGGTCAGCAGGTATGCTTTGCTGTCTTTTCGGATTAATTTTTCGGTTCCCGTGGCTCCGTTTACAAGGGTTACGCGGCGAACGGCTCCTACCACATCTTCTGTGCAACCCTCTTCGAACTCACTGCTGACTACGGCAGGATGCCATGCTGACAGAGCGTGAAACTTTTCAATAATGTCCCAGACTTCTTCAATATTGCGCGGTATAACCAGCGATGCGACAGTGCTTTCCATGATTCTCTCTTCAATTTGATTACGACCACAAATCTTTTTGTATCGGTCACTATGTAATATATTTAATTTTTAGTGATCGATACATAATAAGTCAACTGGATTGTGTCTCAGCCAGAAACTTTGAGTACTCACAAATGCTGATTTACTGATGATTAATTAACTCAGACCTGATAACTATCTACAACACTACGTCCGCTTTTCGCTCATAGCGGATTTCACGAGGCTGCAGCGACCTATGCGCAGCCGTTACGTTGTCTAATTGCATGCGGATGAAGGGATTACAGTGGTTTACAGTTAAATTTTCTTTCCCTGACGACTGTTCCTCAACCTCGCCTTTTGCTAGCCTATGTGGCTGGACTTCTTCCAGCCGCATTAGCGTTGCCGGTTAAGGAGTTTTCATGTCGCCTTTCAACAAACACCGTCCCTTCATTTCCCTTTCTCGTCGTCAGCGTCGTAAAAAAGTCATCGAGCTTAAAAACCGTATCTATCGTGGACGTCAGCGTTGTGGCGGGATAGGTCAACAGGATGAAACCAGCGCATGCCACCAGCATCAGCGGCCGTCGTCCCCATCTATCAGACTAGTAGCCCGTGATTGGCATGTAAGTAGCGACGCTCAGTAAGCCCAGCGTGGTGATGAGATAAGAATCAGTACGGCTGTAGTGCAGATGCGTAGACAAATAGCCGGGCATAAAGGATTGCAGCACCCAGCTGCTGACCGCTTTGATCACGACGAAACCGGTACAAAACAGCAACGCCGACAATGAGGTTTTCAAGGAAGCGCGCAGTGGCGATTTTTCGATTTTGCCGGTGGCTTTTAACTTGTGAAATTCAGCCGAATCTTCCATGTTGCGGCGCATATATAACCCACCCAATCCGAGCGGTGCTGCGAGCAGGAAAGGAATGCGCCATCCCCAGTCATTCATTGCCGTCTCACCCAACCAATAGGTCAACAGCAGCACCAGTCCAGAGCCGCAAACAAACGCCATGAAACTGAAGTTCTCACTCCAGCAGGTAAGCGTGGCGCGACGATGCGGCTCAGCGCTTTCTGCCAGATAGGTAATTACGCCGGAACTCTCACCACCTGCGGCGAATCCTTGTACTAATCGAGTCATCACCAACAGCACCGGTGCGACAATTCCCACCTGATGCCAGGTCGGCAGAATGCCCATCACAAATGTAGATATTGAGGTGATGACAATTACCGTCACCAACACTTTGCGTCGTCCCAGACGATCGCCCATGGAACCGAAAAAGAAGCCGCCCAGCGGACGCATTAAAAAGCCGGATCCAAATACAGCAAAAGATTTCAGAAGTGCGGTAGCAGGGTCAGAACTGACAAAGAAGTTGCTGGCAATAATCGCCGCTAGGGTGCCGTATAAGCCAAAATCGAACCACTCGATAAAATGACCAATCCCGGCTGCCATCATGATTTTGGCAGTACGCTTTGGCGGATTATTGGTTTTTGTCGCCACGTACTCACCGCCATACTGACGGGTTGAATTCTCCATACGACCTCCAGAGGGTAAATGTCGCGCCATGGGGAGGCGCGTCATGTCTTGGAAGTTAGCGTATGAATTTTGATGGGATGTTGCGCCGGCGATGAGAGATAGCGTGAAGCTAATCAAAGAACAAATCCGGTAATTGCTTCACATAGTGAAGCAGAGAAGAGTTCCCTTACAAAGTGCTCAATTTAAACCGTGATTATAGTTATCAGACCAAGCCATTACGTATAATCCCAAAGCTTTGCCTATGCTGCCGGCGGTTTTTTCAATGCGTATATGTCATGTCAGCCCCCAAAAAAACCGAAATGAAACAGATGGTGTCAGCACATATCTCCTCGTCATTGAAACAGCGCTAAACGAGCTATCCTTCAATAAGGAGGAACAACCTATGTGTGGAAGATTTACACAGTTCCAGAACAGAGATGCCTATTTTGATGCCCTTGGTGTAGCCGATAGTGACTACATCCATGATCCTGAACCTATCGGGAGATACAACGTTGCACCAGGCACAAACGTGCTGCTGTTAAATATGCGCAACGGACAAATCCAACTTGATCCTGTGTACTGGGGGTATGGTCCTGAATGGTGGGACAAACAGCCGCTAATTAACGCACGAGGCGAAACGGCTGCAAGTAGCAGGATGTTTAAACCGTTATGGCATCTTGGCCGCGCCGTAGTGCCAGCTGATGGTTGGTTTGAATGGAAGCGAAGTGGCAGCAAAAAGCAGCCCTATTTCATCTATCACAAACAACGAGAGCCCCTCTTCTTCGCCGCCATTGGCAAAGCCCCCTTCCATGAGCAGCATGGCCATGAAGGATTTCTGATTATCACATCAGCCAGTAATGAAGGGATGGTTGATATTCACGATCGAAGACCTCTCGTTCTGACTGCATCTGCAGTCATGGAATGGCTGCAACCGGATACATCGCCAGAACGGGCGGAAGAAATTGCTCAGGAAGCAGCATTACCTGAAGAGGATTTCGAATGGCACGCGGTTAGCACTAAAGTCGGCAGTCCCCATAATCAAGGCAAAGAACTGATTGCCGCGGAAAAAGATTCAATCGTATAAATGTTTTACAGCGGAATGTAAGATATGCAGAGCATGTCTGCGCTTGGTTAACATATGTGCCTGTGACGTTAAAATATAGTCAGTCAAAGCCAACTAAATTTTACAGAACTCAACGTCATGTTATTACCTCATGAGTACATAGTGATCCCCGCAGCTAAAGGGCGCACCATGTAATAGGGTAACAATCGCAAAGCGGAAGCAGCTGATTTAGACGTATGGTTACTACTATGAATAGTTATCTAAGTTTTCAAGGAAGTGAGTTCGACCATACCCTTACGTTAGCAAACTGGAATTTAGAACTATTACGGGACGCCGATTAAATGTGTCAGATCACTAAGCGAGAAAACAATGTATTCAGTTTAGCAGTATGTGCATTGACTAAAGAACATTGAGTTCAGCATTTTATAATTTCTGATATTGATGTTTATTAAGACATTTTAAGCGCAGACGCGAAAAAGGCCGCCCATAGGGCGACCTCTTCCGGCACTTCCTTTTGCGACCATCTGTTATTTATAAAGCTCAGCGGTCATGTGAACAACATTGCCGTTGCTTGCTTCAAGAATTTTATACTGCTGACCCTGTTGCTGAGCCTGTGCAGCGATTTTCGCTTCTGCACCATCAAGTGTCAGGGAAGTAGCTGTAACGCTTTGTGCGAAGCTCGCTGCTGACATCAGTGAAAGAGCGGCTACAGCGGCGATAGACATTGCTTTGATAGTTTTCATGGTCATATTCCTTAGTTTGTATGGTTGAAAGCTGCTGTGCTTTCGATGGAATGATCATACCCATGGTTACTATTTCATGATTAACAATAAATGCTGGTATTGTGATCGTGCTAACTATTGCGCTGATAGGCATAACTTATAAATACGCCTCTAAGCACAACTATAATGAGTGACCCTCACAGATCATTCCCGGAGGATTGATGTAGCGCCCTCCACTCGTTGCACGCCTGCTTTCTTATGTTCGATCAGGATTGAAATCTCATACCATACGATGGCATGACAAGGAGATAATCCCTGGCCCAATGCTTCAAGTAAATGCCTCAGACAGCTCCTGGACGGTTTTGGTGATAGTGACCGAAGTTAAAGAGATGTCGTTATCATCAGTCGCCACATATCTGGGTAAACAAAGCGAATGGACTGAAGATGTGCTGCTATTGGGTATGCGCGAGCACTATCCTGAGAATGAACTCAACTTTATGGTGGGCACCATCCATCACATCAATCGCACTGATGCTGAGCACTGATGATTAGAAGTTTCCAAAGTGGTCAGTTTAAGTTTAAAGCTATGAGGATGAGAAAATGCTATTGGATAAACTGAAAGCTTTGGAATGTAGCCTTCATGGTGAGAAACGTCATGATCGCAACTGGTTAGAACAACGACTTCATCCTGATTTTTGTGAGATCACACGCTCGGGAATATCGGTTAATCGTGCTGAGACGATAGCATCGTTAGTTCAGGAAAGAGTTGCCCCTATCATTATCAGCGATAATTTTCAGCTCATTACCACGACAGAAGGCAGCGCGATACTGCATTACAGAACGTTTGAGAGTAACGGCGCCAAAGCTTCACTACGCGCGTCATGCTGGGTGCACTCATCAGGAGATGGCTGGATGCTAATTTTCCATCAAGGTACGCCTGCAGCAGGATCTACATAAGGCAAGCTTCCATGGAACACACAAAGGTAGTTTTGTACTTAGATGATTATTTCAGGAAAAGAAAATCAACTGCCACCATCAAACCGACAATGAGTGCGACAAAAGCCGCCCCTGTTGCGAAGGCATGTTCTGTATCCTGCCCTTCCTGCCGTAGGTCACGAAACCGAACAAGCGCCGATTTCTCGTTGGCTGCAGTAACTTCCTCAAACTGTTTGTGATAGCCCTGAACGTTAAGTGAAGTGGCACGAGTCGCGTCAGATCGGTCGAGCACAATGATGTTCTCACCCTTCTTATACAAGCAGTAATCAGGCATTCATTGCTCCTCTGAAAGATTGGCAACTGTGAAATATCGTTAGTGAAGTAATTAAGCACTGTTTCAATCAAGTGGCAATTACTGGGTGATAAGAGACAGATGAATTCATTACGCCTTTCTCATTAGACATGTCCCCCCCACTCCCTATTCGGCTCTACAGTTAAACCGATACATGATGACTGGTAAGTTTATTGTCAGCAAACCTGTGCACCATTAGCGCCGGAGGATCGTAAACGGGTGGGACAGCATCTGTACCGAACCAAACGGGATTGGCCGGACAGACAGAGCCGCATATGTATGCTGGAATGCCCGCAAATAATCCCGCTACCGGTCGATGAACATGTCCTGAAGCGATGGCCATAATCCCACCAGGCATACGATTTATACGTTCAGTCAGCTCATTGAGCCCGTTGCACATTGTCTTATCAAGCGAGGGTATGCCCGAAGCAAAAACGGGGTGATGCAGAAATATTAAAGAGGGAATATCAGCAGCATCACAGAGTTGCGTCTCCAGCCATCCCAAGTTGCCGGATACGCTACCATAATCCTCATTATCAATTGTAGAATCGAGGCCAACTAATCGCAGACCGGCACCATGATGAGTAAAATTGAGCATGCCATCCGGAGCATCATCCGCCCACTGCCTCTCCCCCCAAACGGCTTTCATTTGTCGACGATCGTCGGAATTACCAGGAAGCAGTAGCGTAGGATAAGGTTGTTGCTTCAACCACGACGCTATTTGCAAATAACCCTCAAGCCAATGACCATCAGTAAGATCGCCAGTGAGGACTAATACATCGGGCCTGAGATGAGATAGCCACGTTAGTACTCTGTAAAATCGATGAAGATTGTCATTATCTGGCGAGGCATGAATATCTGAAACCTGAGCTATTAACATATATTCCTCATCAGGTAGGCAAAGGGGTACAGATGAAGAAGGCCTTGAAACGCCGAATCTGCGCAGTTGAAGCATACATTCTGCTACGTTGTTGGATCATGGTTCTCACTCGCGTGGCTCTGGCTCCGACGAAATTACCTTACAAACGCATACCGCTTTCAGCAACTCCCCTGCCCCAATCCTCATGCCCAGCAATTGCTCACCACCCTTCAAAAATAAACTTCTTAACTCCTGACACTTTCCAGATCCAACTCCGCTGTTCCTAAGCACTGTCCTGACTACTCTATAAGAGATAATCATTGGCCAGGCAGATACCACGTATCGAAATGTATAAAAAAAAGATCACTACCATCAGCGATCTGCGTACTCATGTGACTTACTACCGCATCGCTCCTCTTGCCAGATAAACGCCCATCCATAATACTGTACGTATAAACAGTATCAGTTCGGAGGGCCTTTTATGTATGACAAACACACATCAGCTATGATTTTTATGCCTTTATATCAGAGTGCCGAGCTATGAAACCGGCCACTTACGCGAGCGGATTAACGCTTCTCTGGGCACCAAATTATAGTCCACCCCTGAAAATCCCATTTTTTGCCGACGCTTGTTCAGCAGGATTCCCCTCCCCTGCTCAGGACTATGTTGAGTCGGAACTCGATCTCAATGAGTTGTGTATACGTCGGCGTGCTTCCACTTTCTTTGTACGTGCCAGTGGCAGTAGTATGGAAGATCTTGGATTATTTGATGGTGACGTCATGGTTGTCGATCGCGCCGAAGAAGCCAACCATAACGATATCGTTATTGCTGAAGTTGGTGGAGAGTTCACTGTAAAGCGTTTGCAATTACACCCTCGCCTCGCATTACTGCCGATGAACCCTGCGTACTCCGTGATTTATCCTGATGAACTGCAATTACTGGGAGTGGTTACCTGGTTTTTTAGCAGCACCCGAGCCCGCCGGAGGTAAACATGCCAATGTTTGGATTGGCGGATGTTAACTCATTCTATGCCAGCTGCGAGGCTCTCTTTCGTCCAGACTTACGCGGTAAACCCGTTGTCGTTCTTAGTAATAATGATGGATGTGTGATCGCCCGAAGTGCCACAGCAAAAAAATACGTCAAAATGGGCGCACCGTGGTTTCAGATTAAGGGGCAAGAATACCCCGAAAAGATTTATGTTTTCAGTAGCAACTATGCTCTTTACCACTCGATGTCTCAGCGTGTAATGACCGCTCTTGAAGAGATCACACCCAGGGTTGAGCAATACAGCATTGATGAAATGTTTCTGGATCTAACCGGCATAGACGGGTGCGAAAACTTTGAAGATTTCGGCCGACGTCTGCGTAAACACGTGCTTGATACTACGGGACTAACCGTAGGCGTGGGTATGGGCCCCACAAAAACACTGGCCAAATCGGCTCAATGGGCAAGTAAAGAGTGGAAACAATTCCGCGGAGTACTGGCGCTAACGCCCAGCAATCCAAAGCGCACCACTACTCTTTTAGAAAATCAGCCTGTTGAGGAGATTTGGGGAGTTGGCCGGCGAATTGCCAAAAGACTAAATCTGCTGGGGATTGAATCCGCGCTCCATCTCTCACGCGCTCATCCCAAATTCATCCGCGACAACTTCAGCGTTGTTCTGGAGCGGACTGTGCGAGAGCTTAACGGCGAATCCTGCATACCTTTGGAAGAGCTTCCTCCAGCCAAGCAGCAAATCGTTTGTAGTCGTAGTTTCGGTGAACGCATCACAACAAAGTCTGCCATGCAGCAAGCACTTTGCCAGTACGCAACGCGTGCAGCAGAAAAACTACGCGGTGAACGTCAGTACTGTCGCCATGTCAGCATGTTCATTCAAACGTCACCCCATGCACACAATGAGATCTATTATGGCAACACTGCAGGTATGAAGCTTTCGCTTCCTACGCAAGATACCAGAGAGATCATTGATGTTGCGATGAAGTCCCTTGATCAAATCTGGCTTGAAGGAAAAAGGTATATGAAAGCCGGCGTTATGCTCGATGATTTTACGCCTAATGGAGTGAGCCAGTTGAATCTGTTCGATGAAAATCAACCTCGGGCCAACAGCGAAAAGCTCATGAAGGTTCTGGATGGCATCAACCAGTCCGGACTTGGCAATGTGTGGTTTGCTGGTCAGGGTGTCGATACAGAGTGGAAAATGAAACGTGAATTGTTGAGTAACGCCTGGACTACGAATTGGAACGAGATCCCTGTAGCCAGAGTGTATTAGAGCCTGACAGCACCCTATAAGATGGGATGCCCATTGAGTGAAAATATCCGGTCGCCAGTTTAGGTGTACCTCCGCACTAGCAGATAACAATAAAGATTATTCACACTCCTGAACCCTATGACGCTGAAGGATATTCAATGCATCAGCGTCATGATGATAATCATTTTCATTGAGCGCTAAACATAACACCCGACCTCATTCGAGTTCCCAAGAAACAAAGGAAATCTAAATGTCGTAAAGTGGGTTCACACCATGAACTACATACCTGCAGTGTTTCCAATGTGAGAATCAATTCATCAACCACCATTGGCCTGGAATGACACTCATCTTCCAGGCCTGTTCAATCTGTTTGAAATTGTAAGAATGCTGAATGTTGGCGGGGCATTTTTATAGTCAGCTCCCTTAGCTACCTAGTGCTTTTGATTGGTTTCGAAACGAGCTAGTACTTTTACCTCCCAACGTGGCGCCATCACTCACATAACTCCATCTGAAATAGTTCTGTTCTACGTCTAAGATCACTCCCAATAGGTGATAGATGTTATAAGGGTCGCATCATGTTTCTGAACAGAACTAACACCAGACTTGGCATTTGGAGTTGTTATCGTTATACGCTGGTGTGCCAATATGCATTTACCCAATTCATTCCACTCCTGGCACGTGGTCACTGTTTTCTCAATGGTAAAATAGTTCGCTGTAGAAGTTAAACTGAACTCTCTACCTGATTGATCATAGGAATAAATGTCCAATACTGACGCTGAGCGTTTCTGAAGGAGGCGTCCACTGGCATCATACTCATAGATTGTTTTAGCATTATCTGAACGAAGATTACCTCTTCTATCCGTGCTAAGTAACCGCCCAGTCGCATCGAAACGGTAAGATGTCTTCGCTACTCCAATTTGATTTAGATTTCCTGTCATTGCCTCAAATCTTTCGCCTGACTTACTTATTACTCCATTTTTCCCTAATAAGATCACGCCCTCAACTTGCTGGCTAAAGAGTTCGGTTTTCTTTTTTGAGCCTGTATCAGTCATGGCGTTATCAAACTTCAAATTTGTTTTCCAGCCATACTCTTTTTTATTAATTTCTGCAGAGTAGGTCGCCGTTAGCACTCGACTTCCCGTTTGGTAGTTCTTTTCCTTAGCGAACTCTGCTTTTATCAATTCTCCGCAACGGCTGAAAATAGCTGAAACTGAACTGTGGGTGAAACCATCACGGCTTTCGATCGTTAGTTCCACTGATTTAGGAATGTTAGCTGAAGGCTGCTCATCAAAGAGAATGAAATTATTCATCTTGTTATTTTGAACTTGCTGAGGTGAACACTCAGCGCTGCTCGCGTCGAAAGCGAAAAAAGATAGAAGAGAAAGTTGAGCTGAAGCCTTTATCATTGCCATGAATCCATCCTGAACATTCCATTTAATAGGGCATTGTATCTGTAAATTAACTACTGCCAAGATTGGTTATAGGTTGTAGAAGCAGAAAAAAATATGGAAACCCGCGGTTTATTTGCCACCATACGATTGGACGAGTGAGTACAGCAATTACCTTGAATGTACATCATTCTGATGAAAGACTTTTAAGAAATCATATCCAAAGGTTTAATAGGATAACAAGGCATCTCTTCGCTTCAACGGGCGGGAGAAAGGCAGATGCTCAAGGGAATTTCAATCTGAAATAAAAAACAAAAACATATATTTTTCATCAACTTAACATTGAAATGTTCATGGGTAATTTTGCGATTTTTCATCACGTAGTCGGCGTTAAGTGAAGAGGGGGAGGGTGCAGCAAATCGCATCACCATTGTCTAATTGGGGTTAGCTTATAGAAGGAAGAAGGCTGCTAATTGAGCAACGATGAGTGAGAACAACATCTCATGCTCGGTACAACTTTTTAAAGAATGTCGTTAAAAGTTGCACGCATCATCATAAGCTGTACACTGGCTGCAAAAGTTACCAACGGAGCGGAGTAATGAAAAGTAATTATGGTGGGGTAGACGTAACAGCGCGTAGGGCAAATGCCATGCTTCGCAGCATGAGTGATGACATTACTGATAGACGTAATGAATACGGCCTCGATCAGTATTACCAGACATTCACGCGAAATTCGGTAGCTAATCTACCTAAGCTCAGCCGCCGTGCTGTCGAACAAGCGGTAGAAGAAATGGAATCTAAAGGGCATGTATTTGGCAAAAAGGACGCCGGTAATGCCAAGCACTATGCCTTAACCATCCAGGATGTGGTTGATATTTACGCTCATCGCAAAGTGCCAAAGTATCGCGATATTCATGCAGGCGAAGGTCCGTTTGTCGTGTTCGTGGTTAACCTTAAAGGTGGCGTGTCAAAAACAGTCACCACGGTCACCCTTGCTCATGGCCTGCGTGTTCACCCGGACCTATTACAATATGACCTGCGTACGCTGGTGATTGACCTCGATCCTCAGGCATCCAGCACCATGTTCCTTAATCATACGAATAGTATTGGCTCAATCGTCGAGACAGCAGCTCAGGCTATGTTGAACGATCTGGATGCTGAACAAATCAAAGAAGACATCATCAAGCCGACCATCATTCCCGGCGTTGATATCATCCCAGCTTCGATTGATGATGGCTTTATTGCCAGCCAATGGAATGACCTGGTTAATCAGCATTTACCGGGTGTTCTTCCCTCTGACGTATTGCGCCGGAATATTATTGATCGTGTTGGCCAGGACTATGACTTCATCTTTATTGATACGGGTCCGCATCTAGATGCCTTCATGCTTAACGCCATTGCCGCCAGCGATTTACTGTTAACGCCTACGCCGCCGGCACAAGTAGATTTTCACTCCACGCTGAAGTATCTGACGCGCCTGCCCGAGATGCTTGAGCAGCTTGAGGAGGAGGGCATCACTCCCCGTATCAAAGGTAATATAGGTTTTATGTCGAAAATGACGTCTAAGCGGGATCATGAAATGACGCATGGTCTGGCTCGTGATGTGTTTACTTCCTACATTCTCGACGCCTCACTACCGCGCCTTGATGGCTTTGAGCGTTGCGGTGAGAGTTTCGACACCATTGTCAGCGCAGATCCTCACTCTTATCCGGGTAGTGCTGAAGCCCTTAAGAATGCGAAACGCGAAGCTGAGCGTTTTACGCAAGCTGTATTTAAGCGAATTGAGTTTGTAAGAGGTATTAAGTGAAAAAAGAAATGGTAAAACTTGGCCGCCAATTCGGTAAAACAGGCTTCTCTAAAACGCTGAATGAAATCGATGGCGAGCGCGTTTTCACTTTAAAATCAGGTGCAGAAGCAAGCTTTACCCTTACAAGGGTGCTTCATGATGATATCGAGTCTAACACCTATGTGGATGCATCGATAAACGGTCGTGACCAAGCGTTTCTGACCCCGGAATCAGTTAGTGATATCGCGCGAACGATCAAGTTACAGCAGTTCTTCCCGGCTATTGGCCGCGAAATGAATGGACGAATTGAGGTTCTGGATGGTTCACGCCGACGTGCAGCCTGCATCTTTAATGGCACATCGTTTGAAGTGCTGGTTACACGTGACGAAATTAGCCTTGCAGATGCGCGTCAGCTTGCCATCGATATCCAGACAGCCAAGGAGCATACGCTTCGTGAACTTGGAAAGCGTCTTCAGCTGATGTATCCGGATGATATGAATAAGTCTGACATTGCTGAAGCTGAAGGGCTCTCAGCAGCCAAAGTGACTAGAGCATATCAAGCCGCAGCTGTACCAGACGAAATGATCGCCGTCTTTCCATCAGTTAGTGAATTGTCCATCAATGATTATCAGACATTACTGGATATTGCTGACAAAGCTAAGGCCCAGCATATAACCATCGATCAACTCACTGCAGCGGTGCAAGAACGCATAGATAATGATGTCTCTTATGCACCTGAAGACCCGAGTGTAAAAGCGAAAATCATCGCTTATTTCCGTGCAGAAAATGCCGGGGTGAAAAACAAACGCGGTCCCAAGCAAGTCGTTACGGAAAAAATAGCTGACTTTAAAGACAAGAAACAGTTCGCCCGCAAGAAAACCGACAGTGAAAAAAGATTGGTCACATATGAGTTTTCACGCCTCCCGGCGACCTATCAAGCAGAACTAGATGCTGCTGTTAAAGCTGTAATAGCACGTATGCAAGCTGAAGGTGATAGCTAACATCCATCCCAAGAGGCAAAGCTTTATGACTGAAGCTGTGCCTCTTTCAAACTTAACCAGTAAAATACCCCTCCCAAAAACAACCTAACTTATTGTCACACATAGGAAAACACAGAATATTTCACATTGAAATTCCCATAGAACTCATCTAAAAAACATTTAAGAAACAAGTTCAGAGTTATGTGAAAAGGATAGCGGGAAACATGGAGTGATCTGAGGAGTAACTTAAAATCTGCGCGTCATGGCCATCTCCCAAGCTTTAATTCCATATTCACTCAGCTATGTCGATCGACCCTTCATAAAAATTCCCGTTGTGCCTAACTGCGGCACATTTAGTCTGAGTCTGGCAATTCAGCGCTGCATACGGACGGCACTTGTTATAGTGCTGCCGTCACTTAACACGCGTGCTCTTATCGTAAGCATTCTCACTGATAACTTTGCTCACTCAGGCATTCACTTAATCTTCCATTTGAACTCACCTTAGATCCGTTCAATTTTGCCTGACCCTGCTGGATGAGCTTAAGTTACACGTCATGTTCAAAAAGCCAAGCAGGTGAATGACAGCCCCTGAGCAGTTCTTATCGTCACCAGATAGCCACCTAACAGCACGATACTGTCCGAAATATATGCGACCTGAAAACCTGAAATCCGTTAAGCAGCGGCGATAGTCCGGCTAGCATCCGTGTAATCATTTACACAGGCCAGGCAATTAATACGACGACAGCTGACGAGGGCTTTCATGATGGCCCTAATCAATCTAGCCAGGTTAAATACAAGAGGAAGCCATTTAGTCACCAGCCCATTATGGCGCCACCTAAGCTTCTTATTAAGCGTTAAAATAATCAGTGCGTTATCTCGCTTGTGAGTAGCCCATAGCTCTGAACTCATCAAAAGCCACCAAGTACAGCGAAAACCAAAGCGTCGGCATTCGAAATACATTTCATTCAAGTGTCTTCAAAAAGGTACAAGCAGCTGGACGCTATGACTTATAGCGGCAGTTGTACATGGACAAATCTTTGAGCCTGACGGTAAGTTACTGCGACAAACCGGTCACACATATAAACGCCACTGCTTACCGTGATTTATCTGTCGTGAGTGCTTTTGGACCAGAGCCATCTGAAACGCCTCTTTAGCTAGTATGACTTCGGCAAGCAGATTCATGAGCTGGGCATTGTTTTCTTAAAGTGACTTAATGCACTTCACTTAATAAATTCGATGGCGCCAAACTTCTTACACCGGATAGAGGAGGCACTGTCTGAAAAGGCGAGCTTACAGCTAGTTACTCTGGCTTCAGCCGCGTGGAAAATGCTTATGATCTGTTCGCTGGAAAAACATCTCTTCTTGGGGATAGCCTCACAATCCTGATGCCGATATGACTAACACAGGAAGGTATCAGTCAAAGTGCAGTAGGTCATGCATACCAAAGCCGATACGAACGACATAAGTTTTGCTGCTGTGAAATAAAATCGTCTGATTAAGCACCAGGAGTGGATAGTTTAGATGGGGTGGGGGGGAGTATCGTGGAAAAGAGCTGAAGGTTGATTTAAACACAATTCTGCCACATTTCTTGTTCTGGATTAGTATTTCGCTGTAAGAATCCCTTAAAAACAATAGTTTATTAGCGCTGACGTCGCTACGTGAATTTTAGCAGCTTCGCTGCACCAATCCTCTGCAGAATTCACCAGAACGCGACACAAATTAGTGTGTAAAATTGCCCCTAAACATCATTTTGTCATTTAAAGCTGTAGCAACATGTCAGGTTATGCTCAGTGCTACGGTCAACTTGAATTCACCAGTTTCCCGGCACAAGCGTTCATTTCACTCTTTGAGGTTGTCAGGGTACATCGTCTCAAGAACATATGATTTGGAACGGCTTCAATTCAGGGGATAGTAAAATCCCTGAGGTTTAAACAATGGGGAAGGTATGGAAGGCCATTACGGCTTCGCTAGAATTTTAAATCTTGGTTCTGTTGAGCATTGCCATCATGTGCCAGCCAGCACTTGATTGTGGTGATTAGGCTATAGACTCGGACAATCGTCTCAGGTTGATTTAGTGTTCACGAGGTTTAGTGCCTGGGGTTTTATTCAAACTAAAGGCCCTCAGCTCGCTGATTATCCATGAAAAACTTTACAGTCTGCTCTCCAATTGCATCATTTGACGTACTTAGATATGAGACTTTTAGTGGAAAATTCGTGTTTAATACCTTTGGAAATTAATTTTTAAACGGCCTATTACTACAGTCTTGCGGTACAACTGATGCTTTAAAGCCAGCAAGAAGAAGTGTTACTGAGTAAAATAATGTTGGGGATGTATAACAAAAAATGTTCCAATGTAGAGTTGGAAAGTTTTCTAACCCACTAAAAAGAGAAGTATATTATACTTTTTTTACGTATTTACATCAGTAAGTTACTGATTATTTCCTCTTGTTCTAACAGATCCAAGTCATTACTCATTTTCTGTTTCAACAGCCTTTCACTACGCTATTCTCTCAACAAATTCTGCTTCTACCAATTTGAAGATTTCACTCGATGCTTAATGGATTCCTCCATTAATGGCCGTTAATCTGATCGATGTGTAGCTGAGTATCTAAACAAGGGATCAATTGAAATTGGACATGGAATTGAGAAGGTATGAGAGGGCACTCAACACTATTAAATGCAGCCACTTGTTACTACTCACAGGGAATGTGAAAGGCTTGACGAGCTAGATTTTGTTGAAAACCGAAGTGTATGTCATGGGTAATCTTAATCCATATGACTACTATAGCGAGTAAGTTACTCACTATAGCGGTCTTTAGCGTTGCACGATCTACTCACACCTAAGCAAACCCATACCAACTCATTGGAATGAAGACGAATGTGGATACTCACTACAATAGTCATCTTCTCTCTATAGCAGTCATCATGAATTGCTGTTGAGAGTCAACAATACGTTTAAGATCCAGAAGCCAGGCATCAGTACTGTTATATGAGCTCTGTTTGAAGCGTTATTTAGTACAAGCTCAGTAGAAATCCTCAATCATTACAAGCACAAACCACAGTATTCCCCGTAGGTACTCACTGTATCAATGCGATGACCAGTCATCATTGAGGCCAGTTCTTACCCTTTGAGACGTATGACTGGATATGGCTTACAGGCTTATAGCGTTCCTTTATTTATTCCCATTATCCACAGGCCAGATCCAATAATTTGATCCTAATATGATCCCATTCAGATCCTAAACAGATCCCGACAACGCCACAGGCCTTGCTATCAGTGGGCTAAACGCCTGTCGATGACTGCTGTAGTGAGTGTAATGACCAGTATAACGAGCATCTTGACTGCTATAGAGAGCAGAGATGACCAATATAGAGAGAACATCATGACTGCTATAGTGAGTAACGAGCTGATTTGCTTGTTAATAAGCCAGATAGTCGAAATCATGGTCTAACATCTGCTGCTCTTAGGTTCGGTCAAACGACGACGTTTTCTGGGTTCTAAGTTTTAAATAGTTATGCACCGTAAACAGCACGCAAAATGGGCAATTTATTGGTTTTAAAGTTATCAACTGGATAGATCCAATAACAGATCCTAATAAGAACCTATATGTTCCAAATAGATCCCGGATCGCTCTGATGCCTTGCTGGACAAGGCTTTAGCGTAGATCGCTGACTGCTATAGAGAGTAGAAAGACTACTATAGAGAGTAATTAAACCGCTATAGTGAGTAGAATAACCGCTGTAGTGAGTGATAGTATCCACTGTAACGAGTAACGGCGACTATCGCTTGTTCAAATCACGGATTTTCCAAATGCCGAAAAAAGAACAAGAAATCAATCTGATAGCTGATGCATTCAGTGAAACAGACAAACGAACCGGTGAAGTTGTTCACCTGACACCCAACAGTAATAATACTGTTCAGCCTGTTGCATTGATGAGGCTGGGGCTATTTGTTCCCACGCTTAAATCCACTGCAAATGGTCGTAAAAATCAGATGTCTACAATGGACGTCACCGATGAGCTGAAACAGCTGACGATCGTAAAGGCTGAAGGATATGAAAATATCAAGATCACGGGTGCACGTCTTGATATGGATAACGACTTCAAAGCTTGGGTCGGGATCATTCATGCCTTTGCGAAGTATAAAGTGCTGGGAGATAGCGTAACGCTTCCCTTCGTTGATTTCGCCAAACTCTGTGGTATCCCATCATTACGCTCCTCTGCGAAGCTTAGAACGCGTCTGGAAGCCTCTCTGACGCGAATTGCAACGAATACCATCCACTTCGCCAACAAAGAGGGTGAGTACTACGTGACGCACTTGGTTCAGTCAGCAAAATACAGTGTCAAAAATGATACTGTGACCCTGCAAGCCGATCCTAAGATCTTTGAACTCTATCAATTTGATCGCAAGGTATTGCTTCAGCTACGCGCCATCAACGAATTAGCGCGTAAGGAGTCTGCACAGGCACTTTACACCTTTATCGAGAGCTTACCCCCAGATCCCGCTCCGGTGTCCATGCAGCGCCTCCAGGCTCGGTTAAATTTGACCTCTCGGCCTAATACTCAATACGCCACTGTAAGAAGGGCTATGGAGCAGCTTAAAGAGATCGGTTATCTCGATTACACAGAGTTCAAAAGAGGATCGACGATCTACTTTTCGATTCACTACCGTCAGCCGAAACTCAGACCTGCAAACATCCCAATCAGTCTTCCTGAACTTGAGGACGATGAACTGGACAGTGAAGTTGAAATCGTACCCGCTAAGAAGCCGGTGAAGGCGAGGGCGGCTCAAAAGGCCAAGAAGGAACCGGCCGGCAAAATGGTGATGTTGTCAGAAGAAGAACTGGCCATGTTGGAAACCATCAGGAAGGGCAAGAAGAACTAATCTCTAAAACGCATGAAAGGGCACTCCAAGGTGAACGCATTTTTTTCTGGTAACCAAGACCGCTATAGCGAGGTATATACTCGCTATAGCGGTCTTGTCGTTACTGTACAACCTCAGTGTGACCCAAGTCACACTCACTACAGCAGTCATTTAAGCGCATTAGTAGGTTTTAAAAATTCGATGATTCTCTCGCTATAGCAGTCATTAGTGTGAGAAATGATCTAAACCGCTGTAGTGAGAAAACTGCGATTTTTGTCTTATAGCAGATGACCACTGTAGTGAGAGAGAATGCATATTAGTGAATGAATTCACATACCGCCCTGGTGGTTGCTAACCTCGCAGGCCTTATATGATAAGGCGTTAGTGATCACTAACATTAAAATTAATTTTTTTGCTTAATCAGATTTCTTCATACCACTATCTAATTCTAAGTCCCTATACTCCTTTCATACTCTTTATAGCAGTCATTCATTCCACGTTAATTTTACTCTCTACAGCGGTCAACTGTGATTTTGGCCATTATTACTCACCATAGCGGTCATCACTCACTACAGTAGTCATTGCATACATTAGTGATCTTTTGACCATTACTTATCAATCTGCATGGATCAGCAAAGGAGATCAAAAGATCATGTCTCCTACTGGCAGTGCTATTTGTCGTTAAAGTCATGCTGAGGTTAAAGCCAAAATAGTAGTAACACTGTCACTTGTGTGTATATCATTCAGAGCCATCATGACGTTGCAGGGAGGTACCTTACTTCTGCTATGCGATTTCTAACAAGAGATGTTTGGCTGTTCCATCGCTCTCGAATCCGTGTGGTCAACAACGACTGACCAATGTTCAAACAATGAGAAAAGGCTCATTCGAATATTTAAATGCTGCTGGTTTGAGCATGGTCATTAGCCAGGTAATAATCCGATCTAAAGAGATTGAAAATGAACGGTTTCGTTAATAGTCTCGAACGGTAAGACTAAATGCAGGTTCCACTGCCATTACGTTTGTACCTTTCACACAGAAAAGGATTAAGCGCGTATGTCGAAAAACACAAAGCAGTCATCGAAGAGCGTTACTCACGTAGCTGCACAAACACTTAAAGATCCCAACGCTTCTGCTATCCAAAAAAGTCTCGCTGGCTCAGTACTATCACAATCACATACTCAGAAAGAAACGGGCGCTGACATGGAAGCAAAAGCTTCTCAGGCACTCAAAAATCCAAACTCAAGCGACATCACCAAAACGTTAGCTGGGTCGGTTATCTCGCAGTCCAATAAAAAGCGGTAATTTACTTTGGTTTGATTGGCTTATGGTCATGATAAAACGGTAATGGAAAAATCTTCAGTCAATCATCAAACCAACGGCAGAAAAAGCGCCACAGGAAAACCTTAAGTGGATATAACTCCAACCATCGCATTGCTGGGTTTGAGTGATATTTTCAATTTGCATATACACGCCGCAATCCAAAGCAAAGCGGTTATACAGCTTTGCTTTATTAATTAAGATTGGCTTTGCGCATCGGCATACTGTCGATAGTTGATAGCATCGTTTCCACACTTATAGGCATATCTCTCTGAAGTTTGGCACCGCCGTCTTTCCCGATGAGAACAACCTGGAAACTTCTGGCTTGAAACTGTGCCCGGAGTTTTCCTTGTGAAGAAGGCGATGTGTCACTGAGAACAATAATATCGCGATCCGCCAATGCCGCTTTAGCCTTTTCAAGCATCATAATCTGTTGGCGGTAACTGGAATCACCCTGAGAAGGTGCAAAGATCACAATAGGGCGCTTACGCCATTGATACTGATGTAAATCTGCTGTTTCCGGTGATAATAACTGGAAAATACTGTTTGCATCTGCATGAGAAGCACTGCTTAAAAACAGTGAGAGTGTGACCATCAACAAGCAAAACATTGATGGTGAATCGAAGAGGGTGCTAGCCTTAGTTTTTCCTTGGGCTGATATACAAGCCAAAAAACGCATCATTTAATCTCCCATTCACCAATATATTCGACGAAGCGTGTGAAACACCCAGACTCAACTTAAATTGAAGTTGCTGCTGCATCCTAAGCGTAGCAAGGCAACAGCAAAAACTTTACGCTCTTTAGTTAATCCTGGAAAAAACACATAGATATCGCTAGCAGGCTTTTTCGTTCGCGGCAGTCAACAGCGTGTGCAGCAGCACGTTTGCGCCTTTTTCAGACCATATGGGATAAATTTCTTCCGCTTCGTTATGGCTGATGCCTTTTACGCAGGGAATGAAAATCATTGCGGTGGGTGCAACCCGATTTATATAGCAAGCGTCATGACCCGCACCGGAAACCATTTTGCGATGCCTGTAGCCAAGTTCCTCTGTTGCCTGTGAAATACGCTCTAAACAAATGTCGTCGAATTTGATCGGCGCATAATCAAATATTTTATCAGCGATAAAGGTTAAATTGCGGACGCTTAACTTTGCCAGCGCATGGATAAGTGCCTGCTCCATTTCCTCCAGCATTGCACTGTCGGGATGACGAAACTCCACGCTACAGGTGACGCAACCCGGTACTACGTTGCGTGAGTTAGGGGTTACATTCACCATTCCGATGGTTGCGCGTCCGTCTTCCGCATAATCATTCCCGATGTTTTCTACGGCCAGCGTAAGTTCGGCAAAACCGCAGAGCGCATCATGACGCAGCGACATCGGCGTTGTTCCTGCATGTGCAGCAAAGCCGGTTAACGTGATATCAAACCAGCGTTGTCCCATAGCTGCATGCACGACACCGATGTCAGTTTGTTCTGCTTCGAGTACCGGGCCTTGTTCAATATGCAGCTCGTAACAGGCATGCAGTGGAAAGGACTTTGCAGGACGCGTGCCCTGATAACCAATTTCAGTAAGCGCACTGCCAAAGCTCACGTTCTGGCTATCTTTTCGACTCAGCGCAAAGTCAGTATCAAATACGCCGCTCCAGACGCCGGACGCCAACATAGCAGGTGCAAAGCGGGCACCCTCTTCATTGCTCCAGTTGACTAAAACCAGATCGCGCTCGGTTTCGATATTCAGATCGTTAAGCGTACGCAAAACTTCAAGCCCCGCCAGTACCCCGTAAATCCCGTCGTAGTTTCCGCCCAGCGGCTGCGAATCAGCATGAGATCCGGTCATTACAGGCAACAGCTCCGAATTCTTGCCCGGGCGACGAATGAACATGTTGCCCAGCTCATCGACCTCACAGCTGAAGCCATCTTTGACAGCCCACTCCCGTAAGGTATCACGGCCTGATTTGTCCTCCGGGCTCAAGGCCAAGCGGCTTACGCCGCCGCCTGGTGTTGCTCCGAAACTGGCAAAAGTCCTCAAGGACTGCCAGAGACGATCGCCATTGATGTGAATGGGCGCCGTCATGCCTTATCCTCTTTTTTGACCCGATAACGAAAATCACATCGAGGTGCGCCAGACATGATGGTAGTGGTGCGCGTTAGCGCTACTTCTGGCGCATAACCTACAATGAATTTGTCGTCACGCGCACAGGAGAGCAGGTGACCAATCTCACCCAACCCCATTTCGTGATACATCTCGGCATAACGACAGCGCGTCACGTCATAGTTGTATTGCTCGGCATCGTCATCAATGACCTTGACCTCCAGCGCATTGTCCTTTTCCCAGAGATATTGCAGGGCGACAAAACCGCGTAAGTCAGCCTTTACGGGCTCACTGGCAGCAAACTGCTGACCAGCCTGAATTGCCGCATTCTCAATGGCTTCGCCGATGATACCCTGCGCCCGATCTTTACCTATTTCACGCACCAGAATGTCATAAATGGGTTTGATAATTTCAGCTTCAATTTTTCGGCGGGCGAGGATGCCCAGCTCTTGTTTTTGATTACAACTCATCACATTGTCTCCGCTTTATTTCGCCGCGCCGCCCAACACGGTTTGTGGCTGCCATTTGCCATTGACTACTTTGTAAACCGTAAAGGATGGATTTTTCAGGTTACCTTGCTGGTCAAAAGCGATGTTGCCGGTTACTCCAGCGTAATTTATGGCGCGCAATGCCGGCAGATAATTACTGGCATCGGCTGAGTTGGCTTTTTGCATTGCGGCGATCAGCACGCGCGTAGCGTCATAGGCGAACGGCGCATGCAGTTCGATATGGGTGTGATAGCGATCCTGATAAGCTTGCTCAAACGCTTTGCCGCCTGGCATTTGTTCAACCGGCAGGCCCGGTTCAAGCGCGACAACGCCTTCACCCTCTTTTTGCGCCAGCGTCAGGAAGGTCTGGCTGACAAATCCACCCGCGCCCATCAATGTGGCACTCATACCCAGCTGTTTGATGCGGCGCGCCAGCGGAGCGGCTTGGCTATCCACACCACCAAAGAACACCAGATCGGCATTTTTACTGCGTATCGCCGTAAGCACGGCACTGAAATCAACGGTTTTATCGTCAACATACTGGCGATCGACAATTTTTACGCCCTGGCTCTCAAGTGACTTGATGAACTCATCAGCGAGGCCCTGACCAAATGCGGTGCGGTCATCAATCACCGCAATGCGTTTAGCTTTGAGGGTTTGAATAGCATATTGTCCGGCATAATCACCGCCATCATCATCATGCCCCATCACGCGAAAGCTGGTATCAAAGCCCTGCTGAGTATAAGCATGGCCAGTGGCGACGGGCGCGACCTGCGCGATACCTGCATCGTGGTAAATGCGGGCAGCGGGAATGCTGGTACCGGTGTTCCAGTGGCCGACAACACCCGCAGCACCGCTATCAACCAATCGCTGAGCAACGGCGACAGCAACGCGCGGGTCAGATTGGTCATCTTCCGATTGCAGCTTAAAGGTCACCGCTTTACCGCCGAGTGTGGGATGGGTTTTGTTCACATCATCAATGGCCAACCGGGCACCATTTTCCAGATCTTTACCGATTCGCGCAGAAGGGCCAGTTAAAGGGCCGGCAAGGCCGATCAGTACGGTTTCATCCGCATGCGCAGTTGAGAATGTTGAGACGGCAGCGCTGGCAAACATTACTGCTGCGCTCAATGTTTTGAGATGCATCATTTTCATTGTGGTTCCCTGATGTTGGTAGAAGCTAAACGGGTATCTCACCCAAGTAAATCTGTTGAATACGATCGTTCTGTAGCAGCTCAGCAGAGCGACCTTGATAAGGCAGGGTGCCGCTATCCATCACCCAAGCTTGATCAGTTACTTCAAGTGCTAAACGCGCATTTTGCTCAATCAATAAAAGCGTGATCCCGGAATCGCTTAGGGACCTAATCACCTGGAAAATGTTCTCAACCATAATCGGTGCCAGGCCCATTGAGGGTTCATCGAGTATGAGTAAACGGGGGCGGCTTAATAATGCACGGCTCAGCGCCAATAGCTGCTGTTCGCCGCCAGACAAGAGACCCGCTAACTGATGTTGCCGTTCGCCAAGGCGAGGAAAGCGTGAAAAGAGTTTGGCTATCTCATGCTTTACCTGTCGGGTATCCCGACGTAGCCAGGCGCCCATTTGCAGGTTTTCCAGTACAGTCAGCCGGCCAAAGATGCCGCGACCTTCCGGAACCAGCACAATGCCTTGTTTTAAAAGCGCTTCCGGGCGCAGGCCCTTAATCGATGTTCCATCCCAGAGGATGTCGCCATCGAATGCTTCTAAACCTGCAATGGCGCGAACGGTTGAGCTTTTACCTGCGCCATTTGCACCGATCAGCGTCCCATGCTCACCTTCGTTGAGGTCAAGACTCAGTTCACGTACGGCCTGAATCCCGCCGTAACGGACGTTTAAATTTTTGATCTGCAAAAGCGGTTCAGACATGGGCGTTCCCTTCCAGATAGGCACGGATCACCTCAGGATGGCGTCTGACATCCTCAGGTGGCCCTTCAGCAATGACTTTGCCGTAATCGAGTACCGCCAGACGATCGCACAGACTCATGATGAGTTTTACATCGTGCTCAATGATCAAAATGGTTTTGCCATCATCTCGAATACGGCGCAGCAGTTGTCCAAGCGCCATTTTTTCGGCTGCGTTCATGCCTGCTGCCGGTTCATCCAATGCGAGAAGTTTGGGATCGGTCGCCAGCGCCCGAGCGATTTCCAGCCGACGCTGGTGACCGTATGCAAGATCGCAGGCGCGGTAATGGGCATACTGTGCAATGCCGGTGTATTCCAGCCAGTGCCAGGCGAGCCGCTTTGTCTCGGCTTCTTCAGCTCTTGCCTTGCGGTGACGGCTAATGGCGGCCCATATGCCATTTCGGGTGCGAACGTGGCGGCCGATCATGACGTTTTCCAGTACGCTCATCTCTTTAAATAAGCGCAGATTCTGGAAAGTACGTGCAATGCCGGCAGCAGTGACTTTTTCAATCTTTTGTGGCGAGTACATCTGGCCATCAAGGGCAAACTCACCGCTGTCCGCGTTATAGAGTCCGGTAATCAGATTAAAGCAGGTGGTTTTGCCGGCACCGTTTGGCCCAATCAAACCGTAGATTTGATGAGCTTCAACCTGCAGACTGACATCATTGACGGCAATTACGCCGCCAAAGCGCTTTTTAAGATGGCGAACCGAGAGGAGACTCATTCTTTCCCTCCTACATGTCGTGCAGGCCAGAGTCCACCGGGTCTGAACAGCATCACCAGGACCAGAGCCAGACCATAAAACAACTGGCGCAAGATCTCGGGATCTACAATCACCGTACCAAACAATGCTTCCTGCAACGGCGTTGCCTGACTGCGTAAGATTTCCGGTAAGGCGGAGAGCAAAATCGCCCCCAGAATCACGCCAGGAACATGACCAATACCGCCTAAAACCACCATCGCCAGCACTACGATTGATTCCTGCAGGGTGAAAGATTCGGGTGACACAAATCCCTGGAAAGAGGCAAACATTACACCTGCCACACCACCGAAGGAGGCGCCTAGCGCGAAGGCCAGCAATTTGTAATTGCGAACGTTAATTCCCATGGCGCGGGCTACGTCTTCATCTTCACGAATAGCATGCCAGGCACGCCCAACACGGGAATGTTGCAGCCGCAGGCAGACAAAAATGATGGCAACAATGATTAATGCGAACAGGTAATACCAGAAAAATAGCGCCGGAACTTTGTAACCCAACAGGTGATAAATGCCGCTAAATTTCAAGCCAAACACACTGAGCGTGTCGATACCGGAAATACCTTTAGCCCCATTGGTGATATTGATCGGGCGATCAAGGTTGCGCATCAGGATGCGAATGATCTCGCCGAATCCCAACGTCACGATGGCCAGATAGTCGCCACGCAATCCGAGAGTCGGGGCACCCAGTAAAATTCCGCAAATACCCGCTATAAACGCGGCTAAGGGTACCAAGAGCCAGTAAGGTGTATGCAACCCCGTGCTAAAAAGCGACTGCAGCGCTGGAAAGGCTTCAAGCAAGTGCGGTGAAGCCAGCAGGGCGGCGAGATAAGCACCTACCGCATAAAAAGCAATAAATCCCATGTCGAGCAGGCCAGTAAATCCCACCACGATATTCAGTCCCAGCGCCAGCATGATATAGAGCAGGGTAAAATCAATCACGCGCACCCAGTAGTTTCCACCGGCTGCGGTTGCCAGCCATGGCGCAAGAAGTAATGCCACGATCAATAAAACCAGTCCGCTGTTAATGCGCCCTTTTGTCAGACGCTCTGAAGTTATAACTGTCATAAAAATGCCTTACGCTCGCTGCGCCACGCGTTCGCCCAGCAATCCTGCTGGACGGAACACCAAAACCAAAATCAGCACGATGAACGCGAAGATGTCCTGATAGTTGCTGCCAAAGACGCCGTCGGTCAATTGACCTAAGTAGCCTGCACCCAGTGATTCAATCAAACCGAGCAACATTCCTCCCAGCATCGCTCCACGTAAGTTGCCGATCCCGCCCAACACTGCGGCGGTAAAGGCCTTAATGCCGGGTAAAAAGCCCATTGAAAAACTAGCGCTGCCGTAATTACTCGCCATGATCACGCCAGCTAAAGCGGCAAATGCACCGCCAATGGCGAACGTGAGGGTAATGATACGGTTTGGACTTAGGCCCATCAGACTGGCAATTTGCGGGTTCTCAGCCACGGCACGCATGCCGCGCCCAAGCCGACTCTTCTCAACCATCAGCCATAATCCTCCCATAGCCCCAAAGGCAAGGAACAAGCTCACTATGCCGGTTACGGTAATGATGGCTGGTGGATGCTCTGCGCTTCCAGCCGTTACCGCGATGGGATCCATTGGCAGGATTTGTGGGAACATCAGCGGATTGCGGCTCCAGATAAGCATCGCAACGGTTTGCAGCAGCACCGAAATGCCAATACCGCTGATCAGAGGTGCCAAACGTGGTGCATGACGCAAACGGCGG
The DNA here is from genome assembly GCF_019795935.1 of Pantoea sp. DY-15. Lineage (NCBI taxonomy): Bacteria > Pseudomonadati > Pseudomonadota > Gammaproteobacteria > Enterobacterales > Erwiniaceae > Pantoea > Pantoea sp. DY-15. The sequence continues at coordinate 192,255 of NZ_JAIMIF010000007.1, forward strand.
TAGGCGAAACGTTCAACTGCCATCGCCAATACGGCACATACAGCCATGGCGAACAACGTGGCAAAGATCAGGGCGCTCAGCCCTGATATCTCTGGGAAGTGATGCGTTAGCAATTGCATGCCTGACAACGCAGTCAACGCTCCCGTCATTAAAATATCGCCGTGAGCAAAGTTGATGATGCGCAAAATGCCGTAGACCATCGTATAACCCAGGGCGATAAGGCCATAGATGCTGCCCAGCATCATGCCGTTAATCAGTTGCTGAATAAGTGTATCCACAGTACTTGTCCGGAAATTATGTTTTGCGTGCATAACATCCGTTAATTGATTTAAATTGTGAAATACAGATATATTCTTACTTATGGCAAAATTAAATCCGCGCAATTCATTGTTTTTATTGATTTTAAATATTAACCATTGAGCCGGATTATTGAGATAAATTCGGATATATGAAAAAAACAGAACAGTTGAACGATCGTGTCTCAATGGAAAGCAGCACATTATCGGACGATCCCCCTCTCAGAGCGGTCAGAGTTTTTGAGGCGATCGCCCGCTTAGGCAGCATCATGGCCGCGGCACAGGAGCTGGCAATTTCACCTTCAGCAATTAGCCATCAGCTTAAGGTTCTGGAAACCTACCTGCAGTTGCCTCTGACGCATCGACAGGGACGCAGACTCATTTTGAGCCAGGAAGGGCGAGACTATTATCGTTCCATACGCTCTGCTTTTACGGTCTTGCGGCAGGCGACAGGGCATCTGAAAGAAATGAATCGTTCACGACAAGTGACGATCAGTCTGATTCCGCTGTTTGGCATGGGCTGGTTTATTCCACGCCTGCCACGTTTTCTGCAGGCCAATTCAAACACGGAGATAAATGTTATTTATGCCAATCATCGTAACTACCTGAGTGATGCCTCAGACATGTCGATTCGATTTGGCAGCGGCCAATGGACGGGATATCAGGCAGAGAAATTGATTTCAGGAAAAATGGTGCCGGTATGCAGCCGTGAGTTTCACAAATTGCACGGTTATATCGACTCGCCGGAACAGCTGGCACAAACCTCACTTCTGCATGATGAAGAACGTACGACCTGGCAGCAGTGGTTTACCCAGCAAAACGTGAAAAAGGTTCGGCGAGATGGTCCAATGTTCGAGGATGGGCTACTAACGTTGGCTGCTGTTCGTGCAGGCATGGGCTGTGCGCTGATGCGTGAGCCGATGATTGCACCCTATCTTACGTCTGGGGAATTGGTGAAAATCTGCGATACACCGATTGATGATGGACGAGATTATTATCTATGCGTACGTCAGGATGTTGAAATGAGTCCTGAAGCGCTGCAATTACAGCAATGGCTGCGTTTGCAGGCGCAGCAATAAAAAATGTAAAAGAAGCGAGTCATATTTATCATGAAACTCGATAGTTCATATGTATTTGGCGCATATCCTTCGCGGTATTAAGCATTTTGTCTGTCCGAGTGAGATGCCGATAATCGGCATCTCACTCTCCGTATGTGCCGAAAACTTAATGATAACTGTGTCAGAATTAAGCAAAGCCTATCGTGGCTTCACTGCACTTGACGATATTAGCTTTACTATAAAGCCTCGTGAAGTTGTATCTATCATCGGCCCTTCCGGCTCCGGAAAATCCACTCTGCTGCGGACCTTAAATCTGCTGGTACTGCCTGACGCGGGGCAAATAACAATTGGCGATGAGTCGGTAAATGCAAAAAATCTGCATCGCATAAATATAAACCGTCTGCGTCGGAAAACTTCCATGGTCTTTCAGCATTACAACCTTTTCCGCAACAAAACGGCTTTGGAAAATATCACCGAGGTTCTGCGCTTTGCTAGAAAGTTAGGTCGTAAAGAGGCGGATGAAAAAGCGCTGGAATATCTTAATCGTGTGGGCCTGCATGACAAAGCCTCATCCTATCCTGCCATGTTATCGGGTGGGCAGCAGCAGCGCGTTGGTATTGCACGCGCACTCAGTCTTGAACCCGAAGTCATTCTTATGGATGAGCCTACATCCTCACTCGACCCAGAAATGCGGCGCGGCATTTTGAAACTTATTGCGGAAATAGCGTCGCAAAATATCACCATGGCTATCGTCACCCATGAGATGAATTTCGCGAGAGATATTTCAAACCGACTGTTTTTCATGGACCAGGGAAAACTTATTGCGCAAGGCACTCCGGATGAAATCATTCATGGTCATGCAGGTGGTCGCATTGATGCCTTTGTAAACGACTTCGAAATTTAAATCAGGGACCCAGATTATGAATTTTGACCTGATTTATATGTTCAAGCTTATACCTGCCATCCTGGGATATTTGCCTATCACACTGCTAATTTCGGGTGCCTCAATCATTGCTGCAACGTTGATAGGGCTGTTATTAGCAGTAATGTTACGCGGAGGGAAATTTCTACAAGCAGTAGCTCGCCTGTATATTTCCTTCTTCAGGGGTACGCCAGTTCTGGTGCAGCTATTGATCATCTACTTTGGTCTGCCACAACTCTTCCCGATACTGAATTCGGTAGGACCGGTCTATGCAGTGATCGCCGGGTTAAGCTTTAATACGGCCGCTTACCTTGCAGAAATATTCCGTGCTGGTATTGATTCAGTTGATCGTGGGCAGATTGAGGCTGCGTTAGCCAGTGGATTGAGTATGCCCGTGGCGTGCTGGCGCATTTTATTACCGCAAGTTTGCCGCAACGCCGTGCCGGCTACCGGCAACATGTATATCGGGCTTATCAAAAACTCTTCTCTGGCTTTCACTCTCGGTGTGACCGAACTGCTTTCTGCTGGAAAGCTGGAGGCGACATCCTCACTCAAGTTTTTCGAAGCTTATACCGCAGTGGCGTTGGTCTATTGGGGACTGACATTTTTGTTGTCGCTGCTGCAGAGGCAACTGGAAATCCATCTCGGCAAACCCTATCAACATTAATTCAGGAGCCACAATGAAGTTAAGCGGTTTAGTAATGTGCTTGTGTGCCACAGTGCTTTTAAGCGCCTGCGATCAAAACAAACAGGCAAATGATACTGCCGATGTATTGCGTGTAGGTGCAACACCTGATGGCTATCCGCACTACTTCAAAGAAGGCAACGAACTTAAGGGCTTCAGTGTCGATGTGCTCAACGCGGTAGCAAAGAAGGCCGGGCTCAAAGTCGAATGGGTCACATCCGACTGGGTGGGCGTGCTGGGCTCTCTGCAAACCGGCAAAGTAGACACCGTAGGTAACTTTGCGGACACCCCAGAGCGCAGGAAAGCCTACAACTTTTCCACACCTTATTATTACTCAGCTGCACAACTGGCGGTGAGTAAAAATAATAACAGCGTACATGGACTCAGCGACCTGACGGGTAAGACGGTTGCAGCAGAGCTGGGTTCTAATTATGCCAACGTGCTTAAAGAGTCTGATCCTGAGCATAAAATCAATCTGGTAACCTATGAAGGCCGGGACGTGGTGGTCAATGCCGTGGCGCAGGGAAAAGCTGACGCCTTTATCTCAGGGCAGGTGATTTTATTAGGGCAAATCAAGCAGAAAGGTTTACCACTGAAGGTGGTGGGAGAACCCTTTGGTGTCAGGCAGGTTGCTTTGCCATTCCGTAAAGATGCACAGGGAGACAAACTGCGCCAGAAGGTTGATACCGCATTAAGCCAATTGCGTGACGATGGTACGCTCAAGTCGATCTCGGAAAAATGGTTTGATCAGGATCTCAGTCATGCGCCATCTGAAGGAAAAAGCTGATCATGCGCTCTCTTCATCTGGCCTTATTTCTTGAAACGACCGGCTGCCACTATGCCGGATGGCGCATGCCTTCATCTGAGCCAGTGCCGCATCCGGCAGACTTCAATCTTCTCAAAGCGTTAGCTTTGAAAGCTGAACAAGCAAAGTTCGATCTTGTATTTATGGCTGATAAATTATCGATTGATGATATTTATGGCCAACGCTTCACTGAAGCCGTGACCCACAGGGTTACGGAACGGCCTGACCCTTTTGCCGTACTCTCGGCACTGAGCGCAGTGACGGAGAATATCGGGCTTGCTGGTACCGTCTCAAGTTCCTTCGCCAGCCCTTTTGCTGCAGCACGCACATTGGCGACACTTGATCATCTTTCTAATGGCAGAGCAGGGTGGAACGTTGTGACATCCACCAGCGGCGGTGAAGCACGCAATTTCGGTGTAACTCTGCTGAGCCATGAGCAGCGCTATCATAAAGCCGAAGCTTTTATCGAGACCGTATATCGCTTATGGGATAGCTGGGAGCCTGACGCTATTGTCGGCGATCGGCTGAACGGGATTTATGCCGATGCCACAAAAATCCATTACACCCACATTAGTAACGACTGGTTTAACGTACAAGGTCCACTGAACCTTTCACGCTCACCGCAAGGCCGTCCTGTAACTATCCAGGCTGGTGGATCCGGGGCATTTACCGAACTTGCTGCACATCGTGCTGACGCAATCTTTGCATCTGAAAAACCGAGCCTGGCGGCTGCGCAAGCCTATTATTCCCATATCAAGGACCGAGTAGTTGCGCATGGGCGCACAGCTGAGAGCCTGAAAGTGTTACCCGGTCTGCAACCGGTGCTTGGTGCATCACAAAAAGAAGCGGATGAGTTGCTGGCAGAACTGACTCAATTGCATCATCCGCTGGCAACCCTGACTCATCTCTCCAATACCATGGATTATGACTGGTCTCAGCATGCGCTGGATAAAGGCGTGCCAGATATCCTCTATCATCTAAGGCGGCGCGAACGTTTCGCCCCGATGCTCGAACATGCGCGTCAGCAGGGTATGACGCTGCGGCAGTTCACCAAATGGATAGCGCAAAGCGGATTCATCGTAGCAGGCACACCAGAGAGCATTGCAGAACGTATTGCACTTTGGTATCAGCAACGGGCAGTCGACGGGTTTGTAATTATGCCGCCATGGCCAGGCGCTGCGGATGTATTTTTCACTCAGGTGGTTCCCCTGTTGCAGGAGCGAGGCATTTTCAGAGAGGAGTATGCCAGTGACACGCTGCGCGGGCATTTAGGATTGGTGTGAGCAACGAGGTTCAGCTAAGCATTCGTCGTTGCACCCGAAAGGGATCTATCACTCTGAAATAATTGAATGATCCTCCCAATCCAACCCTCCGAACATCCCTACCTCTTAGGTTTAAAAAATTAGCTATAGAGTCACTAATAACTTCTTTAAATTGATATTTTTAAACCATTGGCGTGGTTTGAATTTAAAGATACAAAGGTATTATGACTACCGTAATATCTTCAATAATAAACCATCTGTTAAGTACCACTCCGGTTGGAGTGGTACTCACCTCTACATGGCTAACAGAGCAGGGATACAGCCTGGAGTTGCAAAATCAGTCCCGCAAAAGCCACTGGTTCAGGTCAATAGGGACGGGAGCAGTGATTCGCGAAGCCGATCAGGTGGACTATCTGAGGGCAATTTATGCACTTCAGACGCAGCTAGGGATGACATTACATCCCGGGGCCAAAACGGCGCTGGCGCTGGCGCTTTAGGGCAGGGCGCATTATCTGGGCCTGAACGATAAACGTAAGATGCTGTTCGGACCGCCAGCAGTGAAACCCGAACGGTAATAGTATTGTAACTAAATCAGTGAAGACATCAGATGGACAATTGAAACACCCAAAAGAAGCGATAAAGTTACCATCAGACACTTTCACGCGAGAGCAGGCCGAAGCCGTTCGCTCTGCATATCAGAATGTCAAAATTGAGGACGATAAGGGAATGCACTTCCGCATTGTCATTCGCCGTAGAGATGGTCAGCTGATTAAGCGGGTGTGGAGTTCCAACCAACAGGAGGCGATGGGTCTAATCGCTATCTGGAAACGGATGGCATCCCGTTGTAACCCATAGCGCCGATTATTAACAACTACAATAGAACCTCCACCTGCTGATCTTTGCCAGAGAGGGTAAAGGTCAGCATAGGTAATTTAGCCTTCACAAACACCACTTAATAAACATCCCCAGTTGTAACTCCGTCTATGAACCACAGCCCTCGCTAACTCGCTAACTCGCTGAGACGAAGAGACTTATTGGGATATAATCATTTCTGACCTAAGGGTCACCACTCTCTGAAGGGCAAGCACTCCAGAGAACAAACCTAAACCAATATGGAGTAAAGCCTATGGCTTGATCTGTTCGATAAGAAGGAGAAAGAAAGATGGATAAATGGATTTTCGAACCTGAAAAGGTTGCGAGTGGCATTGATGCACTAAAGGTGCAAGGTCGTAATGAGCTCATCATTGAACTTGAAGAAAGTTCGGTTGTTAAGCGACACCAGTGGAAGCGGTACGCAAGTGCTATCAATTTCACTGCGCCAAAGGATGTAAGTGACTGCGGTCGTTTTAACCCTCCCGGGGGAAAAATTGCCGTGTGGTATGCATCCGATGCAGCGTTGACAGGTATGGCAGAAAGCTATGGCCGCACGTTACAGTTGCACGGTACGGTGCAATATCCAGAGAGCCTTATGGATGTTCATGTCATCTGCTCTGTGGATTTAACGCGAAGAGTGCGGTTAATTGATGTGGTGAAGCTCTGTGAGCTCCTGCACATTCCGCTAGATAGTCTTGAAAGTGAGAGCTATACCTTTACGCAATGGCTGATGGAGCGTCTCTATACTGAATTTGGTGATGAATACGATGGGATTGCGTATGACAGCCGTCACAAACGCTATAAAAAGTGTTTCGCTTTTTGGTCACAACCAGGAAGTGAAGTGCCATTTAAAGACACACCCAATGGCATAGTGACCCTCTCAGCATACAAAGAGTATGACAAAGCCATATTCCCGTCAGACATGAAAAACAGGGAATACATTACTGGCGAAGAAATGCTGGAACTCATCTTAAACTTCGAAATTACGGCTGAGCCGCAGTAACTGAAAGAGGGGCAGTGCTTGCCCCTCTTTTTTAGCTTGCCATATCAGAACCGAACAGCTTGGCATTTCGAATCAAAATGTCCATTTCGGTCTTGTCGGCACCCCTTTTCAGGATTTCAATTGGCGCGAGACGCTCACCGTTGCCGTGTACATCAATAGGTGCTTTAAGTAGGTTTAAAATCATCATTGGATGAATGCCAGGTTTAAAAGCTCCCATCACTTCTTCCAGTCCCGGTAGCATACCTGAGTCAGTGAACTGAAAGCGTGGATAGATAAAGTCGCCATTTTGCTTAAAGGCAAGGAGCTTATTTTTCTTCACGCGCGCATTTACGCCCTGTCGCGTAATGCCCAGAATGTCGGCCACGTCATGTACTTTCAGCGTCCCGCCCATATCCTGTAATTGAGCATAAAATTTCTCAAGGCTCTCACGACGGCGGCGATTCTTGCGAAGTTGGCTGTCCGGAACACGTGTGTTCTGCTCCAGCATAGTTGTGTATAAACGCTGAAAAAGCGTCTTGTCATCCAGGCTGACTGCGTTCATTGCCTCTGATTTATCTTCAAACTCAGGCATGAGGCCTAACGCAATGTTGTTAATTCGTTTGAGAAGATTGAGCTGATATTCATTAAGGCCAGCAGTAGGAACCTGATCTTTATCGATAGTTGCATTGATCATGTTGCACCTCCATTTGACGAACATTATATGCTCAGTTTACCAGTGCGTCAATTTGATGTGGTTAACTGGTAAACTGATGTGGTAGTGAAGGAGCAACTTAGGCAGAATCGGTAAATTTGGAATAATAGACTTCTACACACAGAAGTTCATATGAACATCAAATGGCAGCTTTCGACCGCAGTGAATCGCCACGAATAATCTAGACACTTTTGAGCCGTTGTGGAGTGGCTCCGGGCCCATAGACAAATCTGCCTTATATTTGTAATGCGCCCGATCGTGCAATCACCCATGTGCCCTGAAGGAAAAGGACATCGTACAGAGGCGCAGATATGTCGTTTAATAGCACTCTCAGAAACCAATATTCACACGAATCATCACCATTTGATCGCGCGTACGCTGCGCATCAAGCCCCAGCATGCCCTGATAGGCAAACCCGGGTGTAATGTTGTAAGGCATTAGAAAATCAATGCCTGTGCTCACGGTCATGGTCTGTCGGCTCGCCTCCGTCAGCGCCAGGCGCCATGTATCGTCCGCAGTGTCAGCATAACCGACGCGCGCGGTACCGCTGTCGCTGAGCGTCTGTGCATACTCGACACGGCCCTGCAGGCGCAGCACGCCCCAGCGGGCTGGCACCGAGCGTTCGCCACGCAGGCCGGCGGCTGTCACGACTTGCGTAACCGACTGTGAGGCGTAGGCAAGGCTGTATGCGCCCGCGCCAGACTCACTGAAGCCGTCTAACCATGAGCGGGTGTACTGCAGACGGGCGTAGGGTGAAACGAGGCTGTCCGGCGTAAGGAATTCATAACCCGAGGTGAGGGACGAAAAGGCCTGACGGCCCGATCGGGAGCCACGCGCCACGGCATCGGTGCCCGCTACCGCCCGTCGGCTGTCAAAGTCCAGTACGCCGTGTCCCATCAGGCCATCGACAAAGAACGGTCCCGGGTGATAGCTGCCGTAAAGAGCTGCGCTGAACGCGCGGCCGTTGGTCCGTGTACTGCTGTCGCCAACATCGCTGACGTCCCGACCAAAGCCTACCCCCATGCCTCCGGTAAAGGACCCGTTGAAACGGTAGTCCGCGCCAGTGGTCACACCCACGGTAGTGTGGCTAAAGCGCACGCCATCAGCGTTGTCACCCCCGAAGTCAACATAGCCGCCGGTCCACCAGGAAAGCCGCCGAGGCTGTTGCGATGCAGAGAAAGGAAGGGCAGGAAAGGCCGGCCGGGCCTGAGCGTCGTCCTGGCCGGATTTCTGCTGCTGTTGCCAGGCCTGTCCCCACATGCTCTGGTCCGTATTGTGCTCCGGCCCGGATGATGGCATGGAAAATCGAACGCCGGTCATGTCAGTAGGAAGATCGACCCCGCGGTGTAGCTGTTCCAGACGTTCACTGAAGTTGCGCAGCTGCGCGCGGGCAAAATTCTGCGCAGCCTGGTACTGCGCGCTCACCATGCCGATGACGTCAGTATCTTTAGAGGGGTCGGGGCGCGCGGTAATGTTCAGGGTTACCCGGGCAGGTGACGTTACCCCGGCCACGCTGGTGAGGACATAGCGGAGGGTGACGGTGCCACTGGCCTGCGCGGCGGCAGTAAACAGCAGCTCATAGTCGGTATCGGAAGCACGAACTGAAGCCTTACCCAGGCTGCTCTCTGGCTGGTCCAGCAGTCGGGCGCCGGTAAATGGGCCTCCGATCGCCCCGCTGGTCAGGCCTACTGTGACCGACTGGCCAGCGGAAACCGTGGCGGCGTGGTCAGCCGCAGTCGGTGCCGCAGCGGCAATCACCAACTTATATACCTGCTCAAGTTTCAGGCCCGTCGCGTCGGTCACCTGCACGCTGAACGTGCTGGTTTCGGTGACCAGCGGCACTCCCGAAAGCTGGCCGTCAGCAAAGCTCAGGCCGCGCGGCAATGAACCGCTCAGCTGCCAGTGATATGGCGCTGTGCCGCCTGAGACGCTGAGTGCCTGAGAGTATGCCTGCCCGGCCTTACCCTCTGGCAACGATCCGCCCGCAGGCAGAAGCTGTAGAACCAACGTCGGCTCGATGGCACTTACTGTCAGCGAGTAGTTGGCCGTCCCGCTGGCGCCCAGACTGTCAGAAGCTGTGACCTGGAAACTGTAGCTGCCCGCAGCGGACGGCGTGCCGGTCAGGACACCCGTTGCCGCGTTCAGCGTGATCCCGGCTGGCAGGAGGGTTGCGCTAAAAGCATAGGGCGCGCTGCCGCCAGCGGCCGTCAGCGTCTGGCTCCAGCTGCTGCCAACCGTTGCCGGGGGAAATGCGCCACTGGCGGGTGACAGTGTCAGCAGTACTGGCGTCACGGTGAGCGACACGCGGGCGGAGGCGGAGGTTCCGCTGACGTTCGTGGCGGTATAGGTAAAGCTGTCGCTACCTGAATAGCCTGTGGCCGGTGTGTAGGAAACTGCGACCCCTGAGGTTGCAAGGCTGCCGTGAGCAGGTGGACTCACGATGCTGACCGACGTCGCCGCGCCGCCGGAAAGAATTAGCGGAATCGGATTATTGCTGCTGTTGGCGGCCACGGTGGCCACACTGTCGCTGACCACCGGCGAGGCGGCGGTGACGTTGAGGGTGTAGCTGAAGCTTCCGGTGGCGCCGTTTGCGTCCGTTACGGTGACCTGAAAGCTGTAGCTGCCGATGGAAGAAGGGGTGCCTGACAGCGTGCCCGCTGATGCATTTAGCGAGATCCCGGCGGGCAACGAGGTGGCCGACCAGGCATAGGGAGCAGTCCCTCCGCTGGCCGTCAGACTCTGCGACCAGGCGCTTCCGGCGATAGCTGCCGGCAGCGGGCCCGCCGCAGGTGTGACTGCCAGCAAAGGAGGGCTTACGGTTAATGACACGATGGCATCAGCAGAGGTGCCTCCACCGTTGGATGAATGCCAGGTAAAGCTGTCACTGCCGGAGTAACCAGCCGCAGGCGTATAGGTCACCGTGCTGCCGCTAACAGCGGCGCTGCCGTGGATCGGCAAAGAAACGATGGTCACAGCCGTTGCCGCGCCACCGCTCAGTGAGATTGGTATCACATTATTCGTACTGTTTGCGGTTACGGTGTGAGCGCTGTCAGACGAGACCGGCGGGGCATCTGCGCGTGTAACGCTGATCGTGTAAGCGCGGGTTGTACCGTCCTGGGCGGTGACAACCACCGGAATACTGGTCGTGCTGGCGGATGCCAAACTGACGGACGGAGAGGCCGAGCCGGACGCAACCGTCGTGCCGTTGACGGTGACGGTGGCATGGCTTTCGGTGACAACGGGCGTGACGGTTACCGATGAAATACTGCTGGCGACAGAGGCACTGTAACTGCTGGTTGATGCACTGAAAGACGGTGAAAGGGTGCCTGAAGAAAGCGAAAGCCCTGTAAGCGTCGCGTCTCCTGAGGCAGTAGAGACGCTGCTACAGCTGAATATTAGGTTGCTTATTTGACCGTGCGATGTCGTGGCCCGCACGGCCATGCCGTTGGTCTCCAGGCTGCCCGCCGGTACGGTAATTGTCACCGTCTCAGCGGTGCTACTGGTTGCGTCGGCGGCGTTATAAGTCTGGAAACTGCTGAGGTTGTATCTGGCAACACTAACGCTGTCGGCGTTAGTGGCATTTCCGGCATATGCCGAACCGCTATCGGTAAAGCTCAGGGTCAGGGCGTCACCGGGGGCAAAATCGGAAGCGGGGTAACGGTTCGAACCGAAGGACAGTGAGGTTGAACCCGACAGGGCGTTTACCGCGGCGCAGCCGTTGGAGAGCGCGAATGCCTCCGGTATTACGCAAAATAGCGCACATGCGGTCGTCAGGCCGACACATGCCCGCCGTAAAAAATCAGCACACCCCATAGTTCACCCGGAAAAGTTTTGAAAGTTTTTTTAAGATAATTCCTATAAGTGTAAATTAACATGACATTTTAATACCATAAATAGTGGCTGACGAATTTAAGCGTGCCGGGCGCAGTACAGCGGATAAACAGTGGAAACAGCCAGTTGTGACGGCTTTAGGATTAATAAGTTTTGTTAATGGGATTCTTGTTGGTTTTAAAAACTACGGATGCGGGTGCTGCTGAAGGCAACCTAATCAAATGACAGGTAAAATAGATCGGCATTCAACCGATAACAAATATGTACCGAATTCAACCTTCAGGCTTTAGTCGAGGGTGACTCTGCAGGCTTGGATAACACCAATTTCTGAGTACATACCCATTTGAATAAAGAAGATTTCAGCCGAGCCGCGAGTATTTCTGCCCAGCTGGCTGACAGATGTTTTGACCCTTTACAGGCTGCAATGAAAGAATTCAGCATCAGCACGCCCCTGCAGCAGGCTCATTTTATTGGCCAGCTTGGGCATGAATCGCTTAGTTTCAAACGGATAATCGAAAACCTGAACTATTGCGTCAAAAGGTTGGATAAATTTGGGTCGCGGCTTAGCATTACACAACGCGAGCAACTGCGCCGGAAGGATAATGCCCCAGCCCTGACACCTGAACAACAACGGGCTATTGCCAATATCGTTTATGGTGGGAGATACGGTAACTGCGGCGCAGATGATGGGTGGCGCTATCGTGGACGTGGGCTGATACAGATAACCTTCCTGGACAACTACCGGGCTTGCGGGCGCGCCATTGGTCTGGATCTTGTTAAAAACCCCGATCTACTTTTAAAAGATGTTAATGCTGCTCGTTCTGCTGGCTGGTTCTGGCATGCGCATAACTGCAACACTCTGGCCGATGCAGGCGATGTTAAAGCCATAACGAAGAAAGTGAACGGTGGTGATAGCGGCCTAAGAGAACGAGTGGCGTTTACAGTCACCGCTACAGGCATTCTTTGCGGAAGACAGACGCCTTAATATTTACCGAATTTTGTTTGTGTCAGAACTCCACAGGTATTGCATTTTTTAAGATGAGCAGCTGACAGCTGCCTTATAAGGATATTGAGATGAAATCAATTGCGGTAAAAAGTTTTTCAGCATTTATCAATGAAGTAGAGAAATTAGATAAAAATCAGAAAACCATACTATTTAGAGGACAGACCACCAAAGGTAATCTTCTGCCTAATATCTGCAGATCCCATCCTGACGAGGACAGCACGAGTCTGGAAATTAATACGCTCAAGGAGCTCAGAAGGATGGGTAATGCTTTCATCAATGATGCAGCAATCAGCGACTGGGATTTACTGATGATGGCTCAGCACTTCGGTATGAAAACCCGTCTTCTTGACTGGTCGACAAACCCACTTGCTGCCTTGTGGTTTGCCTGCTCTGACAGTAAAGACGGGACTGCCTACGTGTATATACTAATGGCGGATGAGTACATTTCCAATTCCACTAAAGGTCCTTTTGAAAACGGAACTACGCGTGTTGTCCGGCCAACTTTCAACAATGCTCGAGTAATGGCGCAGCATGGATGGTTTACCTGCCACAAATATTCAAATAAAAATAAACGGTTTATTCCACTTGAAAAAAATGCCGACATCCGTGATTCCGTCATTGAACTAAAGATCGAAGAAAGCCTGCGAGAATCAATGCTCATCTCGCTAAACCGTAACGGGATTAACAGCAGCACAATTTATCCGGATCTGACGGGGCTTTGTCGTTACCTGAACTGGATGCATGATTTATCGGGAGTGCGGGAGCGGGACGAACTGGCAGCGTTGTAATCATAAGCCTCCATGTAGAGTGTTTAGCCCGGAGGGGGTCCGCAGTGACTATCTTTATCGGGCCTGGCAGGGACATACCGGCTTTTTGAAATTTATATCTGTGTCGAAAGGTTGTTCAGTCGCCATCTAATGGCTGGTGTGTCCATGATCTTACTTCGTACCTTCAACCCTTGAGAAAGGCTTGCTACAAATGCGTCTGGAATGAGGTTACAGAATTCCTGCTACGGATGTTATGTTGAATCGTTGCGAATCGATTTCAACAAATTTACCGCTTCACTGCCCGGTATTAGAAACTGCACCCGGTGCCGGGCGGTCACATCCAGCGCAAACAAACGCGTGTAAATTTCCGTCTACTTCGCGCTCTTGTGCCCGAGCAGGCTCTGCAGCGCCTTGAGCGGCGTGCCGGCGTACAGCATGTGCATGGCGTAACTGTGACGGAAGGTGTGCAGGGTGACCGGAACGGAAAACGTCACGCCCCCTGACACCGCAGCTTCCACCGCCTCGTTCAGCCAGGTGCGCGCTGTGCGGTCGGTGATCTCCCAGAGGCGCACCTTTTCAATACGTCCCGTCTTTTCGCTGCGGCGCTCCAGCGGAATGCGCAGGGTGGCTGTCATCATTTCCAGCTGCGTCACGTACTGCGCATCGGACAACGGCACCAACCGGTGAGGCACAACACCGGCTGCCCGGCGTCCGGCTCGGTGCTCCGCCTTGTCCTCACGCTGCTTGAGCGTGGCCAGCTGCACGAACGGATACTGCTGGCGCAGCAGAAAGTCCCCCCGCGTGAGCGCCAGCGCCTCGCTGATGCGCGCGCTGGTGTTCCACAGCGTGGTGAATAGCATCTTGCGGCGCAGGTCGGGCATGAAGTGGAGCAGGGCGCTGACCTCCGGCGCAAGCAGATACTTGGGCAGGTCATCGACCAGCGCGGCCGGCGGGTGTGGCTGAGAATAGGTTATCAGGCTGCTCATTAAATATGTTCTCTGGGTTATTAACTCTGCGTGCATTAAAGGAATTGTTACGCGCGGTCGCTGGCGGCTCTGGCAGCCCGCCTTTTTCTTTCCCTTTTCCACACCCTCCAGAGCACGTTATAAGCCGACCAGTCAGTATCCTGTAAGCGGCATTCCGGAAGGCCGGTAGATTTCCGTAGCAGCATGGCCAGGATCACCGCCTTCATGCAGAGACGGGCAAACTGATACTGTCGTTCCCGGAAATAATCAGAATAATCCGGAGGATGGTTATATTCTCCGACGCCACGGACGGTTCTGATGGCATCATTCTGCAGCACCGGCAGCTGCCTGATGCAGTACATCAGCGCTCCCTTAAGTGAACGCCAGTCGCCGGACACGTCGGTCAGTGCAAGATCAGATAATCACCGTCGGTTCACGTTCAGTCTGAGGATTTTCGTCACCGGCGTCAGCTGCAACGCACGCGCTCTCTTTAGCATACTGTTCAAGCAGGAATACCAGCTCGGTAGCGATGAAAAACTGCTCTCTTGCTAGCTTTTCCTTTGACGCCCGCGTTTCATTGAGCAGGCTTTCGGCAGCAGCCGTTTCTTCACGCACACGCGCATAGCGGTGACTGAGACGGCTTACCAGAAGCGCGACGCCACTAGGGTAGAGTTTCTGTATATCCCGCGCGGCGAAGGCAGCAGTGCAGCTCTGGGAGTGGATGGCGCCCACATCACCATGACCCCGAAAGAGTATCTGGTGCTGGAGGCGGAGTTTCTGGCGGCTATGGAGGCGCCGGAAACGGCTCCCGTGCTGGCCGAGCTGCGCGCCCTTTATGGAAATCTCTGATGTTTGAGCTTGCAAGGACATAGTCAGCACGGATGAAACCGAGCCCGTAATGATGCCAAACGCTACGGTTGCACAGCCGTAGCGAACAGGTTAACTATTAAGCCGCTAGCCCGAGTGAAGGATCACCTTGTATATTTAAGGACAAAGCTGCCACGCAGTCATATACGCAACTAAACCTATCTTATAAAAAAAGCAGAAAATGAAGCATTTCATTCGTCCTTAGTCATACATATCGTCAATATACTTAATCGCCTGACATTGATCTGTTTGCCCTCTGGAATAATAATGAACATTTCCATCACCAGTTAATATTATAACAGTTCCTTTTTCATCGAACGATATGCCATTAATTCTATTATTAGAGGTGGTTATATTGATAGAATGATACATTTTAAAATCTCTTCTATCTATAAAGTAAACTACCCCCTCATCACTGGCAGCTAGTAATATTGGGTCTATTGGTGAAGATTTTATATACATAATATCATTGGCCGATAAATTTTCCATTAGTAAATCGAGACCTTCCTTGTCAATCAACCAAGGTTTATAGATAAAGTTATCCATAGTTTCACTATCGGTTATGAGGTTAAATACCGATCCTCTTCTTGCCGATATTGTTCGAACGGTTTTTCCTAAAAAAGTATTACCTATGACGTGGAAGTGATTTTTATCAATATATATAATATTACCACCAGAGCAAGATAAGGCTATGATTCCATCATTAATCTGCTCAATACTGTAAATATATAGAGCGCCCTCGATATTGATATCAGATACAGAATCAACCGTGTCACGAAAAGTTATGACCTTTAAACCATTTACTGCACCTACCCAAAGGATCTTATTATCGATAAAACGTGCAGAATAGAAATTGTCCTGATCAGAATTGATCACTGTAGATTTACGTCTGACATTGTCCAGTACAGCAATTTTATTCGGCCCTATTAAAGCAGTAAGCCTTCCATCCGGACTTATCTTAATACAGACTAAAGACTCATTATCAATAGGTGAATTAAAACTAAAACTTTCAGAAATGACGCCACCACCTATGGTAGCTAGTACATATGATGTTGAAGGTGAATAATCCAGATCGACAATATTTTCATCAAACCCTAATATAGGCTGACACAAGGAATCATTTAGTGAATAGACATTCACATGTTCGCCAAAAATAACCTGCTGCCCATTTAAACACTGAAGATTTGTATTTATGCCACTTATCGGTGTTATTACTGTGTTTATATAATGATACTCAGGCAGATCACTAAACGTTAGTGACTCATTCAGACTTGAGTAAAACCAAGGACGTTGATTATGAGGCGGGATTTTAGTAACTAATGCCCCCACATTCTTGAAAACATCGTCAATATTTATTCTATGCTGCAGCATCTGTTCGCTAAGGTTTCGTGCATAATGACTTATGCCGATGCCATCATAAGCTTTTTCTCCCGAACTGGTTGAATAAGCTATTGCAACGCCCTGGTAATTCATATTAGAATCAAGACTATTTTTAATAGCGCTTTCAAATTCATTTAATTGATTATCTGACCAGCCATCAATGCCATTACGGCAGGAATCTAAAACAATGATTTTATTTTTAGATGCATTTTCCAGTGATTTAATAATCTTATCGACACCGAAGACAAAGCTAGCAACTAAAAAAGGGTTCAAATCATAAAGATCAACCGGCAAGAGATAGCCTTTGCCTCTTATTTCAATGGCATGCCCAGAATAATAGACCAATATCAAGTCAAAATCATTACCCTTCGATAATATTTCAAATATTTTTTCAAAATCATCCGCATTAACATTGTAGTGTTTTTCTACTGTAAATCCACGACTAATTACTGAATGTTCAACACTGGCAATATCATTATCAGGCGTATCTAAATCATAATCTGAAAGTTTATATTTACTATTGCTTATTAAAATGGCATGTCTTTTACTCAATTAACCATCTCCTATTATAGTTAAAAAGTTTACTTAACAGCTTCACGAAAAACAATCCTTCTCGGTAAAAATTGATATAGGTTTTCACCCGGCGCCATAATGTGAACATTATCAAGATGTTTAAGCGAAGTATTATTAAGTATATTCGAAATTGATTGCTTAAAATTTGCTTTACAACCAAAATACACCGAAGCTATAGCTAGCGGGTTTATTCTGAAAAAAAACATCGCATCAGCATCGTTTATTCTCCTGAAAATTTCCATTTTTATGCTCTGATCGCCCATTTCCTCATGCATCTCATACTCATCCGGAAAAGTAATCTTTATGTTTTCATTATCATATTTTTCTAAAATAATTTCAGCATCATCCAAGCATGCAGACCGAATAAACTGATTATCTTTGCATATTATTACATCAGCATCATGTAAACGTACTACCGATCGCTGCTCTTGCTCATAAATCCAGTCAATGGATTTAGTAAAAAGAATAGTCTGGTAAAACTTATTCCAGTGAAATTCAATTGGTTTATCAGGGTTTGAAAATTCAGGCCTCTTAAAATCAGGCAAAACCCTCCGATAATCTACTTTTTCCGGCATTTCAAAACAAGTCGCCATAAAGTCTTTTTTAAATCGCATGGAACGACCATCAATATCTCGGATGGAAGATGAAAAAAAAGGAACACTAAAATCAAATTCAACAACCACGCCTTTGTGTTCATCTCCATAATGAGCCCACATTAATGTATTATTATAACTTTCTGTGAGGGAGATGACGCCAAGCTCATTAATGTCTGACTCGATTTGCCCCATACTATTTTCAATGGCATAATCATCAGAATCGTCGTATGAGTTTTTACATAGCAGGCCAAAATAATCCTGATGATTAAGATATGCATCACGGACTTGTTCTTGGTTGAAATATCCTTCAAATGGATCATTGAGATGCTTAGCCGGTGTAGCTCTAATCATCGGGTTGGAAAAAAAATCAGATCTTAACTTCATATATTTATATAAAAAACGGGTCATCCAGACACTCCTTTGAAATTTATAAGAATTAGACAAATCAAAACAACTGACGTATAGTTTTTAACACATATGAATCATCTTCAAATAAAAAGTTATTTCACTTTTTATAATTTTCGCGTGTGCCCCACCAAATCTTTTTCTTGCACTTACGTTACCTCTAGGGAGGATAGGTTAAACTCTATAACCACTTCTTACTGTTTACTGAGTGATATATGGAGTGCCCCCGTTCTCGTAGACATTCTCTGTCCTCAAGATGAGGCCTTTACGAAGGCCTATGGACTGACGCCTCACTAGTGGCTGTAGCGTCGGGTCCGGTTGTAGAAGACTTCGATATAATCAAATATATCAGCCCGGGCCATGTCCCGGGTTTTATAGATCCGCTTTCTGATGCGCTCTTTTTTTAGCGAGCTGAAGAAGGATTCTGCCACTGCATTATCCCATCAGTTGCCGCGTCGACTCATGCTGGCTGACAGGTTTTTTAACCTGGCAGAACCGTCGCCAGTCATCGCTGCCATGGCTCAACAGGCTGGCAGTCCGATATGAATTAGTCTTCTGTAATCCACGCAACGGGAACCAATTTGATCCCATCACGCCATTCAGGTAAACCAACAACCCCGTCAATGTCTCCCCATACTTCCCGTGAAGCATGATCGAGTACGATAAGCTGAAGACGCCCTTTTTCACCCAAGACGACACTACCCATCACTTCAAATGCCCGTCGAACGGCTTCCACATCTTCATCACGGATGCGTGGTTCATCAGGCAAAATCTGTCCCTGCTGCTGAGCAGGTTTAGGAAAATAAACCTGACTCGGTTGGTCAAGCACCAGAAACCCGGGTACAGGACTATAGGCCTGGCTCAGATAGAACTGGTGAAGAGATAGCAGAACAGCCAAATGATATGATAACCAGTTAGAACCACTGCCAATCTCAGAAAGAAAGTCATCACGGTCCGCATTTAGAACTTTGATTGTCAGATCGTTTATTTCCAGAGATATTGGAGCAGAGGGATTTTCTACATCCAACCCATGCAGGAGTTTACCGGCATTAGTATTGATTATCCGTAATGCACGATGTTTGCGGGCTTCTATATCTTTTTCTCGTAATTCGACTTCCAGCAGTTCAACCTGTTCTCGAAGATTTTCCACTTCTTCAGAAAGCTCGCTGTCACGGCCAAGGCTGCGATGTAACGTCAGGGAGGACTCAATATTACCAAGGAAACGTTCGGTACGTGATGTGGAAAATTGCAATTCGCGGGCTTCTCTGGACCTGCCTGACAATGCGCGTTTACGCATCTGAACCATCTTCAGACTCTCCGCTACGTTGTCAATATCACGGGTGACCCGTTGCAGTTCTCTGTCAAGCGCGCTGGTAACATCGCGATTATTTTCAACGCCTGAAGCGACTTCAGCCTCTGCAAGGCGGTTAACAAGCATGTTCAATCTACGCTTCGGCGAATCGGTGTGGGTGCCGCACATGGGGCAATCTGACTCATTACCGGTATAAGACAACAGCCATTCTGATAACCCAAGACGATCGCGCTGCAGATTTAAGGCTTCTCCGTATTGCTGAACCCCACCCTGCATTCTGTGCATTTCTTCCAGGCGATGACGCAAGGTATGCAGCTCAAGAGAAAATTGACGTTCTTCACTTTCTAATTGACGGAGTTCTTTCAGCGCATCGCTGATGGTTGATGCCGTGACACTTAAAGTGAGGTCTGTCCGGTTAATCATCTCTTCAAGATGGTCAATCATGTCATCACGTGAGATAAGCCCTTCGGGGCGGGAAATTAACCCGAGCTCGTGCGCGGCGCTGTATTTTGAATGCAGGTCAGCAAGCCATTGTCCAGATATACGCTGAACTTCCTTTAGCTCGCGCTCTTTGCGATGCAGATTCTGCCGCGTTCTGTTCAGCTCAAATTGTTTCGCCATCATGTCAGAAGTTATGGCGCCAAGGACATATGGAAAAATTTTTCTCAACTTTTCCCTATGTTCGTAGGTGTTTGTTTTGAAAAAAAGAACATCCGGATTAGCAACTACGTTTTGAGGCTGAAAAGTAAATGCTGCTAGATCGCGAAACGCGGGACGCCCGTCAAATCCGGCGTTTTCTTCTCCCCCTGAAAAATCAAGGTTGGATAAATTAGCAAGATCATCAAGCAATCTTTTTACCGCTACAACATTGGTATTCTTGGTCAGACGCCCGGGAATCTTGGTGATTTTCTCAGCCTCCAACAGAAACATGTCATTCGTGCTGCGCTGTGCGCCGGGCTCTTTTCTAGCGAGGAGTTTTTCACCTTGCTCAGTTGCGACTACAATCCCAAACCATTCGCAATACTTGCGGATGGTATTAACCGGAATGGAGCAGGTACTTGATCCCAGACAATAGTCAATGATGGGGATAACAGCCGATTTGCCAGTACGTGAAGCTCCACTGATGACGTTGACCTTACCGAGTTCGAAATGCAGCAAACGGGGCTTAAATATCTTATTCCTTGGCCACAGAACAATTCCCCGTATTTGAAAATACATCAGAGTTTCACCTTAAGTGTTGAGAGGACCTCATGCTCAGAGAGCTCACCAAACCACGCCCCCAGTTTTTCAGACATTCCTAGCAGCAGCTTGACCTCTGCAGATAAGCCCTGCGCTTTGGGCCGGGACAATGGGATAACATCTCCGTTTTCTTCCAGAAGAATGAGTTTTCCCGCCACAGCCAGTTCAATAGATTGCAGGCTGAGTTTACGCCATCGCACGGCACGTTCTTGTATCTGGAACAGAAGATCCTGCTTGGCAGCGGAGGCATCGCCAAACTTGGTAGCAAACGCCCTCAGACCAGAACTTTTATAGGTTCGTCTCACCAGCTCGGACGTTTCTTTATGCAGCAATACCGGTAGCACCAGAAATAGGTAGTGAAGAGGGAGTGGGGCAGGTATGCGTTGATTCTCTACATAACCCGTGCAAAAGCGCCATAACATCGCTGCACCTAGAGCCGGGTTCTGAATATTCTGAATCTCTCTGGCCAGCAATTAGGTCACCTTTTTATTCTTTAAATGTGTCACGTAGTCAGGATGCCAGCCAACCGTTAACTCATCAGCCAGCATGTGGTAACAGCCCGGGATAAAATGGCCCGGTGCTGACATGGCCTGAACTGGTGCATTGAACTGCATGCAGTCTGAATACAGCAGAAGTCCCTGAGCTTCAGCAGGTAGCCCCCTGTGCAATAATCCGCAGGTTCGTTGTTTATGCACCCACGACCGTTGCAGGACGTCATTCAGGTCATCAAGAGAAGATTCATCGATTTCACCCCGGAGTGCCCAGTCTGTCCGGTCGAAAGATGCCCGCAGATAATCGTTTATGGCACCCAGTTGTTCTTCAAAGGGGAGCTCAATTAATTCAAGTTGACGGATAAAGTTATCGGGTAAATGCCCGATAGAAACTTCCTCCGATGGAGCCTGAGCGCGGCTAGACAAAATCATCTTCCGATCGATCTTTTGGACATAAGAGGTATACCATGAGTGAAAATCATCGCGTCCTATAACAGCCGGCCTTCCTGATTCGAGCAACTTATCAATGTGACGCTTAACCTTGCCACAAAGATGGCTGCAGATATCGCTAACGCTGGAAGCCGAGACAGGGTGTCTGCGAACAGATGCCTCTAAATCCTCATGGGGACTGCCGCTGCCCAGGGTCAATTGAAAGTTACAAATTAGAGGAATGACAATCCTCTCTTCGGCTGCGAATACCTTTTCGACATACTGCGAAATCTCTTTAGCCACTTCGCCACGCAATGGAAAGTGGGGCGCATCTCCCCACAAAATAGTTCGGGCTTCGTTTAACGCGACACGGGCATCTTCAGCGGTCTTTGCTTTATTAAAACTCTCAACCACCCTTCCTCCCACGACACGGGAAACATAAAGCTCAAAGATTATTTTTTTTTCAGCGAAGTCTGGAGATGATGCGGCATCAAGCCAGTTGGAGAATGTTTTCCATAGTGACTTTGCACGATCGGCTGCGGGGTTTGCTGTGAGGGCACTTTTACTCTGAATAAGTGTGACTTCCCCTGTTTCATCTTCCTGAGCGACATCGTCCAGCAGTTCAAGGCTACAAAAACTGCCCGCAGGAGCCTGAAGCAGCAGATGAGTAAGCCGGGTAAACTGAAGGCTGTATCCTAAAGCCTGTCCCGGTACTTCGGTTCGACGTTTGGACTGAGAATCTCCCTGCGCACCAGATAACGTCATACAAATCCTCTTAATAACGATTAGTTTTCGAAATTTAATAAATTCATAAAGTAACAGGGGCTAATTTCGCCCTATCCAGAGTTAAGATTTATCTTACATCCAAGTGGTTCGATTTGAAGAAAAAAAAACCCTCTCGACGCGTATCAGAATCAGATCACCACTGCCCAGATAAATCTAATCGCCAGAAAATTTCGGGTCTGCAGGCTTGGGACGTATAAGGGAACTGAAATCAGATGCCATGCACAGGTCTTTAATGTCACTGCAGATAAGCCAAAATCGCATCTGGGACTTTTTTTTAGATGACGCGGATGAACCACCTGCAGATATCACCATGTACTACTGCTTGAACAGGGGGGGCCACCTATTCAGCGTTTTTATATTTACTACGTTAGCAGACTTAACACTCCTCCGATGTTGAGGGCATTTTTAGCATTTATGTAGGGACTAATTGAGAAGGGAGGAGGGTGCTGATGCTGAGCATTCGTATCGACAGCGATTAGGAACTAGCCCCTTGGACCAGTCCATACAATACGTAGATCACAATCAGTTCGCCCAGTCAGTCTTTGCGATAGTGTGCTTAAGACTTTTGCGAATAAAAGTTTGTATTTTCTTGCCGACCAGTTTGGTACGCTTGTCTATAAAAACATGTCAAAATCTTTCAGGGCACAATGACTACGGTAGAGTACTTGTAGAACCCACCACGCATTATCTCAGCCGGAGGGTAGGTCATAACGAAGGGTTGGCAACAGAAATGCAAAAGCCGCCCGTAGGCGGCTTTGCGAATATATGGCTCTGAGCCTCCCCGGGACGGGACCACAGGCAGAAGGGAGAGCCGTTTTTTCCGGTAGCACCTGCCTAGAAGCGGCAGATGGCTTAAAATCATCTTGTTCATATACTAACCCAGCGTAGGGAAGATATCTAGGCTTATGCGCATCGATAGACGCTTTAACAGGGAAGGGCTGAGTAAACGCCAACTATTTTTCACCGAATGCTGGTCTAATTTCTGCCATAAAAATAGCATCGATACTGACAGGGTTAGCTACAGCAATGCGCTGAGTGCCGTCAGGGAGCTGCTGTTTCTGTATGGCATGGAGGACAGATTTCAGGCAGATAAAAAGCGCAGCCGTGTAGCTGGAGAGCTGATAGACATCCTGGAACAGGATCCGGTGCTTAGCAGTGTGAAGTTTGACGCTATTCCCCGCCAGCTCATTGAACTTTGCCCGCGCGACATTTTGAGCGACCGGACCAAAAGCCAGATAGAGAAGCGCCCGCGCCTGATCCAGAGCCTGTGTAGCCAGCTTGGCAGCCTCATTGAACAATACTACGTGACCGAGGCGCTTGCACTGCTGGATTTGCAGCTTTTCTCTCCTGATGAAATGGGAGCGGCTGAAGCTCGGGCTATTCATGGGTTAACAAACAATATCATGAGTGTCCTGTTGACGCAGGGGATGACCCTTACGGAATGCTATCTTCTGTACGTCAATATTCTACGGAACGCTGCGGAGCCGGGAGCGGAGGGGTTTCGGCTGTCGTTCGATTCTTTCAGCCAAAAACTCGTCACTCCAATGGAAGAATTGACCGTGCGGATGTATATATTCAGTGAAAAACTGCACGATCTGCTGAATACCACCGGCCCCAGTCTGCAATTTAATGGCTGCCTGTTTAAACCGCTAGATGATGGGAGGAACAAATTCGTTATTTCTGTTGATATAGGCATCCGCGCAATGTCGGATACTTCAGCCCGAAACGGCGCAGAGCATCTCCTGCGCGAATCGCTGGACGTCATTGCCTATATGATAGGTAAAAGCGAAATCGGCTTTCAGAAGCCATTCGTGATCGTTCGTGGCGATACCGAAACGCAGGTTCCGCGTTTTGATAATGAAATTGAGGCCAATGCTGACAGGCTCACTGCCGATGAGTTTGCGCGTTTCATGGTGGCCATGAACGGGCTGTTCTCCTCAGCATCAGAAGAGTCCCGAAAAAAAATTAGTTCCGCATTCCGTTTTTTCCGCAACGGCATCGAAAACACAAGCAGGGAGAGTCGGTTCACGTCTTACTGGTCTGCGCTTGAATCCATCACGCTTGGCGTTGCTCCCGGGACGCCTTCTCACGATGAACACGTAATTAGTGTTGTGGCACCCTGCATGTTGCTCGATTATATGGTAAAGCAGCTGTTTGCACTTCGTCAGGTGCTTCGTTACCTCAATAAAAGCAATGCCGGTTCGATTACGGTTGCTGACGTCGTTACCGTCACTCTTGCTGAGCTTTATCTACTGCTCAAAGATGAGACCAAAACGCCCCAATTGCTGGCTGAGTTAGAGGCTTACCCTTATGTGACGTTCAGCGTTCAGAAGCTGATAGAAATCTGTTGTTCGCACGAAAAAATGGAAAAAAAGCTCGTACACCATCAGGAAAAAGTCACTAAACACATTCATCGGCTCTACCTGCTCAGGAATACCATCGTACACAATGCAGGGACCAGTCCGCATATTGAACTGCTGACCGTTAATCTGGAGCACTACCTACGCGGTACGATCAACGCCATGTTTTACACGGCCACCCTTAATCCAACGATCAATACGGCTGAAGAAGCATTTACGCGCTGCCAGTACATTGCCGAGTCAATCTGTCGAGAACTTAACCCCACATGGGGGATCCTTGAAAGAAAAACCAAAGAGAGTGTTGAATCAGATTTGAAAGCCGGCAAGATTACCAGAACTGATGCATGTTTACTGACATGGTTGAAGGCCCACCAGTAAATGTTTAGATATTTCAGTAAAATATACAATATAACGACGGATAATGTCGTCTACACTCGGAATTTCCCAGGAGAGTTATGTTGTACTGATCTTTATCTAAAAGTGTCATCATATGAATCACTTAAAAGAAGCGGTTCACATCACTTGATAAGCTTAGATTAGTCTTTTTATCCCGAACCATTATACACACACTGCGGCATCTCAATAATTTGAACGATTTACTACAGTCGCTGGTCGGCGATGAGATGTTCTACGTCAATGCGCTTGCTGTAACTTAACAATAAAGGGCTACACGGATATTTTTTTATGGTTCTGAAACTCTCTCTTCTTGAGAATGCACTGGACTCCGTGGAGACTGGGCTAGAACACCTTGATGCTGCGCATCGAGACGGCAGCTCGCGGCACTACAAGCAGTGCTTGCTTAACCTTTATCAAGGTGCCGAACTTCTTCTTAAGGCGGCGGTTACGCGATTTTGTATTGAAAAATTTTTTGTGGAATGGTCTCTTGAAAAGATCTGCAGTGACCCCCTCAACCCCTCAGAAAAAGAACTATACGCCTGCAAATCAGTTGATGTTGGCGGGCTTTGCGATCTGATTAAAAAATATTATCCAGAAGAGTTCAGTGATGAAAGTAGGAAGCTTCTTAAGGCAGTAGCCATTGAGCGTAACCGATTGCAGCACTTTGCTATTGAGATTGACCCGGGGATGCTGAAGCTGCAGTTGCGCTCATTATACGAACTGGTTTACCGGCCAGCGTTTCTCGTTATTCAGTACGACGAGGAAGATAATTCATGGAACTCTGAGCTGCGCCAGAGGATTATTGCCTTCGAAACTGCGTTCCTAAATACGACCATTCATGGCGAATATCACCACGCCATGTGCCCTGCATGTGAAAGTTGGTCACACTTTATCATTTATGAGGGAGAAAGTTTTCCCATACGGACAAGCTGCAGCTGCTGCGGATATGGGCTGAACGAGCTTAAAAGCTGGGACTATCATGAATGTCCGGAGTGCGGTGGTGCAGGTATTGTTTACGATTATTCGCGTGAAGCTGGTGTGTGCTTGTGGCACAAGTGTTATTACAGTAAGGAAGGGGGATTCGTAGATATGTTACCTTGTGAGTGTGGTGGATGGGAAATTGAAGACCGCTGCACAGAATGTAGCGAGGATGACGATTAATTACTCCATTAGAGAGTATGTTAATGGGCAAAGCCACGTCCCATCGCTGCAAGTAGTGATTGTATAAAGTTATTAAAATCAATGTGATGCATATGTCTATCCCTATTGATAATGTCACCCTGATTTACCATTTTTAAATGTCACTTTCTGCTGTTTTCCAATGAAGAGAAAAGGGCGGTGAGCTCATTTTTTCGGGCTAGATTTGAAAAGTGACGGGTCAGCCAGAACCGGATTGATTGCTCTGAGTTGTTCCTGAACCTGCGCCCGTCTATTAGGCATATGACGGCTGCGTTTTCTCTTTCCGGCGGCTTCCAGCTGCCAGCTTCAGCGCTGCGCCGAGCCTTTTATTGTCAACGATGCGCCCCTGACTGATACACTCCAGCTTATCGAACATCTGATATTCTAGGATTCTGCTGCCGTGGCGGAATGCGAGCGTACCATGTACACGAGCAGGCAGCACTTCGGCGCTCGTTCTTCAAACCAGCCATGATGTGAGCCGTCCAGTTGAACAAGTTCGCCGAGGCAGTCGCGCCGGTGTCGGGGCTGATAGATGTGAACCTGACGCCGTGAATGTGGCCGCCAGAGTTCGTCAGAGATCATCCAGTTACGGACTGTCTCAACGGAAACCGGAATGCCGTGTCGTTCAAGAAGCTTCTCTGTGGCCAGCGTCGGACCAAAATCCGCATAGTATTGCCGGATCAGTTGCAAAGCAGCGCAGCGTAAATCTTCGGGAATGCGGTTATTGCCGGGAAGACCGCGCCGGGCAGAAACAACCGACGCCGCGCCGTGTTCACGGTAACGCCGTAAAACACGTTGTACCTGACGAACGGTAAGTTCAAGAAGGCGAGCAGCTTCACGCTGCAGCAGAGTGTGGTTGTGAACGCGCTGGATGATGCCGAGCCGGTATAGATCTTTATCTGTCATAGTCACCAACATAAAGTCTGCATCCTGAGCTAAGCCTGAGGAGATCTAAGGTTAGTTCAGGGACGACATCTGTGAATTGTTCCGTACGACATTAGCGTTTTGGAGTAACAACCTAAGTGCGCATAATCATAGTTATGTTAAATTCGCTATCTGAACGCGCACTTAAATCACTCTCAGCTCATCACCTGTTTTCATACACCTCCAACAATCCGTAACCAGCTATAATCCTGGCAACGGACTGTTGAACTACGATGCCGTTATCTGCGCCCTTTGATCACTGACGCTTTCCAGTTGAAATCGCTAATTTCGCTCTCTTTCAGCGATTAAGGTTTCTTCCTGCGCGTTGGCGTTTTCTTTGCTTTATCAGCCAGCGCCTTCTCATTAGAAAGTTTTGTCGTCATGATCTGTTGGCGCGCTTCCGCCGTGAACTCTTTCTCTTTCTTTGCCGGTGCGCTGGCGATACTTCTCCATCAATCCTTTAAACGCTTCTTCAGTGAAATTTGCCTTAAGAACGCATCAAAACAGACTATCCTGATATACTACCGCTCCTAAATTATTAAGGAGATTTCAGAGGGCACGATGCCTCACTCTATTTCAATCCCCTGGAAGCGCTAGCTTCCTGCCGTTGACGCTCATGCGCGTCGCTTTCGGTTTGTTCTTCTTCGCATCCGGTTTTAACAAACTGTTTGTTGCGGCTAATCAGGCGCTGATGCTGGAAACCATCACTGTAGCCGGCATTTCCTTTCCAGAGTTCATGTCGGTGTGAGGCAGAAGTCGGGGTTTCGGCCTAGGACTCTGCCGTAAGCATACTATTTCAGACGCCACCTTCTACACCTGGCGCAAGAAGTTTGACGGCATGGAAGTACCCGAAGTGAAGCGGCTCAAGTCACTTGAAGAGGTGAATGCCCGCCAGTTAAGCTGGATGAGGAGGTGCTTCAGGTGGATCTGAGCCGAACGTTCTGACGACAGACCGTGGAAGTCATGTGTGAGACAATGAGTCTGTCGCAACGCCGTGCCAGCAAGCTGCCGGTCTGTCACTGAAGGTTGTATCTATTTTTGGGGGCAGGTCACCGCAGCGTTGGCCCTTCTGGCAAGCGCGTGAGTGACCGGCCAGTTGTAATTCTTTGAAATCTTTGCCATGTCTTCGAGAATCACACTAAGTAACTGACCAAAGTGAGTGGAGTAACGCATTGACTCAAGAAAAATTAACAGAGTTAACTAGCAACTTTAGAGGTACGTAAAAACATTATATTATTTATATATTTACATTAAGCCCGCGCGCGACTTTGTTTTAGTAACGCATATGCGTTACTATGGGCGTGGATATTGACGAGGTGATGAAATGAAGGGATTGCTGGCAAATGCATTGAAGTATATTGAGTCATCTTTTCTAATCGATGCAAATTTTCTTCAGGATATCGGCGAAAGCCTTCCTTTTCAGTTGAAGAAGAACGCAACGCTGAGCATTGCGAGCATAGAAGGCCGAGAGTTCATGATGCTTGTTGCTGAAGACCCTTATCAACTTGAATCAAACGACTTTATCCATCTGAAAAGGTTAGACAGCAGAACGGATCTGCCTTTGATCATCGTAGTTTCTGAACTAACCCCGGCCCTGAAGAAAATATCAAAACAGTTGAGGACTGGGATAATCGTGCCCGGCCGGTATGTTTCAATGCCATCACTGATGCTTCAGAGCGAATCCACTGATGCTGGGCAAGAGCGCTGGGTGGATACTGAAAGTAGCTATGGGATCATTCCGTCATATCTGGTGAGCTATTATCTCTCTGGTTATTTTGATAACGGCTTCAACAGCGCGGAGGTTTTAGATCTCCTGGACATATCGAAAATGGCCTTTTCGCGTGCAGTTAAAGAACTTTTGTCTCAGAGACTCATATCGGAAACCTCACAAGGACGTAGTTCGCACTTTCGGTTTACAGACTCTCGGAAAAGTATCTGGAACCATCACAGACAGAGAATTTCTCCACTTTCGACTGGTTTTGTAGCCGTAAAAAAAGAGGAATTAGCTTCAAAAAATATCTTTCTTTCAGGTGAGTCAGCTTTGTCAAAATATACTCTACTGGGTGCGCCCTCCAGACCATTTATCGGCATGTGTATGACGGACAGGGACAGGTACATGAGGCCGATTACACCCGCCACTATGAAAGGGGATTATTTTTTTAAGATCCTGAATGTAATAGATTCTGAGAAATACCATTACCATCTGTCTGATGGTAATGCGATGCTCCAGGTCTTCCCCTATCAACCTTTGCTTAAAAATGGTGTCTTGAACAAGGTGTTCCTTTTGTTTTCCCGATTCAGTAAAACGGACTTAAGGGTGAAATCATCATATTCTGAACTTGAAGAGCAAGTGTATGAAGAGCTTAATATTTAAATTTGAGGTTCAAAATGGATGGAAGTGAATTTTTAACAGGCTACATGCGTGATTATACCGGGGAGTACATTCTGATCGGGGGTAACGCGTGTGCTCTGAATTTCAGAAACATAGAGGCTAACTTTAGGGCGACAGTCGATTTGGATATTGTCCTGATAACTGAGAGCACTAATGATGGTTTTTATGCTCACTTTTGGGAGTACATCCGCGTACACGGCTATGAAGGAAAGGTGTTCAGAGGAAGTAATACAGGTGGCTGCTCATATCGTTTTATCTTGCCTGAGGAAAAACGGGAACCGGAGTTACCAGTTCAAATCGAACTTTTCTCAAGGAAGCCTGCGTATTATGACAGCAAGCTTTCAGAACCCGGAAAAGAGCACATTACGCTTCTGGAAGCAGGCGATAAAATTTCAAATTTATCGGCTATATTGCTCGACGATGAAGTGTATAGCTTTATTCGAGCGTCTAAAATAACTCTAGAGAACATCTCGACGGTCAATTTGGAGTGTCTGTTTGGTCTCAAATCAGTGGCATGGCACAGTAATCAAAAACTGTTTGATGAAAAGAAAATTACCGATATCAATACTGTCTTAAAACACCCACAAGACATGATCAGTATTGTAAACGTAATGGACGAACCGCGGGAGACAAAGTTCCCCCCACAAATCTATCAGAGTATTGCTGTCTCAAGAAAAGAACTCAGTGAAGGTGAAATCAGAACAAAAATTCAGTCAGATGATGCCGCCATCGAAACGACGGTACGATATATTGATGAGTTTGTCAGAGAACAAGTGCGCTAAAACTGCGGCAACAACATTGTTTTTTTGGCCGTAATTCGCGGCATTGCTGTATTTAGTCAGCATGGCACCCGCATACAAAGCGTGAAATCAGGCAGGTTACTCAATGAAATTGACCATAGAACCTATTCCCTCCAGCAAGCGCATACTTTTTGCATCCGGAGGAACTGCAATTGTATGGCCACTATTTAATGTCGAGAATGAAGCGACCCCCTGTGAACTTTTTCCTGATATCGAACAAATACGTGACACACACTGGCTGAGCTCTTTGCCCGAGCATTTTAAGCGCTCGGTCATACTAAATCCCCTCCTGATCTTGCTCGATAAAAGCGTCCGCAATGAGGCTTTCCAGCAAAACCCTCATACTGAGCTGCATAAAATAGTCGCGGAACTCAGGGGCACTGGTTTTGATTTTCCTGAACGGTATGTGGATAAAACCATCCGGCTTGTTATGAACAATATGGCCATATGGCGTTATCAATATGGAATGCTGTTTCCGTTCATCAGCATTGCAAAGGCCCTTCTTTCACCTGATTTTTCAGTGGTTCAGTCACAAAATGTGTTCCGGAAAATCATCGATGCGGACATTCCACGGTTCACCTCAATCCTGGCCCTAATTGCTTTAGGCATACTTCTGAAGCGTGATGCAACTGTGTGCGACGAAAAGCTGACGTCCGCCCTGACGCAGGTGCAGCATTTCTTCCGGTTCACACCGAATAAAAGCCCGTATTCAGGGCACGTCATGATGGGGGAATGGCTTGACAGGGCCATACCGCTTCAGACCTGGCTACTGGTTCCAATGCTAGCGGGCATGGGTTACCGCTTTGTTGGTGTGCCAGCCGTGGCAACGACGAGTCAGATTCTTCATCAGGTTGTGTTCAGGGCATTTGCCTCAACGATCGCGGCCCCCGGGGAACCGTGCCAAGCGAATCTGGCTTTTGATATCACGGCGTTTGGAGGAGAGTTGATGGCCGATGTGTATGCGATGATGACACAGACCCGGATAAGACCCAAGCCTGATGCTGCAATCGTCCGTCAGAGGCTCAAAACGCTGTGTGATATTGCCGCGTCGTTGAGTCATGACCCTTTGGAGAAAAAGGCGATGCGTATCGCCTGGGAAGAATGGATTGAGCCTGGCGCAGGACATCTCTTGCAGCTGTAAACCGATATTCACTTTTCGGGCAGATAAAAGCAGCGCACGCTGTACGCAACCCGGTTTTAAGACGGGCTACCATCCTCTTGTTGCGGCTCCACGCTGAAGAGGCTGCAGTGGTGACAGTTTTTAGTATCTATTTTCTCTGGATTCAGGTCAGGCGCAGACAGCACGCGTCTAACCTGCCGAATCATTCTTCTTCACGTTCCTGCCGGAAACACACGTTGCTTTTGATTTCACGGCCCTCAAGCCAGTGAAGCGCATGGAAATTTAGACGGCCCTTCATCAATGGGTGATTATCATCTGACAGCAATTTCTCCCCTTCGGTTATCCACACCAGGCACAAATCGTTGTGCGCAAGGTAGCGATTGAGCGCCTCTTCCCGAATTAAACCAGCTGAAGGGCCTTCTGCAACCTCGGATGGGTCATAAAACACCGTGACATCATTATACTGCCATGCCGACACCCGATCCGGATCTGGTACCAGATGTAGTCCGCTAATGAGGTCCTTTGCGGGAAGATACACTGATACGCTGTTGGTGAGGGCGTAATCCCCCTCGCCCGAATTCCTTATGTATTCGACAACCGTGGGGAGATGCCTGACGGGCACCGCTCCCGGATTAAAGCTCTTTTCAAGCCAGTGCGAGAGGTTACTCGCAGAAGGGTGCCAGGGGTACTCACGAATAAAACTGTGCCTTATCTCAGAGATAGTGATGCCCTCATAAGCTGCCGGAGCAGTGCTGTTTACCGTGCCCTGCAGCACAGATAAATCGGCCCGGTGAATAAGCATTGAACTGATACGCAGCCATGCGTCCAGACGAAGCGAGGCGGGATCATCACTGTCCACCGCCTGGTTAATGTGCAGGTATGTTCTGAGATTAAACCAAGCCTCACAATCATTATCAGCCGGCGCGCGTAAAAGTGAGTTTAAACGAATGATAAAATCCTCATCCCATAACCACGTTTCAGGTTCTCCTGCTAAACTTTCCGTCATCCCAAAGAATAGCGCTGCTTCACTGGCCTCGCTCTTTTCATGAGCTGGCGGCAATGCCCTTAAAGGAAGTGACGGGTCGATATCACGCTGATAGAGTTGCCACGGACCACAGTAGGTCTTGTTTGCATCATCTGAATAAACTGACCCAGCCCATGCGCAATTATCGGCAAGGTGAGCCAGGAATTCCTGCAAAGCAATACGCTGGTATTTCTTACCCATTCGTTCAATTCTGGGTTCTGCGCGATCACGATAACGCGCATGGTTCTGCTCGAACCGACTGAACCGTTCTTCACTCCAGCCAAAAGATAGAGCACGGGCGGCTACCCAGAGTTGTGCTAGCTTTTTATCAATGCGTGGAATATGAGTTGAACGTCCAAGATGTTCAATGCGCCGCCACTCTTCCAGTTGCTCATGCGTAAGCTTAGCTTCCAGAGTCTCCCGCAAATTAGTAACTGAGGAAGCAACTGACTGTTCAGACACCGTAAACGATAGCGTTGCAGCATCAAACATAATGTCATTGCTGTTATCTTCACGTTCAAAGATGGTAATGAGGTCATGCTGCAAAGGGGCATGGAGGCTCTCAGCAAATTCCCGCTTTAGTTCACCCACGGTTTTAGGTGTTCCCTCATGAATGCTCGCTGGGCTCCACTGCGTAACACACGCCATACTGTAATTACCAAAATCGCCGGGAAATCCCATGACAGAAGTTGTTATTGCGTTATAGTTTTTGTCCCCGGGGATCATTGCGATTACGGTATCCCTGTCAGGTATAGATAATGGCCACTGGGACGTATAAGGCGGGCGGCACCGTTCAATATTGATTTGTTCACTGAGGCAATTCTGAGACAGGGCTTTTTCAATGATCCCCCTGGCATAATCGCGCATCACCAGGTGAACGTCAGGCGTGCCCGCGGCAAAAAAATGATCGTATACGTCATCAGCTATATTCCTTATGACCGCCTTATTATTGATGCTTATCACCGTACCATAGAGGGCGCCATAGAGCCGCTCACGAATATAAGCGTCGTCTGCATCACGAAATGCCCTGTACACATCTCGAGTAAGTGCAGGAAAGCTGACCAGCAGGCGTAAAACAGATTTGGACGCCTGATCCCGGATGACCCTACTCGTGCAGGATGTCATCCACATTAGCGCTACTGCTGCCAGCCGGATCCGCTCTTCTTCTGTCTCGCTGATTTCGCCGAACTGCGCCCAATCAATCAGCGTTCGCAAGGGGGTGTCCTCCCCCTCTGCCCCTTCAGGGTTATCACTGACAGACAAGTGCGTTGACCAGAATGCGTCACGTTCTGCCAAAGAATATGACTTCAGGTTCATGTGGAGGCAGTCCGCGTTCCAGGGATGCAGCGGTTCCGTTGACAGACGTAACATAATGTCAAGACAGGGTGAGTGTGAACCTTTTGTATGCAGTGTAGTAAATAACTCAAGCGTTCTGTCGGTAAACGTTTTTCCACTGCGCCATATCAACGTGTCTGTAAACAACTGGCGGAACGCAAATGCCCCGGCGTTTACACGCTGGGGAATAAAGTCGATGAATTCGCGGTTAAAGTGCTCTGCAAAAATAATCGACGCCATATTCAGCATGCCTGAATAGCCTCGAAGATTGCGCGGATCCTGAGTGCATTCTAAACTTCCGCCCGGTGCAAACGCTGCAGGAATATCATCGGGATTAATCAGTGAAATCAGCTGACTGGCGATAAAGAAATCACTTAATCTCTCATAGGTAAACCGGATAATCGCCTGTGAGCGAGTTCCTGACGGACCGGGCTGAACGTCTTCAGCCAGCAATCCCTCGCTGATAAGCAACTCCAGCAAATTTTCGCCATAGTCAGGTCTGGGATCTCGCTGATTGAAAAAATGCCGAACATGACTGACTGCAAGACCAAACATATTGTCAGGGAACATCTCACCTGCAAGTTCATTCATCAGTGCGTGGAGATTCAGCTCCCCCCTGCGATATCCCTTAATTCTCTGCAGAATCTTTTCAACGCTTTCGATATAGAAGTCAAAAAGTCCACTGAGCCCCCCCAGACCTTTAGGAAAGGCATTGAGCCCCTGCTGTTTCAATGCCCGGCAGCAGGTTTTAAGGAATAAAGGATTTGAGAATTCTGGCGCCATGACCGGCGCACCGGGAAGTGTTATTCCCTGTCGTGAAAGATAAATCTTTGCTGCGCGATGTTCCCAACCGCTAAACCCTTTGTGCTCTGTGCCGTGAAGCATCTTTTTTGCCGCGTCATCAACGATAAGTTCAACAAAATTACTGCGGCAGCTGATGACAAGAGACAGTTTTTTAAAAGCAGATACCTGCACGATAAAATTAGATAATTGCCCATACCATTCATCACGGTAGATACCTTCGTTGATGGCATCAATTATTATCATAGCCTGCGCGTCATTCGCTTCGGCAGAGGCACTTAATGCGCCCAGAAACTGATCTGCTGAAAGGCTGCCAAGTCCCATTTCATTTTTAATCCAGTTCAGCGGATCGCCCCCGGGATAACGTTGCCCCAAACAAAAAACGACAGGATGATTTGCCTGCGTCAGGTTAATTGCGATATCACAAAGCAGGTGGGACTTTCCTATGCCCGCTTCACCATAAAGCAGAACATTGCCAGCTTGTGCAGCTTTGATCTCCTCGCTCATCAGGAACACCTTAAGCTCCTGGGTTAATGACTGGGTGGTGTTCAATAAACGCATGGCATTATGTGGTGCGGTGTTGAGCGCGTCATTATGGGATTGCTGAGCCCGCGCTAACTCCGTTTTGAGTGCATAAAACGTGCCTGTAACTTTTTGCAGTTGCAGCCCGATATCCATTGACTGTTCAGCCAGCAATTTATGCTTAAGTGCATGGATGGAAGATTTTTTCACTACGGCAATTTGCGTTTTAAGCGTATCAATTAACTGCTTGTCATCCACCAGAATGGAAAAATGGTATGTCAGTTCCATTGCGGCTTTGCTCCACTGTTCAAAAAGTGCAGCCGCATGGCGATACCAGTTGTGGGTCCTCCCCAGTGCCATCATGACGCGATTGAGCGGCAAATCAACATGGAATTCGGGTGAAAATCGCTCTCCCAGCGCACGCTCAGACCGGTTCGTCATTTGCTCACACTGCGCCTTTGACAGTACGGTCTCATTGAACCAGTACTGCACGCGTCCGGCTATCTCAGGGGTATCTCTTTGAAGAAACTGCGACAGCTCATGCTTTCCCCAGTAAACAAACTGCACCTGCATGTCGCTCAGTTTCGCCACTGTTTCCCATTTTTGCACGTAATCCTGCCAGATATCCCACGCTGATTGGACAAGGCTTCCCCCTTTTCCGATTTTACGGCTATCAGTCAGGTCGCGGGGAATACTGATATACTATCGTGTAAGCCGGGGGTGTTTTTTTAGTGCCGTGATGACCGATTCATTTACCTGCCCCCACTGAGAGTCAGTCAGTGCACCGGTAAAATATTTCGCCTGCCATCCGTACTCGCTGCCGTCTTTGAGCACCCAATAACATTCCACCCCTGCATCGCCGCCAGCGCCTTCTTTACGTATAAACGTGTCGTATCCGGCAGGAGGATATAAATGCGCCAGCTGACAAACCAGCTCTTCAAAGCCGTTGTCCTGGCTACCATCATGAATACGTATCCGGGTAAAATCAGGGGTGAGCATGGTATTTATCCTGAAA
The DNA here is from genome assembly GCF_019795935.1 of Pantoea sp. DY-15. Taxonomy (NCBI): domain Bacteria; kingdom Pseudomonadati; phylum Pseudomonadota; class Gammaproteobacteria; order Enterobacterales; family Erwiniaceae; genus Pantoea; species Pantoea sp. DY-15. Next base: position 228,365 of record NZ_JAIMIF010000007.1, read on the forward strand.
AGTTCTAATTTTTTGCGGCAGCTCTGCCTGAATTCACGAGCGCTTTATGCCCGGATGGGATCCGCATAATGTAAAAGGGGGAAGCTGAAAAAGATCGAGGTATACTGAATTATCTAGAGAATTCAGTAAAGAGTGCAAAGGTTGAACCTGTGTCTTTGCTACTTATTACGTTTTCTGCTTGCGGCATTTGCACGGTCAAGCCAGCTACGATAGCTCAATCCCGTGCCGGGAAGCCCCAGATTGGCATAGGTGCCGCGTTTAAAGAACCTCCCCGTGGCGCAACACTCATATTCGCACCAGAGGAGCTCTGGTTCACTTTGACGCCAGTCAAAATCCTAATCGATTTTCTAAATCTCAGTTCCATTTTACTAAAATAAGGTTACCGCGGTGAAAGATCTCTCTATGCAACTGGCCAAAGGCGAAACCCTGGCCGTTGTTGGGGAAAGCGGCTCAGGAAAAATTACGCTAGCGCGCATGTGAGTGGGACTCGAAACACCCTATTCGGGTGTAATCCACCTAATGGGCGAAGATATGCGCCAGCACAAGCGTAACAGCAAAGCGTTCGCACAGCTGATTCAGTACGTGTTTCAAGATCCGCGGGCTTATCTCTAACCACGTCATATCATCGGTGAAATCCCGGATGCACCACTCGAACATTTGCGCAACTAAACCGCATCAGAAAGACAACGGCGCAAGTTAGAGTTATTGGAAGCGGTACAGATGCCGGCTGATGCACTTCACGGCTACCCGCATGAATTCTCAGGCGGCCAGGCACAGCGAATGGTGATCGCGCGAGCTCTGGCAGCAGAAGCACAAATCCTCGTCCTGGACGAACCGGTCAGCGCACTGGATGTTTAGGTACAGGCGCAGGTTCTGATGTTATTGGAGCAGCTCCAAGGGTGAACAAGCTCCATAAGTTTGATGTCGTACTTTCTTTTACTTGTGAACTCTGAATTGCAAACATTTATGTCTTACGCAAGGCACTTGGACCCTTGATTGCGGTAAGCGCTATCGAACATATTGATGAATAGAGATTTGAATAGCTGCAACAATTAATCGCTACATACGATCATGAACCTGCAAACGATCATGAACGCAGGATTCAGAGCATGGCAGAGCTTGATTTCATGCTGTCGTCGCCAGTGACACCGATAACGTGCTACTGGCATTCATTTGCCATTTCCTACAGCGCCTACTCAAAGAACAAACCATATGTAAAAACATTTATCAGTGTCCAGCGCCTGTCGCGCGCGCCACAGGTAAAGATTCTCAATACAGGCTAATTTTAAGCAATGCGTCGAAAAGACACCGCACAAGTAGAAGACATCATGCGCCAGCATATGCATCACGCAGAGGATGCAATGCTCAAACTAGAAGCTTCACTTGAAGAGCGCTTCATGAATGAGTAAGTAGAGTCATGTCTATGAGTCTAAATAACCTTCTGATTTAATTGTCATAAATAGGTCAATACCGAACATACTTATCATGTTAAATTGCATGTTTGTGAGATTTCTACACCACAGCTCACCCACTAAGCTACTACCAGCTAAGCACAATCATTATTTCTTGCATCTAACAGGTGAGCTGTAATCTGAATCTGCATTAAATATAAGTGTTTGATATCACATATTTGTCAATCAGGCCTGAAATCCTCATATCAAAAGAGCAAGTTAAATAGTACTCTTTTGAGATATTTTTGCAGGGGATCAGTTTCCTGGAACTGGTGTTGTCTCTGATTAAAGATGGAATGTGTGATGTCGAAACGCAACAAGAACAGCCGCTGGTCGGGCTACGATCTCCGTTATATCTATTCTCTGGTCGTCAGACGTTATTTCGTTGAGATGAAAACGAAAACCGAAATCGCCGAAGAACTGGAGATTTCACGCTTCAAGGCTGCGCGTCTGATTGATGAAGCGATTGAGCAAGAGTATGTAAAGTTTCTCTTTCCAAAACAACAGATGCTGGATGAAGAGATCGCCTCTAATCTCTGTGAAAAATACGGACTGGAAAAGGCGGTGGTGCTTTCTGTTTCAGAATCGTGGGAGAGCCAGGAGCAGCTCAATGACAAACTCGGCGGTATCACAGCGAACTACCTCAGCGATAATCTGACTAAAGGGATGAAGGTGGGCATCGCCTGGGGGCGCGTGCTTTCCAGTACGGTCAGCCAGTTAACCAACCTGCCCCCGCTGGACGTAGTGCAATTATCCGGCGTACACCCCGGCATTGAGTTTAGCCAGGGGCCGATTGACCTCATTCATCGTTTATCCGCCATTTCACAAGGCAAAGCTCACCCGATGTATGTCCCGATGTGGGTAGACGATGAAAGCCTGGCTGAGAAACTGGCCAGCGACCCTGCGGTGGTGGATACCCAACAATTCTATTCGCAGCTGGATGTGGTGATCACCGGCATTGGTGCGTGGAAAACCGGATCGTCCAGCCTGTGCGATATCTTCCCCAAGTCCTGGCAAAAACCGCTGTTCGAGGACGATATAGCGGCAGATGTCTGTATCACACTGGTGAATAGCAAAGGTGAGATTTTGGACAGCCCAATGAATCGCCTGGGCTTTGGTATCTCAACGGAACAGCTGCGGAAGACGAAAACCGTGATTGGTGTAGCCGGTGGTGAGCAAAAATATGAAGGTATTGTTGCATCATTGAAATCCGGTCTGCTGGATGTGTTGATCACTGACTTTGATACAGCGGTGAAACTGGTTAACGCTTGATGCTCATACTGGTCTCAGGGGCGCATATGCGCCCTTTCTTTTTGCTCTGCTCATATGAAATTCTCTCCCCCTCATCGGCACACCTCTGAAATAAAACGTGCCATTTCTTCATCTCATTTAAAATCAGTAGGTTACATTTTTCTGCAGTGTACACCATGCACTAATCATGCTCATATGAGCAAAATAATAATTGCTCCATTGATATTTAGTGTGATCGAGATAAAACTTTTGCACGCTGCTCATTTGCAGCAAAAATCGCTGTGCTATAAATGCTCATATGATTTTTTAAATTGCTCATATGAGCAAAAAAATAAATTGAGGAGAAGTTGGTGAGTACAGTAACGATCAATGTTGCGGATGGCGCGGCGTTCCAGAATTACGATGACGTGCTTCAGCACATCCATGAAAAACTCAGCTCTGACGGAATTGTAAAAGCGTCCTATCTGGAAGCCCTGCGTGAACGTGAAGCTCTGTACCCAACCGGGATCCTGCTTGACGGTTATGCTGTGGCTATCCCACATTGTGATGCGAATCATGCCAATAGACCGTCCATTTATATCATCCGCTTACCACAGCCGGTGCTGGTTAATCAGGCAGACGGTGATGACCAGTTACCAGTGAGTCTGGTGATTAATTTAGTGGTGACCGATCCGTCTAATCAGCTGCAGTTGCTGAAAGCCTTATTCAACAATCTACAAAACGAAGCGTTTTACAATAATTTACTTGAGCTTCCTGCTGAAGAAGCAAAATCGTTGTTTATTTCTACCATCCTGCCATAAGCGTACCGGAGCAAAATGATGATTAATATTCTTGTAGCCTGCGGAAGTGGTGTCGCCACTTCAACTCTCGCCGCTGATGAAGTGAAATCGGTGTGTGCTGAATATGGCATCACCTCTTACAAAATCAACAAATGCAGCATGTCAGAACTGCCTTCTGAATTGCAGCATGCCGATGTGGTGCTGACCACCAATAACTACAAAGGCGAAATCGGAAAACCTCATATGAGCGTAGCGGGTTTTATCACCGGAATTAATGAAGGTGCGTTACGTAAAAAACTGGGGGATTTATTAACTGAGCTGGCTAAAAACTAATAATAAAAATACACAGGGGATGACAAGATGGACATGTTAAAACACATAATGCTAACGATAACAAGCATGGGGGCGACCGCCATCCTACCACTTGTCATCTTCATTCTAGGTCTGGTTTTCCGGATGAAAATCGGTGCGGCGATTAAATCCGGTATTATGGTCGGTATCGGTTTTATCGGCCTCGGCTTAGTGGTTAATTTGCTCAGCACCTCTTTGGCTCCGGCGATTGCCTATTACTCGAAAATGGGCAGCGGATTTACCGTAGCTGATATTGGCTGGCCAGCGGTGGGTGCTGCTGCGTGGGTTGCGCCTTTCGCTGCGCTAGTAGTGCCTGTCGGTATTATCCTTAACCTGCTGTTGGTGCGTCTGAAATTAACCAAAACCCTAAACGTGGATATCTGGAATTACATGCACTTCCTGGTGCCTGGCGCACTGGCTTATTTCATCTTTGACAGTTTCTGGATCGGTTTTGGTATTGCCGTGGCCCTGAGTGTGGTTGCCCTGTTTATTGGCGACTTAATTGCACCGCGTTGGCAGAAATATTACGGCCTGGAAGGCACCACCTGTACCACCATGATTCATATCGGCTGGACATTACCATTTGCCTGGCTGGTCAACAAAATCATTGATGTGATTCCCGGTCTCAACAAACTCGATGTTGATTTAGAGAGTGTACAGAAACGCCTCGGCGTATTCGGTGAGCCGGCCATCATTGGTGTGATTGTGGGTTGCCTACTGGGCTTGCTGACCAAACAACCGGTTACCACCATTGTTCCTATGGCAATGGGAGTGGCGGCGGTTATGGTACTGCTGCCTAAAGTAGTGGGCGTATTGATGGAAGGTCTCTCGCCGATTGGCAAGAGTGCTAAAGAGATCATGCAGCGTCAGATGGGTAAAGATGCAGAACTGAACATCGGGATGGACTGTGCACTGGCTTTGGGTGACCCGGCAACCGTCACCGTGACCGTGATTACTATCCCGCTGACCATGCTCTGCGCCTTGATCTTGCCAGGCGTGATGATCTTCCCGATTGGTGTGTTGATGTCAATTATCTACATGAGCACCATGACCGTGATGGCCAGCAACGGCAACGTTATCCGCTCGATTATCTCAACCTTACTGTTCACGATTGTCGTGATGTATTTAGGTGGCTACGTCGCACCTGGCGCCACACAATTCCTGCACGGTGCGGGCGTAGGTTTACAGGGCCAGGGTACTGACTTTGTGTTAACTGGACCTTGGGAAGTATTAACGTATTGGTTGAGCACAGTATTCCATTGATTTAAAAAATGAGGTTTGCTTACCATGGCACAAATATTACCTTCCATATTCGGAGCGAATATCTTACGTCTGCAAGATGAGATCCGTTTCTTAGAAGAGGAAAATACCGAAATACTCCATGTTGATTTAATGGATGGAACCTATGTGAGTAATATTGCATTTGGCCCCAACCAAATATCAGCCATGAAGAAAGCCAGTAAGATGATATTTGATGTGCATATGATGTTGGCTAACCCGGAACGTCATATTGACGATGTCATCAATACCGGTGCCGAAATGATTTCCGTGCATTATGAATCCACACCACATGTGCATTTTATTCTGCAGAAGATTAAACAGGCCGGGCGTAAGGCGGGTGTGGTGATCAACCCAGGTACACCAGAAAGTGTGCTGGAATATTTACTGGATGATATTGATTATATTCTGATTATGACTATTAATCCCGGCCAGCCTGGGCAGGCTTTTATCGAGAAGAGTCTGGAGAAAATCAGAAACACCAGGGAAATGATTGCGGGTCGTAATATTCAGATTGAAGTTGATGGCGGCGTTAATCTGGATATCGCGAAAAAAGTGCAGGAAGCGGGCGCGGATTTAATTGTGGTTGGCGGGGCGTTATTTAATGACAACCCTAAAACAAGCTATCAGGCACTAAAAGCCGCTATGCATTAATTCCATTCCTCTCGTTTAATGGCGCGCTCAACCATGAGCGCTCCAGGCAGTTACACATTTTCGATGCGGGAAGATCCCCTTCTCCATTTGTACGAAAATCAGGAGAACAAGCTCATGAGTCAATTTGAAGGCAAAGTGGCATTAATCACCGGTGGCGCACACGGCATTGGTAAAGGTATCGCGAAACAATTTGCGGAACGCGGTGCGCATACAGTGATAATTGATTACAACGAAGCAAACGGCACTAAAACTGCGCAAGAACTGACTTTTGGCAATGTAAAATCACTATTCGTGAAAACCGATGTTTCTGATCCTCAGGCGCTGGTTGATGCACGCAACAAAGTTTTCGAAACTTTTGGTCGTATTGATATCTTGGTATTAAACGCCGGTGTTGCCTTTGCCAATAAAGTTAAAGATATTAGCTTTGAAGAGTGGAACAAAACCATTTCCATCAACCTCACGGGTCTGTTTACCACGGTCAAAGCGTTTTACGACGACTTCCTGGCCAACCAGGGATCCATTGTCTATATCTCTTCTGGTTCTGCTCTGTCAGGCACCGGCGGCGGCGTCAGCTATCCAGCCAGTAAAGCCGGCGGTGAGGGCTTGATCCGTGGTCTGGCAAAAGAGCTGGGACCAAAAGGCGTGAACGTGAATGCGATTGCTCCACGATTGATCGACACCGGCGAAATGATGCGCGTCAACTACCCCACTCAGGCCGATTTAGATGCGGTGCTGGCAAAGATCCCGATGCGTCGTCTCGGCACCATTGAAGATGTGGCTAATCTGGCGGTGTTCCTGGCGGATAAATCCAACTCGTATATTCAGGGTCAAACCATCCTGATGGACGGCGGTCGTACCATCGCCTGACTGGGAGAGACGAAAATGGGTGTTCAGGAAAGTATCATCAGTATTCTCAGAGAGTTAGAGCAAAATGCGCTGAAGATGGATAACAGCCAGGCGCTGAAGCTGATTGCTCAGATCCGTCAGGCCAGACACATCTTTCTGCAGGGCGCAGGCCGCAGCGGCATTGCCATCCGTGCCTTTGCCAACCGTCTGTTGCACCTGGGTTTCTCGGTGAGCGTGGTGGGTGAGATCTCTTCACCGCATACCAAACCAGGAGATTTGTTGATCATTGGTTCCGGCAGCGGCGAAACCGGCAGCCTGAAAAGTCTGGCGCAAAAAGCCGTGGAAAGTGGCGTCGAGGTGGCGCTGGTGACCATGAATGAAGAGTCCACCATTGGCAAACTCGCCCGATGCGTGCTGGTGCTGCCAGGCATGGTTAAGACGGAAAACGATCGTAAGCTGGGTCAGTTTTCGCAGCCGATGGGCTCGGCCTTTGAGCAGTTGTGCTTCATCACCTATGATGCGTTAGTGCTGGAATTGATGAATCAGTTGGGTGAAACCAGCGAAAACATGTTTAAACGCCACGCTGACTTCGAGTAACGTACACGAGCGCTTCCCCGGAGGCGCTCTCTGCATTTGACCTCCCTTTTGTATGACCTCCCCTCACCTTTTTTTGATGCTATTGTCAGCCCGGCAATAAGGAATATCAACCTTGCGTCTGCGGCAACACTGACGCATAAAAAGGGGCTATTTCATACGAAACAGCCCCCGCAATACATTTCAGTGCTGAGTTAAACCGCCGCTTCGGTATGCTCCCATGCTGCTTTGCGCAGATCGGCGGGTTTCAGGTCACGAGCCGGGATCACCACGCCATCGCAGGTTCCGTGCCGGAAAACCGTGATGTTATCTGCGACGTCCAGCAGTTCTTCTTCTTCGCTGGATACCACGATCACGCAGCAGCCTTTATCCGCCAGCTGATGAATAATGCGGTAAATATCCGCTTTCGCACCAATATCGACCCCTTTAGTGGGTTCATCCAGTAGCACCAGATTGGCATGCTGCGCGATGACACGGGCGAGCAGCACCTTTTGTTGGTTGCCACCCGAGAGGGACTTAATTGGACCATTCAGCGAACCCAGCGTGTTCATCTTACTCAGCAATTCTGCCGCTGCCTGGCGAGCAGCGCGGTGGCTGACGAAAATCCCCGTCCGGAATTTTTTCAGCACGGGCAAGGTGGCATTGGCATAGCTGGTCATCAGCGGAATGAAACCGTCTTTCTTCCGCTCCTCCGTCAGATAAGCAATGCCCTGCTCAATGGCTTTCGCTGGGGAAACCGGATGGTACTCTTTATGAGCCAGCTTGATCGTGCCGCCGGTAACCTTTTCAAGCCCGAACAACGTTTGGCACAAACGAGTGCGGCCTGCACCTGCCAGACCATAAATGCCCAGAATTTCTCCTCGATAGGCTTCGAGGTTAACCCCTTTCAGTCGATCGGTTCGCAGATTGGTGACCGACAGCCAGGGTTTTCCCAACACACCCCGGATAATACTTCGTCTGTTGGATGCCGCCTGATAGGTACCGGCATCGCCGACAATCGCATCAATGATCGCGCTTTTACTGAGCGTTTGTTTGCCCTCGTTGTAAATTACGCGCCCGCCACACATCACGGTGGCTTCATCGCACACACCCAGCACTTCATCCAGTTTATGCGACACTAACACCACGCCGATCTGCTTTTCCTGGGCAATGCGCTGCACAGCAAGCAACAGCGCCTCGGCTTGAGCCCCTTCCAGCGCGGTAGTGGGTTCATCGAGGAACAGGAAACGTGCTTCGCGGTCAAGGTTAGACACCACTTCCAGCATCTGCTTATCAGGGTGTGACAGGTTGTTAACCTTTTCGCTCGCACTGAATGTTAGGTGGTACTCATGCAGCACTTTTTCCGTGTGCGCAATCATGCTGGCATCATCCATAAAACCGTTGCTTTTGCGCCGTTCGCGCCCAAGGAACAGGTTTTGCCAGACGCTCATGCCTGGAATCAGGCGCAGTTCCTGATAAACACAGGCAATACCACTTTTTAGTGCATCACGTGGCGAAGCGAGTTGTACTGGCGCTTCGCCAATCAGCAGCGTGCCGCTGTCGGGTTTGTTAACGCCAGCCAGTATTTTCAGCAATGTCGATTTGCCTGCACCGTTATGACCAAACAGACCATGGATCTCTCCTGGCCTGACGCTGAAGTCCACACCGTGCAACACCTGCACGCCCGAAAAACCAATTTTGATCTGCTCCGCCACATAGTTCATTTAATAGCCCTCTGTTTCCCTCAGTACGCCGAACCGATCACTGAGGCCGCACTCTCTTTGGTGACCAGCAGCGGTGGGTTATTGATCATGGCGGGCACCTGCTCACCATTCAGGCTCTTATTCGCATTTTCTACCAGCAGTTGTGCCAGCTTCACCGGCTCCTGAATGGCACCGGCTTTCATGACGCTGTTATCCTGCACGGCTTTCACGCCCTCTTTATCGACGAAGGCGTAAAGCTTCACTTTGTCACTGACGCCCAGCTGCTGGATAGCGGCCAGCGATCCCAACGCAGCGGGCTCGGTGTCGGAATACACCACATTAATTTCCGGTCGGCCTTGCAGCATTTCGGTCGTCACTTTTAACGAGGTGGTCTCTTCCACTTTCCCGTTGACCAGCGCAACGAATTTGATGTTCTTGTTGCTGGCCACTGCCTCTTTGAAACCGTCATCGCGCGCATTGGCGGCAATGGAGGTCGGTTCACCAACAATGCCTACCGTGGCTGAACCGTGTTCACCGATATCTTTCAGCAGTTGCTGACCAATCAGTTTGCCGCCTTCGCGCTGGTCGGTCTGAACCCCCTGCACCAGCGTGACGTTCTGCTGCTTCATCCCATCGTTATCGGGCAAAATATTGATGGCAAACGCCGGGATTTTGGCTTGATTGAGCTGGCTGATAATCGAGACGCACGGTCCAGAGGAGACGCAGTTGACCGCCACGGCGTCGACCTTCTGTTCGATAAAGTTCTGTACCTGCGACAGTTGCTTGGCGTCGTCATTATCGGCGATAGCGATTTTGACGTTCATGCCCTGCGCGGCAGCATTATCTTCAAAACTCTTTTTCATCGCGACGTAATAGGGGTTAGTCAAATTCGGCAGCGTCACGCCCAGCGTTTTTTTGGCTACGCCCACGGTGCCTTCTGGGGCATCACGATTACAGCCCGCCAGCGTGAGGGACAGCGCGACGACTACCGCACCGGCGGTGAGTGTTGTACGGAGTGGCATTTGTATCTCCTGAAGAGGTGTAGGTCAGGGTTAAGAAGTAGGTGTTGTTGTTTTTCGTGGTTTGCGGACTTTGAGCCACGGGATCACGATTTTTTTCGAGGTGCGCAACGTATCAAAGGTCACGCCAAACAAGATGATCAGACCTATAACCAGTGGCTGCCAGTAAGCACTGACGTTCAATACGTTCATCAGATTTGAGATGGCGGCAATCAGCATCGCGCCGATCATGGCACCGATGATACTGCCGGTGCCGCCAAACAGGCTGACGCCCCCCACCACGGCGCCTGCAATGGAGAAAAACAGTTCATCACCGCGCCCGGCGGTGGGATAGCCCGTCATCAGACGTGAGCCGTAAATCAGACCGCCACAGGCGGCGCAGAGTCCGGAAATGGCATACACCAGTAAGGTAATGCGGGGGATGCTGATGCCCGATAAGTGTGCGGCATCAGCGTTTCCGCCCACCGCATAAATATGTGTACCGGTAATGGTGCGGCGCAGGAAAATCACCGCGATAACAATCGCCAGCAGCAGCGCGATCACCGGGAACGGAATGCCCAGCGGTTTAGATTGTCCAATCAGGCTGTAGCCGATTTGCGTCACGCGAATTGATTCCGCACCGGTGATGATCTGGGGTATGGAGGCCGCTACGCCCATCATGGCAAAGGTCACGATAAATGGCGGAACGCCGGTGCGCTCAATGATCACGCCATTAATTAGTCCGCTGAAGGCGCCGATAGCAAGTACCATCGGCACCGCCAGTTGCCAGGGAATACCAAATTTTTCCATCAGCAGTGCGGCGACCACACAGGTCATCGCCACGATAGAACCACAAGAAAGATCGATACCTCCGGTCAGCAAGACAAACGATTGGCCCAGACAGAGAAAGCCGATCACTGCACCATTAAGCAACAGCACCATCATATTGGAGACGGTGAGGAAGTTAGGCGTGGCGATAAACCCGCCCAGCATAACCAGCATGAATACAACGGCGATACCTGCTTCAGCCGGTACTTTCAGTGGCTGTTTCGGCGGCTTTATTTTGGTGGGGGTGGTCATGGAACTCATTGCAGTTCTCCTGATAATGCCTGGGAATAGGTTACGTAGGCGTCCAGTACATGACGCGCGTCTTGCTGAGGTTCAGCCACGGGTACAAAAGGGACGCTCCAGCGATCGGCCATTTCGGCATTGGTGCATCCCAGCACCGCTGCAGCAGCCTGAATAGCGGCCCCAGCAGACGCGGTTTCGCCTACCGGCGAGATCCAGACGGTTTTGCCGGTAAGATCGGCCAGAATCTGGCAGTAAGCGCGTGACTTCGCACCGCCCCCGGTGACCACGATGCGGCCATCGTCTTTAAAACCCTGTTGTTTAAGGATTAACCCGCCCGCCAGTAATCCGCACAGCACGCCTTCAACCGCGGCACGCGCCATGTCCTCTGGCGTAGTGGTGGTGCGCAGTCCACGCAGGTGTCCGGTGGCATTCGGCAGATTAGGTGTGCGCTCGCCGTCCAGCCAGGGAACCAGTTGCAGTCCGTTGGCACCCGGCGATGAACGCAGGGCAAAATCATCAAATTCATCGGTGGTGACGCGCAGCAGTTTGCGAAACGCATCCGTCACTTTGGCGGCGTTCAGGGTGGTGATCATCGGGACAAACCGATCGGCAGCATCGGCATAGCCGTTGATCATCCCGCTGCTGTCGACTATGCCGGTGGTCGATATGCCGTACAGTGTCCCGCTGGTGCCAATCGAGATACCGGTGTCACCCGCTTTCAGGTTCATACCTAATGCGGCGGACATATTATCGCCGGTGCCGACACCGACAATCGCCCCCGCCAGCCCTGCCAGTTCAGGGATCAGCTTCACCACGCCTGCTGGCTGATGCGAAGGAATAATTGCTGGCCAGAGGGAGACCCAATCAATGCGATCGTTAATCACTGCCGCGAGTTGAGGTTCCCAGCTGTTGGTAAAGGGATTGAAGTAACCGGTACCGGATGCGCCACCGCGCTCGCAGACAAAGCTGCCGCTCAGGCGATAGACCAGATAATCAAAAGGCAGCATTATGCGGTGGCATTGCTCCAGCATCCCTGGATGATGCTGTTGCGTCCAGGCCAGTTTGGAAATCGTCATGGCCGGTCCCGGCACGGAACCGGTGAGACGCGCCCACTCTCCTGGCGCTATTTGGTTGCATAACGTGCGTGCCTGGGGAGCGGACTCGGTGTCATTCCACAGTTTTGCCGGGCGCAACGGACGATCTTGCTTATCCAGCATCACCAGGCCGTGCCCTTGCCCGCCTACTGCTAAACCGGCGATACGCGGCCACCAGGCTTTTAGTTCAGTGAGCGCGCCCACCAACGCCTCCCACCAGGCTTCTGGATCCTGCTCACTGCAGGGTGGAGTGGTCGGTGGATGCAGTGTGCGCGCATGCGCCACCACCTCGCCGTTTTTCAGACTGCGCAGCATGACAGTACAAGACTGGGTAGATGAGTCTATACCGGCAACAAGGTCCCGCTTCATTGAATACCCCTAAGACGTACTTCTTAATGGTTGAGACAACAGCACTGATCGGCGTGATGTAAGTCGGGGGAAATCCCGCCTTAGATTTTGCTCATATGATCAATTTGTTTTGCTCATTTGTTAGGTGTAGAAAATACCCACGGCAAATCAATCGTCAATTGACGATTTTAAGGAACGTTACCGATGTCTCATTTTTGCGACGTTTCTAAAGGTTCTTTAGGTGCGGTGGAGAGTGAAGCGGTGCAGTTTGTGCGAACTGGTATGGTTAGAGCTTGCGCAGGTTTCAAGAAAAAACACGTAGTACTGGATACCTCCTTAAAAAGATCTTCTGAATGTAAGAAAAAAAAATGCGCCAATCGATGCGTTTTTAGCAGTCACTTGCCATAATATTATCTGGAATATGAAGGTAGATTTGACTGAATTGAAAAAACATATTCATATATTTGATTTAGACGCGGAACTATAATTGCAATACGAACTGAGGTGCTTTGATAATCCAGATATCGATGTTGTAAATCACAACCGCCTTCTTTACCCTAATGGGGGTGGAGAAAAGTCTGTTGTGTAGAATGAGGAGCATCATAATTATGTTAAATAAAACATCACATTAACCCTTCACCGCATCAATCCCCCCATTTTCTTCCCCTCCCGATCCTCATGATCACCCTCCATATAACTTCTATCTGTTTATCAATGGATTGTCAGACCCATGCTTGCATGTTTTCCAGTGAACCGACCACCTTGCATCTCCCTTTAAATTAATTATCACTGAGTTGCTTTCATTTGCAGCATCCTTAAGAATTGTGACAAAGGGTTCATCAGATTTTTCTCACAATTACATAGGCTATAAAATAATTTTTTCCAATTTATTATGATGGACTTCAATATACCTCTCTGGCAGAGGCATTATTTTAAAGTTAACAAAGTTCAACGGAGTCATAATTTTCAATGATATGTACATCTTCCACTTTGCACTCAGGATAAATCCACTCCTCCCAGTTGTTTTTCATCCATTCTGTACTAAGTGCTCTGCCTTCTGAAGAAAAGCTGATGTCTGGCAAAGTAACTAATACCAAACCTGCGTTATGACCAGTTGTAATAACTAATGCATGACTGTCAAATAAATCAACAACCATAAAGTCAACCCAAGCTTCATAAGGCCAGGTAGCAGGCAATCTTAAAATCAGGCCTCTTTTAATTGAAGTATATGGATAATCTATTAATTTCATTATTTAACCTTTAAATCATGACCACCAGATTTATCAATGCTGTTTGGGATTTTTTGCATTGAAAAATCAATTTCACCTAAATTCTTTCCTTTAGAACTAACGAGTTCAAAACGACCGTGTTGAGGATCTTATACATAAAGGTTACCGTCAACACCTCGATAAACATCCCTATTTTTATTTAAAGCGGATTCTAATGAGGAGGCCTAACTTCATATGAAAGCAATGCCCTCATTAATTAAGGCGTTTGATTATCTCAATTCGTAATCAAATCTTTCATCCCAACCGAAATCAATATCTTGTTTTTTTGTACGTTCGAATATTTTTAAAATCTTTTCAAAACGATCTCCAAGGCGGTTTTTTGACAATTCTGAATCTAGCCAAATTATTTTAACTGGCCTTTCAGTATCTGTGCTCAATCGATCCCATAATGCATCCAGATTCCGCCCGTAATAGGGTCCAAAGTTTAGTGCCTCTGCAAGTAAACGATGAACATCCGATTCTTCAGATATATCAGTACCTTCTAGAATAATTTCGTTATTTTTCATTTCCATTTACCTATAGAGGTGGCCGTCTTGTAATGATCTGTCGTGATGTAGAGTAGACCGTCGTCTGAGTATAGTAATCTTGTACCTGCTTGATTGCTTCTCGACATAGTATTGTCTAACCCAATGTCTGCTTCACGCCATATTCTTCCTGATGAGGATGGTAGTAAATCGTTGGAGTTGTCAAAGATATCACCTCCTATCTGCTTTCCTGGAGAGGTATTATTTAATGCTTTACCGGCTTTCCAACCGTTTTGTATAGCTTGAGCTTTATTTACATAAATGTCAGGTAGTTTCCCTGTGTTTCGTAAGCTATCCACAACCTCATTTGCTGATTCAGTGGTTTTTAGATCCAGCTTAAGGCCGGCATATTTAGCAGCGTTGTGCGCTGCATTAGCTGCTAAAGCTTCGCCTCTAGCAGCTGTAGCCTGTGCAGCGGTCTTACCAATACCTATAGCCCCTCCAGCCCCAACGCCACCGGGTACCGCTATCTCAGAGACCTGAATACCAATATTATTAAGGCAAATGGCAAAATAGCTTGTACAAGTTTGCAAAGCTCCTTTAGCCAGTGCCGCGATTTCAGGAGTTGCGGCTGCCAAGACTCCACCTCCAAGACCTGCTGGCAATGCGACCATCAGGGCATCTTGCATTGCCAGACCTTTCTGGCATGAGGCCGAGCTTGGATCTGTACTGCATGACAATATATTGTTGCCATGCTCCTGCACAAATTTCGCTTGACCATCTTCTGTACCACCTAGAAGGTTGTTCTCAACCTCTGTTCTTCCTGTTACGGCTCCACTTCCTGCACCATTACTCCCATCAACAGCGGCACCAGATACTGCACCTGCAAGCGTCCCTAGGTTGGCCAGTAGCTCTTTCTGGTCTTCTGTTAGTTCATTTATGGTTTTGCCAAAAATAAACTTACTGAGCTCATCATTGTGACCCAGCATCGCCGCCGTAAAGCCGCCGGCTGCACCGCCAGCCACGCTACCGCCCTGTGCTTTGGCAATCAGACCTGAAACCAGCGTGTGCAGCAGCACGCGCATCGGTTCACCACCGGCAGAATGATCCGAGGCATACTTAACCAACTGCGCAACCAGCGGAGAAGCCCCGGCAGCTACCGAACCTGAGACGTTACCACCTGCCAGCGCGGAGAAGAGGCCTACGACCGCCTGTGCGGCTGACTGGTTGAGCGATCCTACACCGTACTGCGCTTCAACCTTTTTATCGGAATCTGCAATCGCCTGCTGCTTCTCAGCGTCTGTTTTACCTTTATACGTCGGGTCGTTTTCCAGTTCCTTTTGCGCTTCCTTCTTACGCTGTGCCTTTAATTTTTCATACGAGGTTTCGATAACCTGCTGGCCCAGCACGGTCATTTCACGCTGCACATCCAGACTGCTCTGCAGCTTTTCTGCATCAAACTTGTCTTTCAGCGCGTTTTCGGCGGATGCCGTATCACGGCTTATCTGTGATACATCCTGCTTCTGCGCATCAGGATTGCGGATCTCAATGGTGCCGGGTGAGATAGCGCTGAAGGTGGAAGAACTGGCGCTGTCTTTATTCTGCTGCAGCGAGGCAACTGGCAGGGAGTTGCGGTCAGATGTCGGATCCTTGCTATCTTCCTTATTCTTACCGTTAGCGGTACTGGACTGCTGCGTTTTATCCTTATCGCCGCTGGCCGTATTACCGTAGCTGCCGCTGACAGAGAAGCCATAGCCGTTACCACCGGAGTTGGCGTGGTTGTCGATATCCGTCCAGCCCAGCGTACCGGTGCTGAGGTGATTTTTATCTGCGCTGGCAGCTGAACCGATAATGGCACCGTCCAGTTGCGTGTGATTCCCAACGTAGATGTCGTAGCCACCTTCGCCAGCAACGATGCCGCTCTGCTGCTGAACAGAGGCAAAGTCATTATAGAGGTTGCTCCCGCTCATATTGGCGCTGCCTTCCACGACAGACCCCGCACAGATAGGCGGTACGCAGATGCTGACGTTCGCGCCCGATGAGCTTTGCTGACTTTTGAAGCTGGCGCTGTCCTGCTCGCTGCGTATTAACAGGTTTCGCCCTGCATCCACATCGACGTGCTTACCGCTGAGGTTGGCACCCTGCAGCACCACATCCTGACCTGAGCTGACGCTCAGGTTATTACCCGCCGTGACTTCACTGTTGTGATGAGTGACGGAACTGCCGTTGGCATTCGCGCTGTTCTGGCTGGCCGAAACGGAAATGGAGAAGCCATTCTGAGAGCCACCCAGCCCAAAGCCAACGCCCACGCCATACTGGCTGCCGCCGCTGGACGATTTCATGGATGACGTGTCAGTGGCGCTGTTAAGCTTCACATCGCCACCGGCAGCGAGCGACACATTGTTGCCGGTTATCTTCACGCCCTGCGCGGTAATGTCTCTCTCTGCGTTAAGATCGACATTGTTGAGCGCGCCCAGCACCGTACCGTTTTCCTGAGTGCTGCTCTGGGTCTGTGACTGGTGGCTGCTGCCTGCCGTTGCGGACACGCTGACCTTGATGGCTGCGTTACTTTGTGCCGAGGATGAGAGCGCCGTCATGGCCGCCTGGGCCGCATAGATGGCCTGCAGGCGGGGATCGTCATGGTTACGGTTAGCCTCCCGCGCCTTATCCACTGCCTGCGCAATGCTGACCGCATAACCCGAGACCGAACCGGTGATCCCGTATTTTGTGGATTCACTGCTGCTGCTGGCTTTATGCGTATCTTTGGCAGGATCGAGGTGGATGTTTTCACCGTTGACGCTCAGTGAATCACCGGCGAACACGTCCGCCCCCTGCAGGTTAACGTCTTTAGCCGCATTAACCGTCACGTCACCCAGCGTACTGACGATACCGCTGCGCACGGTATTCTGCTGCGTGCCTGTGCTGGCGTTTTTCCAGCTGTTGTGGCCCACGCCCACCGTGCCGCTGTAGCCGTCGCCGCCCAGATCGCCAATGGCGTGATCCGAGCCGCTGGCCGATGTCTGCTGGCGATCTTCGCCCGCGACGACGCTGACGTTACCCTGCTCCGCGTTCAGTGCGACGCCGGTGGTGCCGGTCAGCGTTGAGCCCGTTATACCGATATCACCTGTGTGGCTGGTCACGTCAACGCTGCCAGCGGTAATCGATGAGGTGTGCTGCGTCAGGATGCTGCTGTCGCCGCTCATCTGGCTGTTTTTCGAGCCGTAGTTGGTGCCCGCCGAGCCGTTGTTCGGCGACCCGCCGCCGCTGCGTGCCAGCGCACCAATTGAGGCGGAGGTCGTCGCCGACCAGTTCTTACTGCTGCTACTGCTGGCCGCTTTCTGACTGTCGGCGGCGCTGGTGATGTCGATATTACGCGTGGCATCCAGCGCCGCTTTACCACCGGCGTTTAGGCTGCTGCCTTCGACCAGAATGTGGCCGGTGGACGTATCCGCATCGCCGAGCGCCTTCAGGGTCAGGTTGCCCGACGCGTTAAGTGCACTTCCACTCTGATAGACGCTCTCGATGTTCTGGCTACCCTTGCTTGCTGAGCGGCCATAGGTCAGGCCCGGCGCAGGGGAATCCAGCGCGCTGGCGCCGAACTCGTTGCCCACCTGCTTGACCTGGTCGTACACCGAACTGGTGTTGTTCATGATGTCGCGCAGGTTGCGCACCGTGTCCAGCGGCCCCAGGTTGAGGCTCAGGCCAAACCCGCTGCTCTTCGACTCCTGTTTTTCGGTTTCGCGTACCTGATCCTGACCCGCCACGATAGCGATGTTCTTCGCCGTTACGCTGATGTCGCCGTTCTGACCGCCCGCGACCACGTCACTGCCCTTAATCAGCGCATTGTTGCCTGCCGTCAGGGTCACCGCACCGTTGCCTGCGCCCACCAGGCTGCGCGCATCGCTCTGCGTGACCTGCTCGCCGTTGCGTTCACTCTTCGCCGACTGTTTGCCGTAGCTGAGACCGAGTCCGCCGCCCATCAGCCCGCTTTTCTTCACCTCTTTGAGGCTGTAGGTCGATTCAGTGTTGGTGGCGGTGACGATATTCAGGTCATGGCCTGCGCTGAGGGCGACGCCCTTGTCACCGGCCACGGAGGAACCCTGAACGGTGAGGTCATTGCCCGCGATCACGGAGACCGTGTTGCCGCTTAGCTGTGAGGTTTTTTCACGGGCGGTGCTGTTTTCCTGAATGGTGTGGGTGGAGGTCTTTTTCAGGAAACCTTTCTTGGTTTTGGTTTCCTCGCGGTAGGCATAATCGCTTTCTGTGGAGGTCGTGATATTAACATCACGTCCCGCTTTCATCGCCAGATCCTGATCTGTGCTGATGTCGCTGGCGTGACTGGTGATGTCACGTCCGGCAGCCAGTGATGTGTTGCCCTTGCTGGTGATTTCCGTTCCCTGCTGGCGCACAGTTTCATTAATGATGATTTTGTTGCTACCGTGCTCACTGTTACCGGACGCAGAGGCTTCTGCGTTGAGATTAATGTCGCGACCCGCCTGTAGTGAGGCATCGCCGCCAGCGTCCAGCGCTGCCGCCTGGCTGGTAATATCCTGTCCGGCTGTCAGCGTCAGGTTGCCGCCGCTGGAAATGCTGGTACGGTCGGATCCGGATGCATGCGTTTCCCTGGTACCCTTACTGTTGTTATCAAGGGTTGCCATGCTGTTCAGGTCAAGGTCATGGCCCGCCGCAAGTGTCGTATCCGCACCGGAATGCACGTTACTGGCCGTCAAGGAAAGGTCTTTACCTGCCTGAATATTCAGACTGCCGCCTGCATCAATGATGCTGCCCTGGGAGTGAACAACACTGCTGGTGGTGTTTGTCTGCCCTCTGAAGCCGGTAGAAGAAGAATTGTCATTTACCTGGTTTGCATTGACGGCGATGTTGCCCCATGCGTTCATCAGCAAATCATTACCGGCTGTCAGCTTAGAACCTGACAGAGTGATATCTTTCCCTGCATTTAACGACAGTGAGATATCTGCTGAGATCGAAGCTGTATTACCCAGACTGGTTTGTTGCAGTGACACCCGGCCAGACTTGCCGCCCGTATCGAGGCTGAACCGATCGGCCTGAGTGATGTTGCTGATGCTGCCATCCATGCTTTCCAGCGCCACGGCCTTGCCGCTGATTGTCGAACTGACGTTGCTGATGTCGCCTGAAGCGCTGAGACTAAGGTCGCCGCCTGCTTTGATCAGCGCCTGATTGAGGTTGGCAACGCTGTTCTGACTGCTGAGGGTAAGAGCATTGCCCGCCTGCAGGGTGCTGCCGTCATTGCTGACAGTGTTACCCTGCATGTCAACGTTGTTTGCCGCAATCACGCTGCCGCTGTTAAGTGTGACATCATTCAGCACCAGGTAGAGCTTAGGCACCATGACCTGCTCGCCGTTTATCGTGGTGCTTTCCCACCAGAGGATGCTGTGATCCAGTCCGGCAACCTGATCAGCTGACAGCGATACCCCAAACTGAAGGCCCAGTGACCGCTGAGCGGCAGCGGCGTTATCCATCAGCACCTGCATTTGCTGAAGATCGGATCCCACGCCGTTTAAGTAGCGGCTGCCGGTTTCGTTCAGAATGGCATTGCTGACGTAGCGGGTATCGAACGCTGCATCGCCCAGAAAGCGATAATCCTGATCAGGCTTAAGATTCAGTCTGCCAAGAAGATATGATGAGCCCAGAAACTGACTGACGTCAGTGTACTGGCTGCGCGTCTCCTGAGGGGCAACAGCGGGTTGGTTGCCCAGTAATCTATTCAGATCACTAAACAGCGCAGGATCAAGCTTGCCCAGCCCATCTAATTTAGGGTTGAGCGTGATCAGGTAAGGGCTGTTTTTATCATCCGAAACCACGAAGTAGCCGTTATTACCTGACGGGATTGGATAGGCGCTGGTATCCACGCTGTGGCGTTGATAGGTCACGGGTTGACCTGTTGTTGTCTGCTTCAGTGCGGCGCTACTGATACCGGCACCATTCAGTGACGTGAGCTTGCCGAGGTCTGTGGGGGCAGCATGATTTACCGTGACGGTAGAAAGCGACTCGCTGTTCTGAGCGCCGCTATCCAGTGCGTCTCCACCGTTGACCTGTTGTAAAGCATCCTGGAGCTGGTCACGCCATGCCGGTGAATTGACTGCAACGGGCGTAAAATCATTAAGTCCCTGTTTTTGAGTTTCGCCACCGATTGCGCGATTGCTAATCCTGTTCAGTGAAGGCGTCGCAATAGTGTTGCTGACACGTCCCGCATTAGCGCTGATGGTCGAATTGCTGATGTCACTCGCAAAGCTTGCACTGATGTTCCCCCCCGCCTGAATGACTGAGCGATACAGCTCTCCCGGTGTGAAGTCCGTTTCATGACCAGTCAGCTTGAAGAAAACGGTGTTGCTTTTTGGCTTAGTGGGAACGACGGTATCGGCATTCAGAGTGGCAACAGGCGGTGTGCCATCGGTTGACTCATAGGCGTATTGGTAAAGCAGATAGTCATAATTAGTGCCTGCCTGCCAGCTCTGATTGTTCAGCTGTGACCCCGACAGAAAGATGTTCTGGTTTGCCAGAATATTACTTGCTTGGTTATCTAACGTACCGGCCTGAAGCGTCAGGTTACGACCAGAGGCAATGCGGGCAGCACCGCCACTGGCGACTACGTTGACTTCAGTTTGTGAGCTGGCAAATTTCTGCGTGACGTAATCTGCAAAGGGGGCGTAATAGTAATTGGTCACTTTGTTATAGCTACATGCGCCATGCCCATTACAAGGTCCTACCTGATGCGTACCGGTTCTGGAGTAATAGCCCCATGTCCCGTCAGCCATTTGTGAATAAGGCAGTTTGAGCGTAGCGTTCCCCAGTCCTGCAATGCTGGTATTCTGCGTGGTGCTTTGCTGCACGTTCAACCCATCCCGGGTATTCAGCAAATGTCCGGTTTTAATGACGATGTCGCCGTTCTGTGTCTCAATAGAGCCGGAGGTGTTGATAACCTCGCTGTTTGCGTTGCCTGCTGCATCGCGTTGCAATTGCAGATTGTTGCCTGCCAGCATGTCACCACGCTGGTTGGAGATGATGTTTGCATAAAGGGCCAGATTGTTCGCCGCATAGAGCAGCGCCGTATTCACAATTGTGCCCGGTGCGCTGAGTGTCAGGTTGCCCAGGGTTCCTGCAAACCCGTTCAGCGTGAGGTCCCCGAGGCTTGTCAACGCAACATCACCGCCAGCCTGCAGAGAGCCCGATCCATTCATCAACACGCTTCTGCCGGAGAGCGCGCTGCTGCCGTTACCGATAGAAATCTGCCCACTGTTCGTCAGCTGTGCTCCAGCACTGATCGTGACGGCATTGCCCTGCATAGTGCTCTGATTGTCTATCGCCCCATTGCTACTGATGTTGAGTGCACTGCCCGCGGCTATAACCGCCTTGCCCGTGAACGCATTGTTAAGCTGCAGGGTAAGATTTTTCAGCGCCACAAGCTGGCCGGACGCATCCACACCTCCACTGATCAGCTGGAGATCACCACCGCTGAAGAGTTTTCCCGAGGTATTCTGTATGACCTGACTTGCCTTCACGTTGAGCCGGTTTGTGCCCAGGACCGTGCCGGTATTGTTTAGCTGGTCATAATTTACGGCCAAGTCTCCGGCCTGTGCGGTACCCTGATTGAGCATCGACGTACCTGAAAGCGTGCCGTTGTCTGCCAGGAGAGTGCCGTTGTTTGTTGCATTCGCAACCTGAAACAGAAGCGTAGACGCTTGAACCAGTCCGGAACCGGTATACTGTGGCGCAATCGCCGTCAGCGTCGCGCCTGATAGTAGTCGCCCGTCATTCCGTATCTGAGTCTGGGACGTCAGGTTACTGTCGGATGCAGACTGAATCAGACCGTAATTCATGAGCGACGGGGTGACGACCGTCAGGGTCTTACCGCTGATAACCCGACCGCTGGCGTTATTGATTACCTGCCCTGTCAGTTTCAGCGAGGCGTCGCTGTCTCCCTGAAGCAGACCATTGTTGGTCAGATTGCCTGCTGACAGACTGAGGGTGTTACCCTGCATATTCCCGTCATTACGTACATCAGCGGCGTTGAGTAACAGCTCGCCGCCGGTCAGCAGTGCTCCCCCGGTCTGCTGCAGCACATCCCCGCTCAGTGCCAGATTGAGGCTGTTAACGCCACTCATCGTGCCCGCATTCGTCAGGGTATCGCCCTGGAGAATGAGTGATTTGGCCGACCATTCTCCCTGATTCTGGAGAACAGGAGCCTGAAGGAGCGCACTGCCCAGCGCGATGATTTTGCTGCCCGTTTGTGAAGATAGGGAATCGGAGAGCACAACCTGCAGACTGTCTGCACTTTTAAGCGTGCCGTTGTTAATCAGCTGACGGGCATCTATGCTGACGTCATGCCCCTGCAGGGTGCCACTGTTCGTGATACTGTCGGCCCCCAGCGTTAACGTACCATTAGTCAACAGGGAACCCGTGTTGATCAGCTCTTTTGGCGGAGAGACAGCGGCCACGCGTGCTCTCATCAGCGGAAGCGTGCTGCTGCTCATCGCCAGGCCGTTTACGCCCGTCAGCGTGCCAGCGTTGTTCACGCTGGTCTGATTAAGCTCGAGGGTCTGCCCCTGCAAAATCCCCTGATTATTCAGGCTCTGACCGTTCAAAGTGACGTCAGCGGCGCTGAGGATCTGGCCCTGATTTTTAAGCGTCTCTGCGGAAATGAAGAGTGCTCCCAGGCTACTGATGTCGCCGGAAGAGGTCAGGGAATGGCTGATGCTGCCTGTCAGGCTGCCGAGGCTGAGGAACGTTCCGGTGTTTTGCCAATCATCGGCTGTGATATCCGCCTGCGTGCTCTGCCACGTACCAGCGGTCGCCAGTTGTCCTGTCAGAAGAGAGAGCGCACCGCCACTGAGGGTTCGCGATCCCCCTAGAGTACTCAGCGTGTCAGCCGTCAGCGACAGGCCTTTTTCTCCTTGCCATAAACCCGAGTTAGTCAGTCTGGAGCCCGTTATGGAGAGCGTAGTGCCGGCGATGCGACCGCTGTTTGTGATGCCGTCAGCCATCAGGTCCAGCACGCCGTTGCTCTGGGCGGTGCCGCTGTTAAGCAACTCGGTACTGAACCGAGCTGTCAGCCCGTTAAGCCCGTACAGGGTGCCCTGATTGGATACGTGGTCGGAGGTCATTTTCAGGGACCCGCCCTGTACAACCCCGTCATTTTGCAGGCTGCTGATGTTAAGGGACATACCCTCCCCGGACAGCAATTTCCCCCCCGCGCTGTTCGTTATATTGTTCACACTAATGTCAGCTGCGGCTTGGGCCTGAATGCGTCCGCTATTAGTAAACGCAGTGCCCGCCAGGGTCAGCGCATCCGACCCCACATCACCTGCGTTGTTTATCTGCGCGCCTGATAGGTCAGCCTGATGGCTTGCAAAGAGCGAACCCCGGTTATCGAGGGAATGGGACAGCCTGAACTTCAGAGAGTCTGCCTGTATCGAGCCGTTGTTTAGCAGATCGTTTCCACTGAGTGTGAACGCACCATCGGCCTGGATGGCGCCATCGTTTTCCAGACGGTCGGGTGAAAGGCTGAGATCGCTCTGGGTAATGATATGCCCCAGATTGCTGTTGATCAGTATGGGAGTCGTAAGGGTCAGCGCATCATTGCCCTGAAGAATGCCGTTGTTATAGAGCGTTCCGGTCGAGAGGGTCAGGTTGCCTGCGGCAAGCTTACCCTGGGTATCTACCTGATCGGCGTTTACCGTCATCACACCCTGGCTGACGATGGTGGCCGTACTGTCCAGCTTGCCCGTTAAGGCTGCAGTCAGGCCCTCTCTGGCCTGAATTTCCCCTGCATTGGTAAGGCTTTCTGCGCTCAGCGCGACATCATTTCCCTGTAGCGCCCCCTCATTCTCAAGCGTTGCCCCTTTAAGGCTAAGTGTATTACCTGCCAGGGTTTTGCCTGAATCTGTGTTCGTGAATGACTCACCCTGCCAGTTCAGATCGCTGCTCGCCTGTATCAGGCCACTGTTTTGCAGGTCGCTACGCAGTGTCAGCACTCTGGCCAGCAGATTTCCGCTGTTTACTGCTGATGCGGACTGAAGCGTGACAGATTGCTGGCCAAGAATATTTCCATGATTCGTCACTGAACCCGTTACGGTGGCTTTCACCGAAGACTGAGCCAGTGCATTTCCTGCATTGTCCCAGTTGTCTGCGGTGACGCCCAGTGTGTCTCCCTGAATCAGCCCTGCGTTACTCAGAGCAGAGTGCTGCAACATCAGTTGTCCGCCGCTGAGCACCTGCCCATTCTGTAAGTTACTAAATGACATTCCTGCTAAGGCCGCTGACTGGGTACCCTGGAGGGTGCCACTGTTGGTGAGCGTATCTGCTGTCAGGTAAAGATCGCTCGCGGCAAACAATCCAAAATTTTTCAGCACGGGTGCATTAAATGTCAGGTAATTGTCCGAGACCAGTCGCCCGGATGAACTGTTTTCCATCTCCTGACGAAGATTAAGCGTCAGTGCATGGCCGTTCAGGCTCCCACTATTGCTTAATATGTCTCCCAGAATGCTGAGTTCATTTCCGCTGGTCAGGGTGCCGGCGTTACTGATGTGGTTTACCCCGACGCTGAGGCGTGTGTCGGCTTGCAGCGTGCCCTGATTATCAAGAGTATCCGAATTCAGTGAGAGTTCGCCTGCATCCAGCACGCCGCTGTTATGAAAATCACTGCCCGAAAGTACCAGGGCGTCTTTTGCCAGAAGATGACCCGATGCATTCTCAAGTGAGTGAAGATGGCTGTTGATTGACTGTGCGTTTATTTCGCCGCTGTTGGTTAACTGATCGGCCGTGATATCCAGTGCAGAATCCGTGGTAATAAGACCGGCATTGAACAGTTGTGGGATATTCAGCGAGAAATCGCCGGAGGTTGTCAGCGAGGCACCTACCAGATTATCAAGTCCTGAGCTGTATAGAATGAGGGACTTTTCGCCCTGAATCAGGCCACGGTTCGTGATGTGCGAGGACTTAAGCGACAGCTCAGGCGAATTGAGTGTGCCGGAGTTATCAAGAGAAAGGCTGCTTACTATCAGTGAGTGGTTGCCGCTGATGCTGTTCTGGTTAGTCACTGCGCCGGTTGCGTGGATATTCAAATCACCCTGCGCATTCAGTGTGCCGCTCTGGTTAAGCTTATCGGTGATGATGTCACCACGATCGCCTGCGAGTATTTCACCGCTGTTGTCGAACGTATTCCCCGTAATGGAAAGCGTGGTTGCCACCATCTTTCCGATATTATTAAGGGATGAAGCCTGAGCGTTCAGCGCATTCTTTCCCGCCAGGTTGCCGCCGTTAGCCAGAGAGGCGGCATTGACGTTTAGAGTATTGCCTGCTGTCACCTCTCCAGCAATGGTTGCACTTCCTTGGGTTGTGAGTGCAATATTTCCACTGGCACCGATCTGGCTTCTGCCATCGATATCGAGGGTCTGACTTTGCAGTGTCAGGTCCTGCCCGGCGGTGAGCATGGCGCTACTGAGGCCTGCCTTGCCTCCAGACTTGATGCTGATGCCCCTATCACTGACCAGAGAACCTTTCCCCAGAGCGATATCCTGCTGCGCGCTGACGTTAACATCCCCTGTGGCTTTGTTGTCACCGTTCAGCGCGACCGATGCGCCTTTCACCGTCAGGGCCCCGCTGCTCAGGCTGTTGCCCAGCGTCAGCTTACCGTTCGCATCCAGCTGAATGTCACCCTGTTTCGCAGCAAGATTGCCGAGGTTGACCCCCACGCCCTGCTCGCTCGACACCAGGTGAATACGATTGGCATACATGCCGCCGAGCGCGCCGGTATCCACCGCCACCGACGGCGCCGAGCCTTCACCGGCAATCGGCGTTACGGAACCATCCGCACCGACACGATTAGCCCCCAACGTCACCGACAGATCTTTCGCATGGATCCCGGCGTTGATCTCCGTTGCGCGCGCAACGATCGACACCGCATCGGCGTTGCTGCCGTCCAGTCCCTGACCTTCGACGATCACCGATCCTTTCGTCACCTCCAGCGCAGCCAGATTGCCGCTGGCATCCAGCTGCGGCTTACCGGTGGTCAGCGTGACGTTCGGCGTGTTGATAAAGCCGCAGCCGTTACAGGTAATACCGTACGGGTTGGCCACCATCACGTTAGCGGCTCTACCCGCCACTTCGGTGTAGCCCTGCAACTGCGAACGGTTGGCGCCAACCACTTCGTTGATGATCGCCTGCGCCTCGTGTCCGGCTTTCAGGTTGGGGTTGTTCTGGATCAGGCCGCCGAGCTGCGTTTGATTGAGCTGGCCGGTGGCGTTATTGAGGATTAAACCTTCTTTGCCAACGCTGTACTGCTGGTACTGGTTATGCGAAATCCCGGCGCCGTTGGGCGTGGCGATGTTCACCACCGGCACGCCGTTGCCGGCAGCATCCATTTTCGTTCCTGGCGTTACCGGCGTAATTTGCGCGGCGACAGCAGGCAGCATCGGCTGGACCGCCACCAGATAGCAAATCAGATAGCTCAGCGCGCGACGGGCGAGGGAAACGGGTTGACGATCGTCCATAATCTTTGCCTCTTAGAAAACCAGCCCGACGCGGGCGTAAATGCTGAGGTGATCCGGCTGGAGATGGCCGGGATAGCTAAGCGGAATGCCGACGGTGTACTGGGTGTAGAAGTTACGGCCGCGCGTGCTGAGACCTACCGCGCTGCCCCACAAGGTGCCGGTGGACTCGCGGTTCTGCGCGTCGCTCTTTAACCAGCCGCCGTCGATGGCGGCCAGCGCGCTGACGTCGCCGAGAACGGGTAGCGTGAACAGGCTGTAGCTCAGCTCGTTGCGCAGATAGCCACCGGCATCTCCGGAAAGATACTGCTCCTTAAAACCGCGCACCGAGCTTTCGCCACCCAGCGTCAGGCGTTCGCTGCCGTACAGCCGATCGGGCGACCACTGGCCGTAAATGCTGCTCAGCAGCCACAGTTTGTCAGCCAGCGGGCGCTGGAAACTGCCGCTGATGC
>NZ_JAIMIF010000008.1:0-230721 GCF_019795935.1 Pantoea sp. DY-15
CGAAACACCTGAAATCAGAACGATTGTCTGATATCAGTACAGAATCGGTGGAGCGGTAGTTCAGTTGGTTAGAATACCTGCCTGTCACGCAGGGGGTCGCGGGTTCGAGCCCCGTCCGTTCCGCCACCCTAATTAGGGGCGTAGTTCAATTGGTAGAGCACCGGTCTCCAAAACCGGGTGTTGGGGGTTCGAGTCCCTCCGCCCCTGCCAGAAAATAATCCTTTGCTTCGGCAAAGGATTTTTTTTGTCCAAAATTCAGCAGTGAAATGAGTTTGAGTTTCACTGTGATCCACTCAAACCCCCTCATTTATTATCTTATTGTGTCAAAACCGGATATTTAAGCAGCTGACGAATGTGACTTTGCTGATCGCTATTCTGCAGCCACACCGCATATAACGGTCGCACGGCGACGGGTGTATCTGGAATAACCATCAAATCACTATAAATGCCGTGCCAAAAGTCAGGTAAAAATGCACAAGCGCCGGTGGTATGCAGTAATTCCCGCGTTAAATGTGCCGATGTGGTGGTTAATACGGGGACATCGTCACTGGAAAGATAACTTTCATGCTGATGAAAATCTGCACCCCATTCCAGCTTGACATAATCATATTTTTCACGCTTCTCAGTTTTGCGTGCCCGGAATAATGCGAGGGAGATATGGCCTATTTGCTGGCTGGTTAACTCATCCATTTTTGGTGCTTCAGTCGTGATCAACAGGTCCAACTGACGTTCATGCAACTGCTTAACCAGCAAATGTCGCTGGGCGATACGTGCCTCAAGATGAAGGCTTTCGCGATTCTCATATAGTGTTTGCAACCAAGGTGTTAAGTACGCTTCCCAAAGGGATGCGCTACCTCCTATTGAAAGCTCATGATGCTGTTGTGTATGCGAAACTTCCTTTTTGGCCATCAGCCAGGTGCTCATCAAGCTTTCGGCATAGGGTAATAAACGCTCGCCTGCTGAAGTCAGCCGGATGTTATTACGGTGACGAGTAAAAAGGTTTACGCCCAGCTGATTTTCCAGCTGACGAATGCGAAAACTAACGGCAGATTGCGTGAGGTAAAGCGCTTCAGCAGCACGCCCGAAATGGCGTGTTCTGCTCACTTCGAGGAAAGTTTTCAGTAATTCCGTATCCACTGCATTCTCCCAAAAATTGTTTGTCGTACTGATTTAAATGTTTTGTTTTACACTCTGTCAAGCCTATCTAATACTCCGCGCCATAAATAGCACGGCCATATGAGAGTCAGGAGCGTGTAAAATGGCGGATAGCTTCGCAACAACGAATCGTTTCTTTGATAACAAACATTACCCACGTGGTTTTTCGCGTCATGGTGATTTCACCATTAAAGAAGCTCAGCTTCTGGAGCGCCACGGTTACGCCTTTAATGAACTGGATCTCGCTAAGCGTGAACCCATTACAGAAGAAGAGCGTTCATTTTTAGAAGTATGTCGTGGTCTTCGTGAGCCACAAACGGAAGCTGAACGTGTATGGTCGAAATATACCGCACGTATCAAGCGACCTAAGCGTTTCCACACGCTATCTGGCGGCAAGCCGCAGATGGATACGGTGGAAGATTTTAGCGATAGCGATGATTAAGAATAGCGGGGCTTATATAAGCCCCGTTTTTTATTCCAGAGTTTTGTGTAGATAGATCAACAAGCGGTCGATGCTGCGATATCCCACCGCTTCCTGCAAATGACTCCGCGTAATCTGCTCTTCACCTGCTAAATCAGCGATTGTCCTCGCCACTTTTAAAATCCGTTGCCAGGCGCGTACCGAAAGCCCCAGCGAATTCAACACCTCTTCCAGCCATTCAGCATCCTGCTGCTGCAATGGACACCAACGTAAAATCTCTGGGTTAGAGAGATGAGCATTCACTTTTCCGCTGCGCACTGTTTGAATCTTTCGCGCGGCGAGGACGCGAGTTAAAACTTCAGCGCTGCTTTCGCTAACTTGTTGTTTCTTACTCAGCGATCCACTGGGAAGAAGTGGGACCTCTAGCGATAAATCAAAGCGATCGAGAAAAGGTCCTGATAGGCGATTGAGATAGCGCAACACCTGCTGAGGTGATGAGCGATTATGGTTGCCCTGATAGTGCCCGGTCGGGCTGGGATTCATCGCGCCGATCAATTGAAAGCGCGCGGGATACGTCACTTTAGCGCGCGTGCGTGAAATGGCGATTTCCCCGGATTCGATCGGTTCGCGCAACGCATCAAGCGTTCTGCGCTCGAACTCTGGCAGCTCATCGAGGAATAACACGCCATTGTGTGCCAAGGAGATTTCTCCCGGCCGCGGCAAGGAGCCGCCCCCAACCAGCGCATAGAGTGAGGAACTGTGATGAGGCGCTCTGAACGGCCGTTTGCGCCACTGATAATGGAGATTGCCACTGCTTACCAGACTGGCGATAGCGGCGCACTCCAGCGCTTCCTGGTCGTCTAACGGTGGCATGATACCGGGCAGACGCGTCGCCAACATAGTCTTGCCGGTACCAGGCGGCCCAATCAGCAACAGGTTATGCCCGCCAGCTGCGGTGATCTCAAGTGCACGTCGGCCCTGATCCTGGCCAATGATATCGCTGAGGTCCTGCTTTTCCTGTTCAAGCGTTTCGGGCTGATAATGCGCGACAGTGAGAGTGGTTTTGTTATGGAGAAACGCACAGATTTCTACCAGATGTTTGCCAACCAGCGTCTCGCCTTGTTGAATCAACCCTACATCCTGTTGATTCTGTTCAGCTAACACCATTTGTCTGCCTGCTTGCAGTGCCGCCATCGCAGCTGGAATAGCGGCCTGAACGCCACAGAGCGCGCCGTTAAGTGCTAACTCCCCCAGGAATTCAAATTGCCCCAGTTTTGCGTCTGGCAGCTGCTCAGAGGCCGCCAGAATGGCGATAGCGATGGGGAGGTCATAGCGTCCGCCCTCTTTTGGCAGATCGGCAGGCGCCAGATTGATGGTGACGCGTTTCGCCGGGAAGGTGAACCCGCTATTGATAATCGCGCTTCGCACCCGTTCCCGCGCTTCTTTTACCGTGGTTTCAGGCAGTCCAACCAGCGTCAGGGCCGGCAGGCCGTTGCTGATGTGCACTTCCACCGTCACCAGCGGAGCCTGAACACCCAGCGCAGCTCGTGTTAATACCTTCGATAAAGACATAACCGCTCCTTGTTGTCCTTATCATCAAAGCAGCCAGACAGATGAACAATGGCTTACTGCTCAACTTCAGAGCCAGATTCCTTACATTCACTGATAATTGCCGCTCTTTCACTGAAAATCAGAGCTTGATCGTAAACTCCAAATGAAGATTACGACGCGGGCGTTATGAATTTTTATCACAAATGTAAATAACCTTTTATTTACAATGTGATAACGGCGGGCCGCCAGCGGCATCATAAAATTTTCCAATGAAAATTATTGTCAACGACACGCTAACTATGGTAACTCTGTAGGTATTACTTCGAACAATCGAAAAAACAAACAACACATGAAAGCCCTTCTACAAGTGATTAGCCTAGTCGTGATTAGCGTGGTGGTGATTATTATCCCACCGTGCGGGGCATCGCTTGGAGAAAGAAAGGCTTAAAAATCAAGTCTGGAATTCCAAAAACCCCCGCACCGAAAGGTCCGGGGGTTTTTTTTTGACCAGGCTAAATATCAGCAAATTAGCGAGGAACAGATTATGAGCAGTAGCATAAAATTCTGTTGTTCCCCTAGGAATACAGGAGAATAACCATGACAGGTGCACAGTGGGTAGTTCAGGCTTTACGCGCGCAGGGTGTCGATACAGTGTTTGGCTATCCTGGCGGCGCAATCATGCCAGTGTACGATGCGCTCTACGATGGCGGCGTGGAACACCTACTGTGCCGTCATGAGCAAGGTGCGGTGATGGCAGCCATCGGTTATGCCCGCGCAACTGGCAAGACTGGCGTATGTATCGCCACTTCGGGCCCCGGCGCCACCAACCTGATCACCGGTTTGGCGGATGCGATGATGGATTCGATCCCGGTTGTGGCGATCACTGGCCAGGTATCATCGGCCTTCATCGGCACCGACGCCTTCCAGGAAATTGACGTTCTCGGTTTATCATTAGCCTGCACCAAACACAGTTTCCTCGTTGAATCGCTTGATGATTTACCCTCGGTGATGGCAGAAGCTTTTGCCATTGCGCAATCGGGTCGTCCCGGCCCGGTACTGGTCGATATCCCGAAAGACATTCAGCTCGCCAATGGCGAACTGACGCCGCATCTGCTGCCGGTTGAGGAAGAAGTCAGCCATTCTGCGCAGCACATCGCAGAGGCGCGCGCATTGATGGCGCAATCGCATAAGCCGATGCTGTATATCGGTGGCGGCGTGGGTATGGCGCAGGCGGTTCCAGCCTTACGTGCCATGGCGCAGGAAACCGGTATCCCGATGGTTTCTACGCTGAAAGGCCTCGGTAGCGCGGATGCCAGCAGCGATCTCTATCTCGGGATGCTGGGCATGCACGGCACCAAAGCGGCTAACCTCGCGGTACAATCCTGTGATTTGCTGATTGCGGTTGGCGCGCGTTTTGACGACCGCGTTACTGGCAAGCTGGACACCTTCGCGCCGCACGCCAGCGTCATCCATATCGATATCGATCCTGCCGAGCTGAACAAACTGCGCCGTGCTCACGTTTCACTGCAGGGCGATATGAATCAGGTGCTGCCGGCACTGAGCATGCCAATGCACATTGATGGCTGGCGCAAAGAAGTCAGCGCGATGAAAAGCGAGTTCGACTGGCGCTACGATCATCCCGGCGAAGCGATTTATGCGCCGTTGTTGCTGAAGCAGTTGTCTGACCGCAAAGCGGACAGCGCCGTAGTCACTACCGATGTAGGTCAACACCAGATGTGGGCCGCTCAGCACATGAGTTTCACCGCGCCAGAAAACTTCATCACCTCGAGCGGTCTCGGCACTATGGGCTTTGGCCTGCCGGCGGCGATTGGGGCGCAGGTGGCACGTCCAGAGGACACAGTGATCTGCGTGTCTGGCGATGGTTCTATCATGATGAACATTCAGGAGCTGGGCACTATCAAGCGCGGCAAACTGCCGGTGAAGATCCTGCTGCTGGATAACCAGCGCCTCGGCATGGTGCGCCAGTGGCAGCAACTGTTCTTTGATGGTCGCTACAGCGAAACCATTCTGACCGACAACCCCGATTTCCTCACGCTGGCCAGCGCGTTTGATATCCCAGGCCAGCGCATTAGCCGTAAAGATCAGGTCGACGCCGCCCTCGATGCTCTGCTGAACAGTGAAGGTCCTTACTTCCTGCATGTTTCGATAGATGAGCATGAAAACGTCTGGCCATTGGTACCGCCGGGTGCCAGCAACGCAAACATGATGGAGAAAACCGCATGAATCAGCATCAATTGTCTATCGAAGCCCGCTTTCGTCCTGAAATATTGGAGCGCATTTTGCGTGTCGTGCGTCACCGTGGTTTCCAGGTGTGTGCGATGAATATGGCCACCGCGGTCAATGCGGAGAACATTAATATCGAAATGACCGTTGCCAGCCAACGCTCAGTCGATTTACTGTCTTCGCAGTTAAGCAAACTTATGGATGTCGCTTGCGTCGAGATCCAACAACAGACAACACAACAAATCCGCGCATAGTCGCCAAAGGAAAAAGCAATGAGTACGAAGAAAGCAGACTTTATTTGGTTCAATGGTGAGATGGTTAAGTGGGAAGACGCCAAGGTCAGCGTCATGTCTCACGCCCTGCACTACGGTACTTCTGTGTTTGAAGGCGTGCGTTGCTACGACTCACACAAAGGTCCAGTGGTGTTCCGCCACCGTGAGCATATGAAGCGTCTGCATGAATCCGCCAAAATTTACCGTTTCCCGATTAAAGCCAGCGTTGATGAGTTGATGGAAGCGTGCCGCGAAGTGATCCGCGTGAACAAACTGAAAAGCGCTTATATCCGTCCGCTGGCCTTCGTGGGTGACGTGGGTCTGGGTGTGAACCCGCCAGATGGATACACCACCGATGTAATCATCGCTGCCTTCCCTTGGGGTGCTTACCTGGGCGCTGAAGCGCTGGAAAACGGTATCGATGCCATGGTTTCTTCGTGGAACCGCGTTGCACCAAACACCTTGCCAACCGCCGCGAAAGCGGGTGGTAACTATCTCTCCTCTCTGCTGGTAGGCAGCGAAGCGCGCCGCCACGGCTATCAGGAAGGTATCGCGCTCGACACCAACGGCTATATTTCAGAAGGTGCTGGCGAAAACTTGTTCGAAGTGAAAGATGGCATTCTGTTCACGCCGCCGTTCACTTCTTCAGCGCTGCCGGGCATCACCCGTGACGCCATCATCAAGCTGGCGCAAGACATGGGTATTGAAGTGCGTGAGCAGGTTCTGTCGCGCGAATCCCTGTATCTGGCCGACGAAGTCTTCATGTCAGGTACTGCAGCGGAGATCACCCCGGTGCGCAGCGTCGACGGTATTCAGGTCGGCGAAGGTAAACGTGGTCCGGTCACCGGTCGTATCCAGAAGGCATTCTTTGGCCTGTTCACTGGCGAGACGGAAGACAAGTGGGGCTGGTTGGATCCGGTTAACGCATAACGAGATTTTTTGCGGGCGTCAGATGGCGCCCGCAACCTGATTATTACTGGAGTAAATAGAGCATGCCTAAGTACCGTTCCGCCACCACCACCCATGGACGTAACATGGCCGGTGCCCGTGCCTTGTGGCGCGCGACAGGAATGACCGACGACGATTTCGGTAAGCCGATTATCGCCGTGGTCAACTCATTCACCCAATTCGTACCGGGCCACGTGCACCTGCGCGATCTTGGCAAACTGGTTGCTGAGGAAATCGAAGCAGCTGGCGGCGTGGCCAAAGAGTTCAACACCATTGCGGTGGATGACGGTATCGCCATGGGTCATGGCGGCATGCTGTATTCACTGCCTTCACGTGAGCTGATTGCCGATTCAGTGGAGTACATGGTCAACGCGCACTGCGCCGATGCCATGGTATGTATCTCCAACTGTGACAAAATCACTCCTGGCATGCTGATGGCGTCACTGCGCCTCAACATTCCGGTGATCTTTGTGTCTGGCGGCCCGATGGAAGCCGGTAAAACCAAACTGTCTGATCAAATCATCAAGCTGGATCTGGTTGATGCAATGATTCAGGGCGCCAACCCGAATGTCAGCGATGCCGACAGCGATCAGATCGAACGTTCTGCTTGTCCAACCTGCGGTTCCTGTTCCGGTATGTTCACTGCCAACTCAATGAACTGTCTGACCGAAGCGCTGGGCTTGTCGCAGCCGGGTAACGGTTCACTGCTGGCCACACACGCCGATCGTAAAGAGCTGTTCATCAATGCTGGTAAGCGCATCGTTAGCCTGACCAAACGCTACTACGAGCAGGATGACGTCAACATGCTGCCGCGTAACATCGCCACCAAAGCGGCGTTCGAGAATGCGATGACGCTGGATATCGCCATGGGCGGTTCCACCAACACCGTTCTTCACCTGCTGGCAGCGGCGCTGGAAGGCGAAATCGACTTCAACATCTCCGATATCGATCGCTTATCTCGCAAAGTGCCGCAGCTGTGTAAAGTGGCGCCAAGTACGCCGAAATATCACATGGAAGATGTGCACCGTGCAGGTGGCGTTATCGCCATTCTCGGTGAGTTAGATCGCGCCGGTTTAATCGACACCAGCGCACGCAACATCCTGCAGCAGAGCATGCGTGAAACCCTGGATCAGTACGACATCATGCTGACCAAAGATCAGGCGGTGAAGGATATGTTCCGCGCCGGTCCTGCTGGTATTCGTACCACCAAGGCGTTCTCGCAGAACTGCCGTTGGGACACGCTGGATGATGACCGTACCGAGGGTTGTATTCGTACGCGCGAACACGCGTACTCGCAGGATGGCGGCTTAGCTGTGCTTTACGGCAACATTGCCGAAGATGGCTGCATCGTTAAAACCGCGGGCGTAGACAAAGAGATCCTCACCTTCAAAGGCCCGGCGAAAGTGTACGAAAGCCAGGATGATGCAGTTGAAGCGATCCTTGGCGGCAAAGTGGTAGCCGGCGACGTCGTGGTGATCCGCTACGAAGGACCGAAAGGCGGACCGGGCATGCAGGAAATGCTCTATCCGACCACTTATCTGAAATCCATGGGCCTCGGCAAAAGCTGCGCACTGATCACCGATGGTCGCTTCTCTGGCGGCACGTCAGGCTTATCGATTGGTCACGCCTCTCCAGAAGCGGCGAGCGGCGGCACCATCGCGTTGGTGAAAGATGGCGACATGATTGAGATCGATATTCCGAACCGTGGCATCAAGCTGGCGGTACCGGATAACGAACTACACGCCCGTCGTGAAGAAGAGCAAGCGCGCGGCGATGCGGCTTATACCCCGCACGGCCGCGTACGTGAAGTCTCCTTTGCCCTGCGGGCCTATGCATCACTGGCGACCAGCGCAGACAAAGGCGCGGTACGCGATAAGTCCAAGCTGGGAGGCTAACCGATGGCTGAGTCTCAACCGTTCTCCGCGACGCCAAACGGCGCGGAGTATTTGCGCGCAGTGCTGCGTTCACCGGTGTATGAAATTGCCCAGGTGACGCCGCTGCAAAAAATGGAAAAAATTTCATCGCGTCTTGGCAACACCATTCTGGTGAAGCGTGAAGATCGTCAGCCGGTGCATAGCTTCAAGCTGCGCGGGGCTTACGCGATGATTGCCGGGCTGAACGAAGAGCAAAAAGCGCGCGGCGTGGTCACGGCTTCGGCCGGTAACCATGCGCAGGGCGTGGCGCTTTCGGCCAGCACGTTGGGCATCAAATCACTGATTGTGATGCCGCTGGCCACGGCAGACATCAAGGTTGATGCAGTACGCGCATTTGGCGGTGAGGCTTATCTGTTTGGTGCCAACTTCGACGAGGCGAAAGCCAAAGCGATTGAGCTGGCAGAGCAGCAGGGTTACACCTTCGTTCCTCCGTTTGACCATCCGGCAGTGATCGCCGGGCAGGGCACGCTGGGGATGGAGTTGCTGCAGCAGGATGCGCATCTCGATCGCGTCTTCGTGCCGGTCGGCGGCGGTGGTCTGGCGGCGGGCGTGGCGGTGCTGATCAAACAGCTGATGCCGCAGATCAAAGTGATCGCCGTAGAGTCGGAAGATTCAGCCTGTCTGAAGGCCGCGCTGGAAGCAGGTGAGCCGGTAGATTTGGCGCGCGTGGGCTTGTTTGCTGAAGGCGTGGCGGTCAAACGCATCGGCAGCGAAACTTTCCGTCTGTGTCAGGAGTATCTCGATGACATCATCACGGTGGATAGCGATGCAATTTGCGCAGCGGTGAAAGATCTGTTCGAAGATGTGCGCGCCGTGGCGGAACCTTCCGGCGCGCTGGCACTGGCGGGTATGAAGAAGTATATCCAGCTGCACGACATCAAAGGCGAGCGCCTGGCGCACGTGTTGTCGGGCGCTAACGTCAACTTCCACGGCTTGCGTTATGTCTCCGAGCGTTGTGAACTGGGCGAACAGCGTGAAGCGCTGCTGGCGGTCACCATTCCAGAACAGCAGGGCAGTTTCCTCAAGTTCTGTCAGACCATCGGCGGGCGCTCCATCACCGAGTTCAACTATCGTTACGCGGATGCGGATAATGCCTGCATTTTCGTCGGCGTGCGTTTAACGCGCGGGCTGGAGGAGCGCAGTGAGATCATCAGCCAACTGAGCGAAGCCGGTTATCACGTGGTGGATCTGTCGGATGATGAAATGGCCAAGCTGCACGTGCGTTACATGGTGGGCGGACGTCCATCCAAGCCGCTGCGCGAACGCCTGTTTAGCTTTGAATTCCCGGAAGCACCGGGCGCGCTGCTGAAATTCCTGCAGACGCTGGGTGCACACTGGAATATCTCGCTTTTCCATTATCGCAGTCACGGCACCGATTATGGCCGCGTGCTGGCGGCGTTTGAAGCCAACGATCAGGAACCGGATTTCGAAACGCATCTCACCGCGTTGGGTTACGAATGGCATGACGAAGCGAGTAACCCGGCGTTCCGTTTCTTCCTCGCCGGGCAGTAACTATAGCTGGTGCCAGAACGCATTGATAAGCGGCTCTCCGAGCCGCTTTTTTTGTACGCAAACGCCGAGTTCCAGCGGTGCGACGGACTCCACATTCTCCAGCGTTAACACGCGATTGCGCACCGGTTCCGGGCTGTTCTCCAGCACCACATCCGGCAACAGCGCAATACCGCATCCCAGCGCCACCATTGACACAATCGCTTCATGACCGGAAACCGTGGCATAAATCTGCGGATTGGGAATGCGCTGGCGGCGGAACCATAAATCGATGCCGCGGCGTGCAGGTCCTTGTTCCGGCAGGATAAACGGAATCTGCGCCCAATCGGGTTGCTCCTGCGTCGCCTGATTGCGCACCGGGCAAGGCAGCGCCGGGGCGATCAGCACCAGCGGAATCAGGCCCAGTGGCGTAAAATCTATGCTGGCCGGCAGCGATTCTGGGCGACCGGCAATGGCGAGATCGGCGTCGCCGGACTGCACCATCTCAATCGCATCGGCGGCATCACCGGTGGTGAGTTTGATCTCTACCTGCGGATGTTCAGCGCGAAAGCGATCAAGAATCGGCGGCAGATGGCTGTAAGCGGCGGTCACCGAGCAGAACAGGCGCAGTTCGCCGCTCAGCGACGGGCCGTTAAGATCCATCACATGGCGTAACTGCTGATACTGCAGCAACGTCTGCTGCGCAAACTGGCGCAGGCGCTCACCGGCTTCGGTGAGCGTGACGGTGCGGTTATCACGCAGGAACAACGCGTGACCGACATCCTCTTCCAGGCGCTGAATCTGGCGCGAAAGAGTTGAAGGGCTGACGTGCATGGCACGCGCGGTGCGGCCAAAGTGGCAGCTTTCAGCCAGATGAAGGAAGAGTTTCAGGTCTCGTAAATCCATGCGCGTATCGCCTCAAGGTTATATTGCAAATTATGCAATGTGACCTTGCTAATATATCAATTTAAGCAACGGAATTCCTGTCATATGATGGGGTCATTCGCGGCGTAAGAGACAACGTCGTTACTGAACAAAAACAAACACAACATCTAACCGGAGTACCCATGGCTAATTACTTCAACACATTGAATCTGCGCAACCAGTTAGCGCAGCTGGGCAAATGTCGTTTCATGTCACGCGACGAATTCGCTGATGGTGCTAGCTTCCTGAAAGGCAAGAAAGTGGTCATCGTTGGCTGTGGTGCTCAGGGTCTGAACCAGGGTCTGAACATGCGTGATTCTGGTCTGGACGTGGCGTATGCCCTGCGTGCTGAAGCGATTGCTGAGAAGCGTGCCTCTTTCCGCAAAGCGACCGATAACGGCTTCAAAGTGGGCACTTACGAAGAGCTGATCCCACAGGCCGATCTGGTGGTTAACCTGACGCCAGACAAGCAGCACTCTGCGGTCGTTCAGGCTGTTCAGCCGCTGATGAAAGATGGCGCTGCGCTGGGTTACTCACACGGTTTCAACATTGTTGAAGTGGGCGAAACCATCCGTAAAGACATCACCGTAGTGATGGTCGCGCCGAAGTGCCCGGGTACTGAAGTACGTGAAGAGTATAAGCGTGGTTTCGGTGTACCTACGCTGATCGCCGTTCACCCGGAAAACGATCCGAAAGGCGAAGGCATGGCGATTGCTAAAGCCTGGGCAGCAGCCACCGGCGGCGACCGTGCGGGCGTGCTGGAATCTTCCTTCGTTGCGGAAGTGAAATCTGACCTGATGGGCGAGCAGACCATTCTGTGCGGTATGCTGCAGGCCGGTTCTCTGCTGTGCTTCGACAAGCTGGTGGCTGAAGGTCACGACGCGGCTTATACCGAAAAACTGATTCAATTCGGCTGGGAAACCATCACCGAATCACTGAAATTCGGCGGCATCACGCTGATGATGGATCGCCTGTCTAACCCGGCGAAAATCCGTGCTTATGCGCTGTCTGAGCAGCTGAAAACCATCATGGCACCGCTGTTCCAGAAGCACATGGATGACATCATCTCTGGCGAATTCTCTTCAGGCATGATGGCTGACTGGGCTAACGACGACAAAAACCTGCTGACCTGGCGTGAAGAGACCGGCGCAACGGCGTTCGAAAACGCACCGCAGTTTGATGGCAAAATCGAAGAGCAGGAATATTACGACAAAGGCGTCGTGATGGTAGCGATGGTCAAAGCCGGCGTTGAGCTGGCATTCGAAACCATGGTTGACGCGGGCATCATCGAAGAGTCGGCTTACTACGAATCACTGCACGAGCTGCCACTGATTGCCAACACCATCGCACGTAAGCGTCTGTATGAAATGAACGTGGTTATCTCGGATACCGCAGAATACGGTAACTACCTGTTCTCCTTCGCGGCGGTTCCACTGCTGAAAGAGTTCATGACCACTCTGCAGCCGGGCGATCTGGGCAAAGCAGTTGAAGGTACGCAGGTGGATAACGCGCAGCTGCGTGACGTCAACGAAGCCGTTCGTCAGCATCCAATCGAATCTGTAGGCCGCAAACTGCGAGGCTACATGACCGATATGAAACGTATCGCTGTCGCTGGCTAAGCCACGCGCGACACAGTTTTCAGCACAATAAAAAACCCCGGCTTGCCGGGGTTTTTTATTGTGCTCGCTGTTGCTCTTTGTATGTATTCGCTGTCCCCCTCCTCGGTCCTCCCCCATAAATGGGGGAGGAAGATGCGCCCATATGTTAGTTCTGAAGCTACATGTGGCAGCGTCTCCTTCCCCCGCTTGCGGGGGAAGGCCGGGATGGGGGACAGCAAGCACGTACAAAGTACAGTCAGTTCAATCAATCACACCGCTTCATACAGCGTCTGATTACGCGTCTCTTTACAGGCAATCAGCGCGATCAACGTCAGCACCGCCATCGAAGCCAAATAGAAGCCCACCGCCTGTAAACCGTAATTGGCGTTCAGCCAGGTGGCGATATAAGGCGCTACAGAAGCCCCAAGAATCGACGACAGGTTGTAGGAGAATGATGCGCCGGTATAACGCACTTCCGTTGGGAACAGTTCTGGCAGCAGCGCGCCCATCGGACCGAACGTCAGGCCCATAATGCTCAGACCGAGGATCAGGAAGCCCATTACCAGCACCTGAGAACCGGAACCCAGCAGCATTGGGAACATCAATGCAAAGGCGATAATCATCAACGTAATGGTGATCATGGTTTTACGACGACCAAAGCGATCGGCCAGCAGACCGGCAATCGGCACCATCACACCAAAACCAATCACCGCCACCATCAGCATCCACAGGAAGCTGTTACGTGAATAGCCGAGGCCAGCCGGTGCGGGTGCGGTGCCGTAACTCATCGAATACACGGTCATGATGTAGAACAGCGTGTAAGTGGCGAGCATGATGAAGGTGCCGAGAATGGTGGCGGTCAGATGCTTGCTCAGCAGCGTGCCGATCGGCATTTTCACCTGTTTGTTCTCTTTCTGCACTTTGGCGAATACCGGGCTTTCATGCAGCGAAACGCGCACATACAGGCCAATTAACACCAGCACCGCAGAGAGAATAAACGGCACGCGCCAGCCCCAGTTCATGAACTGCTCGTCGGTCAGCAACCAAGAAAGCAGCAGGAACGTGCCGTTAGCGAAGAAGAAGCCAATCGGCGCGCCGAGCTGTGGGAACGAACCATAAAGCGCACGTTTCTTCGCCGGGGCATTTTCGGTCGCCAGCAGCGCCGCGCCGCCCCATTCGCCACCAAGGCCAAGACCCTGACCAAAACGCGCCAGCGCCAGCAGCAGCGGCGCTGCCACGCCAATGGTTTCATAACCTGGCAGTAAACCAATCAGCACCGTCGAGACGCCCATGGTCAGCAGCGATGCCACCAAGGTGGCTTTACGGCCAACTCGGTCGCCAAAGTGTCCAAACACGGCAGAACCGATAGGACGCGCCACGAAGGCGATCGCGAAGGTCGCCAGCGACTGCAACGTGGCCACGGTCGGATCGCCCTGCGGGAAGAAGATGTGCGGGAAAATAATCACCGCAGCGGTGGCATAGATATAGAAATCGAAGAACTCAATGGCGGTGCCGACAAGCGATGCCACAACCACTTTGCCACGTGAATTGACCGGCGTGTCGTCGTGTTTTTTGTCGAGTGTTTCTGTGATGGAGGCTTGCATAAGTGTTTCTTAATTGTAAATGTAGACAGAGAATCTTACGCACCTGGTTTGCGGCATTCAATGGCGAAAAACCGCGTCAGACCGGGCTTTTTCGGCGAATAAGTGGATAATTTCTGAGTTGCTGCGATCAGTGGCGGATGGGAACGGGAAGTGTCACTTTTTTGGCGGGAATCTCTGCAAAAGGGCCAAAT
This sequence comes from Pantoea sp. DY-15, assembly GCF_019795935.1. NCBI lineage: Bacteria > Pseudomonadati > Pseudomonadota > Gammaproteobacteria > Enterobacterales > Erwiniaceae > Pantoea > Pantoea sp. DY-15. Next base: position 14,331 of record NZ_JAIMIF010000008.1, read on the forward strand.
TAAAGTGACCCTTTAGCGTTTCCTGCTGGTTTTTGCTGAAAAAGCAGCCAGCAGGAGACATTTTTAGCTAGTACGGCAATTGTAACAACCTCGTTGGCTTATTTAGCCTGATGCGGCTGCGGCATCTCTTTATCATCTTTGTATTTGGCGGTGGCGATCCACGCGGCGCAGAACAGCGTCAAACGCGCAAAGAAGTAGAAGAACGCCATTAAGCCGAGTACTGAACCAAAGGCCGCGCCCGACGGCGAGCTTGCCAGCTTCGGCAGCGTCAGCGTCATTACAAACTTAATCACCTCAAAGCCAATCGCCGCCAGCAGCGTGCCGCGGAACAGCGCTTTTTTACGCGGCTTGTGGCGCGGTAAAATCCAGAAGATCCACAGGAACAGCAGATAGTTAGCCAGGATAGAGATGGATAACGCAATCACCGTCATCGCTGGACGCAGCCACTCAATGTCTTCCAGCCCCAGCGCGTTAACGATCGCTGCCTGCGCCGCGCCCGCAATCGAGGTCAGCGACAGCGTAATCACCAGCGCAAACATCAAACCCAACAGCGAAATCAGATCGCGCGCGTACTTCTTCCAGAATTTCTCCTGATCGTCCGGCGTGCGTTCCCACACGTCGCGTGACTGCGCGCGCACCGCTTCACGCAGGTTGCCCATCCAGTTAATGCCGGAGTAGAGCGCCAGCAGCAAACCGGTTAATCCTACTGTGGCACGCTGCTGAATCGCGGTATTCACCGTATTTTTCAGCGTGGTGGCCAACGTCGGGTCGCTGATGCTGTTAACGATTTTGTTGATCAACTCGGTGAGCAAATCCTGATTCGACGCCAGCACAAAACCGACCGCCGCAAAGGAGACCATCAAAATCGGTATCAGAGAGAGAAAGGAAAAGTAAGTGATCGCCGCGCCAAACTGGCTACCGAGACGATCGTTGAAGCGTTCCAGCGCGCGCATAAAGTGCGCCACCGCCGGAATCGCCTGGAACCAGGCAGCGAAGCGCGACACATTTTGAATCGAGCCATCCACGGTTTTATTGCCGGTTTTAATGTCAATCAGCGGCTTGGCTTCTGCCTCGGCCGCGGTCTGTTTAGGGGTTTTGTCCGTCATAGACGATAGTCATCCTGTTCACTGCGAAAATACAATTATAGTCTGCTAAGTTACATATTCCTGCAGGACTTGGCTGAGCCATTCCATAAACACTCGCACGCGGCGCGCCACGTTGCGGCGATGTGGGTAAAGCAGCGAGATGGGCATCGGTTTCGCCGGGAAATGATGCAGCACTTCCACCAGTTGCCCCGACTCCAGTAGCGGCTGTACGCCAATCGCCGGCACCTGAATAATGCCGAGCCCTGCCATACAGGCGGCGCGATAGGTTTCGGTGCTGTTTACCGTCACTACGCCGCCGGTTTGAACGTAATGACACTGTTTGCCATCAAAATATTCAAAGCCCAATGAAGGTTGTCCCAGTTGCTGGGTGTAATGCACCATCGCGTGTTGCGACAGATCTTCCAGCCGCACCGGCATGCCGAAGCGGGAAAGGTAGCCGGGGCTGGCGCAGTTGATCAAGGCGTGCGAGCCGATTTTCCGCGCAATCAGCCCGGAATCTTTCAGCTCGCCGACGCGCACCACGCAGTCAAATCCTTCGCGAATCACATCAACCTGACGATCGCTACTGCTCAACTCAATTTCCAGACCGGGATAGTGCTGCAAAAACTCCGGCAATCGTGGCAGCACAAAGCCGGTCGCCATCGCCACCGACATGTCCACGCGCAATTTGCCGCTTAAGGTGCCGGGATCGTGCTGGAACAGGCTGTCCATGTCGTCGAGCATCGATAGTAAATCGAGGCAGCGATCGTAATAAACCAGGCCGTCCTGCGTCAGATGCACACGTCGCGTGGTGCGATGCAGCAGGCGCGTCCCCATTTGATTCTCCAGCGCCTGTAGCTGGCGGGATACGCTGCCTTTCGGTAAACCTAAGCTTTCTGCCGCACGGGTAAAACTGCCCATTTCTGCCACCCGCACAAAAACCTGCATAGCGTGAATTTTATCCATGTTGTTCACCGATTGTTGTTGTTAGTGAAACAGTGCTGCGTATTCCTCTGCGTTTATAGATCAATTATTCACGAATATCCTTAACACGTGTTCAATTTTCCAACTGGAGCGAAACATGAGTCATAAAATTGCATTGATTACCGGCGGAAATCGCGGTTTAGGCAAGAATGGGGCGCTGAAACTGGCTGCCAAAGGCACTGATATCCTGTTTACCTATCGCGGTCACGCGGAAGAAGCGCAGGCGGTTGTGCAGGAGATTGAAGCGCTGGGCGCGCGTGCGGTGGCGTTGCAGCTGGATGTAGGCGACACAGGCACGTTTGACGGCTTCGTGGCGCAGGTGAGAGAAGCGCTGCAGAAAACCTGGCAGCGTGACAGCTTTGATTATTTAGTGAACAACGCCGGTCACGGTCACTACAAGCTGTTTGCAGAGACCACTGAAGATGAGTTTGATGCGCTAGTGAATGTGCACTTCAAAGGGCCGTTCTTCCTGACGCAAAAACTGCTGCCGCTGATCGTTGATGGTGGACGCATCCTGAATATCTCCAGCGGTTTAACCCGTTTAACGCTGCCGGGTTCAGGCACGTACGCCTCAATTAAAGGCGCGATGGAAGTGCTAACGCGCTATCAGGCCAAAGAGTTAGGCGAGCGCCATATTCGCGTCAACATTCTGGCGCCAGGCGCGATTGAAACTGACTTCGGTGGTGGTCGCGTGCGTGATACCAAAGATCTCAACGACCATATCGCCTCAGTCACCGCGCTGGGCCGCGTTGGTTTGCCGGATGATATTGGCGATGCCATCAGCGCGATTCTCAGCGATGAAACCGGCTGGATCACCGCACAGCGCATTGAAGCCTCAGGCGGGCAAGGCTTGTAATCTGTAAGGTCGCCATTCATGGCGACCTTATTAAATATTGTCACCCACCAAGGTTGCCATAAATGGCAACCCTACAGATCGATTGTCCCATCAATCACCGTCACCGTTTGGCCACCAATCCAGATCGCTTCATCGCTAAAACTCACCTGAATGCGACCTTCACGCTGAATCACGCTGCCCTGACGTGCCCGATAATCGCGCGTTTGCTTGTTAGCCTCGAAATAGCGCGCCAGACAGGCGTTGGCGCTGCCGGTCACCGGATCCTCAGTCAAGCTGCCGTTCTCAACCAGCAATGCGCGCACTTCATACTGCTCGTTTTCGCCCGACGGTAACGCACCAAAAATCGCCGTACCGTTAACCTCAGCATGCTGATGTAAACGGTGTAAATCGGCTGCTGACGGCACCACATCCAGCACCGCTTGCGCGCTACTCATCGGAATCAGCAACCAGCGAATACCCATATCAACGATGGTCGGCATTTGGCTGAGATCGAAGCATTCACTGTTCAGCGCGCTGCTCATCAGCGCATCACTGAACGGCGTTAATGTGGCGGCAGGCGCGGCAAACGCCAGCGCACCGTCATCGCTGATTTTCACCTCAACCAGACCAACGCCGCACTCCTGCACGATTTTGCCCGGCGTTTTCAGCGGCCAACCGGCTTCCAGCAGCGCATGCGCGGTGCCTAACGTCGGATGCCCGGCAAAAGGCAGTTCACCTTCGACGGTAAAAATGCGCACGCGGTAATCGGCCGCCGCATCCTGTGGCGGCAGCACAAAGGTGGTTTCCGACAGATTGGTCCAGCGCGCAATCGCCGTCAGCTGCGCGTCACTCAATCCCTGTGCATCCATGATCACCGCCAGCGGATTACCTTTAAACGCCGATGAGGTAAACACGTCCACCTGTTTAAATGCGACCTTCATTGTCACTCCTTCCTCGTTGAGGTTGTCTGAAATCGGGATTTACATCCTGCTGATTGCGAAAGGCCAGCAACAGGGCTATGAATAGATTAAGAATTCTGGAATCGGAGTCCGCAATGTTAAAAGTTCTTGGCCGTACTTCATCAATAAACGTGCGAAAAGTTCTGTGGCTGTGCGCAGAACTCGATATTGCGTACGAATTAGAACCCTGGGGCGATGATCCACAATCGCTGCACTCGAAAGAGTTTATGGCACTCAATCCCAACGCCATGGTCCCGGTAATAATCGAGGACGACTTCGTGCTGTGGGAATCCAACGCTATTCTGCGCTATCTCGCCAACAGCAATGGCGGCGAATGGCTCTATCCCGACAATCCCCGCGCGCGCGCGCCAGTTGATCAGTGGATGGATTGGCAAGCCACCGAACTTAACACGTCCTGGCGTTACGCATTTATGTCGCTGGTGCGCAACTCGCCGGCGCATCAGGATCCCCGCTTGCTGGCGGCGGCCGTGAAAGGCTGGACGCACACCATGAACATACTCAACCAGCATCTGGAGAAAACTGGGCGCTATGTCGCAGGCCGCAATTTCTCGCTGGCCGATATTCCGGTTGGGCTGGCGGTGAACCGCTGGTTTGAAACCCCGCTGGAACACCCTGACTTCCCGGCGGTGCAGACTTATTACGAACGCCTGACCGAACGCGAGCCTTACACCACCTGGGGCCGCAACGGCAAACCCTGATCCTGTCCCGGCGCGAGGCCTGTCATTTCACAGGCCAGCGCGCCGGTGCGCTGCAGCGCCCACGTATAACGTTCATCAAACGGGTAGCAGCAGGAGAGGCGCAACGCATGTTTGTAACGATCGCTCAGGGAGTAGAGCGCGCCCGGCGTCACACAGATTTGCTCCTGCAGCAGACGATGAAACATCTCTACGGTATCAATGTTCCCCGGCAGTTCGACCCAAAAAACAAACCCGCCGCGCGGCAGGGTCGCGCGCGTGCCCTGCGGAAAGTGGCGTGCCAGAATCCCGCGCGCCGCATCCAGATTGGCGGCATAGCGCCGACGCAGCGTGCGCAGATGATGATCGTAGCCGCCGCTGGCAAGAAATTCGGCCAGGGTTTCACTTAACAAGCGTGATTCCGCCATCGACGACACCGCTTTGAGGTGAGCGATAGCGTCATGAAAACGCCCGGCAGCAGTCCAGCCGACGCGGAAATCAGGCGCCACGGTTTTGGTAAAGCTGGTGCAGTAAATCACCCAACCCTCGCTATCAAACGCCTTTACCGGCGGCGACAGCGGCCACTCAAACTGCAATTCGTCGTACAAACCATCTTCCAGCAGCGGAACGTGGTAAGTGTTCACTAACTTCGCCAGCCGCTTTTTATTCTCCAGCGGCATCACATATCCCAGCGGGTTCTGCGCGCCGGGCATGGCGATCACCGCCTGAACCCGCTTCTCCTGCAGCAGCATCTCCAGCGCATCCAGCGACAATCCCTGCTGCGGATCGGTAGGAATTTCCAGCGCTTTCAGCCCCAGCGACGCCAGCAGCGGGAACAGGAAGAAATAGGTCGGCGACTCCAAACCAATGCAATCGCCGGGTTTAGTCACCGCGCGCAGCGCCAGCTGGAGTGCTTCCATGCAGCCGTGCGTCAGTGTGATCGCCTGCGGCGGCAAGTTGATGCCGTTGTGCAGGGCACGACGCGCAATCTCCTCCCGTAAGCGCTCACTACCGGGTGGAAGCGCATAGCGTCCGATAATGTCGGGATTCTGGCGCAAAATCGACGCAGTAATTCGCCCGATCCGCGCCGCCGGATAGAAGGTGCCATCCTGCGGACAGGCTAATGAGATATTGGTGTAATCGGGATTATTTTGCGCCGCGAACACTTGCTCAATCAGCTCCAGCTTCTGCGCGCTGGGATCGTTGATTTTTGCCGGTAGCGGTTTTACTGAACGCGTCACGGCGGGCAGCACGCCACGCACGTAATAACCCGACTGCGGCCGCGATTCAATCAGGCCGCGATCTTCGAGGATTTGCCATGCATTGAGCACGGTATTGATACTCACCTGATGTGATTGTGCCACGCGGCGTATCGCCGGCAGCCGTTTACCCGGCTTCAGCGTGCCCTGATGTATCGACTCGGCAAAGCTATCGACCAACTGCTGATACAGCGTTTGACCGGATGAGAGTGGAAGGGACACAAAAGCCTCCGCGCGCGATGGGTACAATTCATTTTTGAAACAACTGTACCCATTACAATAGTGGTTTTGTGTCTCTGTTTCCATTGCAACATACGCATTAGCATGAAGGCATCATTGATTCTTCAGGAAGCGCATCATGCTCGATCCCTCATTCTTCAGCTACGTCACCGTGATGTCGATCACGCCGGGTCCAAATAACCTGCTGCTGGCAACGTCGGGTGTTAACTTTGGCTTTAAACGCACGCTGCCGATGCTGTTTGGCATCCTGCTAGGCTGCGCAATACAGATGCTACTGGCGAGCGTGGCGCTGGATGCGCTGCTGCACTGGATGGGCGCGATTCGCCTGCCGCTGACGGTAGTCGGCTGTAGCTATCTGCTGTGGCTTTCGTGGAAGATTTTCCGCGCTGGCGCGCCGCAACTGCGTGAACGCCCGCGTCCCATGACGCTAATTGGCGGCATCTGTTTCCAGGCGGTGAATCCCAAGGCCTGGTTGATGGTCACCAACGTGGCGCTGATGTACGCCAACAGTAACGGCGTGCTGACGGTGCTACTGGGATTCGCCGCACTGAATCTGCCGTGCATTTTGATTTGGGCAGCGCTGGGCGATCGCCTTCGCAGCCATCTGCAGGTCGCGTGGAAACGTCAGGCGTTTAACAGTTTGATGGCGCTGTCGCTGGTGGCGACAACAGTGTGGATGTTGTACGACGCGGTGCTGCTGAGCTAGCCATAAAAAAGAGGCCGCTTTCGCGGCCTCTCATCTTGCCAACATCTGATACTACCTTGTTACTTACCCACCACGTGCGCGGTTTCGCGCGCTTCATCGTTGGCGGCATCGGGTGTAATCACCGGCTCGTAGTCGAGTTGCAGCACGCGACTGGTATCGGCCAGCACTTTCTCGGTCAGTGCGACGTCGCCGTTCAGCTTGCGGCCCCACGATGGGATCACCATGCGGATTTTGGTCTGCCACTCCGGTGAACGCATCTGTTCCGGGAAGGCTTTCGCCATCAGCTCGAGCATAATCGGTGCGGCGGTGGAGGCGCCCGGTGAGGCACCCAGCAAGGCGGAAATGGTGCCATCTTCCGAAGTCACCACTTCAGTACCAAGACGCAGCACGCCACCTTCAACGGCATCGTTCTTGATGATTTGCACGCGCTGGCCAGCAGTGACTAAACGCCAATCTTCCTGCTTCGCCTGCGGCACGTAAGCGCGCAACGCTTCCATACGATCGCTGTCGCTTTGCAGCACCTGATCAACCAGATATTTCACCAGGTCGAAACTTTTCAGGCCAACCTGCACCATCGGCTTGAGGTTGCTGGTGTTCATCGCGCCGAACATATCCAGCAGCGAACCCTCTTTGAGGAATTTGGTTGAGAAGGTAGCAAACGGCCCAAAAAGCAGCACCTGTTTGCCATCCAGCACGCGGGTATCGACGTGCGGCACCGACATCGGCGGTGCGCCGACGCTGGCTTTGCCATACACCTTCGCCATATGCTGTTTCACCACGTCAGGATTTTCCGTCACCAGGAATGAACCGCCCACCGGGAAACCGGCGTAGCCTTTCACTTCCGGAATGCCGGATTTCTGCAGCAGCGGCAACGCCGCACCGCCGGCACCGATAAACAGCTGGCGCGTGGTCAGCACACGATTTTCACCGCTGGCCAGATTATGCAGCGTGACCTGCCAGCGACCGTCGCTCAGGCGTTTGATATCACGCACTTCCTGGCGCAGACGCAGGCGGAAATTGGCTTTCTTCTCTAAAGAGGCAATCAGCTGGCGCGTTACTTCACCGAAGTTCACGTCGGTACCCATTTCGGTCCAGGTCGCCGCCACTTTCTGTTTGCTGTCGCGGCCGTTCATCACCAGCGGAATCCACTCCGTGATTTGATCGCGATCTTCAGAGTAATTCATGCCGCGGAACAGCGTGCTTTTCTGCAGCGCATTGAAACGTTTACGCAGGAATTCAACGTTATCGTCGCCCCAGACGAAACTCATGTGCGGCGTACTGTGGATAAAGCTTTTGGGATTGCGCAGGTTGCCTTTCTGCACGTGATACGCCCAGAACTGACGCGAAATCTGGAACGATTCGTTAATCGCCACCGCTTTGGCGATGTCGATGCTGCCATCCGCCTTCTGCGGCGTATAGTTGAGCTCCGCCAGCGCGGCGTGACCGGTTCCGGCGTTGTTCCAGCCATTAGAGGATTCAACGGCCACATCATCAAGACGTTCAACCATCTCAATCGACCAGTCAGGCTCGAGATCTTGCAGCCATGCGCCCAAAGTCGCACTCATCACGCCTGCGCCAATCAGCAGTACGTCGACGTCTTTTCGTTCCTGAAGGTTTGCACTTTCCATTGAAGCGGCGGCGAGCGCCAGATTTACCGCAGTAGTACTCATGAGGCGACATCTCCTCTCTCTGTTGACCTGAAGCTCAACAGGTTCGCAGGCGAAATAGCCGCGCTTCTTTCGAGCGCGTGGCGCTATCTCTCAAAGGTTAAGACTCAGGTATAAGTCACGGGGACGATAACGGTTAACTGCACGTTATGCATATGCATCCGAATATAACATTCTCGTATCGGAATTAAACGTTTGTTTATTTTTTAAAGGCGGAAATGATTCAGCATAAGAATTAATCAGCTCAACCTCGCGGTCATAAGGGATTTTTATCTCTTAATCAGAAGGTTAGAGTAATGCAGTTGTTACGCTATTGTGATGGGTTTTGACGGGGGTGAAAACGGCGGGTGATATGCATCACATTTTAATGTGTTGAAAAATATATGTTTTAACTAAATTGATTATTTATGCGGATTTTATGTTGCGCGATATTTCGCCATGTCGTGTAAAAGTAATGTTACATTTTTGTGGTGATGAATTGAGGTATGGCCGCGTAAAGCTGCCAGAAGAAAAATGCATCACCTTGCCGGAAAAATGATCAGCGCGATCGGCGGCGCCACAGGAAGCGAATGACGAAAAACTCGATCGCGCCCAGCAGCAAAAACCACAAACTAAAGACGATGGTATACAACTGATTAACATCCATCAGATGCAGGGTTTCCTGCAATTGTTTTGCCAGCTCAATACCAAATGAAGGCGCGGGCAGCAGCAGGGCGGAAAGAAAGCCTAGCAGCAGAATGCCGCCTGGGATGATCAGCGTTTCGAATGGGTTATTCATGGTCATTGTCCAAATCAGTTAGCGCGGGCATTAGCGCATAAAACCGCGCTACGGTGCAATCCCCGCGCCGGCTCGCGCTCAGAAATTTCTTCTATTCCATTCACTTAGCGTCAAAAATAGCGGAAGTTAAGAGTTATAGCCTTTGCTATACTTAAATCCCTGATTTTACTGTCTTTTTTTTGACGTTTTTGCGTGTTAGACTGCGCGCACTTTTTCATTACTGAACAATAAATGCGGACAAGTAGCGGCTTTAGCGCCGGTTCCGCGGCATTGATTTAAAACCCATGACATTTATCGCTACCCTGATTTTGGCCTTTGGCATGTCGATGGACGCTTTCGCCGCAGCACTGGGCAAAGGCGCGTCGCTGCATCGCCCAGGTTTCAAAGAGGCACTGCGAACCGGCCTGATTTTCGGCGTTATCGAAATGTTGACGCCGCTGATTGGCTGGGCAATTGGCCTCGCGGCCAGCCGCTACATCATGGCGTGGGATCATTGGGTGGCATTCGTGCTGTTAACCGTGCTGGGCGGCCGTATGATGATGGAAGGTTTTCGTCAAACCGCTGACGAGCCGTGCGAAGCGCCGCAGCGTCATGGTTTTATGGTGCTGGCGTTAACCGCCGTCGCAACCAGTCTTGATGCGCTGGCCGTCGGTGTTGGCCTGGCGTTCCTGCAGGTGAATATCATCATGACCGCCGTCACCATCGGCGCGGCGACCACTATCATGGCAACCACCGGCGTATTGGTTGGACGCTTTATCGGCCCGGTGATGGGCAAATGGGCGGAAGTGTTGGGCGGAGTAGTGCTGATCAGCATTGGCTGCACCATTTTAAGCGAGCATTTAGGCTGGTTTAATTAACCATGCTGCTGCCTGGTGCGCATAAATGCGCACCCTACGAATTCAACTGCGCATAAATGCGTATCCTACAAATTAAACTGCGCCAATGTAGGGTCGCCATTTATGGCGACCTTTTCTTCACACCCGCACCAACCCCCAATTCTGTGATCTACTTCAAAAATAATTGCGGTAAAAACGCTCAGCGGCTATACTTTTTGCGTATTTCTTCAACAATTTTTGAACCAGGTGCTTTATGAAACGCTTTTTCCGCTACGTGTTCCGTTCTTATGTCGAGACTTTCAAACACGTACCGCCGGGTGCTTTAAACTAAGCATTCCGTCAAATACCCTCGATAATCGCGGTCAGGGATCGACCTGTGGTTATCAACGATTTTCTTATCTATCCAGCCGCTAATCTCCCCATTTTTCCCCTAACTCGCTGATAAAACTTCTCAGCCATTAGATTTCGATCTGGCTATAGCCGCACGTTATACCCCGCCACTAAACAAGCATTCGTCACCCCATCTTCTGCGTGAAATAGTCAATTCAGGCCCTATAAACCGTCTGAAACGAGAAACATCATGCTGATCCCACAACCTTATTTACTCTTCCTCGGCGACGTAACCGATCCACTGGCCGCTAAAACCGCACGCGGCATTCACGTCTGGCGTCCAGAGCAGTGCGTTGGCGAAATCAAGCTGCCGGGCTGCACCGTCACGCTTGGCCTCGACGTCCTCGACATCGCCGCTGCCAAAGCGCGCGGTGCCAAAACGCTGGTCCTCGGCACCGCCAATGCCGGTGGTTACTTGCCCACGCATTGGCTCGACACGGTCAAAAGCGCCATCTCAGCCGGGATGAACGTTGCCAGCGGTTTGCACCATCGTCTGGTGGATGAGCCGGAGCTGGTGGCGTTGGCTAAAGAGTTCGGCGTTGAGCTGTTCGACCTGCGCCACATGCGTCCAAAACTGGACGTAGGCAGCGGTAAAAAGCGTACAGGTAAGCGTGTACTTACTGTCGGCACCGATTGCTCGGTAGGCAAGATGTACACTTCGCTGGCGCTGGAAGCCGCGATGCGCGAACGCGGCATGAAAGCCGATTTCCGCGCCACCGGCCAGACCGGTATTTTGGTAGCAGGTGAAGGTATCGCGATTGATGCGGTGATTGCCGACTTCATCGCCGGCGCGGTCGAAGCGCTGTCGCCAGCCAATGACGCCGATCACTGGGATATCGTTGAAGGTCAGGGTTCGCTGTTCCATCCTTCCTACGCTGGCGTCAGCATGGGCCTGATCCACGGTGCGCAGCCGCACTGGCTGGTGATGTGCCATGAAATGGGGCGTCCGCATATGCGTCATCTGCCGCATCAGCCAATGGTCAGCCTGAAAGATTGCGTTGAAGCCAACCTGCGCGCAGCGCACGTTACCAGCGACGCGGTTCAGCTGGCCGGTTTCGCCATTAACACCTCGAACTACAGCGAAGACGAAGCGCGCGCCTATTGTGCAGAGATCAGCGCCGAATTCGGCGTGCCTGCCACCGATCCGGTGCGTTTCGGCATTGCGGATATCGCCGCGCTGCTGCAGGAGCGTGGCTAACATGCGGCGCATGCAGATTGAAGTGCTGGAATTGCCGCTGGCGCGTCCGTTCGCCATCTCACGCGGTACGCGCACCGCAGTCACGGTGATTCGCGTGACGCTGGAGCAGAACGGTTTTATTGGCCGCGGCGAATGTACGCCAACGCCGCGCTACGATGAAACGCCAGAAAGTGTCAACGCCGAACTGGAAGCGCTGCGCGCCGACATGGAAGCGGGCCTGAGCCGCCTCGATCTGCAAAGCCGTTTATCAGCGGGTTCAGCGCGTAATGCGCTGGACTGCGCACTGTGGCGTCTCGATGCCGCGCTGGCGAAGCACACGCTGTGGCAACAGTGCGAGCGTCGTCAGCCGCCATCGGTGATCACCGCCGAAACCCTCAGCCTCGACTCCATCGAAAACATGGCCGCCGGCGCTGCCGATGCGGTATCACGCGGCGCCATCCTGCTGAAAATCAAACTTAATCGCGACGACATTCTGGAGAAAGTCGCCGCGATTCGTCAGGCCGCGCCGCGCGCCATCTTAATCATTGATGCCAATGAAGCCTGGTCGGGCGTGGATTTGCCCAGCCTGTTCAACGCGCTGGCGAGTTTTAACATCGCGATGGTCGAGCAGCCGCTGCCGGCGGGTCAGGATCAGGCGTTGCAGCGCTTCACGCACCCGATTCCGGTGTGTGCCGATGAGAGCTGCCACACCCGCGAGGACATCGCGCCGCTGCGCAATCGCTACGAGATGATCAACATCAAGCTGGATAAGTGCGGCGGTTTAACCGAAGCGCTGGCGATGGTGGAGGAGGCGCAGAAGCACGATATGCGGTTGATGGTCGGCTGCATGCTCGGTTCTTCACTGGCGATGGAAGCGGCGCTGCCGGTGGCGATTGCCGCTGAACATGTCGACCTCGATGGCCCCATTTGGCTGGCCGCCGATAGCTCGCCCTTCCTTTCTTACGCTCAAGGCCAAATCTGGCTGTAACCCGCATGCGGAGCAACGATGACGGACACTTTACTTACACCCAACGCCGCCAGCGTTGCCGGTTCAGAACCGGTGCTCGCGATTCAGGATCTCAGCGTCAGTTTTCGCGGCCGCAGCGGCGAAAATCAGGCGCTGAAGGGCATCAGTTTTAACATTCATCAGGGCGAAATTGTTGCCGTGGTGGGCGAAAGTGGCTCGGGTAAATCGGTCACCTCGCTGGCGGTGATGGGCTTGCTGGCCGCATCCGGGCGTATCGATCGCGGCAGCATGCAGTTCCGCGATCGTCAGGGCCACGCGCATCAGCTTGTCACGCTGAATGAAACCCAGCGCCGTGCTTTGCGTGGCCGCGAAATGGCGATGATATTTCAGGAGCCGATGACCTCGCTCAATCCGGTGCTGCGCGTCGGCGATCAGCTGACTGAAGCGCTGCGTGACCATCAGATTTGCGACAAAAGTCAGGCCGACGCGCGCGCACGTGAATTACTGCGCCAGGTGCGCATCGCCGATGTGGACCGCGTAATGAAAAGCTATCCGCATTCGCTGTCGGGCGGCATGCGCCAGCGCGTGATGATTGCGCAGGCGCTGGCCTGCGATCCGCAACTGCTGATCGCCGATGAGCCGACCACCGCGCTGGATGTCACGGTGCAGGCGCGCATTCTGCATATCCTGCGCGACCTGCAACGTGAGAAGCAGATGGCGGTGCTGTTCATCACCCACGACATGGGCGTGGTGGCAGAAATCGCCGATCGCGTGGTGGTGATGCTGCGCGGCGAAGTGGTTGAGCAGGGCACGGTCAGCGACATCTTTAACGCGCCGCAGCATCCTTACACCAAAGCGTTACTGGCGGCGGTGCCGAAGCTCGGCGATATGCGCGAACACGCATGGCCGCAGCGTTTTCCGCTGTTGGGCAGCAATGCCAGTGATAACAGCGAGCAGCGCACCGCGCGCTATGACGAAACGCCGCTGCTGGATGTGCGTGGCCTGAAAGTGTACTACCCGATTCGCAGCGGGATTTTCTCGGCGCTTACCCATCAGGTGCACGCGGTGGAGCAGATCGACTTCAGCCTGTGGCCAGGCGAAACCCTGGCGATTGTCGGCGAAAGCGGCTGCGGCAAATCCACCACCGGCCGGGCGCTGATGCGGCTGATTAACAGCGACGCCGACAGCATCCATTTCCAGGGCAATGAAATCGCCAACCTGAAAGAGGCGCAGTTCCAGCCGCTGCGCCGTGAAATCCAGATGGTGTTTCAGGATCCTTACGCCTCGCTCAATCCGCGTCTCACCGTCGGTTTCACCATTGCCGAACCGCTGCTGCTGCACGGCAGGGTGAAATCGCTGGAAGAAGCGTCGCCGCAGGTTGATGCGTTGCTGAAAAGCGTGGGCTTATTGCCGGAACATGCGCGGCGCTATCCGCACGAATTTTCCGGCGGCCAGCGCCAGCGCATTGCCATTGCGCGTGCCATGGCGTTGAAACCCAAAGTGATCATCGCCGATGAAGCCGTCTCGGCACTGGACGTGTCGATTCAGGCGCAGGTGGTGAACCTGATGATGGATCTGCAACAGCAAACCGGCGTGGCGTGGATTTTTATCTCGCACGACATGGCGGTGGTGGAACGTATCGCTAACCGCGTGGCAGTGATGTATCTCGGCCAGATTGTGGAGCTGGGGCCGCGCCAATCGGTGTTCAACCAGCCGCAACATCCTTATACCCAACGTCTGCTGGCCTCGGTGCCGGTGGCCGATCCCCAGAACCGTCAACCCCGCACTTTCGAAGAGGGCGAAATTCCTTCGCCGCTGCGCAAGGTGGGAGAAACGGTCATTAAACCGCGTTATCGCCAGGTTGCTCCGCAACACTGGGTCGCTGACTTTGTTTCGCGCTAACCCTCAATACCAGGAGATTTCATGAACCCGATTTTTCGCCGTACTGCGCTTGCGCTGGGATTGACCCTCTCGCTGGCCGCCGCCGCTCAGGCGCAGGATCTGCGCATTTCGATGTATGCCGACATCACCGGCCTCGATCCGCACGATACCTCCGATAACGTCAGCTACTCGGTGCAGAGCGGCATCTTCGAGCGTCTGTTCCAGTTCGATGCAAAGATGAAGCTGCAGCCGTGGCTCGCCACCAGCTACACCAGCAACGACAGCGCCACCGAATTTACCCTGACGCTGCGTAAAGACGTGACCTTCCAGGACGGCACGCCGTTCGATGCTGAAGCGGTGAAAGCCAACCTTGATCGCCTTGCCGACCAGAGCAAAGGCCTCAAGCGCAACAGCCTTTACAAGATGATTGCCAAGGTAACGGTACTGGCGCCGGATCAGGTGAAAATCGATCTGAACCAATCGTTTGGTGCCTTCATTAACACGCTGGCGCATCCGTCGGCGGTGATGTGGAGCCCGGCGATTCTCAAGCAGTATCCGGAAGAAGCGCAGCTGCGTCTGCATCCGGTCGGCACCGGCCCGTTCAAGTTTGTAACGTGGCAGCCGGGCAAAGCGGTGACGCTGGCGAAGTACGACGGCTACTGGCAAAAAGGCTGGCCGAAAGTGGATAACGTGATCTTCTCGCCCAGCCCGGAAGATGCCACGCGCGTTGCGGCGCTGAAGTCGGGCCAGGTGGATGCGATCTGGCCGCTGCCATCCGATCTGATCGCCACCGTGCAGAGCGACAGCAAACTGGCGGTACAGCGCGATCCGAGCATTTATCTCTATTACATGGCGATCAACACCCAGCACAAACCGCTGAATGATGTGCGCGTGCGGCAGGCGATCAACTACGCCATCGACCGCGATCTGTGGCTGAAAGTGGCGTTTGCCGGCATGGGCAAACCAGCCAGCTCGGCGATTCCGGAAGGCGTGCAGTTCTACCAGAAACAAGCTACGCCGAACTACCGCTATGCGCCAGATGAAGCCAAAGCGCTGCTGAAGGCCGCCGGTTATCCGAATGGCCTCGATCTCAAACTGTGGGTCACCAACGCCACCGCCAGCGTGCGTGCCGCACAGGTATTGAAAGCGCAGCTGGCAACGGTGGGCATTCGCGCCACGGTCACGCCGATGGATTCCGGCACGCGCAACGCCAAACTATGGGGCGTGAAGGACCCGAAACAGGCGGAATTTGATCTCTACTACGGCGGCTGGTCGACCTCAACCGGTGATGCCGATTGGGCCTTGCGTCCACTCTACGCCACTGAATCCTGGGTGCCGACCTCGTATAACGTTTCGTACTTCAGCAACGCCGAAGCCGACAAAGCGATTGCCGGTGGCTTAGCCACTGCCGATCCGGCCAAGCGTGGTGAAGCCTACGCCGAAGCGCAGAAAGTGTTGTGGAAAGAGGCACCGGTAGCGTTCCTCGGCACGCCAGACAACCTGGTCGGCAAACGCAGCACGCTGAGCGGTGTGTCGATGCTGCCGGATGGTAACTTCCTGTTTAATCAGGCGACGTTTAAGTAAAGGTTGGGTGGGGTTGGGTGCTCGCTGTCCCCCTACGAATGTGCTTGCTGTCCCCCACGAATGTGCTCGCTGTCCCCCTCCTCGGTCCTCCCCCATAAATGGGGGAGGAAGATGCTGCCACATGCAGCTTCATCACTGGCATGTGGCAGCGTCTCCTTCCCCCGCTTGCGGGGGAAGGCCGGGATGGGGGACAGCCAGCACGGTCTGGGGACAGCCAGCACGGTCTGGGGACAGCCAGCACGATCTGGGGCCAGCCAGCACCATCCGGGAGCAGCCAGCACCATCCCAAAAAATAAAGGAACCGCATGTTCGCATACATCATTCGCCGACTGCTGGAGATGATCCCCGTATTGCTGGTGGTCTCGCTGCTGGTCTTCGGCTTCATCAAACTGCTGCCTGGCGATCCGGCGCGTATCTACGCCGGGCCGGATGCGCCTTTGGCCGCGGTGGAAGCAGCGCGTCAGCATCTCGGACTTAACGATCCGCTGCCGCAGCAATATATCAACTGGATCGGCGGCCTGCTGCGCGGCGATCTGGGCGTCACTTATCGCACCCAACAGCCGGTGCTGGAAGTGATCAAACAGGGCTTTATGCCTACGCTGTGGCTAGCGCTGGCCGGCTTTGCCTGGTCGGTGATTCTGGGCCTTTTCCTCGGCGTGTTTGCCGCCCTGAAACGCGGTAAATGGCAGGACTGGACCTTAATGAGCGTCGCCGTCGGCGGCATCTCGATGCCCACTTTCTGGCTCGGTCTGCTGCTGATCCAGTTCGTCGCCATGCCGTTTGGCCTGTTCTCCGTCAGCGGCTTCAACCAGCCCAGCGACATCGTATTACCGGCGATCACGCTCGGTTCCTCGGTGGCGGCGGTGATGGCGCGCTTCACCCGCTCGGCGTTTCTCGAAGTGGCGCAGGAAGATTACGTGCGCACCGCCAAAGCCAAAGGGCTGCGCAATCGGCTGGTGACGTGGAAACACGTGATGCGCAATGCGTTGATCCCGGTGATCACCATGCTCGGTTTGCAGTTCGGTTTCTTACTCGGCGGATCGATCGTGGTCGAAAGCGTGTTCAACTGGCCGGGACTGGGCTGGCTGTTGATCGAGTCGATCAAGGCGCAGGATCAGCCGGTGATCCAGGCGTTAGTCATGCTGTTCGTGTTTGAATTTATTGTCATTAACCTGCTGGTCGATCTGCTGTATGCCGTGGTCAACCCAGCAATTCGCCTGCGACAGGAGCCCTGATGAGTCTGCAATCTCTGCCTGCCCACGCGCAGGAGGCGATCCGTTCGCCGTGGCGCGATTTCCTGCACGCGCTGGTGCGTAATCCGCTGGCGCTGGTCTCCGGTGGCTTTGTGCTACTGCTGGTGCTGGTGGCTATTTTCGCACCCTGGCTGGCGCCGTGGGATCCGATGGC
Source organism: Pantoea sp. DY-15 (assembly GCF_019795935.1). Classification (NCBI taxonomy): domain Bacteria; kingdom Pseudomonadati; phylum Pseudomonadota; class Gammaproteobacteria; order Enterobacterales; family Erwiniaceae; genus Pantoea; species Pantoea sp. DY-15. The sequence continues at coordinate 31,781 of NZ_JAIMIF010000008.1, forward strand.
ACCGGACTGGATGGCGCTGTCATCGCCGCCGTCCAGTACACACTGGATGGGCACCGACGAACTCGGCCGCGATCTGTTCAGCCGCATCATCTTTGGCGCGCGTATCTCACTGTACGTTGGCGTGCTGTCGGTGACGCTCGGCATGGTGGTCGGCGTGCTGCTGGGCCTGCTGGCGGGCTATTACGGACGCTGGATCGATATGCTGATAATGCGTGGCTCCGACGTGCTGTTCGCCTTTCCCGGCATGCTGCTGGCGATTGCGGTGGTAGCGATTCTCGGTCCGGGACTGAACAACGTCATCATTGCGGTCGCCATCTTCAGCGTGCCGGTATTTGCCCGTATCGTGCGTGCTTCTACGCTGTCGCTGAAACAGGCAGCTTATGTTGAAGCGGTGCGCTGCGCCGGTGCGCCGGATCGCGTGATTCTGCTGCGCCATATTCTGCCGGGCACGCTGTCAAACGTGATTGTCTATTTCACGATGCGTATCGGCACCAGTATTCTGACCGCCGCCGGGCTGAGTTTTATCGGCCTCGGCCCGGAACCCGATGTGCCGGAGTGGGGCAATATTCTGGCGATGAGCCGCAGCATGATGATGGCGGGTTTGTGGCACGTCAGCGTGTTTCCGGGTCTGGCGATATTTATTACCGTGCTGGCGTTTAACCTGCTGGGTGATGCGCTGCGCGACACGCTCGATCCCAAACTGAAGAGCTAAGCATGGACTTTCAACAACTGCAGCGCGACCTGCTGCTGCAACGCTGGCGCAACGAGCGCCAGCTGGGACAACTGCGCAGCGCCAGCGGGCCAACCAATCGCATCAGCGATGTGCCGGGCGTGCGCGTCGGTCACTACACGCTAGCCGACGGCGAGCGACAAACCGGCGTTACCGCGATTGTGCCGCCGGGCGACAATCTGTTTATCCAGCCGCTGCCTTGTGCGGCGGCGGTGTTTAACGGTTTCGCCAAGCCGGTTGGCCTGGTGCAGGTTGAAGAGTTAGGCGTGCTGCAAACGCCGATTCTACTGAGTAACACGCTGGCGGTTGGCACGCTGTTTACCACGCTGGTGCGCGATGCCATCAGCCGCAACCGCGAGTTGGGCCGCAACTTGCCCACGGTCAATCCGCTGGCGCTGGAGTGCAATGACGGCTGGCTTAACGATATTCAGGCGCTGGCGATCACCGAAGCGATGGCGCAGCAAGCACTCTATGACGCCACGGCAGATTTCGAGCGCGGCAGCGTCGGTGCCGGGCGCGGCATGAGCTGTTTCAGTTTGAAAGGCGGCATTGGCACGGCATCGCGCAGTATTCCGTCGCTCAACGCCACGCTGGGCGTGCTGGTGCTGGCGAACTTTGGCGCGTTAACCGCCCTGACGCTGGATGGCGTACGCCTGGGTGAAATGATCGCGCCGCTGCTGCCGGAACTGACGCCGCAGCGCGATGCCGGTTCCATCATCATTATTATGGCGACCGATGCGCCGCTCGATGCACGTCAGCTGAAGCGCGTCGCCAAACGCGCCGGTGCCGGTTTGGGACGACTAGGCAGTTATTGGGGCCACGGTTCGGGCGATATCGCGCTAGCGTTTTCCACCCAGCCGCAGCCGCAACCGCCAGAAGAGTCCACGCTGGAACCGCTGCTCGCCGCCGCCGCCGATGCCACCGAACACGCGGTGCTGGATGCCTTACTCAGCGCCGAATCTGTCACCGGTTTTCGTGGCCATCATCGGCCGTCGTTAACGGAAGTATTGGATAAATTAAGTTGATGAAAATCTTTATCTCAGCCGATATCGAAGGCATCGCCGGCGTGATGCGACCAGAACAGTGTTCACCCGGCCACGCCGAATACCAACTGGCACGCGGACTGATGGAACAGGAAGTTAACGCCGCGATCGATGGCGCCTTTGCTGGCGGCGCAACGGAAGTGGTGGTGGCCGACAGCCACGCGCAGATGACCAACCTGCGTGCGGAAAATATCGATCCCCGCGCGCGCATGGTGCAGGGCAAACCGCGCGGCTTATCGATGGTAGAAGGCATTGAGCAGCAGCCGTTTGATGGCCTGTTCTTTATCGGCTATCACAGCGCGGCGGGTGAACCGGGTGTGCTGGCGCACACCATTAACGGCCGTGCGTTCTGGCGCATTCACATCAACGGCAAGGTGATGGGCGAAAGCGACATCTACGCCGCAGCCGCTGCTGAACAGGGCACGCCGCTGTGGTTGGTGAGCGGTGACGATCAGCTTAAAGGCTGGATTGCCGAGCATTATCCCTCGGTGGATTACGTCTGCGTGAAACGCGCCATCTCGCACACCTGCGCCGAATCCATTAGCCCGCAGGCAGCGCAAAATGCCATTCGCGCTGCAGCGACGGCCGCCGTGCAACGCAAACGCCAGGTCAGCACCACGCGCCTGAGCGCGCCCTATGAGATGCAGCTGCAAGCCAGCAAACCGGTGCTGGCGGATCTGTTCAGCCTGATTCCCGGCGTGATGCGCATTGATGCGGTCACCGTTGGCTATCGTGCCGATGACATGAACACGTTAATCAGCCTGCTGAGCGCCTTCTCCTATCTGGCGAGCACGCAGTCGTAATCCGGTGCGGCCATGTATACGGTGCGCATTAATGCGCACCCTACGACATTGCCGCATGCAACTCGTAGGGGCGCCATTAATGGCGACCGCGTTAAATCATCAGGTCGGTCCGCATTTCCTGCTGAATTTTGCTAACCTGCGCGCAATTTATATATAACAACGAGGCAGTCATGCAGCTCTGCAGTTTTTATCTTATTGACCAGCAAAGAAAAAGTTACGGTATTGTGCAGCAAGAGGGCGTGATTGATATCGGCTTGCGTCTCGGCGCTGACTGCCCGGACCTGAAAACCTTGCTGCAACGCGGCGCGTTAAGCGATCTCGACGCCTATGTGTCCCAGCCGATTGATCACCCGTTTAGCGCCATTCGCTTCCTGCCGGTGGTGGAAAATCCTGGCAAAGTGTTCTGCGTTGGCATGAACTACGCTGACAAACGCAAAGAGTTTGCCGAGACCCTTGAAGCGCCGACGCTGTTTGTGCGTTTCGCGGATTCGCTGGCGGCGCACCAGCAGCCGCTGCTGAAACCCGCTACCACGCAGGAATTTGATTACGAAGGTGAACTGGCGGTGATCATCGGCCAAGCGGCCTATCAGGTGAAAGCCGCCAATGCGTTGCAGCACGTTGCGGGCTACAGCTGCTTTATGGATGCCACGGTGCGCGACATGCAGTTTACCTGGTTCACCGCCGGGAAAAACTGGCAGCAGACCGGCGGTTTCGGACCGTGGATGACCACCGCTGACGAGATCCCCGATCCGCAGCAGCTGGCGATCAAAACCTGGCTCAATCAGCGCGAAGTGCAGAACGACACCACCGCCAGCATGGTGCATCCGGTGGCGAAGATCATTGAGTACATCTCCGCGTTCAGCCCGCTGTCGCCAGGCGATGTGATCATCACCGGTTCACCAGGCGGCGTCGGTAAAAAACGCACGCCACCGCTGTTTATGTTCCCCGGCGATGAGATTGAAGTGGAAATCGAGAAAATCGGTCGTTTACATCATTACGTGGCTTAGCGCCCGTCATACTTCGAGCCGCCGCTGCGTTGGCTACGTGTGCTCACCCCAGTCACTTACTGATGTAAGCTCCTGGGGATTCACCCACTTGCCGCCTTGCTGCAACTCGAATTATTTAGGGCATGCTGTTTGTAAAAAGCGCACCACGCGGCTGCGGTTCAACAGCAGCCGCAGCGTGTCACCTTCGCGCGCAATCGCGAAGCGCTTCTCCCACGGTCCATCCTGCGCGATGGCTAATAGGCGATCGTTGCCCAGGGACTGCAAACGCGCACGAATCGCCGCCGGGCCGATGCCCATGATTAAGCTGTCGCCCTCAATCACCAACTCGCTGCGCCACTGCGGCGCGAACCAGCGGCCCTGCAGATGAGCGAGGCTGTCCTGATCGGCCTGCACCGGCACAAAACGTCGTGCGGCATGACCAATCTCTCCCATAATCGCCGCGCCAGCATGGCGTAGTTGCATCGGGAAAGTGCTGGAGAGCGACACCGCCGTGCCGTGCACATCGTCACGCCACAAGGTTTCGCCTGCGCCGAGCCAGGTGGCGGTCGCGCCTTTGATTTCCAGCCAGTCGGCGGCGTTTTCCGCCACGTAAAGTCCGGGCGTTAAATCGTGTCCTTTCTCCGGTAACGCGCGATTGAGCAGCGCCGCCATCACGCGCAGCACGCTTTCCGACGTGGTGACATCTTCGCGGTTGGCGACCAGCGCCACGCCGATTTTCAGCTCCGGATGCAGCAGGAAATAGCTCTTATAACCGGCATGCGAACCGCCGTGACCGAACAGCGTCTGGCTGCCAAGCGTCGAGCTGGTGATGCCCAAACCGTATCCGCTGGTGCGACCATCGTTGAGATGACGCGGCGCGCTCAGGCGCTGCAGCACGCCCGCGCCCGGCCCGCTATCGGCCAGCAGGCTTTGCAGCCAGCGCGTCAGATGATTCAGGCTGCCGGTGACGCTGCCCGATGCCGAGAGATGCAAACCGGCGCTGGAGAGCTGCCACTGCGCGCCGTTTTGCCAGTAGCCGGGCACTAAACCGGGCACAATATCGAACCAGCTTTCCGGCGCAATCAGGTTGATATCCAGCGGATCGCAGATGTACTGCTGCAGCAGGTCATTGAATAACACGCCTTTGGCTTTCAGCGCCTCTTCAACCAGCCGATAACCGGTGTTGGTGTAGGAGATTTCGCTGCCGGGCGCGTAGTTGAGATCGCCTTCGCGCGCGACAAAATCCAGCAGGTCGTCGGCGCGGGTGGCGTTGTATACCGATAATCCCAGCAGCGATAAGGTTTCGCGCACGTCCGGCAAACCGCTGCTCATATCCAGCGCCTGGCCGACGGTGATCTGGCCGTTGGCGCCGCGCAGCTGCGGCAGATGCTGCACCAGCGGATCGTCGAGCTTGAGATAGCGGCGGCCCGGCCCGGTCACCAGCGCGGCAAACAGATGTTTGGTGATCGAGGCGAAACGCACCACGCTGTCGGCGCTGAACGGCGTTTGCTGCGCCAAATCGGCCAATCCGGCGCAGTGCGTTGAGTGAATCTGGTGCGCATCAAACAGGATCATCGCACCGCCCGGCGCGCCTGGCTGTTGCCAGCTTTCGGTGATCTGTTGTGCGACATCCGCGGCGTGTTGCCAGTGAGCGGTCATGCCGGTTCCTCCAGCGTCATGCTGAGATCGAAAAGTTGGGCGGTATGCGGATGCTGGATGCGCCGCGCGCGCAGATCGTCGGCGCTCAGCTGCTCCACCATCTCGCCATTCTGCATCACGCCAATGCGCTGACACAGGTGCGATACCACCGCGAGGTTATGCGTCACCATAATGTAGGTGAGTTTGCGCTCGCTGCGGAAATCGCTGAGTAAATTGAGGATTTCGGCCTGCACCGACACATCCAGCGCCGAGGTCGGCTCATCCAGCAGCAGCACTTCCGGTTCGGCGATCAGCGCGCGCGCAATCGCCACGCGCTGACGCTGGCCGCCCGACAGCTGATGCGGATAGCGGAAACGCACCGACGCGGGCAACCCCACTTCGCTTAACGCCTGGCTGATGCGCTGTTCGGCGCGATCGAGCTGATGCACCAGCAGCGGTTCGTGCAGGATGCGATCGATGGTCTGGCGCGGATGCAGCGAACCAAACGGGTCCTGAAATACCATCTGCACCTGACGATAGAAGGCGCGGCTGCGTTTGGCGCTGAGCTGCATGCCACCAAACAGCATGCTGCCTTGCCAGTCGGCATTCAGTCCGGCGAGCGCGCGCAGGATGGTGGATTTGCCCGAGCCGCTTTCACCGACCAGGCCAAAACTTTCGCCGTTACCGACCGAGAAACTGACGTCTTTTACCGCCGTGTGCGCACCGAAATTGATGCGCAGGTTATCGATTTGAATCATAAATTATTCTCGCCACGCGGCATCGCGCTGCAATACGGGTAAACGTTCGCGCGGATGGCGCAACGACGGCAAACACGCCAGCAAACCACGCGTATAGGGATGCTGCGCCTGCTGCAACTGCCCGGCATCGAGCAGCTCAACGATGCGGCCGGCGTACATCACCGCCACGCGATCGCAGAAGTGCGACACCAGCGGCAAATCGTGGCTAATCAGAATCAGCCCCATGCCGCGCGCCGATACCAGCTCGTCAATCAGCTTGAGAATCTCCGCCTGCACCGTGGCATCCAGCGCGCTGGTGGGTTCATCGGCGATCAACAGTTCCGGATCGGGCGCCAGCATCATGGCAATCATCACGCGCTGGCCCATGCCGCCCGAGACTTCATGCGGATAGCGTTGCGCCACGGCTTCAGGGTCGCGAATCTTCACCTGCTCCAGCAGCTCAATCGCCGCCTGCATCGCCGCTTTGCGGCTGCCGCCTTTGTGCTCGCGCCAGGCTTCGGCAATCTGCTGGCCGATGGTCATCACCGGATTAAGCGAATATTTCGGGTCCTGCAGGATAAACCCGACGCGCTTGCCGCGAATTTTGCGCAGCACTTTCTCGCTGGCTCCGCGCAGATCGATGCCGTCAAAGCGCAGCACGTCGGCGCTGACTTCCGCATTGCCCGGCAGTAGCTGCATCAGGCTGCGCGCGGTCAATGATTTGCCGGAGCCACTTTCGCCGACAATGGCGAACTTCTCGTGGCCAACGCTAAAACTGACGCCGCGCACGGCTTCAAAGGTTTCGCTGCGCGAGCGGAAGGCAACGCGCAGGTTCTCAATTTCCACCAACATTTAGCGCTCCTTAGGATCCAGCACGTCACGCAGACCGTCGCCGAGAAAATTGAACGCCAGTGACGTCAGGAAAATCGCGATACATGGCATCAATGGCACCCACCATTCGCTGAACAGGAAACGACGCGCGGTGGCGATCATCGTGCCCCATTCCGGTGACGGCGGCTGCGCGCCCATGCCGAGAAAACCGAGGCTGGCAGCGGTGATGATGATGGAGCTCATGTCCAGCGTGACGCGCACAATCAGGCTCGGCACGCACAGCGGCATGATGTGGCGCAGGATAATGCGCAGCGGCGAAGCGCCGGTCAGACGGCTGGCGGCGATAAAGTCGCTGTGGCGGAACTGCAGGGTCTCGGCCCGCGCCAGACGCGCATACGGCGGCCACGACGTCAGGGCAATCGCCAGAATCGCGCTCTCCACGCCGGGTTTCAGCGCGGCGACAAACGCCAGCGCCAGAATCAGACGCGGAAAGGCGAGGAAGATGTCGGTCAAACGCATCAGCGCTTTATCGATGAAACCGCCGGCATAGCCGGCGATGCAGCCAATCAGCAGACCGAGCGGCGCGGTGAGCAGCACCACGGCGATCACCATGCCGAGCGTGGTGCGGCCGCCGTAGATAATGCGCGTCCAGACATCGCGCCCCAGCTCATCGGTGCCCAGCCAGTGCGCGGCGGAAGGGGCCGCCAGACGGTTTTCCAGATGCTGCATACCGGGTTCGAACGGCGTCAGCCAGGGCGCAAACAGCGCCAGCAGCAGCATCACCGCCACCACCAGCAATCCGGCCATCGCCAGCGGATTACTGCGCAGGCTGAGCCACAGGCGATAACGCCGGCCCCACACCGCCTGGCGGCGATTGGCTGGCGTGTCGTTGAGCAGCCATTCTCGTGAGAAGAAGATCATTTTACGCGCGGGTCCCAAAGTCGATAGAGAAGGTCAGCCAGCTGATTGAGCAGCACATACACGGTGCCGACCAGCAAGGTGGCGCCGATCACCGGGTTCATGTCGGCGTTCATCAGCGATGTGGTGAGATATTGGCCGATGCCGGGCCAGGCGAAGACATTTTCCGTCACCACCGCGCCCTCCAGCAATCCGGCGTAGGTCAGCGCCAGCACCGTGACCAGCTGAACCGCCACGGTGGGAAACGCATGCCGCCAAATCACCCGCCGTGACGACAAGCCTTTGGCGCGCGCGGTGATCACGAACTCGCCGCTCAGCGCGTTGAGCATAAAGGTGCGCGTCATACGCGTGATGTAGGCCATGCTGAAGTAGGCCAGAATCAGCACCGGCTGCGCCATGTGGGCCAGCGCATCCCAGAAGGCGTCCATTTCCCCGGCCAGCAGCGAATCAATGGTGAGGAAGCCTGTGACCTGCGGCACCATATCCTGCCAGATGATGTCCTGCCGTCCGGGGCCGGGCGCAATGCCGAGCACCGCGTAGAATATCAGCAGGCTCAGCAGCGCCAGCACAAATACCGGCAGCGAATGGCCGGCGAGACAGATCACGCGAATGGTTTGATCGACCCACGAACGTTGACGCACCGCCGCCCACACGCCAAGCGGAATGCCAACCAGCGCCGCGATGATGATGGCCGCCGTTGCCAGCTCCATGGTGGCGGGGAAGAAGCGGGCGATATCGGTAATCACCGGATTCGAGGTGAGAATTGATTTACCGAGATCGCCATGCAGCAGTTGATTGAGGTAGTGACCAAACTGCACGTAGAGGGGTTGATCCAGCCCCATTTCCACACGTACGCGCTCAACCACCGATTGCGGTGCGTTATCACCGACCGCCGCCAGCACCGGATCGGTGGGCATGACGCGGCCAATGAAAAAGGTCAACACCGACAGACCAAACAGCGTCAGCACCAGGCTTCCCAGGGTGCTGACGATTCTCTTCAGTAACGGCATCAGGCTTTTTTCACCTGCGCATACGGCCACTGCTCCAGTACGGTCATGTGGACATCACTCAGCGCTTTGCTGGTGGCCACGTTTTTGGTCTTCTGCATCATGAAAATAAACGGGCTCTTCTCGCGGCCTAGCTGCTGAATCTGCTGATAGAGCGCGATGCGCTTCGTCGGATCCGGCTCATGCAGCGCCTGCTCGGTGAGTTTGTTAAATTCATCGTCTGACCAGCTGCAGCGCCACGCCAGCGTTCGCGCACGCGCGTTATCGCTGTTGTCAGTGTTAACGCAGAAGGCTTCGGTGTTGGAGTTGGGATCAAAGTAATCGGCGCCCCAAACCGTCAATGCCAGCTGATGCTGACGCGCACGCATCTTGGTCAGAACCTGGCGGTTTTCGGCGGCGATCAGTGACACTTTGATGCCAATCGCGCCCAATTGCGTCTGAATTGCCTGCGCGATGTCCGGATAGGGTTGCATGGAGTAGTGATCGAGGGTGATTTCGAAACCGTCCGGATATCCCGCTTCGGCCAGCAGCGCTTTGGCTTTCGCCAGATCTTTGTGGAATGGCGTATCGTCCAGCGCCGCCGGGAAGCCGCTCGGCAGGAAGCTTTGATGGGTAACAAAACTCATCGACAGAATGTTTTTCTGAATGCTGTCGTAATCCAGCGCCCACTTCAGCGCCTGCCACACCTGCGGTTTTTTCAGATACGGATTATTGGTGTTGCACGACATCAGCATGATGGCCGACAGCGACTGATTCACCAGCGACACGCTGCTGTCGTTTTTCACCTGCAGCAGCTGTTCGGTGGTGAGGTCATACGCGGCATCAACATCGCCTTTTTTCAGCATCAGCGCCTGCGCGGCTGGGTCGGCGATGTGTTTGAGGATCACGCGTTTGGTTTTGCTGGCGCCTTTATATTGCGGGCTAATCTCCAGAATCACCGTTTCGCTGGCATTCCAGGTGCGCAGGGTAAAGGCACCGGAACCGGCGCTGTGCTGTTTCAGCCAGCCGTTACCGAAGTCATTGTTCTGCTGGTTCGCCAGACAGGCTTTCTTCGACACGATGCTGCCGACGGTGGCGGACAAGCAGTAGAGCAGGAAGGTTTCGGCCGCCGGCGCGCCGAGTTTCATCTCCACGGTGTGCGCATCTTTCGCGGTGACCCGCTGCGTCACATTGTCTTTGGTAAAGCCGAACTGGTTGATAATAAAGGCCGGGCTCTTATCCAGCTTGACGATACGCTCAATCGAGAACGCCACGTCTTCTGCGGTAAGCGGCGAACCATCGGCGAATTTGGCCGCCGGATCGAGATGGAACGTGTAAGTGCCGTTATCGCTGCTGACGTCCCAGCTTTGCGCCAGTTGACCAATCACTTTATCGGCTTGCTTGGGATCGGGCGTGACTAGACGTTGATAGAGGTTGCCGCAGATCTGGCCGCCGGTGGCTTCGAAGCTTTCGTGTGGATCGAGGCTGGTGATGTTATCGAGCTGCATCGCGATCACCAGCATGGTCGGCGGCGTCGCGGCAAAGGAAGAATTCAGGCTGAGGTAGGAAACAACAGGTACAGCAGTGCATCCTGCAAGAAAACGTCTTCTGGTAACCATGTAAACTCCCAACTGATTGATAATTAAAATAAAAAATCACTATTTGATTGTTTTTTGTCTTGACTTTACGCACCTGCCGGAGGATTAATACCGGTTCTACGTCCTTTGTTTCACGCGTGTGGTTTTGCCCTTTTATGGTGCAATTTGCTCCGCCAGCTGGCAGTGCTGCGCTTTCCCCCGAACATGGAACTGAACAACATGTCTGACTCGATTACCCTCGATATTCCGGTCTTTGACGGCCACAACGATGTGCTGAATAAGCTGTGGCAGCACCATCAGCCGGACGCGGTTAATGCCTTTTTCACTGGCACCAAAACGGGCCAAATGGACTTGCCGCGTATCCGTCAGGGAAATATGGCAGGTGGCATTTTCGCCACCTGGGTGCCGTCCCACCCTCTAATTGCAAGAAGTGCGCCAGACCTCGCCGATTTTCCTCAGGAAATTATCAACTCAGCGCGCGACGCGACGTTTTCCATGCTGGCGCTGCTGCTGCGCATTGAGCAGGCCTCGAATGGCCAGGTGAAGATTTGCCGCAGCGTGCGTGATATTCGCCACTGCATGGCAAACAAGGTGTTAGCGGTGGTGATGCACGTCGAAGGTGCGGAAGCGCTGGATACTCACGGCGAGCTGCTCGACATGCTCTACGCCAGCGGCTTGCGCACGCTGGGACCGCTGTGGAGCCGCCCGAATCAGTTCGGCGACGGCGTGCCGTTCCTCTATCCCTCGTCGCCGGATATCGGCAACGGCCTGACGGCAGCGGGCAAGCAGCTGGTGCGCGACTGTAATCGCCGCCGCATCATGGTCGACTTGTCGCACATGGATGAGAAAGGCTTCTGGCACACCGCGGAAATCAGCGATGCGCCGCTGGTGGCGAGCCACTCCAACGCGCATGTGCTCAGCGCGCAGTCACGTAATCTCACCGATCGCCAGCTGGCGGCGATTGCCGAAACCAACGGCTTTGTCGGCGTCAATTTTGCCGTGCCATTCCTGCGTGAAGATGGCGATCGTCATGCGCCGACCGGCGTCGATGCCATCGTGCGCCACGTTGAGTATCTGCTGGAAAAAGTGGGGGAAGAGGGCGTCGGTTTTGGTTCGGATCTCGATGGCGCCACCATGCCAGGCGATCTGAAGGACGTGGCCGGATTCCCGCTACTGGTGCAGGCGCTGGCGCAGCGCGGCTATTCACGCGAGCTGCTGGAGAAGATTTGCCACGGCAACTGGCTGCGCGTGCTTGAAGCCACCTGGGGCGAATAATCATGCGGCTGCGGCATATTGAAGTCTTTCAGGCGATTGTGCAGACCGGCAGCATCAGTGCGGCGGCGCGTTTGCTGAATGTGTCGCAGCCGAATGTCAGCCGCGTGCTTAATCACGCCGAGCAGCAGCTCGGTTTTGCGCTGTTTGAGCGGCGCGCGCAGGGCATGGTGGTGACGGCAGAAGGGCGGCGCTTGCTGCCGGAAGTGGAAGATATCTATCAGCGTTTACAGGCGATTACCCAGCTGACCGAGCAGCTACGGCGCGGCGAAGGGCAAACGGTGCGCGTGGGTGCTGCGCATGCGTTTGGTCAGATGGTATTAGCACCCGCGCTGGTGAACTGGCGGCAACAGGCGGCGTCGGTCAGCGTGGAACTGGTCACCGAGCACTTCAGCACCTTGTGCCGCATGCTGATGGATAATCAGCTCGATTTCGCGCTGGTGTTTGGTCAGCAGGTGGATGCCGATTTACTGGCGGAACCGCTGTTTCAGTCGTCGATGGTGGCGTTGCTGCCGCGCGATCACACCCACCATGAGCCGGTGACGCTGGAGTGGCTGTGCGCCAACAATTTGCTGATGATGCAGAATCAGGATCCGCTCGGTCGGGTGCTGCACCGCGCGCTGCGCGATAAAGGGCTCAATCCGGCGGTATCGCTGTCGATCAAAACCTATTCGGTGATTGCCGATATGGTGCTGGCGGGCGGCGGCGTCGGGATTGTCGATCTGTTTACCGCGTGCCGTTATGCCGACCAGCTCAAGCTGTTGCCAGTCGCGCAGCCGCTACCCTTTGAAGTGATGTTGATCAGCCGCCGCGATCAGCCACAGTCGCAATCGACGCTGCGGCTGAAACAGGTGATTCGCAACAAGCTGTGGGAAATCGCGCGCCAGTGTGAATCGCAGTTTTTCACCCGTCCGTCGTAATGCCGATTTCGTAGGGTCGCCATTTATGGCGACCGTCCCACATCCGACACTCAATCAAACCCCATCGGTAATCGGTTTACGCACCAGCAGCAAATACGCCAGCGCACCCACCACCGTTACACCGGCGCAAATCATCAACGCCAGGCTAAACGACTTGGTGGTATCCAGCACCCAACCGGTGATCACCGGGGCGAACGAGGCGAACACAAAGCTGGCGAAGTTCTGGATGCTGCCGACCGAAGCCGTCATGCGCGCCGTGACGTTGGCGTGAATCAAACCCCAGCACGATGTACCGGCAAAGTGGATGCAAAACAGCGCCATACCGATCATGGTCACCGCGCTGGTGGTGTCGGTGGCACGTGTGACAAAAGCGGTAAACGCAGCGGACAGCAGCATGCCGCTGACGATAGAGACCTTACGCACCTTCACCGCATCATGACCACGACGCACCAGCGCATCGACCACATAACCGTTCAGCAGCATGCCCGCCGCGCCGAACAGGAACGGAATCGCTGCCAGTAAACCTGTGCTTTTCAGGTCGAGGTTATAAGTGGATTGCAGATAGCCCGGCAGCCACGCGATGTACAGCCACGCGGTGTAGTTGATGCCGCTGAAGCCAATCATCATGCCCCACATGGTGCGCTGCTTGAACAGGCCGCGCCACTCGGCAAAACTCAGCGGCTCTTTGCGCGATGCCACGCTGCCCGCCTGCAGATAGTGAATCTCTTCGCCGCTCAGCGTGTTGTTATCGCGATCGCGGTACATCAGATACCAGCCGATGGCGAGGAACATGCCAAGCACGCCGATGGTGACAAACATACCGCGCCAGCCCATCACCATCATCATCGCGGCCAGAATCGGCGGCGCAATCGACAAACCAATCATCGAGGCGGCGTTAAACATGCCCATCGGCATACCGCGATCTTTGATGTTGAACCAGTCGTTGATCACCTTCACGCCGCAGGGGTTCATCGGCGCTTCGCCAATACCTAACCCGATACGCACCAAAATAAATTGGGTGAAGTTATGCACCAAACCGGCGGCCGCCTGGAACAGCGACCAGAAGAACATGCCAATCGCCAGCATGATGCGCGGCCCTTTGCGATCGAGCAGCGCACCGCACGGCAGCTGCGCTAAGCCGTACGCCAGCGAGAAGGCCGACAGCAGCACGCCAATTTCAGTCGCGGATAAACCCAGTTCTCCCCGGATGGTCATATTGGCCACCGACAGCGAACTGCGGTCGAGATAGTTGATCATGGCGGCGAACAGCAGCAGCAGCATGGCGGTAATCTGGATCTTTCTGATGCGCGGTGAGCGCACCACGTCACTGCGTGCCGGGATAAAATCTTGCCCGTCTGCAGCCGGTTGTGGCGCGTTTTCGCGGCCACGAGCCGAAGTATTTTCCATTGCGACCTCCCGGATCTGGGTACTTATCGTTATGCGTTTGTGTGGGATCCTGCGGCAGCAAAACGGTGCTGCCCCAACGGATTGACTTCGAGACTAGAAGCAATCAGATCGGGATGTTGCGGAGATGTTTCAGATTCGTGCGGGAGCTAATGCTTTGCGGTTTTTAATCGGTTTTTAATTGTACTGGCGGATCGAACGGATCATCGATGTCTTGGCGGTGCCGAGATGATTGTGCAGGGCGCACAAGGCTTCGACATCCTGACGGCTAATCAGCGCTGTCAGAATCGCCATATGCTCCTCCAGCGCCACGATATTGCGCTGTTTGAGATCGGTTTCATCCCATTGATAATGCGAGTGAAAAATCACGGAAATAATCTCCAGCGACTGATTAAAAAACGGATTGTTGGCGGCGGAGAGAATCAGCGTGTGCATCTCTTTATCCAGCGCGGCGAAGTGGCGGTAATTGCTGGCAATGGTGTCACGCATCGAACGATGGCGATCCAGCAGGTCGCGCGCCTGCATCCAGCGCTCATCCTGCGAGGGCAGGTTGAGAAAACGGGTCAGCGCGTGGGTTTCCAGCATTTCACGCAGCTCAAACAGGTTCTCGGCATACTTCTGATCGAACTTCTTCATGCGCCATTGTCCGCGCTTCACCGGTTCCAGCAGGTCATAACGCATAAAGCGCAGCAGGAATTCACGTACCACAACCGGACTGACCTTCACCTGCTGGGCTAACTGCAGCTCGCTAAAGGTATCGCCCGGCATCAGCTGACGCTGATTAATCAGGTTGAAAAAGGTCTGCTCAAACTGCAGCGCCTGCTGATCGATCGGCGGCGTCAGGGCGTTAAAACCATCTTCTTCGCTGGGATCGCGCACGATAACGTAGGTTTCATCCACCTTTTCCAGCACGCCGCGCTCATGCAGATGCTGCAAAGTGTGGCGCACCGTAGTGCGGCTGATGTTGAACATCTCGGCCAGCGCCGCCTGCGGGGGTAACGGCGAACGGATATGCCGTTTGGCAATGCCTTCCAGCATCTGATTAATCACGTTCTGACGTAGATTCTGGCTGCGGCTCATACGCGTCTCCGGTTTTTTATCTATTAAAAACCATACAAAGCCCAAAAAAAGCGGTTGGCTTCACACTTCCCCCAACGCAAAACGCTGCCATCGGCGATTTTCGCCATAACTGCGACAACAGCACAGGAGAAGCCAATGACAACGATGAAAACGCTGGTGGTCGCCGAGCCGCGCCAGATGGTATGGCAGCAGCGCGCGAAGCCGACGCCCGCCGCCCATGAAGTTCTGATCAAACCGATCGCCGCCGGCATTTGTGGCACCGATATCCACGCCTGGGCCGGAAATCAGCCGTTTTTCAGCTATCCACGCGTGTTGGGGCATGAGCTGTGTGGTGAAGTGGTGGAACTCGGCAGCCAGGCCAGCGGCTTCAGGCTGGGCCAGCGCGTGGCGCTGATTCCCTACGTTGCCTGCCAGCAGTGCGATGCCTGTTTGAGTGGCAAAACCAACTGCTGCGAAAAAATCTCGGTGATTGGGGTGCATCAGGATGGCGGTTTCTGCGAATACCTTAGCGTGCCGACCAGCAATTTGCTGGCGGTGGATGAGGTTGATCCCGAAGCCGCCGCGCTGATTGAACCCTTCGCCATCAGCGCGCATGCGGTGCGCCGTGCGGCCGTTACGGCGGATGAGCAGGTTTTGGTGGTGGGCGCAGGTCCAATTGGTCTTGGCGTGGCCGCGATTGCGGCGGCGGCGGGGGCGAATGTGGTGGTGGCCGACACCAGCGAGCAACGCCGTGCACACGTAGCGCAGAAGCTGGGTTTGGCGACGGTAAATCCATTAAACGCCGATTTTGAAACGCAGTTGCGGGCGGAGTTTGGTGGGCGTTTGCCGGCCAAAGTGATCGATGCCACCGGCAGCCCAGCGGCGATGAACGGCGCGGTGAAACTGATTCGTCACGGCGGCACCATCGTGTTTGTCGGCCTGCACAAAGGCGATCTGGTGATCCCGGATATCGAGTTCCACAAAAAGGAAACCACGCTGCTGGGCAGCCGCAACGCCACGCTGGAAGATTTCGCGAAAGTAGGCGAACTGATGGCGAACGGGCAGCTTCGTGCCGACATGATGCTCAATCGCCATTATGATTTTTCTACCCTGGCAGAGCGCTTTGAAGCGGATGTGATTAACAACCGGGAACTGATTAAGGGCGTGATTCACTTCGAACGTTGATATTGGCACCAACCGTAGCGGCGCAATTTATTACGCAAAGAGGGGTTGGCACGGTGCCTTCACTGATGCGCGCGATAGATCGCGCCGCGACACCATTGTGCCTCCTTCACCATATTGTCTGCATTGCCAAGCCAGCGTATTATCTCCCGCCTAAGGTGATGGCGTGCCACCTTCCCCAACCGCCGTTCTGGTCACAGACGGCTGATGACGCCTGACAACACTCGTATCCCTGCGCGGGAGACGGCGGTGTGTCAGGTGTTATTCTGTCCTGCCGCGGCCCTGCGCGTCATTCATATCAGGAGCTCCAAACTATGTTGAAGTCGTTACTGGCGGTGGTGCTGGGCGGTGCGGTGGGCTGTACGCTGCGTTGGTTGATCTCATTACGTTTTAACGCGCTGTTTCCCAATTTGCCGCCCGGCACCTTGATGGTGAATCTGGTAGGCGGTTTTATCATCGGCGCGGCGCTGGCCTTTTTTGTGCGTAACCCGCATATCGATCCCTTTTGGAAACTGTTAATTGTCACTGGCTTGTGTGGCGGCTTAACCACCTTTTCCACTTTTTCTGCAGAAATTGTTGGGTTGCTACAATCAGGTAAATACCTTTGGGCGATGTCGAGCGTGATGGTGCATGTTATTGGTTCGCTGCTGATGACCTTCGCCGGTTTTGCCGCGGTCAATCTGCTCGGATAACCATCGCGCTTGAAATAACTCCTCAGAGGTAGATACTGATCGCCATTCTGTGCGCGTGACGCACAGAATTTGTCACCGATTATCCGGACGATTAAGGAGCTGTGTCATGCGTTGTAACCCTAAATTCCTTAACCTGGTGTTGTTAAACGGTGAACCTGAGGAGAAGCTGCGTGCCGCACGCGCCGCCGGTTTCGAACAGGTTGAGATCTGGCGCGCCGATGTGCAAGCCAGTACGCCACAGTTAGCGAAGCAGTTGCAGCTTGGCTTCACCAATGTGCAGGTGCTACGCGATTTCACCGGTGCGCCGGATCGCGACCGCCAGCAAAAACGCGAAGAGCTGCGTCAGTTTATTCAGATTGCCCAAACCATCGGCTGCGACACCATTCAGGCACCGGCCAGCACGCGTGAAGATTGTGTGGCGGCGCGTATTGATGAAGATTTACGTTGGATGGCATCGGAAGCCGCGCGCTACAACATGCGCATCATGTATGAGCCGATGGCGTGGTGCAGCGTAGATAACACGCTGCCGCTGGCGTGGGAACGCTTGCAACGGCTGGACCAGCCGAATATCGGTTTGGTGGTCGATCTGTTCCACATCTGCGCGTTAGGCGGCGATGCGTCGCAGCTGGATGGCATTCCCGCTGACCGTATCTACGAAGTGCAGCTGTGCGATATGGCCGACATGCCACCGCAGGATAAGCAGCCGCTCAGCGAGTACGCGCGGCACCAGCGCCTGTTGCCGGGCGATGGCATCATCGAAGTGGAACGCTTTGTCGATAAGCTGAAAAGTGCCGGTTACAGCGGGCCGGTCGGCATTGAAGTGTTCAACGATAAGTTGAAGGCGCAGCCAGCAGACGTGGCTGCGCAAAAAGCGTGGCAGGCGTTAAATCGTTACTGGCCTTAATCCTGCAAACATTGCGCAATAAAACCGGCGGCATCCATCGCACCCTGCGATGAAATGGTGTGGCCGGTTGCCGCTTCATAACGCGCTTCCACCGTCACGCCAGCCTGCTGTAAACGTTGCTCCGCCGATACGCTTTCGCTAAACGGAATCACCTCATCGGCTTTGCCGTGAATCAGCAGCGCAGGCGTATACGGCTGCGGCGTTAATGCGCCATCAAATGCCAGACGGCCGGAAAAGGCCACCACGCCGGCTAGCGGATAACGGCCCGACGCCAGCGCATCTAACGCCATGATCGAACCCTGCGAAAAGCCCACCAGAATCACTTTGTCCCACGCATCCGCCATGCCGTGCTGCGCCATCAGCTGCTGCAGCGTGTTATCAAAGGCCGCGCGCGCTTCACGCACGCGCGCCGGGCGGTTTTCGGGCGTGATGCCGGTCAGGCTAAACCACTGATATCCCATCGCGTGTTCAAAAGGATAGGGCGCATTCGGCGAGGCAAACGCCACATCCGGCAGCAGGCGCGCCCAATGTTCGCCGAGCACCGCGAGATCATCGCCGTTGCTGCCGACGCCATGTAAAAAAATCACTAACGCTTTTGCCATCGCCCTGTTCCTTATAAATCGTAGGCCGCCATATCCGGGCCAACCGGCACAATGCCGTTGGGATTCAGCGCTTTAATTGAATAATAGCCCTGCTTGATGTGATCGATATTCACCGTCTGACGCACGCCAGAGACCGAAAGCATACTCTTTAGATAACGATCGAGCAGCGGATAGTCGCGCAGGCGGCGCAGGTTGCATTTAAACAGGCCGTGATAGGCGGCGTCAAAGCGCACCAGCGTGACGAACAGGCGGATATCCGCTTCGGTTAAGCGCTCGCCGAGCAGGAAAGTACGGCCATCCTGCAAGCGCAGCTCCAGCTCATCTAACTGGCTGAACACATCGTTGAACGCCTGCTGATAACTCACCTGTGTGGTAGCAAAACCGGCGCGATAGACGCCGTTATTCAGGCGTGGATAGATCGATTCGTTCAGCGCGTCGATCTCTGCGCGCAGATCTTCGGGATAAAGATCGATGCGATCGTCCGCCAGCGCGCCAAAGCCGCTGTTCAGCATGCGCAGGATATCGGCTGACTCATTATTGACGATGGTTTGCGTCTTTTTATCCCACAGCACCGGCACGGTGGCGCGGCCGGTGAAATCGGCATCGGCACGGGTGTAGAGTTCGTGAAGGTATTCGGCTTTATTCAGCCAGTCGCGATCCGCGCCAGGATAATCACCGAAGCGCCAGCCTTGCGCGCCGAGCTGCGGCTCAACCACCGACACGCTGATGACCTTATCCAGCCCTTTCAGACTGCGCGCCAGCAGCGTGCGCGAGGCCCACGGACAAATTAGCGCCACATAGAGGTGATACCGATCCGGCTCGGCAGCGAATGCGCTGGAACCATCTGCGCTAATCCAGTGACGAAAACGGGATGTCTGGCGCACAAATCCGCCTTGTTGATCGGTGGCTTGCACCGGATGCCACTCTGCACTCCACTTACCGTTAACCAGCATCGTCTTCTCTCCTCAGTGTTGATGAAGTGAGCATACAGCGCTGCTGGTTGGGTGATAATCCGGGCAAAATGGCTTTCATTGCTTCCAAATTGGAAGGAATCAGCCGGGCGGATGGTGCTGGAAATGGGCGGCGAGGAAATCGATCAGCAGCCGGGTTTTCTGCGCCAGATGACGCGCCGGCGGATAGAGCGCGAACAGGCCCATGGGCGGCGTGGCGAATTCCTCTAATAGCGAGACGATTTCACCGCGCTGCAGGGCGGGTGCGGCAATAAAACCTGGTAGCCGCGCAATGCCCAATCCGGCGATGGCCGCCTGCAAACAGGCTTCGGTATTGGAGAAACAGAGACGACCGCGAATCGGCATGCTGACGCTGTCGCCGCACGGCGTGACAAACGGCCAGTGCCAGGGATCGCGGAAGTTGGTATCGCTGATGCACTGATGAGCCGCCAAATCGCGCCAGTGCTGCGGCGTGCCGTGTTGCAGCAGATAACCGGAAGACGCCGCCACGCGAATCGGCACATCGCCAAGGCGGCGCGCAATCAGGCTGCTGTCGTCGAGTTTGCCGATGCGAATCGCCATATCAAAGCCTTCATCGACGATGTTAACTGCACGATCGGAGAAGTTCACGTCGAGTTCGATCTGCGGATAATGACGCGCGAACTCCACCAGCACGCTGGCCAGCACCGCCGTACCGAACGTGCCGGGCGCGCTAATCTTCAGGCGGCCGGTCGGCGTGGTGGCGCTGTCGCGCACTGTGGCATCCAGCGTATCAAAGGCTTCGAGTAGCGTTTTTACCCGCTCGTAATAGGCGCGGCCGACTTCGGTGGGCGAGAGCGCGCGCGTGCTGCGTTTAAACAGCTGCACACCAAGTTCCTGCTCCAGCCGGGAGACCAGCTTCGACGCCTGGCCGCTGCTGGTACCGAGGCGTTCGGCAGCACCGGCGAAGCTGCCCACTTCCAGCACGGCGACAAACATGCGGTCACAATCGAGGCGATCCATGAACATTCCAGCTGACGAGAAAATCGTAGGGTGCGGCCTGCGGGCCGCCCGTGTCAAATTCTGCACTGTGCATTAATGGACAAGGTCGCCATGAATGGCGACCCTACAAAACCGCGCCGATCCGTCGTAGGGTCGCCATTCATGGCGACCGTCTGGTCAAATCTCCTGAATACACATTCAGTGCGCTGCACCTTTTCCCACGCGGGAAAACCTGTTGAACTAGGCGCCTGCTTTCATCAGGCCGGGAGCCGTGAATGTCTTTGCTACATCTGTCATCGCTGGCGGAGATTGCCGCCGTCGAATGGGATGCGCTGTTACCTGACGATCAACCGTTTTTACGCCACGCATTTCTCTTGTCACTTGAAGAGAGCGGCAGCGTGCGGCCCGAAAACGGCTGGCAGACGGATCACCTGCTGTGGCGCGAAAACGGCACGCTGCGTGCGGCGCTGCCGGGCTATCGCAAACGCCATTCGCGCGGTGAATATGTGTTCGACCATGCGTGGGCGGATGCCTGTCAGCGCGCCGGTATTCCTTACTATCCGAAATGGCTGGGCGCGATTCCGTTCAGTCCGGTGACTGGCGCACGCCTGCTGGGCGATGAAGAAGCGGTGCTGAAACTGCTCAGCGCGCTGCCGGATAACCTCTATCAACACGGTCTGAGCGGCGCGCACATCAACTTCACCACGCCGTTCGCCAACCACATTATGCAGCAGCAGCCAGACTGGCTGGAGCGCCTCGGCTTGCAGTATCACTGGCATAACAAAGGCTACCGCGATTTTCAGGATTTCCTCGACACGCTGATGTCGCGCAAGCGCAAACAGCTGCGTAAAGAGCGTGAGCAGGTGATGAGCAGCGGCTTTGAATTCAGCTGGTATCGCGGCGATGAGCTGCGCGAGGATCAGTGGGATTTTGTTTACACCTGTTATGCCAACACTTACGCGGTGCGCGGCCAGCGGCCCTATCTGACCCGCCACTTCTTTAGCCTGCTGGCGGAGCGCATGCCGCATTCGATTCGCGTGGTGATTTCCTCGCTACAAGGGCAACCGGCAGCGATGGCATTCTGCTTAATGGACGGCAACACGCTGTACGGCCGCTATTGGGGCTGTCTGGCGGAGTTTGATCGGCTGCATTTTGAAACCTGCTTCTATCAGGGCATGGATTTCGCCATCGCGGAAGGTGTGCAGCGTTTTGATGCGGGCGCGCAGGGCGAGCATAAGCTGGTGCGCGGCTTTGAGCCGCACATCACCCATTCGTGGCACTATTTGTGTCATCCCGGCTTGCGCGATGCGGTGGCGGATTTTCTGCTACAGGAACGGGAAGGCGTGCGCGGCTGGGCGATTGAAGCGCGCGACGCCTTACCGTATCGGCGTGGAGATTAATCCGCGCCGACAAAACCGCCGGTCTGATGCTGCCACAGGCGCGCGTAAAGTCCGCCGTGCGCCAGCAGTTCGCGGTGGTTGCCCATCTCGACAATCTCACCCTGCTCCAGCACCACCAGACGATCCATTTTGGCAATAGTGGAAAGACGGTGGGCGATAGCAATCACCGTTTTACCCTGCATCAGCGTTTCCAGGCTCTCCTGAATCGCCGCTTCCACCTCGGAATCCAGCGCCGAGGTGGCTTCGTCCATGATCAGAATCGGCGCGTCCTTCAGCAGCACGCGCGCGATGGCGATACGCTGACGTTGACCGCCCGACAGCTTCACGCCGCGCTCGCCCACGTGCGCATCCAGCCCGGTGCGGCCTTGCGGATCGGAGAGCAGCGGAATGAACTCGTCGGCGCGCGCGCGGATAATCGCCGCCTGCAGCTCCTCTTCCGTCGCGTCCGGACGACCATACAGCAGGTTTTCGCGAATTGAGCGGTGCAGCAGCGACGTGTCCTGCGTGATCATGCCGATTTGCCCGCGCAGACTCTCTTGCGTCACTTCGGCGATGTTCTGATCGTCAATCACAATGCGGCCGCTATTGATGTCATACAGCCGCAGCAGCAGATTCACTAAGGTGGATTTACCGGCGCCGGACGGGCCAATCAAACCGATCTTCTCGCCCGGCTTGATGTTGAGGTTGAGGCGATTAATCACCTGACGACTGCCGCCGTAATCAAATCGCACATCCTCAAAGCGAATCTGACCTTTAGTCACCTGCATGTTTTTCGCGTTCGGCTCATCCTGCACGCTCAGCGGCTGCGCAATGGTATTCAGGCCATCCTGCACCATGCCGATGTTTTCGAAGATGCCGTTCACCACCCACATGATCCAGCCGGACATGTTCACCAGACGGATCACCAAACCGGTCGCCAGCGCAATCGCGCCGACGCTGATCAGCGACTGACTCCACAACCACAGCGCCAGGCCGGAGGTGCTGACAATCAGCAAGCCATTCAGCGTGGAGAGCGTGATATCCATGGTGGTGACCATGCGGCTGGCGTGCTGGGTTTTGTCGGTTTGCTCCTGAATTGCCTCGCGTGCGTAACGCTTCTCCAGATCGTTATGCGAAAACAGTTTGATGGTGGCGATATTGGTGTAGCCGTCGACGATGGTGCCCATCAGTTTCGAGCGTGCTTCCGATGACACCACCGAACGCTGTTTAACGCGCGGCACAAAGAAGCTCAGCGACACGCTGTAAGCCACAATCCAGATCACCAGCGGAATCATCAGGCGCCAGTCCGCTTCGGCAAACAGCACCAGCGAAGTCACCGCGTAAATCACCACGTGCCAGATGGCGTCCACCAGCTGTACCGCCGAATCACGCAGCGAGTTACCGGTCTGCATGATGCGCTGGGCAATGCGCCCGGCAAAATCGTTCTGGAAGAAATTCAGGCTTTGACGCAGCACGTAGTTGTGATGCTGCCAGCGGATCATGCTGGTCATGCTTGGGTTAATGCTTTGATGCACCAGCATATCGTGCGCGGCAATCACCAGCGGCCGCAAAATCAGCGCGACAAAGCCCATCCACAACAATATTTGCCAGTTATCGCTGAACAGCGAGGCGGGCGTCGAGTGATTGACCAGGTCAATGATGCGGCTGAGATAGCTGAACAGCGCCACTTCGATCAGCGCTTGCACCAGCCCGACAATCAGCAGCGCGACGAAGCTCGGCCACACCTGACGCAGATAGTAGAAGTAGAACGGCCAGACGCTGGCGGGTGGGGAATCGGTTGGCGCATCCTGGAAAATATTGATAAAACGTTCAAAACGGCGATACAACATAGAATCACTCTTCCCGAAATGGTGAGAGTTAACAGCTTAGTGCATGTGAAAAGGGATTACCGACATGGATTTACACATTCGCGGTCGTGAGCCGGGCGATGCCGCCGCCTACCAACGCCTTTACAGCCATCCTGACGTTTATCGCTGGACCACGCAGTTGCCGTGTCCGAGCATAGCGACCTGGCAGAAAAAATTCGAAAAGATGGATGAGCTGGGATACATCGGCTTTGTTGCGGAGATTGAGGGTGCGATGGTCGGTGAGCTCACGCTGTTTGTCGAACAGCGTCCGCGTACGCGTCACAGCATCAGCTTTGGTATCAGCGTCGATCCGGCGTTTGGCGGGCGCGGCATTGGTGAAAAGCTGATCCGCAACGCGATGGATTACGCCTTCAACTGGCTCGGCATCATGCGCATTGAGCTGGAAGTGTTCCACGATAACGAACGCGCGCTGCGCCTGTATCAGAAGCTGGGCTTCGAGCGCGAAGGCGTGAAGCGCAAAGCCTGCCTGCGCGACGGCGAGTATCACGATATCGTGCAGATGGCACAGTTACGTTAACCGTAGGGTCGCCATTCATGGCGACCTTATTGATAACTGCACCAAACATGCGTTATGGTCGCCATCAATGGCGACCCTAAGATTTAGCGATAATTATCGTTATTTATCAACGTACTTCTGCATATTCTCTTTAGTCACCAGCTCAAACGGGATCCACACGTGTGAATCCACTTTCTCGCCTTTGATCAGCTTCTGCGCCACATCCACCGACGTTTTGCCCTGGCCGACCGCATCCTGGAAAACCGTGACCTGAATTTTGTCCTGCGACAGCGCTTTCAGGCCGTCTGGCGTAGCATCGATACCGCCAATCAGCACCTTTTTATTGCTTTTAGCCAGCGCCATGGCCGCGCCTATCGCCATCTCATCGTTATTAGCCGCAACGATATCAATCGCTTCATCGTTGCCCAGCCAGCTATTCATCAAATCCATGCCTTCATTGCGCGCGTAGTTGGCGGGCTGTTTCTGCACCACTTTCATGCCGGGATATTTCGCCACCACTTGCTCAACGTCTTTGGTGCGTTGCAGCGCACCGGCGTCGGTCAGATTACCGATCATGATCGCCACATTGCCTTTGTAGTTAGCCATTTTCGCCAGCGCTTCCATCTGCAAGGTGCCGGATTCACGCTCGTCGGAGCCGACAAACACCACGCCGGCCGGCAGCGATTTATCGCCCGGCGTGCGGTTGACGTACACCAGCGGAATTTTTGCCTGCTGCGCCAGCCTGGTGAGTTGCGGCGTGCTGGCGGAATCGACCGGATCGACGATGATCGCATCCACGCCCGCACCGATAAAACTCTGCACCTGATCGGTCTGACGTCCCACATCGCCGCGTGCATCTTCAAACTGAATATCAAGCCCACGCGCTTTGGCTTCTTTATCAATCGACTGGCGAATAATGGTGAGGAAGTTTTGATCGAAGTAGGCCATCGACACGCCAATTTTTTCCGCCAGCGCCGAGGCTGACGTTGAGAGCAGGCCGAGCAACATCATCGCCTTGAGGATTTTCATCGCAGACTCCAGAGTAAGCTTGTTATTAGAATGAATGTTTCATCGATTTTAAAAATGGCTCAATGAAATCATTTTCAGCCTACGAGCCCGCCACCCGGCTGACAATCAGCAAGGTTGGATTTTGCAGCTAAGCGCACACTTTGCTCTCGGGTGCGTCTTTCCTTCGCGCGCTCATAGTTGCACTGCGAAGGATTTTCTTAGAGTTGGCGCACATTGCGGTGCAAAAGCCCGCTGATTTTTGAGGTTCTGTGCAGCACCGCACCTCACTTTGTGCCAGCGGCTAAATCTGGCGCTAATTTGCCCCCATCGATTCCGCCATTCGCACAATGACCGTGCGTGAAACTGCTTCCTATAGTTGCTCAACAGGGAAATAAAGCGGTATTCCGGCACGTTTCATTTGAGGAATTCAGCCCATGCAAAAAGCCAAAAATCGGCCACACAACAGCCACGTACGCGTTGGGATCCTTTGCCTGATCCTGTTTCTTTCCGTGGTGGCGTATGCCGACCGCTCGATCCTGTCGATCTCAGGATCGGCGATCAAAGATGAGTTTGGACTTTCGGCGATCCAGCTTGGTCTGATCCTCTCGGCATTTAGCTGGGCCTATGTGATCGGCCAGATCCCCGGCGGCCTGTTTCTCGATCGCTTCGGCACCAAAAAAGTGTACGGCGTGACGCTGGCGCTGTGGTCGATCTCCACGTTGCTGATGGGCTTTGTTGGCGAGTTCTCCAGCGGAATGACCATGGCGCTCACGCTGATGTTTGCGCTGCGTTTCGCGCTGGGCCTGATTGAAGCACCGAGTTTTCCCGCCAATGCGCGCGCGGTGATCATGTGGTTTCCCAGCGCCGAACGCGGCCGCGCCTCTTCACTCTTCGCCTCGGCGCAATATTTTGCCGTCGCCATCTTTTCGCCGCTTTCCGGCTGGCTGGTGTCGCGCTTTGGCTGGGAATGGCCGTTCTTTGTGCTGGGCGGTATCGGCGTGCTGGCGGTGTTTGTCTGGATGGGCTTTATGCGTAGCCCGCGCCATCATCCGCAGGTCTCGGAAAATGAATTGCGCTACATTGAGCAGGGCGGCGCGCTGGTGGATATCGATTCGGCGCAAACGCTTAAAGCGCGTCCGCCGTTGAGCAAAGCGATGTTCAAAAAGCTGCTCAGCAACCGCATGCTGTGGTGCGCCTATATCGGCCAATACTGCATCATCGCGCTCAGCTACTTCTTTATCACCTGGTTCCCCATTTATCTGGTGCAGGCGCGCGGCATGAATATTCTTGATGCCGGTTTTGCCACCATCGCACCGGCGGTATTTGGTTTCCTCGGCGGCATCAGCGGCGGCTACATCTCCGACAAACTGCTGGCAAGCGGCTGGAGTTTATCCTGGGCGCGTAAAACGCCATATATCGTCGGCATGCTGATGGCGGCTTCGCTGGTTCTGGCGGCGGTGATCCCCAGCAACGTCGGCATTATCGCCATCATGTCGTTCGCCTTTTTTGGCAAAGGCGTGGCGGCAGGCGCCGGAACCTGGACGATTGTCAGTGATACCGCACCGAAAGAAGCCGTTGGCCTGGCGGGCGCGATTTTTAACGGCATCGGCAATATGGCGGGTTTTATCACGCCGCTGCTGTTCGGCATCATCGTCGGCTTAACCGGCAGCTACAGCATCGGGCTGGTGTTTGTCGGCGCGCACTGCGTGGTCGCCGCTTTGCTGTTCCTGCTGGTGATGGGACCGATTGAACGTGTTGGTGAAGAGCAGGATGTTTCAAGCCAGGTCGCCATAAATGGCGACCCTACAACGCCGTAGGCGCACAGCATCCGCAGGGTGCGCATTTATGCGCACCTATTTCGCAAACCTCACCGATCGCACAAATCCACTCTGAAGATTTTTTGCTCAGCTGCCGATACCTCCTTACCACCCACTGATATTAAGGAGCGATATCGTGATAAAGCTGATTAACGTTGACGAATTGCAGCAGGGAATGTTTATCCACAAACTGGAGGTTTGGTGGGTCAAAGATAAGCGCATTCGCAACCAAATGCTGATCACTGATAAACGCCAGATCGCGATGATCCGCAATGAGGGGATCCTGCAGTTATGGATCGATCTCGACAAATCGGTTCAGGCCCCCGTCACGCCTGCGCCGAAAAAAGATATTCCTAAAACCCCGTTTTTCCAGGAGATGGATCAGGCGCAAAGCATCTTCAATCAGGGGAAACCGCAGGTGCTGGCGATGTTTAACGAGGCGCGCATGGGGCAAGGCCTCGACCTCGATTATATGCTTGATCTGGTTGATCAAATTGCCGGTTCGATCACCCGCGAACCCACGGCGCTGCTGAGCGTGGCGCGCCTGAAGAATCACGACGATTACACTTATCTGCACTCAATGGCGGTGTGCGGCCTGATGATCTCGCTCGGCAAAAAAATGGGCCTCGATGAGCATCAGCTGCGGCGCGTTGGTATGGGCGGTTTGCTGCATGATGTGGGTAAAGCCGCGGTGCCGCTGGAGATTCTCAACAAACCTGGCAAGCTCAGCGACGAAGAGTTCACTGTGATGCGTCAGCATCCGATTGTGGGCGCGCAGATGCTGATGGAAGCCAATGCCGGTGAAGATCTGCTTGATATCGCGCTGCATCACCATGAAAAGTACGACGGCAACGGTTATCCGCATGGACTGAAAGGCGAAGAGATCTCGCTGTATGCGCGCATGGCATCGGTGTGCGACGTTTATGATGCCGTCACCTCGAATCGTCCTTATCGCAAAGGCTGGACGCCTGCCGAAGCGATGCACAATATGCTGAGCTGGCGCGGCCACTTCGATAACACGCTGCTGCACGCCTTCGTGCGCACTATCGGCATTTATCCGGTGGGATCGCTGGTGCGACTGGCTTCCGGGCGCGTGGCGCTGGTGGTGCAGGCTGGCGAAAAATCGCTGCTCAAGCCCAAAGTGCATGTGTTCTGGTCGCTGCACGCACAGCGCGAAGTAAAACCGGAAGAGCTCGATCTCGGCGACAGCTTCTGCACCGACAGCATCACCGGCGCAGAAGACAGCGGCTTATGGCAGAACATCGATCTGAACCGCATCTGGGCGTTAGAAAGCGCTTAATTCTTCACCATTTTTATACTTTATTTACGCCCGCTTCCCGCCTTTTTACCTCTTCTTTATGCCGCGCCGCGCATGCTTGCAGCACTACCAAAATCCTCTGGAGGTTGCTGTGAGCGTGGGCGTGATAGCCGGCATCGTGCTGGTGTTTGTTCTTCTGGGCTACCTGATTTATGCCCTGCTTAATGCGGAGGCATTCTGATGGCGGCGAATGCATTCATGCTAATTGCGGTGTTTCTGCTGGTACTGATGGTGCTGGCACAACCGCTGGGACGTTATCTCGCCCTGTTTGTGGCTGACAAGCCGCTGCTGCCGCGCACCGAGCGTGCGCTGTGGCGACTGGCCGGTGCCGACGGCGACGCCATGCGCTGGCCGCACTATCTGCTGGCGATTCTGCTGTTTAACGCGCTGGGTTTTGCCTTGCTGCTGCTGATGTTGATGACGCAGGCCGCGCTGCCGCTGAACCCGCAGCATCTGCCTAATCTCAGCTGGGATCTGGCGCTCAATACCGCCATTAGCTTCGTCACTAACACCAACTGGCAATCCTACGCCGGGGAAAGCACGCTGAGCTATTTCAGTCAGATGGCGGGCCTCACGGTGCAGAACTTCCTTTCGGCGGCGACCGGTATCGCCGTGGCGTTTGCGCTGATTCGTGGTTTTGCCAACCGTTCGCTGGATACGCTCGGCAACGCATGGCGCGACCTGACGCGCATTACTGTTTACGTGCTGCTGCCGATCAGCCTGGTTATCGCGCTGTTCTTCATCAGCCAGGGCAGCATTCAAACCTTCGAACCGTACCATGCGCTCACCACGCTGGAAGGCGCGCAGCAGACGCTGCCGCTCGGTCCGGTGGCATCGCAGGAAGCGATCAAAATGCTCGGCACCAACGGCGGGGGTTTCTTCAACGTCAACTCAGCACATCCGTTCGAAAACCCGACCGCGCTGACCAACTTCGTGCAGATGCTGAGCATCTTCCTGATCCCGGCGGCGCTCTGTTTCACCTTTGGTCAGCATCTGGGCGATCGTCGTCAGGGCCACATGCTGCTGTGGGCGATGACCATCATGTTCGTGCTGGCGGTGATCACCGTGATGTGGGCCGAACTGCGCGGTAATCCGCACTTCCTCGCGCTCGGCGCGGACAGCGCCATCAACATGGAAGGCAAAGAGACGCGCTTCGGCATTCTCAACTCCAGCTTGTTTGCGGTGATCACCACGGCGGCGTCGTGCGGTGCGGTCAACGCCATGCATGACTCCTTCACTGCGCTCGGCGGCATGGTGCCGATGTGGTTGATGCAGCTAGGAGAAGTGGTGTTCGGCGGCGTCGGTGCTGGCCTGTACGGCATGCTGCTGTTCGTGCTGCTCGGCGTGTTTATCGCCGGGTTGATGATCGGTCGCACGCCAGAATACATGGGCAAAAAAATCGACGTGTGGGAGATGAAGATGACCGCGCTGGCGATTCTGGTGACGCCAACGCTGGTGCTGCTCGGCACCGCGCTGGCGATGATGACCGACGCTGGTCGCGCCGGTATGGCCAATCCCGGCATTCATGGCTTTAGCGAAGTGCTGTACGCGGTGTCATCGGCGGCCAACAACAACGGCAGCGCCTTTGCCGGACTGAGCGCTAACACGCCGTTCTGGAACCTGCTGCTGGGCTTCTGCATGTTGGTGGGCCGCTTCGGCATCATCATTCCGGTGCTGGCGATTGCCGGTTCGCTGGCGGCGAAGAAAATTCAGCCAGTCGGCAACGGCACGCTGCCAACGCACGGCCCGCTGTTTATCGCGCTGCTGATCGGTACCGTCTTGCTGGTGGGCGCATTGACGTTCATCCCCGCGCTGGCATTGGGCCCGGTCGCGGAACATCTGCAATTAATTCAGGGATAACGGAATTATGAGTCGTCAACAACTGGCGCTGTTTGATGCGGCGCTAACCCGCGTTGCCATGCTGGATGCGCTGAAAAAACTCGATCCACGCGTGCAGTTCCGCAACCCGGTGATGTTTTTGGTGTGGATCGGCAGCGTGCTGACCTCGGTATTGGCGGTGGGCATGGCCAGCGGCGCGCTCAGCGGTAACGCGGGCTTTACCGCCGGCGTCGCCATCTGGCTGTGGTTCACCGTGCTGTTCGCCAACTTCGCCGAAGCGCTGGCGGAAGGGCGCAGCAAGGCGCAGGCCAACAGCCTGAAAGGCATCAGTAAAACCAGCGATGCGAAAAAACTGGCCGAAGCGCGCTACGGCGCAGCCTGGCACAACGTGGCGGCCGATACGCTGCGCAAAGGCGATGTGGTGCTGGTGGAAGCCGGTGACATCATTCCGTGCGACGGCGAGGTGCTGGAGGGCGGCGCATCGGTGGATGAGAGCGCCATCACCGGTGAATCCGCGCCGGTGATCCGTGAATCGGGCGGGGATTTCTCCTCGGTGACCGGCGGTACGCGCATTCTTTCCGACTGGCTGGTGATTCAGTGCAGCGTCAATCCGGGCGAAACCTTCCTTGACCGCATGATTGCGATGGTGGAAGGCGCGAAACGCCGTAAAACGCCGAACGAAGTGGCGCTGACCATTCTGCTGGTATCGCTGACGATTGTGTTCCTGCTGGCGACCGTCACGCTGTGGCCGTTCTCGGCGTATGGCGGCACGCCGGTCAGCATCACGGTGCTGGTGGCGCTGCTGGTGTGTTTGATTCCGACCACCATCGGCGGCCTGCTGTCGGCCATCGGTGTGGCGGGCATGAGCCGCATGCTGGGCGCGAACGTCATCGCCACCAGCGGCCGTGCGGTGGAAGCGGCGGGCGACGTCGATGTGCTGATGCTGGATAAAACCGGCACCATCACGCTCGGCAACCGTCAGGCGACGCAGTTCCTGCCTGCGCCAGGCGTCAGCGAACAGCAGCTGGCCGATGCGGCGCAGCTGGCGTCGCTGGCCGATGAAACGCCGGAAGGGCGCAGCATCGTGGTGCTGGCGAAGCAGAAATTTAATCTGCGTGAGCGTGACTTGAGCAGTATGGGCGCGAGCTTCATTCCGTTCTCGGCGCAAACGCGCATGAGCGGCGTGAACGTGCAGGATCGTCTGATCCGCAAAGGTGCGGTCGATGCGGTTCGTCGCCACATTGAAGCCAATCATGGCCGCTTCCCGTTAGAAGTGAATGCCGCCGTCGAAGAAGTGGCGCGCGCTGGCGGCACGCCGCTGGTGGTGGCCGAAGGCGCCCAGGTGCTGGGCGTGGTGGCGCTGAAAGATATCGTCAAAGGCGGTATCAAAGAGCGCTTTGCCGAGCTGCGCAAGATGGGCATCAAAACGGTGATGATCACCGGCGATAACCCATTAACCGCGGCGGCGATTGCGGCGGAAGCGGGTGTCGATGACTTTCTGTCGGAAGCGACGCCGGAAGCCAAGCTGGCGCTGATTCGTCAGTATCAGGCCGAAGGACGCTTAGTGGCGATGACCGGCGACGGCACCAATGACGCACCAGCGCTGGCGCAGGCCGACGTGGCGGTGGCGATGAACTCGGGAACCCAGGCGGCGAAAGAGGCCGGCAATATGGTCGATCTCGACTCGAATCCGACCAAGCTGCTGGAAGTGGTGCACATCGGTAAACAGATGCTGATGACGCGCGGCTCGCTCACCACCTTCAGTATCGCCAACGACGTGGCGAAGTATTTCGCCATTATTCCGGCCGCGTTTGCCGCCACCTATCCGCAACTCAACATGCTCAACGTGATGGGGCTGCATTCGCCGAACTCGGCGATTTTGTCGGCGGTAATTTTTAACGCGCTGGTGATTGTGTTCCTGATCCCGCTGGCGCTGAAAGGCGTGAGTTATCGTCCGCTGAGCGCGGCGGCGCTGCTGCGTCGCAACCTGTGGATTTACGGTGCGGGCGGATTAGTGGTGCCGTTTATAGGTATTAAAGCCATCGACCTGCTGCTAACGCTGCTTGGTCTGGCGTAAGGAGAAGAGAAATGAGTCAGTTACGTCCGGCTATTGTATTGTTACTGGTGCTTACGCTGCTCACCGGCGCGGTCTATCCGCTGCTGACCACCGGTCTGGCGCAGTGGTGGTTCCCATCGCAGGCCAACGGTTCGCTGATTGAGCAGGATGGCGCGGTACGCGGTTCCGAGCAGATTGGTCAAATGTTTAATCAGCCGGGCCACTTTTGGGGTCGACCTTCCGCTACCGGCGATGCGCCTTATAATGCGTTGGCCTCCAGCGGCAGCAATCTGGCAGGCAGCAATCCGGCGCTGGATAAAGCGGTAGCGGAACGCGTCGCCGCGCTGCGTGCGGCTAATCCGCAAGCCCCCAAAGCGGTGCCGGTGGAGTTAGTTACCGCATCGGCGAGCGGATTAGATCCGGATATTTCGCCAGAAGCTGCGTTGTGGCAGGCACCGCGCATCGCCGCCGCGCGCAATATGGCGCTTAAAGATGTTGAGGCGCTGATTGTGCGCCACACCGAGCGCCCGCTGCTGCCGTTTGTCGGCGAAGAGACGGTAAACGTGCTGCGCCTGAATCTGGCGCTGGATGATTTGCAATAAACCCGTAGGGTCGCCATTTATGGCGACCGTTTCCATGGCCGCACGGAACCTCGATTAATTGGACGGATTCTTTGAACGACTTACATGATGAACTGCCGCGCCCCGATCCCGATGCGCTGCTGCTGAACCACAGCGACAGCCATCGCGGTAAGCTGAAAATCTACTTTGGCGCCTGTGCGGGCGTGGGCAAAACGTTCGCCATGCTGCAGGAGGCGCAGCGGCTGCGGGCGCAAGGTCTCGACGTGTTAGCCGGCGTGGTAGAGACCCACGATCGTGCAGAGACCGCCGCGCTGCTCAACGGGCTGGCGCTGTTGCCACGGCGAACCACCGGCCGTTCGCGCCACGCCGAATTCGATCTCGATGCCGCGCTGGCGCGCCATCCGGCGGTGATCCTGATGGATGAACTGGCGCACACCAACGTGCAGGGTTCGCGTCATCCCAAGCGCTGGCAGGACATTGAAGAGCTGCTCGAAGCGGGCATTGACGTCATCACCACCGTTAACGTCCAGCATCTGGAAAGCCTGAATGATGTGGTCGGCGGCGTCACCGGCATTCAGGTGCGTGAAACCGTGCCCGATCCCTTCTTTGATAGCGCCGACGAAGTGGTGCTGGTGGATCTGCCGCCGGACGATCTGCGTCAGCGGCTGAAAGAGGGCAAAGTCTACGTCGGCGACCGCGCCGAACGCGCCATCGAAAACTTCTTCCGTAAAGGCAATCTGTTCGCGCTGCGTGAGCTTGCGTTGCGTCGTACCGCCGATCGCGTGGATGACCAGATGCGTGCCTGGCGCGATCGGCAAGGCCGCGACAAAGTGTGGCACACGCGTGATGCCATTCTGCTGTGCATTGGCGACGATACCGGCAGCGAAAAGCTGGTGCGCACCGCCGCGCGTTTAGCGGCACGGCTCGGCAGCGAATGGCACGCGGTGTATGTGGAAACGCCGCGCCTCAATCGGCTGCCGGAAGCGCGCCGTCGCGCCATTTTACGCACGCTGCAACTGGCGCAGGAACTTGGCGCTGAAACCGCCACGCTCTCCGATCCCGATGAAGCGCGCGCGGTGCTGCGTTACGCGCGCGAGCACAATCTCGGTAAAATCGTGACCGGACGTCAGCCACAACGGCGCTGGCGGCGCGACAGCTTTGCCCAGCGCCTCGGCGAACTCGGCCCGGATCTCGATTTGCTGGTGGTGGCGCTGGATGAACCGGTGCGCGATGCGCCGCATCCGCTCAGCGGCCAGCGCGCCAGCAACGAAAAATGGCGGCTCTATCTGCGCGGCTGTGTGATGGCGCTGCTGCTGTGTATTTTGGTCACCGGCGTCGGCCGCTGGCTGCTGGTGGCGTTTGATCCCGCCAACAGCGTGATGATTTATCTGCTGGCGGTGGTGCTGGTGGCGCTGCGCTATGGCCGCTGGCCGTCGGTGTTCGCCACGGTGATCAACATCATCGCTTTCGACCTGTTCTTTGTCGCGCCCACCGGCACCGTCGCGGTGTCGGATTTGCAGTATCTGGTGACCTTTGCGGTGATGCTGGCGGTGGGCGTGATTGTTGGGAATCTGACGGCGGGCGTGCGCTATCAGGCCAAAGTGGCGCGCTACCGCGAACAGCGTGCGCGGCATCTGTATGAGATGGCGAAAGCGCTCGGCAGCGATTTGACGCCGCAGGATATTGCCACCACCAGCCAGCGCATCATCGATGTCACCCTGCAGGCGCGCAGTTTACTGCTGCTGCCGGATGAGCAGGGCGAGCTGCAAACCGTGGGCGATACGGCGATCGGTACGCCGCCGGATCTGGCTATCGCCAAATGGAGTTACAGCAAAGGCCAACCGGCGGGCGCGGGCACCGATACCTTGCCCGCGGTGCCGTACCAGATTTTGCCGCTGAAAAGTGGTAATCACTGTCTCGGCTTGCTGGTGGTGGAACCGAAAAACCTGCGTCAGCTGATGATCCCCGAACAGCAGCGTTTACTGGAAACCTTCACCGTGTTGATTGCTAACGCGCTGGAACGCATGGCCCTGTCGCACAGTGAAGCGGCGTCGCGGCTGGCCGCCGAGCGCGAGCAGCTGCGTAATGCGCTGCTGTCAGCGCTGTCGCACGATCTGCGTACGCCGCTGACGGTGCTGTTTGGTCAGGCGGAGATGCTGATGCTCGATCTCGCCAGCGAAGAGTCGAAGTATGTCGACCAGGCCAATCAGATTCGTGAACAGACGCTGAGTACTATCCGGCTGGTGAGTAACATGCTGGATATGGCGCGCATACAATCCGGTGGACTCAATCTGCGCGAAGAGTGGGTGGCGCTGGATGAGGTGATTGGCGGCGCGCTGAGCAGCATGGGCCCGTCGCTGAAGGGCCATGAATTTATCCTCGATTTACCCGAGATGGTGCTGATCAAAGGCGACAGCGCCATGCTGGAGCGCGTGTTTACCAATCTGATCGAAAACAGCCTGAAATACGCAGGCAACGCGGCGCAGCACGGTATTCGGGCGTGGCGCGATCGCGATCGGCTGGAGATTGCGGTGTGGGACAGCGGTCCCGGCATCGCGGCGGAGAACCTCACGCGTATTTTTGACAAATTTGCGCGCGGTGATGAAGAGTCGGCGGTGCCGGGCGTCGGCTTGGGTTTGGCGATCGGTAAAACCATTATCGAATCCCATCGCGGGCGCATCTGGGCGGAGAATCGGCCGGAAGGCGGCGCGGTGTTCCGTTTGTCATTGCCGCTGCCCGCCGCGCCTGAAATTTCTGAAGAAGGGCTGAAATAACTTCACATAAGTTCGGTTATACTCGCCCACTTGTCTGTTGATTAATGGGAACTTATGGAACGTTTTATCGAAAACCTGATGTATTCATCGCGCTGGCTGCTGGCTCCGGTTTACATGGGACTTTCGTTGGGCCTGCTGGCGCTGACCATCAAATTCTTCCAGGAAATTTTTCACCTGTTGCCGCACGTCTTCAGCATTGCGGAGAACGATTTGATTCTGCTGCTGCTGTCGCTGGTGGACATGACGCTGGTCGGCGGTTTGCTGGTGATGGTGATGCTCTCGGGTTACGAGAACTTTGTCTCCAAGCTGGATATTGATGAGCACAGAGAGAAGCTGAGCTGGCTCGGTAAAATGGACTCCGGCTCGTTGAAAAACAAAGTTGCGGCCTCGATTGTGGCGATTTCGTCGATTCACCTGCTGCGTATCTTTATGGACGCGCGCAACATCGAAAACGAAAAGCTGATGTGGTACGTGATTATCCACCTGACGTTTGTGCTGTCGGCCTTTGTGATGGGCTGGCTGGACAATATGTCGAAGGGGGATAAGAAAGCGGTGAAGATGTGATGAACCAGGTCGCCATAAATGGCGACCCTACAAAATCATCGCGTAGGGTCGCCATTCATGGCGACCTTTTCATTTCCTCGCCGGCGTCGCCGGCTGCGTCCCGGCTAACTTCGGCATCACTTCCCGAATCATGGCGAAAAACTTCTGTAACCGCGCCGGATAATAGCTGGCCCACGGATAAGTCAGCCACACCGGCAACGGCGGCGCTTGCCACTCCGGCAACAGTTGAATCAAATCCCCTTTGGCTAAATCTTCCTGCACCACCCACGACGACACCACCGCCGCGCCCATCCCGGCAACGGCGGCTTTACGCACCGCGTACAAACTGTCGCTGGCGAGGCGCGGGGCAATCGCCAGATTCACCGGCTGACCATCGCTAATTCGCTGCAGGGCGATTTCGTTGCGATAAAAACTGGTCAGCGCCAGCCACGGCAGGTTGGTGAGCTGCGAAACTTCTTCAACCGGCGGATGCGCCGCCAGCAGCGACGGTGCCGCCACCACAAAGCGCGGCACTTCCGCCAGCAGCACCGCCACGATGGACGCATCGCTAGGCGCACCGACCTGAATGGCGCAGTCGATGTTTTCGCTGATGAAGTCTGGCGTGCGGTCATTCAGCGTCCACTCCACGTTTAAGCGTGGATAGCGATGCAGATAATCAATCAGCGGTTCAATCAGCTGATCCTGACCAAACGCATGCGGTGCCCGCACGCGCAGGGTGCCAATCGGGTCGTCGCTGGCACCGGTGAGGTCATCCTCCAGCGCGTGCCAGGTCGCGACCAGCTGACGCGCCTGCGCATAACAGCGCTCGCCATCGTCGGTGAGTTTCAGCGCATGCGTGGTGCGCATAATCAGTTTGAGACCAAGCCGCTGCTCAAGCGCCTGCAGCCGTCGGCTGATAGTGGGCTGCGTGGTGCCGAGCTGGGCGGCGGCGGCGGAGAGCGATCCGCTCTCGACGATGCGGATAAAGGTCTGCATCAGTTCGATACGATCAAGGCTGGATGGGTTGTTCATACGTACCGCGCATAACAGTTCTGTGTTTGAGCAGTCTACCGCGTATGGCGGCGACGCGCTTTAATAAGCGCACTTTCACGGGGGAATCCACTATGTCAGCCATATCAACGTCAGCCATGCCAGCTGAAAAACTGCCCGCGCCGCTGGTCTTCACGCTCGCGGCCGGTGCCGGACTCAGCGTCGCATCGATTTACTACAGCCAGCCGATGCTGGATATCATCAGCAAACAGTTCAACGTCGGCATCGGCAGCGTCGGCATGGTGCCAATGCTGACGCAAGCTGGTTACGCGCTGGGGATTCTGCTGCTGGCTCCGCTTGGCGACCGCCACGATCGTCGCACCATTATTCTGATTAAAGGTTTGCTGCTGGTTGCCGCGCTGCTGCTGTGTGGCTTCTCGGGCGGATTGAACGCCTTGCTGATTGCCAGCTTCGTCACCGGTTTAACCGCCACCGTGGCGCAGGACATCGTGCCCGCTTCAGCGGCGTTAGCGCCGGAGCGCAGCCGCGGCAAAATCGTCGGCACGGTAATGACGGGATTGCTGGTGGGGATTTTGCTATCACGCGTGGTAAGCGGCGTGGTGGCGGAGTATTTCGGCTGGCGCACCATGTACATGATTGCGGCGGTGGCGGTGTTGCTGATTAGCATGGCGCTGTGGCGCGTGCTGCCGCGCTTTACGCCGGGCACGTCGGTGAGCTATCCGCGTTTGCTGCTGTCGCTGGCGCATCTGTGGCAGCACCATCAAACGCTGCGCCGCGCCGCGCTGGCACAAGGTTTGTTGTCGGTGGGCTTTAGCGCCTTCTGGTCAACGCTGGCGTTGATGCTGAGTCAAAACTTCCATCTGGATAGCGCGGTCGCTGGCGCATTCGGCCTTGCGGGTGCGGCAGGCGCTCTAGCCGCGCCGTTAGCGGGCAGCGTGGCGGATCGCATCGGTCCGGCGCGTGTTACGCAGTACGGTGCCACGCTGGTAATGGTGTCGTTCGCGCTGATGTTCCTGCTGCCGCTGCTGCCGATGCCGGCTCAGCTTGGTCTGATTATCATCAGCACCATCGGTTTTGATTTGGGGGTGCAGGCCACGCTGGTGGCGCATCAGACGCTGGTTTATAGCCTGGCGCCAGAAGCACGCAGCCGCCTTAACGCCTTGATGTTTACCGTTGTTTTCATCGGCATGGCGACCGGCGCGGCGCTGGGTAGCCTGGCGCTGGCACATTGGGGCTGGACCGGCGTGGTTGCACTCGCAACATTGGCCGCTGCGCTTGCCCTGATGATTCGCCTCGCAAGCCGTCATCTGAAAAACTGATCGCCTAACATGTGCCAGGCTTAAAGGAGAATGTTATTTAAAAACGGAGCGTTATGAATTTCCTGGCCTGGACCGCCGCCACCGGCGGTCTTTTACTTCTTATGTCACTGGCTTCCGGTTGGATACACCGCGGGCCAGTGACCTCATTTGGTCTCTACCTGTTCGCGGGCATTCTATGTGGCCCGTGGATGCTCAATCTGCTGCAAGTCGACATCATCGGTCACGCCAACCTCGCCGCGCATCTTACTGAAATCGCGATGGCAGCCTCGCTGTTTATCACCGGGCTGAAACTGCGCTTACCGCTCAACGCGCATGCGTGGCGGCTTGGCGTCAGGCTGGCGTTTCCCGCGATGCTGCTCACCGTCGGCAGCATGACGGTGCTGGTGCACTGGATCACCGGCTTTGACTGGGCGATGTCGCTGGCGTTTGGTGCCATTGTCGCGCCGACCGATCCGGTGCTCGCCAGCCTGATTTCAGTGAACGATGCGCGTGATGACGATGCCCTGCGCGTGGCGCTCTCCAGCGAAGCGGGCATGAACGACGGCTCGGCGCTGCCGCTGCTGATGCTGGCGATTTTGCTTTTGCAGCCGGGCGAGCTCAGCACCGCTGCGCTGGGCGAATGGTTCGCCAAAGATGCGCTGTGGGCGATAGGCGGCGGGCTGGGAATCGGCTTTGCGCTGGGCTGGCTGATCGGCCAGCTGGCGACGCATTTACGTACCGCCAATCAGGATCTGGCACCTAACGATCTGTTCGCGCTGGCGCTGATTGCGCTCAGCTATGCCGCCGCGCAGTCGGTGGATGCGTCGGGATTCCTCGCCACCTTTGCGGCTGGCGTCGGTTTACGTCGCGCGGAATTGCGCGTGGTGAAGCACTATCCGCAAGATGAGATGTCTGAAGAGGAGCGTTTCTTACCGGCTGAAGCGCGCGTGAATACCGGTCAGCGGATGGCGCAGGGCAGCAGCGGCATGGTGAAATCGGTGGGTTTGGTGATCGGCGATGCGCTCTCCTTTGGTGATACTATCGAGCGTTTGCTGGCGGCGGGCATGATGGTGGTGCTCGGTATTACGCTGGCGCAGCACTGGAATCTCACCGGCATTGGCCTGGCGCTACTGCTGTTTGTGGTGGTGCGTCCGCTGGCGGTGTGGATCACCACGTGGCGCTGCGATATTCCGTTGATGCGACGCTTGCTAATTGGCTGGTTGGGTATTCGCGGCATCGGCAGTATCAATTATATTGCCTATGCATGGGTGCACGGCATGCGTGGACCGCAGGCGGAGCAGATGGTGGACATGGCGCTGACGTTAGTGGTGTGCAGCATTGTGTTGCACGGCATCACGGTCACGCCATTGTTAAACTGGCGTGCTGCCCGTCAGGCCGCCCGCGCCGAACAGAACGAAAAATGATTTATTGGAAATTATTGGAGCCTATTATGAAAGCGTTATTACTCGCCCTCGTTGGGCTGTCGCTGTCGGCCGGTGCGTTGGCTGCCGACGGTGACAATAATCAGGAAGAGAATGTTTATGCCAGCCAGCTGTGTCATCTGGTGAGCAGTGAAAAGAAGACCAGCGATTTGGATGGCTACACCGAGAAGCTCAAGTCGCAGCTCGCGGCCAGCCAGTCTTCATCGGCCATGCAGCAACCTGAATTTAATGAAGAAATCGCGCAGGAAGTGATTAGCGCGTGGCTGGAGTTGGGCGAGGATGAGCGCGGCAAACTGCGCCACGACCAGTCGCAATGTGAGCAAACGGTAATGACTCAATTTCAACAGCAAGATTAGTTCTATTTATCGCAAGAATACGCGCCTTTTTAGGCGCGTTTTTTTATGGCTTTTTTGTACGATTTACGTACATAATCGCCAACGTCGAAATCAGACACGCGTCACATAATGAGATTCAGCTGTTGAAGCTGGCATTTTTTGCATACTGGCACTGGGCAAGATGATTACACGTCGTCACTTTTTGTTGGCTACTGGAGCAACCGTTCTCTCGATGACCACGGGCAAGCTATTTGCCCGCGATGACGTCATTCCGTTGTGGCCCGACGATCCGCCGGGCGGC
Organism: Pantoea sp. DY-15; assembly: GCF_019795935.1. Taxonomy (NCBI): domain Bacteria; kingdom Pseudomonadati; phylum Pseudomonadota; class Gammaproteobacteria; order Enterobacterales; family Erwiniaceae; genus Pantoea; species Pantoea sp. DY-15. The sequence goes on from NZ_JAIMIF010000008.1 coordinate 72,104, forward strand.
GGCGGTCCTTCCGGCTTGCTTAAAGTGAATTCGCACGGCTCCTGGACCAATATCGTTTCACCGGCGATTCAGCGTTTCCGCCCGGAAAATCCCAACGGCGAAGCGGTGATTGTGGCGGCGGGCGGCGGCTATCGTTTTATCGGCATGGGCCGCGAAGCCTGGCCGGTAGCGCGCTGGCTTAATGCCAACGGTTATACCGTGTATGTGCTCAGCTACCGTTTGCCGGGTGAGAAGTGGCAGGCGGGCAATCTGGCACCGCTGCAGGATGCGCAGCGCGCCATTCGTCTGGTGCGTTCGATGGAGCGCAAAGTGCATGTGCTGGGCTTTTCTGCCGGTGGCCATCTACTTGGCATGGCGGCGGCGCGTCCGGATTTCGAATCCTATCCGGCGCAGGATCCGCTTGACCAGATCAGGCCGAAGGTGGATAGCGTTGGCCTGATTTATCCGGTGATCACCCTTGAAGCGCCGTATCAGCACACCAACACGCATCTGATGATGGTGGGGAAAAACGCCACGCCAACCCAGGAAGCCAACTGGTCAGTGCAAAACTACGTCACACGTCACTATCCCCCGACGTTCCTTGCACAGGCCGAGGACGATCGCACCTCCAATCCGCATAATACTGAACTGATGCGCGATACCTGCCGCCGCATGCGCGTGCCGGTTGAGCTGATTGAGCTCAGCAGCGGCGGTCACGGTTTTGGTCTCGGCAAAGCGGGCACGCCTGCCGCGTTGTGGGATCAGGCGTATGTGCGTTGGTTGGATAATCAGAGTTAATTACGTCAGATTGAAATTCGCATCCGGCTGTAACGGTTCCGGTAGCGGCATATCGCCATTCATCGCTTTCAAATTGCGTTCGATAGTGACGCACAGCGCATCGAGCGGCAGATGATTCGGTGCGGTGCCAAACGGATGTTCCAGCTCCTCCGCCAGCGCTTCCAGCGATAAAAAGGTGTAGGAGATAAACATCGACACCAGCGGCGTCATCAGGTGCAAATCCGCTACCAGCGCAAACGGCAGCAGCGTGCAGAACAGATAAACGGTGCGATGCAGAATCAGGCTGTAGGCGAACGGAATCGGTGTGCTGGCAATGCGATCGCAACCGCCCAGAATCGCCGATAGCTGATTCAGATTCTCATCAATGCTCTGCCAGACAATATCCGACACCAAGCCTTCATCGCGGCGTAGCGCCAGCCATTCGCTCAAACACAACAAAATCTGCGACGTCGGCATCGGATGATGCAACACCGCGCTGCGCCAGTTAGCCGGCAGCAAACGCTGCAGATCGGCCTGCACATCGGTTTTACGCAGGCGATGTTTCAGGCACCAGCAAAACGCCAGCAGCAAGCCGGTAAATTCCCGCACCTGTTCTTCGCTCACGCCACGCATGCTTTTGATCTGCCGCAGCAGCGAGCGCTGGGTGATATGCAGGCTGCCCCACAAGGTGCGGGCTTCGAGAAAGCGCGCATAGCTGGCGTTATTGCGAAAGCCGAGGAAGATAGCGATCGACACCCCGACCAAACTAAAAGGCGCGGTGGTGAGATGAATGCCAAAAGTGGAGTACCACGGATAGCCGAAGATGGCGATCAGCGACATCAGCAGGTTAAGCGACAGGCGGAACACGATGTTGCTGAGCACCGATCCATGCCAGTCAAACAGCCGGAGAAACCAGTGTTGGTGAGGACGTACGATCATTTTGCGATGGTGTATTTTTTAGGTTTTGTGGCGACAGGTTACGCCGCCGGGCATGAGGTGATCAACGCCATTGCTACAGGTTTTGAGACAAAAGCCGTGCTGCTCGCCTCACGCATGACGCGGCAGGCTGATTTTCAGCGCATCGATAAACAGCCGTAGCGCCATGGATTGATGCCGGTTGGGCGGGAACCACAGCGCAATCCCCGCCGATTGTACCCGCCAATCGGCCAGCAGCTCCACCAACTGGCCGCTGCGCATCTCTTTCTCGACATACAGCGACGGCACATAAGCAATGCCTAAACCGGCGAGGGCGGCCTGCGCCATCAGCGCGTTGCTGTCCAAAGTCAGCGTGCCTGGCACGTCAATCTCCTGCTTTTGTCCCGCCTGCGCGTATTCCCACTGATAACGTTTTCCGCTGGGTAAGCGCTGACGAATGCACTGCTGTTGCAGCAGATCGCGCGGATGAATAACCGCCGCGTTTCTCGCCAGATAAGTGGGCGCGGCGACGGTGACAAACGTCAGCGGACCCCCAAGCGGAACGGCCACCATATCCTGCGGCACATCCTCAATCAGCCGAATGCCGGCATCAAAACCGGCGGCGGTGATATCCACCAGCGCACCTTGCGCGGCGAAATCGAGCTGGATATCGGGATAGCGCGCGCTAAAGTCCGCTAACACGTGCTCCAGCAGCAAACCGATCGAGGCATCGCTGGCGCTGATGCGCAGCATGCCGTAATGCTGATGGCGGCTGGCGGAGATGTCGTGCAGCACATCATCCATCTGATTCAGCAGCGGCGAGAGCCGATCCAGCAGTTGCTGCCCGGCATCGGTGAGCGACACGCTACGTGTGGTGCGTTGAAACAGCTGTACGCCAAGATTGTGCTCCAGCGTTTTCACCAGATGGCTGAGCGAAGAGCGCTTTAAGCCGAGCATTTCAGCGGCACGGCGAAAGCTGCGCTGCTCGCCCAGCGTTTTAATGGCCTGCAGTTCGTGCCAGGAGGGACGTCTCATTGGTGGCTTTTCCTCACCGGGTCATGCGCGATTAGGTTGATTATCTCCACCAGTAGAGCGATCTACCATCAGGTTTTCAATATGAGGAGCACAAGATGAAAACCTGGTTGATTACCGGCGCCAGCAGCGGGCTGGGCCGATTGATGAGTGAACGTTTACTGGCGCGCGGCGATCGCGTAGTAGCGACGGTGCGGAGTGAACAGGCGATGGCCAATCTGCAGCAAACCTATGGCGAACAGCTGCAGGTTATTACGCTGGATCTGGCGCACACCGCCAGCATCGCGCCCACCATTGAACGCGCCTTTGCCGCCGTCGATCGCATTGATTTGGTGGTGAGCAATGCCGCTTACGGCCTGTTCGGCGCAGCTGAAGAGTTGAGCGATACGCAGATTGATCGGCAGATCGCCACCAATCTTACCGGCTCAATCCAACTGATTCGCGCGGTGATCCCGTTCCTGCGCCAGCAAGGCGGCGGGCGCATCGCACAGGTTTCCTCGGAAGGCGGCCAGGTCGCTTATCCCAATTTCAGCCTGTATCACGCCACGAAATGGGGGATTGAGGGATTTGTCGAGGCGGTGCGCCAGGAAGTCGCCAGTTTCGGTATCGATTTCCTGCTGGTCGAGCCGGGCCCCACCGCAACCCATTTTGGCGCCGGGCTGGACGTGGCAGATGCGCTAGAAGTTTATCGTGAAAACGCTGCTGGCCAACTGCGGCAGGCAATTCTTTCAGGCGATTTCACCATTGCCGGCGATGCCGGGAAATGCGTTACGGCGATGATCGCCACGCTGGATCAGGCCAGCATGCCGCTGCGTTTAGCGCTTGGCAGTACGGCGTATCAGAACATCGAAGCGGCGCTGGAAGGGCGGTTGGCGGAGCTGCGCGGGCAACGCGATCTGGCATTCGGCGCGGATGTGTAATCAGGGAAGCAGCCAGGTGCGCATGAATGCGCACCCTACGAAAACCGCGCCAAACCACTGTAGGGTCGCCATTCATGGCGACCACTCAGTAGATCAGTAATAGTCGCCGTGGCGGTAATCCCACGACGGGAAGATCTCAGACAGCAGCGCCATAATTTTATCCACATCCAATCCTTTACGGATCAGCACCGGGCACGGCGTGATTTTGCGCTCGCCGTTTTGCTGTGGAATCAGGCGACCTTCGCTATCCACCATCGACACCATAACGCCTTGTTCGTAGCGCACTTTATTTGCATCGTTGGGCTGGATGGATTTCACGTAAGCATTGGCTTCGATAATTAAATCGGCGCGGGCTGCAATACGCTCGCCAATGCCTTCGACCAAACCGCGATTACCCTGGCCAGAGGGATTGGCCGAACTGGCAAAGGAGAATTTGCCGTGAGTATCCCACAATGCTTTTGCGATATTTTCCCCCGGCTTGCCGAATTTAATCACAAAGCAGCTGGTTTGACGGCCATCCATCATTAGCTCTTTTGAGCCATCATCGGGAATACGCGACAGCGCATCATCGCGCCACGGTAAAATACAACCCAGCAGAATATCTTCATCCCAGTGGCGCTGATAAAGCTGGTCGATTTCGGGCGTCAGTTGCGCCAGCGAACGCAGCTGTTCCAGCGAGCCGCACAGCACTACGCCCGGCTTATTGCGTTTGCGCTGCTTGGCTTCGAACTTACGCTCCAGGCCGGCTTTATCGGAAGTCATAATGATGTAGCCCACTTTGGTTGGGCTGACGATCATGCCGCCATCTTTTGCCAGAATGTCGATGGCTTCCGGTTGTAATTCGCCATTCCAGGTTATCTGCTTACCGCTCATGGATTTACCCTATCTGCAAAAAAAGGCCGTACAGGAATATTACCTGCAATGAATTTATGGGCTTGATAAATTAACCTGACGTTTCATCGGGGTTAATTATATTATTGTCGAAATATCTGTTGCGATAATAGTACTAAAATTATCGCTAATGCAATGGGCGAAAATAACGATGAAATTAATAGGGGTAATAATAAATAATGCCTGTGAAGTGTAGTGTTATTTATCTAATAGCGCTGAAAGCGTATTCAGCGCCAGTAATAATCAGAACAGGATGGCGTGCACCGTCGCACGCAGCGCAATACCGAGCAGAATGCCAGGCACGGCAAAGCGGAACAGGCGCGGGAATCGGCTCGACAGGCCAAGGTAAATCCCGATGCCGGGCAGGTCAAAGGTCTGAATCAGTAATCCCGCCGAGGCGTTGATGTTGTGCGCGCTGTATAATCCTTTCTCCACCAATCCCGCCACCACGCCGTAATAAGCGGTGCCGCCCGCCAGACATTTGGTCAGCGCCGGAAGAATATAGACTTCGGAAATATTCAGCTTATCCAGCAGCGGCGACACCAGACGCGTCAGCATTTCAATCCCGCCCGCTTCTTTCAACATGCCAACCACCGACAATGAAATAATCAGCATCGGCAGCGAACCCAGCGCCAGACGAATCGCATCGGATCCGGCGCTATTAATGATGCCAATCAGCCCCATTTTATTTTCACTGTTGGTAACGGCCTCATCTTCATTTAATAGCGCCGCATCGGAAAGTTTGCGGCCAAACAGGTGATAGGTTGCCGCCGCTGCTAATACACCGCCGCAGATCGAAATAATTAGCGCTGTGCTCCAGTGTAATCCCGCCGGAATAAGGGGATAAAAGGTGCTGGCCTGGCCCATCGCAAACAGCATCGCCAGCGTGGCCGCCATATGACGATCGGACGTACCGCGCTTTTCCATGATGGCCAGCGCCGCCAGCGGTGCCGCGAAGCTGACGAAATTAAGTTGAATCATGGCAAAAAATGCCAGACCGGTAATACCGAAAGGTTTTAATAACGGTGTGGCATGACGTACAACAAAATCCAGTACGCCTTTGACCTCCAGATATTTCATGATGAATAACATCACCACCATAATCGGAATCAACGTGTAAAGCGCTACGTCTACCGAGGCTTTGCCTGCGGACATAATGATATCAATAATATTCATGCCCGATTCCGACCTTTGTTCACACCGTTCTCCCCGTAAAAATAAATAAGCTGGCAATGCCATGAAGTTTGCGGTGCGCATTAATGCGCGCCCTGCAGCAAAGAAATAAATCTTATCCTGTGCGTGGATTATTGAGTAGTGGAGAAAAAGGTATATAAATTGCAGCCATAAAAAAACCAGCCATGAATAAATGGCTGGTTTTTCAATTCCGGCGGGAAATATTAACGCATCGTCACAAACTCTTCCGCCGCTGTTGGGTGAATCGCTACGGTGTTATCGAAGTCTTGCTTGGTTGCGCCCATTTTCAGCGCCACCGCGAAGCCTTGCAGCATCTCATCCATACCGTTACCGATACCGTGAATGCCGACAATCTTCTCTTCCGGGCCAACGCACACCAGCTTCATACGGCACGGCTGGCGATGCTGGGTAACGGCGGTATACATCGCGGTGAAAGAAGATTTATACACTTTCACCTGATCGTCGCCGTACTGTTCGCGCGCCTGCGGTTCGGTCAGGCCCACGGTGCCAATCGGCGGATGGCTGAACACCACGGTCGGCACGTTGCTGTAATCCAGATGCTCGTCCGGTTTGTTGTTGAACAGGCGCTCGGAAAGACGACGACCTGCCGCCACGGCCACCGGCGTCAGTTCCACCGCGCCGGTGTTGTCGCCCACCGCGTAGATGCCTTTCACGTTGGTGTTCTGGAACTTATCGACCTTGATGTAACCTTTGTCGTTCAGCGCCACGCCGGTTGCTGCCAGGTTGAGGTTGTCGGTCGCCGGCTCACGGCCAATCGCCCACACCAGGCAATCCACGGTTTGCTCGTGGCCGCTTTCCAGCTGCAGCGTCAGGCTGCCGTCGGCGTTTTTAATCACGGCTTTCGGAATCGATTCGGTGTGCAGCGTTGGGCCTTCGGCCTGCATCACTTCTACCAGCGTATCGACGATCAGCGGATCGAAGCTGCGCAGTGGCGCATGCTTACGCACGAAGAGATGCGTTTCCGCACCCAGCGCATTGACCACGCCCGCCAGTTCCACCGCGATGTAACCCGCGCCCACGACCGCCACGCGTTTTGGCAGCGCATCGAGTTCGAAGAAACCGTCAGAATCGATACCGTATTCCGCGCCCGGCACCTTTGGATGGCTTGGACGCCCGCCGGTGGCGATCAGAATATGATCGGCAGTGAGTGTTTCACCATTCACTTCCACGGTGTTGGCATCAATAAAGCGCGCGAAACCTTTGATCACCTCAACCTTGTTTTTACCCAGCACGTTGTCGTACGAGCTGTGAATGCGGTCGATGTAGGCGCTGCGGTTTTTCACCAGAATTGACCAGTCAAACCGGTTTACCGTGGTATCAAAGCCATAATCTGGCCCATAAAGATGAATAGCTTCAGCGATTTGCGCCGCATGCCACATAACCTTTTTCGGTACGCAGCCGACGTTGACACAGGTGCCGCCCAGCTCTTTGGCTTCAATCAGCGCGCACTTCTGGCCGTGCATCGCGGCACGGTTAATCGAGGCGATACCGCCGCTGCCGCCGCCGATGGCGAGGTAGTCAAAATGTCTGGTCATCCGTTATGTCCGTCTGTTGGAAGAAAATTGGCATAGAGTTTAACGCTATGACGATTATTGACGCAAAGATTGCACCTATGATTGTAATAGCATTGATTTTTATGTCCGATTACAGGGAAGCATAGCATGCAACTGACATTCCTCGGCACCGGCGGCGGTGCGCCCAGCCTGCAACGTAACGTCACGGCGATAGCGCTGACGCTATCGAAACGTGGCGATACCTGGCTGTTTGACTGCGGCGAGGCGACGCAGCATCAATATATGCGCTCTGCGCTGAAGCCGGGCAAGCTGGAGAAAATCTTTATCACCCATCTGCACGGCGACCACATCTTTGGGCTGCCGGGCTTGCTCACTAGCCGCTCCATGGCCGGCATCCCCGAACCGATGACCATTTACGGGCCGAAAGGTATTCGCCAGTTTATCGAGACGGCGCTCAGTTTGAGTGGCTCGTACACCTCTTATCCGCTGGAGATTATCGAGATTGAAGCCGGTTTGGTGCTGGATGACGGCGAAGTGCGCGTAACGGCCTGGCCGATGAATCATGTGATTGAGTGTTATGGCTATCGCATTGAGCAGCACGATAAACCGGGCTTCCTTGATGCGCCGCGCCTGAAAGCCGAAGGCGTACCGCGCGGGCCGTGGTATCAGGATTTGAAAGCGGGTAAGCGCATCCAACTGGAAGATGGTCGCGAGATCAACGGCGCGGATTATCTTGGCCCGGCAACCAAAGGCAAAGTGCTGGCGATATTTGGTGATACCGCGCCCACCGACGTGGCGCTCCAGCTGGCGGCGAATGCCGATGTGATGGTGCATGAAACCACGCTGGTGGCGGCGCTGCAGGAGAAAGCCAATGGACGCGGCCACTCAACCACCATTCAGGCTGCGGAAGTAGCGAAACAGTCGGGGGCGAAGCGCATGATCGCCACGCATTTCAGCTCGCGCTATTTGTCTAAGGATCGGGAAAAACTGTTGGCGGAGTGCCAGTCGGTGTTTGCGGCGACCGAGCTGGCACATGATTTCGCGGTGTTCGAGGTTTAGTGCTGTAGCGCCGGATAGGTGAAGAACAGCAGATGCGTCATGTTGAACAGGAAATGGATGCCGGTGGCGACCCACAGGCGTCCGCTCCACTGCCACGCCAGGCCGTAAATCAATCCGGCGAGCGTGGCGAAGATCATCAGCAGCGGTCCGCCAGGGAAATGCGCCAGACCAAACAGCAGCGACGTCAGCAACAGGGCCGCCACGGCACCAATGTGCTGGCGCAGACGCTGTTGCAGATAGCCACGAAAGAACGCTTCTTCTGCCAGTGATACGAAGAACAGGTTCGCCAGCATAAAACTGCCCAACCATTCCGGCCAGTGGGGTTCAACGGCCAGGCCACCCAACTGCACCGCGACATACAACAGCAGCGGAATCGCCGCCAGCAGCGCCAGCCACAAAATTTTAAGTCGCGGCGGCGCGGATTGGGTGCGGAACAGCTGCGGCAAGCAGATGAGCAGCACAAACGGAATCAGCGCTTTATCAAAGTTGTATGAGAAGCTAAAGGGCAGGCTGAGCGGCCCGGCTTGCACATCTTCCACCTGGCGCGGATTTTTGAAGCCCGGGAAAAAGTGTACAAACAGGCCGATGGCAATGGCAACCAGCGCGGCTTCACTCACCCACTGAATCCAGCGCGCGTTATTTTCCACGCGAATCCAGGCGATGACGGCAATGGCGCCGAGCAGCAGCATTGCTGGCCAATCCAGCACATCCTCGAACAGCCCAAGAATGGTGGCGAGCGTGAGCAGCAGTACCGAAAAACGTTTGGCGGGCGACAGCATAGCAAGCGCGCCAGCCAGAATGATCCACATGATAATAGTCCTAATAGGCTGGCGACGCGGTAAGGCGAACTTACTCTGGCACGATCTGCGTGACGCTGAAGTGACCGGTTCCGGCTGGCACCAGCTTCTGATGCAGCCACGGCAGCAGCTCTTCCATCTGCGCTTTCAGCTTCCACGGCGGGTTAATCACGATCATGCCGGAAGCCGTCATGCCGCGCTGATCGCTGTCCGGACGCACCGCCAGTTCAATCTGCAGAATGTTGCGGATATTGGTGGCCTGCAGATCTTTAACCATGTGTTTGATCTGCTGACGCATCACCACCGGATACCACAGCGCAAACACGCCGGTGGCGAAACGCTTGTGACCTTCCTGAATGCCTTTCACCACATCCTGATAATCGCTTTTCAACTCATATGGCGGATCGATCAGAATCAGGCCGCGACGGCTCAGCGGCGGCAGCTTGGCTTTCAGCTGCTGGTAGCCATCACCACGCGCCACGCGCGCACGGGAATCTTTGCTGAACTCGGTGCGCAGCAGCGGGTAATCGCTGGAGTGCAGCTCGGTCAGCTCCATTTTGTCCTCTTCACGCAGCAGGAAGCGGGCAATCAACGGCGAACCAGGATAGTACTTTAAGGTGCCGTGCGGATTGAGATTACGCACCGCCGAGAGATACGGCTTGAGCAACTCCGGCACATCCGGCTGCTGCCAGATGCGGCCAATGCCTTCCAGATATTCACCGGTACGCTCGGCGTGCTCTCCGCTCAGCAGGTAACGTCCGGCACCGGCGTGGGTATCCAGATAGAGGAAAGGTTTTTCCTTCTCCATCAGGGCGGTGAGGATCAGGCTTTCAACGGTGTGTTTCAGCACGTCGGCATGGTTGCCGGCATGAAAACTGTGGCGATAACTCAGCATAAAAAAAGGGGGTCCGCGGTTGGATCAAAGGGAGTGAAAACATCGTGTGTGGCGCGATTATAGCCGCGCTGCATAAAAATTGCTGACGTTTTGGCTGCCGCTTAAGTTTTGCGCCAATGCGCCGCTATAGCCGGTTGCGATCAGACTTCTTGTCGGTAATTTGCTACGAAATGACGTGATACTCGAAATTTCATCACGGATTAAGTAAGTTAGTTTCCGATAACGAAGCGGTCATGAGCGAAATGCCAGGTGGTTCTGGCAGGAAACTTTCCGGTGAAGACCGTATAATTTTTTGCTTAAAGCATCTCAAACAACTCCTGGTGACAATAATGAAAAAAATGACTGGTGTCGCGGTGGCAAGCCTGTTGGTACTGACTGGCTGCGCGAAACAACAACCCGTTCATAGTTTAGTAACGCCGCCGACTGCGGACGAACAATCCGCCGCGCAAACCGCGCCAGAGCAGCAAGGTACGCCATTTGTGGCTTCAGCGCCGGCGCAACCCGCGACGGCTTCACTCAGTGACGACCGTTCCAGCAACATTCAGCAGTGCCGTAAAGAGCTCGACGCGATGCGTCTGTATAGCCAGGCGTCATATGATAGCTATCAGGCCGAATTCCAGAAAATCGGTGCCCAGACCAATAAATATCTGCAAATTAAAGATTCGATTGGCGCGGATATTAACGACTTAGTGATGCCGCGTTATCAATTCCAGATTCGTGAATTGTGCTTCCGTATTAAGACACGTCTGTCACAGTTAATTATTCGTCAGGCCGGTTAAACCCTAACGATTTAACTGCATTCGCTAAGTAGCAGCGCGAAATTTCGCGCTGAGGATGGGCTTCATCTCTATTTTATTAATAGAGATGAAGCCTTTTGTGTTCTTAAGGCTGTTACAGGAGATTGTGATGACACAGCGTCATCTGCCGTTTGTCTTTATTATCATCGCATTGTTCTTCCCTGCTCTGGCCAGCGCGGCCGCTGAAGATGATGTATTGCAAGCGTTTGGCGATGCAGCCCGCACGTTGCCTCCTGTTCCAGTGCAAAAGCCAAAACCTCAGCTAAAACCGGTAGCGGCAAAATTAGCTGAGAAACCTGCCGTAAAATCGAAAACGCCGGAGCAGCTTCACCAGCTACGTGCGCAAATAAGCGAGCTTGAAAAACAGAAAGCCGCACTGCAACTAAAGAATGAACAGCATGAAAAAGCGCTGAAAGAACAGCAGGCGAACAGCGATAACAAACGGGCGGCGCTGGATGAAGAAAAACAGCAGCAAACACTAAATATCATCCGGCTGACTCAAGAGCTCATAGCCGCACAGCAGCAAACGACGGATGCAACCGCGCTACGTAAGCAACTTACCGCCGCGCAGGCTGCTGCTAAGCGCGATCAGGATGCGCTAAAAACTCAGTGGGCCGAAAGTAAAAAAATGTCGCAGGCACTACAAAAACAACAATCTGAGAGTGAGAAAAAGCTCGCGTCACTGAATGAAGTAAAAGTGATGCAGCAGCAAAACATAGTGAAACTCACCGCTGAACTGGAGGCTGCGAAAAAGCAGCCAGCAGCAGTGGTAGCAGCCGCAGAACCCAAAACCGATGCTGAGCGCGATGGCTATATGCTGGGGCAATCGATCGCCAGCAATGCGGTCGTTCAACTACAGATGGTAAAAGATACCGGTCTCACCATCAGCATTGATCAGTTGATCGCGGGATTCAGCACGCAGTTACAAACCGGCACTTCGGTAATGAACAGTGAAGAGATGTCACGGCGATATGCTGCGATGCAGGAGACGATCAATAAAAAGATGGGATCGCTGATTGAGAAGGGCTATGACCAGCTCAACAAACATTTAGAACAGCGCAAAGCGTTAGTGACGCAAAATGGTGTGCGTTGGTTTGCCGTAAAAACAGTCAAAGCTAAGCTTATTCCTGACCAGCAAGTGGAAGTCAGCGTGAAAGTCAGTACCTTAGGCGGCAAAGTGATTAACGATTTTGCTGATGACAAAGTGCCGTTTGATAACAATCTGCCTCCCTTGTTGTATGAAGGGATGTCGTTAACGGGAGCCGGCGGCGCAGTAGAAGGCTGGGCACTGGCAAAAGATATTATCCAACGCGAACCGCTGCCGCCGTGGGTGGCACCCTACGATGTGATTCACTACCAACTCGCGATTAAATAATCTTCAGCCCGCCTTCTGGCGGGCTTTTCTTCATAAGTCCGGGCTCAGTGGCATTGATTTTCCTGTCATCAAGCCGCATGTTAGTAAAATGCGTCGCGCGACCATTCGCGCCACTACTTCATCATGAAAGGACTGCGCTTATGACCAATCCGTTACTCACGCCTTTTTCGCTGCCCCCGTTTTCTGCTATCAAACCTGAACATGTGGTTCCTGCGGTTACCGAAGCGCTGAACGACTGTCGCGCAGCGGTGGAGCGCGTTGTGGCGCAAGGCGCGCCTTACACCTGGGAAAATCTGGTGCAGCCGCTGGCTGAAGTTGACGATCGCTTAGGTCGCCTGTTCTCGTCGGTCAGCCATTTGAACTCGGTGAAAAACAGCCCGGAATTGCGCGAAGCTTACGAGCAAACGCTGCCGCTGCTGTCCGAATACAGCACCTGGGTCGGCCAGAATGAAGGTTTGTATCAGGCCTATCGCAACCTGAAAGAGGGCGATAGTTACGCGGCGCTGGATACCGCGCAGAAGAAAGCGGTGGATAACAGCCTGCGTGATTTCGAGCTGTCCGGTATTGGCCTCGATAAAGAGAAGCAAAAGCGCTACGGCGAAATCGCGGCACGTCTTTCTGAACTGGGTTCGACCTACAGCAACAACGTGCTCGACGCCACCATGGGCTGGAGCAAGCTGGTGACCGATGAAGCGGAGCTGGCGGGTATGCCGGAAAGCGCGCTGGCCGCCGCCAAAGCGCAGGCCGAAGCCAAAGAGCAACAAGGCTGGCTTCTGACGCTGGATATCCCAAGTTATTTGCCGGTGATGACTTACTGCGACAACGCTGCGCTGCGTGAAGAGCTGTACCGCGCGTATTCAACGCGTGCTTCCGAACAGGGCCCGAATGCCGGCAAATGGGACAACGGTCCGGTGATGGCGGAAGAGCTGGCGCTGCGTCATGAACTGGCTCAGCTGCTGGGCTTCGACTCTTACGCCGACAAATCGCTGGCAACCAAAATGGCGGAAAATCCGGCGCAGGTCATCGACTTCCTGACCGATCTGGCGAAACGCGCCCGTCCGCAGGGTGAAAAAGAGCTGGCTCAGCTGCGCGCCTTCGCGAAGAAAGAGTACGGCGTCGACGAGATGAATCCGTGGGATCTGACGTATTACGGCGAGAAACAGAAACAGCATCTCTACACCATCAGCGACGAGCAGCTGCGTCCGTACTTCCCGGAAGCGCGCGCGGTAAGTGGTCTGTTCGAGGTGGTTAAACGCATTTACGGCATCACCGCTAAAGAGCGTAAAGACGTGGATGTTTACCATCCAGACGTGCGCTTCTTCGATCTGTTCGACGAAAGCGGCGAACTGCGCGGCAGCTTCTATCTCGATCTCTACGCACGTGAACACAAGCGTGGCGGAGCGTGGATGGACGATTGCGTCGGCCAGATGCGTAAAGCCGACGGCAGCCTGCAGAAGCCGGTGGCCTATCTCACCTGTAACTTTAACCGTCCACTGCAGGGTAAACCGGCGCTGTTCACGCACGATGAAGTGATCACGCTGTTCCATGAATTCGGTCACGGTCTGCATCATATGCTGACGCGCATCGAAACGCCGGGCGTGTCTGGCATCAGCGGTGTGCCGTGGGATGCCGTCGAGCTGCCGAGCCAGTTTATGGAAAACTGGTGCTGGGAGCCGGAAGCGCTGGCGTTTATCTCCGGCCACTACGAAACTGGCGAACCGCTGCCAAAGGAACTGCTGGATAAAATGCTGGCGGCGAAAAATTATCAGGCGGCGCTGTTTATCCTGCGTCAGCTGGAGTTCGGCCTGTTCGATTTCCGTCTGCATACCGAGTTCGATCCCGCGCAAGGTGCGCGCATCCTGGAAACCCTGCGTGAAGTGAAAAAGCAGGTTGCCGTGGTGCCAAGCCCTGAATGGGGCCGTTTCCCGCACGCCTTCAGCCACGTTTTTGCTGGCGGATATGCGGCCGGCTACTATAGCTATCTGTGGGCCGACGTGCTGGCTGCCGATGCCTATTCGCGCTTCGAAGAAGAGGGCATTTTCAACCGTCAGACCGGTCAGTCGTTCCTCGACAACATCCTGACGCGTGGCGGTTCCGAAGAGCCAATGGAGCTGTTCAAACGCTTCCGTGGCCGTGAGCCGCAGCTCGATGCGATGCTGGAACATTACGGAATTCAGGGATAAGCCGGCTTGTGAAAATTGGTTTAATCGATGAAACAGGCGCCGGAGACGGCGCCTTATTACATTTAGCCGAGCGCTGGGGTTTGCAGCAGGACGAACAGGCGACGATGGCGCTGGTGTTAACCGCTGAGCATCTTGAGCTGCGTAAGTTGGATGAGCCGAAACTTGGCGGCATCTTCGTGGATTTCGTTTCGGGCGCGATGGCGCATCGGCGTAAATTTGGCGGCGGTCGCGGCGAAGCGGTGGCAAAAGCGGTCGGCATCAAAAGCGGTTATCTGCCAGACGTGGTTGATGCAACGGCCGGTTTAGGGCGCGATGCGTTTGTGCTGGCGGCGCTGGGCTGTCGCGTGCGCATGCTGGAGCGCCATCCGGTGGTGGCGGCCTTGCTGGACGATGGTTTGCGTCGCGGTTATCAGGATGCGGAGATTGGCGGCTGGCTGCGCGATCGGCTGACGTTGCTGCACGCTGTTAGCCAGCAAGCGCTGTGTGATGTCACGCCCGCGCCGGATGTGGTCTATCTCGACCCGATGTATCCGCATCGCCAGAAAAGCGCGATGGTGAAGAAAGAGATGCGGGTGTTTCAGTCGCTGGTCGGTGCAGATGACGATGCGGATGCGTTGCTGGAACCGGCGCGCCGTCTGGCGAAGAAGCGCATTGTGGTGAAGCGTCCGGATTACGCGCCGCCGTTAGCGGGCGTGGTGACGCAGGATGCGGTGGTCACCAAAAGCCATCGCTTTGATATTTATCCGCCGCTGGGGTAATAACGCAAACAATGCGCAATACATTGCGCCGCTACAAAAATCAGGCCGGTAACCCGGCCTGATTTTTATTCTTCGTCCTCGTCGCGCAGCGGCACAATCAACATGTCGATATGCACGGTGTTAATCAACTGGCGAGCCGATGACATCAGCTTGCTCCAGAAGTCCTGATGGTGACCACACACCACCAAATCCACATCATATTTCTTAATCGCATCAACCAGTACCTGGCCAAGATCGCCGCTGCCGCTCAGGGTTTCACTGATCGGATAACCGGCGTTAATCGACAGCTCTTTCAGCGCGGTGTGCGTCTCTTCAGAAATACGCTTCTGCATGTCGCCCAGATTGACATCAATCAGCCCGGTGTAGAGGTCTGAATAGTTCACATCAACGTGGATCAGCGAGATTTTTGCATCATAAGGACGGGCCAGCGAAACGGCTTTATCAACCAGCAACTGGCTTTCCGGGGAAAGGTCTACTGCAATCAGGATGTGTTTATAAGCCATGATAAAACTCCTTTCTCAAGATTCGGGGCAATCTTCCTGCTTTCACGGTCGGCGATTCCTTTGCGCGAGACGGCGATGAAGCGCCACCAACCAACTATTTCAGCCTTGCAGGCGGTTTTTGTTATGTCCTGAGTATAGCCAGAGTTGTTAACAAATGCTGCAAGCGCAAGTTCGCTTGTGAGGAAGATCAAGCGTTATCGGCTTTTTCACTCGCCCTGAACGAAAATCATCGCTGGAAAAAAATTCAACAGATCTCCTACACTGAAAATAAGTGCCACTGCCGTATGCGTTGCGCACTCAGGTTCGCATAACAACAATGCAATCGACATCATTCAATGGCTGGTTTATTTCCCGTGCGGCGTCTACAGCAATTCCCCGCTGCGTTCGACGTCGTTGCGGCTCCAGCCGGGAGGGGAACATGATCAGCACTATCGCGCTTTTTTGGGCTCTGTGTGTGGTTTGTCTGGTGAATATGGCGCGCTATTTCTCTTCTTTGCGCTCACTTTTAGCCGTTTTGCGCGGTTGCGATCCGCTGTTATATCAATACGTGGATGGTGCGGGTTTCTTCACGTCGCACGGGCAGCCGAGTAAGCAGGTGCGGCTGGTGCGCTATATCTGGGAGAAGCGCTATCACGATCATCATGACGACGAGTTCATTCGCCGTTGTGAGCGCGTGCGCGGACAGTTTGTGCTGACCAGCGGGCTCTGCTTTTTGGTGGTGGTGAGTTTGATTGCGATGGCGATCTGGCAATAAAAAAGGGCAATAAAAAAGGGCAATAAAAAAGGGCGACATCGCGTCGCCCTCGAATATTTCTGCGCTTTGCTTAGATCAGTTTCAGTGCAATCCAGTAGAGCGAACCCGACAGCAAAATACACACCGGCAAGGTGAACACCCACGCCATAGCGATATTTTTGATGGTGCGACTCTGCAATCCACCGCCATCGACCAGCATAGTACCGGCCACCGACGACGACAGAATGTGCGTGGTAGAAACGGGCATACCGGTGTAACTGGCCACGCCAATCGATACTGCGGCCGTCACCTGCGCCGACATCCCTTGCGCATACGTCATGCCTTTCTTACCGATTTTCTCACCAATGGTGGTGGCAACACGACGCCAGCCAATCATGGTGCCGATGCCGAGCGCCAGCGCCACAGCCACAATAATCCAGATCGGTGCGTACTCAACGGTGCCCAGCAAATCGCTTTTCAGCTTGTTGAGGAAGCGCTTATCGTCCGCGCTGGTTTCCGGCAGCTTGGCCACTTTATCTACGGTATCGGAAACGCACAGCAGCAGGCGACGCATCTGGCTGCGTTGATCAACCGTCAGCTGATCGTAGCTCTGCAGATTGTTCAGCAGCAGCTGCGCACGATCGATAGCCTGCAGCGCACGGCTGCTGTCGCAATGGAACTCCTGCGGACCGCCAAGCGATTCATCTGGCGTTGGCACCACAGGCGGCGCCATCTGCACCATGTGCGTCAGTGATTCGTTGTGCTGCTGATAATACTGCTCCAGATGGTTTACGGCATCGCGCGTGCGGGTGATGTCATAACCCGACGCATTCAGGTTCACCACAAAACCAGCCGGCGCAACGCCGATCAGCACCAGCATAATCAGGCCAATGCCTTTCTGACCATCGTTAGCGCCGTGTGAGTAGCTCACGCCAATCGCGGAAACGATCAGGGCAATGCGCGTCCAGAACGGGGGCTTTTTCTTGCCATCAATCTTTTCACGGTCAGCAGGCGTCATGTGGATGCGTGAACGCTTGGTGGTTCCGCTCCAGTAGCGACGCAGGATAAAGATCAGACCGCCTGCAATCACCAGACCTACAATCGGCGAAAGAATCAGGGACATGAAGATATTGATGACTTTCGGCAGGTTGAGCGCGTCAACCACCGAGGTGCCGGTCATCAGGGCGTTGGTGAGACCAATACCGATGATGGCGCCAATCAATGTGTGAGAACTGGACGCCGGCAAACCCAAATACCAGGTGCCAAGGTTCCAGATAATCGCGGCCAGCAGCATGGAGAAGACCATGGCGAGTCCGTGGGCCGAACCGACATTCAACAGTAAATCGGTCGGAAGCATGTGAACGATGGCATACGCCACGCTCAATCCACCAAGCAAAACACCTAAGAAGTTGAAAACACCCGCCATGACAACCGCCAGTTGCGCCCGCATCGCACGGGTATAAATGACAGTCGCGACCGCGTTAGCAGTGTCGTGAAAACCGTTGATTGCTTCGTAAAACAATACAAACAGCAGAGCAAGAATCAGTAACAGGCTGGTACTGAGGTCGAGACCAGCAAACAGATGTAGCATAAACGTTACGCCATTTTGGGAGGACATGAACGCGGCGCATTATCTGCGACAACGTGCGCGATATGAAAGAAAAATATAGCTCTTTATTGTCTTAAAATTGTAATGCAGCGTATAGATTTAGCTGAAAACAGCTTAAAATTAGTAGGTTACATTATGACACATTTACGGCATTTTTTTGAAGCTGGCGCTAAAAGCCGCAAATCCCTACAATCAGCGCCTTTCGGGCAAGGCGGATAAAAGCAGTGGAAAAGTTTGACGTTATCATTATTGGTGCAGGCGCAGCCGGCATGTTCTGTGCGGCGCAGGCGGGACAATTGGGTCGCCGCGTATTGCTGCTGGATAACGGCAAAAAAGCCGGTCGCAAGATTTTGATGTCGGGCGGCGGTCGCTGCAACTTCACCAACATGCACACCGAACCGGCGGCGTATCTGTCGCATAATCCGCATTTCTGCAAATCGGCGCTGGCGCGCTACAACCAATGGGATTTCATCGATCTGGTCAATCGCCACGGCATTGCGTATCACGAGAAAACGCTCGGGCAATTATTCTGCGATGACTCCGCACAGCAGATTGTCGATCTGCTGTTGAAAGAGTGTGATGCCGGGCAGGTGACGCTGCGCCTGCGCAGTGAAGTGCTGAGCGTTGAGCGCGACGATAACGGTTATACCTTGCAGCTGAACGGCACATCGGTGCAGGCAGAAAAACTGGTGATCGCCAGCGGCGGGCTCTCGATGCCAGGCCTCGGCGCCACGCCGTTTGGCTACAAAGTGGCGGAGCAGTTCGGCCTGAAAGTGTTCCCGACGCGTGCGGCATTGGTGCCGTTCACCCTGCATAAACCGCTGCTGGAACAGCTCAACACGCTGTCGGGCGTGGCGCTGCCTACTACCATCACCGCGCAGGATGGCACCTTATTTAAAGAAGCGATGCTGTTTACCCATCGCGGCTTATCGGGTCCCGCCGTACTGCAAATCTCCAGTTATTGGCAGCCAGGCGAATTCGTCACCATTGATTTATCACCCGCCACCTCGCTGGATGATTTCATTCATGTGCAGCGCGAAGCGCATCCCAATCTCAGCCTGAAAAACAGCCTGGCGAAAATTCTGCCAAAACGGTTGGTGGAAGTGCTGCAGGAGCTGAAGCAGATTCCCGACGTCACGCTAAAGCAGCTGAACAGCAAGCAGCAGGGCGAACTGGTCAGCACGCTGCATCAATGGCGCGTGCAGCCGAACGGCACCGAAGGTTATCGCACCGCCGAAGTGACGCTGGGCGGCGTCGATACCACCCAGCTGTCGTCGAAAACCATGGAAGCGCGCGATGTGCCGGGACTTTTCTTTATCGGCGAAGTGGTGGACGTTACCGGCTGGTTGGGCGGCTATAACTTCCAGTGGGCGTGGAGCTCGGCATGGGCGTGCGCGCAGGCGCTCTAAAAGGCAATCTGTACGCCCAGCTGAGTTTGCCAGTTGCTGGCCCCTTCCTGACCAAGGCGATGTTGCCGTTTAATCTGACTATTAAGCTGAACATTGTCTGTCAGTTGCCATGCAACGTAGCCGCTTAATTGCAGATGTTCGCCACCGCGTCCGGTGCGCAGATTATCTTTATTCACCGCAACATGGCCCGCATGGCCGCTGTACTGCACATAGCGGGTTTCAGCGCCTAATTTCAGGTTATCTGTTGGACTGAATTCATATTTCAAACCACCGGACGATTGCAGCTGCCTTTGCTGGGAATAACGAATACGTAGATTGTCGTTATCATGAATATCTTTGATGCGAGCCCAATGCGCAGTTGCTGCCAACACAGGCGTGAATGCATGCGCACTGTGCTGCCAGCGCCAGCCAACCTCAATGCCCAGGTTCGCGCTGCGGGCTTTTACCTGCGCCACATTCTCCTGCTCATCACTGTTTATATCGCCGCGATATTGGCTAATACCCAGCGGCAGCGCCAGCTGTAAGCCGCGCGGCTGTTGCCAGCTCAGCAGAGCATGAATCCCTTGTGTATCGAACTGACCCTGGCAACTGCCATTGGGTGAAGTGGGTTCAAACGTAAACCGGCCTTGGTTAATTGCCACACTCAGCGCCAGTTGCCGCTGTTCATCTTCCGTCAGCAAGCCACGTAGGCCGACCAGCCAGCCGTCGTAGCGGTTTTCACTTTGATTGTGATTCGCCTCGCTGTGATAGCGCTCCTGAAGGTGAAAGCCTGAAATGAACAGATTAGGACGACCCTCTTTCCCAGCCAGTTGCGCATCATCGATAAAACCCGCTTGCAGATTTTCGTCCATGCCAAACAGCGCGGCAGGCAGGGCGGCATACGCCGGGATTTGTGGTCTTGGTCGCGGCAAAACGGGCGGCGGTGGATTGCCGTCGAGTTCGGGATCGATCAGTTCGGGATCGGGTGGAAGAGGAGCAATCAGTGAACTCTGCAGCCGGTAAAACCAAAACAGATGCGGTCTGTTCCCCACCAGCTTACCTTGCAAAGGCGGACGATTTGCCGCCGGATTAAAATCATCATACCAACTGTTGCGGGCGAAAAATTTCCCGACCATTTTTATGCTGTCAGCGGCAGTATGTCTGGCGCTATGAATTATCGAATCGTCATTCAGATGTTCGGGTAGATGATGAGTAAACGCGTTGTCGTTAGGGTGGTGAATAAGGCTTGCTGTTGACGGAGAATGATCTGAAGAAGCGGCTCGAGTCTCTTGAGCATGCAAGGTTTGATGGCTACAGAGTGCTCCGATAGCCAGCACCAACTGAGTCGGTTTCATAGTCTCTTGTCTAAATCGCTAAAAGTTCGGCAACTTATAGTGACCCGTTAGTAGTGCCGTTTAAGACCTGTCTTGTTTTGGCGGGTAAAATGAATTGCTCAGAAGTTGATCACAGTTAATCGGTAACGTTGTGGACGCGACCGGCAAAATATGTGCAACCGGCCCAATGCTGCTACTATCGCGCGTTTCCTTTTTCCAGCGGATGAACCCATTGATGTTAAAACTCAAATTCCTTGTGCCGTTGCTGATCGTCATCAGTGCCGCGGTTTGGTGGCTGATGCCGCACTACAGCGATGAGGACAAAGGCTATTACATCGCCATGTTCTGTACGCTCACTCACGATGGACGCGGCAATGCTCCGCAAGATATGCAGCAGATTATTGAAGGCAGTAATTCCGATTACGCGTTGCAGAAGGTGCATTTCCAGCAAGGTCTGGCGGAGCATCTGCAAACGGTTTGGCAGGATTTGTCACCGCAACAGCAGCAGCAAGCGCGGCAGGAAAGTCTCTCCTGCCGCCGTTTGATGTCTGAGAAATTGCTACCGGGCCAGCCGGTTCAGTGATTATTGCACTGGCAGCGCAAGTACCTGATCGGTGGTTTTGATTTCCGCGAACACATCGGCTACACCCGCCAGCGCGGCTTGCTGCAGCACTTTGTGATCGACCACGTTGTTATCCCAGGTTGCAAGGTCACGCGTGGCGGTGGCATCTTCCGGAATGATCACCGAATAACCCAGCGGCACGGCGTCACGTGCGGTGGATGACACGCACATGTGGGTCATCAGGCCGGTGACAATCATCTGTTTGATGCCCAGCGAATCCAGCTGTTTCTGCAGGTCTGTGCCGACAAACGAACTTGGCGTGGCTTTGCTGATCACGCGGTCACCTTTAGCAGGCTGCAAATCTTTGTGGAACTCGGCAAAACGGCTGCCTTTGGCAAACAGCGGGCCATTGGCTTCACCCAGATGTTGCACAAAGAATACCGGCATGTTGTTTTTATGCGCGAACTCAACAATACGTTTGCTGTTGTTCAGCGCCTGCATGCCATCGGGAATCGGCATCTTGCCGCCAGGGAAATATTCGTTCTGGATATCGATGACAATCACCGCAGTCTGCTTTGCGATAAGTGCAGTGGTGGCGGTGGTGCCGCTCATAGTACGGATGGTTGGTGCTTTTTCTGACTTGGTCTCGGCGGCGAACGCATTGCCAGAAATCGCCATGGCCAGCGCTAAGGTTCCTGAAGCGAAAATGTTTTTCATGAGTAATAATCCTTTGATGGTTTAGCGGATAGAAGAGGCCAGCGCGGCCTCCGATGTGGTGCAGTATGGCGATTTCGCCGTCAGTGAAGGAGTACAACGGATGACAAATAACGTTCAATTTGCGCCAAAAATGCCAGGCACGGCAGCGCCCATCAAAGTGGGTATCGTGGTGTTCGATGACATCATTCCCTTCCACCTTTCTGTGCCCTGCGCGGTGTTTGAAAAAGCCGCTCGGGACGACGGCGCGTTGTGCTATCAGCTGATGATCTGCGCGACGCATCCCGGACCGTTAAAAACCAACAGCGGCTTTTCCATTCTTGCCGAGCACGGCTTGGAGCAACTGGTCGATGTCGATATGGTGGTGGTGCCAAGCTGGAGCGATCCTGGCGTGCAGCCGCCGGCAGAGTTACTGCAGGCCTTGCAGCAGGCGGCGCAGAGCGGCGCGCAGGTGGTGGGATTGTGCCTTGGCGCCTTCGTGTTGGGTGCCGCCGGATTATTAAGCCAGCGCCGCGCCACCACGCACTGGCGCTGGATGGCGGATTTCGAACGCCTCTATCCGGATGTGGCGATTGACCGCGACGTGCTGTATATCGACGAAGGGCAGATCGTCACCTCGGCAGGGACGGCGGCGAGCATTGATTGCTGCCTGCATCTGGTGCGCGAGCAGTGTGGTGTCGATGTGGCGAATAGCGTGGCGCGTATGCTGGTGGTGCCGCCGCATCGGCAGGGCGGGCAGGCGCAATATATTGAACAGCCGGTTTATCATTCGGCGGGCAACGATCGCTTTATGTCGGCGCTGAGCTGGGCGACAGAAAATCTGCAGCAGGCGCTCACACTCGAGCAACTGGCGGATAAAGCCTTGATGAGCCGCCGCAGTTTTACCCGACGCTTCACCCAAACCACCGGCGGCTGCTTCAGCGAGTGGTTAGTCAATCAGCGGCTGGCACTGGCACAGCGTTTTCTCGAGAAGACCGATCAACCGGTAGAACTGATTGCTGAGAAAGCCGGCTTCTCCTCGCCGCTGATGCTGCGCCGTCATTTTAAGAAGCAACTCAACACTTCTCCGCTGCAATATCGCAAAACTTTTCGCGGCAGATCCTGACGCTAATTTTGCGAGATGTCTCGCATCCGCATGCACGTTACTTGTTGTACTAATTGATATTTTTCGCAGCGTCGCGCAAAATACAAACAGTCACATGGTGCAATAATCGCTCGCTGAGCATGATGTTGGCATACGCCCCACATCAACTCATGAGCTTCACGGATGACACTCGCGATGATGAACACACACAAAGCCTTTAAAGCATTGCAGCTGGCCGGCGTCAGCGATCAACAGGCCGAAGCCATGGTCGAGATCTTTGCCGAGATGCAGCAGGATAATGCGTTATCTCGTGCTGATTTAATGAAGGCCGGAGAAGGAATTACAGGGAGCATTAAAGAACTGGATGTTCGACTTACCGGCGCGATTAAAGAGCAGGATGAGCGACTTAATGGCACGATCAAAGAGCTTGATCTACGGCTTACTGGTGCGATTAAAGAGCAGGATGACCGGCTTAGTGCTGCAATTAGGGAGCTTGATGTTCGGCTTACTGGCGCGATTAAAGATCTGGATGTTCGGTTAACTGGCGCGATTAAGGATATTGAGGAACTAAAAGCTGACGTGAAACAACTCAAAGCGGATGTTGCCACGCTGAAAACCGATATGCGCTGGATTAAGCGTTTGCTCATGGTGATGACCACCACGATGGTCATTGCAGCGATCAAGTACATTTTCTCTTAGATTTCCTGCTCCTGCGCTGCGAGTACAGTCGGCTGTACTCGCAGCGCGGCGCGATTCACATTCCCGCACACGCGCTGCCGCCAAACGCGCTCAGCGCCGCGTAATTTGAAGCGGCGCACACTTATCAGGGAGTAAAACCACAACACTGCGCTCCAGATCATCAGACTGGAGTCCAGCATGTTGGAAATTACGCCTGTCCCCGCACTGACGCGCGCCATTGCGATTCTCGACTTTATTGCCCAGCACGGACCGTGCAGCGCCGCCGAGATCATTGAAACGCTGGCGCTGCCCAAAAGCAGTGCCTATCTGCTGTTCGCTGAACTGAAAAAACAGCGTCTGATCACCATCGATCGCAACAACAACTATTGTCTGTGGACGCGGTTGGTGGAGTTTGCCGGTCACGCACTGCAGCGCATGGATATCCGCGATATCGCGCGTCCACCTCTGACACGTTTAATGCAGCAGACCAATCTGCTGTGCCACCTCGGCATCCTCGATGGTGGTCACGCCTGTTACATCCTCAAACTCGAATCTGCCGCCACCATCAGCGTGCGCTCGCATGAAGGTAAAAGCCTGTCGCTCTATCGCTCGGGCATTGGCAAGTGTCTGCTGGCCTGGCAGCAACCCGAAGAGCAAGAACGCATCATCAGCGACATGCGCTTTGTGGCGGTGACGCCAACGTCGCTGCGGAACGCCGACGCGCTGCGCACCGAACTGGCACGCATTCGTCGTCAGGGCTGGAGCTTTGATAACGGTGAAGATTATCCCGACGTGCGCTGCGTCGCCGCGCCGATTTTCAATGCCCGCCAGCAGCTCGTCGCCGCCATTTCGCTGGTGGGCACCCGACTCGACATTGACGACGACAAACGCGATTACCTTGCTGGCCAGGCGATTGCCTGCGCCCGCGATATTTCCCGTCTGCTGGGCTGGCGTAGCCCGGCGCAAAAACACGCCTCGTAACCAGGAGAAGAGCATGTCCCTACCTAAAATTAAAACTGTCCGCGCCTACTTTGCCGGTGGCGCTACCGCTGATAAAGCGGCAGCTGGCGGCGATTATCACGATCAAGGTGCCAATCACTGGATTGACGACCACGTCGCCACGCCAATGAGCAAATACAAACAGTATGAGCAGTCGCGTCAATCCTTCGGCATTAACGTGTTAGGCACGCTGATAGTCGAAGTCGAAGCCGATAACGGTCAAACCGGTTTCGCCATTACCACCGGCGGCGAAATGGGCTGCTTCATCGTGGAAAAGCATCTGAATCGTTTCCTCGAAGGGCGCTGCGTTAGCGATATCAAACTGATTCACGACCAGATGATGAACGCCACCATGTATTACGCCGGATCGGGCGGCCTGGTGATGAACACCATTTCGTGCGTCGATTTGGCGCTGTGGGATCTGTTCGGCAAGGTCACCGATCTGCCGGTGTACAAACTGCTGGGCGGCGCGGTGCGCGATGAACTGCAGTTTTACGCCACCGGCGCGCGTCCGGATCTGGCGCAGCAGATGGGCTTTATCGGCGGCAAAATGGCGGTGCAGTGGGGACCGCACGATGGCGATGAAGGCATTCGTAAAGAGGTGGCACGCATCGCTCACTATCGCGAAACCTGCGGCCCGGATTTCTGGCTGATGCTCGATTGCTGGATGAGTCAGGACGTCAATTTCGCCACCAAACTGGCCCACGCCTGCGCGCCTTATAACGTTAAGTGGCTGGAGGAGTGTTTGCCGCCGCAACAGTTCGAAGGTTACGCACAGCTGAAACAGCAAGCGCCGCAAGGCATGTTGATCACCAGCGGCGAACATCACGGCACGCTGCAATCGTTCCGCACGCTGGCTGAAACCGGCATCGATATTTTGCAGCCCGACGTCGGTTGGTGCGGCGGCCTGACCACGCTGGTCGAAGTGGCGGCGCTGGCGAAATCTCGCGGCCAGCTGGTGGTGCCGCACGGCTCCTCGGTTTACTCGCATCACGCGGTGATCACCTTCACCAACAGTCCATTCAGTGAATTCCTGATGACCAGCCCGGATTGCAGCACGCTGCGCCCGCAGTTTGATCCGCTGCTGATCAACGAACCGGTGCCGGTTAACGGTCGCATGCACCAATCGGTGCTGGATAAACCGGGCTTCGGCGTGGAACTGAATCGCGATGGACTGAAGCGTCCTTATCAACACTAATCGCAGCGGCTGCGGCGACGCGTCGCAGCCCTGCGTGAGGGTTTACCATGGATAATCTGGTGTTAAGCGCGGTTAAAAAGAACCGCGCGCGTCTTATTCCTTTCATGTTGATGCTCTACGTGCTGGCGTTTCTCGACCGCGCCAACATTGGTTTCGCCAAAGAGGCGTATCAACTCGATACCGGCTTGAGTAACGAAGCTTACGCGTTAGGTGCTGGAATCTTCTTTGTGGTGTACGCGCTGCTCGGCGTACCGGCCAATTTGCTGATGCGACGCTTTGGCGCGCGCAGCTGGATTGGTGGCACCACGCTGCTGTGGGGATTTCTGTCGGCGGCGATGGCATTTGCTGATACCGAAGCCAAATTCCTGCTGGTGCGAACCCTGCTTGGCGCCGCTGAGGCGGGTTTCTTCCCCGGCATGATTTATCTGACCTCGCTGTGGTTCCCGCAACAGCAGCGCGCCAGCGTGATGGGGCTGTTTTATATGGGCGCGCCGCTGGCGTTGACGCTGGGTTCACCGCTTTCTGGTGCACTGCTGGAAATGCACGGCGTG
Source organism: Pantoea sp. DY-15 (assembly GCF_019795935.1). Classification (NCBI taxonomy): domain Bacteria; kingdom Pseudomonadati; phylum Pseudomonadota; class Gammaproteobacteria; order Enterobacterales; family Erwiniaceae; genus Pantoea; species Pantoea sp. DY-15. The sequence continues at coordinate 98,564 of NZ_JAIMIF010000008.1, forward strand.
CTGGGCCATCCCGGCTGGTTCTGGATGTTTATCATTGAAGGGTTGCTGGCGGTGGCGGCCGGTGTTTTCACCTTCAGCTATATCGACGACACGCCGGCACAAGCGCGTTTTCTCAGCGCCGAGGAGAAGCAGGCGCTGCAACGTCAGCTGGAGAGCGAAGAGCAGCAAAAACCGACTTCACATCTGCGTGATGCGCTGCGCAATGGTCGCGTCTGGCAGCTCGCCATCATCTATATGACCATCCAGATTGCGGTTTATGGCCTGATTTTCTTCCTGCCTTCTCAGGTCGCAGCGTTGTTGGGCACCAAAGTCGGTTTCCTCGCTTCGCTGGTAGCTGCGATTCCGTGGGTGGCCGCGCTGTTTGGCACCTGGCTGATTCCGCGTTATTCCGACCGCAGCGGCGAGCGTCGCCGGGTGGCGGCGTTCACCTTGCTGGCGGCTGCCGTCGGGATTGGTTTGTCCGGATTGGTTTCGCCGCTGTTAGCCATCATCGCGCTCAGCGTCGCGGCGGTGGGTTTTATTGCCGTGCAGCCGGTGTTCTGGACCATGCCGACGCAGCTGCTTTCAGGTACCGCGCTGGCCGCAGGTATCGGCTTCGTCAATTTGTTTGGCGCGGTAGATGGTTTCCTCGCACCGCTGATTCGCGTAAATGCCGAGATGCAATTTAACAGCAGCGCCGCTGGATTGCTGGCGCTGGCGCTGATTGCCGCCATCGGTTCACTGATTATCCTCAGCCTGAAAGTGGAGCGTCAGTTGCCACACTCTCAGCAGCCAAGTCATTGATTAAGGAGAAGCTATGCAGGATCCGTTAAAGAATCCCTTTAAAGCCGGATTAGCCAAAGGCGAAACGCAGATTGGTTTGTGGCTGAGCAGCACATCGTCGTATCTGGCCGAAATTGCTGCCACCAGCGGCTACGACTGGTTATTGATTGATGGCGAACACGCACCGAATACCGTGCAGGATCTCTATCATCAGTTGCAGGCGGTTGCGCCGTACCGCAGCCAGCCGGTGATTCGTCCAATCGAATTCCAGACGGCGCTGATTAAGCAGGTGCTGGATATCGGTGCGCGCACCTTGCTGGTGCCGATGATCGATACCGCCGAACAGGCGCAGGCGCTGGTGAAGGCGACGCGCTATCCGCCTTTGGGCACGCGCGGCGTTGGCGCAGGCGTGGCGCGGGCGGCCCGTTGGGGGCGCGTGGAAAATTATATGGCGCGCGCCAATGAAGAGTTATGCCTGCTGATTCAGGCCGAGAGCAAAACGGCGATTGATAATCTCGATGCGTTGCTGGAAGTGGAGGGCGTTGACGGAGTATTTATTGGTCCGGCAGATTTGTCCGCCTCATTAGGTTATCCCGATAATGCGGCGCATCCTGAAGTGCAAAAGGTCATTGAGCACAGTATTAAACGTATTCGCAGCGCAGGAAAAGCGGCCGGTTTTCTGGCGGTTAATCTGGAGATGGCGGAACGCGCCATCACTTGGGGAGCTAATTTCGTTGCCGTCGGCGTGGATACCATGCTGTATACCGATGCGCTGGATAATCGGCTCGCGCATTTTAAAAAGAGCATAAACGCGCTGAATAAATCGAGCTATTAAATGGAAAAACGGATGGTGCGCCATCCGTTTTATTCATGATGCAAGTCGTAAGGTTGACATAAATAAGTCTATTGGCGTTAGAAAGAGTGCGAAAGGCGTTAATAAAACAGTCGTGCTTTATTAGCGCATTACGCAGTGGAGTCGTGGCATAAATTTATCGCTGCGTACCGCAGGAGTAACAATATCTTTATTACGTTCGGTGGCATCAAATCCCGCCTGACGACAGAGCATGCAGGGATCGTTGCTTTCGCGCATCGCTTGTTGAGCGTCATCGTCGAGCTGGCGCTTGCGGCAAAAGAGCGGCGTGCAACCCAGCACATGCTTAAACGAGCGGGTAAAGGATTGCTGACTTTCGAAATGGTATTTCACAGCCAGGCTGATTATCGGCGCGTTGCTATCTTTTAAGTCATTGATACAGTGAATAAGTTTCTTTTTGCGAATGAAGCGTGCCAGCGTTTCATTATGATAACGGGCGAACAGTTTCTGCAGATACCATTTTGAATAGCCAGACTTCAGTGCAATATCATCAATAGTTAAACGTTGATCCAGATTAGCCATAATCCATTCGGTTACCGAATCAATTACCCCTTCATTATATTTTTGCTGTGTCATCGTAGTCCTCCATTAACAATGGCAGAGTGTAATTTAATTAATCTTTCCAATCTGCAATTAATGTAAAGTTTTCTGATTGTTTGGTTGTTTTGTTATTTGTCATCAAGGCCGGTCTTGTTTTTCGTGAATTTACAGGTTTTCTTGTTGTGATGGTGTTGAGTATTTATCGTAATAACGGGCGTTATTATTAACTCAAATTTTTCATCGCTTCGCGGCGCTTAATAGTAAAAGGTGTGCTTTCTGGCGGCACACCTCATCAATACTTAACGCGGATTAACGTGCCACACTGAAGGTTTTCACTGTTGAGGAATCACCTAATGGGTTTTCGTTTCAAGCCAAAACAGTCACTTGCCGTGATTCTGGCATCAGTGGCATTAGGCGCTGTTGCTCCGGCGCTCGCCGCCAATGTGTATGGTGAACAGCTCGAAGGCTTTAGCTATCCCTATCCGCTGCAGCACTTTAACCTCTCCTCGCAGCAGCAAGCGCTGAGTATGGGTTATATGGATGTCAAACCTACGCAGCAGGCCAACGGTGAAACCGTGGTGTTGATGCACGGCAAGAACTTCTGTGGCGCAACCTGGGATGACACCATCAAAGCGCTGAGCCAGAAAGGGTATCGCGTCATCGCGCCAGATCAGATTGGCTTCTGCAGCTCAACTAAACCAGCTAACTATCAATACACCTTCCAGCAACTGGCACAGAACACCCATCAACTGTTGCAGCAACTGGGTATCGACAACGCCATTATGGTTGGGCACTCGACCGGCGGCATGCTGGCGACGCGTTATGCGCTGATGTATCCCAGACAAACGCAGAAGCTGGTGCTGGTCAATCCCATCGGCTTAGAAGACTGGAAAGCCAAAGGCGCGCCGTGGCGCTCGGTGGATCAGTGGTATCAGCGTGAACTCAAGCTGGATGCGGCGGGCATCAAGAAATATGAACAGCAGACATATTACAGCGGCCAGTGGAAGCCGGAGTATGACAAATGGGTCGATATGCTGGCCGGGCTAAACAGCGGGCCAGGTCACAAGAAAGTGGCGTGGAACTCGGCGCTAATCTACGACATGATTTTCACTCAGCCGGTGTATTACGAGTTTAAAGATCTACGCGTGCCGACCACGTTGATGATTGGCACCGCAGATACCACGGCGATTGGCAGTGATATCGCGCCGCCGGAAGTGAAAGCAAAACTCGGGCATTACAATGTATTGGGTAAGCAGGTGGCGCAGCTGATTCCCGGCGCACGCTTAATCGAATTCCCGGGCATGGGGCACGCGCCGCAGATGGAAGAACCGCAGAAGTTTAATCAGACATTGATTGACGCTTTGGCTGACAATTAACCGTAGGGTCGCCATTTATGGCGACCAACATCAACTCAGCTTCTTTTTCCCGTTCTTAGCGGCGTACATCCGTTCGTCGCTACCTTCCAGCAGCTGTTCCAGCGACTGCGGATGATCGGGATCGAACTCAACAATGCCCGATGAGAAGTGCAGAGCGTAGCGGCGCTCCAGGTTCTGGGTTTGCTGTTGCAGGAAACCATCAAAGCGCGCCAACACACCTTCGGCATCGGCTTGCTGCAAGCCATTAAACAGCACCACAAATTCGTCGCCGCCCAAACGGGCAAAGATATCCGCATGGCGAAAACTCACCTTCATGGCGTTGGCAAAGTCCATTAATGCGCGGTCGCCTTCGCGATGACCGAGCGTATCGTTGATGGCTTTAAAGCGATCGAGATCGAGGAAAGTCAGGCTGGCCGGTAACTGCTTCAGCTGGCACTCATTCAGCGCCAGCTGGCCGAGCGTCATAAAGCCACGGCGGTTGGTGATTTGCGTCAGTTCATCGGACGTTGCGGTTTGGAACGCCACCAGCTCCGCTTCCGCCATTGCGGCTAAATCACGCAAGGTGTGGATATCGTCCGCATCGAACTGGCGCGCATGATGATCGATAATGCACAAGGTGCCGACTTTCGCACCAGCCGGCGTGCGCAATGGGCAACCGGCATAGAAACGCACCGGATTTTCGGCATTTTTAACCAGTGGATTATCGAAGAAGCGTTCGTCATCAAGCGCGTTTTCCACCACCATCACATCATCCTGCAGCACGGCGTGGCCACAGAAAGAGGTATTGCGCGGTGCGGTGGTATCGCTTGAACCCGCAGTGGATTTGAACCACTGATGGTCCTCTTCCAGCAGGCTGACCAGCGCAACGGGTACACCAAACAAACGACGGGCAAGGCGGGTTAAACGGTCGAAACGCTCTTCGGCAGGCGTGTGCAGAATGTTGAGCGCACGTAACTGGGCCAGACGATATGACTCGTCCGCAGGCAGTGCAGGTGCTTTCATCGCGTTACTCTTATTAATTATGGAATTACAGAAACACTGGTGTTTAAGCCACAAAGGCTGAAAGCGCCGGGCAACGGTATGCGATGTCCGATGCCAGGCGTAACGATAATCAGAGCACTTTTTGCTCAGCGAGATCAAGGGCAAAATAGCTGAAAATGAGATCCGCGCCGGCACGTTTAATCGCGCCAAGGCTCTCCAGAACCACATTACGTTCGTCGATGGCACCCGCCTGCGCGGCGAATTTGATCATCGCGTACTCACCGCTCACCTGGTACGCAGCGAGCGGCAGCGTGGTGCGTTCGCGGATATCGCGCAGGATATCGAGGTAAGCGCCAGCCGGTTTTACCATCAGAGAATCTGCACCTTCCGCTTCATCAAGCAGCGACTCGCGCAGCGCTTCACGGCGGTTCATCGGATTCATCTGGTAAGTCTTACGATCGCCTTTCAGCGCGGTGCCTGCGGCTTCACGGAACGGGCCGTAGAAGGAGGACGCGAACTTCGTCGAATAAGACATGATGGCGGTATCGGTGAAGCCAGCGGCGTCGAGCGCCTGGCGAATGGCTTTCACCTGGCCATCCATCGCGGCAGAAGGAGCGATAAAGTCTGCGCCGGCTTGTGCCGCAACCACGGCTTGCTTGCCGAGGTTAATCAGCGTTTGGTCGTTATCGACGCCGTGATCGCACAGCACGCCGCAATGACCGTGGCTGGTGTATTCGCAGAAGCAGGTATCAGACATCACGATCATTTCTGGCACGGTGTCTTTGCAGATACGTGACATACGCGCCACTAAACCGTTCTCATTCCAGGCATCGCTGCCGGTGGCGTCGGTGTGGTGGGAAATACCGAAGGTCATCACTGAACGAATGCCCGCTTTGGCAATACGTTCAATCTCATAAGCTAAACGTTTCTCGGGGATACGCACCACGCCCGGCATGGCGTTAATGGGCACATAATCGTCCACGCCTTCTTCAACGAAAATCGGCAGTGCCAAATCGTTGATGCTGAGGTGAGATTCCTGGAACATTTCGCGCATTGACGCGCTTTTGCGCAGCCTTCTTGGGCGCTGGATCAGATTAAATTCAGACATGCTCTACAACTTATGCAGGTTAAAAAAGTGGCAATAGTTTACCCCTTTTCGCGGCTGCGCATGAAGGATTGTGTGCGGAAACGAAAACTCCCGCCGGGCGGCGGGAGTAGGGAAGATTACTCGTTGATGTCCGGATGCTGCTGCACCAGGTTTTTACGTTTCGCCTCAAGCTTGGCGATCTCGTCATCAATATCTTCGATTTTCTGCTCGATGTTGTCGTGATGCTCCTGCAGGATCTCACGTGCTTCATCCATGTCCGACGCGGCTGGCGTGGCACCGCGCAGCGGCTTGTTGGCGGTCTCTTTCATGAAGATACCGGTAATCAAACCAATCACCGCGACAACCATCAGGTAGTAAGCCGGCATATACAGATTGTTGGTGGCTTCCACTAAATAAGCAGCGAATGTCGGCGTTAGACCGGCAATCAGTACCGAAATATTGAAGGCACTTGCCAATGCGCTGTAGCGAATGTGGGTTGGGAACATCGCAGGTAGCGAGGATGCCATTACACCGGTAAAGGCGTTTAAGATCACAGCCATCAGCAACAGACCGGCAAAAATCAGACCCAGCACGCCACTGTTAATCAGCATAAAGGCCGGAATCGCGAAGGCAAACAGGGCGATACTGCCGATGATGACAAACGGACGACGGCCAAAGCGGTCACTCAGCATGCCCATTACTGGCTGCACAAACAACATACCCATCATGATAGCGATGATGATCAACACGCCGTGATCTTCCGAGTAGTGCAGGTTATGTGACAGGTAACTCGGCATGTAGGTCAGCAGCATGTAGTAGGTCACGTTGGTGGCAATCACCAGACCGATACAGGCCAACAGGCTTTTCCAGTGTTTGGTCGCGATCTCTTTAAACGACACTTTCGGGCCGTCGCGCAGACCTTCACGGTCGCCTTGTTCCAGCTTGTCAACGTGCTGCTGGAACGCCGGCGTTTCTTCCAGGGCATGACGCAGATACAAACCGATAATGCCGAGCGGCAGCGCAATAAAGAACGGAATACGCCAGCCCCACTCGAGGAATTTCTCTTCACCGATAATGGTGGAGATCAGCACCACGACGCCCGCACCGAGCACAAAACCGGCGATGGAGCCGAAATCAAGCCAGCTGCCCATAAAGCCGCGCTTGCGGTCAGGCGAGTACTCGGCAACGAAGATCGATGCACCGGTATATTCACCGCCGACCGAGAAGCCCTGCGCCATTTTTGCCAACAGCAGCAGAATCGGTGCCCAAATACCAATTGAGGCATAGGACGGTATCAAGCCGATACAGAAGGTACTGATCGACATAATGACGATAGTAATAGAGAGGATTTTCTGGCGACCATATTTATCGCCCAACATACCGAAGAACAAACCACCGAGTGGACGAATCAGGAACGGAACCGAGAACGTACCCAGTGCAGCAATCATCTGTACACTTGGTGAAGCATCCGGGAAGAACACCTTACCCAGCGCGTAAGCCACAAAGCCATAAACACCAAAATCAAACCATTCCATCGCGTTGCCCAGCGAAGCTGCGGTAATGGCTTTACGTAAACGGGAGTCATCGATAATCGTGACATCATCAATCCCGATAGGTTTTACACGCTTCCTACGTAGTTTCATGCAGATACCCTGTATTGGAATTCGAAAAATCCTCAACGCTGCGGACTCAAACAATGCCAACAGTCCGCGGCGTTGAGAAAATTAAAGCATAGCCGGGAAATAACGCTTTTTCCCTGGCCTGCCGGGCAATTATTAGGGGGGTAATGATTGCCAACCGCGACAGAGTATACCGATTTAGTGTGATATTTGTCATGTTTTCACCATTAACTGCTTATTTTTTAGCTAATGCTGTGGCTTAAACGCGCCAAAAAAGCGGAGCGTAATCACGTTACAAGCTGCCGTGAGCGTGCGTCTTGTGGTGAAACTACATATACTTACGTAAGTTGCTTTTTTGGAAATCAGGTTTCATATGGCGCGCTTTGCTTTATTTGCCAAAAGTCTCTGTTTTGATGCCGACCAACAGGTGTTTTATCCCCTCAATTCTCCTGCACAACGCGTAGCATTAACGCCGCTGCAAAGTGCGGTGTTACGTCGTGTGTTAAATGCGCAGGGGAAACTGGTACGCAATCAGGCGCTGCATGTCCTGTTTCAGCGTGAACGCTCTGAGATACCCTTTGCCGATAGCCTCACCACGACGATTGCCGAGATTAACCGTCTGGCACTCCTTGCTTACGCACCGGGCGCCTTGATTCATCAGGTTCCGCTGATTGGCTGCGTGCTGGCGGAGCAGGTAGATGTTGAACCCTACAGTGACAGTGTGCCTATTGTAGCAAAGGTTGAGGCGCCTATTGACGCCCAGCCTGAACCGCTAGTACAGGCTGCGGTAGTAAAGAAAAAATCCTGGCTGTTGCGCGGATTGCTGGCGGGATTTTTGCTTTTTAATGTAGTGCTAGCGCTGGTCGCGCGCCACGAGTTAGCCCCGAGCGACCATCAAGGCACCAACTACAAATCTTACGGGCACGAAGCGAAAACGCAGGTGTTTATCGCGGAAAGTCTGATGCCGAACTCCTTTGCCGTCCAGGATGCCCTGCGCCGCTATCGCGACTTAAAACCGCGTCTGGCGGATGGTTCGATACCGTCACTGCTGTATATCAACCGGTCGCGCACACGCGTGTTTACCAGCACATTTATCTGCGCCAGGCCGATGTCGCAAAAGAACAATGAGTGTCTATCGTGGATGGTATCTGCTCAGGAGTTACCCGATGCGTAAATCATTGCTCGTTATGGCCATTGTTGTTGCATTTATCTTGCCGTGGGCGTTGGTGCTACTGGTGCGTCCAGCCGAACCGGTGCCGGAATGGTGTGAATTTCCCTATCGTATCCAGAATGAAGCGATGCCGGCGGGCGTGATTAACGCCACAGTACGAAATCGCTTTAAAGCTGATGGCAGCGGCAGTTCAATCCTGACCGGCACCATTACGCTTCGCGATCGCCATTACCAGTTGAATCGGGTGTCTGATTATAGCTGGCATCGGCAGGGTGATTTTATGCTGGTGAATACGCATCAGGTGCAGATTATGGCCAATGATACGGTGCCTGCCGCACTCGCGGCACAGGTTCTTTTCACTTCAGGGCGGGAAGCGAATAATGATTTTTATCAGATGTATCAACTCCCCAATGGCGATCAAATAATCAATTATTCTGGTATGCCGCGGCTTTATTGCCATAGCTGAGAGTTGCGCAAATAAATAAGAAAAACTTACCATTAAGCGAGGCGGTAACCTCTGCTTGCCAGCTCCAAAACATTGGGTAATACTCTGCCGCCGTGCTTTGGTGGAGTGTTCATGTCGAGGATAAACGCCCAGTCTTTTAAGAATCCCTGGCTGTCGATGAGCGACAGTGTAGAAAGCAATCTTATCAATCTTGTGCCTGCGGCACCGCGTACGGCTGCGGTTTCCAGCACCTCGACGGCGTGGATTAACTGTGGCGAGCGGGCAGATGCGCAGCTGGCATTATTGGTGCAACAACCCGATGAACTACTGCAGCGCCTGAAAAGCTGGCGTCAGGCCGGATTACTCTCCCGCCAGGCGACCGAGAGCTTGCGTCAGCTGCAACGGCTGACACAAACCAGCATCGCACGTAACCAACCCATCACGCAGCTTGATGAATATCAGCAATTAGTGGGACAGTTAACGCCGACGCTGGAGCGCATTAATCAACGTCTTAACGCCCAGCGCGATGTGCCGAATGGCGCGCTGGCGGAAGACAGCCTCGAAGTGGCGCTGCGTATTGCGGAAAAACGGCGCGCAGGCCGTTCAGAGTAGCGAGCGCAGCGGCGCACCCGTCAACCATCCCTGAATATCTTCCACCGCCTGCGTGAAGTAGGTGCGGTAATTGCTGTCGGCGACATAGCCGAGATGCGGCGTCGCCAGCACGTTCGGCAGCTGACGCAGCGGATGATCGGCGGGCAGCGGCTCCTGTTCAAACACATCCAATCCCGCACCGGCTAACTGACCCGACTGCAGTGCGGCGATCATCGCCTGTTGATCGACAATGCCGGCGCGCGAAGTATTAATCAGCAGCGCGCCGGGCTTCATCTGCGCCAGCGCCGCTGCATCAAGCAAATGGCGTGAGCGCTCGCTCAATACCAGATGAATTGACACCACATCGCTGCTACTGAGCAGCGCAGCCAGCGATGGCGAACGTTCTACACCACACTCGGCGGCGCGCTCGGCGGTTAGATTCTGGCTCCACGCACACACGCGTATCCCAAACGCCTGCGCCACTTTTGCCATCTCGCCGCCGATTTTACCCAGTCCGAGTAATCCCAGCGTTTTGCCCTGCAGGCTCATGCCTAAAGTGTGCTGCCACGCGCCGTTGCTGCGCAGCGCCTGATTCTCCGGCACGATATGGCGCGCCAGTCCCAGCAACAATCCCCACGTCAGTTCCAGTGGTGCCGCACTGCTGCTGGCGGTGCCACATACCGCGATATAGCGTTCCGCGCAGGCATGCAAATCAATGGAAGCATTACGCATGCCGGAGGTGACCACCATTTTCAGATTAGGCAAGCGGCCAATCAGCTCGGCGCTGAGCGGCGTGCGTTCGCGCATTACTACCAAAATATCAGCGTGGGCGATCTGCTTAACCAGTTCATCCTGGTCGGCGAGATGTTCAGTCAGGGAAGTGGTTTGCACAAGTGGGGCGAGCGATGCCCAATCGGCAAGCGACTGGGCGACGTTCTGGTAATCATCAAGAATGATGCAGTTCAGGCTCATGATGTTCCTCAACGAGAAGTGGCTTGTGCCCTTGCTCGCTGAGCCAGGCACGCAGCCGGTCATTATCCAGCGGACGGGCATAATAGTAGCCCTGAATAAATATCACACCACGCTGCCGCAGGTACTCAAATTGTGTTGCGGTCTCGACGCCTTCGCCGAGCACATCCAGTTCCAGCTTGTGGCACAAATTAATAATCGCGTCCAGCACCGGCGTTTCCACGTCGAGGCCTTCAATCGCATTGATAAAGCCGCGATCGATTTTCAAATAATCGAGCGGGAAGGTGAGCAGATAGGTCAGCGAACAGTGACCGGTGCCGAAATCATCGATCGCCACCTTCATGCCCTGCGCACGCAAATGACGCAGCTTACACGCCACCATTTCGCCATCTTCAATCAGGCTGCGTTCGGTCAGCTCCAGCGTAATAATCATATTTTTATCTTTAATGCGCGCTGCGAACTGCTCGATATCCGCTACAAAATCAGCATGTTGCAGATGTTCCGCTGCCAGATTCAGCCCGATGTGGAAACCGGGTTCGACCTGCCAGCTCTGAATATCTTCCGCCATCAACTCCAGCAAATGCTGTGTCAGCGGCACAATCATGCCTTCGGCTTCAGCGGCGCTGATAAAGATATCCGGGCGAATCATGTCGCCGTTGGGCCGCTGCCAGCGCAGCAAGGCTTCAGCGCCGGCGCAGGCGTGCAAGGTATTGCTGTAAACCGGCTGATAATGCACTGAGAACTGGCGGGCGCGGATGGCGCGGGCAATTTCATCGTGCCAGGAAATACGGCGACGCAGCCAGTTGGCGGTGAGGATCATCAGCAGAATCGAGAAAATCGCCGCCATCGGCAGGAAGATAAACAGCGCCTGACGCCAGGCTTTGAGCAGCTCAGAAGCCGGAACGGTTACATTAACGGTGATGGGATAGCGGCTGGAGTCGGCCTGAAAAGATTCACTTTTCATATACAGCTTTGGCTGCATGTCAGTCGGTCCGCTGGCAATCACCGCACCGCCACTAAATTGCAAGCTCATGTGGTAACCGCGTGAACCGCCAATGGCGTTCATGAAATCCATCAAATATTGGCCGTCGATGACCGCCCAAAAACCGCTGGTATCGGGAAGCTGACGCATAAACACCACCGCCGGACGATTCGGCACGCCAATGGTGCCGCGCACCGAAATGCTCCACCAGGCTTTGCCGGTTATCGGCGGCGGCTGCATCATCATCTCGGTCAAGGTGCCATGTCGCAGACCAAAGGCGGACGAGCAAGTAATGTCATTGCCTTTCAAAATCCCAATGGATCGAAAATAGGGATTGAGCGTACCGGCGCGCTGCAGCTGATCTTCGATTTTGGCACAAGGCTGGTACTGATACTGGCGCATCTCAGTGATCATATTCCAGGCGTTGTCACTCATCTTTTCAGCCTGAGTAATCAAGGTATTGGCGGTTGAGATCTGCTGTTGGCTGACGGTGTGGCGCGCTTCGATGGCCGTACAAAGGATGCCGAGCACCAACGGCAGCAACCCGGCACAAACGATTAAGACCCAATCAAAATCGTGATGTCGTTTTTTCAGTGGCACCAGACAATCCTCAGTCGGTTTAAGCTGCGCTTGCGGCGTCAGCAGCATACCATTTTCACAGGGCTGTGTAGGGTAGCGATTTAAGATTAAACCGGTCTGATACAGGTCAATGATCAATCTCACTTTGCGTTTAATGACAATGTTTTGCCGTTATTGGCATTTCCCAGCGGCAAAAACGCTATGCCACGATGTTAGGTAAGCACATTGACCTGAAATGAGGAGCGGAAATGAGCACGGAAACCCTGGATGTCACATCACTACGGCAGCGCATCAGCGAAGGCGAATGGCAGGCGCGTACCAAGCTGGCGCAGGCTTATCATCTGGCGGCGAAGCTACGCTGGACCGACCATATTTACACCCACTTTTCCCTGCGCGTACCGGGCGATCAGCCGCACTTTCTTATCAACGCTTTCGGGCAAACCTTCGATGAAATCCAGGCGGAAACGCTGGTAAAAATCGACATCGACGGCAATATTATCGACGACCCAACCGGGCTGGGAATTAACCTTGCCGGATTTGTTATTCACAGTGCGATTCACCGCGCGCGGCCAGATGCCCATGCGGTGCTGCACACCCACACCGCGGCCGGCATTGGCGTTTCGGCACAGCGAAACGGCTTGCTGATGATTTCGCAACACAGCACGCGTTTCCATAATCGCCTCGGCTATCACGATTACGAAGGTATCGCGCTGGATCTCGACGAGCAGCAGCGCATCGTTGCCGATCTCGGCGATCTCAACGCGCTGATCCTGCGCAATCACGGCCTGCTGACCAGTGGCGGCAGCATTGAAGAAGCTTTCTACAACCTCTATTACCTCGAACGCGCCTGCCAGGCGCAGTTGGCGGCACAATCGGGCGGCGCAGATCTGATCATTCTGCCGGACGCCGTTTCCGAGAAAGCCGCGCAGGCGTTTGATAACAGCATTCGCAATCGCAAATATCAGCTGCACTGGGATGCTTACATCCGCCAGCTCAACCGCAACGCACTCTGAGAATCTCCCCGATGAAATGGCTGAAACCGGTAATTTCTGCGCTGCTGCTGTGCGCGGCGTTTGGCAGTCAGGCGGCGCCTGATTTGAGTAAAGTCACGCTGGTGCTGGGCGATCAGGCGCGCAATCTGCGTTCGCTAATTGAAGCGGCAGATGTGATGAAAGACGCGCCTTATCAATATCGCTGGGCGAATTTCCAGGGCGCGGCGCCACTGTTTGAAGCGCAGCGCGCCGGCGCGGTGGACACCTCGTACGCCGGTGATTTGCCGGTGCTGATGGCGGCGTCGGGCGGCGTGCCGCTGAAGATCATCGCCACCAACGTCGGTGACGCCGGTTCGAACGGGCTGATCGTCCCCGCCGATTCGTCGATCCACAGCGTGAAAGATTTGGCTGGCAAGCAGGTTGTTGTCTCGTCGGCGCGCGGCAGTATCTCGCAGCACTTGCTGTATGAGGCGCTGGAAGAAGCGAAAGTGCCGCGTGATACGGTGCCGGTGCGTTTTGTGCTGCCAACCGACGCCAGCGCGGCGTTTAACTCCGGGCAGATTGCCGCATGGGCGACCTTCGATCCCTATTTAGGTATCGCGGAAAAGCATGGCGCGCGTCTGCTGCGTGACGGCAAAGGGCTGACAACCGCGCTGTCGTTTGTCACCGCCACGCAAAGCTCGCTCGACGATCCCGCCAAGCGCGCGGCGATTGCGGATTTCACCCATCGTCTGGCCAAAGCGCGCGAATGGGCGCTGGCGCATCCGCAGCAGTATAACGAGGTGTATGCGCAGTTAACGCGCCTGCAACCGGCGGACGCGCAGCAGATTACGGCGCGTATTTCCCACGGCGTGCGTGGCGTGACGCCAGATGATGTGGCGAAGGTGCAGAAGGTGTCGGACTTGTTCAGCGAGTTGAATATCCTGCCAAACAAAGTCGATGTGCAGGCGATTACCGATAACAGCGTGTTTCAATAAGCGGCGTAGGGTCTCTATTCATGGCGACCTGGTGCGCTTAAATGCGCACCCTACGAAAACCAGCATTACGGCGACCTGGTTATTACCGCGCCCGTTTGCCCGGCCGCCCATTACCCAGCATAATCGCCAACCGGCTGCCGCCTGGCGTGGTTTCCATCAAAATCTTGGTCACGCTGGTGAGCGGCACCGACAGCAACATGCCGACCGGACCCAGCAGCCAGCCCCAGAAAATCAATGATAGAAACACCACCAGCGTCGAGAGTCCCAGCCCGCGCCCCATCAATCTTGGCTCCAGCATGTTGCCGAACACCATATGAATCGCGCTGAACAGCGCCGCCACCAGCATGGCGTCATAAATATCATTTAACACCAGCGCCTGAATAAATGGCGGAATACCGGCGATGATCGGGCCAATGTTGGGGATGAAATTAAGGATGAACGCCACCACGCCCCAGAACAGCGCGAACTTCACGCCGAGCAGCAGCAGCGACAGCCAAACGGCCACGCCGGTAATCAAACTCACCAGGGTTTTCAGTGCCAGATAGTGCGTCACACCTTTCAGCGCGCGGTGCAGACCGGCGATGCGGATTTGTGGATTAACCATCGCATTGCGCATCTTGTACGGCAGATGACGCACTTCAAACAGCATAAACACCACGGTGAGGATCAGCAGCAGGACGTTGGTCATCGCGCCGGACAGCTGTTTTAGCACCGATGTTGCCATGTCCATCACCACGTTGGGATCGAGGCGCGCAGCCAGCGCTTCGGTAGAGATGTTGATATGAAAACGCGCGGCAAAATGTTGCACCACCGCCAGTTTCTGCTCCAGCATGGCGCGGATTTGCGGATAGGTATCGCTGAAGTCACTGGCCGAGCTGGCGAGTACAGCAATGAGTAACAGTACGACGATAAAAATCACGGTGATCACCAGCGTAATCGCCAGGCCACGTTTGACGCCGCGTCGCATTAGCATCGTAACCAGCGGATTGAGCACAATAGCTAAAAAGCTGGCGAGTAAGAAGGGCACCAGAATGTCCGAGGCGGCGCGAATGCCCGCCAGAATAATCACCAGCATCGCCAGTTTTACCAGGATGTTCTGGCCAATTTTTTCCTGAAGCAGGTTATTCATTCTCTCTCCTGAGACAAAATTTCTCAGGAGAGTGTAGTTGATGAAAATTAACCTTCTGTTTTTTAAGATAAAGAGAAGTCCTGGTCGTAGGGTCGCCATTTATGGCGACCGTCATTATCATCACCGGGCCTGACGCCGCATCAGCACGGTGGCCGCTAACATCAAACTCAAACTGGCGAGCAGCGTCAGCGTGGCCATCGCCATACCTTGTCCCACCGAGCCCTGTTCGAACTGACGCCAGATAAAGATCGCCACGGTTTGCGTGCCTGCCGGAGCCAGCAGCAGCGATGTCACCAGCTCGCGCGACGCTACGGCAAACACCATCATCATCGCCGCCAGCAAGCTGGGCGCGACCAGCGGCAGCACAATCAGATGCAGCGCCTGCAAACGTGATGCGCCGTGCACGCGCGCCGCCGGTTCCAGCGTTGGTGCCAGCTGGCGCAGCGCGCTACTGACATAGCGCACCGGCCACGGCAGCAGCAAACAGCTGTACGACAACAGCAGAATAAACATCGTGTTATAGGGCGAAACCGGCCAGAAACCGCGGTTCCACAGCAGAATTAATCCCACACCCACTACCACGCCGGGCATCGCCGCAGGCAGCAGCGCCAGGCCATCCATCATCGCCAGCAAACGGGTTTTCCCTTCCGATACGCGCCAGGCGATCAGAAAACCCAGCGCGCCGGTCAGCAGCGCCGCGCCGAGCGCCAGGCCAATGCTGGTGGAGAAGGCCGCCAGCGCATCGCCTTGCTGGCTGAACAGCGCGCCGAAGTGGCGTAGCGTCAGATTACTCAGATACAATCCGCCGGAGAGCGTATTCAGTAAGCCGCTCAGGGTCATCGCGCCGAGCGGCAGCACCACCGCCAGCAGCACGGTGACAGCAAACGGCAGCAGCATTAAGATTTGTAAGCGTCCCGCATGCGCCAGTTCCTGACTCACCGGTTTGCCACCAACCGCCGTCACATCGCTGCTGCCGGTCAGTTTGCGCTGCAGCAGCCACGCCGTGAGCGCCATCAGGCTCAGCATCAGTGACAGCGACGCCGCGCCAGGCAGATCGATCGGCCAGTCGGCGAGTTTGGTTTCAATGCCAACGGTCATCAGCGTCAACTTCGCCTGCGCACCGAGCGCCGCAGGCACGCCGTACTCCTCAATCGCCAGCGTAAACGCCAGCAGCACGCCGCCCGCCAACGCCGGTAAGGTAAGCGGCAAGGTGATGTGCCAGAAGCCGCGCCACGCCGATGCGCCATGCACGCGCGCTACCCAGGCAAGGCGTTGCCCGCTCGCCAGCAGCGAACGCGACACCGCGAAATAGACCACCGGAAAGATGTTCAGCGTCATCACGCCAATCATGCCGCTGCTGCTAAATAGCAGGCTGTCGAAGTTGATGCCGGTGAGTTGTTCGATATACCCGTTGCGTTGCAGCGCCAGCGTCCATGACAGCGCCACAATATAGGGCGGCGTCAAAAAGGGGATCAGAAACAGCAGATCCCACAGCGCCGCGCCCGGCAAGTGGAACAGGCCGCGCAGTGCGCCGAGCGTCAAGCCCAGCAGCAAACTGCACAGCGCCACGCCGCCGCCGATTTTCAGCGTGCCCAACCACATCGCTACCAGCTGCGGATCGTCCAGCAGCGCCGGAAAAGCACTAAAAGCGCCGCGCCAGCTGCCTTCGCCGAAGTAGGGAAACAACGCTTGCAGCACGATAAACAGCAGCGGCAGCGCCACCAGCAGCAATAACGCCAGCAGAATCAAGCCATTCAGGGCACGCGACATCGCTTACTGTCCGAACAGGGCGCCAAAGCGCTTCAGCACCGCCGAACGTTCGCTGCTGCCATCCTGATTAGTCGGCAATAACTTGATCTCGGTAAACAGCGGACGTTGCGCTTTGATATCGGTACGCGCCGGCATCAGCCAGGCTTTCGCTACTTGCTCCTGACCTTCATCCGACAGCACGTAATCGACGAATTTCTTCGCATCATCTGCATGCTGGCTGCTTTTCAGGATCATCATCGGACGCGGCGCGACCACGGTGCCGTTTTCCGGGAAGATCACCTTCACACTCTCGCCCTGCGCGATGTTGTTATAGGTGACGTAATCGACCGCACCAAACACCGCCGCTTTCGCGCCCTGCAGCACCGGCGTCACCGCCTGCGCGTTGGGTCCGCTCATCACCATGCCGTTGGCTTTCAGCTGGTCAAACAGCTGCCAGGCTTTTTCGCCTTCGCTGTTTTGCAGGCCAATCAGCAGATCGAGCGACGCGCCAGACAGCGCCGGATCCGGCGTGGTGACTTTATCTTTGAAGGCGGGCGCGGTGAGATCCTGCCAGGTTTTTGGCTCTGGCGTGTTGCTTTGCGTATTCCACACGATGCCGAGCGCGGAAATGCCCTGCGCGACATAGTTGGCGGTTTTGAACTGATCCGGCACCTTGGCAGCATTAGCACTTTCGAAAGGTTGCAGCCAGCCGCGCTGTTGCAGATCTTCGGCGGTATCCCACGAAGCCGAAATCAGCACATCGGCCTGCGGATTGGCCTGTTCCGCTTCCAGACGCGCCATCACTTTGCCGGTAGTGGCCTGGAAAATATTCACTTTGATGCCGGTATGTTTTTCAAATCCGGCGGCAAGACTTTTCGACAACGAACCCGGGCCGGCGGTGTACACCGTCAGCGCCTGGGCGTCGTTGATCATGATGGCGGAAGTCAAAATCATCGCGCTGATGGCTCCTGTTTTAACTGACTTGAGAGATGGCATTGTGGTCCCCTGAGAGGTGAGTAACGGAAACAATCTGGCCCTGCGCCAGGTGAATGATGCGGTCGGCCAACGTGTTGGCTTCGTCGCGATCGTGCGTAACGTAAACAGCGGTGATGCCCGCCGCGCGCAGCAAATCCGCCATGGTGTGAACCAGGGTTTCACGCAGATCGCGGTCGAGGTTGGAGAGCGGTTCGTCGAACAGCAGAATGGCCGGTTTCGCCACCAGCGCCCTCGCCAGCGCCACGCGCTGCTGCTGGCCACCGGAGAGCAACGCCGGTTTGCGATCGCCAAAATCCGCGAGGCCAACTTGCGCCAGTGCGTCATCGGCCTGTAGCCGCGCTGCGGCTTTTTTCATGCCGCGCATGCGCAGCGGAAAGGCGACGTTTTGCGCCACCGACATGTGTGGCCACAGCGCGTAATCCTGGAACACCATGCCGAGGTTACGCTGCTCCGGCGCATCGCAGTGGCACGGCGATGCTACGCAGCGTTGGCCAATCCACAGTTCACCTGCGGTGGGCTGCAGCAAACCCGCCAGCAGCTTTAGCAGCGTGCTTTTGCCACAGCCGCTCGGGCCGAGCAGCGCAAGGATTTCACCTGCAGGAATGGTCAGGGAGAGATCGTGCAGAATAGTCAGGTTACCCACCGACCATCTGAGATTTTTCAGTTCAATAGGCAGCGCGGCATGCGTCATCGGCCTCCTCCCGCGAAGGAGTGAGCGTTACGCACGCGCGCCTGAGAAATCAGGGGCGTCATCAGATTGTTATCCTCTTTGGGATTTGATTGAGGGCGAGTCTACGAGCGCGATATGACGAAATGATGACCGTAAAACTGGGCATTTCACTGATGCGGATAAAACCAAAAGGCGTATAGTTATCCTCTTGTTATAAAAATTCCGTCACCCACGAGCGCAATCACTCATGCCTGACTCGCCTGCCGCCGCACCTGAACACGGCCGTTTTCGCCTCAATTTACTGATCCTTTCCATCGTGAAGTTCAACTTCGCCAGCTATCTCACCATCGGCTTGCCGCTGGCGGTGCTGCCCGGCTTTGTCCATGACGGGCTGGGTTACAACGCCTTCTGGGCCGGATTGGTGATCAGCCTGCAATACATCGCCACGCTGCTAAGCCGCCCGCATGCGGGACGCTTCGCCGATCTGTGGGGGCCGAAAAAAGTGGTGGTGCTGGGGTTGGTGGGCTGTTTGCTGAGCGGCATCTGTATTCTGCTGTCGGCGCTCAGCGACGGGCAGGGCGTGCTGAGTCTGGTGCTGCTGTGTCTGGGGCGCGTGATTCTGGGTATCGGACAGAGTTTTTCCGGCACCGGCACTTCACTGTGGGGCGTGGCGCGCGTCGGTTCGCTGCATATTGGCCGGGTGATTTCGTGGAACGGCATTGTCACTTATGGCGCGATGGCGATTGGTGCGCCGCTCGGCGTGGTGATTTTCCGCAGCGGCGGCTTGCTGCTGCTCTCCAGCATCATCATCGCCATTTGTGTACTGGCAATTGCGCTGGCGCTGCCGCGTGCGCCGGTGAAAGGCAGCAAAGCCAAGCCGCTGCCGTTTCGTGATGTGCTGAGCAAGGTGTACGGTTTCGGCCTGATTCTGGCGATGGGTTCCGCTGGATTTGGCGTAATCGCCACCTTTATCACGCTGTTTTATCAGGATAAAGGTTGGGATGGCGCTGCCTTCGCGTTGACCATGTTCAGCGCCGCGTTCGTCGGCACGCGCCTGCTGTTCCCGAATGCCATCAATAAGCTCGGCGGTTTGCACGTGGCAAGTATTTGCTTCGCGGTGGAAGCGATTGGCCTGTTTTTGGTGGCCGGTTCGTTCGATCCATGGATGGCGAAGATGGGCGCGTTCCTCACCGGCGCGGGTTTCTCGCTGGTGTTCCCGGCGATTGGCGTAGTGGCGGTGAAAGTAGTGCCACAGCAGAATCAGGGCAGCGCGCTCGCCACCTATACCGCGTTTATGGATTTGTCGCTGGGTATCACCGGGCCGATTGCCGGTTTCATCATGAGTTATGCCGGCGTGTCGCTGGTCTATTTCCTCACCGCGCTGCTGGTGTGTTTAGCGCTGTTCTGCACGCTGCGCATGATTAAGCGGATGCCGGACGATCCGGTGGTGGAGGTTAAGGAGAACGCGTAGTTTTGCTATCTAACTCAGGCGTACCCTAAATAGTTTAAGTCAGAGCAAGGCGGCAAGCGTGAGAATCCCCAGGAGCTTACGCCCGTAAGTGACTGGGGTGAGCACGAGCAGCCAACGCAGCTATGGCTTAAAATATGACGGGTATCAAAAAAAGGCCTCCGACCGAGGCCAACACTAGCAAAATGTGTCATTAGACACAGATAAGGGTTCGTTTTCAGGCTTGCAGTAATTCAATGCTTTGACGAATTTCGCGTTCGATTTCTTTTGCGCTCCACGTCTCCAGCGATGAGGCAAAGGGTTCAAATGCATAAACGCCTTTGTAGCCCAGCATCTCCAGACGTTTCACCTGCGCCACGCTGTTCAGCACATCGCGGTCGCTGAGCATGATGCGTTGTTCATCGGTCAGTTGCGCCGTTGGGCGGGTATCTTCCACCCCGGATAAATGCACCAGACCAATATGGTTGATATCAATCTCCTGCGGGAACTCGTTTTCGGCGTTCTCATACAGGTGATGATGGAAGGTATCGAGCAGCACCTTAAACGGGACTTTTGCTTGCTGAATCAGTTGCTGCGTCTGCACCGCCGAGCGCAGCGAACTGACCGGGAAGCCCAGCGGTTCAACCAGCCCCTGAATGCCATACTTTTCAAAGCGCGGCGCCAATACCTGCAGCGCTTCCAGCGTCTGCTGGGGCGAAATCTCAATCCCTTCATTGAGCGGACACATCACCAGCGCTTTTGCGCCGATGGCTTGTGCTTCCTGTAGCAGCGCGTCGGCCTTAGCCAGTAGCGCCTCATCGGCACGGTTAAACGGATAGAGCGCGTTAATCGTGACGATTTCAATATGGTACTTATCCGTTAGCGCACGGAGCTGCGTCGCGCTGAGATCATCGGTTACCTTGCCGCTCTGCATGTCATTACGCAGTTCAACCTTGCTTAATCCCAGACGCTGCACCAGCTGAAAGAAGGCTTCCAGCGTTAGCCTGGGCGCAATTTTACGGTTAATACAGAAACGAGTCGGATCGATGGCCATGTGCGGCTCCTGTAAACGGATACGGATGAGGTGCTGCAAAGAAAACATTTATTTCATTATTATTGAATTATGAAATATCAGATATTGGATCTGCCTCGCAAAAATTTCATATTTCGTTTCGCGTTTCATGTCGAAGCTGGAGTTCAGACACAAATTCTGTGCGCGCAACGGCTTAGCGGCAGAGCGGTTTAGCAAGCCTTTCGCGCCAGCAGTGCAGCGCTACAGGCTGATTTGCACCCGGCTGTCAGCGCAGGCGGAAAAAATGCGATCCATGCCGCTAAAAGGAAATTTTCCAAAAAGAAGTATTTGAAAAATTCATTTCATTACGATAGCTTCATAGCACGCTTTAAGTATTGCCTGCACATGCAGCGTCGCGGTTCGAACGGGCTATCTGCAGGGAACTTCACATCTAAGAGGCAACGACATGACTATCGTAGGAAACTTTATCGGCGGCAAAATTACCCACAGCGCCAGCAATGAAACCATTCCCGTGTACGATCCGGCGACCGGCAAAGTCGTGCGTGAACTGACGCAGAGCACCGCTGCTGAAGTGGAAAAGGCGATTGAAGTCGCGCATGCCGCCTTCCCGGAATGGTCGAAAACCGCGCCGTTGCGTCGTGCCCGTGTGATGTTCAACTTTAAAGCGCTGATGGAAAAACATCGCGAAGAGCTGGCGGCACTGATCGTCTCTGAGCACGGTAAAGTGTGGTCCGATGCACTGGGTGAACTGACGCGCGGTATCGAAGTGATCGAGTATGCCTGCGGTATTCCACATCTGATTAAAGGTGAGAACTCACCGAGCGTGGGCACCGGCGTTGACAGCTATTCGCTGATGCAGCCGGTAGGCGTTGTTGCCGGTATTACACCGTTTAACTTTCCGGCGATGGTGCCGCTGTGGATGTTCCCCATCGCGCTGGCGTGCGGCAACACCTTTATCCTCAAGCCACCGGCGCTGGATCCATCAGCCTCAGTGCGCATTGCCGAACTGCTGAAAGAAGCGGGCCTGCCGGATGGCGTATTCAACGTAGTGCATTCGTCTAACGAAGATGCCGAGCAGCTGTACAAAGATCCGCGCATCGCCGCAGTCAGCTTCGTGGGTTCTTCCGGCGTAGCGGAGCACATCTATAAAACTGCCAGCGCCCACGGTAAACGCGTGCAGGCGTTTGGCGCGGCGAAAAACCACGCCATCGTGATGCCCGATGCCGATCTCGATGCCACCGTGAACGCCATTATGGGCGGTGCGTTTGGTTCAGCGGGTGAACGCTGCATGGCGCTGCCGGTTGTGGTTGCCGTGGGTGACGACACCGCAGACAAACTGATTGCGCGTCTGACGCCGCTGATCAAAGCGCTGCGCGTGGGTCCTGGCATCCAGAAAGGTGCCGAAGAGAATGAAATGGGGCCGGTGGTTTCTGCTGCGCACCAGAAGAAAGTGCTAGGCTACATCGACAAAGGTGAGCAGGAAGGCGCGAAGCTGGTGGTTGATGGCCGCGGCATTCAGGTTGCTGGCCATGCAGAAGGTTACTACGTTGGCGGCACGCTGTTCGACAATGTGACGTCGGATATGACTATCTGGCGCGAAGAGATCTTCGGGCCGGTGCTGAGCATCATGCGTTCCAGCGATTACGACAGCGCACTGCAGCTGGTTAACAGCCACGAATTCGGTAACGGTAGCGCCATCTTCACCAGCAACGGCCACACCGCGCGTGAGTTCGTGCAGAACGTCGAAGCTGGCATGGTTGGCGTCAACGTGCCGGTTCCGGTTCCGATGGCGTTCCACAGCTTCGGCGGCTGGAAGCGTTCGGTATTTGGTGCGCTGAACGTGCACGGTCCAGACGGCGTGCGTTTCTACACCCGCATGAAAACCGCCACCGTGCGTTGGCCGAGCGGCCAGCAGACCGTATCTGAGTTCAGCATGCCGACGCTGGGCTAATTTCGCTCAACAAGGAGGAACAGGATGTCTCTGATTTCGAAAGCGCAAAAACCCGACAGCAACGGCCGCATCCAGCACATCACGCCGGAAAGCGCGGGCTGGGAATATGTCGGCTTTGATGCCTATCTGCTGAAAAAAGGGCAGAGCCTGAAGCTGAGTAGCGGCGACAAAGAGTTGTGTCTGGTGCTGGTAGCGGGCTTTGCATCGGTGAAAACCCGTCACGCCGAGTTCCCGAATCTGGGTAAGCGTCTGTCGCCGTTTGAACGCACTCCGCCTTACTCAGTCTACGTACCGCATAACGACGAAGTGGAAGTGTATGCGGATAGCGATCTGGAGCTGGCGGTGTGTAATGCACCGAGCAGCGGCAACCTGCCGGCGCGGCTGATTGCGCCGGAAGATGTTGGCGTTGAGCAGCGTGGTAAAGGGCGTAATCAGCGTCTGGTGCACAACATTCTGCCGGACAACAAAGAGGCCGACAGCCTGCTGGTGGTGGAAGTGTATACCGATGAAGGCGCGACCAGTTCGTACCCCAGCCACAAGCACGACCAGAAAAACAGCCCGGACGAAACCTATCTGGAAGAGACCTACTATCACCGTTTCGATCCTGAGCCAGGTTTCGCCATGCAGCGCGTTTATACCGACGACCGTTCCCTCGACGAGTGCATGGCGCCGTATAACCGCGATGTGGTGACAGTACCGCGTGGCTATCATCCGGTGGCAACCATTGCCGGGTACGATAACTACTATCTCAACGTGATGGCGGGTCCAAAACGTCTGTGGAAATTTACCTGGGAGAAAGATCACGCCTGGGTGAACAGCGACCAGTATCCGCGCTCGTAGATTGCACATCAATGTAAGAAGGGCAGCCAGGTGGCTGCCCTTTTTGTTGGGTGGTCGCCATGAATGGCGACCCTACGAGAGTTATTCGCTGGTTACGTTGTTGTTCAGCGCCAGCGACACGGCAAGCGTCTGTGCCAGACACAGTGAGGCGACCTGCGAACGGAAGCCATCCACTTGCGCTTCACGCACCACAAAGCACACATCACTGAAGGCGGCCAGCGGGCTGACCTGACTGTCGGTGATGGCGATCAGATGCGCACCACGTTTGGCACCCAACTCAACCAACTCCACCGCTTCACGCGCGTACGGCGAATAGCTGATGGCGATCACTACGTCTTTCGGGTTTACCATACTCAGCTGCTCGGTGAACATGCCGCCGAGGCCGTCGATCAGGAACGCACGACGCTCCAGATGGCGCAGCGCATACACCAGATACGACGCCACGCTGAATGAGCGACGCAGGCCGATGATGTAGATGTTCTCGGCTTCATCGAGCATTTTCACCGCGCGGTTGAGCTGGTCCGGATTGACCTGCATCGCCAGCTGTTGCAGCGCCTGGCTGTTCACCATGGTGAAAACGTTGAGGATTTCGGCCGGGCTCTCTGGTGAAGTGGCGCTGTCGTCGGTGGCGGTCTGGCGGAACAGACGCGCGCGCTCGGTGTAGTTAACGGTCTCTTCCATCAGATGCTGACGGAAAACCTGTTTCATTTCGTTGAAGCCGCTGAAGCCAAAGGCGTTGGCAAAGCGGATCAGCGTCGAGGGCGGCACATCGGCATGTTGCGCGATAGAGGCAACGGTATCGAAAGCGATGCTGTTACTGTTATCAAGGATATAACGAGCCACCTGCTTCAGGCGTTTGCTCAGCGTCTCATAGCGACGACGGATCTCGTCCTGTAACAAGGTCAATTGCGTTGGATTATTGGTCATTACTTCGGCCCGCTAGAAAAGAAAATATGGCTGGATAATGAGCGCTATAGTACCAGATGGATGGAAAATTTCATTTGTTTGACATCATCGTGACGCTTATTTCATCGGTTTATGAAATGCCTCACAGAATATGCAGGTTTTCCCCTAACCCTTTCCCGCAAGCGGGCGAGGGAACCGTCTTGTGCGGTACACCGGATCGCGTTCAATACTCAACAAATGCTGGATCGGTCCCTTCTCCCGCTGGCGGGAGAAGGCTAGGATGAGGGCCAGCGAGCACAATCAAAAAAGCGGCCAATTGGCCGCTTTTTCCCAGCTAACTTCGCACTTAACCGCGTACAGCGCGCCAGTAGCCGATCAACCGCAGGTAGTTCCCTTTCACGGTCTCAACCAGCGCTGTATCATCCAGCTCGCCTTGCAGCCACTGGCGTGACGGCTGGCCGAAGATGGTGCGACCTACCGCGAAACCTTTCACCCACGGCGCTTGCGCTGCGGCGGCGAAACCGGCTTTCAGCGTCTCTTCCGGGGCATCGAGGCCCAGCAGCAGAATGCCGCGGCAGTGCGGGTCGTTCTGCTCGATCAACCCGCTGATCGCCTGCCAGCTTTCGGCAGAGAGCGGCGGCAGTTTCCACCAGTCTGGCTGAATGCCAAGGCTGTAGAAGTGGCTCAGCATGTCGTAATAGTAAGATTCGTTACGGTCCGGATTGCTCTCCGGCAGAATCAGCTCCAGCAGCAGTTCGTGCCCGCTCTTGTTACAGCCATTCCACACATCGAGCACCAGCTCATCCTGCTCTTTACGCAGTTCCGCGCTGTCGTGCGGATGGTAGAACACCAGACATTTCACCACGTGCTCGGCTGGCCAGTCGACCAGCTGTGAGCCGATGTTGCCGTGCTCAAGACGCAGCGGACGTGAACTTGGCAGCTCAATTGGACGCCCAATCCACCAGTTTTTACCGGTAATCGCGTTCAGCGCTTTCTGGCCGTAAGTGGTATCCGCGAGGATGCCGCTCTTCTCATTCAGGCCGGCTTCATTGGCCGCTTCTTCTGCGGCACGCAGCAGTAGCAGTTTCAATTCTGGGATGCGCTCTTCGCTGACGCCCGCTTCGCGCGCCATATCAGCCAACTGTTTGCGATGGTCGAAGGCGAACACATTCAGCTCTGGCCACTGCTGTTTACGCGTGGTGACGCGATGCAGGTGATTGAGACGCGCATCGAGATCCGGACGTTTCACCTCTTTA
Organism: Pantoea sp. DY-15; assembly: GCF_019795935.1. Classification (NCBI taxonomy): domain Bacteria; kingdom Pseudomonadati; phylum Pseudomonadota; class Gammaproteobacteria; order Enterobacterales; family Erwiniaceae; genus Pantoea; species Pantoea sp. DY-15. The sequence continues at coordinate 124,483 of NZ_JAIMIF010000008.1, forward strand.
TCGCGGCTAAGGAAATCATCCAGCTCTTCTTTCGTTGGCATCGCCGGTGCGCAGCCGTGGCGCGAAACCACCAGCGCGCCACAGGCGTTCGCGTAACGGCACGCTTGCTCCCAGCTTTCATCATTCAGCCAGCCGCGCAGCAGGCCAGACATAAAGGCATCGCCCGCGCCCAGCACGTTCAGCACTTCTACACGCACGCCGCTCTGCAGTTTGGTCTGTTCCCAGCTATCCGGGATCTCGCCCTCAAACACTACGCAACCCAGCGGACCGCGTTTGCACACTAATGTGGCCTGGCTCGATTTACGCACATTTTTCAGCGCGGTCAGCGTGTCGGTGCTGCCACCGGCAATATGGAACTCTTCTTCCGTTCCGACCACCAAATCGAAATAGTGCAGCACTTCCTGCAGCTGTTGCGTCACTTCGCCCGATTCAATGAAACGCGTTTCGCCGTCGCCGAGTGAGGTGAGTCCCCACAGCACCGGACGATAATCGATATCCAGCGCGGTGCGCAGGCCGTTGCGTTTGGCGATATCCAGCGCTTTCAACACGGCGGCGCGGGTTTGTGGATGCGACAGGTGCGTGCCGGTGACTGCGACCGCACGTGAAGAGGTGATGAACTCTTCGTTAATATCTTCCGGCACCAGCCCCATATCGGCGCAGTTGTCGCGGTAGAAGATCAGCGGAAAGCTCTCTTCATCTTTGATCCCAAGGATCACCAGCCCGGTCAGGCGATGCTTATCGGTAATCAGGCCATCGGTATTGCAGCCCGCACGTTGCAGCTCTTCACGCAAAAAGCGGCCGTTATGCTCGTCACCTACGCGCGCCAGCATCGCCGATTTCAGGCCCTGGATCGCCGTACCGTAGGCCACGTTGCCGGAAGACCCGCCGAGATATTTGTTGAAGCTGGTCATATCTTCCAGGCGTGATCCAATTTGCTGACCGTAGAGGTCGACGGCGATGCGTCCGATACAAATCACATCAAGCCGCTTCTGTTGTGTACTCATACCTATTGTTTCCTTCTGTGATAAGCAGACACTGCGGGCGCTGCCGCCCAACGTCGAGCGCTTTGCTTCCGGGTTCTCAAGGTGCCTGATTGGCTTTGGTCGCAGTATGAGGAATAAAAATTCCAAATTCAATATGAAATGAAACATCCATCACGATTTTGTGAGCCAGGTAAAACTCTGACCAGGCCGCAAAGCAGCGTTGGAATCTTTCGGAGTTTCAGTGATAGTCAGGCTTGTGAGCCAGGTCTCAGGAAAGTGCTGGCGAATCAAGGAAGCTACTGAAGTGAAATGAAATTTCGTTATGACCTGCAAATGACCTGTTACTGTTCCACTTTTCCCCCTTTCGCGGCTTGCGCAGCCCACGTTTCATTGCTGAATTTGATCTCCATCGCAAAATGAAATGTTTCTTCTGTAATCGTGTTTAATGAAAAAAATATTTGTTTATAATCGCCTCACGTTTCACTTAATCCGCGGGCGCCGTGAACGGCAGTTTTTACCCGAACCGCGATGTACCTCGCCGCAGGTACCAGCATGTAAAGGAAGAAGCATATGGGCACAATCAGACTCACCACGGCACAGGCGCTGGTAAAATTTCTTGATAACCAATACCTGAACGTTGACGGCGTTGAAACCAAATTTGTGAAAGGCATTTTTGCCATTTTCGGTCACGGCAACGTGCTGGGATTGGGACAGGCGCTGGAGCAGGACAGCGGCGATCTGGTGGTGCATCAGGGCCGTAACGAGCAGGGCATGGCGCACGCCGCCATTGGCTTTGCCAAGCAGTCGCTGCGTCGTCAGATTATCGCCTGTACCTCATCGGTCGGTCCCGGCGCGGCCAACATGATTACCGCTGCTGCCACCGCGACCGCCAACCGCATTCCTTTACTGCTGCTGCCGGGCGATGTGTTCGCTACGCGCCAACCGGATCCGGTATTGCAGCAGATTGAACAGAGCCACGATCTCAGCATCAGCACCAACGACGCGTTCCGCGCGGTGAGCAAATACTGGGATCGCGTCAGCCGCCCGGAACAGCTGATGACTGCCTGCATCAACGCCTTGCGCGTGTTGACCGATCCGGCAGAAACCGGCGCGGTGACGATTGCGCTGCCGCAGGACGTGCAGGGCGAAGCCTGGGACTTCCCGGAATACTTTTTCCAGAAACGTGTGCATCGTCTGGATCGCCGCTTGCCAACTGCCGCGCAATTAGAAGATGCGCTGGCGCTGATTGCGCGTAAACACAAGCCGCTGATCATTGTCGGCGGTGGCCTGAAATATTCCGATGCCGGGGATGCGCTGCTGAAATTTGCCGAGCGCTTCAACATTCCGTTTGCCGAAACCCAGGCCGGTAAAGGCACCATCGTTTCCGATCACCCGCTCAATGTCGGCGGCGTGGGCGAAACCGGCTGCCTGGCGGCCAACCTGCTGGCGAAAGAGGCCGATCTGGTGATTGGTATCGGTACGCGTTACACCGACTTCACCACCGCGTCGAAATGGATTTTCCAGAATCCGGACGTGAGCTATCTGAACCTCAACGTCAGCAACTTCGACAGCTACAAGCTGGATGCGGTGCAGCTGCTGGCGGATGCGCGTGAAGGTTTAACCGCGCTGGAAAGCGAACTGCAAGGTTTCGAAAACCATTGGGGCGGCCAGATTGAGCTGTCGCAAAGCAAGCTGTTGAAAGAGACGCAGCGCGTCTATGCCGCCACCTATAACACCGACGATTTCATTCCGGAAATCGCCGACCACGCCGATCGCGAAGCGCTGTTTGCCGAGTTTGAGCGCCTGACGAAATCGGTACTGACGCAGAGCAGCGTGCTGGGCACCTTAAACGAGCAACTCCCAAAGGATGCGGTGATTGTCGCGGCAGCGGGCAGTCTGCCGGGCGACCTGCAGCGCGTGTGGCGCACCAAAGATTACAACTCGTACCACGTTGAGTACGGCTACTCCTGTATGGGTTATGAAGTGAATGCCGCGCTGGGCGTAAAGCTAGCGCAGCCGCAGCGTGAAGTCTACGTCATGGTTGGCGACGGTTCGTTCATGATGCTGCACTCCGAGTTGGTCACGTCGATTCAGGAAGGGGCGAAAATCAACGTGGTGCTGCTGGATAACATGACCAACGGTTGTATCAACAACCTGCAGATGGAACACGGCATGGACAGCTTCACCACCGAGTTCCGCTTCCGTAATCCGGAAGGGGGCAAGCTGGATGGCGGCTTTGTGCCGGTGGACTTCGCGGCGATTGCCGGCGGATACGGCTGCAAAACCTACCGCATCACCACGCTGGAACAGCTGGAAGCCGCGTTGATCGACGCGCAGAAGCAGACCGTTTCCGTGCTGTTCGACATCAAAGTGCTGCCAAAAACCATGGTGCACAAATACTTCAGCTGGTGGCACGTCGGCGTGGCGCAAACCTCTACGTCAACGCGCACGCAAGAAGTGGCCGACAACCTTAACGTGCATATCGAACAAGCACGTAAGTATTAAAACCTCTTTTAGGCCGGAGTTCTCCGGCCTTGTTTTACCCTAACTTATCCGACTCTACAGGTGTAATTATGACGCTCAAACTCGGTGTAATTGGTACCGGTGCAATTGGTCAGGAACACATTCGTCGCTGCAATAACGTTTTGCAGGGTGCGAAAGTGGTGGCGGTTTCTGATATCAACGTGGAAGGGGCGCGCGCGGCGCTGCAACGTCTGAATATCGAAGCCGAGGTGTATCAGGATGGTCATCAGGTGATCAACTCGCCGGAAGTCGATGCCATTCTGGTGACATCCTGGGATCCGACTCACGAAGAGTTTACGCTGGCGGCAATTGCGGCCGGCAAACCGGTGTTCTGTGAAAAGCCGCTGGCGCTGAGCGCTGAAGGTTGCCGTCGCATTGTTGATGCCGAGATCAAACACGGTAAACGTCTGGTGCAGGTGGGCTTTATGCGCCCGTACGATGCCGGCTATCGCGCGCTGAAAAAAGTGATCACTGACGGTGAAATCGGCGAGCCGCTGATGCTGCACTGCGCGCACCGCAACCAGAGCGTCGGCGAGAATTACACCACCGACATGGCGATCACTAACACCCTGATTCACGAGCTGGACGTGCTGCGCTGGCTGACCGAAGACGACTACAAAACCGTGCAGGTGGTGTTCCCGCGCACCACGTCGAAGTCTCATGCCAGGTTGAAAGATCCGCAGATCGTGCTGTTCGAAACGCAGAAAGGCATCCGCATTGATGTGGAGATCTTCGTTAACTGCGCGTACGGCTACGACATTCAGTGTGAAGTGGTGGGCGAAGAGGGCATCGCTAAGCTGCCGGAGCCTTCGGCGATCCAAACGCGCAAAAACGCGCGTCTCGGCGTGCCACTGCTGACTGACTGGAAAGACCGTTTCATTGATGCTTATGACGTTGAGCTGCAAGCGTTTATTAATGACGTGAAAGACGGCCAACTGACCGGACCTTCTGCCTGGGATGGTTTTGCTGCTTCCGTGGCCGCCGATGCCTGCCACAAAGCGCAGAACAGCGGTGCGATTGAGCCGGTAACCATGCCGCCGCGTCCGGATTTCTACGCCAAATAACTGAGCTGTGCGCTAAATACTCCTCGGCGGCTCAGCGGCCGCCTCTGTGAATCAGGGACAACACCATGAACAAAGACAACGTTAAACTGGCGATCGCGCCAATCGGCTGGACTAACGACGACATGCCAGAGCTGGGCAGCGAAAACACCTTCCAACAAACCGTGAGTGAAATGGCGCTGGCGGGTTTTACCGGCAGCGAAGTGGGTAGCAAATATCCGCGCGATCCGGCGATTCTCAAGCCGATGCTCGATATCCGTGGCATTCAGATCTGCAACGCGTGGTTCAGCACCTTCTTCGCCAACGGCGATAAAGCGAAAACCATCGACGAATTCACCAATCACATGAACTTCCTGCATGCGATGGGCGCGCGCGTGATTGGCTGCTCCGAGCAGAGCAAAAGTATTCAGGGCACTACGCTGGCGGTGCTGGAGCAGAAGCCGATTTTCAGCGATGAAGAGTGGCGCTTAACGGCGGAAGGCTACAACGAGCTGGCGGAGATCGCCGCGAAAAAAGGCATGCGCTTGACGCTGCACCATCACATGGGCACCGGCATTCAGACGCCAGCCGAGATTGATCGCTTTATGGAATCGACCAATGAGAATGTTGGCCTGCTGTACGATACCGGCCACATCTACTATTCCGAAGGTTCACAGCAGGCGATGCTGGATGTGCTGACCAAATATCTGCCGCGTATTTTCCACGTGCATCTGAAAGACGTGCGCGACAGCGTGGTAGCCGAAGTGCGCGAGAAATCGCTGTCGTTTCTTGATGGCGTGAAGAAGGGCACCTTCACCGTCCCGGGCGATGGCGTGATCGATTTCAAACCGGTATTCAAAATCCTCGACGATTACGGCTATAAAGGCTGGATGGTGGTGGAAGCGGAACAGGATCCGGCGCTGGCTAATCCGTTCGAATATGCAGTGAAAGCGCGTAAGTACATCCGCGAGAATGCGGGGTTGTAAACGAGCAGGCATTAAAAAGGTCGCCATGAATGGCGACCCTACAAACGGGGCGTCATTTACGACGCCCCGTTTTTATATTATGACGCTAACGACAACGCCGGTTTCTGCGCGTTAACCGCCAGCCACTCGGCAATGCGCGCCTGTTCGGCTTCGTTTAGCCACATACCTTGTTTGGTACGACGCCAAATTGCATCATCCAGCTCGCGTACCCATTCGTTTTTCACCAGGTAACGCAGCTCGGCTTCGTAGAACTCGTGACCGAAGTTCTCGCCCAGATCGTCGATGTTCTTCGCGTCTGCCAGCAACTCTTCGGTGCGGCTGCCGTAAGTCCGCGCAAAGTGACGCGCCATACCTTCGCTGATAAACGGATAGCGACGACGCAGACCGGCGGCGTAATCATCGCGTGAACCAGAGAAATCACCGCCCGGTAATACCGCGTTTTTGGTCCACGCTGGGCCGATGTTCGGGTAGTACTTGGTCAGCTTCTCCAGCGCATGTTCCGCCAGCTTACGATAGGTGGTCAGCTTGCCGCCGAATACTGACAGCAGCGGCGCCTGGCCATTGTCGTCATGCACATCCAGCGTGTAGTCGCGGGTGATGGCCTGCGGCGAATCCGATTCGTCATCGCACAGCGGACGCACGCCCGAGTAAGTCCAGACGATGTCATCTTTGCTCAGCTGCTGTTTGAAGTGTCCATTAAACACGTTCAGCAGGTAGCTGATTTCGTTGTCATCGATCTTCACGTCTTTCGGATCGCCTTTGTACTCCACGTCGGTGGTGCCGATGATGGAGAACTCATCCATCCACGGAATCACAAACACGATACGGTTATCTTCGTTTTGCAGGATATACGCCTGCTTTTCGCGATGGACGCGCGGTACCACGATGTGGCTGCCTTTGATCAGACGAATGCCGTACGGCGATTTCAGCTTCAGGCCATCGTCGAAGAACTCTTTTACCCACGGACCGGCCGCATTGACCAGACCTTTGGCGCGCCAGGTGTAGGTTTTACCGCTGTCGATATCTTCGGCTTCCACCATCCACAAACCGGCTTCACGCCAGGCGCGGGTCACGCGCGTGCGGGTGCGTACTTCGCCGCCCTGTTTTTCCACTTCCTGCGCATTGAGTACCACCATGCGCGCATCATCAACCCAGCAGTCAGAATATTCGAATCCGCGCGTGATCTCCGGCTTGAGGGCCGAATCCGCGCCAAAACGCAGGCTCTTACTGCCCGGCAACGTGGTACGTTTGCCGAGGCGATCGTACATAAACAGGCCCATACGGATCATCCACGCCGGACGCAGATGCGGACGGTGCGGCAGACGGAAGCGCATCGGGAAGGCGATGTGCGGGGCCATTTTCAGCAGCACTTCACGTTCTGCTAACGCTTCGCCCACCAGGCGGAATTCATAGTGTTCAAGGTAGCGCAGGCCGCCGTGAATCAATTTCGAGCTGTTGGAGGAGGTGGCACAGGCCAAATCCCGCGCCTCCAGCATCAGCACCGACAGTCCGCGTCCTGCAGCGTCCACTGCAATGCCGGCTCCGTTAATGCCGCCGCCGATCACGATCAGGTCTTTGGTTTCCACGTCATCTCCTCCGATGTTCGGAATAGTTCTAAAATGTTCGTTTTCGAGCGTAATAATAATCGGAAACCAACATCTACGCCAGCGGTTAACTGAATAAAAACATTTTTGCGTGATATAGCTAACATTCCGACAGGAAAAAAATCACATAACCACAGGACTTGTCAGGTTATCGCGGCGCGTTCTCAGGTTAAACTAGGCGCTAATTGTGATGAAGTAATGAGAGACACCATGGAAACCTTCGAATGTATTAATGTCCTGCAGGCGCAAGAGCATCTGGCACAAGGTGCGCAGCTGGTGGATATCCGTGATCCGCAGAGCTTTATGATGGGCCACGCGGCGGGCGCGCAACATCTGAACAATGACAACCTGGCGGATTTCATCGCCAACGCCAATCAGGCTTTGCCGGTGCTGGTGATGTGCTATCACGGCAACAGCAGCAAAGGCGCGGCGCAGTTCCTGCTGGGCCAGGGATTCAGCGCGGCATACAGCATTGACGGCGGATTTGATGCCTGGCGCGCGGCATTCCCGGCGCAGGTTGCCCTCGGCGACGCCTGAGCCCATCGCATAAGGAAGGAGATCACCGCATGATGCGCATCACCCAGTTCAATAATCCGCGCATGGCGCAGGCGTTTGTCGACTACATGGCGACTCGCGGCGTGACGCTACGCATTGAGCGCGAAAGCCACTTTGTCATTATGTTGGATGACGAAAGTAAGCTGGAGAGGGTCGAAAACGAACTCGCGCAGTTCGTGCGCGATCCCAACCATCCGCGCTATCAGGCGGCCAGCTGGCATAGCGGCAACACCGAAAGTGGCTTGCGCTACGAGCGCACTAATATCTGGGCGAGCATTCGCGAACGCGCAGGTCCGCTCACCATGACCATCATGATCGCCTGCGTCGCGGTATTTATCCTGATGCAGATCGTCGGTGATGATGTGGCGCTGGATTGGCTGGCGTGGCCGGCGGATTCTTCGCAATATTTCCAGGTGTGGCGCTGGTTTAGCCATGCGCTGCTGCACTTCTCGCTACTGCATATCCTGTTCAACCTGATGTGGTGGTGGTATCTCGGCGGTGCGGTCGAGAAGCGTCTCGGCAGCGGCAAGCTGTTTGTGATTATGCTGATCTCGGCGCTGCTAACCGGCTGGATGCAGGCCAAGTTCAGCGGCGTGCTGTTTGGTGGTTTGTCGGGCGTGGTTTACGCGTTGATGGGTTACTGCTGGCTGCGCGGCGAGCGCGATCCCGAAAGTGGTATTTATCTCGAGCGCGGCCTGATTGGCTTCGCGGTCGTATGGTTGGTGATTGGCTGGTACGGCGCATTTGGTCTGTCGATCGCCAACGCCGCGCACGTCACCGGCTTGCTGGTGGGTTTAGCGATGGCATTTGTTGATACGCGTAAGATTACGCGTCGTTAGCAGCACCAATAAAAGAAGCGGCCACGAGCCGAGGAGAGAGATGTGAAGCAGACGCAACGTCATGACGCCATTATCGATCTGGTCCGGCGTCAGGGATATGTCAGTACCGAAGAGCTTGTTGATCACTTTGAAGTCAGCCCGCAAACCATTCGGCGTGACCTGAACGACCTGGCCGATCAGAACAAAATCATGCGCCATCACGGCGGGGCGGCGCTGCCGTCCAGCTCAGAAAATACCGCATGGCAGGATCGTAAAATGATGTGGTCGGCGGAGAAAGCGCGCATCGCCGAGCGCGTGGCTAGCCAGATCCCGGATGGCGCCACGCTGTTTATTGATATCGGCACCACGCCGGAAGCGGTGGCGCATGCGCTGCTCAATCACAACAATCTGCGCGTCGTCACCAACAACCTCAACGTGGCGATTCTGCTGATGGCGAAACCTGATTTCCGCGTGATTATCGCCGGCGGCGAAGTGCGCACGCGCGATGGCGGCATCATGGGCGAAGCGACGCTGGACTTCATTTCGCAGTTCCGCCTCGATTACGGCATTCTCGGCATCAGCGGCATTGATATGGATGGTTCGCTGCTGGAGTTCGATTATCACGAAGTGCGCACCAAACGCGCCATTATCGAAAACTCGCGCTGCGTGATGCTGGTGGTGGATCACTCGAAGTTTGGCCGCAATGCGATGGTCAACCTCGGCAATATGAGCCTGATTGATTACATGTATACCGATCAAAGCCCGCCGGCCAGCGTGCTGAAAGTGATTGAACAGCACGAAGTTCACCTCGAACTTTGCTAATGCCGTAGCGGCGCAATTTATTGCGCGATAAATCGCGCCGCTACAAAAATCAGCACCGATTTTTTTCACCGCACCTGCATTTCCCTGTCGCTTTTTTCTGCGCCCCCAGCTTTACTTATCCATTCACCTCTTGCGCTCGCCCGGCTTTACCGTTAACGGACTTGAAGGGATTGATATGTCGCAGCAAAAATTCAATAAAACACGTTTCGACGCCGCGCTCACCCGCCAATGGCAGCATCTCGGACTCACTTCCGCCCAGCAAATGACACCGCAGCAATGGTGGCAAGCGCTGAGCCGCGTGCTGGCAGAAATGCTGGCGACGCAGCCACCTGTGCCAGCCAAACACGGGCAGCGCCACGTCAACTATCTGTCGATGGAGTTTCTGCTGGGGCGTTTGACCGGCAATAATTTGCTCAATCTTGGCTGGTATAACGAGGTGCAAGCCGCGCTGGCGGAACATCAGGTTGAGCTGAGCGAACTGCTGGAAGAGGAGGTGGATCCGGCACTCGGTAACGGCGGATTGGGGCGTTTGGCCGCTTGCTATATGGATTCGATGGCGACCGTCGGCCAGGCTGCGATGGGCCACGGCCTCAACTATCAATACGGCCTGTTTCGTCAGACGTTTGCCGACGGACAGCAGCAGGAAGCGCCGGATGACTGGCAGCGCGATCGCTATCCGTGGTTCCGCTACAACGCCGCGCTGGATGTGCAGGTAGGCCTCGGCGGCAAGGTCAAAGAGAACCACGATGGCAGCCTCAGCTGGCGACCTAAAATTCACCTCAAAGGGGAAGCCTGGGATTTGCCGGTTGTAGGCTATCGCAACGGTATTACGCTGCCGCTACGCCTGTGGAAAGCCAGCAGCGCGCAGCCGTTCGATCTCACCGCGTTCAACAACGGCCAGTTCCTGCAGGCTGAGCAGCAAGGCATTGCAGCCGACAAGCTGACCAAAGTGCTCTATCCCAATGATAATCATGCCGAAGGTAAGCGGCTGCGCCTGATGCAGCAGTATTTCCAGTGCGCCTGCGCGGTGGGCGATATTCTGCGGCGTCATCATCTCGCCGGGCGCGCCATTCGCACTTTGCCTGATTTCGAAGTGATCCAGCTTAACGACACGCATCCCACCATCGCCATTCCGGAGATGCTGCGCGTGCTGCTGGATGAGCATCAACTGAGTTGGGACGATGCGTGGCATATCACCAGCCGCACTTTTGCGTATACCAATCACACGCTGATGCCGGAAGCGCTGGAGCGCTGGGATGAGAAGCTGGTGCGCGACCTGCTGCCGCGCCATATGTTGATCATCCGCGAGATTAATCGCCGCCTGAAAAAGGTGGTGAAGCAACGGTGGCCAGACGATAAAGCGATCTGGCACAAGCTGGCGGTGGTGGCTGATGGTCAGGTGCGCATGGCGAATCTGTGCGTGGTGAGCTGTTTCGCCGTCAACGGCGTGGCGGCGCTGCACTCCGAGCTGGTGGTGAAAGATCTGTTCCCGGAATATCACCTGCTGTGGCCGAACAAATTCCACAACGTGACCAACGGCATCACGCCGCGCCGCTGGTTAAAACAGTGCAATCCGCTGCTGGCGACGCTGATCGATGACAGCCTGCAGGTTGAGTGGGCCAACGATCTCGATGCGCTGGCGTGGCTGGCACCTTTCGCCCGCAAAAAGGCGTTTCGTCAGCAGTTTCGCGACATCAAGCAGCAAAACAAACAGCGGCTGACGCTCTACGTCAAGCGCGTGACCGGCATTGATATCAATCCGGATGCGCTGTTTGACATGCAGATTAAGCGACTGCATGAGTACAAACGTCAGCACCTCAGTTTGCTGCATATGCTGCACTGCTATCGCCAGCTGCGCGACAACCCGGATAACCCCGACTTCGTGCCGCGCGTGTTCCTGTTTGGCGCCAAAGCCGCGCCCGGCTACTACCTCGCCAAAAATATCATCTATGCCATCAACAAAGTGGCGGAGGTGATCAACAACGATCCACTCGTCGGCGATCGCCTCAAAGTGGTGTTTATCCCGGATTACCGCATCACCGCCGCAGAGCTGATGATTCCGGCCGCCGATCTCTCCGAGCAGATTTCCACCGCCGGTTATGAGGCTTCCGGCACCGGCAATATGAAGCTGGCGCTGAATGGCGCGCTCACTATTGGCACGCTGGACGGCGCCAATGTGGAGATTGCTGAAGCGGTGGGCGCGAAGCATATCTTTATCTTCGGCAACAGCGTGGATGAGGTGAAAGCGCTGAAGGCGGGCGGCTACAGCCCGAAAAAGCTGCGTAAACAGAATCCTTATCTGGATGGTTTGCTGAAGGAGCTGGAGAAGGGCAAGTTCAGCGACGGCGATAAGCATGCGTTTGATTTGATGTTGCAAAGCCTGACCAAAAATGGCGATCCCTGGTTGGTGCTGGCCGACTTTGATGCCTACATCGCCGCGCAGCAGCGGGTGGAAGCGTTGTGGAAAAACCCGGACGCCTGGACGCGCGCAGCGATCCTCAATACCGCTCACACCGGCCGCTTCAGCTCTGACCGTTCAATTCGCGATTATCAGCAGCGGATTTGGCAGGCGGCCCGATAAAGACACGATTGATGATTTTGGAGACACGATGACGCTCAACAAGCTGGACCAGGCGACACAGGATGCCGGCATTTCGCTGCGCTTTATTAACGCGCACGGCGAGCCGGAAACCATCAGCGATGAGACCAAACGCGCGTTGCTGGCAGTCATGGAAACGCCTACCGGTAAAGCGCCACCGCTGCCGCCGGTGCAGGTATTTGCCGCTCGCAGCAAGCGCCAACTGACGCCACAAGGCAGCGGCACTTTTTCCTGGCAGCTACAAACCGAACAGGGCAAAAGCTTCAGCGGCGAAGTGCAGGGCGGAGAACCGCTCACACTGCCGCCACGTCTGTCACAAGGTTATCACCAGCTCACGCTGCGCAAAGGTCGCCAGCAGTGGCAAACGCGCATCATCATTGCGCCACGCCGCTGTTTTATCCCGGCATCAGTCGAGCAAGGAGAGAAACTGTGGGGCGCGTTAGTACAGCTTTACACGCTGCGATCGGATGACAATTGGGGCATCGGTGACTTCGGCGATTTGGCGCAAATGCTGGAGAACGTTGCCAATAATGGCGGTGACTTCGTTGGCCTTAATCCTTTGCATGCGCTTTATCCTGCACAGCCAGAACATGCCAGTCCTTACAGCCCAACCTCACGTCGCTGGCTCAACGTGCTGTATATCGACGTTAATCGGCTGGAGGATTTTCAGCGTAGCGAGGCAGCGCAGCGTTGGTGGCAAAGGGCGAAAACACGCAAAGCGCTGGATCAGGCGCGCGCGGCTGAGTTTGTCGATTACAGCGCGGTGGCCAAACTGAAATTGGCCGCGCTGCGCTTTGCCTGGCAACGCTTTCAGCCGCGCGCCGCTGAAGATGCCGGATTCCAGCAATTTATCGTTGAGGGCGGCGACCATCTGCGTTATCAGGCGGCGTTTGATGGCATTCTCGCCGAACGCAGCCAGCAGCATCCTGATGAATGGGGTTGGACCAACTGGCCGGAAGGCTGGCGCAACGCTTTGCTGCCGGAGGTGCAGCAATGGTGTGCGGAACACGAAGAGGAGATTCAGTTCTGGAGTTGGTTGCAGTGGGTGGCGCAAGAGCAGTTTGCCATCTGCTGTCAAATTAGCCAGCAGCTTGGCATGGAAGTGGGATTATATCGCGACTTAGCGGTCGGCGTAGCGCAGGGCAGCGCGGAAACCTGGCAGGATCCGGAACTGTATAAACTCGGCGCTTCCGTCGGTGCGCCGCCGGATCGCCTCGGTCCGCAGGGGCAAAACTGGTGTTTGCCGCCGCTCGATCCACATGTGATGCGCGCGCGCGGCTATCAGCCTTTTATTGATCTGCTGCGCGCCAATATGCGTGACTGCGGTGCTTTGCGTATCGATCACGTGATGGCGCTGCTGCGCTTGTGGTGGATTCCCTACGGCGAAAGCGCGGATAAAGGTGCTTACGTGGCCTATCCGGTTGAGGATCTGCTAGCGATCCTTGCGCTGGAGAGTCAGCGCCATCGCTGCATGGTCATTGGCGAAGATCTCGGCACGGTGCCAAAAGAGATCGTCAGCCTGCTGCGCAAAAGCGGCATTTTCTCGTGGAAAGTGTTGTTCTTCGAGCAGCACGGCGATGGCAGCTATCGTCAGCCGCAAGAGTATCCCGTGCAGTCGATTGCCAGCGCCAGTACCCATGATTTGCCGACGTTGGCGGGATTCTGGAGATATGAGGATCTTTTTCTGGGTCACAAACTGGGCTTGTACCAGGAGAGCGTATACATGTCATTGCTAAGGCAAAGGGATAAACAAAAACAGGCGCTATTGGATGCGCTGCATCAGATGAATACATTGCCTGCGCGCCACGGTACCGTTGCCAGCCGATTGTCCTTCACACCGATGCTCAATCGCGGCTTCCACCGCTATCTGGCGCGCACTAACAGCGCATTGCTGGGGCTGCAACCTGAAGACTGGCTTGCTATGACTTCACCGGTCAACGTGCCGGGTACGGTAGATGAATATCCAAACTGGCGGCGCAAGTTAAGCGTCACAATCGAAAAGATGTTTAGAGGAAACGTGCCGGGCTTATTGAATGCGGTGAATACCGGGCGCAGAAAGCGTTAAAGAACGCGCGGCAGCGTCGGGTCGCTGCCGCGTGCTTAATCAGTAGTACGAGTGTTCGCCGCGCTGGTGCTCGGTCAAATCGCGCACGCCTTTCAGCTCAGGGAAGGCTGCCAGCAGCTCTTTCTCGATGCCATCTTTCAGCGTTACGTCGATCATCGAACAACCGTTACAGCCGCCGCCGAATTGCAGAATGGCGATGCCGTCATCGGTGATTTCCATCAGCGATACGCGACCGCCGTGGCCAGCCAGCTGCGGGTTGATCTGCGCTTGCAGCAGATATTCCACGCGTTCCACCATCGGCGCATCGTCAGAGACTTTACGCATTTTGGCGTTTGGCGCTTTCAGCGTCAGCTGCGAACCGAGGTTGTCGGTAACAAAGTCGATTTCCGCGTCATCGAGGTACGGTGCGCTCAGCTCATCAACAAAGGCTGACAGTTTTTCGAACTTAAATTCGGTATCAGTCGCTTCTACTGCATCGGGTGGGCAGTAAGAAACACCGCATTCTGCGGTTGGCGTACCCGGATTAATGACGAATACGCGAATCTGAGTGCCATCTTCTTGTTTGGACAGCAATTTTGAGAAGTGCTCTTGCGCAGCATCAGTAATAACGATCATGGCGATTGCTCAATAGTTGACTAATTTACTTGGTTATAATACGCCCAACACCGACGCTCTACAAGGTACGGCACAGGCAACCAATGTGTACGCTGGCCGCGCCTTGCGCCAGCAGGATGCGGCTAATTTCCGCCACGGTACTTCCGGTCGTCACAACATCGTCGATAAGCAGGATATGGCGTCCGCGCACCGGCATTTCAAGGCGAAACGCGCCGCGCAGGTTCTTTTTGCGCGCGCTGGCGCTCAATGAATGCTGAACCGCGCCCTGTCGCACACGCTTTACCCCTTCGCGATATTCACAGCCCAGCCAGCGAGCCAGCGGTTTTGCCAGTAGCGCCGCCTGATTATAGCCGCGTTGCCAGGCGCGCCAGCGATGCAGCGGTACGCTCAGCACCAAATCTATACGCGGCAGCCAGTAATCACGACGCATTGTTAATAATTTTAACAAAATCAGCCGCGCCAGCATCACCCTGAGTGCGGTTACGCGAGAAAACTTCAGCTGCTGCACCCAATCGCTGAGCGGCGGCAGGTAATCGCTGACGCAGCTCAGGCTCTGCCACGGCGGCGGGCGGCGCAGGCAGCGCCCGCAGGGCTGCATTCCACTGGCCGGTAAACCGCAGCACGGACAGAGTTCCGGCAGGCGCGGAATTTGCTGCACGCAGCGGCTGCACAAACCATGGCTGGCAATCTGTAGCGGCAGGCGGCATAGCCAACACAGGGCCGGGATTGGTAGCATAGCGACCTCCTTTTCACTTTTCCGGAGTGTAACCGATGAGTTCGCTTTACTGGCACATCACAGGCACGGGCGATCGCGATCTTGTGCTGCTGCACGGCTGGGGTTTGAACGCCGAAGTGTGGCAAAACATCGTTCCGCGACTCAGCTCGCATTTTCGCCTGCATCTGGTGGATCTGCCGGGCTTTGGCCGCAGCCAGGGTTTTGCGCCGCTGACCTTAGCGGAAATGGCGCAACAGTTGTTGCCGCAGTTACCCGAACGCGCAGTGCTGCTCGGCTGGTCGCTGGGTGGATTAGTTGCTAGCCAGCTGGCATTAACCCAGCCGGAGCGCGTTGCAGCGCTGATCACCGTCGCCTCATCGCCGTGTTTTACCGCGCGTGATCAATGGCCGGGCATCAAGCCGGAAACGCTGCAAAATTTTCAGCAGCAGCTGAGCACGGATTTCCAGCGCACCGTGGAGCGCTTTCTGGCGCTGCAAACCATGGGCACAGAGAACGCGCGACAGGATGCACGTCAGTTGAAAGAGGTGGTGTTATCGCAGCCGATGCCGTCGGTTGCGGTGCTGGAAGGGGGATTAGAGATTTTGCGTCAGGACGATTTGCGTGCCGCGCTCGACGATCTGCCGCTGCCGTTTCTGCGTATTTACGGTTATCTCGATGGGCTGGTGCCGCGTCGTATCGCAGAAGAACTGGATGCACGCTGGCCAGCTTCACCCTCAGTGGTGATGGAGAAAGCGGCGCATGCGCCTTTCATTTCCCACCCGGATGAATTTACGCAGCTAATCATCAAGTTTACCGCAGCCACATAAACTGCCACGCAGCCAGCGTTAACGGCTGGTTGCCATCCAGCTTCTCACCGCTAATCACATCCTGCATATGCCGCGCCAGCGGTAACTGCGTCGTCACCTCATGATGGCTGAGATTAAACACACACAGCAACCCCTCATCGCTATCCGGCTGATGGCGACGCAACACCAGCAGGCTATTTTCGCTTTCCAGCAGCGTCATCGGGTTATCGGGATGAAACGCGGGTTGCCGCGTGCGCAATTGAATCAGCGCGCTCAGGCGTTCATACACCTGTTGGCGCAGCGGGTTGCCGCCGCTGATCCACTGTTCCATTTCACGCAGGCTGTACTTCTCCCGGTTGATGGCACGGTTGTGACCGGCGGCGCGCACGCCTTCGTTATCGTTGCGCGAACCGAGGATGCTCTGAATGTAGATCGCCGGTACGCCGGGAAAAGACAGCAGAATCGCGTGCGCCAGCAGGAAGCGGCGCAAACGCGTGTCATCGTCGTCGTCCTGCTGATTGAGCGCATCGAAATAGGTGACATTGATTTCGTAAGGGCTGGTGGTGCCATCGGCATTGTTCTTGTAGGAGACCAGCGCGCCTTCCAGCGCCAAATCACGAACCAGCGCCACAATCTCCACTTCCGACAAAATGCCGCGCGCCGGATTGAGTCCAATGCCGTCGTGCGAGGCGAGAAAGTTAAAGAAAGTGGTGGTGCCGCCGCCTAAATCCAGCGTGCTGGCCCACTGGCGCAGCGCACGCGCCGATCCGGAATGAATGGCGTGCAGCACCAGCGGCGGCAGCGAAAACTGATATACCATTTGCGCTTCATCTTTGCCGTTGCCGAAATAGCTGATGTTGTCTTTGTGCGGCACGTTGGTTTCGGTGACGATCACCGTACCGGGCGCCACTTCATTAGCGATGGCGCGAAACAGCTTCACCAGCTGATGCGTTTTCGGCAGGTGAATGCAGTTGGTGCCCGGCGTTTTCCACATGTAGCCTACCGCGTCGAGCCGCACATAATCCGCGCCTTTGTTCAGGTAGTCGAGCAGCACATCGACCATGCGAATCAGCACTTCTGGATTGCCAAAGTTGAGGTCGATTTGGTCGGCGCTGAAGGTAGTCCAGATATAGCGCGTCTCGCCGTCGGCCATCGCAAACGGCGTGAGCAGCGGCGAGGTGCGAGGACGCGTCACCGCGCTGAGATCGGTAGCCGGCGGCATGCTGATAAAGAAATCATCCCAACCAGGATCCTGCGCCAGAAAGTGTTGAAACCAGCGGCTGTGCGCCGACATATGGTTGCAGACAAAATCAAACATCAGCCGCGTTTCGCTGTGCAGCGCGCTGATGTGCTGCCAGTCGCCGCAGATCGGATTGACCTGGTGATAGTCGATAACCGAGAAGCCATCGTCGGAAGAGTAGGGAAAGAACGGCAACAGATGCACCAGACTGAAAGTGGATTGCAGATGCTGCTGATAAAAACGCGAGAAGCTGGCAAGGGTTGGCTGTTCAGGTTCGCGGAACTGATCGGCATAGGTAATCAGCACCACATCTTTCTCATCCCAGTGCGCCTTGCGCGGCAGTTTTACCGTATCGCGCGCGGCACGAATGTGTGAAAGCAGGCGTTCACGCGCCGCGATCGGAAAGCTGCCGTGATAAATCTCATCGATTAAGGCGTTGATAATATCCATGGATCGCTGGGCCACGCGGAAGGTTATTTTTTCAGCGTAGTTGGATGAGGAGATTTATCAAGCTGATACGCGCGGAGACCAGGGTTTCTCCGCGCGTTATTTACGGCAGGAACTTAGCGTTTTTTACCGAATGCCGCGGCGAGCGCATCGCCCATCGCGCTGTTGCCGGCAGACGAGCTGGCTGGTTTGCCGCGACCTTTGTTATTGGCCGCCGGGCGGGCGTTTTCTTTGCCTGCGCTGCGGTTGCTGCCGCGGGCATTGCTTTCACCAGGCTGCTCGTCCAGACGCATGGTGAGCGCAATACGCTTACGCTGCATATCCACTTCCATCACCTTCACTTTGACGATATCGCCGGCTTTCACCACCTGATGGGGATCTTCAACGAACTTGTCGGAAAGGGAAGAGATGTGCACCAAACCATCCTGATGCACGCCGATATCGACGAAAGCACCGAAGTTGGTGACGTTGGTGACGGCGCCTTCCAGCACCATGCCCGGCAGCAGATCGTTGAGCGTTTCCACGCCTTCAGCAAATTGCGCGGTTTTAAACTCCGGACGTGGATCGCGGCCCGGTTTTTCCAGCTCTTTGATGATGTCTGTGACCGTTGGCAAGCCGAAGCGCTCATCGGTGAAGTCGCGGGCATTCAGATCGCGCAGACCGCCAGCATTGCCCATTAGCTCATTCAGCGCCTGCTCGGTGGCGGCCAGAATGCGCTCGACCAGCGGATAGGCTTCCGGGTGCACAGTTGAGGCATCCAGCGGGTTATCGCCGTGGTTGATGCGCAGGAAGCCCGCGCACTGCTCAAAGGCTTTCGGCCCGAGGCGGCTCACCTTTAGCAGTTGCTGACGATTCTGGAAGCGGCCATTTTCATCGCGCCAGCTAACAATATTCTGCGCCATCATGCGGGTTAAACCGGCCACGCGGGTCAGTAGCGCCACAGACGCGGTGTTGAGATCGACACCCACGGCGTTTACGCAGTCTTCCACTACCGCATCCAGCTTCTTCGCCAGCTGGCTTTGGCTGACGTCGTGCTGATATTGGCCTACGCCGATCGATTTCGGATCGATCTTCACTAGCTCGGCGAGCGGGTCCTGCAGGCGACGCGCGATGGAAACCGCGCCACGGATGGAAACGTCGAGATCCGGGAACTCCAGCGCCGCCAGCTCAGAGGCGGAATAGACCGATGCACCGGCTTCACTGACGATCACTTTCTGCGCGTTGATTTGCGGGAACTGCTTCTGCACGTCGAGGAAGAAGCGCTCGGTTTCGCGCGAGGCGGTACCGTTACCAATCGCCACCAGTTCAACCTGATGTTTGGCGCACAGCGCCGCCACAGCCGTGGCCGCTTTCGCCGCCTGGCCGGTGTGCGGATAAATGGTATCAGTGGCGACCAGCTTGCCGGTGGCATCTACCACCGCAACTTTCACGCCGGTACGTAAGCCTGGATCGAGGCCCATGGTGGCGCGCATGCCCGCAGGCGCGGCCATCAGCAGATCGTGCAGGTTACGGGCAAATACGTTGATGGCTTCATCTTCGGCGCGTTCACGAAGGGTGCCCATCAATTCAGTTTCGAGGTGCAGCAGCACTTTGATGCGCCAGGTCCAGCTCACCACCGCTTTACGCCAGCTATCCGCTGGCGCGTTATTCAGGCGCAGCTTGAGGTGTTCGGCGATCAGCGTTTCGCCATAGCTTTCACGCGGGGCTTCATCGAACTGCGGATCGGCATTCAGCGACAGCTGCAGCACGCCTTCATTGCGGCCGCGGAACATCGCCAGCGCACGGTGCGACGGTACGCCGCTCAGCGCTTCGTGGTGATCGAAGTAGTCGCGGAATTTTGCGCCTTCTTCCTCTTTACCTTCCACCACGCGCGAAACCACATGCGCGTTCTTCCACAGATATTCACGCACTTTCGCCAGCAGCGTCGCGTCTTCGGCAAAGCGCTCCATCAGGATGTAGCGTGCGCCATCCAGCGCAGCGCGCACGTCGGCGACACCTTTGTCGGCATCAACGTAGCTGGCGGCCAGCTGCTCGGGATCCTGCGATGGGTCCTGCCACAGCGTATCGGCCAGCGGTTCCAGACCGGCTTCAATAGCGATCTGTCCGCGCGTGCGACGCTTCTGTTTGTACGGCAGGTAAAGGTCTTCCAGCTCGGTTTTGTTCAGCGTGCTGTTGATGGCGGTGGCGAGTTCAGGCGTGAGTTTGCCCTGTTCGTCGATGGATTTCAGAATCGACTGGCGACGATCGTCCAGCTCGCGCAGGTAACTCAGACGGCTCTCCAGCAAACGCAGCTGGGTGTCGTCGAGTCCGCCGGTCACTTCCTTACGATAACGTGCGATAAACGGCACGGTGTTCCCTTCATCAAGTAAGCGAACGGCAGCATCAACCTGGTCGGCGCGTGCCTTCAGCTCACCTGCGATAATCTGGCTCAGTGAATCTTTCATCATCATTAACAATGCTTACACAGGGTTGGAAATAGCGGACAGTTATACGGAATGAGGCCGAAAATTGCCAGCCGGTGGCCCGTGAATCCGTCTTTTTCTGAATGCAGCGCGCGCAATCTTGCTGATGGTCAATCGGTCGCTTATTGTTAGCCTCTTTGCTGCGAAGAACCGCCGTCACCACGAGTTGAAGTCATGAAAACCCAACTGATTACCCGCGAAGGCTATAACAAGCTGCGTGCCGAACACGACCATTTGTGGAACGAAAAGCGTCCGGAAGTCACCAAAATTGTCTCATGGGCGGCTAGCCTCGGCGATCGTTCGGAAAACGCCGATTACACCTACAACAAGCGTCTGCTGCGCCAGATCGATCGCCGCGTGCGCTATCTGCGCAAATGCCTCGCCGATCTGAAAATTGTTGATTACGCGCCGCAGCAAGAGGGCAAAGTGTTTTTCGGTGCCTGGGTGCAAGTTGAGAATGAGCAGGGCGATGTGAAGCGTTTCCGCATTGTTGGCCCGGATGAAATTTATGGCGAGACGATGAAAGAGTACATCTCGATCGACTCGCCGATGGCGCGCGCGCTGATCAAGAAAGAAGTGGATGACGAAGTGGTGGTCAACACGCCGGAAGGGCAGAAGTTGTGGTTTGTGAACAGCATCGATTATGTGAAAGAGACGCCGTAGCGGGTCGCCTCTGTTTAGCGTGAAACGGTCGCCATGAATGGCGACCCTACGGGCGTTATTTGCCTGGCGTGGTCGCGGTGGTGGTTGATGTGCTGCTGCCACCTTTGTCGCCGCCGCCCATAGTAGCCAGCGCCACGCCTAGCAGTGCGCCTATTGCGCCAACACCGATCGCGTCTGAGTTACCTTTTGCCGTGGTGGATGCCTGCGCGCCCGCCGCTTCGCCGGCGCTGGTGGCCGCCTGAACCTGAGTGACGCTGGTCAGTGCCAGAGCGCTCAGCAGAATTACGGTTTTTTTCATCTTTTTCTCTCCACATGAACTCAGTAACCGCAGTGTCAGAGATCGCGTGGTGAGAAGAAAGGGCTGTTTATTGCCTGATTTATCAGCCTTTATTTAATGCTGGCCTTGTTTGTTTTCGTCGTGGAATTGTTCCGAGAGCAGTTGCGTGGCCGAAAGCGAAATCACGGGATTTTATACTGCCCATCACGCACTGAAAGCATATTCCCCACCGCCTCCTTAAGCCAAATTGCGCTGCGCGCCGTTCTGCGCGTGAAAATTTCTGTCATGAACCAGTAACAGAAAGAAAACGCGCCAAATTTTCAGATAAGCGCTAAGCGGCTTGAAAGCACAGATAAAAAACGCGAAGCGAAGCGCATTTCAGGGCTAAAAATAAATATAAGCTGCTGTTTAATATGCTTTGTAACAATTTCGGCTAGAATATAAACCATTAATGACTGTCACACTGAGGCCTCTTTTTTTAACAATATTGGCTCAGGCAATGGCGCCTTTGGGAGTTGAACATGCAAGAGAACTACAAAATTCTGGTCGTCGATGATGATATGCGTTTGCGTGCGTTGCTGGAGCGCTATCTCACCGAGCAGGGCTTTCAGGTGCGTAGCGTTGCCAACGCCGAGCAAATGGATCGACTGTTAACCCGCGAATCCTTCCACTTGATGGTGCTCGACTTGATGTTGCCGGGCGAAGATGGTTTGTCTATCTGCCGCCGTTTGCGCAGTCAAAGCAACCCGATGCCGATCATCATGGTCACCGCGAAAGGCGAAGAAGTGGATCGTATCGTCGGTCTGGAAATCGGTGCGGATGACTACATTCCAAAACCGTTTAACCCGCGCGAGCTGCTAGCGCGTATTCGTGCCGTACTGCGTCGTCAGGCCAATGAACTGCCAGGCGCGCCTTCGCAGGAAGAAGCGGTTATCGCTTTCGGTAAGTTCAAGCTAAACCTCGGCACCCGCGAGATGTTCCGTGAAGATGAGCCGATGCCGCTGACCAGCGGTGAGTTTGCCGTGCTGAAAGCGCTGGTGAGCCATCCGCGTGAGCCGCTGTCACGCGATAAGCTGATGAACCTGGCGCGTGGCCGTGAATACAGCGCCATGGAACGCTCCATCGACGTGCAGATTTCGCGTCTGCGCCGCATGGTGGAAGAAGATCCGGCGCACCCACGTTACATTCAGACCGTTTGGGGTCTTGGCTACGTATTCGTTCCGGACGGCAGCAAAGCATGAGGCGATTGCGCTTCTCACCCCGCAGTTCGTTTGCCCGCACCTTGTTATTGATTGTTACCTTGCTGTTCGTCAGCTTGGTAACAACCTATTTAGTGGTGCTCAATTTCGCCATTCTTCCCAGCTTGCAGCAGTTCAATAAGGTCCTCGCGTACGAAGTGCGTATGTTGATGACCGATCGGCTGCAGCTGGAAGATGGAACTCAGTTGGAAGTGCCACCGGCCTTCCGACGCGAAATTTATCGTGAGCTGGGCATCTCGTTGTATACCAACGCGGCGGCGGAAGAGAGCGGTTTGCGCTGGGCGCAACATTACGAATTCCTCAGTGAGCAGATGGGCCAGCAGCTGGGCGGTCCTACCGATGTCCGTGTCGAGGTGAATAAAAACTCGCCGGTGGTGTGGCTGAAAACCTGGCTGTCGCCGGATATCTGGGTGCGCGTGCCGCTCACCGAAATCCATCAGGGCGACTTCTCACCGCTGTTCCGCTACACGCTGGCGATTATGCTGCTGGCGATTGGCGGTGCCTGGCTGTTTATCCGCATCCAGAACCGACCCCTGGTGGATCTGGAGCATGCGGCGTTGCAGGTCGGTAAAGGCATCATTCCACCGCCGCTGCGTGAATACGGCGCGTCGGAAGTGCGTTCGGTGACGCGGGCGTTTAACCAAATGGCGGCCGGTGTGAAGCAGTTGGCCGACGATCGTACCTTGTTAATGGCGGGTGTCAGCCACGATTTGCGTACGCCGCTGACGCGCATTCGTCTCGCTACTGAGATGATGGGCGAGCAGGATGGTTATCTGGCGGAGTCTATCAACAAAGATATCGAAGAGTGCAACGCGATTATCGAGCAGTTCATCGACTATCTGCGTACCGGTCAGGAGATGCAGACCGAGCGTGCCGACCTCAACAGCGTGCTGGGCGAAGTGGTGGCGGCAGAGAGCGGCTACGAGCGCGAGATTGAGAACGCGGTGATGTCCGAGGATTTGATGCTGGATATCAACCCGCTGTCGATCAAGCGCGCGCTGGCGAATCTGGTGGTCAACGCGGCGCGTTATGGCAATGGATGGATTAAGGTCAGCAGCGGCAAGGAGCTGAACCGCGCGTGGTTCCAGGTGGAAGATGATGGTCCGGGTATCAAGCCGGATCAGCTACAGCATCTGTTCCAGCCGTTTGTGCGCGGCGACAGCGCGCGCAGTACCAGCGGCACCGGTCTCGGTTTGGCGATTGTGCAGCGTATTATCGATGCGCATGAAGGCTCGCTGGAGATTGGTGACAGCGACCGGGGCGGATTGCGGATTCGCGCGTGGTTGCCGATTCCGGAAGGCAGCGGCAGTACGGCGGTGGTGAGTATTAATCACAGCGCGTGATTACTGGCTTTATTGCGGTTGATAACCAGGTGGGCATAAATGCCCACCTTACAAATGTTAGGTGCGGTTTTGTAGGGTGGGCATAAATGCCCACCTGATTATCACATCACAACTGCGGACCCGCCTGCACTAGCGCTTTACCCGCATCGTTATCGGTATATTTCTCAAAGTTAGTAATAAAGCGCTGCGCCAGATCCTGCGCGGCTTGCTGCCAGGCCGCTTCTGTCGGCCAGCTGCGGCGCGGATCGAGAATCGCGCTATCCACCTGCGGCAGAACTTTAGGCATCTGCAGGTTGAACACCGGCAAGGTGTCAGTCTCAACCTCATCCAGCTCACCGGCCAGAATCGCGTTGATGATGGCGCGCGTGTCTTTCAACGAAATGCGCTTGCCGCTGCCGTTCCAGCCGGTATTCACCAGATACGCCTGCGCACCTGCCGCTTCCATGCGCTTCACCAGCACGTCGGAATATTGCGTTGGGTGCAGCGTCAGGAACGCCGCGCCAAAGCAGGCAGAGAAGGTGGGCGTTGGCTGCGTGACGCCGCGCTCGGTGCCGGCCAGTTTGGCGGTAAAGCCAGACAGGAAATGGTATTGCGTCTGTTCCGGTGTCAAGCGTGAAACCGGCGGCAGCACGCCAAAAGCATCGGCGGTAAGGAAAATCACCCGCTTCGCATGGCCCGCTTTCGACACCGGCTGCACGATGTTCTCGATATGCTCGATCGGATAAGAGACGCGGGTGTTCTCGGTCTTGCTGCCGTCGGCGTAATCCACGCTGCCATCGGCGCGCACCACCACATTTTCCAGCAGCGCATTGCGGCGAATCGCACGGTAGATCTCCGGCTCCGCCTGCTCAGACAGATTGATGGTTTTGGCGTAGCAGCCGCCTTCAAAATTGAACACGCCGTCGTCATCCCAGCCGTGTTCGTCATCGCCAATCAGCTGGCGATCCGGATCGGTGGACAACGTGGTTTTACCGGTGCCGGACAGGCCGAAGAACACCGCCACATCGCCCGCTTTGCCGACATTAGCCGAACAGTGCATTGAAGCGATGCCTTTCAGCGGCAGCAGGTAGTTCATGATGGCGAACAGCCCTTTCTTCATCTCGCCGCCGTACCAGGTGCCGCCAATCAGCTGCATGCGCTCGGTCAGGTTGAAGGCGACGAAGTTCTCGGAGTGCAGACCTTGCGCCTGCCAGTCTGGATTGGTGCACTGCGCGGCGTTCATCACCACGAAATCCGGTTTGAAGTCAGCCAGTTCGGCTTCGCTCGGACGGATAAACATGTTTTTGACGAAGTGCGCCTGCCAGGCCACTTCCATCACGAAGCGCACGCTGAGGCGCGTGTCGGGATTGGCACCGCAGAACGCATCGATCACAAACAAACGTTTGCCGGAAAGCTGCTGGGTGCAGCGATCTTTCAACGCCTGCCAGGTTTCCTGTGACAGCGGCTGGTTATCATTTTTGCCGTTGCCGACATCGTTCCACCACAGCGTGTCGCGCGTGGTGTCATCCCGAACGATGTACTTATCTTTTGGCGAGCGACCCGTGAAGATGCCGGTATCCACGGCAATAGCACCGCTCTGCGTCAGAATGCCTCGCGCATAACCTTCCAGCTCTGGGCGAGTTTCTTCCTGAAACAGGGTGTCGAAATCAGGGTTGTACACCACTTCGGTGGTGCCACTGATGCCCATAGAGGCGAGGTCTTGCGATGTCAGGCCGTTAACGCGCATGTGACTGCTCCTTTAATCGGTATCTGTTACTGCATATTTTTTATGGGGTGATTCTGCCGCCTGCCTGCATAGCCACGCAGGGCAGATCGCGCGCAGTGTACTCTTCTGAGCACAGCGGAAAAGAGAAGATAGTCAGAAATGCGAGCTGGAACGTGACAAGTAGAGAAATCTGCCACTTATGAAACTAAAGTCAGCGTTATTTAGCTAATAACCGTGATAAATGATAGGGATACGTTCAGCAGGAATGCGGGCGGATGAACCGCCCGGCAGGTAATTAATGCACGTGATCGCTGTTGTTGGTTGGCGCGTTACGAATGGCGGCAATATCCACCGCATCAAACACGTAATGCGATCCGCAATAGTCGCAATTCATATCGATTTCGCCATCCTCTGCGAGGATTTCGTCCACTTCCTCAACCGGCAGCGTGCTCAGCACTTCACCGCAGCGCTCGCGTGAACAGGTGCACTTAAAGCTGACTGGCGACGGATCGAACACGGTGGCTTCTTCCTGATGATACAGGCGCCACAGCACGTCGGTGGCGGGCAGCTCAATCAGCTCTTCGCTCTTCACGGTTTCGGTCAGCGTGGCGAGGTGATTGAAATCATCCAGGCTCGGCTCTTGCGCTGGCAGCACCTGCAGCAGAATGCCGGCTGCGCCTTTGTCGCTGGTGCGGATAAACAGGCGCGTTGGCAACTGCTCAGAACGCATGAAGTAATCTTCCAGACAACCCGCCAGCGTATCCGCTTCCAGGCCAACCACGCCCTGATAGCGCTCGCCTTTCTCTGGCGAAATGGTGATCACCAGATAGCCGTTGCCGACCATCTCTTTCAGGCTGCTGCCGGGTGCGATCTCCGCGTCTTCTTGCACGCGCGCCACGCCACGCAACTCCTGACGGTTGTTACCGTTGATCACCGCCAGCGTCAGCGGACCGTCGCCCTGTAACTGCACCGTGATATCACCGTCAAACTTCAGCGTTGCCGTTAGCAGGCTGGTGGCTACCAGCAGCTCGCCCAGCAAGGTTTTTACCGGCTCAACGTAGTGGTGATTTTCGACGATTTCACGCCAGGTTTCGCTCACATTGACCAGCTCGCCGCGCACGGCGACGTTTTCGAACAGGTAACGGTGCAGTTGATCGTTTGCAGACATAGTGTTTCTCTCGTTGGGGGCGCGTTATTTATCACCCGACAATTTAAATTTCATCAGATCGCGGCGCTCTTTCTTATCCGGGCGGCGATCGGGGTGCGGCATGGTTAAGGCATTCATCTTGCGTGCCAGCGCGGTTTTCTCGCGCTTGTCGATGCTGGCGGCGGTTTCGGCATACAGCGCCTGAGCTTCGCTGGCCGGACGACGCTGATCGGTCACGGCGGTGATCACCACGGTGCGCTCGTCGTTGCCCTGACGCAGCGTCAGTTCGGCATTGAGCTCCACCAGTTTGCTCGGCTTGCTGCGCTGACCGTTGTAATGCACTTTGCCGCCTTCGACCATTTCGCGTGCCAGCGCACGCGTTTTGTAGAAGCGTGCGGCCCACAGCCATTTGTCGAGGCGCACGCCTTCGCTCACTTTCTCTTTCATGGTATTGCGGCTCCTGCTTTAACGCAGCGTCTCACACAATTGGCGATAATCGCGTACCGCCGGATGACGCTGGAAAGATTGATCGGGCCGACCGGAATCCGGATTGCTGACGCCTAAGCACCAGCGGATGCCCCAGCGTGTTGCTGCATCCAGAATCGCTTCGCTGTCATCAATGAATAGCGTGCGCGCGCTGTCAAACGCAGTGTGTTGCTGAACGGCTTGCCAGAGACGCGGATCCTCTTTCGGATATCCAAAGGTATGGGTGGAAAGTAATAAATCAAGGTGGGCAGCTAATCCGGTCTGCTCCAGTTTCACATCCAGATTGTAAGGATGCGCATTGGTCAACAGAATCGTGCGCTTACCTGCGGCACGCAGCGCCTGCAATAGTGGCAGCGTATCTTCACGCATTGCCGCGCGGTGGCGCTTCTCCCACGTCATGGCGCGAATATCCAGCGCCAGTTCCTGCGACCAGTAATCGAGACAATACCAGTTTAGCGTATGCACCACGGCCTGGTATTTCTGCTCAATCAGCAGATGCGCTTCGCACAGCGTGATGGCGCGTTCGCGGCTCAGGGTTTCCGGAACGTGTTCCAGCCAGAAGTGGCGATCAAAGGCGAGATCGAGCAAGGTGCCGTCCATATCCAGCAGCACGGTATCAATCTCTGACCAGTTAAGCGTAACCTGCATTGTCTTTCTCGCCGCAAAAAAGTGGGCGACAGGGTAGCACAGAAGGAGAGGGCTCAGAACAGTGAGCGCACGCTCTGCATAGTGTTCAGATTGTGGTTGAAGCACTTATCGTAATACTGCTGAATTTCCGCCATGCGCAGGCGATTGCGATGAATACGACGCAGCGCCAGCAAGCCGTTGATCAGCGCGCTGGCAATCAGCACCAGCATCAACAGCGTCGTACCCAAATAGCGCCATTGCGCCATGGCATCCGGCTCGTTATGCAGCGCGATATGGCGTGTGCCGTTGGCATCGGTGGTAATACTGGTGATGATGCCGCTGGCGGCGAATGGCGTATGCAGCAGCATGCCGGACATGCGTTGCAGTTCGCGCCATTGCGAAGGCGCATCAAGATCGAACAGCGGTACCGACGGCTGCGGCTGCATCACCATCTGACGACCTTCATCACTGACAATCAGGAAGCCGCCCGGCGGTGGACTATTGAGGTTTTCAGCCGCACGACGCGTTTCACGCGCGAAGAAGCTGGAGGTGGCGGTGTTCACCAGATTTTCCAGCGCTTCGGCACTCACCGGACGCAGCAGGACGTTCATGCCATTCAGCTTGCCAGAATCCGCACGGTGAATCAGTGAATCCCAATCTTTGGCGTTGCCGAGATTCACCAGCGCATTTTTCAGGCGTACGCAATCCTGCTGCTGGCTGCACAGATCCTGGGTTTTCAGCACCAAATCCGAGAAGTCATCCAGCAGAATCATGCCCGATTTCTGAATCGCCGAGGCGAGCTGCGGGTTGAGTTTGGGATCGGTATTGGTTTCCGGATGCAGCTGGCGCGTGGTGGTATCGAGCAGCGCCGAGGCTTTATCGATGATCTCCGATTGCGGCTGTGGCAGCGGCGCGGCGTTATTCCAGTAAATCGCCGAGCAGTCGAACGGCATGTAGGCGTAGCTGCGATTGCTTTGATAATTGCCCGGTACCGAACACATGCCGGTGCCGCCCACTTTCAAAATGTCGCCGATGTGCAGCGGCAGCGCATTCAGCTTATCCACGCTATTCACTTCAATGCTCTCGGTGCCTTTCACCCATGCAAGGCTGAGTTTGATCGGCATGCTGAGAGGAATCCAGGTGAATAGCATGACCAGCACCAGCAGCGAGCCGCACGCCAGCACCAGATTTTTACGCCAGCGCTGCACCGGGAAGTTACGCACTTCGTCCTGCAGCGACAGGAAGCGACCCTGACGCACTACCTGACGATTGAGGTACATATCGACGTCGGTAGTTTGGCCTAAATCGTGCGCCACATACGGCTGCCAGTGCGCGGGATAGATTAAATCAATAATGCCCAGCGAGATGTTGCTCTGCTCCTGATTGGATTCACCAAACAGACCCCAGCGCTTGGGCGCACCGCGCAGGCAGTGCACATCGCGCAAACCTTTGGCGCCAGGGAAGCGATAGAGGAACCACAGGCTAACGGCGATCATCAGGCAGCCGAGCAGCGCAATCCAGCCCATCAGGCTGCCGGGCAGCACCAGACTCAGGAAGAACAGCAGGAAAGCGAAACAGATGGCGACCGCTTCACGCGTGCCGTCGGCGCGAGACAGCTGATACTCTTCTGAGGTCTCTTTGCGTACCTGCAGCAGCTCAACATTCTCGCTCTCTTCTTTACGAATCGACGCGTTGGTGGACATCGGACGCACCAGTGGCGGCAGCGCCGGTTGTTCCACCGCGTAATTCACCAGCGAATGTCCGTTAAGCGAAATCACCAGCGGCAGCGTTTGCGTGCGGATCAGCTCTACGTGGTTCTCTTCGGCTATGTACTGTTCCCAAAGCGGCGGAAGATGCACTTCGACTTCATCGAGATAGTAGCGCCACTTCTGCGGATCGTCGGTGGAGAGGCCATAGCGGGTGATGGAGCGGGTGACAGGATAAACATTGTTGCTTTGCGCGGTGAGCGTCAGCGCTTGAGGTTCGCGCGGCTTCTTTGCGGATCGCGCGCTGCTGTGTTGCTGCTGTTTCACCAGTAGCGCGATGTACTTTTCAACGGCAGCGCGTTCATCGTCGGTGAGTTTACGATTAGGCGGACTGATAAACGGCAGTGGTTTCGCCAACGGCGGACGATGCCGCATAGCGAACCAATAGCCGATACCTGCTAATAAGGAACAGGCGAGCATGACAGCCAGAATGACAATATAAGTGCTCATGCTTTGCTCAATCCAGCCAAAAAACTGCCTTCACGTTAACGAATTACTCCCGGTGAATCCATCAATACAAGTCAATTTTGGCGAGCAGATGTCATTCTGACAAGGGAAAAGTCAGATAAAATAACGCGCAAAATCATTTAATTATAGTTTGTTAGATCATTCCTTAACGGGATGTTAACCAGACATGACTCAACTAAATATCGGTATTTTCTGAATTTAACCCCACACCGTTGACTTATTGTGAATTTTTAACTGCATAGATAACAAGAAGTTGTTAGCAGCCATAAGTGAATGTATGTCACCATAGTTTACTTACGCTGCGTGTCGCACAATAGTTCTGGCTTCGGTATGCTGGCGTCATCACGTTTCACAGGGTTGTGCTAAGTTTGAGGCTGATATGAAAACCCCAATGAAAAAACCTGACATCCTCAATGTGGCAGCGGTGGCCCGCTCCCGCCTGTTCACCATCGAAGCGGTCGATCTCGCTTTCAGTAATGGCGCGCGCCGCGTTTATGAGCGCATGAAACCTTCCGACCGTGAAGCGGTGATGATTGTGCCGATTATTGGCGATGACGTGATCCTGATTCAGGAGTATGCCGTCGGTCTGGAAAGCTATGAACTGGGCTTTCCTAAAGGGCTAATCGATCCTGGCGAAAGCGCCTTTGAAGCCGCCGATCGTGAACTGAAAGAAGAAGCGGGATTTGGTGCCACCAAACTGGAAGCGCTGGGCAAGCTGACCATGGCGCCCTCATATTTCTCCAGCAAGATGAACATCGTGGTGGCGGAAGGTTTGTACGAAGAGAAGCTGGAAGGTGATGAGCCGGAGCCGCTAATTGTCCATCGCTGGCCGCTAAATAATCTGCTGGCGCTGCTGGATGAACCCGACTTCCGCGAAGCGCGTAACGTCAGCGCGCTGTTTATGGTGCGTGAGTGGCTGGTGAAGCAGGGCCGTTTAAGCTACTAAATTGCATCATCATTAAAAAAAGAAAGCCGGCGCATTTGCCGGCTTTTTTGATCAGAACAGTTCGTGGCTTTCGCCGTTGTCCATGAGGGTGGTGCCGACATCATGCACCGAATACTCAGTCGGCTGGGTGCCGTTGATGAAGTACTCCTGACGCGAGTTACCGCCGTTAGCCAACTTGCCGGTGCCGCGATCGATGTTAACGGTAACCACGCCATCTGGCGGTGTTAGCGGCTGTACCGGCACGCCTTCCAGCGCGGATTTCATATAGTCATCCCACGCTGGCTGTGCACTCTTCGCGCCGCCTTCGTAACCGGAGATTTGATCCGGTATCGCGCCTGACATGGTGGAGCGACCCAACGCGCGCGAATCATCGAAACCAATCCACACCGACGTCACCACGCCCGGACCATAACCAGAGAACCACGCATCTTTCGAGCTGTTGGTGGTACCGGTTTTGCCGCCGATATCGTTACGCTTCAGGTCACGACCGGCACGCCAGCCCGTTCCCATCCAGCCCGGCTCGCCGAAGATGTTGGTGTTCAGCGCGCTCTTGATCAGGAATGACAGCGGCGTGTTGATCACATGCGGAGCATACTGTTGCTCGCCACCCGGCTGTGCAGGCACTTGCTCCAGCTCCGGTTGCGGCACGGTTTGGTTCTGCGATTGATCGGAGGTCGCGACATTCTCGACGCTCTCTTCATTCAACGCGACCGACTTTTTGGTATCGCCATAGATCACCGGCAGGTTGCACTGCGGACAGGCAATCTTCGGTTTCTCTTCGAAGATCACGCCGCCTTGTTCATTCTCAATCTTCGCGATGAAGTACGGATCAACCAGGAAGCCGCCGTTCGCCATCACCGCGTAGCCGCGTACTACCTGCATTGGGGTAAAGGACGCCGCGCCTAACGCTAACGATTCGGTATGCACGATGTTCTGCGCCGGGAAGCCGAAACGCTGCAGATATTCCGCCGCGTAATCAACGCCCATCGCACGCATCGCACGTACCATCACCACGTTTTTCGACTCGCCTAAGCCCTGACGCAAACGGATTGGACCTGCATACGTTGGCGGTGAGTTCTTCGGACGCCAGTCAGCACCCGCACCGGCATCCCAGCGCGAAATCGGCACGTCATTGAGAATCGATGCCAGCGTTAAACCGCGATCCATCGCTGCGGTATACAGGAAGGGTTTGATGTTGGAACCCACCTGACGCAGCGCCTGGGTTGCGCGGTTGAACATGCTCTGGTTGAAGTCGAAACCGCCGACCAGCGCGCGAACCGCACCATCTTCTGGATTGAGTGACACCAGCGCCGAGTTCACCGCCGGAACCTGGCCGAGCCACCAGTCGTCATTCACTTTACGCACCCAAATCTGCTGGCCGGTTTGCAGCACCTGCGTCACGCTGCGCGGCGTTGGGCCTTGCAGCGTGTCAGATTTGTAAGCGCGCGCCCAGCGTACGCCGGCCATATTCAGCGTGACGCTGCTGCCATCTTTCAGCATCGCCGTGGCGTGATCGGCGCTGGCGCTGGTGATCACCGCTGCATTCAGCGGTCCGTAAGTTGGCAGATTTTTCAGCGCATTCTGGATGCGGGTTTGATCCCAGCTCGCTTCGCCCACTTTCCACAGCACATTGGTCGGACCGCGATAGCCGTGGCGCATGTCATACGCCATCACATTGTTACGCACCGCCTGCTGCGCGGCTTCCTGCAGATGGCGGGTGACGGTGGTGTAAACCTTGTAACCATCTTCATAGGCTTTATCGCCATAACGCTTCACCATCTCCTGACGCACCATTTCACTTAAGTAAGGTGCAGAGAAGGCGATTTCCGGGCCGTGATAGCTGGCCGTCAGCGGCGAGTTACGCGCTTCGTTATATTGCTGCTGCGTGATGTAGTTTTGATCCAGCATACGCGCCAGCACCACATTACGACGCGCCAGCGCACGCGTATGAGAATAGAGCGGGTTGAACGTCGAAGGTGCTTTTGGCAACCCGGCAATCATCGCCATTTCACTCAGCGACAGTTGATCAATAGGTTTACCAAAGTAGACCTGCGCCGCCGCGCCCACGCCGTACGCGCGATAGCCGAGATAAATCTTGTTGAGATAGAGCTCAAGGATTTCATCTTTGCTCAGCAGCTGTTCGATACGGATCGCGAGGAACGCTTCCTTAATCTTACGCATCAAGGTGCGTTCCGGGCTGAGGAAGAAGTTACGCGCCAGCTGTTGAGTAATGGTACTGGCGCCCTGCGAGGCGTGGCCGGACATCAGCGCAATGCTGGCTGCACGGAAAATCCCCACCGGATCGACACCGTGATGCTCGTAGAAACGGCTATCTTCGGTGGCAATAAACGCTTTGATTAACTCAGGCGGCATCTGTTGTAGGGTCAGCGGGACACGGCGCTTCTCGCCGTACTGGGCGATCAGATCGCCATCCGCGCTGTAAACCTGCATAGGCGTTTGCAGGCGCACATCTTTCAATGTGTTCACATCAGGCAGCTGCGGCTCTATGTATTTGTACAAACCATAAACCGTGCCGGCTCCCAGCAAAATGCAACACACTGCAAGGATCAATAAATACTTTACGAACTTCACCTGAGAATTCCCATCTGTTGTCGTTTGAGCAGTTTATAAGCAACCGCGCGGTAGTATAAAGACAAGCCTGACGCATTCATATACCTGTCAGGCTTGAAGTTGCCGGGGTATCAGCACTCTGACCTTTTAATGATAAGGAGATCGCGCGTATGGCTTTTCAGCGCTGGCAAATTGGACTGGATATCCAAAACGGACAACTGTGTGCCCTTGGCATCGAACGCCGACGTCATGGTTGGCAGTTGCGACACTGGTGGCAACAAACGCTGCCGCAAGATACGTTAAGAAATGGCGTGCTGCAAACCACGCCTGCGTTACTGGATATGTTAGGGCGCTGGCAGCGCCATCTGCCGAAGCGCTATTCACTGCGCGTTGGCCTGCCGCCGCAGTTGGTATTGCAACGCACTTTACCGCTGCCGGAAACCTCGCTGCGTGAACCCGCGCTGGGGCGCTATGTGGCGGCTTCCGCGCAGCGTCTGTTTCCTGTCGAGCCCGCTTCGCTGTCGCTGGATTATCGCTCACCGGCCAAGGATGCACCGCTGTACGTCACCGCGGCACGGCGCGAGGTGATTGCGCAATGGCTGACGCCGCTCAAGCAGGCAGGTCTGCGACCGGACGTGTTTGAGCTGAGTAGCCTGGCGCTGACGCAGATCGCCATGCGCCTGCCGTTACGTCACAACCACTTATTGATTCATCCGCTTAGCGATCATTGGCTATGGACGCTGGCGGGGGAAAGCACCACTTCAGGCGCGGCCACTGAACCTCTCACCCTCGCGCAGCTGCGCGAAACCTTCCCGCAGATGGAAAGCGTGTTCTGCACCTCAAGCCAGGTTTTGCCTGAGGAGCAGGTTAAACGCTGCAAGCCGTTTTCGCTGCTGCACTATCTACAACCGCCGTTGCCTGCGCAGGAAGGTATTTTTGCCATCGCGCTTGGGCTGGCGCTGCGCCCGGAGGATGTCTGATGCTGGCGGTCAATCTGCTTCCCTGGCGCATCCAGCAATCGCAGCGGCGGCGCCAGCAGAGCCTCTCGCTGCTATCGCTTACGCTGGCCTGCACCTTGCTGCTCCTCTCATTAGTGTGGTGGTTGGGCGTCATTGCACGGCAACAACAGACGGACGCGCTGATGGATATCACCTCTCTGCTCAGCGCACTGCAGCAACAGCTGGAGCAGCAGCAATCGCTGTTGAAGCTGCGTGAATCACTTCTTCAGGCGCGGCAGGAACGGCGGCAACGGCAAGATCAGCATCAGCGCTGGCAGCATTTTTGGCAGCAACTGCCGGAGTTGATGCCTGACACCTTGTGGCTGAATCGCCTCGAACGTCGGCAAGGGCAACTGGTACTGGAAGGGCAGGCGCAGAGCATGGCGGCGGTCAGTGATTTTCGTCATCAGCTCATGACTCAGCCGCTGTTCAGCAGCGTAAAGCAGGGCGGTGTGAAGCGTGAAGCGGGCGGCGACTATCGTTTTGCTTTGCATGCGCGCGTGCAGGAGGTCGCAGATGAATGAACTCCTGCAGCGCTGGCTGATGCTAACGCTACCGCTGCGCATGCTGTGGCTGCTGATGTTATCGCTGGGGCTGTTTGCGCTGACGTGGATCGTGCTGCTTCGTCCGCAGCAGCAGATGCGTGAAGTGCAAGCGCGGCAGCTGGAAAAGATGCGTCAACAGCAGCAACAGCGGCTGCAACAGCTGGCTTCACTTCCTGCGATTGAAGCCTTGCAGAGCGAGATTAGCCTGCTTCAGCAGCCGACTAAGGATGCCGGCACTCAGCAAACGCTGGAGCGAATTGTGGCGGCGCGCGGCAGTCAGCTGGAAGCCTGGCATCCGGATAGCCAGCCGAAGCAGCTGCAGTTAAGGCTCGCCTGGCCGCAATTTCTGCCGCTGTTTAGCGAACTAGCCAGCACCCGATTACCGGTGCCACAACGCTTTCAACTGCAAGCCGAGCAGGGCGTATTGAACACGCAACTGTGGCTGGAGAGTGACGATGCGGAGTAGCGCCTTGCTGTTGTTGCTCTTTAGCTCGCTGGTGCTGGCGCGCGATCCTTTCCAGCCGCTGGCAGCAACGCTGTGCCAGGCGCAGGTTGCTGCGCCAGAAGGCTGGCGCTTGCAGGGTGTTATTGGCACGGCGCCGCACTACGTGGCGTGGCTGGTGTCACCTCAAGGCAAAAGTCATCGGCTGGATGATCAAGCGCCTTTCCCCCTGCCGCCCTGGCAAGTCGTGCAGCTTACGTCGCGCATGCTGGTGTTGAGTGCAGAACAGAGCTGCACGCCACAGCAAATCTCATGGGTAATGAAAGGAGGTTTTTATGAAATGGATGACGTTACTGATGCTGCTGTGTCTGGGCATGCCGCTACGCGCCAATGACGATCGGTTGAGCCTGACGTTTGATGATGCGCCGGTTGAACGCATTTTGCAGGCGCTGGCAGATTATCAGCAGACCAACCTGCTGATTGCGCCGGGCGTTGAGGGTCGGCTATCGCTGCGCTTAGACAATGTCGGCTGGGATCGCGCGCTCGCGCTGGTGACGCAGCTGGCAAAACTCACCGTGGTGCAGGAAGAGGGCGTTTTGCTGGTCTATCCGGAAAGCTGGCAGCAGCAGCAGGCGCAACAGGAAAAGGTGGAACGTGAGGAGAAGAAGCAGCAAACGCCGCTGGAACAACAAACCGTGACGCTGCATTACGCCAGCGCCAGCGATATTTACCGCAGCCTGCAAGCCGAACGTTCGTTGATGACACCGCGCGGTAGCGTCACGGTCGATAGCCGCACCAACAGTTTGCTGCTACGCGATACGGCTGAGGCATTGCGTGACACCGAGCGCTGGTTA
Organism: Pantoea sp. DY-15; assembly: GCF_019795935.1. NCBI lineage: Bacteria > Pseudomonadati > Pseudomonadota > Gammaproteobacteria > Enterobacterales > Erwiniaceae > Pantoea > Pantoea sp. DY-15. Next base: position 160,860 of record NZ_JAIMIF010000008.1, read on the forward strand.
AAAGCGCTGGATTTGCCGCTCGAGCAGGTTGAGCTCGCGGCACATATCGTCACCATCAATGAAGAGCATCTGCGCGAGTTAGGTGTTAACTGGGGCACGTCACCGGCAGAAGTGGTAACGCAGGCGTTGCGCAACCCGCTGCTCGAGATTCCTCTTGCGGTGAGTAACCCGGCGTTTCGCGCGGGCGTGACGCTGGGCCAGGTCAGCGGCGAACTGCTCAACCTGGAACTGAGTGCGCTGGAGCAGGAGAACCAAATCGAAATCATCGCCAGTCCGCGCTTGTTTACCTCGCATCAGCAAACCGCCAGCATCAAGCAGGGCACGGAAATCCCTTATGAGGTGAAATCGGGCAACAGCGGTGCCACCGCCATTGAATTTAAGGAAGCTGTTCTGGGCATGGAAGTGACGCCGGTGGTGCTGGGAAATGGGCGCATCCAGCTCAAACTGCGGCTGAGCCAGAACTTGCCGGGACGCAGCCTTAACATTGGCGACAATCAGGTGCTGAGTATCGACAAGCAGGAGATCGAGACTCAGGTGACGCTGCGCGATGGCGAAACCTTAGCGCTGGGCGGCATTTTCCAGCAGCAGCGCACACAGAGCGAAAAACGCGTGCCCTGGCTGGGCGATATGCCGTTACTGGGGAATTTGTTCCGTCAGCAAACTGATGAGCAGAAGAAAAAGGAGCTGGTGATCTTTATTACTCCCAGACTGGTCAGGGAAGCAGCGCTTACTGCCGGATAAAGCGGAAAATTCGCTCTGTGAGGCCAACTGCGTTGACGCAGGGCTGGAATTAGCTTACAAGGTTTAGCGATTTTCAAAACGGTGTAACGGAACGCGGCAGAATAACCTTCCGAATGACGTTGGTCACAAGCGATACTGACGTCAAAAGAAATATCTCCAAAATAATTCGAGCTCCAGTAAGACGTTAAATGAGTGAATGCACTGTGCTTACATCGGTAAGCGATGACAGTGGATGACCCCGGCCAGCGTGCCTGTAGCACGAAATATAGCGGATCAGCGGAGGTGCGTTACCGTCTCGCGAACCACAGACCGGTCCTGTTAAGAGGTCGCCGGGGGCAATTTATTCGGTTGCCAAACGGCCATGAGTGTTGAGATAATTTTCCGTCTGACTCTTGTTAACGCTCATGAGGTCTCAGTTCCTGTCCCGCCAGCTATGCTGAACGCGGGGTATCATCAACGAATTCTTAGTAATACCGATAAAATGGCAGAGAAACGCAATATCTTTCTGGTTGGGCCGATGGGTGCCGGCAAAAGCACTATTGGTCGTCAGTTGGCTCAGCAACTCAATATGGAATTTTTCGATTCCGATCAGGAAATTGAGCGACGCACCGGAGCGGATGTAGGCTGGGTATTTGATGTGGAAGGCGAAGAAGGCTTCCGCGATCGTGAAGAAAAGATCATTAATGAGCTGACCGAGAAGCAAGGCATTGTCCTCGCGACCGGTGGCGGCTCAGTCAAATCCCGCGAGACCCGTAATCGTCTCTCCGCCCGCGGTGTGGTCGTATACCTTGAAACCACCATCGAAAAGCAACTTGCTCGAACCCAGCGTGATAAAAAGCGTCCGCTGTTGCAGGTTGAATCACCGCCGCGCGAAGTACTGGAAGCGCTAGCTGGTGAACGTAACCCGCTTTATGAAGAGATCGCTGATGTCACTATTCGCACTGACGATCAGAGTGCAAAAGTGGTGGCCAATCAGATCATCAACATGCTGGAAAAGAACTAATCCAGCGCCCTGAGGGCTCAGCAATAGGTATCGGTCATCATGGAGAAGATCACTGTCTCACTCGGGGATCGCAGTTACCCCATCACCATCGCTGCCGGACTGTTTAACGATCCGGCTTCTTTTTGGCCGCTCAAAGCAGGCGACAATGCCATGCTGGTGACAAACCAGACCCTGGCGCCGATCTATCTTGAACCCCTGTCAGCGCTGCTCAGCAATGCCGGCATTAAGGTAGATCAGGTAATTTTGCCTGATGGTGAGCAGTACAAAACGCTGGCGGTCATGGACGAGGTATTCACCGCGCTGCTGAAAAAGCCGCACGGTCGTGATACCACGTTGATTGCACTCGGTGGTGGCGTGATTGGTGACTTGACCGGCTTTGCTGCAGCCAGCTATCAGCGTGGCGTGCGCTTTATTCAGGTGCCGACCACGTTGTTGTCTCAGGTTGACTCCTCCGTCGGTGGAAAAACTGCGGTAAACCATCCACTCGGCAAAAACATGATTGGGGCGTTTTATCAGCCCGCGTCTGTCGTGGTGGATACTCATTGTCTGGCCACTCTGCCACCGCGCGAATTAGCGTCCGGTCTGGCGGAAGTGATCAAATACGGCATTATCCTTGATGGCGAATTCTTCCAGTGGCTAGAGCAAAACCTTGATGCTCTGCTGGCGCTGGATGAAAAAGCCCTGGCTTATTGCATCCGTCGCTGCTGCGAGCTTAAAGCTGAAGTGGTTGCAGCTGATGAGCGCGAAACCGGCGTACGTGCACTGCTCAATCTGGGCCATACTTTTGGTCATGCGATTGAAGCGCACATGGGTTACGGCAACTGGCTGCACGGCGAAGCGGTGTCGGCTGGCATGGTGATGGCCGCACGTACCGCTGAACGTTTAGGGCAGTTCACCTCGGTTGAAACCGATCGCATTATCGCGCTGCTGCTGCGTGCTGGTTTGCCTGTACATGGCCCGGCGAGCATGGCGGCGGAAGATTATTTGCCACACATGATGCGCGATAAGAAAGTGCTGGCGGGCGAGCTGCGTCTGGTGCTGCCTCTCGCTATTGGCCGCTCTGAAGTGCGTGGCGGTGTGGCACATGATATGGTGCTGGCAGCAATTAACGATTGCCAGAAACCCTGATTATTAGAAGTGATGAGTGGTGATGCGGCGTGTGGGAAGCGCGTCGTTTTACGGAGGAGGCTAAATGGATGAGTTCAAACCGGAAGACGAATTAAAACCTGACGCCAGTGACCGCCGTCCGACGCGGCCACGCAAATCGTCTTCTGCGCCGAAAGTGAAAGTACCGGTTTCCCGTCAACATATGATGATGGGCATTGGTATTTTGGTTCTGCTGTTGGTGGTGCTGGGGATTGGTTCAGCATTAACCGGCCCAGACGAGAAGAAACCCGCAACCAATACCGCAAATAATGGCGCGGCACCATCTGCCGGTGGCAGCGAAAAGAACATCGACCTTTCGGGATCGATGTCCATGAGCGGCCAGCAAAACGCCACGCCTTCTGCTGAAGGCAGCGTAGCGCAAAACACCGCGGGCACAACTGCACCAGCGGGCAGCGATGGTCAATCCATCTCGATGCCATCAGTCTCCTCGACGCCGACGCAAGCTGCGCCTGTGGATACGCCAGCTAATCAACAACGTGTCACGCTGCCGGGCGATCTCAATAGTGCGCTGAACAATCAGCAAGGTTCTGTCGATGCAGCAGCACAAGGCGCGCAGGGTAATAGCTCGCTGCCAACCGCGCCGGCCACAGTCAGCGGCAACGGTAAAGCGATCACGCCGCCAGCCATGCGTTCAGAAACCCCCGCGCGCACCAGCAACAACGGTACGCGCGAGACGCACGCGTCGACTCCGCACAAAACACCGGCCGCCACTAAACCGGCACCTGTAAAAGAGAACAACACGCGCACCACCGCAACGCGCAATCCCGCGCCTGCCAGTGCGAGCGGTGCCAGCAAATCGCTGCCATCGGGCGGAAACTACACGCTGCAGTTGAGCGGTGCGTCGAAAGAAGAGAGCCTGAACGCCTGGGCGAGAAAACAGAACCTAAGCGGTTATCACGTGTATAAAACCACGCGTAACGGCGAACCTTGGTATGTGTTGGTGAGCGGCGCTTACGCCACGCCAGCCGATGCGAAACGCGCCGTGGCATCGCTGCCAGCGGAAGTGCGTGCGGCCAATCCGTGGGTAAAACCGCTTAGCCAGGTGAAGAAAGAAAGCAAGTAATGAGATGTGGGGCCGCAAACATGCGGCCCCGTTTAAAGCGCAGAGCTGCTGTCGGTTCCACCACAGCCAATAATTAAGATGTAATAACCACGACAGCATGAAAAAAAATCGCGCTTTCCTGAAATGGGCCGGAGGGAAATACCCGCTCCTTGATGACATCCGTCGTCATTTGCCACAAGGTGATTGTCTAATCGAACCCTTTGTCGGCGCCGGTTCCGTGTTCCTCAACACCGACTATGACCGCTATCACCTGGCGGACATCAACGGTGATCTCATCAATCTGTATAACATCGTCAAAACGCGTACCGCGGCTTTCATTGAAGACGCGCGCCAGCTTTTCAACGCTGAAGGCAACACGGCAGAAACCTACTACGCGCAGCGCATCGCCTTTAATGCGAGCAAAGATGAATATCAGCGCGCGGTGCTGTTTCTGTATCTCAATCGACACGGTTATAACGGTCTGTGCCGCTACAATTTGCGCGGTGAGTTTAACGTGCCTTTTGGCCGGTATCGCAAGCCGTATTTCCCGGAAGCGGAGCTGCTCTGGTTTGCCGAACGGGCGCAAAAAGCGACCTTTGTCTGTGAATCGTACGATGTTACTCTGAACAACGCCGTTGAAGGCTCAGTGGTTTATTGCGATCCGCCGTATGCCCCGCTTTCGGCGACAGCGAATTTTACCGCTTACCACACCAACAGTTTTAGTCTGCGCGAGCAGCAGCATCTGGCTGAGTTAGCCAATAAGCTTTCGCAGCAAAATCGCATCCCGGTACTGATTTCTAACCACGATACGGTACTCACGCGTGAGTGGTATCAGAATGCGGATTTACACATAGTCAAAGCCCGGCGTTCCATCAGCCGAAGCATAAGTGGTCGCACGCAAGTCGACGAACTGCTGGCGCTTTTCCGCTAGCCTGTTTCGTCCGCGACCAAGGCATTACGCCAGCTCAGGCTGGCGCACAAAATTGGGAGAATCGGATGAAACAATTTTTACTGGCCCCATCAATTCTGGCTGCTGACTTCGCGCGTTTGGGTGAAGACACGGCCAAAGCGCTGGCGGCAGGTGGTGATGTGGTCCATTTCGATGTGATGGATAACCACTACGTTCCCAATCTGACGATGGGGCCTATGGTGCTTAAAGCGCTGCGCGATTACGGCATCACTGCACCTATTGATGTGCATCTGATGGTTAAACCTGTGGATGCATTGATCCCGGAATTCGCTAAAGCAGGCGCCACCTTCATTACTTTCCACCCGGAAGCCAGCGAGCATGTTGATCGCACGCTGCAGCTGATCAAAGAGCATGGTTGCAAAGCGGGTCTGGTGTTCAACCCTGCGACGCCGCTCCACTACCTCGATTATGTAATGGATAAGCTGGACATCATTCTGCTGATGTCGGTGAACCCAGGCTTTGGCGGTCAATCCTTCATTCCCGGTACGCTCGACAAACTGCGTCAGGCGCGTCGCCTGATTGATGAGAGTGGCTACAACATTCGTCTGGAAGTGGATGGCGGCGTGAAAATCGATAACATTGGCCAGATTGCTGCCGCCGGTGCCGATATGTTTGTTGCCGGTTCCGCGATCTTCGGCCATCCGGATTACAAAAAAGTGATCGATGAGATGCGTGGCGAACTGGAGAAAGTTAATGGCTCATTTCACTGATATCCGCGCGCTGGCGTTTGACCTCGACGGTACGCTGGTCGATAGCGCGCCGGGCCTGGCACAAGCCATCGATCATGCGCTGAGCGATCTGCAGCTGCCGCCGCCGGGTTTGGCATTGGCTTCTACCTGGATTGGTAACGGCGCTGACGTGATGATGACCCGCGCGCTGACCTGGGCGCTGGGACGCGAGCCGCATGCCGAAGAGCAACGCGATGCGCGTGCGCTGTTTGACAAATATTACGCGCAAACGGTAGAAGCGGGCAGCACGCTATTCCCGCAGGTGAAAGAGACGCTGGCGGCCTTGCAGGCGAAAGGCCTGCCGCTAGCGATCGTCACTAACAAGCCCACGCCGTTTGTGGCGCCGCTGTTGAAGTCGCTCGGGATTGCTGAGTACTTCACGCAGATTATCGGCGGTGACGACGTGATTGTGAAAAAGCCCCATCCAGCGGCCATTTTCCTCGTCCTTGGCCATTTTGGCGTGCTTCCGGGACAATTGCTGTTTGTCGGCGATTCCCGCAATGATATTCTCGCGGCCCAGGCGGCAGGCGTACCGAACATTGGTATGACATTTGGCTACAACTACGGTGAGCCGATTGCGACAAGCCAACCCGATTTAACTCTCGACTCTTTTGACGAACTTTTGCCCGCTATCGGGCTGTGATTATCAGGACATAACATGAGCAAACCCATCGTTTTCAGCGGCGCCCAGCCTTCCGGTGAACTGACCATTGGCAACTATATGGGTGCGCTGCGTCAGTGGGTGCAGATGCAGGATGATTTTCACTGCATTTACTGCATCGTCGATCTGCACGCCATTACCGTACGTCAGGATCCAACCGCGCTGCGTAAAGCCACGCTGGATACCTTAGCGCTCTATCTTGCTTGTGGCATCGACCCGGCGAAGAGCACCATCTTTGTTCAGTCGCATGTGCCAGAGCATGCGCAGCTGAGCTGGGTGCTGAACTGCTACGCCTATTTTGGCGAGCTGAGCCGCATGACGCAGTTCAAAGATAAATCCGCGCGCTACTCGGAAAACATCACCGCGGGCCTGTTTGATTATCCGGTGCTGATGGCGGCCGATATCCTGCTGTATCAAACCAATCAGGTGCCGGTTGGCGAAGATCAGAAGCAGCATCTGGAGCTGAGCCGCGATATCGCCCAGCGTTTCAATGCGCTGTACGGCGATGTGTTCAAAGTGCCTGAGCCGTTCATTCCGAAATCGGGTGCACGCGTGATGTCGCTGCTTGAGCCGACCAAAAAAATGTCCAAGTCAGACGACAACCGTAACAACGTGATTGGTCTGCTGGAAGACACCAAAGCGGTGGTGAAGAAGATCAAACGCGCGGTGACCGACTCCGCCGAGCCGCCAGTGGTGCGTTACGACGTCAAAGAGAAAGCTGGTGTGTCTAACCTGCTGGACATTCTCGCCGGTGTTACTGGCAAAAGCATTCCTGAGCTGGAGCAGCATTTCGAAGGCAAAATGTATGGTCACCTCAAAGGTGAAGTTGCCGATGCGGTTTCCGGGATGCTGACCGAGCTGCAGGAGCGCTATCATCGTTTCCGTAACGACGAAGAGTTGCTGAATCAGGTGATGCGCGATGGCGCAGCGAAAGCCCGTGCTCATGCGCAGGAAACGCTGAAGAAAGTGTATGAAGCGGTGGGTTTTGTCGCACAGCCTTAAGCGGTGTGCGGATAGAAAAAAACGGCGGGTCATTTGACCCGCCGTTTTTTATTTGATGCGATGTAACGCCAGTTCCGCGCCATCCCAGAACAGGCGTGCGTTACCGTCAGCCAGCACGCTGATCACCGCGCCCGGCGCAGGTCCCCAAGCCTGATTGCCACAACTCACATTGAAGCCGTAACGGAAGCTGAAGTCACGATCCTGACCTGCGCCATTGGCGGCGCTCAGGCGCGGTTTACCGTTGCAGTTATCGACGGAAGGATTGATGCTGCGCTCGTCAGTGCCACGCGTCCAGGTTATCGCATTCGGCTTAAACGCCACGCGCGCGCCCATAAACTGCGGGTCATTCTTGATATACAACTGACCGACTTCCTTCTTAGGCGTCACCGCCACCACCTGCCATTCACCGACCACGTTCGACCAGGTAACGGGAGCGGCGGTAGCAACCGCGCTCAGCGGCAATAACAACGCGCAAACCATTGAAGCAACGCGCATGGAAACTCCTTATTTACGAGAAAGATGGCCCATAGTCTGGCGACAAAGCGCAGCGCTGTACAGTTTTTTGCCGTGTCAGAACCAGCGTAACTGTGAACGCAGTCCCACTACGCGACCAACAATAATCAGCGCCGGACTGGCAAACTGCTGCGCCAGCGTGGCCAGATCCGCCAGCGTTGCGGTCTCGACGCGCTGCTGCGGCGTGGTGCCGTTCTGCACGATCGCCACCGGCATCGCGGCATCCATGCCGTGTTGCAACAGCTGCTGCTGGATTTCCGGCGCCTGCGCCAGCCCCATATAGAACACCAGCGTTTGCTGTTCAGCCGCCAGCTTGCGCCACTCGATTTCGCCATGCTGCTGCAAATGGCCGGTGACGAAACGCACGCTCTGCGCGTGGTCGCGATGCGTCAGCGGAATACCGCTGTAAGCAGAACAGCCCGAGGCGGCGGTGATGCCCGGTACCACGCTAAACGGGATGTTGTGCTGCGCCAGCAGTTCCAGCTCTTCACCACCGCGGCCAAAGATAAAGGGATCGCCGCCTTTTAGTCGCACCACCCGCTTGCCGCTCTGCGCCTGCTCAAGTAGAGCCTGGTTTATCTGCGATTGCGGTACGCAGTGATTGCCGGCTTGTTTGCCGACAAAGATGCGCTCCGCATCGCGGCGGACCAGATTGAGAATCGGCGCCGAGACCAGGCGGTCATACACCACCACATCGGCCTGCTGGATATGCTGCAAGCCTTTCAGCGTCAGCAGCCCCGCATCGCCCGGCCCGGCGCCTACCAGCACCACTTCGCCTTGCTGCGATAGCGGCGCATCGAACAAGGTCTCGACGATGTGCTCGGCGCGTGGCCGATCGCCATTCGCCAGAGTTTGCGCCAGACGATCGCTCACGAAGAAGCGCTCCCAGAAAGCGCGCCGCTGCGCCATGCTGTTAAAGCTACGCTTCACACGATTGCGCAACGATCCGGCCAGTGACGCTAACTCACCCAGATGTTGTGGCAGCATCGCTTCGAGTTTTTCACGCAGCAAACGCGCCAGCACCGGCGCGCGACCGCCAGACGACACGGCGATCATCAGCGGCGAACGATCAACAATCGACGGCATAATCGCGCTGGCTTCCTGCGGCGCATCCACCAGATTGCAAAAGATGCGCCGCCGCTCAGCCGCATCGCCAACCTGCTGATTCACCTCATCATCATCGGTGGCGGCAATCACCAGCCAACAATCCGCGAGCCAGCGCTCGTCAAACGCGCCGGGTAATAAGTTCAACTTTCCCTGTTGTGCCCACTGCTGAAAAGCGGGGGAGAAATCCAGCGCGCCAACCTGCAAATCGGCACCGGCGTCCAGCAGCAAACGCGCTTTGCGTTCTGCCACATCGCCACCGCCCACCAGCAAACAGCGCTTGCCTTGCAGGCGGCAAAACAGCGGAAAGTAGTCCATAGCTCATCCTGAAAAAAGCCCGCGCAAGGCGGGCTGAAAAAAGTGTTATGCCGTTTTGAGCGGCGCGGCTTGCGCTTCGGCCTGCGGGCGCTGCGCCTGCGGTGTGGCGTACCAGTAACCGAGGCCCATCAGCACCATGCCGGAGAACATATTGCCCAGCGTCACCCACAGCAAGTTGTGGCCGATGCCGCTTAGAGTGAACTCCGCATTATGCTGACCAAACCACGACAGCGCAAAGACCGTCATGTTGGCAATCGAGTGTTCGTAGCCGGAAGCGATGAACGCCAGCAAACACCACCAGATGGCGATGAACTTCGCCGTTCCTTCGGTACGCACCGCCATCCAAATCGCCAGACACACCAGCCAGTTACAGAGCGCGCCTTTAAAGAACAGCGCCATGGCGGTCTGCGTGGTTTTCGCCAGCGCCGCGCTGTGCAGCAGCGATCCGGCATTCGGCAGCAGCGGACCTGCCGCATAGTAATAAATCAGCGCGACCAATACCGAACCGGCAAGATTGCCCAGCCAGGTTTGCGGCAGCACGCACCACATCTGGCCTTGCTTGATGCTGCCGGCTTTGACGCCGATGGTCAGGAACATGGTGTGGCCGGTGAACAACTCGGAACCGGCGATGATCACCAGCGTTAAGGCGATACCGAAAGTCGCGCCCATCAGCAGCGGACGATAAGCCGGATCGACCAGATTGCCGAGCGTAAAGATCAGGATAATCGCCAGGCCAACGTAAGCGCCCGCCATCGCCGAGCTGATCCAGAAGGCCAGCGGGCTGTGCTGCGCGGTACGCACAATGCGCGCCGCGTTGGCGGCGCATTTATTCAGGGTGTCAGTAAACATAGTGACGTCTCATAGAGTGAAGGAATGCTGTCAGGTGCAGATCTCAACCTTGCCATCGCGAACGCGCACCGGATAGCTCGCCACCGAGCGCGCTTCGTCTTCCAGACACAAGCCATCGCTCAGGCGGAAGCGCTGTTTCTTCAGTGGACTCGCCACCCACAGCGCCTGCTGGTGCTCCGCAATCAGACCGCGTGACAACACGCTGGCCTGGGCGAAAGGATCGATATTGCTCAAGGCGTACAGTTGCTCATCGTCGTGCGGACGGAAGAGGGCAATCTGCTGGCCTTTGATCAGCGCACATACGCCGGTCGCAGGCAGAATTTGGCTGAGTTCACACACCGAATGCCACTGGCTCATGCGTCGATCTCCTCAATCAGAGTGACCGCAATGCGCTCGGCGGGTTGCGCCGGACGATGCTGATCGCGTTGGTTGATGTGCTGTACCAGCGGATCGCGGCGATCGCTGTTGATGAAAGTGCGGAAGTGACGCTGCTGCTGCGGATCCTGCAGCGTCGCGGTCCATTCACATTCCACTGCCGCGCGCAGACGCGCCAGCTCCGTTTCAAGCTGCGTATTCAGACCGAGTTTGTCATCAATAATCACGCTGCGTAGATAGTCAATGCCGCCTTCCATGCTTTCCAGCCACAGCGAGGTGCGCTGCAGGCGATCGCCGGTGCGGATGTAGAACATCATGAAGCGGTCGAGATAGTGCAGCAGCGTATCGCGATCAAGATCGGCAGCCAGCAAATCGGCGTGACGTGGCTTCATGCCGCCATTGCCGCACACATACAGGTTCCAGCCTTTCTCGGTGGCGATGATACCCACGTCTTTGCCCTGCGCTTCGGCGCATTCGCGCGTGCAGCCGGAGACGCCAAACTTCATCTTGTGCGGGGTACGAATGCCTTTGTAGCGATGCTCCAGCTCAATGCCGAAGCCAAGGCTGTCCCCTACGCCAAAGCGGCACCAGACGCTGCCAACGCAGGTTTTCGCCATGCGCAGCGCTTTGGCATACGCTTGTCCGGTTTCAAAACCGGCATCAATCAGCTGCGTCCAGATCGCCGGCAGATCGTCGCGCTGTGCGCCAAACAGGCCAATACGCTGCGAGCCAGTGATTTTGGTGTAGAGATTGTACTGGCGCGCCACGGCGCCAATCGCCATCAATCCTTCCGGCGTGATTTCGCCTCCGGCCGAGCGCGGGATCACCGAGTAAGTACCGTCTTTCTGAATATTGCCGAGGAACAGATCGTTGCTGTCCTGCAGCGGTGCGAGCTGTGGCTTCAGCACATATTCGTTCCAGCAGGAAGCCAGCAGTGAACCAACCGTCGGTTTACACACCTCGCAGCCGTAGCCCTGACCATATTTCGCCAGCAGCGCGTCGAACGATGTGATCTCTTCCACGCGGATCAGGTGATAAAGCTCCTGACGCGAATAGGGGAAGTGCGCACACAAATGATTGTTCACTTCGATGCCCTGAAGGCTCAATTCAGCGTTCAGCACCTGAGTAATCAACGGAATACAGCCGCCGCAGCCGGTGCCGGCGCGGGTTTCGGTTTTCAGCGCCGCGACGGTGTGGCAACCACCTTGCACCGCTTTGACGATATCGCCTTTGCTGACGTCGAAGCAGGAGCAGATTTGCGCGCTGTCCGGCAGCGCATCAGCGCCCATTACCGGTTTCTCGCCGCTGCCCGCAGGCAGGATTAGCAACGCCGGATTTTCCGGTAGCGCGATGTTATTCAGCGCCAGCTGCAGCAGATTGCCGTAATCGCTGGTGTCACCGACCAGCACCGCGCCCAGCAGCGTGCGGTTATCTTCGCTGACGATCAGGCGCTTATAGATATTTTTCTGCTCATCAAGCCACACGAAGCTGCGCGCGCCCGGCGTGCGGCCATGCGCATCACCAATGCCACCGACATCAACGCCCAGCAGTTTCAGCTTGGCGCTCATATCTGCTCCGGCAAACGCGTTGTCGCGGCCAACCAGCCGATCGCTGGCGACCTGCGCCATTTTGTAGCCCGGCGCGACTAAGCCATAAATACGGTTCTGCCAGGCGGCACACTCACCAATGGCGAAGATATCCGCATCGCTGGTCTGGCAATGATCGTCAATGGCGATACCGCCGCGCGCGCCCAGCTGCAGGCCGCACTGTTTGGCCAGCTTGTCTTGCGGGCGAATGCCGGTGGAGAAGACGATAAAATCGACATCCAGCGCGCTGCCGTCAGCAAACTCCAGCGTTTTACCGCCTTGCGCGTGATGGACGATCTGCTGGGTGTTTTTGCCGGTGTGGACGCGCACGCCCATCTGCTCGATCTTACGGCGCAGCTGCTCGCCGCCTTGCGGATCGAGCTGTTCCGCCATCAGCACCGGCGCGAACTCAATGACGTGGGTTTCGACGCCGAGGTTTTTCAGCGCGCCTGCCGCTTCCAGTCCCAACAGGCCGCCGCCAATTACCGCGCCGCGTTTGCTGCGGCGTGAACAGGCTTCAATGGCGTTGAGATCTTCAATGGTGCGATAGACATAGCAATCACTGCCTTCCGCGCCGGTAATCGGTGGAATCCACGGATAAGAGCCGGTGGCGAAAATCAGCGTGTCGTAATGCACCGCGCGACCGCTATTCGAGTGAATCAGTTTTTCATCGCGGTTAATGGTGATGGCGCGTTCGCCGAGCAGCAGCTTTACCTGATGCTTTTCGTAATACCCTTCGCGAACCAGTGAGAGTTCTTCGGCGGTGTGATGGGAAAAATAGGCGGAAAGGTGGACGCGGTCATAGGCGACGCGAGGTTCTTCACAGAAAACGGTTATCGCAAACTGATTAGATTCATCTTTATCGATAAGTTCTTCTATAAAGCGGTGGCCGACCATGCCGTTGCCAATAATAACGACACTGTGCTTGCTCATGCTTGCCTCAAAAATTGCGGTATCTGCGCTTACCTTAACGCGGCGCTTTTGGCGCTTATTGATGTACATCAAGCGCGCCCTTATATACCTATTTAGAGGTATGTAACTGATTTTGAACGAATTAGTTAAGTGACTTATTTGGTTGGTTATTGTTCAGGTCGCCATGAATGGCGACCCTACGTTTGTTTCCCCTTTTCATGCTAGCTTTAGGTTTTGTGTTTTACAGGAGTACGGCATGGCAAACCCGTCACTGAAGTGGATCAACAACCTGCGCTTAGCGGGCCAGCAAGGCTTGTGGCAGATCGAAATCGACAACGGCAAGATTACGCAGATTCGCCCGCAGCCGCCGCAAACCGCAGCACAGCCTGACGCGCTGGATGCGGAGGGCGGATTGGTGAGCGCGCCGTTTATCGAGCCGCATATTCACCTCGATACCACGCAAACCGCTGGCGAACCCGCGTGGAACCAATCCGGCACGCTGTTTGAAGGCATCGAACGCTGGGCGGAGCGCAAAGCGCTGCTGAGCCATGACGATGTGAAACAGCGCGCGCAGCAAACCCTGAAGTGGCAAATCGCCAACGGTATTCAGCATGTGCGGACTCACGTGGATGTCTCCGATCCCACGCTGACCGCGTTAACAGCGATGCTGGAAGTGAAAGCGGAAATGGCGCCGTGGATCGACATCCAGATTGTGGCGTTTCCGCAGGAAGGCATTCTCTCTTATCCGAACGGCGAAGCGTTGCTGGAAGAGGCGCTGCGCATGGGCGCGGATGTGGTAGGCGCGATTCCGCACTACGAATTCACCCGCGAATACGGCGTGGAGTCGCTGCATAAAACCTTTGCGCTGGCTAATCGCTACGATCGGCTGGTGGATGTGCACTGCGACGAGATCGACGATGAGCAGTCGCGCTTTGTGGAAACCGTGGCGGCGCTGGCGCATCGCGATGGCAACGGCGAGCGCGTCACCGCCAGCCACACCACTGCGATGCACTCCTACAACAATGCCTACACGTCGCGCTTGTTCCGTCTGCTTAAGCTCTCAAATATCAACTTTGTTGCCAATCCGCTAGTGAACATCCATCTGCAAGGGCGCTTCGATAGCTATCCGAAACGTCGCGGCATCACGCGAGTGAAAGAGCTGCTGGAAGCGAACATCAACGTCTGTTTCGGGCACGATGATGTGTTCGATCCCTGGTATCCGCTCGGCACTGCCAGCATGTTGCAGGTACTGCACATGGGATTGCATGTCTGTCAGCTGATGGGTTACGAGCAGATTGATAATGGATTGCAGCTGATTACCGCCAACAGCGCCAAAACCCTGCAGCTGACGAATTACGGTATTGAAGCAGGTAATGATGCCAGTCTGATTATCCTGCCGGCGGAGAGTGGATTTGATGCGGTGCGGCGTCAGGTGCCGGTGCGTTATTCAGTGCGTAAAGGTGTGTTGGTCGCTGCGACGCAGCCCGCCAGCAGCGAGATCTATTTAGCGGGAAAAGAAGCGGTAACCTTCAAACGTTGAAGAGCAGGGCGGACCGCGGTCCGCCCGTCAAACTTAGTGGGTGACGTGGCCATGCTGGCGATGTTTGGTCACAAAGCCGAGCAGAACACACATCACAAACACCACGGCGTACAAACCGTTAGCCGTTGAGAGCGCAGCATGTGCGCCACCTTGCGCCACGATTGGGCCGGTTACTACGAAGGTCAACATGGTGCCGACGGTGCCGCAGGTCAGGATGAAGTTCACCAGCTTCGGTGAAGAGACTTTGGTTTGCAGCGATCCCAGCGTGATGATGGTGGTGTAAATCGCGCTTGAGCTGAAGCCCAGCGTCATGATAATCCAGTGCAGCATGCTGGCGTCTTTAGAAGTGACGAACCAGTACATCAAACCGGTTGCCAGCGCGGCCAGCACCATCAGGATGCGCTGCAGATCGAAGAAGCGCAGCACGAAGCTGAACACCCACATGCCGACCATGTACGCGGTCCAGAAGTTACCCACCAGCTGACCGGCAGCGGCGATATCCATGCCCATCGATTTGGTGGCGTATTCCGGCACCCACGAGATGAAGCCGAGCTGGCCGAGGATGTAGCACAGTGCTGCAATCGACAGGAACAGCACGCCGATGCCCCATTTCTCTTTCTCAACGCCTGGCTTAGCGGCTTCGCTTTTCAGCACCGGGAACTCAATGAACAGCGTCAGCACAAAGATCGCGACATAAATGATGCCGATGCAGGCGTAAACCCAATACCACGGCAACGCGCGCGCCAGCAAGATTCCGGCGATGATCGGGAAGATGGTGCCCGCCATGCTGAAGAACGAATCGGTAAACAGCAGACGTGCGCCGCGCTGGCGGCCATCGTACAGATGGGTGATCAGGAAGGTACCGATCGACATCGTAATGCCGCTGACGACGCCGAGGATGAACATGCACAGCGAGAAGACGGTGAGATCGTGGCTGGTCATCAGACCGGCAACGGCGAGGATCATCAGCACAAAGCCAAAGATCAGCTGGCGCTTCAACGGCACAATCACCATCAGCCAGGCGTTCAGGAACACCGACACCAAAATGCCCGCATTGAGGAATGTGAAGGTGTTGCTCATTTCTGAAATAGGGCGCTGGAAATACTGCGCGATATTGTCCAGCACCATACCGGTAACGATCACCAGTGCGCCGGTGAGCGCATAGGAGAAATAGCTAATCCAGGTAAGGCCAATGCGATTACGGTTTGTCATGTTCTGAACCTGTTAAGCGCCGAAGGTGGCAAAAGTGTCATGAATTGTAAGTGTTGCTGTGATCTTAATAAACAACGAGTGTAACAAGGCGGAAATATTTCATTGAGAGTGTGATTTTCATCACGCAAATGATTGCGTGACGGCAAAAGTATGACAATAGCAACATCCGCGTAAATATCGGTAAAACGCTGGCTCTTGGATCACATGCTCTTTACAATCAATCTCGTTTTTGAGCTAGCTCTCCATGGTAAGGAATCTTTCATGCTTAAACGTACTTTTACAGCGGCGGTTGCCCTGTTAGCGCTCTCTTCCGTATCGTCTGCCGCGCTCGCCGCAAAAGGCGATCCTCATGTGCTGCTCACCACCTCTGCGGGCAATATTGAACTCGAACTGAACAACCAGAAAGCCCCGGTTTCGGTGAAAAACTTCGTTGATTACGTCAACAATGGTTTCTACAACAACACCATTTTCCACCGCGTTATTCCTGGCTTTATGATTCAGGGCGGCGGTTTCACTACCGACATGCAGCAGAAGCAAACGGTAGCGCCGATCAAGAACGAAGCCGACAACGGCTTGCGTAATCTGCGCGGCACCATTTCGATGGCGCGTACCGCAGATAAAGACAGCGCCACCAGCCAGTTCTTCCTCAACGTAGCCGATAATGCGTTCCTCGATCACGGTCAGCGTGATTTCGGCTACGCGGTATTTGGTAAAGTTGTGAAAGGCCAGGATGTGATCGACAAGATTGCGCAGGTCCCTACCAAAGATGTGGGACCGTACCAAAATGTGCCGTCAAAACCGATTGTTATCCTCTCCGCCAAAGTCCTGCCTTGATTCTGAAACGCGCCATTTTCGCATGGCGCATCATTGGCTCTCCGGCAAAGCAAAAAATTGCTGCTTATACTTAGGGCTCATTGCTTGCCGGAGGCGCTATGACTAGCAAACTCACTGAGAAACAGAAAGCCACTTTGTGGCAGCAGCGCCGTGCTGCGAGCTACCAGGCCAGCTGTCGACTGGCCGGATATACCTATAGCGAAGCGCTTATCGATGCCGAACATGCTGAGGAGCGACTCGAGTCGCTGAGGAGGCAATATGGTGGATAACAGCTTAGCGGTACGCGATCCCTATTTGTGGCATAACGACAATGTGTTGAAGAATCGCCTCGATATTCATGATGAAGCCCAACTGCGCAAAGCGGAACTGGCTTTCAGCACCGCGCGCCTGGCGACGTTAGAACTTGGCCAGCGCAGCATCGGTTTGCCACGTCTTTGCCATATTCATCGCACGCTGTTTCAGGATCTCTACAGCTGGGCGGGAGAATTGCGCACCATTGATATCTGGCGCGATGAAACGCCGTATTGTCATTGCGAATACATCGAGAAAGAGGGCAACACGCTGATGCAGGCGCTGGAGGAAGAGCGCGGCCTGGCTGACCTTGAGCAGGAAGCGTTCGTGGCGCGTATCTCACATTACTATTGTGAGATCTTCGTGCTGCATCCGTTCCGCGCCGGCAATGGCCGCGCGCAGCGCATCTTCTTCGAGCAGTTGGCACTGCATGCCGGGTATCAGCTTTCGTGGGAAACACTCGAACGTGATGCGTGGCGCGCTGCGATCTCGGCGGGCGTCGCCGGCGATCTGGCACCGCTTACCGCGCAGTTTGCGAAAGTGGTGAGCCCGGCGAAGGTTTTACAGTAACACTTCAAGCCCGTGTTTTTGCACCACGGACAATAGCTTAAGAGAGATTCCGCCGGGGCGTTTAGCCCCGGTTTCCCATTTCTGCACGGTTGACACACTGGTGTTGAGATAGCGGGCAAAAACCGGCTGACTAACATTCAAATTCTCGCGCAAGTTCTTAATCGCCTGCGCATCGAGCGCGGCGACATCGCTCAGGCAACGTTCATCAAAATCACGCATGCTCTGTTTGCTGATGGCATCTACTTCAAACAATCCGGATGCCGCGCTGTGAATGGCTGCAAAAGCCGGACTTTTAAATTTACGCGTTATGGTCATGACACATCTCCACTAACTCCCGAACGGCGAGCAGCCGATTCAGAGCCTCATTCGAAATCAGCGAGTATTGTTTTGCCAGCTCACGAAAGCCCTCAAGTTCGCTTTCACTCAGGTTGCTCTGATCCTGTTTGGCAAATAAAAAGGTATAAATCCAGTTTTTACCCCCTTTGGCCAGAATGATGGCGCGATCGCGATTTTGCTGCAGACGCTTTTTAAATACGCCACCACCCAAATCATCGGCATAACCCAGTTTTACTGCTGTAATTGCCCGACAAAGTTCTTTATCGCCAATAAGATGCCGACGGGCTTGCTTACTGAACCATTTGGTTTTGAATACTCGCGTTGTAGCTGACATAGTCACTCTCCAAAATATAGCACTGGGTGCGAGAGTAATCAGAATCTTTTTCGTCAGCTAGCGGGTATTAAGATTGAAGGTGTTAACATGGCTTTTTTGCGACCTTTCTTGCGCCAGTTGCCCGCAATGACACACTGCTACGACCTACTATGCTGCTGCTAATCGATAACTACGACTCCTTCACCTGGAATCTCTACCAATACTTCTGCGAACTGGGCGCGGATGTGCGTGTGGTGCGCAACGACGCCATTACGCTGGATGAAATGGCAGCGTTGCCGCTGACGCATCTGGTGATTTCGCCGGGCCCATGTACGCCGGATCAATCTGGCATCTCGCTCGCGGCTATTCGCCATTTTGCCGGGCGCTTGCCGATCCTCGGCGTCTGCCTTGGACATCAGGCGATTGCGCAAGCCTATGGCGCGCAGGTGGTACGCGCGCGCCAGGTGATGCATGGCAAAACCTCGCTGATTCAGCACACCAACCAAGGTGTGTTTCGTGATCTGAATAATCCGCTTACCGTGACCCGCTATCACTCATTGATTGTGGCGCGCGATACGCTGCCCGCTGAGTTTGAAGTCACCGCGTGGAGCCTGCGCGACGGCCAGCCGGATGAGATCATGGGTTTCCGCCATCGCAGCTTGCCGCTGGAAGGCGTGCAGTTCCATCCGGAAAGCATCCTCAGTGAGCAAGGGCATCAGCTGCTGGCTAATTTCCTCAACGCGTAACTTATGTTTGCCTTCGTGTGATTTTTTATGCATATTTTGTGATTATAATTTCACATCAGCTCAACAAATAACCCGATGAGGTCGTCAATGGCAGCGGAAAAACTAGGGGTAACCCGGGAAACGTTCGATAACGTAATTTTGCCTGTTTATGCACCTGCGCAGTTTGTGCCGGTAAAAGGCAAAGGCAGCCGAGTGTGGGATCAGCAGGGCAAAGAGTATATCGATTTCTCTGGCGGTATCGCGGTGACTGCATTGGGCCATTGTCATCCGGCGCTGGTGGAAACGCTGAAAACCCAGGGCGAAACGCTATGGCATACCAGCAACGTGTTCACCAACGAACCGGCGCTGCGTCTGGCGAGTAAACTGATTGCCGCGACCTTTGCCGATCGGGTGTTTTTCGGTAATTCCGGCGCGGAAGCCAATGAAGCGGCATTCAAGCTGGCGCGTTATTACGCCTGCAAAAAACACAGCCCGTTCAAAAGTAAAATCATCGCCTTCCATAACGCCTTCCACGGTCGCACGCTGTTCACCGTGTCGGTGGGTGGCCAGCCGAAATATTCTGATGGCTTCGGTCCAAAACCGGCGGATATCGTACATGTGCCGTTCAACGATCTCGATGCGGTGAAAGCGGTGATTGACGACCATACCTGCGCCATCGTGGTCGAGCCGATTCAGGGCGAAGGGGGCGTGATGCCGGCTACGCCAGAATTTATGCAAGGCCTGCGCGCCCTCTGTGATGAACATCATGCGCTGCTGGTGCTGGATGAAGTGCAGAGCGGCATGGGACGCAGCGGCAAACTCTTTGCGTATGAACATTACGGTATCAAGCCCGATATCCTCACCACCGCCAAAGCGCTGGGCGGCGGTTTCCCGGTGAGTGCGATGTTGACCACCAACGAAATCGCCTCAGTAATGGCGCCGGGCGTGCATGGCACCACTTACGGCGGCAATCCGCTGGCGTGTGCTATCGCTGAAACCGCGCTGGATATTATCAACACGCCAGAAGTGCTGGAAGGTGTGGAAGCGCGTCGTCAGCAGTTTGTTGAAGCGCTGCAAGCCATCGACAGCAAATTCGCTATCTTCAGCGAGATTCGCGGCAAAGGTCTGTTGATTGGTGCCGCGCTGAAGCCGCAGTTCGCCAGCAAAGCGCGTGACATCCTCAACGCTTCCGCCGCGGAAGGGCTGATGATTCTCACCGCCGGTACTGACGTGATCCGTTTTGTGCCGTCGCTGGTGATTGAACCGACCGATATCGCCGAAGGCATGACGCGTTTCGCCAGCGCGATTGAGAAGGTGCTGGCCGCTTAATCCGCTTTCGGACGTAACACCTTGAGCCAGCGGCCATGATGCGGTCGCTGGCTCCACGCCAGCGAAGAGATGGTGTGCATTACGCTGAGGTGCTGCAAGATCCGCTTCACATGCTGTTCGACAATCGTCACCGGCCCTTCATTAAGATTCTCCGGCGCTTCCAGAATATTGCTGTCGTTGCCCGGACCGTCATACGCCAGCCGCTGCTGACAACGCTGCAGCGCGATTTCACAGGATTGCAGATAACCTTCTGCCAGCTTCGATGTCAGCATGGTGTGCTCGCGCGCCAGAATCGTCATGGCATTAATATGCTCGACGATGAACTGACTGTGCGTAACCCACATGCGCATATCTTTCAGATATTGCAGGTTAAAGCCCGGCTCGCTCGATGCCTGGTTCAATGAGTTGAACAGCGCGTTGTGCGCCTGATTAACCTTTATGCGCTGATAAGCCAGTTTATCGGGCGACTGTTCCGGCCCCAGCAGCAGTTGCAGCGCCTCCTGATAGGCTTCCAGCGCATCGTGCGCGTTCTTGCGCAGCAGCCCGCTTTGCCACTGCGGCCACAGCCAAATCATCCCGGCGAAGGCAATTAAACAGCCCATCAAGGTATCCATCATGCGCGGCAGCAGAAACTGTGCGCCGTTCAGCGACAGCAATTGCAGCGAATACACCGCCGTGACGGTAAAGCCAATCATCGACCAGCCATAATATTTCCGCGTGATCAGATAGCTCGCCAGCGTAATCCCCAGCATAAACAGCAGCGTGATCGATTCCGGCACCGCCAGCTGCAGCGACGCGGCGGCGATCAGCAATCCGGCGAAAGTACCCAGCGCACGGTGCTGAATACGCACGCGCGTGGCGTTGTAACCGTTCTGGCTGACGAACATGATGGTCATCAGAATCCAGTAAGGTTTGGGGATGTTAAAGAACAGCGCCAGCGAGCTGCCAAACATCAGCATCACAGCGAAGCGGGCTGCGGTGCGTAACGCGGTGGATTTGAATGACAGATAACTGCGCAGCGCCGGCAACAGCGGCAAACGACGCTGGCGATCGGCCATTAGGTCACGCGTGTAGAGCGGCTTCTGCGTACGCAACACGCGGGCGATGCGACTGAAGTGATACAGGCAGAAGTTGCCGACCGGATTATCCGGATGCTGGCGTGCAATTTTCTCCAGCGCGCCGAGCTGTTTCTCCATGTGAAAACGATCCGGCAGCTGATGGTAGAGAATCGCATCCGCCAGCACGCGCAGCCGCGCCGAGATAATTTTGGCGTTCCAGCGAATCACCGCTTCGGCGTGGCTCTCCTCAACCAGCTTCTGCACCTCTTCGGGCTGATGCAAACTCACGGAGATGTGTTCCTGTAAATCCAGCGCAACCTGGAAAGCGCGCGTCAGGCGTTTGTGGCTGTTATCGCGGCTGGCCGACAGCATATGCATTTGCTGATAGCAGGTGGTGATGAGATCGACCGCCTTTTGCTGGCGCGCCAGCAGCGGCGGCAGCGCTTTCTCCGGATCGGTCAGCTGCGTCAGTAAGGTGTATTTGGCATCGCAGTAATCCGCCAGCTCGCGGAACAGCAGGCTGAGCGATTCGCGCATCGGCTGCTCTTTCCACAGCCAGAACCAGAACCAGTTGAACAAGCCGTACCACAGCGTGCCGCCAATATAGAGCAGCGGCGGCACCCACATCGGCATGCGTCCCACTAAGCTGAGCGTAAAGATGGCGGCGATGAGTGTGGCGGGCAGCAGGCGCGCGTGCAGCGGGCCGATTTCGCCGGTTACGCCAATCAGCAGCGGCAGCGCCAGCAAAATCAGCGGCAGCGGAATCTGGTAAGCGGTGAGGATTTGCATCAGGAAACTGCCGGTGGCAAACAGCGAACCACCCACAATCAGGCGTTTGAAGAAGCGTTTGTGCGGCGTATCCAGTCCCGCCATGTTGCAGCAGGCCGGCACTAACGAGAACAGCAGACCTTTTTGCAGATCGCCAAACAGCCAACCGAGAGCCACAGGCAGGCACAGCACCAGCGTTTGCCGCAGCGCATAGTTAACTTCGGGATGATAGATGATTCGGCGCCACATCAGCTCATCGCAAATAGAAACGGCGCGATGTTGCCATCACGCCGTGGGTGAGAAGAAATTAGCGGGTGCCGTAAACGACGATGGTTTTACCGTGTGCGGAGATCAGGTTCTGATCTTCCAGCATTTTCAGGATACGACCCACGGTTTCGCGTGAGCAGCCCACGATCTGACCAATCTCCTGACGGGTGATTTTGATTTGCATCCCGTCTGGGTGAGTCATCGCATCTGGCTGTTTGGCCAGATTTAGCAGCGTTTGCGCAATACGTCCGGTGACATCGAGGAAGGCAAGGTTGCCCACTTTCTCAGATGTCACTTGCAGACGACGCGCCATTTGCGACGAAAGTCGCATTAAAATATCCGGGTTTACCTGAATCAGCTGACGGAATTTTTTGTATGAAATTTCAGCCACTTCGCAGGCAGACTTCGCACGCACCCAAGCACTACGTTCCTGGCCTTCTTCGAAAAGACCGAGTTCGCCGATGAAATCCCCCTGATTGAGGTAGGAGAGAATCATCTCTTTGCCTTCTTCATCTTTAATCAGTACCGCTACGGAACCTTTTACGATGTAGTACAGCGTTTCCGCTTTCTCACCCTGATGGATGAGCGTGCTTTTGGATGGATATTTGTGAATATGGCAATGGGACAGGAACCATTCGAGTGTAGGGTCTGTTTGCGGTTTGCCGAGAACCATTCGCTATTATCCTCTGTTGTAATCGTGCCCAAAACACAGGGGGCATTTTTTCCCTGTCAGGCGGTTTAATCGTCGAGCGTTTCCAGTAAAGGAAAAATTATTCCGGGTGGACTCTTAAGCTACGCTTTTGATTCTTCCGGCCTTCGTCTGTGATGACGAAAATATTTTCAGCACTGTTTGTAGCACAGCTTTTGCGAGCTGTCTTGTGTTGTCTCGCTTCAGCAGAAGGGGGATTACTCTGGATTGCTGTTTGTCAGGTGAAAGCGTACTCTGGCGGCAAAACCGCCGCTTCAGGAGAAAGAATCATGCAGGCACGAGTGAAATGGGTGGAAGGTCTTACCTTTCTCGGAGAATCCTCATCCGGCCATCAGGTATTGATGGATGGTAATTCCGGTGATAAAGCGCCAAGTCCCATGGAGATGGTGCTGATGGCCGCGGGCGGCTGTAGTGCTATTGATGTGGTGTCGATCCTGCAAAAAGGGCGCAGCGATGTGGCCGATTGCGAAGTGAAACTCACTTCAGAACGCCGTGAAGAAGCGCCACGCATTTTTACCACCATCAACCTGCATTTTATCGTTAGCGGTAAAGCATTGAGCGATAAGGCAGTTGCGCGCGCGGTTGATCTGTCAGCGGAAAAATATTGCTCGGTGGCGATCATGCTGGGTAAAGGCGTGGAAATTACCCACAGCTATGAGGTTGTCGAGTTGTAATCGGTCGTAGGGGAGGCATTCATGCCTCCCTTTTCACAGCCCGCACCAAACCTATTCAATCCGCTTCCCTTCAATCAGTCGCTGTACCAGCGGCAGCATAATCAGCTCCATCGCCAATCCCATTTTGCCACCCGGCACCACCAGCGTATTGATGTGGGAAATAAACGATCCCTGAATCATCGCCAGCAGATAGGGGAACGCGATGCCTTCCAGACCACGGAAATGAATCACCACAAAGCTTTCGTCGAGCGACGGAATTTCGCGTGCGGCAAACGGGTTTGAGGTATCAACGGTCGGCACGCGCTGGAAGTTAATGTGGGTGCGCGAGAACTGTGGCGTGATGAAGTTAATGTAATCCTCCATTGACCGTACCACCGAATCCATCACCGCTTCGCGTGAATGGCCGCGCTCGCTCGTGTCACGCACCAGCTTCTGAATCCACTCAAGATTAACAATCGGCACCACGCCAACCAGCAGATCGACATGCTCCGCCACATTTTGCTGCTGCGTGACCACACCGCCGTGTAAGCCTTCATAGAACAGCACATCGGTGTTTTCCGGCAGCGGCTGCCACGGCGTAAAAGTGCCCGGCACCTGATTCCACGGCACGGCTTCATCGTAGGTATGCAGATATTTGCGCGATTCGCCAAGGCCGGTTTGGCCGTAATGTTTAAACGTCTGCTCCAGCAGGCCGAAGTCGTTGGCTTCCGGGCCGAAGTAGCTGATGTGACGCCCGAGATCGCGCGCCTTGCGGATCGCCATGTCCATTTCCGGACGTGTGTAGCGATGGAAACTGTCGCCTTCAAGTTCCGCCGCATGCAGATTCAGCTGCTGGAAAATCTTACGGAAGGCGAGGCTGGTGGTGGTGGTTCCGGCGCCGCTGGAACCGGTGACGGCAATAATTGGATGCCTGGCTGACATAACAGAGCTCCCTGTGAAGTCCGGCGATGAGCATTGTTACCACGAATTGCCGCGGGGTGCATCAGCCGCGGAATTCACCCTTCGGCATAATATTGATCGATTCATGCAGTTCCGACCACACCAGCACCACGTCGCCGCGCTCCAGTTGGCGGCGTACGTCGGCGACTTTTTGCAGCAAACTGCGTTCCTGCTCGCCGTAATCAGTGCCTTCGCGTAACACGAAGGTTTCAATCAGGTTTTCCAGCGTGTCCGCTTCGAGTTCTTGCCAGGGAATAATCACAATTACACATCCAGATAGGTTGAGAGCCAGTCAGGCACGCGCTGTTCCAGCCACATTTTCGGTTTAAGAACGGTGCCGCCGACGAAACCGACGTGGCCGCCTTGCTGCGTCAGCTGATACTGAATGGAGGCTGACAGCTGGTCAGGTTGCGGAATAACGGCATCGGTCATAAAGGGATCGTCTTGCGCGTGAATGATCAACAGCGGTTTACGCACGCCGGTCAGCAACGGCATCGCGCTGGCTCGTTGATAATAGTCGTTGGCGTCAATAAAACCGTGCGCACGTGCGGTTATCGCATCATCGAACTCGCGTAAGCGGCGGAAAGCACGTAACTGGCTGAGATCGACCGGCAGCGTGCCAGGCCAGGCGCGCAGTTTGCGCGTGGCGTTCTTTTTCAGCTGCGTCAGTAAATAGTGCTGATAAAAGCGTGAAAAACCCACATCCAGCTTGCCGCTGCACGGCTCGAGCGCCAGCGGCGCTGAGATGGCGATGCCAGCATCAATCGGTGCATCGTGACCTTGCTGACCCAGCAGGCAAGCGAGCATGTTGCCGCCCAGCGAAACGCCGACGGCGGCGGTGGGTACGCTGCCCCATTCGCGCTGCAGCCAGTGAAGGAAGTAGGTGGCGTCTTCGGTTTCACCGGAGTGATAGATGCGCTTTAAGCGATTAGGCTCGCCGCTGCAGCCGCGAAAGTGCATTACCACCGCCAGCCAGCCGCGTGCCTGACACGCCTGCATCAGGCCGTGCGCATACGGGCTGCGAAAGCTGCCTTCCAGTCCGTGAAACATCACCATGCGCGGTTTATGACGCGCCTGCGCCGGATCTTCACTCCACGCTAAATCGACAAAATCGCCGTCCGGCAGGTCAAGACGCTGCCAGTGCGGACGTAACGTAACGCGGCGCCGCAGAATACGCGGCAGCAGCGTTTGCAGATGCGCGTTACTGAATCCGCGCAGGGGTTTAAAACGCTCGCCGCTGGGGCGATCAAAATAGCTTGGGTAAAGGCTTGTCTGATGCATAAGTCGCTGATAGCTTCGATGGGTTGTTCGCTTTACTGGGTGAGGAGCACCCGAATATACATGGAACTGAGTCTTTTTTTATCAATGTTAGGTTTTCTCTGGGTCGCGGCCATCACGCCCGGGCCCAATAATATGTTACTTACCGCCTCGGGTGCTAATTTTGGCTTCCTGCGCACCATTCCGCTGCTGATTGGTATCATGATTGGTATGCAAGTCATGTTGCTAATGGTGGCATTTGGCATCGGCGGCCTCATCCTGCTTTATCCCTCGCTGCATCTCATCCTGAAGATTGCCGGTAGCCTTTATCTGCTGTGGCTGGCATGGAAAATCGCTAGCGCCGAGTATGAAAAACTGGAAACCGACGATGTCACGGTGAAGCAGATGCCTTTCTGGCAAGGCGGCTTGCTGCAGTTGATCAACCCGAAAGCCTGGCTGATGGCGCTCGGCGCGGTGGCCAGCTTCAGCCTGGCGGGCAGCGAATATCTGCATTCGGTGGTGGCGATCAGCATCGGCATGTTCATGGTGAACGTGGTTTCCGGGGTGATCTGGATGGGCTTTGGCTCGCTGATTGGACGTCTGCTGCGCAGCCCACGCGCGTGGAAAATCTTCAATCTGGCGATGGGCTTGCTCACCGCTGCCTGCGTATTGCTGATTTGGCGCTAAGTTAGCTGGAAGCGCGTTCAACGCGCTTCCACGGCAACACTTCATTGACCACCGACGCGTTAGGCTGGCGGATGCGTTGCAGCAACAGCTGTACGCTGCGCACACCCATACGATTCATCGGCTGCTCAATCGTGGTCAGCGGTGGATTCAGGCTGCTGGTAAAGTTGATGCCATCAAATCCAACCACCGCTAAATCTTCCGGCACGCGTAAACCTGCTTCCAACGCCGCGTGGATGACGCCGACCGCCAACACATCTGATACCGCAAACACCGCATCCGGCGGTTCCGGCTGCGTGAGCAGTTCGCGCAAAGCCGCACTGCCCGCTTCGCAGGTGATATTCTCGGCATAAGCCACACCGCACCAGCTGAGATCCAGCTGCTCCAGCGCCGCGCGATATCCCTCTTCACGCTTATGTGAATAGAGGTAGCGCATATCACAGTTCACCAGCGCAATACGACGTCGGCCTTTGCTCGCCAGATAACGCACGGTTTCGAAAGCCGCTTCTTTATTATCAATCGCCACGCTTGAGGCGGCGATCGACGGATCGTATTCCGCGCACTGCACCCAAGGCTGATCGCCAATCAATTCTTTCAGCTCATGCAGGCTGCTGGCGGCATCCATGGTGATCACGCCGTCGACCACTTTGCCGGTGAGCAGCGCAATGTAGGCCGCTTCGCGCCGCAACTGCGATCCCGAGTTACACAGCAGAATGTGGTAACCCTGCGCTTCAGCTTCGGCTTCAATGCCCTGAACCACGCGTGAGCAGAACGGATTGGTAATGTCGGGAATCAGCACTAACAACATATGGCTTTGCGAAGTGCGCAGCTGGCGCGCCAGCAGGTTGGGCTGATAGTCGCAGATGTCGATGGCCGCCAGCACTTTGGCACGCGTATCCGGGCGCACGCCGGGATTCTGGTTCAAAACCCGTGAAACGGTGGCTTTTGACACGCCAGCCAGGTGTGCGACTTTTTCTATCGACATGGATTCAGGACCGTTAGTAAAGAGTTAAAAAATGAGATCTCTATCAATATCACAGCTGCCATGTGAGCGTGTGACATATTTACCGCTTTCCTTTTCTTTCCATTTGCACTTTTTGCATAGCCTTGCCCGATGTTGATCTAAGAACGGATCGTCATTAGGGATAATTTTTAATTCCTTTATGAAATTACTGTTGCTGGAGAAACTGCCCAGACAAAACACATTGGGGTGAATGATGATGGCAATGAAAAAAACAATAACGGCGGTCACAGCGGCTCTGGCCCTGATGGCGTTCCAGGCGCAAGCGGTCACCGTTACCGTGGCGTATCAGACCTCGGCTGAACCAGCCAAAGTGGCGCAGGCGGATAACACCTTCGCCAAAGAGAGCGGTGCTACCGTCGACTGGCGCAAATTTGATAGCGGGGCCAGCGTGTTACGTGCACTGGCGTCGGGCGACGTGCAGATTGGTAATATCGGTTCCAGCCCGCTGGCGGTCGCCGCCACGCAAAAGCTGCCGATTGAAGCTTTCCTGCTGGCCTCTCAGCTCGGTAACTCCGAAGCGCTGGTGGTGAAGAAAACCATCAAAGATCCTAAAGACCTGATTGGCAAGCGCATCGCCGTGCCGTTCATCTCGACTACGCACTACAGCTTCCTCGCCGCGCTCAAGCATTGGGGCATCAAGCCTTCGCAAGTGACCTTAGTCAACCTGCAGCCGCCGGCGATTATTGCTGCCTGGAAACGCGGTGACATTGACGGCGCTTACGTCTGGTCTCCGGCGGTCAACGAGCTGGAGAAAGATGGCAAGGTGCTGACGGACTCTTCGCAGGTCGGCAAGTGGGGCGCGCCAACGCTCGATGTGTGGGTGGTGCGTAAAGACTTTGCGCAGCAGCATCCAGAAATCGTCACCGCCTTTGCCCGCAGCGCCGTTGAAGCGCAGCAAGCTTACATCGCCAATCCGGATCAATGGCTGAAGCAGTCAGACAACCTGAGCAAGCTGGCGCGCCTGAGCGGTGTACCCGAAGCGGATGTGCCGGTGCTGGTGAAAGGCAACACGTACCTCACCGCGCAGCAGCAGGTGGAGCAGCTCGGCAAGCCGGTGAACAAGGCGATTGTCGATACTGCCGGCTTCCTGAAAGAGCAGGGCAAAGTGCCAGAAGCGGATAGCGATTACAGCAGCTTCGTCACCACGCGCTTCGTTGCACCCTTAGTGAAATAACCGGAGGCCGTATGCTTAACATCATCCATCTCAATGCGCGTTACGCCGGACAACCCGCGCTGCAGGACATCAACCTGCAGCTGGGCAGCCGAGACCTGCTGGTGGTGTTAGGTCCTTCCGGCTGTGGCAAAACCACGCTGCTGAACCTCATCGCCGGCTTTCTGCCGCTGGAATCTGGCAGCATTACGCTGGATGGCAAAGCGGTAAAAGGGCCGGGCGCTGAGCGCGGCGTAGTGTTTCAAAATGAAGGATTACTGCCGTGGCGTAACGTGATCGATAACGTTTCGTTCGGTTTGCAACTGGCGGGTATGGCGAAGGCGGAGCGCCATACCATTGCACGCCGTTTGATCCGCAAAGTAGGACTGGAAGGTGCAGAGCAGCGTTATATCTGGCAGCTCTCTGGGGGTCAACGTCAGCGCGTGGGCATTGCGCGTGCGCTGGCGGCTGATCCTCAGTTGCTGCTGTTAGATGAGCCGTTTGGCGCGCTGGACGCCTTTACCCGTGAACAGATGCAAACCTTGCTGCTAACGCTGTGGCGTGATACCGGCAAGCAGATTCTGCTGATCACCCACGACATCGAAGAGGCGGTGTTCCTCGCCAGCGAATTAGTGCTGCTGTCGCCGGGACCGGGCCGCGTAATGGAGCGTTTGAAACTCGACTTCGGCCAACGCTTCGCCGCCGGGGAACCGTGCCGCAGCATCAAATCCGATCCGGCGTTTATCGAACGTCGTGAATATGTACTGAATCAGGTGTTTTCCCAGCGTGAGGCGTTTATATGAGTGCGGTGATTGATGGGAAGACCCAAATGCGTCGTCGTGGACTGCGCTGGCCGTTGTCGCGCCAGTTCTCACTCAGCCTGCTCAGCGTGGGCTTGTTGCTGCTGTTGTGGTGGGCTATCACCTCGCTCGGCTTAGTGGCGCCGCTGTTTTTACCGCCGCCGCAAGTGGTGCTGCAGAAATTAATATTGATTGCCAGCCCGCAAGGCTTTATGGACGCCACGTTATGGCAGCATCTGGGCGCCAGCCTGGCGCGTATGCTGGTGGCGCTGTTCTTCGCCGCGCTGATTGGGATTCCGGTCGGCATCGCCATGGGCCTGAGCCCGGCGATTCGCGGCCTGCTTGATCCGCTGATCGAACTCTATCGCCCGGTGCCGCCGCTGGCCTATTTGCCGCTAATGGTGATCTGGTTTGGCATCGGCGAAACCTCGAAGATTTTACTGATTTATCTGGCGATTTTCGCGCCGGTGACCTTGTCGACGCTGGCGGGTGTGAAGAATGCCCAGCAGGTACGGATTCGCGCGGCGCAGGCGCTTGGCGCATCGCGCTGGCAACTGCTGCGCTACGTGATTCTGCCTGGCGCGCTGCCGGAAATCCTCACCGGTTTGCGCATTGGTCTCGGCGTAGGTTGGTCAACGCTGGTGGCGGCGGAACTGATTGCCGCTACGCGTGGACTCGGCTTTATGGTGCAGTCGGCCGGTGAGTTCCTCGCCACCGACGTGGTGCTGGCCGGAATCGCCGTGATTGCCCTGATTGCCTTTGGCTTAGAACTGGGTCTGCGCGCCTTGCAGCGCCGACTAACGCCCTGGAATGGAGAACAGCAATGAACGAACGACTTTCTTTTACCGCTCTGGGCCCGAATATCGGGGCGCAGGTTAGCGATGTTGATCTCAGCCGTCCGCTGAGCGATGCCCAGTTTGAACAGCTCTATCATGGCTTGCTGCGCCATCAGGTGCTGTTCCTGCGCAATCAAGTGATTACCCCGGAACAGCAGCGCGCGCTGGCGATTCGCTTTGGCGATCTGCATATCCATCCGGTCTATCCGCATGCGGAAGGCGTGGAAGAGATCATCGTGCTGGATACGCATCAGGATAATCCGCCGGATAACGACAACTGGCACACCGATGTCACCTTTATTCAAACCCCGCCGGCAATTGCAATCCTGGCTTCGAAGCTGCTGCCGGAAAGCGGCGGCGATACCTTGTGGTCAACCGGGATTGCGGCCTATGAAGCGCTCTCTGAACCGTTTAAGACGCTGTTGAATGGGCTACAGGCGGAGCACGACTTTAAGAAGTCGTTTCAGGAGTACAAATACCGCAAAACTGAGGAAGAGCATCAGCGCTGGCAGCAAGCGGTGGCAAAGAACCCGCCGGTGCAGCATCCGGTGATTCGTACCCACCCGGTGAGCGGACGCAAGGCGCTGTTTGTCAACGAAGGTTTTACCACGCGTTTGCTGGGCTTGAGCGAAAAAGAGAGCGATGCGCTGCTTAACTTCCTGTTTTGGCATAGCGCCAAACCGGAATTCCAGGTGCGCTGGCGCTGGCAGGAGAATGATGTGGCGATTTGGGATAACCGAGTGACCCAACACTATGCTAATGCGGATTATTATCCGGCGCGGCGGGTGATGCATCGCGCGACGGTGTTAGGGGATAAGCCGTTTTAAATGGAATAGTGCTCGCATTCCCCCATCCCGGCCTTCCCCCGCTTGCGGGGGAAGGAGATGCTGCCACATGCAGCTTCATCACCAACATGTGGCAGCATCTTCCTCCCCCATTTATGGGGGAGGACCGAGGAGGGGGACAGCGTGCACACTCACCCCGCCAGCATCTGCTCCAGCTGTTCCTGCGCATCCAGCCACGCCATTTCGACCTCTTCCAGCGCCGCCTTACTCTCGGCCTGACGTAGCAGCGCCACATTCAAATCGGCTTTGCGGCTCTGATCGTAAATCCCGCTGTCGGCTAACTGGGCTTCCGCGTCGCTGAGCTGGCTCTGCCACTTCACCATCTGCTTCTCAAGCTTCTCGATCTCTTTACGCAGCGGCTGCGTTTGTGCGCGCAGTTCGGCGTCGCGGCGTTTCTGGTCTTTGCGCGATTGCGCGCTGTTGCCGTTGTCCTGCTTCGGTGCGGCATCCTGTTGCGCTTGCTGCTTCTGCAAATCGCTCAGCCACTGCTGATAATCTTCCAGATCGCCCTCAAACACGTCGACCTTGCCGTCGTGCACCAGATAGAGATCGTCGGTGGTGGCGCGCAGCAGATGACGATCGTGCGAGACCACCACCAGCGCGCCTTCGAAATCAATCAGCGCTTCGGTCAGCGCCTGACGCATATCGAGATCGAGGTGGTTAGTTGGTTCATCAAGCAGCAGCAGGTTCGGGCGCTGCCAGACAATTAATGCCAGCACCAGACGCGCTTTTTCGCCGCCGGAGAAACGCTCGGTGATTTCGCTGACTTTATCGCCCTGGAAGCCGAAGCCGCCAAGGTAGTCGCGCAGCTGCTGCTCCAGCACTTTCGGCGCGATGCGTGATAAATGT
This sequence comes from Pantoea sp. DY-15, assembly GCF_019795935.1. NCBI lineage: Bacteria > Pseudomonadati > Pseudomonadota > Gammaproteobacteria > Enterobacterales > Erwiniaceae > Pantoea > Pantoea sp. DY-15. The sequence goes on from NZ_JAIMIF010000008.1 coordinate 192,841, forward strand.
TGCAACGGCGATTCATCGGCGCGCAGGTATTCCAGCTGATGCTGGGCGAAGTAACCGAGCTTAATGCCTTTCGCCAGGCCAACTTTGCCATCCAGCGCCTCGAGCTCTCCGGCTAGCAGCTTAATCAGCGTCGATTTACCCGCGCCGTTACGGCCCAGCAGGCCAATACGCGAACCCGGCACAAGGTTGAGTTTGATGGCGTCGAGAATGATGCGCTCGCCATAACCGGCGGTGACGCGCTCCATCTTCAGCAACGGATTCGGCAAGCTTTCTGGCGCGCGGAAACTGAAGCTGAACGGGTTATCGACGTGCGCCGGCGCAATCAGCTCCATGCGCTCCAGCATTTTGATGCGGCTCTGCGCCTGCTTGGCTTTGGTGGCCTGCGCGCGGAAGCGATCGATATACTTCTGCAGATGCGCCACTTTTTCCTGCTGGCTCTGGAACAACGCTTGCTGCTGCGCCAGCTTGGCGCCGCGCTGACGTTCGAACGAGCTGTAGTTGCCGGTGTATTCAAACATCGTCTGCTGTTCAATGTGGATGATCTTATCGACCACCGGATCGAGGAAGTCGCGGTCGTGCGAAATCAGCACCAGCGTGCCTTCGTAGCTTTTCAGCCAGCGTTCAAGCCAGATCACCGCATCCAGATCGAGGTGGTTAGTCGGTTCATCGAGCAGAAGCAGATCGGAACGGCACACTAGCGCCTGTGCGAGGTTAAGGCGCATGCGCCAGCCACCGGAGAAATCGCTCACCGGCCGCATTAATTGTTCCTGGCTAAAGCCCAAACCGTGCAACAAACTTGAGGCGCGAGCAGGTATGCTCCACGCCTGAATCGCATCCAGCTTGCCGTGCAGCAGGGCGATGGCGTTGCCATCGTTGCGCGCATTGGCGTCGGCCAATTCGGATTCAAGCTGACGATATTCACGGTCGCCGTCGATAACATACTCCAGCGCGGGTTTGCTCAGCGCTGGGGTTTCCTGATTGACCCACGCCAGCGCCCAGTTGCTCGGGAACGTAGCGTTACCTGCATCGCTGCTGATTTCGCCCTTCAGCAATGACAGCAGCGTCGATTTGCCGCAGCCATTTTTGCCCACTAAGCCAACTTTCTGGCCTGGGTTAATGGTGGCTGTTGCGTTATCCAGCAGCACATTGGTGCCGCGGCGAATTTGTAGTGCTGAAAAGACAATCATAAGCGCCGTATCGTCAGAATATGTTAATTTACCGGCAACATAATTCGAGAAAATTTGTTGCGTCGAGCATGGTAGCGGAATTCCTGTGCCGTGACGACGCTTTGGAGGGGAACGATGTCGCAGCCACCCAAAATATTGCTGCTTTACGCCCATCCGGAATCACAGGATTCGATTGCTAATCGGGTTTTGCTGCAGTCGGCTATGGAACTGGACCACGTCACGGTGCACGATTTATACGCCCACTATCCGGATTTTTTTATTGATATTCACTATGAGCAGCAGCTGCTGCGCGACCATCAAATCGTTGTATTCCAACATCCACTTTATACCTACAGCTGCCCGGCGCTCCTGAAGGAATGGCTGGATCGTGTGCTGTCGCGCGGCTTTGCCAGCGGACCGGATGGTAATGCGCTGGAAGGCAAATACTGGCGCAGCGTGGTCACCACCGGCGAACCGGAAGCGGCGTATCACCCCAGCGGCCTGAATCGCTATCCGATGAGTGACATCATGCGTCCGTTTGAGCTGACGGCGCAGATGTGCCGCATGCACTGGATGACGCCGATGGTGATTTACTGGGCGCGTCGACAAACGCCGGAAGTGATGCGTAATTTTGCGCGCGCATACGGCGACTGGCTGGCTTCACCGCTGCCGCAGGGAGGAGTGTGATGGAAGGCGAAACGTTACTGACGGCGGGCGTGATTTATCTGGTCGCGGCGGTGCTGATTGTGCCGATTGCGGCGCGTCTCGGCATTGGCGCGGTGCTGGGCTATCTGCTGGCCGGTATCGCGATTGGTCCGTGGGGTTTGGGGTTCATCAGCGACGTCGAGGAGATTTTGCACTTCTCGGAACTCGGCGTGGTGTTCCTGATGTTCATCATCGGGCTTGAACTGAACCCCTCGAAACTGTGGGCGCTGCGCCGTTCGATATTTGGCGTTGGTGCGGCTCAGGTGCTGATTTCCGCCGCCATTCTCGGCGGATTGCTGTGGCTGACCGACTTTAGCTGGCAGGCGGCGGTGATTGGCGGCATTGGTCTGGCAATGTCATCCACGGCGATGGCGCTGCAGCTGATGCGCGATAAAGGCATGAACCGCAGTGAATCGGGACAGCTCGGTTTCTCAGTGTTGCTGTTCCAGGATCTAGCGGTGATTCCCGCGTTGGCGCTGGTGCCGCTGCTGGCGGGCGGCGACAGCGGTCATGTTGACTGGTTGAAAGTTGGGATGAAAGTGCTGGCGTTCGGCGGGATGCTGATTGGTGGTCGTTATCTGCTGCGCCCGATTCTGCGCTTCATTGCCGCATCCGGCGTGCGCGAAGTGTTTACTGCCGCCTCGCTGCTGCTGGTGCTGGGTTCGGCACTGTTTATGGATGCGCTCGGTCTGTCGATGGCGCTCGGTACTTTCATCGCGGGTATTCTGTTGGCGGAAAGCGAGTATCGCCACGAGCTGGAAGTGGCCATCGAACCGTTCAAAGGTTTGTTGCTGGGCTTGTTCTTTATTTCGGTTGGCATGGCGCTGAATCTCGGCGTGCTTTATACCCACATCACTGAAATTTTGTTGGGCGTGCTGATTCTGGTGACGGTGAAAACGCTGGTGCTGTATGTGCTGGGGCGCATTTATGGCCTGCGCAGTTCGGAGCGCCAGCAGTTTGCCGGTGTATTAAGCCAGGGCGGCGAGTTCGCCTTTGTGCTGTTCTCGGCGGCGTCGTCGGCCAAAATGTTCAGCGGCGACCAAATGCCGCTGCTGCTGGTGACGGTGACGTTATCCATGATGACCACGCCGCTGCTGATGAACGGCATCGATCGTTTACTGGCGCACCGCTTTAATGAGCCCGATGAAAATGCCGAGAAGCACTTTGTTGAGGACGATCAGCCGCAGGTCATTGTGGTGGGCTTTGGTCGTTTTGGTCAGGTTGTTGGCCGTTTGCTGATGGCGAACAACAAGCGCATTACCGTGCTGGAGCGTGATATCTCCGCGGTGAGCCTGATGCGTAAATATGGCTATAAGGTTTACTATGGCGACGCCACCGAGCTGGAGCTGCTGCGTGCGGCGGGCGCGGAGAATGCGCAATCCATCGTCATTACCTGTAACGATCCGGAAGATTCGATGACCATCGTGCAACTGTGTCAGCAGCATTTCCCGCAGCTGGAAATCCTGGCGCGTGCGCGTGGACGTGTTGAGGCGCACGAACTGTTGCAGGCGGGTGTTACGCTGTTCTCGCGTGAGACGTTCTCCAGTGCGCTGGAGCTGGGTCGTAAAACGCTGATCTCGCTGGGCATGCATCCGCATCAGGCGCAGCGCGCGCAGCAACATTTCCGTCGTCTGGATATGCGTATGCTGCGTGAGCTGGTGCCCAGCCACGATGACAGCGCGCAAGTTTCGCGTGTGCGCGAGGCGCGGCGCGAGCTGGAGGATATCTTCCAGCGCGAAATGCAGCACGAGAAACGTCAGTTTGACGGCTGGGATGACGAGTAGAACTATACTTACTTAATCCGTTCACTAACGACGGCAGGAAACAGTATGCGTAAACAATTTATTGCCGGTGCGGTTTGCCCGCACTGCCAGGAAAAAGACACGTTGGCATTGTGGCGTGAGAACAATGTTGATGTGGTGGAATGCGTCGAGTGTGGTCATCAAATGCGGGAAGCGGATAAGCAGGTGCGCGATCAGGTTCGCAGCAATGAGCAAGTGATCGGCATTTTTCATCCTGAGTAGCGCAATGGCTCAGCTTTTTTTAAGCTTGAACTTACAGCGGGATTGAATTCCGCTACAATCGGCGCCATTAACGCTGAGCAGTATGCAACAACACATTTGTTGGCATCCTCAGTCTTGAACCTTTCTGGTTGGTTATTGCACGCAAAATTGACCAATGGGACGGGATCTTAGTTCTCAACGGTTAGGAGATATCATGAAAGTAGCAAAAGACCTGGTGGTGAGCCTGGCGTATCAGGTTCGTACCGAAGACGGTGTGTTGGTTGACGAGTCACCGGTGAGTGCACCGTTGGACTATCTGCACGGTCATGGTTCCCTGATTTCTGGTCTGGAAAAAGCGCTGGAAAATCATGATGTAGGCGATAAGTTTGACGTGCATATCCCGGCGAATGACGCTTACGGTCAATACGATGACAACCTCGTACAGCGCGTACCAAAAGACGTGTTTATGGGCGTTGACGAACTGCAGGTTGGCATGCGCTTCCTGGCAGAAACCGATCAGGGTCCAGTACCGGTTGAAATCACCGAAGTTGAAGATGAGCACGTAGTGGTTGATGGTAACCACATGCTGGCGGGTCAGAACCTGAACTTCAACGTGGAAGTTGTGGCGATTCGCGCAGCGACCGAAGAAGAGCTGGCGCACGGCCACGTGCATGGCGCTGATGGTCATCATCACGACCACGACCACGACCACGACCATGGTCACGATCACGGCCAGGGCGGTTGTGGCACTGGCGGTTGCGGTTGCAGCCACTAATCAGTGTTACGCTGGCGAGGCCACCTTCGGGTGGCCTTTTCTTTTTAGTAATGCGGTGGCGGGGTTTCTTCTGCCTGTGAGGCGATCATCGACGGCGCGCTATCTTTCACTTTATCGATTAACAGACGGACCTGCTCACGCAGTCTGATCATCTCCAGCTCATGCTGAACCACCGTTTGATTGAGCTGATCGATGGTGTATTCCTGAAAAGCCAGCTTGCTCTCCAGCGCCTCAAGGCGTTGTTCCCATTCTGTTGGTTGCATGATCTTTCCTCATCTTGCGGTGCTGCACGTTAGTCTGTTTCGGGCCTGATTCTACGGCCTTTCGCTTCAGAATCACCTGATATTTTACCTTTCCGCGCCATGCTGCATTGAAACGCCGCATAACGCCTATATCTCTGATGAAACTTCCTGAAGCAAAAAAGGTCGGAGGTTGGACGGGTAATTACATTGTGGGAGTGTTCGCCGCTGCCACGTAAAGTTATAGTGTGGGCCTCAGTCCGCAATGATTCCCGAGGTTAGAGGCTTCGGTTTTGGAGAAAGGATGAATTCACTGTTTAAAGTCACATTGTTAGCTACCACCATGGCCTTCGCGCTGAATGCACCGCTGGCAATGGCAGCAGAAACCGCCGCTGCTCCAGCTGACGCCGCTCAGGCTGCGCCGCAAGCACCGAAAAATGCTGCCTTCAAAAACGAAGACCAGCAATCAGCTTATGCACTTGGCGCGTCCCTGGGTCGCTACATGGACAACTCTCTGAAGGAACAAGAGAAGCTGGGCATCAAACTGGATAAAGATCAGTTGATCGCGGGTGTTCAGGACGCCTTTGGCGGCAAGAGCAAACTCTCTGATCAAGAGATCGAGCAAACCCTGCAGGCCTTTGAAGGCCGCGTAAAAGGTGCTGCTCAGGCGAAGATGGAAAAAGACGCGAAAGAGAACTCTGATAAGGGTTCCGCTTACGCTGACAAATTCGCTAAAGAAAAAGGCGTGAAGAAAACCGAATCTGGCCTGCTGTATCAGGTAGAGAAAGAGGGTACCGGTAGCGCGCCGAAAGACAGCGACACTGTGGTTGTGAACTACAAAGGGACGCTGATCGACGGTACTGAGTTCGATAACTCTTATACCCGCGGTGAGCCGCTGTCGTTCCGTCTGGACGGTGTGATTCCGGGCTGGACCGAAGGTCTGAAGCACGTGAAGAAAGGCGGTAAAATCAAGCTGGTGATCCCACCGAACCTGGCTTACGGTAAAAATGGCGTTCCGGGTATTCCGGCCAACTCTACGCTGGTGTTCGATGTTGAACTGCTCGACATCAAACCCGCGCCGAAAGCGGACGAAAAAGCGCAGGCTCCAGTCGCTGCCGATCAGAAAGCCCAGTAATCTTAACTTTCTGCATCACGCCGCCCTCGGGCGGCGTTTTTATTGCGGAGAAGAGAGTAAAGGTCTGGCTAAAGACCAGCACATTTGCCAGACTAGCGCCTGCACAATTATCACAATATGAGTCTGCCCCAATGCTGTCGAGACAGGCTCCAGCCATTTAGGGTAATGTCTTCGATGTCTAATCCATTCAATCCCGGTGAACTGACTGACTTCGATTTACTGGAGCAACGTCCGTTCGAGCAAGCAGATTACGATATCCTCAAATCCTACGAAGCCGTTGTCGATGGCCTGGCGATGCTGATTGGCTCGCACTGCGAAATCGTGCTGCACTCGCTGGAAGATTTGAAGTGTTCTGCGGTGCGTATCGCCAACGGTGAACATACCGGGCGTAAAGTGGGTTCGCCGATTACCGATTTGGCGCTGCGTATGCTGCACGATATGCATGGCGCCGACAGCAATGTCTCCAGAGCCTACTTCACGCGCGCGAAAAGCGGTGTGCTGATGAAATCGGTCACGATCGCGATTCGCAATCGCCAGCAGCGCGTTATTGGCTTGCTGTGCATCAACATGAACCTCGACGTTCCGTTCTCACAGATTATGTCGACCTTTATGCCGCCGGAAATGCAGCAGGTGGATTCCAACGTCAACTTTGCCAGCTCGGTGGAAGATCTGGTGATGCAGACGCTTGAGTTCGCGATTGAAGAAGTGACCGCTGACCGTAACGTCTCCAATAATGCTAAGAATCGCCAGATCGTGCTCAATATGTATGAGAAGGGTATCTTCGACATTAAAGATGCGATTAACCAGGTGGCCGATCGCCTCAATATCTCCAAGCACACGGTTTACCTCTACATTCGCCAGTTTAAAAGCGGTGATTTTCAGGGGCAGGATCGCTAATGCGCTACACCTTGCTGGTCACCGGACCGGCATACGGCACGCAACACGCCAGCAGCGCGCTGCTGTTTGCGCGCGCACTTATTAAGGCCGGGCACCAGCTGGAGAGCGTGTTCTTCTATCGTGAAGGCGTATTGAACGCCAACCAACTGAGCGCGCCGGCTAGCGATGAGGTGGATATGGTGCGTGAATGGCAGCAGTTGCGCGCTGAAAGTGGCGCCGCGCTGAATATCTGCGTGGCCGCAGCATTACGTCGTGGCGTAACCGACGCGCAGGAAGCCGCGCGCTTGCAACTGGCGGGCAGTAACTTGCAGCCGGGTTTTGAACTCAGCGGTTTGGGCGCATTGGCAGAAGCCGCGCTCAGCTGCGATCGTCTGGTGCAATTCTGATGAACCGCGTGGCTTTTCTATTTACTCAGGCACCGCATGGCAGCAGCGCGGGCAGGGAAGGGCTGGACGCTGTGCTGGCGACGGGCGCGCTAAGCGAAGATATCGGTCTGTTCTTTATTGGGGATGGCGTGCTGCAGCTCAATCGCGACCAGCAACCTGAGCAAATTCTGGCGCGTAACTACATCGCGACCTTTGGCGTGCTGGAGTTATACGATATTGACCAGTGTTTTGTCTGCGCCGAATCCTTGCTGGCGCGCGGGCAGAGTTTGACGGCTGAACGTGTGTTGGCTGCTGAGGTGCTGGAGGCCGCATCGCTACGCGAGAAGCTGGCTTCCTATCATCGTGTTATTCGATTCTGAGAACTGCTCATGCTCTACACGCTGCTGCAATCTCCCTGGCAATGCGACCTCGATAGCCTGCTGCTTTTATTGCAGGAAGGCGACGATCTACTTTTATTGCAGGATGGCGTCAGCGCCGCTTTGGCTGGCAGCCAAATGTTAATCAAGCTCAGCGCATCGCCGGCTACGCTGTGGGTATTAGAAGAAGATGTGGGCGCGCGCGGCCTGGATGAGCAAATTTCGACCAATGTAGCACGTTTGGACTATACTGGTTTCGTTGCGATGACAGCGAAGCATCCACAACAAGTGGCCTGGTAAGAGCGAAAACCTGGTTATTTCTTGACACCCTTTTGACACAGCCCTAAAATTCTGCCTCCTCGTAGTAATACGAGGCGATTTATTACGTGTTTACGAAGCAAAAAGCTAAATCCCAGGAGCTATTTAATGGCAACAGTTAACCAGCTGGTTCGCAAACCACGCGTACGCAAAGTTGCAAAGAGCAACGTGCCTGCGCTGGAAGCTTGCCCGCAGAAACGTGGTGTATGTACTCGTGTGTACACCACTACCCCTAAAAAACCAAACTCAGCACTGCGTAAAGTTTGCCGTGTGCGTTTGACCAACGGTTTTGAAGTTACCTCCTACATCGGTGGTGAAGGTCATAACCTGCAGGAACACTCAGTGATCCTGATCCGTGGCGGTCGTGTTAAAGACTTGCCAGGTGTGCGTTACCACACCGTTCGTGGCGCGCTGGACTGCTCAGGTGTTAAAGACCGTAAGCAGTCACGCTCCAAGTACGGCGTGAAGAAGCCAAAGGCTTAATGGTTCTCCGTTAAGTAAGGCCAAACGTTTTAACTTAAATGTCAAACTAAACTCGTAGAGTTTTGGACAATCCTGAATTAACAACGGAGTATTTCCATGCCACGTCGTCGCGTCATTGGTCAGCGTAAAATTCTGCCGGATCCTAAGTTCGGATCAGAGCTGCTGGCTAAATTTGTAAATATCCTGATGGTAGATGGTAAAAAATCTACTGCTGAATCTATCGTCTATACCGCGCTTGATACCCTGGCTCAACGCGCTGGTAAAGATGGCCTGGAAGCGTTCGAGGTTGCTCTCGAAAACGTACGTCCGACTGTCGAAGTTAAGTCACGTCGCGTTGGTGGTTCTACCTACCAGGTTCCAGTTGAAGTCCGTCCGGTTCGTCGTAATGCCCTGGCAATGCGTTGGATCGTAGAAGCTGCTCGTAAACGCGGTGATAAATCTATGGCTCTCCGCCTGGCGAACGAACTTTCTGATGCTGCAGAGAACAAAGGTACTGCAGTTAAGAAACGTGAAGACGTTCACCGCATGGCTGAAGCCAACAAGGCGTTCGCACACTACCGCTGGTAACAGCAACGTAGTTGTTATAAACCCAGCGGGCGTCCCAGTGACTCACCTGCTGGGCTTTTTTAACTTAGAACGTCTAAGAATCAGAGGAATCAAATGGCTCGTAAAACACCCATTGAGCGCTACCGTAACATTGGTATCAGTGCGCACATCGACGCCGGTAAGACTACAACTACCGAACGTGTTCTGTTCTACACCGGTGTAAACCACAAAATCGGTGAAGTTCATGACGGCGCAGCAACCATGGACTGGATGGAGCAGGAGCAGGAACGTGGTATTACCATCACGTCTGCTGCGACTACCTGTTTCTGGTCTGGTATGGCTAAGCAGTTTGAACCACACCATGTAAACATCATCGACACCCCGGGACACGTTGACTTCACCATCGAAGTTGAGCGTTCTATGCGTGTGCTTGATGGCGCAGTAATGGTTTACTGTGCAGTTGGTGGTGTTCAGCCACAGTCTGAAACCGTATGGCGCCAGGCTAACAAATATAAAGTTCCACGCATCGCGTTCGTTAACAAAATGGACCGCATGGGTGCTAACTTCCTGAAAGTTGTTGACCAGATGAAAGTGCGTTTGGGTGCAAACCCAGTTCCACTTCAGCTGGCTATCGGCGCAGAAGAAGGTTTCACCGGTGTTGTTGACCTGGTGAAAATGAAAGCGATCAACTGGAACGATGCCGATCAGGGCGTTACCTTCGTTTACGAAGATATTCCAGCTGATATGCAGGAACTGGCTGAAGAGTGGCGTGCGAAGCTGGTTGAAGCCGCTGCTGAAGGTTCTGATGAGCTGATGGAGAAATTCTTCGGCGGTGAAGAACTGACCGAAGAAGAGATTAAAACTTCTCTGCGCAAGCGCGTTCTGAAAAACGAAATCATCCTGGTTACCTGTGGTTCTGCATTTAAGAACAAAGGTGTTCAGGCGATGCTGGATGCGGTAGTTGAATACCTGCCAGCACCGACTGACGTTACCGCGATTAACGGTATGCTGGACGACGGTAAAGACACGCCGGCTGAGCGTCATTCCGATGACAAAGAGCCGTTTGCTGCACTGGCGTTCAAAATCGCTACCGACCCGTTTGTTGGTAACCTGACCTTCTTCCGCGTTTACTCTGGTGTTGTTAACACCGGTGACACCGTGTTCAACCCGGTTAAGTCAAACCGTGAGCGTCTGGGCCGTATTGTTCAGATGCACGCGAACAAACGTGAAGAGATCAAGGAAGTTCGTGCGGGCGATATCGCCGCTGCGATCGGTCTGAAAGACGTAACCACTGGTGACACCCTGTGTGACCCAGACAACGTCATCATTCTTGAGCGTATGGAATTCCCTGAGCCGGTAATCTCTATCGCCGTTGAGCCGAAAACCAAAGCTGACCAGGAAAAAATGGGTCTGGCTCTGGGTCGTCTGGCGAAAGAAGATCCATCATTCCGCGTATGGACTGATGAAGAAACCAACCAGACCATCATCGCGGGTATGGGTGAGCTGCACCTCGACATCATCGTTGACCGCATGAAGCGTGAATTCAACGTTGAAGCGAACGTCGGTAAACCTCAGGTTGCTTACCGTGAAGCGATTCGCGCGAAAGTTACCGATATCGAAGGTAAACACGCCAAGCAGTCTGGTGGTCGTGGTCAGTATGGTCATGTTGTTATCGACATGTACCCACTGGAGCCTGGCGTTAATCCGAAAGGTTACGAATTTGTCAACGATATCAAGGGCGGTGTGATTCCAACTGAATACATCCCTGCGGTTGATAAAGGTCTCCAGGAGCAGCTGAAATCAGGTCCACTGGCTGGTTATCCGGTAGTTGATCTGGGTGTTCGTCTGCACTTCGGTTCATACCATGATGTCGACTCCTCTGAGCTGGCGTTTAAACTGGCTGCTTCTTTAGCCTTTAAAGATGGCTTTAAGAAAGCACAACCTGTTCTGCTTGAGCCAATCATGAAGGTTGAAGTAGAGACTCCGGAAGAGAACACCGGTGACGTTATCGGTGACCTTAGCCGTCGTCGTGGTATGCTCAAAGGACAGGAATCTAACGCTACTGGCGTTCAGATCCATGCTGAAGTTCCGCTGTCTGAAATGTTCGGATATGCAACCCAGCTGCGTTCTCTGACCAAAGGCCGTGCTTCTTACTCCATGGAGTTCCTGAAGTACGATGATGCGCCGAACAACGTCGCTCAGGCCGTTATTGAAGCTCGTAGCAAATAAGCTACGGTTTAAAAATTGTGAACTGATGCCTTCATGACTCATGAAGGCACAACGTAAGGAATTATCGCCATGGCGAAAGAGCAATTTCAGCGTAACAAACTGCACGTAAACGTGGGCACCATCGGTCACGTCGACCACGGTAAAACCACCCTGACTGCAGCAATTACTACCGTACTGGCTAAAACCTACGGCGGTAAGGCAAGCAAATTCGATGAGATCGATAAAGCGCCAGAAGAGAAAGCACGTGGTATCACCATCAACACTTCTCACGTTGAATATGAAACCCCGTCTCGCCACTATGCGCACGTTGACTGCCCAGGCCACGCCGACTATGTGAAAAACATGATCACCGGTGCTGCGCAGATGGACGGCGCGATCCTGGTTGTTGCTGCGACTGATGGCCCAATGCCACAGACCCGTGAGCACATCCTGCTGGGTCGTCAGGTTGGCGTTCCTTACATCATCGTGTTCCTGAACAAGTGCGACATGGTTGATGATGAAGAGCTGCTGGAACTGGTAGAGATGGAAGTACGTGACCTGCTGTCAGCTTATGACTTCCCAGGCGACGACACTCCAATCGTACGTGGTTCTGCTCTGAAAGCGCTGGAAGGCGACGCTGAGTGGGAAGCTAAGATCATTGAGCTGGCTGAGCACCTGGATACTTACATCCCAGAGCCAGTTCGTGCAATCGACAAGCCGTTCCTGCTGCCAATCGAAGACGTATTCTCAATCTCTGGCCGTGGTACCGTTGTTACCGGTCGTGTTGAGCGCGGTATCGTTAAAGTGGGCGACGAAGTTGAAGTTGTTGGCCTTAAAGACACTGTGAAATCAACCTGTACTGGCGTTGAAATGTTCCGCAAACTGCTGGACCAGGGTCAGGCAGGCGAGAACTGTGGTGTTCTGCTGCGTGGTATCAAGCGTGAAGACATCGAGCGTGGCCAGGTTCTGGCTAAGCCGGGTTCAATCAAGCCACATACCCAGTTCACTTCAGAAGTTTACGTTCTGTCTAAAGATGAAGGCGGCCGTCATACTCCGTTCTTCAAAGGCTACCGTCCTCAGTTCTACTTCCGTACTACTGACGTGACCGGTGACGTTCAACTGCCAGAAGGCGTTGAGATGGTAATGCCAGGCGACAACGTAAAAATGACCGTTACTTTGATCAAGCCAATCGCTATGGATCAGGGTCTGCGTTTTGCAATCCGTGAAGGCGGCCGTACTGTTGGTGCGGGTGTTGTTGCTGAAATTATCGCTTAATTGCGTTAATGTCGATGGCTGTTTCGGCAGTCATCGCAGCATGAAAAAGAGCACTTCGGTGCTCTTTTTTTATGTCTGAATTTTGCCGTTTCGATTAATCCCACATAAAAGCTGCGTTTGAAATAAAAACCATTCTCATTTACAATTTGATCATAAATTGTACGGGAGTCCGCAGTAAATGTACGTCTGCTTGTGTAATGCCGTGAGTGATAAAACTCTGCGCGAAGTGGTTCGCCGCTATCAACCCAAATCGATTCAACAATTGCGCCAGTTGGTTCCCATTGGAAAGCAATGTGGCAAGTGCGTGCGGTTTGCGCGTGAAATTATGGAAGATGAACTGCAAAACGTGCCGCTCTACAAAGAGATAGCTTAATAAAGTAATTCTGCACTTCCTAATACCCACAATAACTGTCGCGTTTTTTTGACTTCCTTTCATCCGCATCTACGCTCTATTTAGTTGGAAGCGGAGGAAACAAAAATGAAGGGCGACAGTAAAATCATATTTCATCTCAACAAATTGCTGGGGAATGAACTGGTTGCGATTAATCAGTACTTCCTTCATGCGCGTATGTTCAAAAATTGGGGTCTGACCCGGCTCAATGACGTTGAGTATCATGAGTCAATCGATGAAATGAAACATGCGGACAAATATATCGAACGCATTCTTTTTCTTGAAGGAATTCCTAACCTGCAAGATCTAGGTCGATTACGCATCGGTGAAGACGTGCCGGAAATGCTGCAATCTGACCTGGCATTAGAACTGGAAGGCGCAAAGGATTTGCGTGAGGCGATAGCCTATGCCGACAAGGTTCATGACTACGTCAGCAGAGACATGATGATTGAGATTCTTACGGAAGAGGAAGGGCACATAGACTGGCTGGAAACGGAACTCGATCTGGTGAACAAACTCGGCCTGCAAAATTATCTTCAGTCTCAATTAAAAGATCAGAACGAACATTAGCCATATGCCCATCGTCACGCAAGCCCGCTCAGTCTAAACGATTGCTGCGGGTTTTTTTCGGTCTGTAACCAGATTGATGTGGTTAAAAACACAACACGGGTTGCTTCCTGAACTGATTTACGTATAATGCGCGGGCCTGCCGATATTGGTGTGGCGCGATTCGAGCAGAATCGCAGGGGATAGCTGTTTATGTATCGCCTAACAATACTCCCAATTGGGGAGTTATATGCTGAACGATTACACTCCTCCATCAATCGTAATGGATGCGGGTAGTAATTCTTTTCGTTTATAAAATGTTTGGAGCCTTGGTCTCATGTCGAACCAAAGAATCCGTATCCGTCTTAAAGCGTTTGATCATCGCCTGATCGATCAATCAACCGCGGAAATCGTTGAGACTGCCAAGCGCACTGGTGCGCAGGTACGTGGTCCGATCCCGCTGCCAACCCGCAAAGAGCGTTTTACCGTTCTGATCTCTCCGCACGTTAACAAAGACGCGCGTGATCAGTACGAAATCCGCACTCACAAGCGTCTGGTAGACATCGTTGAGCCAACTGAAAAAACCGTTGATGCTCTGATGCGTCTGGACCTGGCTGCCGGTGTTGACGTGCAGATCAGCCTGGGTTAATCAGGTCATCGAGCGATTGAGAGGTTGATACAATGATTGGTTTAGTCGGTAAAAAAGTGGGTATGACCCGCATCTTCACTGAAGATGGCGTTTCAATCCCAGTAACCGTTATCGAAGTTGAAGCAAACCGCGTTACTCAGGTCAAAGGCCTGGACAACGATGGTTACCAAGCTATTCAGGTTACCACCGGTGCTAAAAAAGCAAGCCGTGTGAGCAAGCCTGAAGCAGGTCATTTTGCTAAAGCTGGCGTTGACGCTGGCCGTGGTCTGTGGGAATTCCGCACCGAAGGTGAAGATTTCTCTGTTGGCCAGAGCATCAGTGTTGAAATTTTCGCTGACGTTAAAAAAGTAGACGTTACCGGTACCTCTAAAGGTAAAGGTTTCGCAGGTACCGTTAAGCGCTGGAACTTCCGTACCCAGGATGCTACACACGGTAACTCCTTGTCACACCGCGTTCCGGGTTCTATCGGTCAGAACCAGACTCCGGGCAAAGTGTTCAAAGGCAAGAAAATGGCTGGTCAGCTGGGTAATGAGCGCGTAACCGTTCAGAGCCTGGAAGTAGTACGTGTTGACGCTGAGCGCAACCTGCTGCTGGTCAAAGGTGGCGTCCCGGGTGCAACTGGGTGCGATCTGATTGTTAAACCAGCTGTGAAGGCGTAAGGGGATAGCAATGGAATTAGTACTGAAAGACGCGCAGAGCGCGCTGACTGTTTCCGAAACTACCTTCGGTCGTGATTTCAACGAAGCGCTGGTTCACCAGGTTGTTGTTGCTTATGCTGCTGGTGCTCGTCAGGGTACTCGTGCGCAGAAGACTCGTGCTGAAGTTACTGGTTCAGGCAAAAAGCCTTGGCGCCAGAAAGGTACCGGCCGTGCGCGTTCAGGTTCTGTAAAGAGCCCGATCTGGCGTTCAGGTGGCGTAACCTTCGCTGCACGTCCACAGGACCACAGTCAAAAAGTTAACAAAAAGATGTACCGCGGCGCGCTGAAAAGCATTCTGTCCGAGCTGGTACGTCAGGACCGTCTGATCGTTGTCGAGACGTTCTCTGTAGAAGCGCCTAAAACTAAGCTGCTGGTACAGAAACTGAAAGACATGGCGCTGCAAGATGTGCTGATCATCACCGGTGAACTGGATGAGAATCTGTTCCTGGCTGCGCGTAACCTGTACAAGGTTGACGTGCGTGATGCAGCGGGCATCGACCCAGTTAGCCTGATCGCCTTCGACAAAGTCGTTATGACTGCGGAAGCAGTTAAGCAAGTTGAGGAGATGCTGGCATGATCCGTGAAGAACGTCTGCTGAAAGTAGTGCGTGCACCGCACGTATCAGAAAAAGCATCTACTGCGATGGAAAAAACCAATACCATCGTTCTCAAAGTTGCTAAAGACGCGACCAAAGCAGAGATCGTTGCTGCTGTTGAGAAGCTGTTCGAAGTGGAAGTTAAAGACGTAAACACCCTGGTAGTTAAAGGGAAAGTTAAGCGTCACGGACAGCGTATCGGTCGTCGTAGCGACTGGAAAAAAGCTTACGTCACCCTGAAGGAAGGCCAGAATCTGGACTTCGTCGGCGGCGCTGAGTAAGTCGGAGGAGAAAGACAATGGCAGTTGTTAAATGTAAACCGACATCTCCGGGTCGTCGCCACGTAGTTAAAGTGGTGAACCCAGAGCTGCACAAGGGCAAACCATTTGCTCCGCTGGTAGAAAAAAACAGCAAATCCGGTGGTCGTAACAACAATGGTCGTATCACTACCCGTCATATCGGTGGTGGTCACAAGCAGGCTTACCGTATTGTTGACTTCAAACGCAACAAAGATGGTATCCCAGCAGTTGTTGAGCGTCTTGAGTACGATCCGAACCGTTCTGCGAACATCGCACTGGTTCTGTACAAAGATGGCGAGCGCCGTTACATCCTGGCCCCTAAAGGCCTGAAAGCCGGCGATCAGATTCAATCTGGCGTTGATGCTGCGATTAAAGCAGGTAACACCCTGCCGATGCGTAACATCCCGGTGGGTTCTACCGTTCATAACGTAGAAATGAAACCAGGCAAAGGCGGTCAGATTGCTCGCTCAGCTGGTACTTACGTGCAGATCGTTGCGCGTGAAGGTTCCTACGTTACCCTGCGTCTGCGTTCAGGCGAAATGCGCAAAGTTGAATCCGAATGTCGTGCAACTCTTGGCGAAGTCGGCAACTCTGAGCACATGCTGCGCGTACTGGGTAAAGCTGGTGCAACCCGTTGGCGTGGTGTTCGTCCTACCGTTCGCGGTACTGCGATGAACCCAGTCGATCACCCGCACGGTGGTGGTGAAGGTCGTAACTTTGGTAAGCACCCGGTAACTCCGTGGGGCGTTCAGACCAAAGGTAAGAAGACCCGTAGCAACAAGCGTACTGATAAATTTATCGTACGTCGCCGTAGCAAATAATTTTAGAGGATAAGCCATGCCACGTTCTCTCAAGAAAGGTCCTTTTATTGACCTGCACTTGCTGAAGAAGGTAGAGAAAGCGGTGGAAAGCGGTGACAAGAAGCCCCTGCGCACTTGGTCCCGTCGTTCAACGATCTTCCCTAACATGATCGGTTTGACCATCGCTGTCCATAATGGTCGTCAGCACGTTCCTGTCTTTGTTTCCGACGAAATGGTCGGCCACAAACTGGGTGAATTTGCACCGACACGTACTTATCGCGGCCATGCTGCAGATAAGAAAGCCAAGAAGAAATAAGTAGGAGGAAGAGATGGAAACTATTGCTCAACATCGCCATGCTCGTTCTTCTGCTCAGAAGGTTCGCCTGGTGGCAGACCTGATTCGCGGTAAGAAAGTGTCGCAGGCTCTGGATATTCTGACCTACACCAACAAGAAAGCTGCTGTGTTGGTTAAGAAAGTCCTGGAATCTGCCATTGCGAACGCCGAACACAACGATGGCGCTGATATCGACGATCTGAAAGTCGCGAAAATCTTCGTAGACGAAGGCCCAAGCATGAAGCGCATTATGCCGCGTGCGAAAGGTCGTGCAGATCGCATCCTGAAGCGCACCAGCCACATTACTGTGGTTGTGTCCGATCGCTGAGACTCTGGAGACTAGCAATGGGTCAGAAAGTACATCCTAATGGTATTCGCCTGGGTATTGTAAAACCATGGAACTCTACCTGGTTTGCGAACACCAAAGAATTCGCTGACAACCTGGACAGCGATTTTAAAGTCCGTCAGTTCCTGACCAAGGAACTGTCTAAAGCGTCTGTATCTCGTATCGTTATCGAGCGTCCGGCTAAGAGCATCCGTGTGACTATTCACACTGCTCGCCCGGGTATCGTTATCGGTAAAAAAGGTGAAGACGTAGAAAAACTGCGTACGGTCGTCGCGAAAATCGCTGGCGTTCCTGCACAGATCAACATCGCCGAAGTCCGTAAGCCGGAACTGGACGCTAAATTGGTTGCTGATAGCATCACTTCACAGCTGGAGCGTCGTGTGATGTTCCGTCGTGCTATGAAGCGTGCTGTACAGAACGCAATGCGTCTGGGCGCGAAGGGTATTAAAGTCGAAGTCAGCGGCCGTTTGGGCGGTGCCGAG
Organism: Pantoea sp. DY-15; assembly: GCF_019795935.1. Taxonomy (NCBI): domain Bacteria; kingdom Pseudomonadati; phylum Pseudomonadota; class Gammaproteobacteria; order Enterobacterales; family Erwiniaceae; genus Pantoea; species Pantoea sp. DY-15. The sequence continues at coordinate 210,473 of NZ_JAIMIF010000008.1, forward strand.
ATCGCACGTACCGAATGGTACCGTGAAGGTCGCGTACCGTTGCACACACTGCGTGCAGACATTGACTACAACACCTCTGAAGCGCACACCACTTATGGTGTAATCGGCGTTAAGGTATGGATCTTCAAAGGCGAGATCCTGGGTGGTATGGCTGCTGTTGAACAACCGGAACCGGCTGCTCAACCTAAAAAGCAGCAGCGTAAAGGCCGTAAGTAAGGAGAGTCGCTGATGTTACAACCAAAGCGTACGAAATTCCGTAAAGTGCACAAAGGCCGCAACCGTGGTCTGGCGCAAGGTACGGATGTCAGCTTCGGTACTTTCGGTCTGAAAGCTGTTGGCCGTGGTCGTCTGACTGCTCGTCAGATCGAAGCAGCACGTCGTGCTATGACCCGTGCAGTTAAGCGTCAAGGTAAAATTTGGATCCGTGTATTCCCGGACAAACCAATTACCGAGAAGCCGCTGGAAGTGCGTATGGGTAAAGGTAAGGGTAACGTGGAGTATTGGGTTGCCCTCATTCAACCGGGTAAAGTCCTGTATGAAATGGACGGAGTTTCGGAAGAATTGGCCCGTGAAGCCTTCAAGCTGGCAGCAGCAAAACTGCCTATCAAAACCACCTTTGTTACTAAGACGGTGATGTAATGAAAGCAAATGAGCTGCGTGAAAAAAGCGTTGAAGAGCTGAATACTGAGCTACTTAACCTGCTGCGTGAGCAGTTTAACCTGCGCATGCAAGCAGCATCCGGCCAACTTCAGCAAACCCATCTGCTGAAAGAAGTTCGCCGTAATGTTGCACGTGTTAAGACTTTACTGACTGAGAAGGCGGCGTAATGACCGATAAAATCCGTACTCTGCAGGGTCGTGTTATTAGTGACAAAATGCAGAAATCTGCAGTTGTTGCTATCGAACGTGTCGTGAAACACCCGATCTACGGTAAATTCATCAAGCGTACGACTAAGCTGCACATCCATGACGAGAACAATGAATGCGGTATTGGTGACGTGGTTGAAATCCGCGAAACCCGTCCGCTGTCCAAGACTAAGTCTTGGACGCTGGTTCGCGTTGTAGAGAAAGCGGTTCTGTAATAGAATCCGTTTCCTCTAAAAAATAAAACGAACGGCTCGTCTGAGCCGTTCGTTTTTTCTACCCATGTGCGAGAACCGGTGTTATAATGCCGCGCCCTCAATTATGGGGCTTTTTAACGACCTGAGGTTTGGGTCCCGAAGTAGTAGTTGACATTAGCGGAGCACTAAAATGATCCAAGAACAGACTATGCTGAACGTCGCCGACAACTCCGGTGCACGTCGCGTAATGTGTATCAAGGTTCTGGGTGGCTCGCACCGTCGCTACGCAGGCGTCGGCGATATCATCAAAGTGACCATCAAGGAAGCAATTCCTCGTGGCAAGGTGAAAAAAGGTGATGTCCTGAAAGCGGTAGTGGTGCGCACCAGGAAGGGTGTTCGTCGCCCGGACGGTTCTGTCATTCGCTTCGATGGTAATGCATGCGTTATTTTAAACAATAACAGCGAGCAACCTATCGGTACGCGTATTTTTGGGCCGGTAACTCGTGAACTTCGTACTGAAAAGTTCATGAAAATTATCTCTCTGGCACCAGAAGTACTCTAAGGAGCGAGCAATGGCAGCGAAAATCCGTCGTAACGACGAAGTTATCGTGCTTACCGGCAAAGACAAAGGTAAACGCGGTAAAGTAAAGAACGTCCTGACTTCTGGTAAAGTCATCGTTGAAGGTATCAACCTGGTTAAGAAACATCAGAAGCCGGTTCCGGCCCTGAACCAGCCAGGTGGCATCGTTGAAAAAGAAGCGGCTATTCAAGCTTCCAACGTTGCACTCTTCAATGCGGCAACCGGCAAGGCTGACCGTGTAGGCTTTAGATTCGAAGACGGCAAAAAAGTCCGTTTCTTCAAGTCTAATAGCGAAACTATCAAGTAATTTGGAGTAGTACGATGGCGAAACTGCATGATTACTACAAAGACGAAGTAGTCCAGAAACTCATGACAGAGTTCGGCTACAATTCTGTCATGCAAGTCCCTCGGGTCGAGAAGATCACCCTGAACATGGGTGTTGGTGAAGCGATCGCTGACAAGAAACTGCTGGATAACGCAGCAGCTGACCTGGCAGCAATCTCCGGTCAAAAACCGCTGATCACCAAAGCACGCAAATCAGTTGCAGGCTTCAAAATCCGTCAGGGCTATCCGATCGGCTGTAAAGTAACTCTGCGCGGTGAGCGTATGTGGGAGTTCTTTGAGCGTCTGATCACTATTGCTGTACCACGTATTCGTGACTTCCGCGGTTTATCTGCTAAGTCGTTCGACGGTCGTGGTAACTACAGCATGGGCGTTCGTGAGCAGATCATCTTCCCAGAAATCGATTATGACAAAGTCGATCGCGTTCGTGGTTTGGATATTACCATTACCACTACTGCGAAATCTGATGATGAAGGCCGTGCTCTGCTGGCTGCCTTTGAATTCCCATTCCGCAAGTAAGGTAGGGTTACTTAATGGCTAAGCAATCGATGAAAGCACGCGAAGTTAAGCGTGTGAAATTAGCAGACAAGTTCTTCGCCAAGCGCGTTGAACTGAAAGCGATCATTTCTGATGTGAACGCATCCGACGAAGATCGTTGGGATGCCGTTCTCAAGCTGCAGAGTCTGCCGCGTGATTCCAGCCCTTCCCGTCAGCGTAACCGCTGCCGTCAGACAGGTCGTCCGCACGGTTTCTTGCGGAAGTTTGGGTTGAGCCGTATCAAGGTCCGTGAAGCCGCAATGCGCGGTGAAATCCCGGGTCTTAAAAAGGCTAGCTGGTAATTGTCACCATTTGAATCACGGGAGTAACACAGATGAGCATGCAAGATCCGATCGCGGATATGCTGACCCGTATCCGTAACGGTCAGGCCGCGAACAAAGTTGCGGTCTCTATGCCTTCCTCCAAGCTGAAAGTGGCAATTGCCAACGTGCTGAAGGAAGAAGGCTATATTGAAGATTTTAAAATCGAAGGCGATATCAAGTCTGAGCTGGAAGTTACTTTAAAGTATTTCCAGGGCAAGGCTGTGGTAGAGAGCATTCAGCGTGTTAGTCGTCCAGGTCTGCGCATCTATAAGAAAAAAGATGAGCTGCCAAAAGTAATGGCTGGTCTGGGCATCGCTGTAATCTCTACCTCTAAAGGTGTCATGACTGATCGTGCAGCGCGCCAAGCTGGTCTTGGTGGCGAAATTATCTGCTACGTAGCGTAATCGGAGGAATAAAATGTCTCGTGTTGCAAAAGCACCTGTCGTTGTTCCTGCGGGCGTAGAGGTAAAACTCAGCGGTCAGGAAGTTTCGATCAAAGGCAAAAACGGCGAGCTGACTCGTACTATCAACAGTGCTGTAGAAGTTAAGCATGCAGACAACGCCCTGACTTTCGCTCCACGCGAAGGTTATGCGGATGGTTGGGCACAAGCAGGTACTGCTCGTGCGCTGCTGAACGGCATGGTTATCGGTGTTACCGAAGGCTTCACCAAGAAGCTGCAACTGGTTGGTGTTGGTTATCGTGCAGCTGTTAAAGGCAACTCTGTGAGCTTGGCCCTGGGCTTCTCTCACCCTGTTGACCATGCACTGCCGGCCGGCATCACTGCTGAATGTCCAACTCAGACTGAGATCGTGCTGAAAGGCGCGGATAAACAGCTGATTGGTCAGGTTGCAGCTGATCTGCGCGCCTACCGTCGTCCTGAGCCTTATAAAGGCAAGGGTGTTCGTTACGCCGACGAAGTCGTGCGTACCAAAGAGGCTAAGAAGAAGTAAGGTAACACTATGGATAAGAAATCTGCTCGTATCCGTCGTGCGACCCGTGCACGTCGCAAGCTCAAAGAGCTGGGTGCTACTCGCCTGGTGGTACATCGTACCCCGCGTCATATCTACGCACAGGTGATCGCCCCGAACGGTTCCGAAGTTCTGGTTGCTGCTTCTACTGTAGAAAAAGCTATTGCCGAACAACTGAAGTATACCGGTAACAAAGACGCCGCTGCAGCTGTAGGTAAAGCTCTGGCTGAGCGCGCTGTTGAGAAAGGCATTACTAATGTCTCTTTCGACCGTTCCGGGTTCCAATATCATGGTCGTGTCCAGGCACTGGCAGATGCTGCCCGTGAAGCTGGCCTTCAGTTCTAAGGTAGAGGTCTAAGATGTCAAACATCGAGAAACAAGCTGGCGAACTGCAGGAAAAACTGATCGCGGTAAACCGTGTATCTAAAACTGTAAAAGGTGGTCGTATTTTCTCCTTCACCGCACTGACTGTAGTGGGTGATGGTAACGGCCGCGTTGGTTTTGGTTACGGTAAAGCGCGTGAAGTTCCAGCAGCGATCCAGAAAGCGATGGAGAAAGCCCGTCGCAATATGATTAACGTCGCGCTGACTCACGGCACCCTGCAGCACCCTGTTAAAGGTGCTCACACAGGTTCTCGTGTGTTCATGCAGCCAGCTTCTGAAGGTACCGGTATCATCGCCGGCGGTGCAATGCGCGCCGTTTTAGAAGTTGCTGGAGTACATAACGTTCTTGCTAAAGCGTATGGTTCTACCAACCCGATTAACGTGGTTCGTGCAACTATCGATGGCCTGGGCAATATGAATTCTCCGGAAATGGTCGCTGCCAAGCGTGGTAAATCCGTTGAAGAAATTCTGGGGTAATCACGATGGCTAAGACAATTAAAATTACACAAACCCGCAGTTCAATCGGCCGCCTGCCTAAGCACAAAGCGACTCTGGTTGGCTTGGGTCTGCGTCGCATCAATCACACCGTCGAGCGTGAAGATACGCCTGCTGTACGCGGTATGATTAACGCGATTTCCTACATGCTGAAAGTGGAGGAGTAAGAGATGCGTTTAAACACTCTGTCTCCGGCCGAAGGGTCTAAACACGCTTCTAAGCGTCTGGGTCGTGGTATCGGTTCTGGCCTCGGTAAAACTGGTGGTCGTGGTCACAAAGGTCAGAACTCTCGTTCTGGCGGTGGCGTACGTCGCGGTTTCGAGGGTGGTCAGATGCCTCTGTACCGTCGTCTGCCGAAATTTGGTTTCACCTCTCGCAAAGCAATGATCACGACAGAAGTTCGTCTGTCTGATCTGGCGAAAGTTGAAGGCGGTATTGTTGACCTGAATACGCTGAAAGCGGCCAATATTATCGGTGTTCAGATTGAATTCGCGAAAGTGATTCTTTCTGGTGAAGTTTCTGCACCGGTAACGGTTCGCGGTCTGCGTGTCACCAAAGGTGCTCGTGCTGCAATCGAAGCTGCTGGCGGTAAAATCGAGGAATAAGTAGCAGATGGCAAAGCAACCGGGATTAGATTTTCAAAGTGCCAAAGGTGGCTTTGGTGAACTGAAGCGCAGACTGTTGTTTGTAATCGGTGCACTCATTGTCTTCCGAATTGGCTCTTTTATTCCAATCCCCGGTATCGATGCCACTGTACTTGCCAAACTGCTTGAGCAACAGCGTGGCACCATCATTGAAATGTTCAACATGTTCTCTGGTGGTGCTCTCAGTCGTGCCTCAATCTTCGCTCTGGGTATTATGCCGTATATTTCGGCTTCTATTATTATCCAGCTGCTGACGGTGGTTCATCCAGCGTTAGCTGAGATTAAGAAAGAGGGTGAAGCTGGTCGTCGCAAGATTAGCCAGTACACTCGCTACGGCACACTGGTTCTGGCTGTATTCCAGTCGATCGGTATTGCTACCGGTTTACCGAATATGCCTGGAATGCAGGGGCTGGTAATGAATCCAGGCTTTGCATTCTACTTTACCGCTGTTGTAAGTCTGGTTACTGGGACAATGTTCCTGATGTGGCTGGGCGAACAGATTACTGAGCGAGGTATCGGTAACGGTATCTCGATCATTATCTTCGCAGGTATTGTTGCGGGACTCCCGCCGGCCATTGGCCATACCATCGAGCAAGCGCGGCAAGGTGACCTGCACTTCCTTCTGTTGCTGTTGGTTGCAGTTCTAGTATTTGCAGTGACGTTCTTTGTTATTTTCGTCGAGCGTGGCCAGCGCCGCATTGTGGTCAACTACGCTAAACGTCAGCAAGGTCGTCGTGTATATGCTGCACAGAGCACACATTTACCGTTGAAAGTGAATATGGCGGGCGTAATCCCAGCTATTTTTGCTTCCAGCATTATTCTGTTCCCGGCGACCATAGCATCATGGTTCGGGGGCGGTACCGGTTGGAACTGGCTGACAACAATTTCGCTGTATTTGCAACCAGGACAGCCGCTTTATGTGCTACTCTATGCGACTGCAATCATCTTCTTCTGTTTCTTCTACACGGCGTTGGTCTTCAACCCACGTGAAACAGCAGATAACCTGAAGAAGTCTGGTGCATTCGTACCGGGAATTCGTCCGGGAGAGCAAACGGCGAAGTACATCGATAAAGTAATGACACGTCTGACCTTAATCGGCGCACTGTATATTACTTTTATCTGCCTGATCCCGGAGTTCATGCGTGATGCTATGAAAGTTCCATTCTACTTTGGCGGCACATCGCTGCTCATCGTAGTGGTCGTCATCATGGACTTTATGGCTCAAGTGCAAACTCTGATGATGTCGAGTCAGTACGAGTCTGCATTGAAGAAAGCTAACCTGAAGGGCTACGGCCGTTAATTCGGGTGCTTGAGAAGTTACGGAGAGTAAAAATGAAAGTTCGTGCTTCCGTCAAGAAATTATGTCGTAACTGCAAAATCATTCGCCGCGACGGTGTCGTACGTGTGATCTGCAGCGCCGAGCCAAAGCATAAACAGCGCCAAGGCTGATATTGTCACATATTTTTCTTGCAAAGTCGGGTTGAGCTGGCTAGATTAGCCAGCCAATCTTTTGTATGTCGATGCGTTACCATTTGAGTATCCTGAAAACGGGCTTTTCAGCATGGGACGCATTTGTTTAATTATAGGAGTGCATAGTGGCCCGTATAGCAGGCATTAACATTCCTGATCAAAAACATACCGTTATCGCATTAACTTCGATTTTCGGTATCGGTAAAACTCGTTCTAAAGCCATCTGCGCTTCAACGGGTATTGCTGAAAATGTTAAGATCAGAGAGCTGTCTGAAGAACAAATTGAACAGCTGCGTGAAGCAGTTGGTAAATTCGTTGTTGAAGGTGATCTGCGCCGTGAAATCACCCTGAGCATCAAGCGTCTGATGGACCTTGGTTGCTATCGTGGTTTACGCCATCGTCGTGGTCTGCCAGTTCGCGGTCAGCGTACTAAGACCAATGCACGTACCCGTAAGGGTCCGCGTAAACCGATCAAGAAATAATCGGGGTGAGTAAATAATGGCAAAGGCACCAGTTCGTGCACGCAAGCGTGTAAGAAAACAAGTCTCAGATGGCGTGGCTCATGTCCATGCATCTTTTAACAACACCATCGTTACAATTACTGATCGTCAGGGTAACGCACTGGGTTGGGCAACCGCCGGTGGTTCCGGTTTCCGCGGTTCACGTAAATCTACTCCGTTTGCTGCTCAGGTAGCTGCAGAGCGCTGTGCAGAAGCAGTGAAAGATTACGGTATTAAGAATCTGGAAGTTATGGTTAAGGGTCCGGGTCCAGGACGCGAATCAACAATTCGTGCTCTGAACGCTGCTGGTTTCCGCATCACTAATATTACTGATGTGACTCCAATCCCTCACAACGGTTGTCGTCCGCCGAAAAAACGTCGCGTTTAATCGCCCGTTTTTAGGTTAGTTGGAGAAAGAAAATGGCAAGATATTTGGGTCCTAAGCTCAAGCTGAGCCGTCGTGAGGGTACCGACTTATTCCTTAAGTCTGGCGTTCGCGCGATCGATACCAAGTGCAAAATTGAACAACCACCTGGTCAGCATGGTGCGCGTAAACCGCGTCTGTCTGACTACGGCGGCCAGTTGCGTGAAAAGCAGAAAGTTCGTCGTATGTACGGCGTGCTGGAGCGTCAGTTCCGCAACTACTATAAAGAAGCAGCACGTCTGAAAGGCAACACAGGTGAAAACCTGCTGGCCCTGCTGGAAGGCCGTCTGGATAACGTTGTTTACCGTATGGGCTTTGGCGCCACTCGTGCAGAAGCACGTCAGCTGGTTAGCCATAAATCTATCCTGGTGAACGGTCGCGTTGTTAACATCGCTTCTTATCAGGTATCTCCGAATGATGTCGTAAGCATCCGTGAGAAAGCCAAACAGCAATCTCGCGTGAAGGCCGCTCTGGAGCTGGCTGAGCAGCGTGAAAAGCCAACCTGGCTGGAAGTTGATGCTACTAAGATGGAAGGTGTGTTCAAGCGTATTCCTGAACGTACTGATCTGTCTGCGGACATTAACGAACACCTGATCGTCGAGCTTTACTCTAAGTAAAGCTTAGTACCAAAGAGAGGACACAATGCAGGGTTCTGTGACAGAGTTTCTAAAACCGCGCCTGGTAGATATCGAGCAAGTGAGTTCGACGCACGCCAAGGTGACCCTTGAGCCGTTAGAGCGTGGCTTTGGCCATACTCTTGGCAACGCACTGCGCCGTATTCTGCTTTCTTCCATGCCGGGTTGCGCGGTGACCGAGGTTGAGATTGATGGTGTGCTTCATGAGTACTCCACCAAAGAGGGCGTACAGGAAGATATCCTGGAAATCCTGCTTAACCTGAAAGGGTTGGCGGTAAGAGTTCAAGGTAAAGATGAAGTCATCCTTACTCTGAATAAATCTGGCATTGGCCCTGTGACTGCAGCCGACATCACCCACGACGGTGATGTTGAAATCGTCAAGCCGCAGCATGTGATCTGCCACCTGACCGATGAAAACGCATCTATTAGCATGCGTATCAAAGTTCAGCGTGGTCGTGGTTATGTGCCGGCTTCTGCCCGAATTCATTCGGAAGAAGATGAGCGCCCAATCGGCCGTCTGTTGGTTGACGCTTGCTACAGCCCTGTAGACCGTATTGCCTACAATGTTGAAGCAGCGCGTGTAGAACAGCGTACCGACCTGGACAAGCTGGTCATCGAAATGGAAACCAACGGCACAATCGATCCTGAAGAGGCGATTCGTCGTGCGGCAACCATCCTGGCAGAACAACTGGAAGCTTTCGTTGACTTACGTGATGTACGTCAGCCGGAAGTAAAAGAAGAGAAACCAGAATTCGATCCGATCCTGCTGCGCCCTGTTGACGATCTGGAATTGACTGTCCGCTCTGCTAACTGCCTCAAGGCAGAAGCTATCCACTACATCGGTGATCTGGTACAGCGTACCGAGGTTGAGCTGCTTAAAACGCCTAACCTGGGTAAAAAATCTCTTACCGAGATTAAAGATGTGCTTGCTTCACGTGGTTTGTCTCTGGGCATGCGCCTGGAAAACTGGCCACCAGCAAGCATTGCTGATGAATAACCCGATCACAGGTTAAGGTTTCACTGAGAAGGATAAGGTCATGCGCCATCGTAAGAGTGGTCGTCAACTGAACCGCAACAGCAGCCATCGTCAGGCTATGTTCCGCAACATGGCTGGTTCTCTGGTTCGTCATGAGATCATTAAGACGACTCTGCCGAAAGCCAAAGAGCTGCGCCGCGTAGTTGAGCCGCTGATTACTCTTGCCAAGACCGACAGCGTAGCTAATCGTCGTCTGGCATTCGCCCGCACTCGTGATAACGAGATCGTGGCAAAACTGTTTAACGAGCTGGGCCCGCGTTTCGCGAGCCGTGCCGGTGGTTACACTCGCATTTTGAAGTGTGGCTTCCGTGCTGGTGACAACGCTCCGATGGCTTACATCGAGCTGGTTGATCGTCCAGAAGCTCAAGCAGAAGCTACTGCAGAGTAATTTGCAGTATCGTAAAAAACCCGCTTCGGCGGGTTTTTTATTGTCCGTAATTCCTTTCCATTTACTCCCCTTTCGCTATGCTGATGGCTGATACACCTATCAGGAACTCCCTTATGTGGCTAATTGATCAACTTGTAGAGCAACACATACGTGAAGCTCAGGAAAAGGGCGAGCTGAGTAATTTGCCCGGCGAAGGTGCACCTTTACAGCTAGATGATGACAGCGGAGTGCCAGTTGAACTGCGCACGGCATATCGGCTGTTGAAAAATTCTGGTTACTTACCTCCGGAACTTGAAATGCGTCGAGAAGCATTGGCGGTAAACGATCTGCTACGCGAACTGGATCCTGACGATGGCAAGGCGCGAGAACTGTCGAAACGCTTAGCTTTGCTAGAAATAAAACTCCAGCAAGCCGGAATCAGTCCCGAATTTTTGCGCGGCGAGTATAGCGATAACATCCATCATCATTTGCAGCGGGAGAAATAGCATGTATCGGATTGGCCAGCTGGCAAAAATGGCGGATGTGACGCCAGACACCATCCGCTTTTATGAAAAACAGCAGATGATGAATCATGAGGTACGCACTGAGGGCGGTTTTCGTCTTTATAGCGACGATGATTTACAGCGGCTGCGTTTTATTCGTTATGGTCGCCAACTCGGCTTTAGCTTAGAGTCAATCCGTGGTTTATTGTCGATCCGCATCGATCCTGAACATCATACTTGCCAGGAATCCAAAGCCATTGTGGCGAAAAGATTGGATGAAGTGAATGGCATGATTGCCGAACTACAGACGATTCAACGTTCATTGCATCGTTTAGCTGAAACCTGCTGCGGCGACATACATAGCAGCACTTGCTGTTCAATACTTGAAGCTCTGGAGAGAGGTGAGGAGCCGCAGCCTGAAATTTGTTGTAGTAAGGATTGAATTTTGCGCTGGAAGGAATATAGTTGCGCCGTAAATAACCGGAGGACGAGATGACTCGCTATCAGCACCAAAAAGGTAAAATCAACGATAATGCACTGGAAGCATTATTACATGATCCACTGTTTAGGCAGCGCATTGAGAAGAATCAGAAAGGAAAGGGCAGCTATCAACGTAAAGACAAACATGGCAAAGGACGTAACTGGGAGGCCTGTGATAAGCAGAAAAGTTTATCACAGGCCTTCTTCTTTAAAGATAAAAAAGCCGCCTTACTTGGACGGCTTTTTTATTATAATTTATCGTGATTTTGTTGTTTTAACAGGTCACGGATTTCAGTGAGCAGTAACTCTTCATTCGTCGGCTTAGGTGCCGCTTTCTCAACTTCTTTTTTCTGATACAGCTTGTTCATTACTTTAATTGCCAGGAATATCGCGAAGGCAACAATAACGAAATCGAACACGGTCTGAATAAAGTTACCGTACTCCATTACCACAGCAGGAATATCACCTTCTGCCGGTTTTAATATCCATTTAAACTGTTTGAAATCGACGCCACCAATCAGCAAGCCAAGTGGCGGCATGATGATATTGGCGACCAGTGAAGAAACAATCTTACCAAAAGCGGCACCGATGATGACACCTACCGCCAGATCAACCACGTTCCCGCGCATTGCAAAATCACGAAACTCTTTGAATAAACTCATTGTTATCTCCTTGCCTTGGCCAATGGCTAAAGTCTAACAAACCTTTGTGCAATTGCCATTAGAACAATGGATTAAGCGAAATTTTCACGGCGGGCTTTCGCCCGCAGCTTTTACAGGAAGAATGGACTTGGCTGGAACAGGCGCTCAACATCGGGCACAAACTTCTTATCCGTCAGGAACATAATTACGTGATCGCCCTGTTCGACGCGCACGTTATCATTGGCGATGATCACCTCATCACCGCGCACCACAGCACCGATAATGGTTCCCGGCGGCAACTTAATATCTTCTATCAAACGCCCAACCACGCGTGAGGTGGTTTCATCGCCGTGTGCGATCGCTTCGATTGCTTCTGCAATACCGCGACGCAGTGAGGACACGCCCACGATATCGGCTTTACGTACGTGACTTAGCAGCGCCGAGATCGTGGCTTGTTGCGGCGAGATCGCAATGTCGATCACGCTACCTTGAACAAGATCGACGTAGGCGCGGCGCTGGATCAGCACCATTACTTTTTTCGCACCCATTTTCTTAGCCAGCATGGCCGACATAATATTGGCTTCATCGTCGTTAGTGACCGCGATGAAGAGATCCACCTGATCGACATGCTCTTCGGCCAGCAATTCCTGATCCGAGGCATCACCGTAAAACACGATAGTATCGTGCAAACGTTCTGCCAGTTCTGCCGCGCGTTGTTGATTACGTTCAATCAACTTCACGCTGTACTGTTTTTCCAGGCGCTGCGCCAATCCAAAGCCGATATTGCCGCCGCCAACTAACATGATGCGCTTATACGGTTTTTCCAGACGCTGCATTTCACTCATCACCGCGCGGATGTGTTGGCTCGCGGCAATAAAGAACACTTCATCGCCGGCTTCCACAATCGTAGAACCCTGGGGACGAATGGGGCGATCCTGACGAAAAATCGCCGCGACTCGCGTATCAATATGCGGCATATGTTCACGCATGATCGACAAAGGATTCCCGACCAGCGGTCCGCCATAATAGGCTTTAACCACTGCGAGGCTCACTTTGCCTTCGGCAAAATTCACTACCTGAAGTGCGCCAGGATACTGAATCAGGCGGTAGATATTGTCGATCACCAACTGCTCAGGGGAGATCAGATGATCAATTGGTACGGCTTCAGGTACAAACAGCTTCTCAGCATCGCGTAAGTATTCAGCGGCGCGAATACGCGCGATACGATTGGGCGTATTAAAAAGGGAATACGCAATTTGACAAGCCACCATGTTGGTTTCATCGGAGTTGGTTACCGCCACCAACATATCCGCATCTTCAGCACCGGCTTCACGCAAAATACGCGGATGTGATCCGTGACCATGCACGACGCGCAGATCAAATTTGTCCTGCAATACGCGTAAACGCGTCGCATCGCTATCGACGACGGTGATATCGTTATTTTCCCCGACCAGATTTTCTGCCAGGGTTCCGCCGACCTGGCCGGCGCCGAGGATAATGATTTTCATGGCTTAGATGCTCTTGTCAGTATGCGCAGCACTATTTTTTCATCAGCTTAGCGTAGAAGAAGCCGTCGCCGCCATCGATGGTCGGGAAAACCTGCCAGCCATTGGCTTGGCCCTGCGGCAACGTCTCGGCCACGGCGTCGCTATGCGCTGCCAAAAAGGCACTGATTTGATTGTGGTTCTCTTCCGGCAATACTGAGCAGGTGGCATAAATCATCGTGCCGCCAGATTTCAAACGCGGCCATACGGCCTCAAGAATTTCACGCTGCAGATTCGCCAGCTCAGGAATATCACGATCGCGACGCAGCCACTTGATGTCTGGATGGCGGCGAATAACGCCCGTGGCAGAGCAGGGTGCATCGAGCAGAATACGATCGAACTGCATATCGCCACACCATTCTGCCGGTGTACGACCATCGCCCTGACGCACTTCAGCCTGCATGCCCAGGCGCTGTAAGTTCTCATGCACACGGAGCAGGCGTTGCGGGTCAACATCGACGGCTAAGACTTTGGCATGCGGGGCGATTTCGAGGATATGTGTGGTTTTACCACCCGGAGCAGCACAGAGATCGAGAATATTTTCCCCATTTTTGGGCTCAAGCAGCAGTGCGCAACGTTGTGCAGAAAGATCCTGCACCGTCACCCAACCTTGATCGAAACCCGGCAGCTGGCTGACTGGAGCGGGTGATTCCAGTCGCAATGCATCTTGTGCATCGCCAGGAAAAGCAACTTTCTCTTCTGCCTGCAATAGCGCCAGCCAGGCGTCGCGACTGTAATGCTGGCGATTGACGCGCAGCCACATCGGCGGTCGCTGATTGTTAGCTTCAACAATCTGTTGCCACTGTTCTGGCCATGCCGCTTGCAGACGTTTCAGCAACCAGCCTGGATGCCAGTAACGTTGCGAGCCCTGATCGACTTCGGCTAACAGCGCTTCTTGCTGGCGCAGGAACTGGCGCAACACGCCATTTAACAGGCCTTTTAAAGCCGTGCGCTTCAGCACTTCAGCACCCGCCACGGTTTCTGCCAGTGCCGCATGGGCCGGCACGCGGGTATATAACAGCTGATAGAGACCAACCATCAACAGATAATGCAACACTCGCTGCTTACCGGTTAAGGTGCGCTCCATCAGTTTGCCGATTAAGGCTTCCAGCTGCGGCAGCGTGCGCATCACGCCAAAACAGAGTTCTTGCAGCAGCGCGCCATCTTTATCGGATAGGTTCTTTTGCGCGCCCGGTAAAATGGCACTTAGCGATTCACCTTTGTCCACAACGCGTTCAATGAGTTGCGCGGCCAGGCTGCGCAAGTTGGTAGCTTTTTTCATGTTATTTCATCAAACAAAAAGCCCGGTCAAACCGGGCTTGGAGGATCAGGCCAGAACGGTTCCAGGTACGAACCATTCGCGGCGCGAATTGAGCAGGTCCTGAGCGGACATGGCTTTTTTACCGGCAGGTTGCAGCGATACCAGATTCAGCACACCATCGGCCGTTGCGATCTGAATGCCTTGTTTATCAGCATGGACGATTTCACCGGGTTGCTTGTTCTGATGCGGCAAAACCGTTGCCTGCCAGACTTTTACCGGTTGCTCTTCAATCATGAAATAGCTCATTGGCCATGGATTGAAGGCACGAATACAACGTTCCAACTGCGCTGCTGAAAGTGACCAATCGAGATGCGCTTCTTCTTTACTCAGTTTCTCGGCATAAGAGACCAGCGCTTCATCCTGAACTTCTGGCCTGGCATTACCGCTTGCCAGCAGATCCAGCGTTAACAGCATGCCTTGCGGGCCGAGTTGCGCCAGCTTCTCATACAGCGACGCGCTGGTGTCTTCAGCCGTAATCGGGCAGGAGAGTTTATGCAGCATATCGCCGGTATCGAGGCCAACATCCATCTGCATAATGGTGACACCGGTTTCGGTATCGCCGGCCCACAGAGAGCGCTGGATGGGTGCAGCGCCGCGCCAGCGTGGCAGCAGCGAACCATGCACATTGATGCAACCCAGGCGCGGCATCGCCAGCACGGCTTTCGGCAGGATCAAGCCATAAGCGACCACCACCATGATATCGGCCTGCAGATCGGCAACCAGGTGCTGGTTCTCTTCAGGCTTCAGGGATTTCGGCTGAAATACGGGAACATCGTGCGCCTGTGCCAGGACTTTGACCGGGCTTGACGTAAGCTTATTACCGCGTCCGGCTGGACGATCGGGCTGGGTAAAGACGCCAACAACCTGATGCTCAGAAGTAAGCAGCGCGTCTAAATGACGCGCTGCAAAGTCAGGTGTACCGGCAAAGATAATTTTGAGCGGAGCAGACACAGTTTAACCTTCTATTAGCACTTAATCTTCGCGTGCGTTTAGGCGGGCCAATTTTTCCAGTTTCTGTTTGATACGCTGACGTTTCAGTGGCGACAGATAATCAATGAAAAGTTTGCCATCAAGATGATCGATTTCATGCTGGATGCAAATCGCCAGCAGACCGTCGGTTTCCAGCTCAAAGCTTTTGCCGTCACGATCCTGCGCACGCACCTTGACCCACTCTGCGCGCGGCACAAAAGCACGTTGCTCAGGAATAGAAAGGCAGCCTTCTTCAATACCGGTTTCACCGCTTTTTTCCAGCAGTTCCGGATTAATCAGCACCAAACGCTCGTCACGGTTTTCAGAAACATCAATAACAATGATGCGCTGATGAATATCGACTTGGGTCGCCGCTAAGCCAATACCTTCTTCGGCGTACATGGTTTCAAACATGTCGTCGACAATACGCTGCACGTCTGCGTTTACGGTTGCCACCGGCGCAGCGATTTTGCGAAGGCGATCATCAGGGAAATGTAATACCTGCAAAACTGACATAAATATCCAGATCTGTATGCGTTGAAGAAAAGATTACTGCCTCATATTGTAGACTTTTTGATGTCTGATTGACAGCATTGCACCGCATGATAGCGCGG
This sequence comes from Pantoea sp. DY-15, assembly GCF_019795935.1. Lineage (NCBI taxonomy): Bacteria > Pseudomonadati > Pseudomonadota > Gammaproteobacteria > Enterobacterales > Erwiniaceae > Pantoea > Pantoea sp. DY-15. The sequence continues at coordinate 226,310 of NZ_JAIMIF010000008.1, forward strand.
CTGACAGGGAGTGCAGCATGGAGAGAATTGAATGGATGCTCAGGCTGGCAAATGTAAAAGGCTTAAGCTCTGGAGTTGTCAGACATTTAGCGGAGGCATTGCAGGATGATGCTCAGGTTGATGACGATCTTTTACTGGATCAGGGATTAAACGAAACCCAGCGACAACAGTTTAAAGAGCTTTGTCCACGCCAGTTAGCACGAACACATCTATGGCTGGAGGATGAACAGCATCATGTAGTTACCTGTATCGACGAACATTATCCCTCGGCGTTAGCGGAAATCAGTCGACGTCCCTCATTGCTGTATGTCGCGGGAAATATGGACATCTTGCAGATGCCCCAACTCGGTGTCGTGGGCAGCCGTCACTGCACGCATTATGGTAAGCAATGGGGAAGCTGGTTTACGCAGCAATTAGCGCTAAGTGGATTGACCATCACCAGCGGCCTTGCGCGCGGAATCGATGGCGTGGCGCATCGGGCCGCGTTAGAAGTGCAGGGCAAAACCGTTGCAGTATTAGGCAGCGGCCTGCAGCATATCTACCCTAAAAGTCATCAAGCGTTAGCACGTGAGATCATCGCTGGCGGTGGCGCACTGATCTCGGAATTCCCCCTTGATACGGCACCGCATGCGGTTAACTTTCCGCGGCGTAATCGCATCATTAGTGGTTTAAGTCTTGGCGTACTGGTGGTTGAAGCCACGTTGAAAAGCGGTTCGCTGGTGACCGCACGGTACGCTTTGGAACAGAATCGTAACGTTTATGCATTACCCGGCGCGCTAGGCAATCCGGGCAGTGAAGGAACGCACTGGCTTATCCAGCAAGGCGCGCTGCTGGTGGCGCATCCTAACAATATCCTTGAAGATTTACATTCAACGCTGCAATGGTTGCCTGATAGCAGTTCAGAAACAATATATTCACAACACAGTGACGATGTGCCATTGCCATTTGCAACTGTGTTGGCTAACGTAGGTGATGAGGTTACACCTGTTGACGTCGTCGCTGAACGTGCCGGCCAACCTGTGCCAGTTATCGCAGCTCACCTGCTGGAGCTGGAGTTAGCAGGATGGATCGCAGCTGTACCCGGCGGCTATGTCCGATTGAGGAGGGCATGCCATGTTCGACGTACTTATGTACTTGTTTGAGACGTATATCCACAACGAAGCTGAAATGCGCGTTGATCAGGATAAATTGACCGATGATTTAACCGATGCCGGTTTTCATCGTGAAGATATCTACAATGCGTTGAATTGGCTTGAGCGGTTAGCGGATTATCAGGAAGGCTTGGTTGCGCCAGTACTCATGGCAAACGATCCGCTCTCAATGCGAATCTATACCGAAGAGGAAAACCAGCGTTTAGATGCAGAATGTCGCGGTTTTATTTTGTTCCTGGAACAGGTCCAGGTGCTGAATATGGAAACGCGCGAGATGGTCATCGAACGCGTAATGGCCCTTGATACCCTCGAATTCGATCTTGAAGATCTCAAATGGGTGGTGTTGATGGTGCTTTTTAACATCCCAGGATGTGAAAACGCCTATCAGCAAATGGAAGAACTGTTATTCGACGTCAATGAAGGTATGCTGCATTAATATTTTGCGATTGATGCAACCGGTAATATGAGTAAATCAGCACTATTTTCCGTGCCTAAACACGATCTCTGCCCCGCTTGCGGGGCAGAATTAGTCATACGTTCCGGCAAACACGGCCCTTTTCTGGGGTGTGTAAATTATCCAACCTGCGATTACATTCGCCCGCTGAAAAGTCAGGGAGATGGACACGTCGTTAAAGTGCTGGAAGGCCATGCATGCCCCCAGTGTGGCGCAGACAAAGTTCTGCGTCAGGGGCGATTTGGCATGTTCGTGGGTTGCAGTCACTACCCGGAATGTGATTACACCGAAACCATCGACAAGCCTGATGAAACAGCTATCGCCTGTCCGCAATGTCAGAGCGGTAAACTGGTACAGCGGCGCTCACGCTATGGCAAAACCTTCTACTCTTGCGATCGCTATCCAGATTGCCAGTTTGTCCTTAACGCAGCGCCGGTTGAAGGCGTTTGCCCGCATTGCCAGTTCCCTTTATTAATAGAGAAGAAAACCGCACAAGGCATGAAGCGCTTCTGCGCCAGCAAACGCTGCGGTAAGCCCATTGTCCAGGACGCATCATCATCATGAAGCCAAGCCAGTATTCAGCGGGTAGTCTCGATTTTTGCATTGAGAGGCTACAGCAACAGGAAGTTATCGCCTATCCAACCGAAGCCGTATTTGGATTGGGCTGCGATCCCGACAGCGAGGATGCCGTAATGGCACTTTTGGCGCTCAAGCAGCGTCCAGTCGAGAAGGGACTCATTTTGATTGCAGCCGATTACGCGCAGCTGGAACCTTATATCGCCGACCGTGAACTCTCTGTGCTGCAGCGCGAGCGTATGTTTGCCAGTTGGCCTGGCCCGGTAACCTATGTAGTGCCAGCTTCGCCACATACGCCGCGTTGGTTAACGGGGCGTTTTGACTCACTGGCCATTCGCGTTAGCGATCATCCGGACGTACAGGCTTTGTGTCGCGGTTTTGGTAAACCTCTGGTTTCGACCAGCGCCAATCTTTCCGGCGAACCGCCTTGTCGTAATGCGGAAGAGGTTGCTAAGCAATTTGGTCCGCAGTTCCCGGTCTTACATGCTGAAACGGGTGGGCGACTGAATCCTTCTGAAATCCGCGACGTTATTAGCGGTGAACTTATTCGTCAGGGCTAACGCATGGAAAATTTTGCCGTATTTGGTCACCCGATTGCGCATAGCAAATCTCCTTTCATTCATAGCTTGTTCGCTGAGCAAACCGGCATTGAGCATCAATATGGCAAGGAGTGCGCGCCACTTGAGGGTTTTCCTCAGTCGATCGCCGATTTTTTTGCGCATGGCGGCAAAGGTGCCAATGTCACGCTGCCTTTTAAACAGCAGGCATGGGAATTTGCCGATGAGCTTAGCGAACGTGCGGCATTGTCCGGTGCGGTTAATACGTTAAAGAAAGATGCGCAGGGTAAGATCTTCGGCGACAACACCGATGGCATCGGCTTGCTCAGCGATCTGGAACGACTGCAGATGATCCATCCAGGTGATCGAGTTCTGCTGGTGGGCGCCGGTGGTGCTGCGCGTGGCGTGATCCTGCCACTGCTTTCATTCGGATGTTCGCTGGTGGTGGTGAATCGCACCTTGGCACGCGCCGAGCAGCTGGCAGAGATTTTCCAGCATAGCGGGGATATCAAAGCGGCCGGCTTTGAGCAATTAGCGGATCAGCAATTTGATCTGATCATTAATGCGACCTCGAGCGGTGTTGATGGCAAAGTTCCGGCGTTAGGCACATCGCTAATTAATGCGCAAACGCGATGCTACGACATGTTTTATCAACAAGGTTTGACGCCATTTTTACTGTGGTGCCAGCAGCAGGGCGCGCAGCAGCTGGCGGATGGCGTTGGTATGTTAGTGGGTCAAGCCGCTCACTCTTTCCATTTATGGCATGGCGTGATGCCAGAGATCACGCCAGTGATTGCCAAACTAAAGCAGTCGATGCAGCAGAGGTAAGACTGGCGATCAGGAATGAGATTGGCTTTCCTGAACGAGATATTCATTCTTCCAACCGACATAGTTGTTGGATGAATAAAGCAGCCCGGCGATTTCCGCTTCACTGAGTGGGCGGACCTGCTTCACCGGGCTGCCTAAATACAGGTAGCCGCTCTCCAGTCGTTTACCTGGCGGTACCAAACTGCCAGCGCCAATCATCACATCATCTTCAACGATCACGCCGTCCAGCAGAATGGATCCCATACCAACCAGTACGCGATTGCCGATAGTACAGCCGTGCAGCATCGCTTTATGCCCTACCGTGACATCTTCGCCAACAATCAGCGGATAACCTTCCGGATTGCTGGTGGACTTGTGAGTGACGTGCAGTACGCTGCCATCCTGAATATTGCTTCTTTTACCTATCACCACTTTATTGACGTCACCGCGAATCGCAACCAGCGGCCAGACACTTACGTCATCGGCAAGTTGTACTTCACCCACCACCACGCTGCTGCTATCGATCATCACGCGATCGCCTTGTTGCGGAAAATGGTTCTTATAAGGTCGTAGGGCTGTAGACATGATCTTCTCCTTTACGTTTTTACCCAAGCCTGCGGCTTAAAAGGCGGATAAACAAGATGATTTTTGAGCGGATCGCTCGCGATCGCAGCGAAAAGAGTGAAAACTCGCCAGTCGATTAAAAAGATCGAAAAAAGGGGTTGTGCAAAAAATTCGGATCCCTATAATGCGCCACCACTGAGACGGCAAAGCGGCAACGCAGACGGCTCAGCTGGGAGTGAAGAAATTCATCCCGCCGGATGAAAGCGCTGAAAAAAGTGTTTGACTCCGAAGGAGAGTAGCGTA
>NZ_JAIMIF010000009.1:0-139105 GCF_019795935.1 Pantoea sp. DY-15
TGTAAAACGTCATAATGAATTTCATTATGTGTTCACTCGTGAGGCTTTGATATTTTGTTGCGTCCGGAGACGCTGATATCAATCCTGCGAGTGCCCACACAGATTGTCTGATAAATTGTTAAAGAGCATGCCGCGATTTCTCTAGCGGCGCGGGATGCGTATATTACGCTTTCCGCATTCTCAGTCAAGCATTTATTTTTGCTTTTCTGAAGGTTGCCTTGAAGACCACCTCCTGAACACATCGCTTCGTAAGCCGTTGTTCCGTGTCAGTGGAGGCGCAGTATAGGGATTTCTTCGGAGCTGACAAGCGCTAATTACAAATTAATTTCCGAGTGCTGATTTTTTCGTCGAAACGCCACTAAACTGCTAATTTTTCCAACAATGGGAAGCCATAACGCTGTAAAATCGGTGACAATTTCGTCACTTCATCATCCATACGCGTACAGAACGCTAAATTCTGACCGGATGAAACCGCCTGCGGTGCTTCATGCTCTAATAACCAAACGGTACGACGCGCAATAGCCGCGCCCGAATCCACCAACCTTGTCCCTTCCGGCAGCACCAATTGCAGCTCATCACGCAGTAAAGGGAAATGCGTACATCCAAGGACCACGGTATCAGGTGGCTCTTTCATGCGTAGCCAGGGTTGCACGGCGCGTCGCACATCAGCTAACTCAACATCTTCGCCATGCAGCTTGGCTTCCGCCAGCTCCACCAACTCAGCAGAACCGAGCATTTCGATTTTGCAGTCGCGGGCAAATTGCGCCACTAACTCATGCGTATAAGGACGTTTGACCGTGCCGCGAGTTGCCAGCAATCCCACCACGCCATTACGCGTCAGGCGCGCAGCAGGTTTAATCGCAGGCACCACACCCACCACAGGGAATTCGAAGCGCTCACGCAGAGCCGGCAAAGAGATAGTGCTGGCCGAGTTACAGGCGATGATCACCAGCGCAAGCGGAAAACGCTGAGTGATAGCTGTCACCACCGCCACCACACGCTCGACAATAAAGTCCTCGGATTTTTCGCCGTACGGGAAACCTTCATTATCGAAGGCGTAGAGATAATGAAGATCCGGCAGTAAATGCCGGACCTCATCATAAACGGAGAGCCCACCCACGCCGGAGTCAAACACCAGCACGGTGGGGCGGAGATCAGAAGCTGTAGCTGGCGCTGAGGTAATACTCCGTTCCTGGAGTTGGATAGCCATACACTGTCTCGTAGTTTTTATCGAACAGGTTGGCAATTCTACCACGAACGGTAAGCTGTGATGTGACCGGATACGAAACTGCCAAATCCCATAAACTTACACCGCCCAAGTTGACGCGCTCCGCAGTATAGGAGTGGTTGTAGTCGGTATCGTAACGATCGCCAAGGTAGTGATAAGTCACAGACCAGTCAAAATCATAGAAGGTCCAGTCGAGCTGATATTTAACCTGCTGCTTAGCGCGGCGCACCAACTGCTGGTTGGTTTCTGCATCACGCGCATCAACATAATCATATGAAATCTGATGACTCAGCGGACCGGTATCAAATGAAGCCGTTGCCTCAACACCTTTAATACGCGCTTTATTAATATTGTAATAAACGTAGGTATTGGGATCGCTATCAATCAGATTATCGATATCGTTGCGATAACCCGACACTCGCCAGTTCACTGGACCAGTCAGACCGTCAAAGCCACCTTCCCACTGTTTGCTCTCTTCCGGCTTAAGATCGCTGTTGCCATAAGATCCATATAATTGGCCAAGACGCGGAGCTTTGTAGGCTGTGGCATAGTTAGCAAAGACGCTATAGCCTTCAACAAACTCCCAGGAAGCGCCACTCTGCCAGGTGCTGTGCCAGCCAAACTGGCTATTGTCATCACCACGTACCGCGCCTTCTACAGTGATGCTGCCAAACTGCTGCTGAGCCGTCGCATAAATGCCCGTATCGCGCTGTTCAGTGCTGCTGGTGACATACGCCGTTCCAGGCTCAGTAGTCTGTTTTTGCCAATCCACACCACCACTCACCGTACCAGCTCCAACCAGGAAGGTATTTCCCCATTGCAGGTTGTACTGCTTACTGTCATCAAGCGTGGTCGCCGGGCCATAGCGGCCGGTACGCGGATCGTAGTTAAAATCTTTCGTTCGGCTATAGCTGGCAATTAGCTGAGTTGAATAGATGTCATGGTTGTAACGCAGGCCGGTGTCCCAGGTCTGGCTATAAAGCTGGCGGGTATCATTCAGCCCCAGGATATTGAAGCTGCTGTCATAGCTATAAGTACCGTCGTAAGCCGTGCGATTATCAAAACCGTAGCCGCGCACGAAACCGCTCAACTCATCGCTAAACTGGTGCTCCAGTGAGCCATACAGTGATTTACTCATAAAGCCATCGCGATCTTTCTGCGCTGGATCGCCATATACGTCAGGCAGGTTAGCCACCACGTCGTAGCCTCTGCTATAGGTGTAATTACCCGCCATCGTCAGCTTAGTGGCATCACCGATCTGCTGCTGCGTCGAACCTTCATAACTCTGGTAGCCTTTAGAGCCCACGCCCGCCGTCAGTGTGGTACCTGGTTTTGCACGGCCGGTAATAATGTTAACTACTCCGCCAATCGCATCCGAGCCATATACCGCCGAGCGAGCCCCGCGCACATACTCAATGCGCTGCACCAGCGAAAGAGGAATCTGGCTGAGATCGGATGAACCCGAAACGCCAGCCTGATTAAGACGAATACCGTCGATCAGCACCAGCACATGGCTAGAGTTAGTTCCGCGAATAAACAGGGAGCTGTTCTGGCCTAATCCCCCATTCTGTGCAACATCTACACCCGGCAAGCGGCGCATTACATCCGTGAGGCTTTTTGACTGCCAGCGATCAATCTCTTCACGGGTTACAACGGTAGTCGGCGCCAGCACCGATGAGACCGGCTGTGCGAAGCGGTTAGCGGTAACGATTTGCGTATCATCATTCTGCTGAGCGTAGCCAAATTGCGCCCAGAGAGACAACGCCGTTGCACTGAAGGCAAACAGCGAAGCATGTGTTTTTTTCATTGTTATAGCATCCAAAAGACGAAGCAGGATGCCGCACGACTACAACCAATAGCTCGCGATGGTCGTATGTATTGCGACGTCACACCGGCAGGTCTTCGGGCTGAGAATCATAAATGGTGAAAAAACTTCCCATCCGGCAGGACAGTGTTTGTAATTGCCATCACCACGACATTCTTTACCGCTGCGCGTCAGCTCCAGATTCACACTGGATTCCCTTTTAACTCAAAGAGGCCGGCAGGCGCAGTCTACGGCCAGGAAGGCCGGAAATCCAGACTTCCAGCCATCTTGTTTTCCGCAGGGCTGGACATCAGCAGTTGAATGCCTACAATCGCCCGGCAAGCCAGCTTATTACCAGGATTAAAGATGACACCCGAACAGCTCCCGATTGAACAATACGACGCGCAACTGGCGGAAAAAGTCAGCCGCTTACAGGCGATGATGATGCCCTTTGCCGCGCCCGACGTGGAGGTGTTCCGTTCGCCGGTCAGCCACTATCGGATGCGTGCCGAATTCCGCATCTGGCACGACGGAGACGATCTCTACCACATCATCTTTGATCAACAGACCAAGCAACGTATCCGCGTCGATCAATTCCCGGCGGCCAGTGAATTGATCAACCAGCTGATGCCAAAACTGATCGCGGCGATCCGTGACAACCGCACGCTGCGTTTCAAACTGTTCCAGATCGATTACCTGTCGACGATGAGCAACCAGATTGTTATCTCGCTGCTCTATCACCGCAAGCTGGAAGAGGAGTGGACCGCCGCCGCCAGCGCCCTGCGCGACAGCCTGCGTGCTGAAGGCTTTGACGTGCAGCTGATTGGCCGCGCCACCAAAACCAAAATCTGCCTCGATCGCGATTACGTGGATGAGCGCCTGCCGGTCGCGGGGAAAGAGATGATTTATCGTCAGGTGGAAAACAGCTTCACCCAGCCAAACGCGGCGATGAATATTCAGATGCTGGAGTGGGCGCTGGACGTCACGCAGGATTCGCAAGGCGATCTGCTGGAACTCTATTGCGGTAACGGCAACTTCTCGCTGGCGCTGGCGCGTAACTTCCGCAGCGTGTTGGCCACGGAGATTGCCAAGCCGTCGGTCGCGTCCGCGCAATACAACATTGCCGCCAACCATATTGATAATGTGCAGATTATTCGTATGGCCGCTGAAGAGTTTACCCAGGCGATGACGGGCGTTCGCAGCTTCAATCGTTTAGAAGGCATCGACCTGAAGAGCTATCAATGCGAAACCATTTTTGTTGATCCGCCACGTAGCGGGCTGGATGAGGAAACTGTGAAGATGGTGCAGGCCTATCCGCGCATCCTTTATATCTCCTGCAACCCGCAAACGATGTGCGACAACCTCGCGGTGCTGGGAGAAACGCATGATGTCACGCGTCTGGCGCTGTTCGATCAGTTCCCGTATACCCATCATATGGAATGCGGCGTGCTGCTGACGCGCAAGGCCTAAACAACAACGGGAACCCCAAGGTTCCCGTTTTTTCACTGCTTGCTCTTCGCGCGGCGAAAACGCATACCAATCCAGAACACCAGCGCCACCATCAGAATGGTCGGGATGAAGTTAGAGCCGATATCCGGATATTCAGCCCGCACCAGCGCGCTATAAACCAAAATACCCAGCAGGAAGAACGCCGCCGCCAGTGAAGGCATGCCGTCTGGCATATTGCGGTTGAGATAACGCTGATGCAAACACCAGGCCGCGAGGCCAAGCGCAATCAGCGGGAATATCGAAAAGGGAACAAACGTGCTGAACAGCACCGAAAAGGAGCCGTTGATCGCTAAACCGGTGATAAAAGCCAATAAAAGCGTTCCTTTATCGCGTGGGTTTTGCTCAATCATTTCATTATCCTTATCACATTACTCTTCGGGTTTTTCCAGGGTAACCGCCAGACGCTCTTGCTCCCGGCGATACCAGTAATAAGCGCCTTTGGCGATCATGCGCAGCTGCAGCACTAATCGATCCTCAAGCTTACGGCGCTGCTCAATATCAACGTCCAGCGCTTCGGCACCCGCGCTAAACACAATCGTCACCATGGCTTCGGCCTGCGCTTCGGTGAAGCTGCGCGGCATGCGATTTTCTAATTCAAGATAATCGGCCAGTTCGGCGATGAAGTGCTGAATCTCACGCGCGACTGCGGCACGAAAGGCCGCCGAGGTTCCGGAGCGCTCGCGTAGTAAGAGCCGAAAAGCGTTGGGATTGTTCCCGATGAACTCCATAAAAGTTGCCACCGAGGTTTTGATAATGCTGCCGCCCTTGGCAATACGCTGGCGCGCCTGACGCATTAACTGGCGCAGCATCAAGCCGCTTTCGTCCACCATGGTCAGGCCCAGCTCATCGACATCGCGGAAGTGACGATAAAATGAGGTCGGCGCAATCCCCGCTTCGCGTGCAACTTCGCGCAAACTCAGGCTGGCAAAACTCCTTTCTGCACTTAACTGACTGAAGGCAGCCTCAATCAGTGAACGTCGTGTACGTTCTTTTTGTAGCGCTCTGACGCCCATTTTCCCGGCCTTTTAGGTGATTTGGCAGGCACTATAACAAACTTTTCAGCGTACAGCGGTGCAAACTTTGTGAACGCCTGTGAACCTCACGCTTTGTCAAACTTCAGCAATTTACGCTGTTAGAATTCAGATGTGCGCGGCGAGATGTTAGAATCTCGTTGTAAAAATGTGATAAAAAAATAGGACGTACTGGTATGCAAAAGTCTTACGATTACGATGCCATTGTGATTGGCTCCGGTCCGGGCGGCGAAGGTGCGGCGATGGGGCTGGTGAAGCAGGGAGCGCGTATTGCAGTGATCGAACGCTACCACAACATCGGCGGCGGTTGTACACACTGGGGAACCATCCCTTCCAAAGCCCTGCGTCACGCTGTTAGCCGTATCATCGAGTTCAATCAAAACCCACTTTACAGCGATCACACTCGCCTCCTGCGCTCCTCATTCGCCGACATTCTCAACCACACCGAGAACGTGATCAGTCAGCAAACCGCGATGCGTCAGGGCTTCTACGAGCGCAACCGCTGTGAACTTTATCAGGGCGATGCCCGATTTGTTGATGCCAACACCATCGAAGTGGAACAACCCGACGGCACCCGCGAGCGATTAACCGCGGCGAAATTCGTGATCGCCTGCGGTTCTCGTCCGTATCATCCCGCGGATGTCGATTTCACCCATCCGCGCGTTTACGATTCCGACTCCATCCTCAACCTGCATCATGAACCTGGCCACGTCATCATTTATGGCGCCGGCGTAATTGGCTGTGAATATGCCTCGATTTTCCGCGGCCTGAACGTCAAGGTTGACCTGATCAACACTCGCGACCGTCTGCTGGCATTCCTCGATCAGGAGATGTCAGATTCCCTCTCCTATCACTTCTGGAACAGCGGCGTGGTGATTCGTCACAACGAAGAGTTCGAGAAGATTGAAGGCGTTGATGACGGGGTGATTATTCACCTTAAATCGGGCAAAAAAGTGAAAGCCGATTGCCTGCTGTACGCAAACGGTCGAACCGGTAACACCGATTCACTGGCGCTGGAAAACGTCGGACTGGAAGCGGATGGTCGTGGCCTGCTGAAAGTGAACAGCATGTATCAAACCGCGCTGCCGCATATTTACGCGGTTGGCGACGTGATTGGTTATCCAAGCCTGGCTTCTGCTGCATACGATCAGGGCCGCATTGCCGCGCAGGCGATCATCAAAGGTGAAGCTACCGCGCACCTGATCGAAGATATTCCAACCGGGATTTACACCATTCCGGAGATCAGCTCAGTGGGTAAAACCGAACAGCAGCTGACGGCGATGAAAGTGCCGTATGAAGTGGGTCGTGCGCAGTTTAAACATCTGGCGCGTGCGCAGATTGTTGGCATGCACGTCGGCAGCCTGAAGATTCTGTTCCACCGCGAAACCAAAGAGATTTTAGGGATTCACTGCTTTGGCGAGCGTGCTGCGGAGATCATTCACATCGGCCAGGCCATCATGGAACAGAAGAACGGCGGCAACACGATTGAGTACTTCGTGAATACCACCTTCAACTATCCCACCATGGCCGAAGCCTATCGCGTGGCAGCGTTAAACGGCTTAAACCGCCTGTTTTAACGAGGTATCCAGATAACCCTTCATGTGGGTTTTGATTGCTTCTGCCAACTGCTCATAGCGGCTGCGCAGAGGCGATCCTGGACGATAGACCAACGCAATGGTGCGCTGCGGCACCGGCTTGTAACACGGTAGATAGCAGACGCCATCACGTTCGCGTTCATTCGGCACGGACAGCGCAGGCAGCAAGGTAATGCCGCTTCCGGCGGCAACCATGTTGCGCAGCGTTTCCAGACTGGTGGCGCGGAAATGCGTATCTTCATCGGCACCGGCTTCGAAGCAGAAGCCCATCGCCTGATCGCGCAGGCAGTGCCCATCTTCCAGCATCAGCAATTTCTCACCGGCCAGATCCGACATCGGCACGCGATCGCGATCGCGCCACGGATGATCGGCATACACCGCCAGCGTCATTGGCTCATCAAACAGCGGCACCTCAATAAAGGCTTCACTCTCTTTCACCAACGCCACGATGGCGCAATCCAGCTTGCCGCTGTCGAGCTGTGCCAGCAGTTGCTGCGTCTGCGCTTCATGCAGGTACATTTCGAGTTTGGGGAAGGTTTTGTGCAGCATCGGAATGATGTGCGGCAGCAGATACGGCCCGGTGGTTGGAATCAAACCAATGTGCAGCGGTCCAGACATCGCTTCGCCTTGCTGGCTCGCCATCTCCTTCAGCACTTTCACTTCGCGCAGCACGGTTCGCGCCTGATCCACCAGCAACAGTCCAGCCTGAGTAAACAACACCTTACGGCTGGTTCGCTCCAGCAGCATCACGCCAAGTTCATCTTCCAGCTTACGAATCTGTCCACTTAAGGTAGGTTGGCTGACATGACATGCGTCAGCTGCACGCCGGAAATGGCGATGCTCCGCAAGTGAAACCAGGTATTCGAGATCACGAATATTCATTGAAATCCTCCAAACCACGATAGCCCGTGGCGATAGATAGAATAGCAATGAACGATTGGCCCTATCAAGGCGCGAGCGGGAATAATACGCCTCATCTGATTTAAGACCATTGAATTGTGAGGAGAAGATATGTTCGCAAGCCAGGAAGGCAAAGCCGTACCGCAGGTCACCTTTCACACGCGTCAGAGCGATCGCTGGGTTGATATCACCACTGACGAACTGTTCAAAGACAAAACCGTTATCGTGTTCTCGCTGCCGGGTGCGTTTACGCCAACCTGCTCATCGAGCCACCTGCCGCGCTACAACGAGCTGTTCAGCACCTTTGCACAGCACGGTGTCGACAGCATTCTGTGCGTGTCAGTGAACGATACTTTTGTCATGAATGCGTGGAAAGCCGATCAGCGCGCTGAACATATCACCTTTATCCCGGACGGCAATGGCGACTTCACGCGCGGCATGAACATGCTGGTTGAAAAAGCCGATGTCGGTTTTGGTCCGCGCTCCTGGCGTTATTCGATGCTGGTGCGCAACGGCGTAATCGAGAAGATGTTTGTTGAGCCGAACAAGCCGGGCGATCCGTTTGAAGTGTCTGATGCCGATACGCTGCTGCGTTATCTGGCACCCGAATTTAAGGTGCAGGAATCTGTGTCGCTGTTTACTAAGCCGGGTTGTCCGTTCTGCACCAAAGCGAAACAGCTGTTGATCGATCACAGCATCGCATTTGAAGAAATCGTGCTGGGGCAAGATGCCACAACCGTGAGTCTGCGTGCCGTATCAGGCCGCGCAACGGTGCCTCAGGTGTTTATCGGTGGTCGTCATATTGGCGGTAGCGACGATCTGGAGCAGTACCTGCAATCTGCTTGAAACCAATCACTGTGCTGGCCGGGAGTGGCCAGCCCTTGATGATGTGCCTATAACAATATGTAATTCCGAAGCTAGAGGTTGGCGGGCTACCGAAGAGGTGCCCGCTTTTTTTTGCTTGTCGCTCGCCTGCTGGATATCAACAGAGCGCGATAAATCGCGCCGCTACGCATTCCTGCACATACCGTAGCGGCGCAATTTATTGCGCATAGCTTTTAACCCAAACGCTTCTGCGCTTCGCCGATGGCAAACGCAACTTGCTGCGGTGACACGCCGCCTTGCGCATTACGCTTATCCAGGCAGGATTGCAGCGACAGAATTGGATACACGTCATCCTCAATCACCGCGCTGAACTGCTTCAACTGCGTCAGAGTGAGCGCTTCCAGCGCCACGCCTTGCTTGATCGCTTCCACCACGGTTTCACCCACAATGTGGTGGGCTTCGCGGAACGGAACGCCTTTTGCCACCAGATAATCGGCCAGCTCGGTCGAGTTGGCGTAGCCCTGCTCAGCGGCTTCCTGGCAACGTGGACGTTTTACCTGAATGCCGTCCAGCACCAGCACCGACATATGCAGGCAGTCGAGCCAGGTATCAAGCGCATCGAACAGCCCTTCTTTGTCTTCCTGCATATCTTTGTTATACGCCAGCGGCAGGCCTTTCAGCGTCATCATCATGCCGGTCAGCGCACCTTGCACACGGCCACATTTGCCACGGATCAGCTCCAGCGCATCCGGGTTTTTCTTCTGCGGCATCAGCGAAGAGCCGGAAGTGACTTTATCCGACAGCTCAAGGAAGCCCGCTTCACCGGTGTTGAAGAAGATCAGGTCTTCTGCAAAGCGCGACAGATGCACCATGCCAATCGAGGCGTCTGACAGCAGTTCCAGCACGTGATCGCGATCGGAAACGGTATCAAGACTGTTACGCGTGGCAGAGGCAAAACCTAACCAGCCGGCCAGCTGCTGACGATCGATCTCGTAAGCGGTACCCGCCAGCGCGCCGCAACCCAGCGGACTGACATCCATACGCTTCAACGCATCCTGCAGACGGCTCTCGTCACGCGCCAGCATCTCAACGTACGCCAGGCACCAATGCGCGAAAGTCACCGGCTGCGCGCGCTGCAGGTGCGTATAACCCGGCATCACCGCGTCCTGATTGGCTTGTGCCGTGGCGACCAGCGCCGATTGCAGCTCGCGCGTCGCCTCCAGCAGCACCGCAACTTGCTCTTTGCACCACAATTTCAGATCGGTCGCGACCTGATCGTTACGGCTACGTCCTGTATGCAATTTCTTGCCCAGCGCGCCTACTTTGTCGATCAGCTTGCCTTCCACCCAGCTGTGAATATCTTCCGCATCGCTTTGCAGAATCTGCTCAGGATTGGCGCGTACCTCGGCCAGCAGCTCATTCAACGCGCTTTCCAGCTGTTGCTGCTCTTCATTAGTCAGCACGTTGACCGTCACCAGCGCTTTTGACCAGGCAATCGAGCCGGTAATGTCCTGCTCGGCCAGGCGATAGTCAAAACGCAGCGAGTCGTTGAACTGTTTAAACCGTTGGTCTGCTGCCTGCGAAAAACGTCCGCCCCAAAGTGCCATCTGAATTACTCCTGAATCCGTTATAGAAAAGGCGGCCCGAAGCCGCCCTTGCAAATTATGTCGATTGCTGCGGAATTACTTCTTCTGCTCGTTCAGCGCGCGAATGCGTGAAGAGAGCGAGAACAAGCGGATAAAGCCACCCGCGTGACGGTGATCGTAAACTTCGTCTTCGCCAAAGGTGGCGAACTCTTCTGAGTACAGGCTGTTAGCAGAGGTTTTCTGAATCGCCGTAGCTTGGCCTTTATACAGCTGCAGTACCACTTCGCCGTTCACCTCTTCTGCCAGTGATTCAGCAGCGGCCTGGACGGATTTACGCAGCGGCGCGAACCAGCGGCCATCGTAAACCACGTAAGACATTTCATGACCCAGTTGCTCACGCCATTTGAAGCTATCGCGATCCAGCACCAGCTGTTCAACCGCACGCAGCGCGTTAACCATGATGGTGCCGCCTGGAGTTTCGTAGCAGCCGCGGGACTTGATGCCTACCAGACGGTTTTCCACGATGTCGATACGGCCGACGCCGTGTTTGGCGCCCAGCACGTTGAGTTTTTCCAGGCACTGGAACGGGCTCAGCGTCTCACCATTCACCGCCACCACGCGACCTTTCTCCACGGTAACGGTGACGTTTTCTGGCTGATCTGGCGCTTCCAGCGGATCAACGGTCCACACCCAGCAATCTTTGTTCGGTGCGTTAGCTGGGCTTTCCAGCACGCCGCCTTCGGTAGAGATGTGCCATGCGTTCTCATCGCGGCTGTAGATTTTTTCCAGCGATGCGGTGGTCGGGATATTGCGCTCTTTCAGGTAATCCAGCAGCGCCTCACGTGAACGCAGGTCCCATTCACGCCATGGCGCAACCACTTTCAGTTGTGGTGCCAGCGCGGTGTAGGTGGTTTCGAAACGCACCTGATCGTTACCTTTACCGGTTGCGCCGTGGCACAGCGCATCTGCGCCCACTTTCAGTGCCAGCTCAACCTGGGCTTTAGCGATAATCGGACGCGCCATTGAGGTACCCAGCAGATAAGTGCCTTCGTACAGGGCGCCAGTCTGCAGAACCGGATACACGTAATCGCTGATGAACGCTTCACGCAGGTCAACCACGTGGCACTCAGACGCACCTGACTGCAGCGCTTTCTTCTCAACGCCTTCCAGATCGGCCGGATCCTGACCAATGTTCGCCACGAATGCCACCACTTCACAGCCGCCGTAGTTCTCTTTCAACCATGGAATGATGGCTGAAGTATCCAGACCGCCGGAGTAGGCCAGAACGATTTTTTTGATGTTTTGCGTGCTCATGTCTTAATCCTTGATTATGCGAGAATCCGGGTGCCAATCGACACGCCGTTGAAAAGGGTTGGCAGTTGTTCAGCATGACGCCAGCTGGCGATATCGACCGGGCGACCGAGCGTGCGGGCGGCATCAAGTGCCGCGTTCACTTTCACGATCATGCCATCGGTGATGATGCCCTGCGCAATCAGCTGCTCCGCTTTCGCGGCGGTCATCTCTTCGATGCGCTGACCTTTGCCGTCGAGAATACCGCTGACGTCAGACAACAGCACCAAATCGGCACCGATGGTCGCCGCCAGCGCGGTGGCGGCCTGGTCGGCGTTGACGTTCATCAACTCGCCGCCGTCGGTGATGCCAATCGAGCTGATCACCGGCATGTAGCCCGCCGCCAGCAGCGTGTTCACCAGCGCCGGATTGCCAGGCGTCGCGTTGCCAACGTGTCCCAGCTCTTCATCGAACTGCGCTACGTTGACCAGACCGGCATCGCCGAGGCACAAACCCACCGCGCCGATGCCATATTTCTTCGCCCACGCCAGCAGCGTTTTGTTGGCGGTACCGGCTAACGCGCCGGTAATAATGTCAATCTGATCGGCTGGCGTCACGCGCAAACCGTTCTTCTTTTTCACCGGCAGCGCGAGCTTCTTCATCAGCTCGTCCACCACGCAACCGCCGCCGTGCACAATGATCAGCGGACGCTGATGTTCGTTGCGGTATGCCAGCAGGGCATCAAACAGACGAGCCAGCGCTTCTTCGCTATCCAGCAGCACGCCACCCAGTTTAATGATCAATGGATTCATTGCGTTATCCGTTCGTTAAATCAGAGACAGCGTTTCGGGGAAGCCGAAACGAATGTTTAAACACTGAACCGCCTGCGATGAGGCGCCTTTCAGCAGGTTATCTTCGGCGGCCACCACAATCAGGTGCTCGCCTTGCATGGCGAAGCCGATGTCGCAGAACGGCAAACCGACCACCGCTTTCAGCGCCGGTACGCCTTTGTCATAGACGCGCACCAGCGGTTTGTCGTGGTAAGCGTTATGGAAGGCATCCGCCACATCCTGCTGCGTCACGCCCGCTTTCAGGCGGCAAGTGGTGGTCGATAAAATCCCGCGTGGGAAGCTGCCCAGATGTGGCGTGAAGATCACCGGCGTACCGAGATGCGCCACAATTTCCGGGTGATGACGATGATTAAACAGGCCGTAAGGCTGCAAGCTCACTTCACAGAAGCTGGTGCCAACGTTGGCTTTGCGCCCTGCGCCGCTCACGCCGCTGGTGGCGTTGATCACCGGCCACTGTGCATCGCTGAGCAGGCCCGCTGCGATCAGCGGTTTCAGCGAAAGCTGGGCTGCGGTTGGGTAGCAACCCGGCACCGCAACCAGCTCCGCATCTTTGATTTTGTCGTGCTGCCATTCGGCCAGGCCGTAAACAGCCTTGTCCAGCCAATCCTGATGCTGATGGCTGAAACCGTAATATTGCGTATAGAAAGCGTCGTCGTTTACGCGGAACGCGCCGGAGAGATCGAACACCACGCAACCGGCTTTGAGGAATTCAGGTGCCAGATCGTGGCTGACTTCGTGAGCGGTGGCGAGGAACACCACATCCACTTTGTCGGCCCATTCGGCGGCATCGCTCAGCGGCTGCAACGGCAAATCGACAATGCCTTTGAGCTGCGGATGCAAATCCGACAATAACTTTCCAGCATCCGGGCTTTGCGCTGAAACCGCCAAAGCGGTTATGTTCATATGCGGATGGCGATTCAGGTAGGTGGCAAGCTCTACGCCAGCGTAACCACTGGCACCAACGATCAGCGTATTCAACATCAGGCTGTATACCTTATTACAGTCACACGTATCGGGTCGCGGCCTTGCCCCGTTGCCCAGAATGCCGTTTGCAGAAGATTTGATGCTTCACATGCAAGCGACGTTATTGTATTTTTATTCACTATTAATGCATGAATATTGATACATCCTAACCCAAGGACCGTCAACAGTGAAGACAAAATTACCACCTTTTATCGAACTCTACCGCCAGTTGATTGCCACGCCATCAATCAGCGCAACCGATAGCGCACTGGATCAGAGTAATGAAACTTTAATCAATTTGCTGGCCGGCTGGTTCCGCGATATTGGCTTCAGTGTCGAAGTGCAGCCGGTGCCTGGCACGCGGCATAAATTCAACATGCTGGCGCGCAGCGGATTGGGCGCAGGCGGCTTGTTATTGGCCGGTCATACCGACACCGTGCCTTACGATGATGGCCGCTGGACGCGCGATCCTTTCACGCTGACCGAACACGACAACAAGCTGTACGGCCTGGGCACCGCCGATATGAAAGGCTTCTTCGCCTTTATTCTGGATGCGCTGCGTGACGTTGACGTGACCAAACTCAGCAAGCCGCTCTACATCCTCGCCACCGCCGACGAGGAGACCACCATGGCGGGCGCTAAGTATTTCTCTGAATCAACGCAGCTGCGTCCGGATTGCGCCATCATCGGCGAGCCCACCTCGCTTAAGCCGGTGCGCGCGCATAAAGGTCATCTGTCGAATGTGATTCGTATTCAGGGGCAATCAGGCCACTCCAGCGATCCGTCACGCGGCGTTAACGCCATTGAACTGATGCATGAATCCATTACCCAGCTGATGCAGCTGCGTAACACGCTGAAAGAGCGTTACAACCACGATGGTTTTGCCATTCCTTATCCAACCATGAACTTTGGGCATATTCATGGTGGCGACGCGGCCAACCGCATCTGCGCCTGCTGTGAATTGCACATGGATATTCGCCCGCTGCCGGGCTTAACCCTGAGCGATTTGGATGGTCTGCTGAATGACGCGCTGGCGCCGGTAAGTGCGCGCTGGCCGGGACGTCTCACCGTAGGCGAGCTGCATCCGCCGATTCCAGGCTACGAATGTCCGGCCGATCATGAGCTGGTGCAAGTGGTGGAGAAGCTGCTGGGCGTACCAACCGAAGTGGTGAACTATTGCACTGAAGCGCCTTTTATCCAGCAATTGTGCCCAACGCTGGTATTAGGCCCGGGATCTATCAATCAAGCCCATCAACCTGATGAGTTTATTGATACCGCATTTATCAAGCCGACTCATGCGCTTATCACCCAGGTCGTACAGCATTTTTGTCATTGATGAACAACAAATGGGGCATTTCACTGTTAAATCAGCAAATTGCCCCGTCATTGTTCGGGATTTGATAATAAGAATAACTTATCTCGCTTCGATGCAAGCAAATTCTTTGAATTTCCGCCATTTAGCAGCACATTTACGTAGATTTAAGGCAATTGACGCGCAGGAAGATACGTGGCTAGATAAAAGACGATGTTATGCCCGTTGGGCGTAAGAGTATTAAAAAAGACGATAAGGGTGTCAGGGTCCAATGAACGAACAATATTCCGCAATGCGAAGTAATGTCAGTATGCTCGGCAAACTGCTCGGGGATACGATTAAGGATGCACTAGGAGAGAACATCCTCGACCAGGTGGAGACCATCCGTAAACTCTCTAAGTCATCCCGTGCGGGAAATGACACTCATCGTCAGGAACTGCTGACCACGCTGCAAAATCTGTCGAATGACGAGCTGCTGCCGGTGGCGCGTGCGTTTAGCCAGTTCCTTAATCTCACCAACGTGGCAGAACAGTATCAAACCATTTCGCGTAGCGGCGATGGGGCGAACCATCCTGAGCTGCTGAAAAAGACTTTCGAGCGTCTGAAACAGCAAGGCGATATCAGCGAAGCGGCGATCCGCCAGTCGATTGAAGAGCTGTCGCTGGAGCTGGTGCTGACTGCGCACCCCACCGAAATTACCCGCCGCACGCTGATCCATATGCTGGGCGAAGTGAACAGCTGTTTGCAGCAACTCGATCACAGCGATATCTCTGACTACGAACGTACCCAGGTGATGCGCCGTCTGCGTCAGCTGGTGGCGCAAGCATGGCACACTGACGAGATCCGTAAATACCGTCCAACACCGATTGATGAAGCCAAATGGGGCTTTGCCGTGGTGGAAAACAGCCTGTGGCAAGGCGTGCCAGCCTTCCTGCGTGAGCTGAATGAGCAAGTGGAAGAGACTTTTGGCATTAAGCTGCCGGTCGATTTCGTGCCGATTAAATTTACCTCGTGGATGGGCGGCGACCGTGACGGCAACCCGAACGTTACCGCACCGATTACCCGCCACGCGATGCAGCTGAGCCGCTGGAAAGCCGCTGACCTGTTCCTGCGCGATATCGGCGTACTCATTTCTGAGCTGTCGATGTCCGAATGCAGCGACGAAGTGCGCGAGCTGTGCGGCGATGCGGACGCGCTGGAGCCGTACCGTATGGTGCTGAAGCGCATCCGCGGCCAGTTGATGACCACGCAGGCCTATCTTGGCCGTCGTCTGAAAGGCGAGCGCCTGCCGCGTCCGGCCGATCTGCTGGTCTCCAACGATCAGCTGTGGGATCCGCTGTTCGCTATCTATCAATCTCTGCAGCAGTGCGGCATGGGCATCATCGCCAACGGCCAGCTGCTGGATACGCTGCGCCGCGTGAAGTGTTTCGGCGTGCCGCTGGTGCGTATTGATATCCGTCAGGAGAGCACCCGCCATACCCAGGCGATTGCCGAAGTAACGCGCTATCTCGGCCTCGGTGATTACGAAAGCTGGTCAGAAGCGGATAAACAAGCCTTCCTGATTCGCGAACTGAACTCTAAGCGTCCGCTGTTGCCGCATCAGTGGGAGCCGGGCGATGAGACGCGCGAAGTGCTGGATACCTGCAAAGTGGTGGCCGAAGCGCCGCAGGGTTCAATTGCTTCCTACGTGATCTCCATGGCGAAAACGCCGTCGGACGTGCTGGCCGTGCATCTGCTGCTGAAAGAAGCCGGCATTCCTTACGCTATGCCGGTTGCGCCGCTGTTCGAAACCCTTGATGACCTGAACAACGCTAACGACGTGATGACGCAGTTGCTGAACATCGACTGGTATCGCGGCTTTATCAATGGCAAACAGATGGTGATGATTGGCTATTCCGACTCGGCGAAAGATGCCGGCGTGATGGCCGCCAGCTGGGCGCAATATCAGGCGCAGGATGCGCTGATCAAAACCTGTGAAAGCGCGGGCATCACGCTGACGCTGTTCCACGGACGCGGCGGCTCAATCGGTCGTGGCGGCGCACCAGCCCATGCGGCGCTGTTGTCACAACCGCCAGGCAGCCTGAAAGGTGGCCTGCGCGTAACCGAACAGGGCGAGATGATTCGCTTCAAATACGGTTTGCCAGAAGTCACCATCGCCAGCCTGTCGCTTTACACCGGCGCGATTCTGGAAGCCAACCTGCTGCCTCCGCCGGAACCAAAGCGCGAATGGCAGGAGATCATGAATGGCCTGTCGGCGCACTCCTGTGCGATGTATCGCGGCTATGTGCGTGAGAATCCGGACTTCGTGCCCTATTTCCGCTCGGCCACGCCAGAGCAGGAGCTGGGCAAATTGCCGCTGGGTTCACGTCCGGCTAAACGTCGCCCAACCGGCGGTGTGGAATCGCTGCGTGCCATTCCGTGGATCTTCGCCTGGACGCAGAACCGCCTAATGCTGCCAGCCTGGCTGGGCGCGGGTGCCGCGTTGCAGAAAGCGATGGATGAAGGTCATCAGGATGAGCTGGAGAACATGTGCCGCGAGTGGCCGTTCTTCGCCACACGCCTTGGCATGCTGGAGATGGTGTTCTCGAAAGCCGATCTGTGGCTGGCGGAGTACTACGATCAGCGTCTGGTGGATAAATCACTGTGGTCGCTCGGCAAGCAGCTGCGCGATCAGCTGGATGCGGATATCAAAGCGGTGCTGACCATCGCGAACGATGCCCATCTGATGGCTGACCAACCGTGGATTGCCGAGTCCATCGCGCTGCGTAACGTTTATACCGATCCGCTGAACGTGTTGCAGGCTGAACTGCTGCATCGTTCGCGTGCGCAGGAAGAGCGCGGTGATGAGCCAGATGCGCGTGTTGAACAAGCGTTGATGGTGACGATCGCAGGTGTTGCAGCGGGTATGCGTAATACCGGTTAATCTAGTGACATGATGTGAAAAAGGAGCCAACTGGCTCCTTTTTTATTGTTTTACCGGTGCGCATGAATGCGCACCCTACAAAACCGGCAATCAGTAGGGTCGCCATTCATGGCGACCACCAAACTTAACCACCTATCGCCGGACGCACGCCCAGCGTGTGGCAAATGGCGTAACTCAACTCGGCGCGGTTCAGCGTATAGAAATGGAAATCCTTCACCCCTTCCCGCGACAGGATTTTCACCATGTCCATGGCGACGCTGGCACCCACCATTTTGCGCGTTTCCGGATCGTTATCCAGACCTTCAAACATCGCACTCATCCAGCCCGGCACCCGCACATTGGTCATGGTGGCGAAGCGTTGTAGCTGTTTGAAGTTAGAGACCGGCAAAATACCCGGCACGATTTCCACGTCGATACCGGTTGCGACACAGCGATCGCGGAAGCGCAGGTAGCTTTCCACGTCGAAGAAGAACTGCGTGATGGCGCGGTTAGCACCGGCATCAATTTTGCGTTTCAGGTTAATCAAATCGGCCTGCGCGCTTTTCGCTTCGGGATGCACTTCCGGATAGGCCGCCACCGAGATGTCGAAATCGCCAACGTCTTTCAGCAGCGCCACCAAATCCGAACCGTACATCTCCGGCTTGCCGCTGCCTGGCGGTAAATCACCGCGCAGTGCCACGATATGACGAATGCCGCTATCCCAGTAATCACGCGCGATACCGCGCAACTCATCACGCGTGGCATCGATGCAGGTCAGATGCGGTGCGGCTTCCAGACCGGTACGATCTTTAATGCCTTTGATAATGCTGTGTGTACGATCGCGCTCGCCCGAGTTAGCGCCATAGGTGACGGAGACGAATTTCGGCTTTAGGCTGCTCAGTCGATCGATTGAGCTCCACAGGGTTTCTTCCATTTCACTGGTACGTGGCGGGAAAAATTCGAAAGAGACATTAATTTGCCCGTTCAGCTCAGCCAGGCTCTGGTTCAACGCTTCGCGTTGATTGGCGTGAAAGAAACTCATCCTAATTACCTCGTCATCACATATCGATTATTTTGCGGCCTTCGAACATCCATACGTTTAGACGTCCAGATGCACAAAATGAACGATTCACACGCCAGCGTCAACTGAAAATTAATGAACAGGCGTGACAAATCTTCACTCAAGGTGAAGGCGTTTCATGATGCGCGGGAGAAGGTGAAGAATGCAGACGGACGATGCCGTCTGCAGAGTGAGGCAGATTACAGCAGCTGTGCGAGGCGGTTGATATCCGATTGCAACGCGCCCGCCGTAACATCGCGGCCTGCGCCCGGTCCGCGAATCACCAGCGGATTATCGCGATACCAGCGGCTTTCGATGGCAAACACGTTATCGCACGGCAGCAATGCGGCCAGCGGATGCTCGGGGCGCACCGCTTCCACGCCGACGCGCGCTTTGCCATTGGCATCGAAGCGCGCCACGTAACGCAGCACTAAACCCATCTCCTGCGCCGCTTCCAGACGCTGCAGCATCTGGTCATTCAGCTCGTCGGCGTTTTCGAAGAAGTGATCAATCGACTCACCGTCGCAAATCGCCGGCACCAGCGACTCGACACGCACCTGATCCGGCTCGATGTCGTAGCCCGCTTCACGCGCCAGAATCACCAGCTTGCGCATTACGTCCTGCCCGGATAGATCAACGCGCGGGTCCGGTTCGGTCAGGCCTTGCTGCCACGCCTGATCGACCAGCTCGCTGAACGGCACCGTGCCGTCAAATTGCAGGAAAAGCCAGGAGAGCGTGCCAGAGAAAATGCCGCTGATCGCCAGAATGCTATCGCCGCTTTCGCGTAAATCGCGCACCGTGTGATTGACCGGCAAACCGGCACCGACGGTGGCGTTATACAGCCAGTGACGACCGGTTTTGGCGAAAGCATCACGCACCTGACGCCAGCTCTGACCGCTCGACGCACCAGCAACCTTGTTGGCGCTGATAACGTGGAAGCCGTGGCTGGCGAAATCGTGATACTGCTGCGCCAGCTGCTCGCTGGCGGTGACGTCCAGCACCACTAAATCATCGAACGGGTGCGCACGCATCCACAGGAACAGCGACTCTTCATCGCGCTCGATCGCTTCATCATCAAAGAACGCCAATGCGCGGCTGGCTTCCAGACCGTCGTAGCTCAGCAAACTACGGCTGCTGTCTGCCACGCCCGCCAACACATACTCAAATCCCGTACGCGCCGACAGCGTTTCCTGCTCGCGGGCAAACAGCTCCAGCCAGCGTGAACCGATGTTGCCTTTGCCGAACAACATCAAACCGATGCGTTTTTCTGCGCGGAACAGCGACTGATGCAGTCCCTGAATCAGGTGCTGCGTCGGGCCGACGCGCAGTACCGCCACGATGCTGATGTGATCTTCCGATTGCCAGACAAACTCCACCGGCTGATCTTTGATCTGCTGCCAGAAGCGGTGGCTGTGCAGCGGATTACGCGTCACGCCCGCGCCCACCAGCGCCACCAGCGCTAAGCCGTCGCGCAGCTGCAGATGGCCCGGCAGTGCGGCGTCCTGCAACAGGTTGAAGGCGCTATTCACCACTTCCGAGGTGTAACACAGCTGTAGCAGGCGACGATCGGGATGCACGCCGATCGCCAGCGGGCGCAGCTGCGCGCGCTTCAGCAGCAGATCGATCTCTTTCTGCTGGGTTTTGAAATCGTGATTATCGGGGATTTGAATCTCCACCAGACACACATCATCGTGGCTGGTGACGATACGCGCGCCTGTGCCGGAGGCCAGCACGCGCTCAATGCGCGTCGAGCCCTGCTCCGGTTGATAGCTGCAACGCAGCTGCAAGTCGATGTCGCTGTTAGAAACCGGCTGCAAGGTGCGGGTGTGTAGCACCGGCGCCGCCAGACGCGCCAGCTCGCTGGCTTCATCAAGACGCAGCAGCGGCAGCAGGCACGCATCAGAGACTTTACGCGGATCGGCGCTGTAAACGCCCGCCACATCGCTCCAGATGGTCACGCGCCCCACGCCCGCCAGCGCACCAATCTGCGTTGCCGAGTAGTCCGAGCCGTTACGCCCAAGCAGCACGGTTTCACCCGCTTCGCTGCGGCTGATAAATCCGGTCACCACTAAACGCTTATGCGGATGCTGCGTTAACAACTCCTGCAGCAGCGGCCAGGATTTGCCTTCATCAACCTGCGGCTGCGCGGCACGTTCAGCACGCAGGAAGTCACGCGCATCCAGCCAGGCGGCTTCGATCTCGCGCTGGCTCAAAACCGCAGCCATCAAGCGCGCTGACCAGATTTCGCCGTGCCCCACCACTTCGGCATATACCGCGTCGGTGATGGTGCCATCGAGCAGCGCCGCCAGTCTTTCCAGATCGCGTATAAAGGAAGACGTCAGGGTTTCGGCATATTCAGCAGGCAGCAGCGCAGCAATTAACTCGCTGTGAAAACGCCGTAAAGCCTGTTGCACCTGATGAGCAGATAAGCGATCGCTCTGGCTCAATTTCAGCCAGCTGATCAACTGGTTAGTGGTGCTGCCTGCGGCAGAGACCACCATTAAGTCGCCTGGCTGGCTGTAATCCGCCATGATGCTGGCCACGCGCTGATAGCAACGTGCGTCGGCCAGGCTACTGCCACCAAATTTATGCAACTGCTTGATCGGCGTTCCCGCGCCCACTGAACTCGTCATGATTACTCCTCGGCTGCGATCCGGAATGCATTATCCAGATCGGCGATTAAATCTTCGTGATCTTCAATCCCAACAGAAATACGCAGCAGTGTTTCCGAAATTCCCGCTGCCGCGCGCGCTTCTGCAGACATGCCGGCATGCGTCATGGTCGCGGTATGCGAAATCAAACTCTCTACGCCGCCCAGCGATTCGGCCAGTGTGAACAGCTGCAGCGCTTTCAGGAAGCGGCGCAGGCGAGCCTCATCGGCATCGATTTCGAAACTCAGCATGGCACCAAAACCACGCTGCTGACGTACCGCAAACTCATGACCGGCATTTTCCGGCAGGGACGGATGATACAGTTTTTTCACCAGCGGTTGTTGCTTCAGGTAATCAACGATCGCCAATGCATTGCGTTGTGCTGCGGCGATGCGCGGCGACAGCGTGCGCAAACCGCGCAGCAGCAGGTAGCTATCAAACGCCGCGCCGGTTACACCAATATTATTCGCCCACCACGCCAGATCGGTGGCCATCGCCGGATCTTTCGAAATCACCGCGCCTGCCACCACATCTGAATGACCATTCAGGTATTTGGTGCAGGAGTGAACAACCAGATCGGCACCCAGCGCCAGCGGGTTTTGCAACGCCGGGCTGAGGAAGGTGTTGTCCACCACGCTAATGGCACCCGCTTCACGCGCGGCGGCGCAGATGCTGGCGATATCGACCACACGCAGCAGTGGATTGCTTGGGCTTTCGACCAGCACCAGTTTTGGCTTCTCGGCCAGAGCAGCGGCCAGCGCCGCTTTGTCGCCCTGATCGACAAACTTCACGCGATACGCGCCGCGCTTGCTCAGGCTATCGAACAGACGATAGCTGCCGCCGTAACAGTCGTGTGGCGCCACCAGCAGATCGCCCGGCTTCAGGAACACGGTTGTCACCAGATGAATCGCTGACATGCCGGTATTGGTCAATACCGCGCCTGCGCCACCTTCCAGTTCTGCCAGCGCGCGCTGAACCACATCGCGCGTTGGGTTACCACGACGTGAATAGTCATGCGCACGCGGCTCATTGAAGTCGAGGAAGTTATAGGTGCTGGAGAGATGAATCGGTGGGACAACGCAGCCATATTGCTCGTCATCATTCAAACCGCTACGTACTGCGATGGTTGCCTGTTTACGCGTCATGGTGCTTACTGTTCCTGAAGAAAAAGAAGAGCAACAGGATAACATTCCGCACATAGACGTCAATACATCTGGACATCTAAATGTCTTTGCGTATAGATTGAGCAAATCATCAATAACCGCTAAAATTGTCCGTCATCGCCTGGTGTTCAGCGCGCTTTCCTTTGCAGAAGCGGTGCTCAAGCATAAAACCTGCGGTTTAAGGGGTCAGGCATCGAAAAATCGGGCATAATCAACGGATTTCCCAATATTCAACTTTTATTGATTAAGGTAACCCATGGCTGAATGGAACGGCGAATATATCAGCCCTTACGCTGAACATGGCAAAAAGAGCGAGCAGGTTAAGAAAATCACAGTTTCTATCCCGCTGAAAGTGCTGAAGATTTTAACGGATGAGCGTACCCGCCGTCAGGTGAACAACCTGCGTCACGCCACCAACAGCGAACTGCTGTGTGAAGCCTTTTTGCATGCTTTCACCGGGCAGCCTCTGCCAAACGATGTCGATTTGCGTAAAGAACGCAGCGATGAGATTCCGGAAGAAGCGAAACAGATTATGCGTGAAATGGGCATCGATCCCGATAGCTGGGAATACTGAAGCCAGAAATAAAAAAACCCAGCCGAGGCTGGGTTTTTTCTTGCTGCCGAATCGCGAAGATTCGACGGCCAAAAATCTTATTTCTTGCTTGCTGGCACGCTGAAACGCTTGTTGAAGCGATCTACACGGCCACCGGTGTCAGCAATACGCTGCTTACCAGTGTAGAACGGGTGGCATTTGCCGCACACGTCCAGGTTCAGACCAGAAGCCATGGTTGAACGGGTGTTGATCACGTTACCGCAAGAGCAAGTCATGGTTACTGCTTCGTACTTAGGGTGAATACCTTGTTTCATGGGAGAACCTCATAAAAGGCCGTGTCGCTCTCCGTGCCAGGCTCAGCCTGCACAGCACCACACGCGGTTGAACATTAAGTGTATGCTCCGACAAGTGATCTCATCGAAGGCGGCATAGTATACAGAAATTAACCGGTTTTAGCAAATAGCCGCTTCCTAATTAGCCGTGTACACTACTTCTCCTTAATTCAGAACCGGATAGAGATTCAGATGCCCGTTGTTCAGGTTGCCCTGCCCGTTCCGCTACCTCGTCTGTTTGATTACTTGCTGCCTGCCGATGCGCCGCAGCCGGTAGCGGGCGCACGCGTGAATGTGCCGTTCGGCAATCGCAAAATGATCGGCATTGTGATCGGTACGCGTGAGACCAGCGATCTGCCGCTGACGCAGCTCAAGCAGATAGAGAGCGTGCTCGACGATCAAAGTCTGTTCTCGCCCGCCCTGTGGCGCATTTTGCATTGGGCCGCCAACTATTATCATTCGCCGCTCGGCGAAGTGCTGAGCCATGCGCTGCCGGTGCTGCTGCGTCAGGGCAAACCCGCGCAGGAAGCGCCGCTGTGGCAATGGGTGATCAATGATGCTGGCCGTGAAGTGGCGATGGAGAGCCTGAAGCGCGCGCCGAAACAGCAGCAAGCGCTGGCGATGCTGCGTCAGCGACCGCTCTATCGTCATCAGGTCAGCGAACACGATTTTACCGATGCCGCGCTGCAAGCGTTGCGCGCAAAGGGCTTGTGCGAACTGCGTGAACACACGCCGCAGATGCACGACTGGCGTACCAGCTTTGCCGTCAAAGGGGATCGCCTGCGCCTGAACACCGATCAGGCGATGGCGGTGGGCGCGATGCGCAGTGAAGACGATCACTATGCGCCTTGGCTGCTGGCCGGGATTACCGGTTCGGGTAAAACCGAGGTGTATCTCAGTGTACTGGAGAACGTGCTGGCACGCGGCAAACAGGCTTTGGTGCTGGTGCCGGAAATCGGCCTGACGCCGCAAACTATCGCCCGCTTCCGCGAACGCTTTGATGCGCCGATTGATGTGCTGCACTCAGCGCTGAATGACAGCGAACGCCTCGCCGTCTGGCTGCGCGCGCGCAGCGGCGAAACGGCGATTGTTATCGGTACACGCTCGGCGCTGTTCACGCCGCTGGCGCGTCCCGGCGTCATCATAATTGATGAAGAGCACGACAGCTCGTACAAACAACAGGAAGGCTGGCGCTATCAGGCGCGCGATCTGGCGGTGTTCCGTGCGCATGAGGAAGATATTCCAATTGTGATGGGTTCCGCCACGCCGGCGCTGGAAACCTTGCACAACGTGCGCGTCGGCAAATATCGCCAGCTCAATCTCACTAAACGCGCGGGCAATGCTAAACCGGCGTTACAGCAGCTGATCGATCTTAAAGGCCAGCAGCTGAAAGGCGGATTGGCGCCAGCACTGCTCGGCAAAATGCGCCAGCATCTGCAGGCCGACAATCAGGTTCTGCTGTTCCTCAATCGCCGCGGCTTCTCTCCGGCACTGATGTGCCACGATTGCGGTTGGCTGGCCGAGTGCCAGCGCTGCGATAGCTACTACACGCTGCATCAGAACCATCGCCAGTTGCGCTGCCACCATTGTGATAGCCAGCGTCCGCTGCCGAATCAGTGCCCGAGCTGTGGTTCAACACATTTGATGCCGGTTGGCGTCGGTACCGAACAGCTGGAACAGCAGCTGGGTACGCTGTTCCCCGGCGTGCCGGTATCGCGCATCGATCGCGACACCACCAGCCGTAAAGGCGCACTAGAGCAGCATCTGGCCGATGTGCATCGCGGCGGCGCGCGCATTCTGGTAGGCACGCAGATGCTGGCGAAAGGCCATCATTTCCCTGATGTCACGCTGGTGTCGCTACTGGATGTTGATGGCGCGCTGTTCTCGGCCGATTTCCGCGCCGCCGAGCGTTTCGCTCAGCTCTATACGCAGGTCGCGGGTCGCGCCGGTCGTGCGGGTAAACAGGGCGAAGTGTTGCTGCAGACCCATCATCCGGAACATCCATTGCTGCAAACATTGCTGCATCGCGGCTATTTCGCCTTTGCCGATCAAACGCTGCTGGAGCGTCAGTCCGTTCAGCTGCCGCCGTGGACCAGCCATGCGCTGTTCCGCGCTGAGGATATGGATAACCAGCAGGCGGCGGAATTCCTCACACAGCTGCGTAATTTGCTGGAAGCCAGCCCGCTTAAAGATGAGGCGATGTGGCTGATGGGTCCGGTTCCGGCGTTGGCACCGAAGCGCAGTGGGCGCTGGCGCTGGCAGCTGCTGTTGCAGCATCCGTCGCGCAAACGTCTGCAACAGCTGCTGAGCGGATCGCTGCCGCTGATCGCCACCTTGCCGGCCTCGCGTAAAGTGAAATGGACGCTGGATATCGATCCCACCGAGAGCTAAGCCGCGCCACATCTGCGAGCCAGATCGAAAAAAGTCGCACAAGTCACAATTTTTATGCAAATTAAGTAACAACCCGACGCGACCTTGGGTTAACAATAGTGCCGACCCGGTTGAAGCCCGGTAATGTCTGAAAATCAATGCGCTGTACCGCGTCAGGAGTTATACGTTGGACCAGAAGCAACCCTCCACCGCCGCCACCATGAAAGATGTGGCCGAGAAAGCAGGCGTTTCAACCGCTACGGTTTCACGTGCGTTGATGAATCCAGAAAAAGTCTCTGCTGCTACCCGGCTCAAGGTCGAAAAAGCGGTGATTGCCGTGGGTTATGCGCCGCACGGTTTGGCGCGCAATGCCAAACGCGGTGAAACGCAAACCATTCTGGTGATTGTCCCGGACATCTGCGATCCCTTCTTCAGTGAGATCATTCGCGGCGTGGAAGTCACCGCTGCGCATGAGGGGTATCTGGTACTGATTGGCGATTGCGCGCATCAGAATAAACAGGAAAAAACCTTTCTGAATTTAATGCTGACGCGACAGATCGACGGCATGGTGCTGTTGGGTTCACAGCTGCCGTTTGAGGCGGGCATTGAAGATCAGCGCAACCTGCCGCCGATGGTGATGGGCAACGAATTTGCGCCGGAGATGGCATTACCAACGGTGCATATCGATAACCTGACCGCCGCCTTTGAAGCGGTGAATCACCTGCTGCAGCTTGGCCATCGCCAAATCGCCTGCATCACCGGGCCAGAACACATTCCGCTGAGCCAATATCGTTTGCAGGGCTACATTCAGGCGCTGCGTCGCAGCAGCATCGCCATCGACCCAACGATGATTGTGCACGGCGACTTCACCTTTGAAGCCGGCGCGAATGCGCTTAAGCAGTTGATGAGTTTGCCGCAGCCGCCGAAAGCGATTTTCTGCCATAGCGATTTGATGGCGCTGGGCGCGATGAATCAGGCACGCAAATTGGGCATGCGCATTCCGCAGGATCTGTCGGTGGTGGGCTTTGATGATATCGAACTGGCGCAATACTACGATCCGCCGCTGACCACCGTGGCACAGCCGCGCTTTGCCATTGGTCGTGAAGCGATGCTGCTGTTACTTGATGAGCTGCAGGGTAAACGCGTGAATAACGGTTCGCGCCTGCTGGATGCGGAGCTGCGCGTGCGCGGCAGTACGGCACCGGCGGCAAAACGTGAAAAATAGCGCTTAGACGCCTGCATTTTCAGCGGATTCTGAAGGCAGACTGTGCTGGTCAAAGTTCCAGCCCTTGCGTAACATGGCGCATTCATTGCCGGGCAATTAACAGCACATTTACATGCCCATTGGCATTTTTTTGAAGGGTAGCAGAACGAAAGTGGCACAGAAAGATTATGTAGGCCGCGGGCGTTCAACAGGGACGCGTCGCAAAAAACCCGCCAGCCGCAGCAAGAAAAGCAAAGGCGGATCAGGCACTTCAAAGCTCATGATGGTACTGGCCGCGGCCGTGCTGGTCACCTTTGCCGGTGGTTTATGGTTTATCTCGCATCATAAGAAAGAAGAGATTGAGGTCATTCCAAACCACAAAGCCAACGGTAACGGCCTGCCGCCGAAGCCGGAAGAGCGCTGGAAGTACATCAAAGAGCTGGAAAATCGCCAAATTACCGTTCCGTCGCCGACTGAGCCTTCGGCTGGTGGCGTGCAATCACAAACTCAGCTGACCGATGAACAGCGCCAGCTGCTGGAGCAGATGCAGGCCGATATGCGCCAGCAGCCGACGCAGCTGAATGAAGTGCCGTGGAACGAACAAACCCCGGCGCAGCGCCAGCAAACGCTGCAGCGTCAGCAGGTGCAGCAACAGCAGGTTCAGCAACAACAACAGCAGCAGTTGCAACGTCAGCAGCAACAGTTACAGCAGCAGCAGCGCCAGCAACAGTTGCAGCAACAACAGGCCGCGCGTCAGCAACAGCAACAGCAAGCTGCGCCGATCACGCGTGAGCCAACGCAGCAGACCAAACCACAGGAAACGGCCAAGGCGAAAGCGGAAGAGAAAGCCGCTTCACAACGCTGGATGGTGCAGTGTGGTTCGTTCAAAGGCACCGATCAGGCGGAATCAGTACGCGCCGGACTGGCATTTGAAGGATTTGAGAGCCGCATTACCACCGGCGGTGGCTGGAATCGCGTGGTGATCGGGCCGTTCAAAGATCGCAGCAGCGCCGACAGCACAGTCAAACGCTTACACAGTTCCGGCCACGGAAGTTGTATTCCCCTCGCTATCGGGGGTTGAAACCCTTCAAAGCTACCCCATATCTGGTTGCATGATACTCCGCGCTGAGTGCGCGGAGTTCCTTTTCTACTGCAACAAGGGGTCTGCCCGTGACAACAATAGTAAGTGTACGACGCAACGGCCAGGTAGTGATTGGCGGTGATGGCCAGGCTACGCTCGGCAATACCGTAATGAAAGGCAACGTTAAAAAAGTCCGTCGTCTTTACAACGATAAAGTGATCGCCGGCTTTGCTGGCGGTACCGCAGATGCCTTCACCCTGTTTGAACTGTTTGAGCGCAAGCTGGAAATGCACCAGGGCCATCTGGTGAAAGCGGCGGTCGAACTGGCTAAAGATTGGCGTACCGATCGCATGCTGCGCCGCCTTGAAGCGCTGCTGGCGGTGGCCGACGAAAACGCCTCATTAATCATCAGCGGCAACGGCGACGTTATCCAGCCGGAAAATGACCTGATCGCAATTGGTTCTGGTGGGCCTTACGCCCAGGCAGCGGCACGCGCGCTGCTGGAAAACACCGATATTGGTGCACACGATATCGTGGAGAAAGCGCTGAACATCGCTGGCGATATCTGTATCTACACCAACCACAATATTAACTTCGAAGCATTACCGTCTAAGGCTAAGGACTAAACATCATGTCTGAGATGACTCCACGCGAGATTGTCAGCGAGCTTAATCGCTTTATCATCGGCCAGGACGGCGCAAAGAAGGCGGTCGCGATCGCCCTGCGTAATCGCTGGCGCCGCATGCAGCTCGACGAAGAGCTGCGCCATGAAGTGACGCCAAAAAACATTCTGATGATTGGTCCAACCGGTGTCGGTAAAACCGAAATCGCCCGTCGCTTAGCCAAACTGGCGAACGCACCTTTCATCAAAGTGGAAGCCACCAAATTCACCGAAGTCGGTTACGTCGGTAAAGAGGTTGATTCCATCATTCGCGATCTGACCGATTCTGCCATCAAGATGGTGCGCAGCCAGGCGATCGAGAAGAACAAGTACCGCGCGGAAGAGATGGCGGAAGAGCGCATCCTTGATGTGCTGATCCCACCCGCGAAAAACAATTGGGGCCAGGCTGAACAAGCGGCGGAGCCATCGGCAGCGCGTCAATCCTTCCGCAAGAAACTGCGCGAAGGCCAGCTGGATGACAAAGAGATTGAGATCGATCTGGCCGCTTCCTCGGCTGGCGTTGAAATCATGGCGCCTCCGGGCATGGAAGAGATGACCAGCCAGCTGCAATCGATGTTCCAGAACCTCGGTGGGCAGAAGCAGAAACCGCGTAAGCTGAAAATCAAAGAAGCCATGAAGCTGCTGATTGAAGAAGAAGCGGCCAAGCTGGTGAACCCGGAAGAGCTGAAGCAGGATGCCATCGATGCGGTTGAGCAGCACGGTATCGTGTTCATCGACGAAATCGACAAAATCTGTAAGCGCGGCGGCCAGAATGCGGGCGGTCCAGACGTGTCACGCGAAGGCGTACAGCGCGACCTGCTGCCGCTGGTGGAAGGTTGCACCGTTTCCACCAAGCACGGCATGGTGAAAACCGACCACATTCTGTTTATCGCTTCCGGCGCGTTCCAGGTCGCCAGCCCGTCAGATCTGATCCCAGAACTGCAAGGCCGTCTGCCGATTCGCGTTGAACTGCAGGCGCTGACCGTCAATGACTTCGAGCGCATTCTGACCGAGCCAAACGCCTCGGTTACCGTGCAGTACAAAGCGCTGATGGGCACCGAAGGGGTCAATATCGACTTCACCGATGACGCAGTGCGGCGTATCGCCGAAGCCGCATGGCAGGTGAACGAGACCACCGAGAACATCGGTGCGCGTCGTCTGCATACCGTGCTGGAGCGTCTGATGGAAGATATCTCCTATGACGCCAGCGATCGTAACGGTGAGTCGATCACTATCGATGCCGAGTACGTTGGTAAGCATCTGGATGAGCTGGTGGCCGACGAAGATCTCAGCCGCTTCATTCTGTAAGCTTCACCCGCGAAATCTCTGCCCGGCCACTGTGCCGGGCTTTTTTTACGCAGGATATTGATGCAACGCTTTTTTTGGCGGTTGATGATTTTGCCAACAATCGCCAGATAGCGATATACTTAGCGCTCCTGTGGCAAACAGACGAAAACCCTCATGAAATACGATACATCTGAACTCTGTGACATCTACCACGAAGCTGTGAATGTTGTTGAACCGCTTTTTTCGAACTTTGGTGGGCGCAGCTCATTCGGTGGTCAAATCACCACAGTGAAATGTTTCGAAGATAACGGCTTACTCTACGATTTGCTGGAAGAGAACGGTCGGGGTCGCGTATTGCTGGTGGATGGCGGCGGTTCGGTCCGTCGCGCACTGGTCGATGCTCAGCTGGCGAGTCTGGCGGCGCAAAATGAGTGGGAAGGCATTGTGGTTTACGGCTCGGTGCGTCAGGTTGACGATCTCGAAGAGCTGGAAATCGGCATTCAGGCGATTGCGGCGATTCCGGTGGGTGCAGCGGGCGAAGGCATTGGCGAAAGTGACGTGCGCGTTAACTTCGGTGGCGTGACCTTCTTCTCTGGCGACCATCTGTATGCCGACAATACCGGCATCATCCTGTCTGAAGATGCGCTCGACATCGAGTAAGCCGCAACAAAAACGGGTGCCGCGGCACCCGTTGGTTTAAGCATTGACGCTTAAACTTCTTCCATTTTTCCCAGCAGTGCCCGCAGACGATCCTGCCAGACATGCTGCTCTTCTTTCAGATGCTGATTTTCACGCACCAGTGCATCCTGGTTGCCTGAAGCCTGGCTGACTTCATTTTTCAGCGTGTTGTTTTGCTCTTTCAGCTCTTCAATTTCCATCTGCAGCAGAGTGATGGTATCAATCGCCTGCTGTACTTTCGCTTCCAGTTTCTCGAACACTTCAAATGACATCTTTCTGACCTCTCCTAAATCTTGCAAGGCGTTGATGGGGCTAGTGCATGCCTTATTACAGTGCGCTCAGCCACGATGACTCGATTGTATGTAGCCAAACCCAGCAAGTCCAGCGGCACAAGGCCTGCGAGGGCAGTCTGTAACACTTTTCAGTCTATGCCTAAAAAAATGCGCATCTTCGCGCATCTGTGTGCGCGATCACGTCCGCATCGACCAGCCTGGCGGGGTGAATGGGCCTTATAGAAACGCAAAAGACGCGAAAACGCGCATTTTTATGACGCAGTACACAGATTTCAATTTCGCTATTTCTCGTTTATGCTCGTTAACGATAAATTCACATCAACCCTACATTGATAGCTGGGCGACTCATGGATGAGAACAAAAACTGATAAAATTTAACCTCGCTTCAGGAATGCCATTATGAGTCAGACAACTAACACACTAAAAGGTCAGTGCATCGCTGAATTTCTCGGTACAGGTTTGATTATCTTCTTTGGTGCAGGCTGCGTTGCTGCACTGAAACTGGCCGGTGCGTCATTCGGTCAGTGGGAAATTTGTATTATCTGGGGTTTAGCCGTCTCCATGGCAGTCTATCTGAGCGCAGGCGTTTCCGGCGCGCATCTTAACCCAGCCGTTACCGTCGCGCTGTGCCTGTTTGCTAATTTTGAAGGTCGTAAAGTTGTTCCCTATATTCTGGCGCAGGTTGCCGGCGCGTTCTGCGCTGCCGCGTTGGTTTACGGTCTCTACTACAATCTGTTCTTTGATTACGAAGCGGGCCATCAAATGGTGCGCGGCAGTGTTGAAAGCCTCGATCTGGCCGGTATCTTCTCGACTTACCCGAACCCGCACATCAGCGTAGCTCAGGCGTTCCTGGTTGAGATGGTGATTACAGCGGTGTTGATGGCGGTGATCATGGCGCTGACCGATGACGGCAACGGTGTGCCGCGTGGTCCGCTGGCTCCGCTGTTGATTGGTCTGCTGGTGGCGGTCATCGGTGGCTCAATGGGTCCACTGACCGGCTTCGCACTCAACCCGGCGCGTGACTTCGGTCCAAAACTGTTCGCCTTCTTCGCTGGTTGGGGCAACGTCGCCTTCACCGGTGGCAAAGATATTCCTTACTTCCTGGTTCCGATTTTTGGCCCGCTGGTCGGTGCTTGCCTCGGAGCCTTTGGTTACCGTTCACTGATTGGCCGCCATCTGCCAGTTAACGTCGCGGAAGCCAGCACAGCAGAAAAACCGGTTGCGCGCGCTCAGCAGCGTAAAGCGTAAGTTTCATCGATACCACATCAGGACAGCACAATGACTACTGATAAAAAATATATAGTTGCACTCGATCAGGGCACAACCAGCTCACGCGCCGTGGTGCTTGATCATGATGCCAACATCGTTGCGGTTTCTCAGCGCGAATTTACCCAGATCTACCCGAAAGCGGGTTGGGTTGAACATGACCCAATGGATATCTGGGCGTCACAAAGCTCCACGCTGGTGGAAGTGCTGGCGCACGCCGACATTAACTCCGATCAAATCGCGGCGATTGGTATCACCAACCAGCGTGAAACCGCCATCGTGTGGGATAAAGAGACCGGCAAACCGGTTTACAACGCTATCGTCTGGCAGGATCCGCGCACCGCAGATTACTGTAACAAACTGAAGAAAGAGGGTCTGGAAGAGTACATCCAGCACACCACCGGTTTGGTGATTAACCCGTACTTCTCCGGCACCAAAGTGAAGTGGATTCTTGACCACGTTGAAGGCGCACGTGAGCGTGCAAAACGCGGCGAACTGCTGTTCGGTACCGTTGATACCTGGCTGATTTGGAAAATGACGCAGGGACGTGTGCACGTCACCGATCACACCAACGCCTCACGTACCATGATGTACAACATCCACAAGCTGGAGTGGGATGAGCGCATGCTGGAGATCCTCGATATCCCGCGTGAAATGCTGCCAGAAGTGAAAGGTTCTTCAGAAGTGTACGGCCAGACCAACATTGGTGGTAAAGGCGGTACGCGTATTCCTATCGCGGGTATCGCGGGTGACCAGCAAGCGGCGCTGTACGGCCAGCTGTGCGTACAACCGGGTATGGCGAAAAACACTTACGGTACCGGCTGCTTCATGCTGATGAACACCGGCACCGAAGCCGTGACCTCAACGCATGGCCTGCTGACCACCATCGCTTGCGGCCCACGCGGCGAAGTGAACTATGCGCTGGAAGGTGCGGTGTTTATCGGCGGTGCGTCAATTCAGTGGCTGCGCGATGAGATGAAGCTGATCAGTGATTCAACCGACTCTGAATACTTCGCGTTGAAAGTGAAAGACACTAACGGCGTATATATGGTGCCGGCCTTCACCGGTTTGGGCGCGCCATATTGGGACCCGTATGCACGCGGCGCGATTTTCGGTCTGACGCGCGGCGCGAACGCTAACCACATCATCCGTGCCACGCTGGAGTCGATTGCGTACCAGACACGCGACGTACTGGAAGCGATGCAGAACGATGCCGGTACCCGCTTGCAGTCCCTGCGCGTGGATGGTGGTGCGGTTGCCAACAACTTCCTGATGCAGTTCCAGTCTGACATTCTCGGCACGCGCGTTGAGCGTCCGGAAGTGCGTGAAGTCACGGCGCTGGGTGCGGCCTATCTGGCTGGCTTGGCCGTCGGCTTCTGGGGCGACCTGGAAGAGGTCCGTGCTAAAGCGGTGATTGAGCGTGAGTTCCGCCCAAGCATCGAAACCACCGAACGTAACGTCCGTTACGCTGGCTGGAAGAAAGCCGTCGCTCGCGCCAAAGCGTGGGAAGACGAAGAGTAATATCCTGCTGACCCGCGGCGCCCTGCCGCGGGTTTTTCCCCCGTCCCGCTTCCCCGCTGTGTTAAACTGCCTGCCTGTTTTTTGTCAGGTGCCACCATGAAAAGAGAACTCGCGATTGAATTTTCCCGCGTGACTGAAGCCGCCGCTCTGGCGGGCTATCACTGGTTAGGACGCGGCGATAAAAATGCGGCCGACGGCGCAGCCGTTCACGCCATGCGCATTATGCTCAACACTATTGATATCGACGGCCAGATTGTGATTGGCGAAGGCGAAATCGACGAAGCGCCGATGCTGTATATCGGTGAGAAAGTCGGTACCGGCCGTGGCGACGCGGTGGATATCGCGGTCGATCCGATTGAAGGCACACGCATGACGGCGATGGGCCAGGCCAATGCGCTGGCGGTGCTGGCGGTTGGTGATAAAGGCAGCTTCCTGCACGCACCTGATATGTACATGGAAAAGCTGATTGTTGGACCAGGCGCACGTGGCGCCATCGACCTCAATCTGCCGCTTGATATCAACCTGAAAAACATCGCGCTGGCATTGGGCAAACCGCTCAGCCAGTTAACGGTGTCGATTCTAGCCAAGCCCCGCCACGATGCTGTGATTGCCCAGCTGCAGCAGCTCGGCGTGCGCGTGTTCACCTTCCCGGATGGCGATGTCGCGGCCTCAATTCTGACCTGTATGCCGGATAGCGAAGTGGATGTGATGTACGGCATCGGCGGCGCGCCGGAAGGTGTGGTGTCGGCGGCAGTCATTCGCGCAATGGATGGCGACATGCAGGCGCGTTTATTGGCACGTCACGAAGTGAAAGGCGATAGCGAAGAGAATCGTCGCCTCGGCGAGAATGAACTGCAACGCTGCGCCGAGATGGGCATTGAAGCGGGTCAGGTACTGAAGCTGGATCAGATGGCGCGTAACGACAACGTTATCTTCGCGGCCACCGGCATCACCACCGGCGATTTGCTGAAAGGCATTACGCGTAACGGCAACATCGCCACCAGCGAAACCCTGCTGGTGCGCGGTAAATCGCGCACCATTCGCCGCATCCAGTCAATCCACTATCTGGATCGCAAAGACGCGGCGCTGCATCAATTTATCCTGTAATCGCCTGCTTGCCGCTCTCTGGATGACGTGAGAGCGGCCACCAGCACAGCAGCATCACCAGCGACGTCACGAACATCAGCATGCCAAGGCTGGATTGATCGTGCTGCGGCAACAGCGCAGAAAGCCACGCCACCACGCCGGAACCGAGGTTCTGCAAGCCTCCGATTAACGCACCCGCGCTGCCCGCCAGCCACGCATACGGCTCCATAGCGCCCGAGGTTGCCAGCGGAAACAGCATGCCCGCGCCAAAGAAGAACAGCGCAGCCGGCACCAGCAACGTCCAGATGTTCATCACGCCAAACCAGGCCGGAACCCACATCAGCAAGCCCGCTAACAGGCAGCTGTTCACGCCGTACCACATCAGCGTGTGCCAGGATTTCTGCTCACGTCCGGCAAACCAGGCACCAAAGAACGCCGCCGGAATCGGCAGGATAAACAGGATGCTGACGGTCAATCCATCCAGCCCCAACACGCCGCCCATCAGTACGCCACAGCTGGCTTCAAACACCGCGATGCCCGCCAGCGCGCCAATCAGCAGCAGCAGGTAACGCACAAAGTTGCCGTCGCTCAGCAAAGTGGCATAACGGCGCAGGAACGGCGTGGCGGGCGTATCCGCTGGACGCGTTTCCGGCAGCCAGCGCGCCATCGAAGCGGTGACGCCAACGCACAGCAGCAGCAGGAAGGCGAAACAGGCGTGCCAGCCAAACAGATGCGTCAGCAGCGCACCAATCACCGGCGCCAGCAGCGGACTCACCAGAATGCCCATATTAAGCAGGCTGTTCGCCTGACGCAGTGCGATGCCGGAGTAGAGATCGCGCGGCATGGTGCGCGCCATCACGCCCGCTACGCCGGTACCTAAACCTTGCACCGCGCTGCCGAGCACCAGAATATCGAGCGAGGGCGCGAACATGGCGATCAACGCGCCGACAGCAAAGATCGTCATGCCAATCAGGATCACCGGACGACGGCCAAAACTGTCCGACAGCGGGCCGTAGATCAACTGCGATCCGCCGTAGGTCATCAGATAGGCGGCCATCACCTGCTGGATCGCGCCGCTGCGCACATTAAGCGTCTCGGCCATATTCGCCATCGCTGGCACATAGATGGTTTGCGCCATCTGCCCAACCGCCACCAGCACGATCAGCATGAATAACAGAAAGCGATTTTGCGTTTTACTTATCAACATGGAACAAAATGTCTGCCTGAGAAACAAAGAATAAGCAGCACAAAAAAGGCCGCCTCGGATTTATGGCGGCAAAAATATCAGGATTCAGTGACAAATCGAGAGGCGCGGGCAAAGCTGTATGTCTCAAGCCGTCAAGCTGTTTGTCCAGATTGTAAACCGCCCGCTACAGTTGCTGATCTGTGCGCTGCGTTTGTCGCTGAGAGCCCTTTGCCCGTGCATGGACTGGAAATCCGTTAGGCCGATGGCGATGATGTACCTAACTAAACAATATTAAGGAGCCAACATGGCAGAGTGGATCAATGCTGAAGTGAAAGAGGTAAAAAACTGGACCGATGCACTGTTCAGCCTGCGCGTTGCAGCGCCGATTGATACCTTTACCGCGGGACAATTTGCCAAGCTGGCTCTGGAGATTGACGGTGAGCGCGTGCAGCGTGCCTATTCGTACGTCAACGCGCCGCAGGATCCGCTGCTGGAGTTTTATCTGGTCACGGTGCCGGAAGGCAAACTGAGCCCGCGTTTGCAGGCGCTGCAGCCCGGCGAGCAGGTGATGATCACCAAAGAGGCGGCGGGTTTCTTTGTGCTCGACGAAATCCCAGATTGCCAAACGCTGTGGATGCTGGCGACTGGCACGGCGATCGGCCCCTATTTATCGATCCTGCAACAGGG
The DNA here is from genome assembly GCF_019795935.1 of Pantoea sp. DY-15. Classification (NCBI taxonomy): domain Bacteria; kingdom Pseudomonadati; phylum Pseudomonadota; class Gammaproteobacteria; order Enterobacterales; family Erwiniaceae; genus Pantoea; species Pantoea sp. DY-15. The sequence continues at coordinate 36,876 of NZ_JAIMIF010000009.1, forward strand.
CGAAGATCTGGATCGTTTCGACAATATTGTGCTGGTACATGCCGCGCGTTTCGCCGATGACCTGAGCTTTCTGCCCTTGATGCAGGCGTTGCAGCAGCGCTATCAGGGCAAGTTACACATTCAAACGGTGGTGAGCCGTGAAGAGATCGCCGGTTCGCTGCACGGCCGCGTTCCGCAGCTGATTGAAAGCGGAGAACTGGAGCGTGCGGTTGGCTTGCCGCTGACGGCAGAAACCAGCCATGTGATGCTGTGCGGCAACCCACAGATGGTGCGCGATACCCAGCAGTTGCTGAAAGATACGCGTGAAATGCGCAAACATTTCAAACGCAAACCCGGCCACATGACCAGCGAGCATTACTGGTAATCGGCGCGGAGCGAATAATCTGAGATTTTTCCCAGTGTGGGTTTTGACTTTGCCCGGTAAAAACCGTTCTAATCGTGGGCTAAGTGAATGATTTAGGGCCGAAGCAATGAACAACCTGCCAGTCGCGCTGCTGCTTAGCCTCGCACTGACATTTTCCGTCTGGGCGGAGGATGCCCCCGCGTTAGATCGTAGCGATCATCTGCCTGCTGCGCCCTATCTGCTCGCGGGTGCGCCGACCTTCGATATGACCGTTGCTCAATTCCGTGAGAAGTACAATGCGGCCAATCCCAATGCATTGCTGCAGGAATATCGCGCCATTGATAATCGCGGTGATAAAAGTAACCTGACGCGTGCCGCCAGTAAAATCAGCGAAACGCTGTATGCCTCAACGGCGCTGGAGCAAGGCACCGGCAAAATCAAAACCCTGCAAATCACCTGGCTGCCAGTTCCCGGACCCGATATGAAAGCCGCACAGGCACGCGCCATGGATTACATGACCGCCCTGCTGCGTTTCTTCATCCCCGGCTTATCGCCCGAAGATGGGCGTAAAAAACTCGATTCCCTGCTGAGCGCCGGCAAAGGCGCGCGCTATTTTTCCCGCACCGAAGGTGCCTTGCGTTTCGTGGTAGCAGACAACGGCGACAAGGGTTTGACCTTCGCCGTTGAGCCGATAAAACTGGCGCTCGCGACGCCCTGATCGCACCGGCAAAAATGACGAAAAGCAAAGCCAGCAACGCATTTGATCTCTATACTGTCTCGCAGACATCGCTGCCCGATGGCAGCGCTATTTCATGAATCGCGTTATGCGGAGGAAAGAATGCGACATCCACTGGTTATGGGTAACTGGAAACTGAACGGTAGCAAGCAGATCACTAAAGAGCTGATTGAAGGCCTGCGCAAAGAGCTGTCTGGTGTTGATGGTTGTGGCGTCGCGATTGCACCGCCAGCCATCTATCTGGACCTGGCGAAACACGCCATTTCCGGTAGCCACATTGCTCTGGGTGCTCAGAACGTTGACGTTAATCTGTCTGGCGCATTCACTGGCGAAACTTCCGCAGACATGCTGAAAGACGTTGGCGCGAAATACATCATCATCGGCCACTCTGAGCGCCGCACCTACCACAAAGAGAGCGACGAGTTCATCGCGAAGAAATTTGCCGTAGTGAAAGAAGCTGGCCTGGTGCCGGTTCTGTGCATCGGTGAAACTGACGCAGAAAACGAAGCGGGCAAAACGGAAGAAGTGTGCGCACGTCAGATCGACGCCGTGCTGGAAACGCAGGGCGCTGCGGCGTTCGAAGGCGCGGTTATCGCTTACGAGCCAGTTTGGGCTATCGGTACCGGCAAATCAGCTACTCCAGCGCAGGCTCAGGCGGTGCACAAATTCATTCGTGACCACATCGCGAAGAAAGATGCGGCTATCGCACAGCAAGTGATCATTCAGTACGGCGGTTCGGTCAACGACAAAAACGCCGCTGAGCTGTTCACCCAGCCAGATATCGATGGCGCGCTGGTTGGCGGTGCTTCATTGAAAGCGGATGCTTTTGCGGTGATCGTGAAAGCGGCAGCAGCAGCGAAAAACGCGTAACTTAGCGTTTAGATGCAGATTAAGGCGGCTGATTAGCCGCCTTTTTTTGGCCGCTATTAATTGCGTCCCTACGAAAAAAGGGTTATTGCGGCAATATGCTGCAGTTATGATCCTGCAGCTCTTCCGCCGAGCCGCTGTTCAGTTTCAGCCAGTTACGTTCCAGCGCCAGCAGCGCTAAACGGCCATCCGGCAGCTGTGCCAGCGCCAGGCCATATTTACCCATCTCGCTGCGCGCATGCGGCACTTCATCCGCCAGACGGATAAACGCACTCTGCTGCGCCAGCTCTTGCTTAGAAAGCGCCCGCACCAGATAACCATGCTTGCGCAGCGTTTCACTCTGCCACTGTGCATTCAGTCTCGGTGCCAGCGCATCCAGCTGCTGGCGCACATCCGGACGCAGACAGGAAATATGAATATGCAGCTGATTCTGCGTACGCCCGTATTGCGCATTGATGGCCAGCGACAGCGCGCTATCGGGAATCGGCGCACCGTGCCTTTGCGCCAGTAATGCGCGCTGTTGCCAGGCTTCGGCAAACAGATTTGGCGTTGCAGGTTCAAGAATGATGGGACTTTCCATGCCGGTGATTTTTTCGATCGGCATCAGCAGATACTGCAACGGCCCGTTGAGATCTTTCAGCGTGACGTAACCATGCGCGCTATTCACCTGCTGGCATGGCGCTGGGTTGCCCGTCGCCGCCATATTCGGCACGCACTTTTCGCTGATGATCTGCCATAAGGCGTTAGAGTTTTTATGGAAATGGATGGCGCCGGCGATGAGTCCGACAATCAACAGCACCAATAAAGCGGTAAGTAACTTCAGGGTACGACGACTGCCCTGCATAGCCCGATTCCTCTGTTCATCACCTGCCAGCATCCTCGCCTGGCAGGTGATGAAAGTCACGGACTAATCCTCCGCGCCACGCAGGATGGCGTCGAGTTTTTCTGGCTGCAAACGAATCTGCGCTGCACGACGATGCGCCTGCATCCCTTCGGTACGGCTCTGGCGCACCGCAGGAGCAGCGATGGCGGCGATGCCCTGATCGTCAATCCATTGATGCGTGCAGGTTTTCAGATACGCACCGACCCACAATCCGCCGGTGTAACGTGCCGCCGCCATGGTGGGCAGCGTGTGGTTGGTGCCGCAGCATTTATCAGAAAACACCACGCTGGCGTTTTGCCCGATAAACAGCGATCCGTAATTGCGGATGCGCGCCGCCAGCGCATGGGGATCGCGCGCATGGATTTGCAGATGCTCGGTGGCGATCTCATCGGTGTACGCCACCATCGCATCCTCGTCGGCACAGAGAACAATTTCGCCCTGACGCTGCCACGCCTCACCAGCCGTTTTCGCCGTCGGCAAGGATGCCAGCTGCGCCTCAATTTTCCGCAATGTTGCATGCGCCACGCGTTCGCTGGTGGTGGCCAGCCCAACACGCGTGCGCACGTCATGCTCCGCCTGCGCCAGCAGATCCGCTGCCAGCACGCGCGGATCAGCACTGTCATCGGCGACGATAAAGATTTCGCTCGGCCCCGCCAACGCATCAATACCTACTTTGCCAAATACCTGACGCTTCGCCTCATTGACGAAAGCGTTGCCCGGCCCGACGATCTTGTCCACCGCCGGCAGCGATGCGGTGCCGTATGCCATCGCGGCAATGGCCTGCGCGCCACCAACTTTGAAAATGCGGTGCGCTCCGGCTAAGTGGCAAATTGCAATCATTGCCGGATGAGCGCCCGGCGGCAGACAGGCGATGATGTTATCGCAGCCCGCCACCACCGCTGGCACGATAGACATCACCGGCGCGGAGAGGATCGGATAGCGTCCGCCCGGCACATAGCAGCCCACGGTTTCAATCGGGATGATGCGATGCCCCAGATGAACGCCCGGCAACGTCTCAATCTCCAGCGGCTGCAAGGTGGCGCGCTGCGCTTCGGCGAAGCGGCGCACCTGCGCAATAGCAAACTCACTGTCCTGGCGGGTTTGATCGGCGAGTTGCGCCAGCGCCTGCTCGATCTCTGCTGCCGAAACTTCCAGCTGCTCCGGCGCGACACCATCAAATTTCTGCGAATAATCACGCAGTGCCGCGTCTCCGTGCTGACGCACGTTGCTAATAATGTCGCTCACGGTGGCGATCAGGCTGGCATCCGCCTGCGCATCCTCGCCCGCGGCTTGCTTGATAAACTGCACGCGTTGTTTGCTCATGCTTCCGTCTCCGCCAGTTGTCCCAATTTGATCTGCGCCAGCATCGCCAGGTGATCGTAAACCACCCATTCATCAACAATTTTGCCGTTCACCACGTGATAGTGGCTCATACCCATCACCAGCAGACGCTGTCCCGTTGGTTTACCCAACTCGCCGTAGCCAAGATGATGCCCTTCCATTACCCAGCGCACCGCTACTTTGGTGCCGCCCTCTTCACATGGATTGGAGCAGATATGCTGCGGCATCCATGCGCCGTCTGGGATCATGCCGATCAGCGCCAGCGTCTGATGGATCACCGATGCCTGACCATATAACTCTTTCATCAGTGGGCCGTGCCACTGCACATTGCTGGCGTAAACCTCTTTCACTTTGCCCAGCATGCGTTTGTTGTAAATCTCGTGCAGCCAGCCCAGCACCTGCGCTTCGGTATCACTGTGCGCCAGCGTGTAATCCGGATCGCTTTCCGGCGGATACTGGCCGAGCAGACGACGGTTTTCGCCAATCTCCGTCAGTCGGAAACCCTTATCAAACTGCTCTTTCGCCATGTTGTAGGCGATCTGATCGGTATCCAGCCCCAACTGACGCATCAGCGACATGTTGTCGCTCACCACCCATTCGCGGTAAATCTTGTTTTCCAGAATCATGCAATCCGCCACGGTACGCGTGGTAAAGGTGCGATTAGTGGGTTTACCGTACTGGCTTGGCTGCGTGTGGCGGCCGCTACCGGTAACCAGATGCGAGGTGTAAAAACCGTCAACGTCGTTGCCGTTCCAGATCACCTGCGTTGCCATGCCGCGACGTTCCGGGAAGGCGACCAAACGTTGCAAGGTATCGAGCACCACTTGTTCACGGGTATAAATGGTGCCCAATGCGTTATATAACACGCAGTTATGGGTGTAATGGCTGTAGATCAGCCCGACATCGCGCTCATCCCAGATCTTGTGGGTACAACGCACAATGTAATCAACGATATCGGTATAGCAGGGATCGAAACCGCGCATTGGCTGCACCCGCGCACGGTTTTCTGGAACCAGATCGACAAAATCCCTTCGCTCAACCTGCAAAACCGGTTCGGCCTGGGTGCGTGCTGAGGTTTTTTCTGCGCTCTTTTCACTGGCGGTGGCTTTATTAGCCGTGTCCGTTGTAGACATAAACACTCCTGCTTTTGACGAATTAAGGGTGAGCGCGGTCCTCGCAATCAAGCGCTGCCGATTCACCCGGCTGAATTCAGGGTGCAGAACGCCGTCGGTAATTAAGGGATTAATTACCGTGACGTGATGCGTTATTTAAAAGTGCTGATTAATCAGCTGAGTAGCTGTAACCAGATTGAGAGTTCATCGATACCTAAATATTCCCGCATGATGACGCCATCACGTAATTCCAAATGAGAAATACCGGAAATACACACTGGCTTGCGCGACGGCGGACCAAACTTTCCGTAGCCGTCATGCCAGCTCAACAGTGACCAGCGCAGGCTGATGCGCACCGGTTCGTTGGCATCGCGGCGCACCACCAAATGATGCAGCTGCGTTTCGCTGTCAGCGAATGAGGCGCGATAGCCGGAAAGGAAGCTGCCAATCTCCTGCTCGCCGGTAAAGCTGCTGTGGCCCGGTCCGTGCAAGGTGGCGGCGGGATGATAAACACCTGGCACCACACCGCTGTTGCCGCCGGCCCACATGCTGAGATAGCGCTCAATCAAACCCGCGATGGTTCCTTCGGCATCATCGCCATCCGGGCCGCCAGCCCAACGCGCTTCCAGCTCTTCGGGCGCGGGCATCTCCAGCCCTTGTTGCTGGCGCATCTGCGTTAGATGCTGGGCAAACTCCGCCACGTTGGTACCAATCTGCGCAAGAATGCCCGCGCGATCCTGCAGCAGCCACTCTTGCTCCACCAGCCCATCACGACAAATACGATCGGCGAAAGTACGTACCCAAACCGTTTTGCCACTCGGCGCGCCAAAGAAGCCTTCGCCCAGATGCTGAATACGTGCCTGCGTGCGCTGCGAGGCGTACCAACAGGTATCGCCTTCACGCGCGGTGAGAATATCTTCGGTCAGCACCTGACGCTGCGGGAAGCAATGTAACGCTTCCAGCGTCAAACGCATGAAATCGCTGAGTTCGGTCAGGCGCTTTTCCGGCGTGTGAAATACCACCGGCGTGGCGTAGAAATCAGCCAGCTGCCCGATATCCTTCTGCTCCCATACCACGTGGGTTAACGTCAGAATAAACTGCTGAATAGAATCAAACTGGGGACTGAAACCCGGCAATCGCATTACTCAACCTCCTCTGAACGAAATAGCAGCTGGCCGTTCTCTTCTACCACGCCGTGACGCGGACGCCGCGCGGAGTGGCGTACTACCAACATGCCGGGAATAACAATTTGCTCGGGTGCCATCACCGCGCTGTCGATTTGCTGCATTAGCAGGCCAATGGTGCGTTGCACCATCACTTCAACCGGCTGACAGATAGACGTCAGCGCATACGAAGGCCAGCCCGCTGGACCAACATCGTCATAACCCACCACCGACACATCCTGCGGAATGCGCAGACCAAACTCGTAACGCGCCACATCCATAACCGTCAGCGCCATATGATCGTTGACGGCAAACACCGCATCGGGCGGCGTGCCGCTGCTGAACAATTGACGCGCCGCCTGTGCGGTTTGCTCGCTGTCGTTTTGACCCGCTAACACCGTGACGTCGATGTTGCGCGCGCGCAATGCCTCGCGAAAACCGTCCAGCCGTAGCTGATTTACCGAAGCGTTGTCCGCGCCGGTAATGCAGGCAAAGCGTTGATGTTCGCCTGCCAACAGAAATTCGGCGATCTGACGTGCGGCGGCACGGTTATCGGTATTCACGCTTGACGCCATTTCGCTTTCGGCGGTGCGGTTGAACAGCACCACCGGAATGCCCGCGCCGTGGCACTCTTCGGATAACGCATCGGATAACGCGCCGGATGCCAGCACAATGCCATCCACGCGGTACTGCATGATCTGATCGAAAATGCGGTCAACATTGCTATCCCGATCGCTGACGAACAGCAGCAGATGGTAGTTAAGCGCATCCAGTTCACGCCCCAACGCTTCCAGCACATGGGGATAAAACGGATTATCGAAACAGGAGATCACCACACCAACGATGCGCGAACGTGCGGTGTTCAGCGATCGCGCCAACGCGTTGGGTCGATAACCCAACTCACGGGCAGACTGCAGCACCTTTTCACGCGTGGCCGGTGAAATACTGGCGCCCGGCGTGAAGGTACGCGATACCGCAGACTGTGAAACGCCGGCGTGCTGTGCAACTTGTTGTGAGGTCACTGGACCGAAGGTCTTACGTTTCATGGCGTTATCTTCCTGTTTAGCACACTGATGCACGGGTGACTGCCGGGCATTGTAGCCAATTTCATCAACCGGACTCACCTGCTTCGGTGTGTGTTTTTTACTCTTACACCTTTTTTGCATGCGTATGCAACACTCAATAACTTTTTTTTTCACATTGCCAAGCACGCACTTTACAAACATGAAATCATTTCGTAACTTCGGCCGTTGAATACGTATTCAATGCATGCAACATAACCGACCCGGACTCAGGATGAAACCCGCGTTTTTAGTCACTTATCTGCGTTGATAAGAGGTTTAACATGTTTCGAGCACTGTTTAGCCGTCCCGAGCTGTTGACGTTTTTCACCATGAGCGTGCTGTTTTTTATCTGCATTCACGGCTTCGATGCCTTCATGGCGCCTTACATGGTGAGATTAGGTATTGAACCGCAAACCATCGGCATGATCATGGGCGCCTCTGGTTTAGCGTCGCTGTGCATCCGTTTTCCGCTCAGCGTCATCTCTGACGTGATGAAAAATCGCAAAGTGTTTATGCAGTTCGCCCTGCTGCTGCCGGTGATTGCCTGGCCGCTGGCGTGGATGTTCCCCGCTGCGCTGACATTCTGGCTGGCCAAGCTGGCCTGCGGCATCGCTGCCGCGAGTTGGGTGCTCTATAACATCATTTTCATTCGCTATTTTCGTCGTGACGACGCGCCGGCTGCGGTGGCGCTGTTGGCATTGGCCGGGCCGATTGGCGTGTTTATTAGCAATGCCATTTGCGGTGCCGTTGCCCTATGGCTGGGCAGTACGCAGGCGTTTTTTGTGCCGGCGATTGCCGGTTGCCTGGCGCTGCTTCTCAGCCTGCGCGTTCGTGAAGAGGAAGATAGCCACAAAGCGCCGCACCTCAAAGCCTGTATCGACAGCGCTAAACGCCAGCTAGCGGACCGCTCAATTTGGTTTATTGGGCTGCTGGCGACGGTGGTGATTTTGGTCCCGTTTGCCACTCGCGACACGCTCACGCCCATATACGCTCAGCAGTTAGGTGCCAAGGCGGGCACGCTGGCAGTGCTGAGTAATATCCACTTGTTGTTTTATGGTGTGGCCGTGGCATTGTGCAGTTCCGTGTTTTATCAGCGGCTGGGCTTGGTTAACACCGCGCTGGTGGGCATCGGATTACAAATCATCTCGTCAATTTTCGTCCCCTTGACCAGCAACATGTGGCTGATTTACCTGTGGCAAGCTCTGGCCGGTTTTTCCTTTGGCATGGCGTTTGCCGTGTTTATGTCCTTAAGCGTGGTTAACACTTCGGAACATGAACAAACCACCCGGATGGGGCTGTTTCAAACCATCTATTCGTGCGGCATGTTTTTCGGCCCGGTGCTGATGGGCGTGTTGTTGCAACACGTCAATGTCTACGCGGGTTATTGGGTGATTGGTGGCTTGTGTCTGATCGCTGGCGTGTTAACACCGCTAGCGGCAAAACGGGTGCAGCAGCGTCAGTTGCCGCCAGCGGCACGTAAAGCGAGCGGCATGCTGTCGCAGGATGCGGTGAAATGAGTGCCGCGCGCCTGCAACCGCAGCGCAACAGTGCGGAAGAGGTTGAACGCCGCTTAGCCGCTATCAACGCAGGTCGCGCACTCAACGCGATTATCAGTATTAATCCCCAGGTGATGAAAGAGGCACAGCGCTGCGATCGCTTATGGCGTAGCGGCGCGCCGGTTGGCGTGCTGCACGGCATTCCGCTGGTGATAAAAGATAATATTGATTGCGTCGGCATGGCTACCACGCTCGGCTGCCGGGCGCTGGGCGAAGCACAGCCACGTGAAGATGCGCGCGTAATTGCACGCCTGAGAACTGCGGGTGCGCTGATTCTCGCCAAAGCGAATCTGTCTGAGTTCGCCTTTGACGTACGTTCGCGCAGTTCGCTCGGCGGCGATGTGCGCAATCCCCTGAATCCACAGCTGACCGCCGGTGGCTCAAGCGGCGGCAGCGCGGCGGCGGTGGTGGCCGGTATGGCGGATGCGGCACTCGGCAGCGATACTGGCGGATCGATCCGCATTCCCGCGGCATGGACCGGTCTGGTGGGACTGCGTCCGGCATTTCGCCGCCGCCAGCTGCGCGGCGTCGCGCCGCTTTCGCTCAGCAAAGACACCGTTGGGCCGATGACATGGTGCGTGGCTGATGCGGCGCTGCTGCATCAGGTAACGCATGGGCTGCCGGTGCGCCCGCTAGCGCAGCGAACCTTGCGGGGTGTGCGGCTGGGTATGGTTAGCGATCTGTCAGGCGATGATGACGCGCAACGTCAGGCATTAGCACAGGCTTTCTCTCGTCTGCGGCGGGCAGGCGCCATACTGATTCCGCTGCGGTTACCGCTATCATCGCGCGTGGCGCAGGAACCTTGTCTCAGCCTGCGCGAATTCCATCCGGCGATGTCCCGCTGGCTAAGCAAAATGGACCATGCGCCTGCTTCGCTTTCGGATCTGCTGGCACGAGGCGAGCATCTCGCCGAGTTCGATGAACTGCTGCAATTACACCTCACGCGTAGCGCGCTGGTGTGTGCCGCATGGCGCGAGCAACGCCGTTTTCAACGCCTTTTGCGTCAGCAACTGCAACAGCAGATGCAGGATCAGCGGCTGGATGCGCTGATTTATCCCACCAGCCAGCGCACTCCGATTTCACTGGAGAAGATGCCGCCGGGCTGGGCGCCGGAGCTGGCGGCCATCAGCGGCTTACCCGCCGTAACGTTGCCGTTTGGTCAACTGACAAACGGTTTGCCGCTGGGGCTGGAATTGCTCTATCCAGCGCCTGATGAAGAAGCATTGCTGGCGCTCGCTTTGGCGATAGAGCGAATGTAAAACCTGAAAATTCATCATGTTACTCCCCGTTCTGCGGGGCTTTCTGCTGCCTGCGATTTGAAAAAACTGCGCACATTCTCACTTTTCATCTTTTCCCCTTTCAGCCTCTTTACGCTCTTTGCATACGTATGCAAATCTGATTAACGGCAATCAATGATGAGGAAAAGAGCATGGCAATCTGGTTAAAACAGGCGGCAGCGAAAGCAGAACGCCAACAGCAGCAACAGCGCGTTCGCAGCGATGTGGAAGCAGTGCTGGCGCAAATTGGAGCGCGCGGCGATGACGCGGTGCGCGAACTCTCGATTAAGTTCGATGGCTTTGCCCGCGATGATTTCCGCTTAACGCCGCAGGAGATTAATGCCTGCCTGCAACAGCTGACCAAACAAGATATTCGCGACATCGAATTCGCTCAGGAGCAGGTGCATAACTTCGCTCAGGCGCAAAAAAATTGCCTGACCGATTTGGCGATTGAAACGCGTCCGGGCGTGATACTTGGCCATCGCAACATTCCCATCAGCAATGTCGGCTGTTACGTGCCGGGCGGTAAATACCCGCTGCTGGCTTCGGCGCATATGTCGATCATTACCGCCAAAGTCGCAGGCTGCGATCGCATCGTGAGCTGCGCCCCGCCGTTTCACGGTAAACCGGCTGCAGCCATTGTTGCGGCGCAGTCGATGGCCGGCGCCGACGAGATCTATGCGCTCGGCGGCATTCAGGCGGTGGGCGCCATGGCGATTGGTACTGAGCGGATTGCGCCGGTCGATATGTTAGTCGGGCCGGGCAACGCGTGGGTGGCCGAAGCCAAACGCCAGCTATTTGGCCGCGTTGGCATCGACCTGTTCGCTGGCCCGACCGAAACGCTGGTGATCGCCGATGACAGCGTTGACGGTGAACTCTGCGCGACCGATCTGCTCGGCCAGGCGGAACATGGCCCCACCTCACCCGCGATTCTGCTGACCTGCTCACGCCAGCTGGCGCAGGAGACCGAGCGCTATATCCACCAGCTGTTGCTGCAACTGCCTACCGCCGATGTGGCGCAACAAGCCTGGCACGATTATGGCGAAATCATTCTCTGTGCCGATCACGATGAGATGCTGGCAGAAGCCAACCGCATCGCTTCTGAACACGTGCAGGTGATGACCGATCGCGATGACTGGTATCACCAGAACATGCGCAATTACGGCGCGCTGTTTCTCGGGCCGCGTACCAATGTGGCTTATGGCGACAAGGTGATCGGCACCAACCATACGCTGCCCACGCTGGGTGCATCGCGTTATACCGGCGGCTTGTGGGTGGGCAAATTTATGAAAACCTGCACCTGGCAGCGCGTCACCAGCGATGCGGCTTCGGCAGAAATCGGCGCTTACTGCTCGCGCCTGGCGCTGCTGGAGGGCTTTGCCGGTCATGCTGAACAGGCCAATATCCGCGTGCGCCGCTACGGCCAGCAGGAAGTGGCCTACGCCGCACCCGCGCCGGTTACGGTGAAATAAGGAGGCGCGCATGGTTCCGACTACCCCTTCATTTCGCCTGGATGGACAGCGCGCGCTGGTGACCGGCGGCTCGCGCGGTATCGGTTTTGCCGCCGCTATCGCGCTGGCCGACGCCGGAGCGCAGGTGTGGATTGCCGCGCGCGACGCCGATCGCCTGGCGCACGCCGTGCAGCAGGCGGCGAGCGCCGGCCTGACATTGCATCCGCTGCCGCTCGACGTCTGCAACACGCGCGCGGTGCGCCAGACACTACACGATTTGCCGAGCTTTCATGTGCTGGTCAACAGCGCCGGGCTGGCGCGCCATCAGCCGTTTAGCGAGGTCAGCGAAGCCAACTTTGATGCGGTGATGGACGTCAACCTGCGCGCCACGTTTTTCCTGTCGCAGCAGGTCGCAGCCGGTATGCAGGCCGCCAGACACGGCGGCAGCATTATCCATCTCTCTTCGCAGATGGCGCACGTCGGCGGCCCGCAGCGCAGCGTCTACTGCGCATCAAAAGCGGCGCTGGAAGGGCTGACGCGTGCCATGGCGCTGGAGTTGGGACGCGACGGCATTCGCATCAACACCTTGTGCCCCACCTTTATCGAAACCGAACTGTCGCAGGCCTCGCTGGCAGATGAAGCGTTTCGCCAGCAGACGCTGCGCCGCATTCAGATTGGTCGTCTTGGCACGCTGGAAGATGTGATGGGGCCGGTGGTGTTTCTGGCATCACCGGCCGCAGCGTTGGTCACCGGCAGCGCGCTGAAGGTGGATGGCGGCTGGACGGCTTATTGAGGAACTCATTATGAAAGCGTTATTGCGTCGTGATGTGCTGCTGTTTTTCATTATTAGCTTGCTGTTTTTTATCAGCATTCACGCCTTTGATCCGTTTCTCGCCCCCTACATCATGTCGCTGAATGTCGAGGCGCGCGTGATGGGAATCATCATCGGTGCGACCGGATTGGCCTCGATGCTGCTGCGTTTTCCGACCGGCATTCTGTCGGACCGCTTTCGCCGCCGCAAACGCATTATCCAGATTGGCTTATTGTTTACGCTTATCGCCTGGCCGGTGGTTTACCTTTGGCCGACACCGGAAACACTGTTTATCGCCAAGCTCGCCGATGGCGTCACCAGCGCAACGTGGGTGGTGTATAACGTGATGTTCGTGGCTTACTTCCCGCCGCTGGAAGCCGCCGCCGCGATCGCCATGCTGAGCGTCACCTCGCCGGTAGGCACTTTTATCGGGATTTCGGTGGCGGGATTTATTGCCCGTCATTTCGGTGCCGAATCGAGCTTTTTGGTGGCGTCCGCTGCCGCGCTGCTGGCTTTTTTGCTGACATTCTTTATCCGTGAAAAACGCCCGGAAGCGATGCCCACGGCGCAACGTCTCTCTGCGGTTCGCACTCAGCTGCGTGATCCTTCGGTGTGGTATCTCGGCGGACTCTGTGCACTGGTGATGATGGTGCCATTTGCCACGCGCGACACGCTGACGCCGCTACTGGCAGAAGGCTTTGGCATGGCGGCCGCTTCGCTGGCGACGCTAAGCGGCATCCATCTGTTCTTCTATGCGCTGGCCACCGCGCTGTGCGCGCCCTTCTTCTATCGCCTGCTGGGCTTACGCAACACGGCAATTATCGGCGGCGTGCTGCAAGGGGCCGTAGCGATAGCCATGCCTTACGCGCCCAATATCTGGCTGCTGTATGGCTTGCAGGCGCTGGCGGGCTGTGCCTTCGGCATGATCTCCACCGTGCTGAATTCGCTGATCGTCACCCGCACGCCCGCCTGGCAGCAATCCACTCGCGTTGGGCTATATCAAAGCATCTACTCCGCTGGGATTTTCTTTGGCCCGGTGCTGGTCGGCTACATCAAATACTACTTCGCGATGCAGCAGGGCTTTATGGTGATTGGCATTATTTCATTGCTGTCGCTGCTGCTGGTGCGCCATGTGATGCGGATGGTGAATGCCCGTCCTGTGGCGGAGGGCTAATCATGTCACTGCCTTTGGTGTTACTGGGCGGTACCTTGTGCGACGGCGCGTTGTGGCAACCGCTTTGCCGCCATCTACCGCAGCAGCCGATGATCATTCCCGAGATGAGCGGTGCTGACAGCGCCGAACAGCTCGCGGCGCAACTGCTGACTGACTTGCCGCCGCGCTTTTTACTGGTGGGATTCTCGCTGGGTGCGCTGGTGGCGCTGGAGATGCAGGCGCAAGCCGCGCAACGCATCGCGGGCCTCGCGCTGCTGGCGGTGAATCCGTTGGCGGATGCGCCGGTCAACGCTGCGGGACGTATTGCCTTGCTTGATCGGGCTGCGAAAAACGGTATGCGATCGGTGGTTGAGCAACTCTGGCCGCGCTATGTCCATGCATCGCGGCTGGCGGATCGCGAGCTGCTTGGCGCGCTGGTGACGATGGCAGAACGCAGCAGCGTTGAGCGCTTTCGTCAACAGACCGCCATCGCCCTACAACGTCGCGATTTACGGCATACCTTACTGGCGCTGCAGGCACCGCTGTTGATCCTCAACGGCGACAGCGACGCCATCTGCACCCCCGAACACCATCACCTGCTTGTCAAAGCGGCTCCCGCCGCACGCCACATCACGCTTGAACAGTGCGGACACTTTCTGCTGCTGGAGCAGCCGCAAGCCTGTGCCCGCGCGCTGCAAACCTGGATTAAGAGGAGTGAATTATGCGTATCAACCCTTTAAAACAACGCCGTGAACCGATTATTAACGGCTGGCTGGCGATCCCCAGCAGCTACAGCGCCGAGATTGCCGGACATCAGGGCTTTGATGCCGTCACCGTTGACCTGCAACATGGCCTGATCGATTTCGCCGCCGCGCTCAGCATGTTGCAGGCACTATCCTCCACACCCGCGACGCCGCTGGTGCGCGTCTCGCACAACGAGCCGGCGCAGATTATGCGCATGCTGGATGCCGGCGCCTACGGCATTATCTGCCCGATGATCAACGATGCCGCCGAAGCGCAGCAGTTTGTCGATGCCTGCCGCTATGCGCCGCAAGGTTCGCGCTCGTTTGGTCCAGCGCGTGCGCTGCTGTATGGCGGCAAAGATTATCCGCAGCATGCTAACCAGCAAATTCTGACGCTGGCGATGATTGAAACACGCGCGGGGTTGGCCAATCTTGATGCCATTCTCGACGTCGAGGGATTGGACGGCGTGTTTATCGGCCCCAACGATCTGTCTCTTACGCTCACCGGCCAGGCCAGCGCCGAATCGCAGCATCCTGAGATGTTAAATGCCATTGAACGGGTGCTGAGCCGCACCCGCGCCGGCCACAAACTGGCCGGTATTTTTTGTACCAGCGGAGAAGCCGCCGCACAGCGCATCGCACAGGGCTTTCAGTTGGTGACCCCCGCCAATGATGTGATGCAGCTAACGCATGCCGCACGCCACGCTGTCGCCACCGCGCGCGGTGAGGCGTTGCCTGTTCGTTCTGGTTCGGGTTATTGAGGAGAAGAAGATGAAACAGCAAACATTGTCCGCTACAGCAGCACGTGCGCGCCTGATCGCGCCGCAAGATATGGTGTCGTGCAATCTGGCGTTTATCGACTGCAAACTGCCGGGTTCGCATCTCAAGCAGAATTACTCGTTTATCGGGCCGGGCGTGACGCAGTCGTCTGAGCAGGTGATCAATATTCCTGAAGCGCACGGTTTTAATATTGGCGCGGCGGCGATGCCAAAAGGCGTGACCAATAATCTGCATCTGCATTTCACTGCCGAAGTCTTCCTGATCCATGAAGGCCGCTGGCGTTTCCGCTGGGGGAATAAAGGCGAAGAGTCGCTGGAGCTCGACGCTCCGGCGATTGTCAGCCTGCCAACATGGATTTTCCGTGGCTTCACCAATGTGTCGGCTACCGATACCGATGGCTGGGTATTTACCGTGCTGGGCGGCGATAACACCGGCGGCATTATCTGGCATCCCGATGTGATGTCGGCGGCGGCGGAATATGGACTCTATCTCAGCCCCAATAACATGCTGATCGATACCTCAACCGGCGCGGCGATCCCGCCGGTTGCAGAGCGTATGCCGCCGCTGCCCGAGGTGGAGATGGCGCAGTTACAGCATTTTACGCCCGAGCAGATGACGCAGTTTGCCGTCACCGGTGAGCAGCGCGCCTGGAGCGATCACGCGCTACTGGATGCCATGTTGCCGGGTCACGGTGCGCGTATGGCACCCGTCATCGGCTATGGCATCAATCAGGATCGTCAGGTCGCTCCACCCATCAACACGCCACACGGCTTCTCGGTAGAGTGGCTGGCTTTGCCACGAGCGGGCGAGATGGGTACGCACCGCTGCGCACAGGTGCAAGTACTCATGGTGTTTAAGGGCACGCTTACTGTGACCTTCAATCGTGATGGTGAAGAAGTGACGATGACCGCGCCGGAGCGTTCGGTGATTTCCGTGCCGGCAGGCAGCTGGCGTCGCTATCAGGCACCCGATCATGCGTGTGAAGTGGTGATTACCACTGCGGGTGACGGACGGAAAAAACTGGAATGGGATAAAGCGATTGTCGATGCCGCTGCTGCGTTAGGTTGGGGGCTGGATCCAGATGGCTATCTGGTACGTCAGGCATTGTTGCCGCTGGTGGCCCAGCGTGCCGGTCGGCGGTTGGCGACGCAAGAGGCGTAATGGTATGTAAAAAGGTCGCCATAAATGGCGACCTGACGATGTACGTTATGGCTTCATCACCTGGTCGTAGCTGCCACCATCGGCGAAGTGGGTTTTCTGGGCTTGCGTCCAGCCACCAAATTTGTTGTCGATAGTGAACAGTTTTACCGGGGCGAATTTATTGGCAAATTTCTCCGCAACGGCTTTATCACGTGGACGATAGAAATTTTCCGCCGCGATAGTCTGACCTTCCGGCGAGTAGAGATACTTGAGGTAATCTTCGGCTACTTTGCGGGTGCCCTGCTCGTCGACCACTTTATCCACTACCGAAACCGTTGGCTCCGCCAGAATCGATTCGCTCGGGGTGACGATCTCAAACTTGTCTTTACCCAGCTTATTAACCGCCAGATAGGCTTCGTTTTCCCACGCTATCAGCACATCGCCAATGCCGCGTTCTACGAAGGTGTTAGTGGCACCACGTGCGCCGGAATCCTGCACTTCTACGTTCTTAAACAGCGATTTCACGTAAGCCAGCGCTTTGGCTTGATCGCCGTTGTTCTGATCCAGCGCCCAGCCCCATGCAGCCAGATAATTCCAGCGTGCGCCGCCTGACGTTTTCGGGTTTGGCGTGATGACGGAAACGCCCGGTTTGATCAGGTCTGGCCAATCATGAATGCCTTTCGGGTTACCTTTGCGCACCAGGAACACGATGGTTGAGGTGTAGGGTGCGGAGTTGTCCGGCAGGCGTTTAATCCAGTCTTTATTGATACGACCACGGTCAGCAATAGCATCGACATCAGATTGCAGCGCCAGCGTAACCACATCAGCACGGATGCCATTGATCACTGAGGTCGCTTGTTTACCCGAACCGCCGTGCGACTGGCGAATCACCACGTTGTCGCCGGTTTCCTGCTTGTAATGCGCGCTAAACGCTTTGTTGTACTGCTCGTACAGCTCACGGGTTGGATCGTAAGAGACGTTTAACAGCTGAATATCCTTTGCCAGAACACTGGTTGAGGCCAGTAACAAGGTGACACCAATACTCCACTTATTCATTGCTTGCTCTCCCGAGGTCGTTATAGAACAAGACTGACACAAACTTATCCACGGATTAAAGAATTAAAAATAAGCTGTTATAACCGCATGGAATATGAGCAGGCATAAAAAAGGCGCGAATCGCGTCGCGCCTTGATGCTGAATAATCAGTAGAGTTTTTTCGCGGTATCCAGCCAGTCGCGTTTGAATGGACGCTTCATATTTTCAATCGCATCAATGATGTCGTGATGCACCATCTTCTCGTTCTGAATACCGACGCAGCGGCCGCCGTAGCCTTGTAGCAGCAGCTCGATGGAGTAGGAACCCATGCGCGAGGCCAGAATGCGGTCATAGGCACAAGGTGCGCCGCCACGCTGAATGTGACCGAGAACGGTGGCGCGGGTTTCGCGTTTGGTTTCAGCTTCAATGAAGTGAGCCAGATCGTCGATATCGCAGATGTGCTCGGTGATCGCCACGATGGCGTGCTTTTTACCTTTGGCAATGCCGGCTTTGATTTCAGCAACCAGCTCTTCGCGGGTATACGGGATTTCAGGCAGCACGATGAACTCGCAGCCACCGGCAATCGCTGCCGCCAGGGTTAAATCGCCGCAGTAACGGCCCATCACTTCCACGATGGAGATACGCTGGTGGGAAGATGAGGTGTCACGCAGGCGGTCAATCGCTTCAACCACGGTTTCCAGCGCAGTGAAGTAACCGATGGTGTAATCAGTACCTGCTACGTCGTTATCAATGGTGCCAGGCAGGCCGATGCACGGGAAGCCCATTTCAGTCAGGCGCTTGGCACCCATGTAGGAACCATCACCGCCGATAACCACCAGCGCATCAATACCACGCTTTTTCATGTTATCAATCGCGGTCTGGCGCACTTCATCGTTGCGGAATTCTGGGAAGCGTGCGGAACCGAGGAAGGTGCCGCCGCGGTTGATCATGTCTGACACGCTGTAGCGGTCAAGGTTGATCATGCGATCTTCGTACAATCCCAGATAGCCGTCGTAAATACCAAAAACTTCCAGTCCTTCACTCAGCGCGGAACGTACAACTCCGCGAATGGCTGCGTTCATGCCTGGGGCGTCGCCGCCGCTGGTCAGTACTCCGATTTTTTTGATCATGACAACCTCTGGATTGTTCAAAAACTAAGGATTATTCCTGCCATGTGTCCGGCGTGGACCAGCTCGCGATCGCATGGCTTAATAGTTGCAAAATAGTATATCAAACGCTTGATGCTGAATTGATTCAGGTCAGACAAGTTTTCGCTAATTTTTTACAGAGTTGTTAGCGTTACGTCACTTTTTTTGTGTAATTGCATGATTTTAAATCGCTAACCTTGAAAAAATCCGTGTTGATTGCTCGGCACAACAGAGCAGGGATCTTGATGGATGATCACGTCGGAACCGGGAAACTTCTTGAGTAACGCCTGCTCAATTTGATCGGCCACCTGATGCGCCTGCACCAATGGCAACTGATCTTCCATCTCCAGATGCAACTGGATAAAACGCGTGGGGCCTGATTGTCGCGTGCGTAATGCATGCGCGCCGCGTACGCCCGGCCAGTTGGTCACCACGTTGATAATCTCCTGCGTTTCATGCTCGGGCAGTACGCGATCCAACAGCGCCTGTACCGCGTCATAACCCATCCGCAAGGCGTTATAGAGAATATAAACGCCGATGCCGAGTGCGAACAAAGCATCCGCCCGTACAAAACCATAGCTGCTCAAACCGAGGGCGACCAATATTGCGCCGTTCATCACCACATCAGATTGATAGTGCAGCATGTCTGCGCGAATCGCCTGGCTGCGCGTGCGTCGCACCACCCAGCGCTGGAAGGCAACCAACGTCAGGGTTGAAAACAGCGCAATCACCGTCACCACAATGCCTACCAGCGGAGCATGTAAGGTTTCGGGCGAGGCCAGATGCTGAATGCCGGTGAGAAACAGAAATAGCGCCGAGCCGGAGATAAACATGCTTTGCGCCAGCGCGGCCAGTGATTCGGCTTTACCGTGCCCGAAGGTGTGATCGTCATCAGCTGGCTGCAGCGAATAGCGCACTACCAGCAAGTTAGTCAGTGAAGCGGCGATATCCACCAATGAATCCACTAACGCCGCCAACATGCTGACAGAACCGGTATGCCACCAGGCGAAAATTTTCACGATCAACAGCAGCGTCGCCAGCGTAGTCGCCGCCAGCGCCGCCCGATTAACTAACTTTGCATAGGAAGAATCCATGCTATGCCTCGCCGGGTCGCACGCTTCATAGGTGCGGCCTTTAGGTCTCAAGATTGCTAAAGTTTATCATTGGCATAAGTGTGCTGCGTGATTGAATTTTAAGGCAATGATGTTAGAGAGAAATGACAGGCAAAAAAAACCCCCGCATCATGCGGGGGAAGACAGGGATGGTGTCTATGGCAAGGAAAACAGGGATACTATGTTACTGGTTACTGCTGGTACTACTCACTGCTTGCAGCGGTGATGATGGCTGCAATCCTGAGAGCCGACAAACTTCAGCTAATCGTCGCTCATAATTTTTCTGCAATGTCGCTTGCTGTGCAGGCGTTAGCAGGTGGTACATCTGATTACGAACCCGAGCCATCTCGACTTGCTGCTCTACCGCTGCGCGGGCTTGTTTTTCTGCCTGCTGTCGGATAGCCGATTCGTTAAATTTGTCTGCAATGACAAGGTCATGCATAGTTTCTATATCTTGAACGCTGATTGTTGGGCGTTCGTGTCGCGCTTGCTGCATCAGGTCTCGCATCTGTTGCCGCTGTTGTTCAGTCAGCTCAATGCCATCGAACATGTAGCTTTGCGGATTTTGCGTCATACTGCCTGTCGTCAATCCGCTGTTCGGATGCATCTCGTCAATCGTCGTCGTGTCTGCTGCTTCGGCGCTGGCGTGACTGAGAACCATCGCTGAGGCAATGACGACGGCGGTTAAGTAGCGCATCGTTAACTCCCAGTTCGTTCCGTTTTGCGATTCAACGAGAGCCAGTGTACGGCGGTGGCTGCAAACATCCGTCAGGGGGTGTAAAACTACGTAAAGCGTTGGATTGCAAGTCAAGGAACACGGTATTTTGCCTGCGGAGGGCAATAAAAAATGAATAAAATCCTGTTGGTTGATGACGACCGCGAATTAACTTCGCTGCTTAAAGAACTGCTTGAGATGGAAGGTTTTGAAGTCGTTGTGGCAAGCGATGGTGAGCAGGCGCTTAACCTGCTAGACAACACCGTGGACTTGCTATTGCTTGATGTGATGATGCCGAAGAAGAACGGTATCGACACTTTGAAAGAACTACGCCAACAGCACCAAACTCCGGTCATTATGCTGACTGCACGTGGCAGCGAACTGGACCGTGTTCTGGGTCTTGAACTGGGTGCAGATGACTATCTGCCTAAACCGTTTAACGATCGTGAACTGGTAGCGCGTATTCGTGCCATTTTGCGCCGTTCAAACTGGAGCGAGCAGCAACAGCAGCACGATAACAGCTCACCAACGCTGGAAGTCGACTGCCTGCGCCTGAATCCGGGTCGTCAGGAAGCCAGCTTCGACAGCGAAACTTTGGATCTCACCGGCACCGAGTTCACCCTACTCTATTTGCTGGCACAGCATCTGGGTCAGGTGGTATCGCGTGAGCACCTTAGTCAGGAAGTGTTGGGCAAACGTCTGACACCGTTTGACCGCGCTATCGATATGCACATTTCTAACCTGCGTCGTAAATTGCCGGAACGTCGTGATGGTCATCCGTGGTTTAAAACCCTACGCGGACGCGGCTATCTGATGGTTTCGGCATCATGATTGGAAGTTTAACCACCCGCATCTTCGCCATCTTCTGGCTCACGCTAGCGTTGGTGTTGATGCTGGTTCTCATGGTGCCTAAACTCGATTCGCGCCAGATGACTGCGTTACTGGAAAGCGAGCAACGTCAGGGCACCATGATTGAACAGCACGTTGAAGCGGAGCTGTCTCAGGATCCGCCGAACGACTTAATGTGGTGGCGTCGCCTTTTCCGCTCTATCGACAAATGGGCGCCGCCCGGTCAGCGTTTATTATTAGTAACCAGCGAAGGCCGGGTGATTGGCGCGCAGCACAATGAAATGCAGATCATCCGCAACTTTATTGGGCAGTCGGATAACGCCGACCACCCACAAAAGAAAAAGTATGGTCGCGTGGAGATGGTTGGACCTTTCGCGGTCCGCGATGGCGAAGACAACTATCAGCTTTACCTGATTCGTCCTGCCACCAGCTCGCAGCTCGATTTCGTTAATCTGCTGTTTGACCGCCCGCTACTGCTGCTGATTGTCACGATGCTGATCAGCTCGCCGCTGCTGCTGTGGCTGGCGTGGAGCCTGGCACGCCCCGCGCGCAAACTTAAATATGCGGCGGATGAAGTGGCAAGCGGCAATTTGCGCCAGCATCCGGAACTGGAATCGGGGCCGCAAGAGTTTCTGGCTGCGGGTTCCAGTTTCAACCAAATGGTGAGCGCGCTCGAACGCATGATGACGGCGCAACAGCGTCTGCTGTCCGATATCAGCCATGAATTGCGTACGCCGTTAACTCGCTTGCAGCTGGCAACCGCGCTCCTGCGTCGCCGTAACGGTGAAGGCAAAGAGCTGCAGCGCATTGAAACGGAAGCGCAGCGTCTTGATGGCATGATTAACGATCTGCTGGTCCTGTCACGCACTCAGCACAATAACGCGTTGGTTAGCGAAGCGATGAAGGCCAATCAGCTGTGGAATGGCGTGCTGGAAGATGCCAAATTTGAAGCCGAGCAGATGGGCAAACTGATGGAAGTGCCCTATCCGCCTGGCCCGTGGCCGCTGTACGGTAATCCCCATGCGCTGGAGAGTGCGCTGGAGAATATCGTGCGTAATGCGCTGCGCTATTCGAATTCGCACATCAGCGTCAGCTTCTCGGTGGATATTGCGGGCATCACCATTCATGTCGATGATGATGGTCCAGGAGTCAGCCCAGAAGATCGCGAGCAGATTTTCCGTCCGTTCTACCGCACCGATGAGGCGCGCGATCGTGAGTCAGGCGGCACCGGATTGGGCCTGGCGATTGTCGAAACCGCCATCCAGCAGCATCGCGGCTGGGTTAAAGCGGATGACAGCCCGCTCGGCGGTTTACGCCTCACGCTGTGGCTGCCGCTGTACTCCGCCCGTCAATAATTTGTTATGCTTCGGCCCTCGTTTCTGGGGGCCTTATGCTAAACATTGTCTTATTTGAACCTGAAATTCCGCCAAATACCGGCAACATCATTCGCTTGTGCGCAAATACCGGTTTCCAGTTACACCTGATTGAACCGCTGGGCTTTGCCTGGGATGACAAGCGCCTGCGCCGCGCCGGGCTGGATTACCACGAATATACCGCCTTAAAAAAACACGCCAATTACGCAGAGTTTCTGGCAACAGAAACGCCACAGCGCATGTTCGCCCTCACCACCAAAGGAACGCCGGCGCACAGCGCGGTGAGCTATCAGAAGGGTGATTATTTGGTGTTTGGTCCGGAGAGTCGCGGTTTACCCGCAGAAATTCTCAACGCGCTACCCGCTGAGCAGAAAATCCGCATTCCGATGATGGCGGAGAGCCGCAGCATGAACCTGTCTAATGCAGTATCAGTGGTGGTGTATGAAGCGTGGCGCCAACTCGATTATGCTGGCGCACTGATCAAAGGCTAGATGCCGTCACCGTACTCAAAGCCTGCGCCGTTGAAGTGCTGATCCATATCCATCGACGGTTTATCGCTGGTCGGTTTACCGACAATGCGCGCTGGTACGCCGGCCGCCGTGGTATGCGGCGGTACAGGCTGCAGGACAACTGAACCGGCTCCGATTTTTGCGCCGCGCCCCACTTCAATGTTGCCCAGAATCTTGGCGCCGGCGCCAATCATCACACCTTCACGGATCTTCGGATGGCGATCGCCGCTGGTTTTACCAGTACCGCCGAGCGTCACCGATTGCAGAATTGAAACATCATTTTCAATGATTGCCGTTTCGCCGATGACAATGCCGGTAGCATGATCAAGCATGATGCCGCGACCAATGCGTGCCGCCGGGTGAATATCCACGGCAAATGAGACGGAGATTTCGTTCTGCAGATAGACAGCCAGTGCGCGGCGACCTTCTCTCCATAACCAGTTACCAATGCGATAGGCCTGTAAGGCGTGGAAACCTTTGAGATAGAGCAGCGGCGTGGAGTATTTATCAACAGCGGGATCGCGCTGACGCACAGCCTGAATATCGTAGGCCGCGGAGACAATCATCTCTGGGTCTTCACGATAGGCTTCTTCCACGATTTCGCGAATAGCGATAGCGGGCATGATCGGGTTCGCCAGCTTGTTAGCGAGCATGTAACTGAGCGCGCTGCCAAGGTTTTCGTGTTTGAGCAGTGTCGCATGGTAAAAGCTGGCCAGCATCGGTTCACAGTCGGCCAGGGCTCTGGCTTCGGCTTTGATATGGTTCCAGACCAGTTCTAACTCTTCAGACGACATTGCTGTTTGCTCCCGATAAAAAAAGCGCCTGATGGGGCGCTACAGGTGGTGACGCTGGCGCATCCTGCTTCAGCTTTGGCTGTTTTCGTCCTTCCTTGCACGGCCAAGTAAGGTCAATGCTGCCTCTCGCGCTGATTTTCCGCAATAGAGCACCTGATAAATCTGCTCGGTAATCGGCATTTCTACGCCGACGCGAGCGGCCAATGCTTTGACTTCTTTAGTGTTTCTGTAGCCTTCTACAACTTGTCCGATAATGCGTTGCGCATCGTCTACGCTCTCGCCTTGCCCCAGCATCATGCCGAAACGACGGTTACGCGACTGATTATCGGTACAGGTCAGCACCAGATCGCCTAAACCGGCCATGCCCATAAAGGTGGTGGCATCGGCACCCAGCGCTGCGCCGAGACGGCTCATTTCAGTCAGGCCACGGGTGATTAAGGCAGTACGCGCGTTGGCACCAAAGCCGATGCCGTCAGAAATCCCCGCACCAATCGCAATCACGTTCTTAACCGCGCCGCCTAACTGCACGCCGATGAAATCCTGATTGTTATAGACGCGGAAACTTTTACCACAGTGCAGCTTCTGCTGCAGGTCTTCAGCAAACTCCGCATCGGTCGATGCCAGTGCGATGGCCGTTGGCATGCCGGCTGCCAGCTCTTTTGCAAAGGTGGGGCCGGAAATCACCGCGAGCGGAATCGCATCGCCGAGGATTTCACGCGCCACATCCTGCAGCAAACGGCCGGTCTCTTTTTCCAGTCCTTTAGTCGCCCAGACAATCCGTGAATCGGCACGCAAATGCGGTTTAAGCTGCGTCAGCACGTCGCCAAATACATGGCTCGGCACCACGACCAGCAGATCGCGACTGGCGTTAACCACGGTTGCCAGATCGGCTT
Source organism: Pantoea sp. DY-15 (assembly GCF_019795935.1). Classification (NCBI taxonomy): domain Bacteria; kingdom Pseudomonadati; phylum Pseudomonadota; class Gammaproteobacteria; order Enterobacterales; family Erwiniaceae; genus Pantoea; species Pantoea sp. DY-15. Next base: position 61,724 of record NZ_JAIMIF010000009.1, read on the forward strand.
CAGGAACGAGATTATCAGGGAAAGGAACATCGGGCAGGAATGCGGCATTGCAGCGGTCAGCTTGCAGCTGCGCCACGCTTTGAGGATTGTGGCCCCAGAGCAGAACCGGATGGCCGTTGCGGGCCAGCGTGATGGCCAATGCGGTGCCGTACGAGCCGGCACCGATGACGCTAATTGAAGCGTTGAGTGTAGTCATCAGGCATCCTGATGTGGCGTTTCGCCTTCACCTTGCTGCTGCAGATAGTTCATGAACAGCGCATCAAAGTTCACTGGCGCCAGGTTGAGCTGCGGGAAAGTACCACGAGACACAAGGCTGGTTACACATTCGCGTGCATACGGGAACAGAATGTTCGGGCAGTACGCACCGAGGCAATGTGCCATCTGCGTGCCTTCGATACCGCTAATGGTGAAAATACCCGCCTGCTGTACTTCGCACAGGAATGCGGTCTCTTCGCCAACGGTTGCCGTTACGGTAACGCGCAGAACGACTTCAAAAACGCCATCAGCTAACTGAGAAGAGGCGGTGTCCAGATCCAGCTTCACTTCCGGTTCCCACTCTTTCTGGAAAACCTGCGGTGCGTTTGGCGCTTCGTAAGAAACATCTTTGGTGTAAACACGTTGAATCTGGAACTGCATTTCGCTGCTGCTTTGCTCTGACATGTGACTAAATCCTGTGAGTTAAAATTGTCTGACCGAAAAGTTATGCCTGGAGTAAAGGATCAAGTCCCTGACGCCCATCCAGCGCGTAAAGATCGTCACAGCCGCCAATGTGCTGCGCATCAATAAAAATCTGTGGCACCGTAGTGCGGCCGCTGCGTTGAATCATCTCTTCACGTTTCGCCGCGTTCCCGTCAATGGGAATCTCCTGGAACGACACGCCTTTCTGATCCAACAACGCCTTTGCACGGTGGCAATAAGGACAAGTGACTTTGGTGTAGATCTCTACATTCGCCATACGGTTACCTCTGAGAAATTATTTACCGCGCACCAGTGGCAGATTTTCACCACTCCAGCCGCTCACGCCATCTTTCAGTACGGAGACTTTTTCAAAACCCGCTGCGCTCAATTTCGCTGCAGATTCACCCGCACTTTGACCGGTCGCGCAAACTACAATTATGTGCTGTGACTTGTGCTTTTCCAGCTCACCAAAGCTCTCTTTTTTAATGTCTGCTGCCGCTACGTTGATAGCCCCAGAAATGTGTCCTTTGCGGTAATCGTCACGTGAACGAACGTCTACCACCACCGCGCCCTCTTTGTTAATCAGGTGGGTAGCTTCACCACGGCTGATGGTTTTTACTTTAGAGAACATACCTTTAACGGTGGTCACAATCACGAGAACGAGTAAAGCGACCCATGCCAGACTGAGGATGGGGTGATTGCTTGCAAACTGCATAATTTCTTGCATGAGGGGTAACGACTCCAAACCGGGCTGATAAGCTAAAACAAGGGTTCTGAGTATACCTGCGCCACTTCGCATGTACAGTCGCTAAGGGGACAGAGTTACGATTTGTGCGTCATTTTCCAAAAAAAGTGTTCTAATCCCAAAATTAAGACAAAGTTTATGCCGGTAAGCTCGGTACAGACATTTTTAGCAAAGTAAAACCCGGCCGGGCTAACTGGTAAGCGGCTGTTCATCGTGGAATAATTATCGACTATGAAGGGAAAAGCGACCGTTACACACACAAGGACCCGTCACAACGGCACTGCGCTTCCGTTGTCATTTCGCTGGTCCGAAATCTCCCTGAGTCTGCTTCTGGCGGGCACATTATTACTTCCTGCTGCCGCTCGCAGTGCGGATGACAGTAAAACGCAGTTGAAGTCCATTCAGCAGGATATCGCCGAGAAAGAGAAAAGCGTTAAAGCACAGAAAGTGCAGCGCAGTAAGCTGTTGGATCAACTGCAGAGTCAGGAAAAAGTGATTGCGCAGGCCAGCCGTCAGCTGCGCGAAACGCGTAACAGCCTCAGCACGCTCGAAGGTGAAATCGCGCAGGTCACCTCCTCTATTTCGCGGCTGGAAAAGCAGCAAGCGCAGCAGGAAAAACTGCTGGCACAACAGCTTGATGCCGCCTTTCGTCAGGGACAGCATAATGGTCTACAGTTGCTGCTTGGTGGCGAAGAAGCCCAGCGCAGTGAGCGTATTCTTGCCTATTTCGGCTATCTCAACGCCGCACGCCAGAAAAACATCGACGATCTCAAGCAAACCCAACAGCAATTAGCGGAACAGCGCCAATCATTGCAGGGTAAACAGGATCAGCAAAAATCGTTGTTAGCTCAGCAGCAGACGCAGCAAAACAAGCTGGAAGCAGCTAGCGCGGCGCGTAAGAAAACGCTAACCGCACTGGAAAGCTCGCTGGAGAAAGATCAGGCTGACCTGGTTGAGATGCGTGAGAACGAAAGCCGATTGCAGAGCAAAATCGCCAAGGCTGAGCGTGAAGCGCGTGAACGTGCCGAACGGGAAGCGCGCGAGGCGGAAAAAGTACGTCAACGTCAGGCACAGGCGAAAGCCAAAGGATCAAGCTATCAGCCAACGCAGAGTGAGCGCGAGCTAATGGCGCGTACCGGCGGATTAGGCAAGCCCGGCGGGCAAGCGGTTTGGCCGGTACGTGGACGCATTGAACATCGCTTCGGTGAATCGATGCAGGGCGAATTACGCTGGAAAGGTCTGGTGGTCGATGCGCCAGAAGGCACCGAAGTGAAAGCTATCGCAGATGGACGCGTACTGATGGCCGACTGGCTACAAGGCTATGGTCTGGTTGTGGTTCTGGAACACGGTAAAGGTGATATGAGCCTTTATGGCTACAACCAAAGCGCACTGGTGAGCGTGGGTGCTCAGGTGAAGGCAGGACAGCCTATCGCCCTTGTGGGCACCAGCGGCGGCCGCGGCACGCCTTCGCTCTACTTTGAAATCCGACGCCAGGGACAGGCCGTCAATCCACTACCGTGGTTAGGAAGATAAGTTTTGTTTCAACCCTCTAAGCTCTCGGCCGCCCTGTGCGGCCTGTTTCTATCACTTTCCGCCCATGCGGGAAAACTCTCCATCGTGATCGACGACTTCGGTTATCGGCCAAAAGAAGAGAATAAAGTGCTGCAGATGCCTACTGCGATTTCCGTTGCGGTCCTGCCGAATGCGCCACATGCGCGTGAGATGGCGACGAAAGCGCATCAGGGCGGTCGCGAAGTGCTGATTCACCTGCCGATGGCACCACTCAGCAAACAGCCGCTGGAGAAAGACACGCTAACGCCAGAGATGAGCAGCACGGAAATCGAGCGGATTATTCGCGAAGCCAGTGACAAAGTGCCTTACGCCGTCGGCCTGAATAACCATATGGGCAGCAAAATGACATCCAGCCTGCCCGGCATGCAGAAAGTGATGCAGGTGCTCAATCACTACAACTACTACTTTCTCGATAGCATGACGATTGGCAACAGTCAGTCGATCCCGGCCGCGCAAGGCACTAACGTTAAGGTACTCAAACGTCGCGTATTCCTTGACGATAGCCAGGATGAAGCTTCAATTCGCATACAGTTTACCCGCGCGGTGAAACTGGCGCAGCGCGATGGTTATGCCATCGCCATTGGCCATCCGCATCCCACGACGGTGCGCGTCCTGCAGCAGATGCTGCCGACATTACCCGCCGATATCACGTTAGTGCGGCCAAGCCAGTTACTGAATGAGCCGCTGCATCAGGGCACGACTCCGCCGCCATCCAAAACGCAGCCTCAACGCTTCCGCGCGCCAGGCGTATGTAAACCGAACAAACCGTTGGCGCCAGTGCCGCAGAGCCACGCCGTTGAGTTGATCAGTGAAAGCATTGCGCAAAGTCTATTGGTTCAGTCAATAAGGCAGCTCTTCTGAGCTCGGGAAAAGAAATTCAATGAGAAGAAAAATTCTGCTGTTGGATACCGGCCGCGAATGGGGCGGCGGTACCAACAGTATGCTCGAATTGCTCAAGCGCATTGATCGGCAGAGGTTCGATATTACCTGCTGTTTCTACAACAACTATTCGCGCGGTAACAGTGAAACCATTGAGTCAATCTTAAATTCGATAGGTATTCCGGTGGTATTTATCGCCCAGCGTCGTCAGCCGAAATGGGCGAAAATCGCTAAAGAATTGTTGCGAACGCTGTTCATTTTTAACCGTTCGTTGAAAAAACAGATGATTGATCGGGTCGATGAAAAATGGCGTGTGTTGCCAAACGCCCAACAGATTTCATCTCTTTTGCAAGCTGGGCAATATGACGCGCTGTATATGAATAATCAACCGAGCACAAATGTTGAAGGCTATCGCGCGGTTGAGGATTTGCAGGTTGCACTGATTCAACATTGCCGCATTGAGCCACAGTTAAATTCAGTGTTAGTGGACATGGTTAATAAACGCGTTGATGCCGTTATTGCGGTTTCGCATGGCGTAAATCAGACTTTGCGCCAAAGCGGCATTGATGCGCAGCGTTGCTTCACCGTTTCAAATGCTATTGATATCCATCAGGCCTTACCGGATCGCGAGGAAGTGCGCGAGCGCTTTGCTTACTCGCCTGATACTTTTATTTTTGGCTCCATCGGCTCTCTTATTACGCGTAAAGCGAACCATCATATCTTCCAGGCGCTGGGCCAATTCAAACGCATACATCCCGAAGCCAACTGGAAAATGGTGGTGGTGGGTGCCGGGCCGGAACAGGAGAATTTGGTTTTGCTGGCGCGCAAAGAGAACATTGCGTCGAATATTGTGTTTACTGGCTTTCAAAATAACCCTATGGATTACCTCGCGGCGTTTGACACTTTTATTCTCGCTTCAAGTAGTGAAGGCCTACCGCGCGTCGTGTTGGAAGCCATGCTGGTGAAAACGGCCGTGATTGGTTCGAACGTAGTTGGAACGGCAGAACTAATTAGCCACAACGAAACCGGATTATTATTTGAATACGGCGATATTAAACAATTAAGTGCGCATCTTGCCGTATTATGGCAAGACGCAAGTTTACGCCAGCGTCTCATTAACACCGCCGAAGAACGTGTACGCGAATGCTACGCCATTGAAAACTATGTGGCCGGGGTAGAGACAATATTGGATAAAAGTATTAAAAGGAAAACTCATGTTTGATTTTTTGAACAAAAATCGTCGGCATATTCGTGCACGTCATAATATTCCTTATGCGCAAAGCAATACGCAAGGCGACGTTACGGTTACCTCGGTTGTTATACCTTGTACTGGCGCGGATTATGTTGAAGAAGCGTTATTAAGCGCTGAGTTTGCTCGTCGGTTTGCGCCGGAAATGGAAGAGATTGTTATCGTGAGCGACCAATCTGAGCAGGCTTTTGGCAAACTTCCACATAATTGTCGCGTGGTAACGCTCAATGTTCCGCATCGCGAGGAAAGCTATCGCTATAAGCAAATCTATCGCAGTCGACTAATTAAAATTCAGGCGCCTTTACAAGCCAAAGGCGACGGTATTTTAATGATTGATTCGGATCTTAATTTGCTTAAATCGCCTGATATTCGTATGCATCCAGGCCACCTTTACTCCAGTTTCCGTAACGGGAAAATGATCGCCAAGCTAGAGGGCGCGGAAGCCCAGGCCATTCCCGCCTATTACCGGCCATCAATAAGACCTTATTTTGAAGATCACGTTAATGGTGCGTACCTGGCGGCAACCCGACAAACCTGGAAACGTATTTGTCCACTCTGGTTAACGCTCTTTCAGGATACCTGGGAATTAATGAATGACAGCCAACCGCCGACGGATCAGCTTCCCCTCGCCGCTTTGTTGGATATGTTGGATCTTCGCACCGTCAATTTAGGAGAATGGGCAAACTGGCCGGTTTCCAAAAAGATTGGCGGTAGCTCAGCAACCATTCCGGCAGACGTCATTGGCGCGCACGGTGGCTTTCCCTTGAGTGAATGGCAAAAGTATTTGAATGATCCCACTCAGCCACTCACCTTTAAAGGCCAGGATTACACGCGCAAAGTACGCTATCTGACGGATGATGAAAAGAAACAATCCTGAAACTCTCCGGCCACCAGGCCGGAGGATGAATTAATCCCAGCTCAACACCACTTTGCCGGATCTTCCCGAGCGCATCTCATCAAAGCCCTGCTGGAACTCATCGATGTGATAGCGATGAGTAATGATGGGCGTGAGATCGAGGCCGGACTGAATTAGCGCCGCCATCTTGTACCAGGTTTCGAACATCTCGCGGCCGTAGATGCCTTTGATGAACAAGCCTTTAAAGATCACCTGATTCCAGTCGATGGACATCTCGCCCGGCGGAATGCCCAGTAGCGCGATGCGGCCGCCGTGGTTCATCACCTCCAGCAGGGTGCGGAACGCCGGTGGCGCACCAGACATCTCCAGACCGACATCAAAACCTTCGGTCATGCCGAGTTCGGCCATCACGTCACGCAGGTTTTCCTGCGCTACGTTGACGGCGCGCGTTACACCCATTTTGCGCGCCAGATCGAGGCGATAGTCGTTGATATCGGTGATCACCACATGGCGTGCGCCGACGTGCTTACACACCGCCGCCGCCATGATGCCAATCGGCCCGGCACCGGAGATCAGCACATCTTCGCCCACCAGATCGAACGACAGCGCAGTGTGCACCGCATTGCCAAAGGGATCGAAAATCGCCGCCAGTTCGTCAGAAATGTTGTCGGGAATTTTGAAGGCATTAAACGCCGGAATCACCAGATATTCGGCAAAGCAGCCCTGACGATTGACGCCAACGCCTACCGTGTTGCGGCACAGATGCGTGCGTCCAGCGCGGCAGTTGCGGCAATGGCCGCAGGTGATGTGGCCTTCACCGGAAACACGATCGCCAACGGCAAAGCCCTTAACTTCCTGGCCCATTCCCACCACTTCACCCACATATTCGTGGCCGGTGATCATCGGCACCGGAATGGTTTTGCGCGACCAATCATCCCAGTTGTAGATGTGCACGTCGGTGCCGCAGATAGCGGTTTTGCGAATCTTAATCAGCAGGTCGTTATGGCCGGGTTCAGGTATTGGCGCGTCCTTGACCATCCAAATGCCTTCTTCGGCTTTTAATTTGGCGAGTGCTTTCATTTCCCTGCTCCTGAGATAACGCCCAGCTGTTGACCAATGCGGGTGAAGGCTGCCACGGCGTGCTCCAGCTGCGCCTGCGTATGTCCGGCAGAGATCTGCGTGCGGATACGTGCCTGACCTTGCGGTACCACCGGATAGAAGAAACCTGTGACGTAGATTCCTTCCTGCTGCAACAGGCTGGCAAATTGCTGCGCCACTTTGGCATCGCCCAGCATCACCGGGATGATGGCGTGATCGGCGCCGGCCAGCGTGAAGCCTGCGGCCGTCATCTGTTCACGGAAGAAGCGGGCGTTTTCCCACAAACGCTGACGTAAACCGTCGCCTTCACTCAGCAGCTCCAGCACGCGCAGCGAGGCAGCCACAATCGCAGGCGCCAGCGAGTTGGAGAACAGATACGGACGCGAGCGCTGACGCAGCCACTCAACCACTTCTCTTTTCGCCGCCACGTAGCCGCCCGATGCGCCACCCAGCGCTTTACCCAGCGTGCCGGTCAGAATGTCGACGCGATCCATCACGCCGCAATATTCGTGCGTGCCGCGTCCGGCAGAACCCACAAAGCCCACCGCATGGGAATCATCGACCATCACCAGCGCATCGAACTCATCGGCCAGATCGCAAATGCCCTGCAGATTGGCAATCACGCCATCCATCGAGAACACGCCATCGGTGGCAATCAGGATGTGGCGCACGCCTTTGTCGCGTGCTTCCTGTAAACGCGCACGCAGCTCACTCATGTCATTATTGGCGTAACGATAGCGCTGCGCTTTACACAGACGCACACCATCAATGATCGATGCGTGATTGAGGGCGTCTGAAATAATCGCGTCTTCGGCGCTGAGCAGCGTTTCAAACAGGCCGCCGTTGGCATCAAAGCAGGACGAGAACAGAATCGCCTCTTCCATGCCGAGGAACTCAGCCAGCTTGTGTTCCAGCTGCTGGTGGATGTCCTGCGTGCCGCAGATAAAGCGCACCGACGCCATGCCAAAACCGTGCGAATCCATGCCGTCTTTCGCCGCCTGGATCAATGCCGGATGATTGGCTAAACCCAAATAGTTATTGGCGCAGAAGTTGATGACAGGTGGGCTGTTGGCAACGTTGATTTCTGCCTGCTGCGCCGACGTGATGGTGCGTTCTTGTTTGAACAATCCGTCCTGACGTGTTGTCTCAAGCTGTTGACGAATTTGCGAATAAAACTGACTGGACATGATTCTGCTCCTCAGATAGCAAAATTTTGGCACATATTACTGATCGAAAAGCGAATAGACGATATTTCAGCCATCAATATCTCGGTTTTGCAGCATAGTTCACGCTGCGAACAGGATTTGTGCAGCGCATACGGAGTCATCTGGCTGCCTGCGTCTGGCTGAAATGTTATGATGATAGGCATTCGTGGGTGAAACCTCCTGTTTCCCCCCAACTCTTTAAAGGCAAAGCATATGATTATCGTAACCGGTGGCGCTGGCATGATTGGCAGCAACATTGTTAAAGCGCTGAACGACCGTGGTCTGACCGACATTTTGGTGGTGGATAATCTGAAGGATGGCACCAAGTTCGTGAATCTGGCGGATCTCGACATCGCCGATTACATGGATAAAGAGGAATTCCTCAGCTACATCATGTCTGGCGAAGATCTCGGCCCCATCGAAGCCGTTTTCCATGAAGGCGCCTGTTCCGCAACCACCGAGTGGGATGGCAAGTACATGATGGATAACAACTATCAGTACTCGAAAGATCTGCTGCACTTCTGCCTCGAGCGTGAAATTCCGTTCCTTTACGCCTCTTCTGCTGCCACTTACGGCGGACGCAATGAGAACTTCATCGAAGAGCGCCAGTACGAGCAGCCGCTGAACGTCTACGGCTACTCTAAAATGCTGTTCGATCACTATGTGCGCCAGATTCTGCCAGAAGCCGAATCACCGGTATGCGGCTTCCGCTACTTCAACGTGTACGGTCCGCGTGAAGGCCACAAAGGCGGCATGGCGAGCGTCGCGTTCCACCTCAACACGCAGATCAGCAATGGTGAAAATCCGAAACTGTTTGAAGGCAGCGACGATTTCCGCCGCGACTTCATCCACGTTAATGACGTGGTTGCGGTAAATCTGTGGTGCTGGGAAAACGGTGTTTCCGGTATCTACAACTGCGGAACTGGCCGTGCTGAATCTTTCCAGGAAGTGGCGGATGCGGTGCTGAATTTCCATCAGAAAGGCCAGATTGAATACATTCCGTTCCCGGATAAGCTGAAAGGCCGTTATCAGGCGTTTACTCAAGCCGATCTCACTAACCTGCGTGCAGCCGGTTACGACAAGCCGTTCAAAACCGTCGCGCAAGGCGTGGGCGAATACATGGCCTGGTTGAACCGTAACGCATAAGGAAACCGGCAGCAGCGATGAAAATTCTGGTTATTGGCCCATCATGGGTCGGCGATATGATGATGTCGCAAAGTCTCTATCGCACGCTCAAGGCTGAGCATCCTGAAGCGGTGATCGACGTGATGGCGCCGGCCTGGTGCCGCCCATTGTTGTCGCGTATGCCGGAAGTGAATCAGGCGCTGGCGATGCCGCTCGGCCACGGCGCATTGGCGCTGGGCGAGCGTCGTCGTTTGGGGAAAACCCTGCAGGCCAGTGGCTATGACCGCGCCTATGTGCTGCCGAACTCCTTTAAATCTGCGCTGGTGCCGTTTTTCGCCGGGATCAAACGTCGCACCGGCTGGCGCGGCGAGATGCGCTATGGCGTATTGAATGATGTCCGCGTGCTGGACAAAGCGGCCTTTCCGTTGATGGTTGAGCGCTATGTGGCGCTCGGCTATGACAAACCGGTTGCTTCCGCGCAGCAGCTGCCGCAGCCGTTGCTGTGGCCGCAATTACGTGTCGATGACGATGAAAAGCGGATGACGGCGGCGCAGTTTGCGCTGTCCGCCGAACGTCCGGTGATTGGGTTTTGTCCGGGCGCAGAGTTTGGCCCGGCGAAGCGCTGGCCGCATTATCATTATGCCGCGCTGGCAGAGCAGCTGATTGGCGAAGGTTATCAGGTGGTGCTGTTCGGTTCGGCGAAAGATCGTGAAACCGGCGACACCATTGTGCAGACGCTGTCAGAAGCGGCGCGTGCGCACTGTAAAAATCTGGCGGGTGAAACGCAACTTGAGCAAGCCGTGATTCTGCTGGCGAACTGTGCGGCGGTGGTCAGTAACGATTCCGGCCTGATGCATATCGCTGCGGCGCTTAATCGTCCGCTGGTGGCGCTGTATGGCCCAAGCAGCCCGGACTTCACTCCGCCGTTGTCTCAGCAGGCGCGCATTATTCGTTTGATCACCGGCTATCACAAAGTCCGCAAAGGTGATGCCGAACAAGGTTATCACCAGAGCCTGATTGATATTCAGCCAGCGCGCGTCCATCAGGAACTGAGCGCGCTGTTGCATCCGGTGCAGGAGTAAAGATGCACGTTTTGATTGTTAAAACCTCCTCGATGGGAGACGTGCTGCATACCTTGCCAGCGCTCACGGATGCGATGCAGGCGATTCCTGGCATCAAGTTTGATTGGGTGGTTGAAGAAAACTTCGCTCAAATCCCCGCCTGGCATCCGGCGGTGGATAAAGTAATGCCGGTGGCGATTCGCCGCTGGCGCAAGCACTGGTTCGGTAGTCAGCAGCGTGAAGAGCGTGTGCAATTTAAGCGTGAGCTGCAATCGCGTCAGTATGATGTAGTGCTGGATGCGCAAGGTTTGATCAAAAGCGCCGCGCTGGTGACGCGCCTGGCAAAAGGCGAGAAGCACGGGCAGGACAGCCGCAGCGCACGCGAACCTTTCGCCAGCTGGTGGTATGACAAACGCCATGAAATCAACAAGCAACAGCATGCCGTAGAACGCACGCGCGAGCTGTTTGCCAAAAGCCTCGGCTATGAAAAACCTGCAACGCAGGGCGACTATGCGATTGCCGGCCATTTCCGCTCTACGCTACCTAACGATGCACAGCCTTATTTGGTGTTTCTGCACGCCACCACGCGAGATAACAAACACTGGCCGGAATCACATTGGCGTGCGCTGATTGAGTTGGTGCAGCCAACAGGATTACGCGTGAAATTGCCGTGGGGCGCAGAGCATGAACATCAACGCGCACAGCGTCTGGCCGAAGGCTTCGACCATGTTGAGGTATTGCCTAAGTTAACGCTGGAGCAGGTAGCGCAAGAATTAGCTGGCGCGCGCGCGGTGGTGTCGGTAGATACCGGTTTAAGTCATCTGACGGCGGCGCTGGATCGTCCGAATATCACGCTGTACGGCCCAACCGATCCCGGTCTAATTGGTGGCTATGGCGAGAATCAGTACGTGCTGCGCCCTGCAGAAGGCCACAGCATGGCGGATATTCAAGCCATAGATGTCGCAACAATGATTAAAGAAATCACCGTATAGTTTTATAACGTACCGTAATTTAGCGTGACTGGTAACTTTTCTTTAAAAGCGCGTATTCTGTTAGCGTCATGCCCTGAGTACGTGGTTGTAACCAGCTAAATAGCTGCTCTAAATCATCGTAAAGGTGCTCAATATCAGCCTCATTTTTAAACGTGGGGCTGCCATCGGGCATAAATTCTGATGAATGCAGCATGAACTCAACGTAATCATTTCCCTGGCTAAGTGTTTGCTCAACCACCTGTTTCATCTGCTGCACATTGCCCCCCACCGGACGTAGCCAATTAACAGATGGACCGCGCTTCTTGCCGCGCATGTCATTCCACGCTTTTTTTAGCTGATTAGTGAAAGCGCCATAGCGGTACTGAATGCTCATCGGCAACTCCAGCAATGGACTATCACCCGCGCGGGAAATATCACTAACATCAAGGTAATAGGCATGATCCGGGAAACGGCTGTAATCGGTGCCGCCTTTACCTTGCGGCGCGCCAGATGAATTGCGCCAATCCACGCGAGGTGTGACGGAGCAATCAACTAAATAACCGTTGTCGATCAATGCTCGGGCGTAAACTTCATTAAAAGCCCAGCGTCCGGCACGATGACTGGTCATCTTCTGCCGAAAAGCGCTTTCCAGCAAATCGGTCATGTAAGCGACCTTGTCGCGCAGGATATTTTCTGGAAATTCAATCAAATAAGGCTGATAGCGCCAGTCATCATCGGTCAACGCGTATTCCGGCGGGCTATACCATGCATGAAGATGCATGCCGATTTCACCTTGCCCACGCGCCAGCAGATCGCGACCAAATTCAACATACGCCGCATCGCTCGCCATTTCGTAATTCGTTAGCCAGGTGGGTTTAAAACCGTATTTCTCACATAAGGCTTGAAAGCGCGGCAGAAACTGAACATTTCGCGTGGTAACCTTGCCGCTGCGATTGCGCCAAAGATTATCGCCTTCAGTATCGAGAGTGATTAAAAACGCAGGCTTATCCATAACTTATCCGATAAAATGAGCACTTTCTCATCGCTATGGTACGCAAGCCCATGAATGAGGGCAAACTTTTCATTTGCTGCAATGAGCAGATGTTGGTAGCAGTATAATAGCGGTTAAACTAGAGTAAATTAGAATGCACATCGGCCCTAATACGCAGAATACTCATCTTAAGAGCAATGCGTAATGTCTGAAGCCAAACATACCTAATAAATTGATTTATCTTATATTCAGTCCTGTTTTATCAGGGGATGATAGATATTTTGTCATACAAAACAGGCTGGCGATTAGGAGCACAAGAATTTGTCGAAGCGCATTCTGATGGTGATTGATGGCCTGCCGGGCGGCGGTGCCGAAAAAGTCGTACTGACGCTGGCTGAAGGTTTTGTCAGCCAGGGGCATCGGGTGTCGCTCTTCTCATTGCGCAAAGTATGTGAATACCCGATTCCCGCAGGCGTGGATTATCAGACCGTGATTGATAAAAGTACACGTCCGTGGCGCAAACTGACTGAAACCCATCGTCGTGCGTATTTGCTTGATGAAGCCGTTCGTCAAAGCGAAGCACTGCACGGAAAATTCGATTTGGTTTTGTCTAATCTGCATAAAACCGATCGCATTGTCCGCTATGCGCGTGCGCTAGATGCGACTAAAACCTGGTATTGCCTGCACGGCGTGTTTTCCGCCTCCTATCTTGCTCGCAAATCGGGCTTCTCTTTGTGGCTCAAGCGGCTGAAAATCCGTGATACTTATCGCGGCAAGCAGCTTGTCGGTGTATCACAATATGTGATTGATGATGTGATTCAGAACATCGGCGTGAAGCCCAGCAAAGCGCAGGTAATCTATAACCCGTTCGATTTCGATCTGATTTCGCGTCTGGCAGCAGAACCTTGTCCGTTAGCAGGGAGTAATTTTGTCCTTCATGTTGGCCGTTTTCATGAAACCAAACGCCACGATCGTTTGCTGACCGCCTATGCCCAGAGTGGCATCACGGCTCCACTGGTGTTATTGGGTCAGGGAAGCGAAAAAATCACGGAAAGATTACGCCAGCAAGCCGCGGATTTAGGCATCGCCGAACGCGTTCGTTTCGAAGGTTTCCATAAAAATCCTTATCCATGGATTCGCCATGCTCGCTTGTTAGTGGTGAGTTCAGACAGCGAAGGATTTGGCAATGTGCTGGTCGAAGCCTTAAGCTGCGGCACACCGATAGTGAGCACACGTTGCCCCGGCGCGCCATCGACTATCATGAGCGGTGATCTTGCACGCGGGCTGGCTGATTTGAATGCTGATTCTCTGGCGCAGAAAATGCGCGAGATTTATGCCGCTCCGCCTGAGTTGCAACATCTGGACTTAAGCATTTATAGTCTCAAGGTTATTTGTCAGCAATATTTGCAACTGGCAGAAGTGGAAGAACCCGCATTTTCAGGCACTCAGCACGTTTCAGATTAACAGGTCCCCATGTCGGTGTGGCCGTATCATGGGGATAGATCGTTGACGTATGTGATTCTCTTTTTACTCTTTTTGCCGGTCAAATGGGTGATGAAAATCTTCCATGGCCGAACCGGTAAAAATTTGGTGATTCAAACAGCAAAAATCGGTGATTTCATCAATATCACTCCGCTGTTAACTCATTTGGGGAAAAGCGACGCACTGTTAAGCAATAGCGTTGCCGCGCTCGCTTCGCGCGATAACACGCTGGAAAATATTTGGTATATTGAAGAGCATCGCTCCGGCCTCATTAAGAAAATTAAACTGGTCTGGCAACTGCTCAACCGTTACGACAACATCTATCTGTTACATCCCACCAACCTCAACCTGTTCATTGCCGCTTGCTGTAATGCCAGCAACAAACAGTTTCTTTCCAGCTACCGCCGCAAAGGTTATCAGGGATTGTTTTATCTCACCGCAAGCGGTGTGGTGGAGCATGAGCAAAATACTCTGACGCTGGAAAATTACCTAAAACTCGCCGATCGCTCGTTCACTAAAGAGAGTTATCCGAAGCATGCGACACAACCACTTTGGCACCCCAACTCGCTGCCGGATGAAATCTTCCAGCATGATGGCATTCGCATTGGCATCAGTATCACCGCAGGCAATCAGGCAAAAACCATTCCACCGAAAATCTGGCAGCGACTTTTTGACCACTTAAGCGATTTACCCTGCCAGTTTTATGCCTTTGGCGCACCGAATGAACAATCACGCTTGCAGGAGCTGTATAAAGTTGTCGGCGCGCGCGAGAACCTGACAAGCCTGGTAGGCAAAGTGCAGTTGGAGGACGTCCCTGCGGTCATTAGCGAGATGGATTTCTATATCGCGTCAGATTCCGGCAATGTCTATATTGCCGATGCGCAACAAGTGCCGATCATTTTGATTTACGGCCCATGTTGCGTCGAAGAGCAGCGGCCGCTGGGTGATGTGTTGTTGATTGGCCCAAATCATATTGCGCCCTCATCCTTTGTGTTCGCCGCGCAGTACAAATTTATGCATCCCACTGAACAGCTGTTTGAACTGGATCAGCGGAAGCTTGACGATATTCACGATTTTATTAGCACGCGGCAGCAACAACGCCTGGCGCGACGGAAGAACATGAAAACAGCATGACAACGCAGCCCGAAAGCTCAGCCCCGTTACTCAGTCTCATTATTCCTATGTTTAACGCAGGCAGCGATTTTGCTGCCTGTGTGCAAGCGCTACTGGCTCAAACTCTCACCTCACTGGAAATTATCATTGTCGACGATGGTTCCACTGACGGTTCGGGGGAGCGTGCTGATGCTTATGCGCAGCAGCATCCCCATGTTCGTGTTATCCATCAGACCAATGGCGGCGTATCGCGCGCGCGTAATGCGGGCTTAGCGGTGGCGCGCGGTAAGTACGTTTCGTTTCCGGATGCTGACGACACCATGGATGCCGCGATGTATCAAACGCTGGTTGAGATGGCGGAGCGCGACAACTTGGATGCCGCACAGTGCAACGCGGAATGGTTTTTCAAAGCCAGCCAGCAAGTAAAACCGCTGATTCCGCTCGATCGCCTCACCAGCACCGAGGTACTGAGCGGCCCTGATTGGCTTAATAAGGCGCTGCAAACGCATCGCTACATGCATGTGGTTTGGCTGGGCATTTACCGCCGAGAGTTGATCGAACAGCTCAAACTCTACTTTGAACCTGGCCTGCATCATCAGGACATTCCATGGACCACCGAGTTCATGCTCAACGCACAACGTGTGCGTTACACCGATAAAGTGTTGTATTGCTACTACATGCATGATGCTTCCATCAGCAACCGTAAGCGCACCGGCCAGCGTAATGTGGAATATCAGCGTCACTACCTGAGAATCGCGCAGTTGCTGGAAGAGCTCAATGCACGCTACCGTCATAAGGTAAAAATCTACCCGGCATTTCACTACCAGATTACGCATGAGGCGCTCAGCGTCTGCCACTGTATCCGACGCGAACCCGAAGAGAGCGCACGTCAGGCGATGATTGCCGATCTGTTCGCTACGCAAACTCACCGGCGCATGCTGCGTAACGCGCGCGGTATAAAGCAATGGTATCAACTGCTGCTATGGCTAAGCCGGATTTACCGCTGGCGCAAGAAATAAGCGCCGCGTCCGGCTTTCACGCCTTTGGGGTTTGCCTTACAATCAGCTGACTGAATTCTGAGATCATTTGAGTATGGCAAGCCCGATTCCAGACCAATTTGCACCGAAAAATATTCTGCTGATCAAGCTGCGTCATCACGGCGATATGCTGCTGACCACGCCCGCGATTAACGCGCTGCACCAACGCTATCCTCAGGCGAACATCGACGTTCTGCTCTACAAAGAAACCCGTCCAATGCTGGAAGCGCACCCGGCCATTCGCCAGTTGCACATCATCGATCGCAACTGGAAGAAGGAAGGCGGCTGGCAGAAATTCCGGCATGAAATGGCCCTGCTTTCCGCGGTGCGCGCGTGCCATTATGACCTGGTGATTAACCTCGCCGATCAGTGGCGCAGCGCCATCATTACCGGATTCTCTGGCGCGCCGGTGCGTATCGGTTTTGCCTTCCGCAAACGTGATAACGCCTTATGGCGCTGGATGCACAACCATCTGGTCAGTACGGAAGATCATCATCAGCTGCATACGGTTGAACAGAATATGGCCGCGCTGAAGCCGCTGGGCATCAGCGCCGCCGGCGCAAAAGCCTCGATGCATTTCAGCACAGCCGATCAACAAATAGTGCAGGATGTACTGGCTCATCATGCGGTGAAAATGCCGTTTGTTGTGCTGCAACCCACTTCACGCTGGCTGTTCAAATGCTGGGAAGATGAAAAAGTCGCACAGCTAATTGATGCGCTCGGTGCCGAAGGCCGCACCGTGGTACTGACGGCGGCGCCGGACCAGAAAGAAATGGCAATGATCGCCAATATTCAGTCGCTGTGTCGCAGCCACAACGTGGTGTCGCTGGCGGGAGAATTATCCTTGCCGCAGCTGGCGGCGCTGATTGATGCGGCACAGCTGTTTATCGGCGTAGACTCTGCGCCGATGCACATGGCCGCCGCGCTGGAAACGCCGTGTCTTGCGCTGTTTGGACCCACCAAGCTGCAACACTGGCGTCCGTGGGGCGATCACAATCGCGTGATTTGGGCCGGTGATTATGGCCCGCTACCCTCGCCAGACGACATCGATACCAACACGCAACAGCGCTATCTTTCTGCCATTCCCGTTGAGGATGTGTTGGCTGCCGCCCGGAGTTTTTTGCATGAGTAAGTTACGCCTGGCGATTGTCCGGCAGAAATACCGCCCAGACGGCGGCGCCGAACGCTTTATCTCGCGTGCGCTGGAAGCGCTGGACAGTGAGCAGCTCGATCTCAATATCATCACTCGCAGCTGGCAGGGCACGCCGAATCCGGCCTGGCATCTGCACATCTGTAATCCAGCGAAATTCGGTCGCATCTCGCGCGAGCGCGGTTTTGCGCGTGCCGCGCGTGAATGCTGGCAACGCGAGAAGTTTGATATTGTGCAGAGCCACGAACGCATCGCCGGTTGCGATATCTTTCGCGCCGGTGATGGCGTGCATCGCGTCTGGCTAGAGCAGCGCGCGCGCATCGTGTCACCGTGGCAGCGCTTAAGCGCCCGCCTCAGTCCTTATCATCGTTATGTGTTACAGGCAGAAACCGACATGTTCAACGCGCCGTCGTTGAAAGCGGTGATCTGTAATTCAGAGATGGTAAAGCAGGATATTTTGCGTCACTTCAGGCTCGATGCCAGCAAGATCCATGTGATTCACAACGCCATTGATAGCCAACGCTTCCAGCCGGCCAGCGAAGCGCTGCGTCATGCGGCACGTCAGCAGCTCAAACTGCCGCAGGATGCCACGGTAATGATTTACGTAGGTTCAGGCTTTGAGCGCAAAGGCTTAAAAGCGGCGATTGAAGCGGTGGCGAAAAGCGATCGCTATCTGGTGGTGGTCGGCCAGGATAAGCAGCTGTCGCGCTATCAGCAGCTGGCAAACCAGCTCAATTGCCTCGATCGCTTACGCTTCGTCGGCGTGCAGCAGGACGTGCAACCGTTCTACCATGCAGCCGATGCGCTGCTGCTGCCCACGCTTTATGATCCCTTCCCAAATGTGGTGCTGGAAGCGATGGCTTGCGGCCTGGCGGTGATCACCAGCACCGGCTGCGGCGGCGCGGAGTTTATCACCGTGGGTCAGGAAGGTTTTGTCTGCGATGCATTAGATATCAACGCGTTAAACGAAGCCGTACTGGCAACACCGGCGCTTTCACACAATTCTGCCATGGGCGAAGCCGCACGTCGCAGAATTGAACCTTATGGTCCGCAGCGGCTGGCGCAAGCGCTGACCTCGCTGTATCAGCAAGTGCTGCAGACCAGCTGACGAAGTGGTATGAGCAGGCGGTTAATTTCTGATAACATGCCGCCTTTCATCTGTTTTTTGACGCGATTCTGTCGTAACGGTAACTATGACGACTCTATACACAGCCTTGCTCTACCTGATTCAGCCACTGATCTGGCTGCGCCTGTGGCTGCGCGGTCGAAAAGCACCGGCCTATCGTAAACGCTGGGCAGAACGCTACGGCTATTGCAGCGGAAAAGTACTGCCGCATGGCATTGTGCTGCACTCGGTTTCCGTCGGCGAAACGCTGGCGGCAGTGCCGCTGGTGCGCGCGCTGCGCCACCGCTATCCAACGCTGCCGATTACCGTCACCACCATGACGCCAACCGGCTCCGAACGTGCGCAGTCCGCGTTTGGCAAGGATGTGCACCACGTTTACCTGCCCTACGATCTGCCAGGTTCGATTAACCGTTTCCTCGATACCGTCGATCCGCGACTAGTAATCATCATGGAAACCGAGCTGTGGCCAAACATTATCCGTATTCTGCATCAGCGCAAGATTCCGCTGGTGATTGCCAACGCGCGCCTGTCTGAGCGCTCGGCCAAAGGCTACAAGAAGCTCGGCGGCTTTATGCGCGACCTGCTGCAGCGCATCACGCTGATTGCCGCGCAAAACGCCGAAGATGGCGACCGTTTCCTCAGCCTTGGCCTGAAACGTTCGCATCTCACCGTTACCGGCAGCCTCAAGTTTGATATCTCCGTAACGCCAGAGCTGGCGGCAAAAGCGGTCACGCTGCGTCGTCAGTGGGCGTCGCGTCGTCCGGTGTGGATCGCGACCAGCACCCACGAAGGCGAAGAGGCAATTGTGCTCGATGCTCATCGTCGTCTGCTGCAGCAGTTCCCCGATCTGCTGCTGATTTTGGTGCCGCGCCATCCGGAACGTTTCAAAGATGCCTGCGACCTGACACAAAAACGCGGCTTCAGCTTTATCCTGCGTAGCAGCGGCGAAATTCCATCAAGCTCCACGCAGGTGGTCATTGGCGACACCATGGGCGAACTGATGATGCTGTACGGCATCGCCGACCTCGCCTTTGTTGGCGGCAGCCTGGTTGAGCGCGGCGGCCACAATCCGCTGGAACCGGCAGCACATGCCATTCCGGTATTGATGGGCCCGCACATCTGGAACTTCAAAGATATCTGCGCCAAGCTGCAGCAGGCCGAAGGGCTGATTACCGTCACTGACGTGGTATCGCTGCAGAAAGAGGTCGCTAACCTGCTGCAGGATGACGATTATCGCCGCTATTACGGCCGTCATGCTGTGGAAGTGCTGCATCAAAATCAGGGCGCATTACAGCGTCTGCTACAGTTACTCGAACCTCACTTACCGCCGCGAGCTCACTAATTCATGTCGCAACGCCAACGTCTCTCCGTGGTGATGATCGCCAAAAACGAAGCTGAACTGCTGCCGGAGGCGCTGGCTTCTGTCAGCTGGGCGGATGAGATTGTGGTGCTCGATTCCGGCAGCAGCGACAACACGGTGCAGGTCGCACGCGAACAGGGCGCGCAGGTTTTCCAGGCTGAAGGCTGGCAGGGATTTGGCAAGCAGCGCCAGCGCGCTCAGGCCCATGCGCAAGGCGAGATGATTTTGATGATCGATGCCGACGAGCGCGTTACACCCGAATTGCGTCGCGCTATCGAGCAGGTTCTCGCACAGCCTGCCTCGGACAATGTTTACAGCCTCGGTCGCAGCAACCTGTTTCTTGGCCGCTTTATGCGCCACAGCGGCTGGTATCCCGATCGCGTTATGCGCCTCTATCCGCGCAAGTTCAATTACAACGACAATCTGGTGCATGAATCACTGGAGACGCAGGGTGCGCCGGTAGTGAAGCTGGCGGGCGATCTGCAACATCTCACCTGTCGTGACCTGATTGCGTTTCAGCGTAAGCAGATGAACTATGCCGAAGCCTGGGCAAATGAGCGTTTCCAGCGCGGCAAACGCTGCGGCTTGTTGTCGATCTTTAGCCACACGCTCGGCGCATTCGTTAAAACCCTGCTGCTGCGTGCGGGTTTTCTCGATGGCAAACAGGGCTGGATTCTGGCGGTGGTTAATGCGCAGTACACTTTCAACAAATACTCGGCGCTCTGGGCGCTGCATCACACCTCAACACAAGGTCGCGTATGAGTACGAAAGCGATTTATCCCGGCACCTTTGATCCCTTCACGTTGGGTCATCTGGATATTGTGACGCGCGCAGCGAAGATGTTTGACCGCATCGTCGTGGCGATTGCCGCCAGCCCGAGTAAAAAGCCGCTGTTTAGTCTCGATGAGCGCGTAGATATGGCGCGTCAGGTGACGGCACATCTGCCGAATGTCGAAGTAATCGGGTTTAGCGACCTGATGGCGAACTTTGCCCAGGCGCAGAATGCCAATGTGCTGGTGCGTGGATTGCGTGCGGTATCGGATTTCGAATATGAGCTGCAGCTGGCGCAGATGAATCGTCATCTGTTGCCCACGCTGGAGAGCGTGTTTCTGATGCCGTCAGAAGGTTTCTCGTTCGTCTCTTCTTCGCTGGTCAAAGAAGTCGCGCGCCATGCCGGTGACGTGCAGGCATTTCTGCCTGCCGTTGTGCACAAGGCGTTACTGGCGCGACTGGCGCAGCCTTAACTCAGTGCTGGCAGCGTGGACACCAGAAGGTGCTGCGCTGACCATGTTTGCCGCTGACAATCGGCGTACCGCAGGCACGACAAGGTTCGCCGGCGCGACCATAAACCTGCAACTCCTGCGCGAAGTAGCCTGGCTTACCGTCCGTTTGCAGGAAATCTCGTAGCGTGGTGCCGCCCTGCTCAATCGAACGTAATAACACCGCTTTAATGGTGTTAACCAGCAGCTCGGCCTCTTCCTGACTCAAACTCATTGCCGAACGATCGGGCAAGATCCCGGCGGTAAACAGCGATTCGCTGGCGTAGATGTTCCCGACGCCCACCACCACTTTGTTATCCATCAGCCACTGTTTAATCACGGTGCGTTTGCCGCGTGACTTTTCAAACAGATAGGCGCCATCAAATTCGCTGCTGAGCGGTTCCGGACCGAGATGCGCCAGCACGCTGCTGCCTGCGAGGTCATTGCTCCACAGCCAGGCGCCAAAGCGACGTGGATCGGTGTAGCGCAACACTTTGCCGTTGCTCATCACCAAATCGACGTGGTCATGTTTGGCGGCCGGTTGTTCGCCGGGTAGCACGCGCAGACTGCCGGACATGCCGAGGTGAATGATGATCCAGCCATGCGGCAGTTCGAGCAGCAGATATTTAGCGCGACGCTGCACGCTCAATACGGGTTGGTCGCTCAGCGCGTGGATTTCATGCGAAACCGGCCAGCGCAAACGTGAATTGCGCACCACCGCATGCAGAATCGTGGCACCGACCATGTGGGGTTCGATACCGCGACGACTGGTTTCTACCTCAGGTAATTCAGGCATCTCATCTCCTCAACGAATCGCAGAAACAAAAAACCCGGCCGAAGCCGGGTTTTTCACAGAACACTAAAATTACTTAATTTTAGCTTCTTTGTAGATCACGTGCTGACGTACAACCGGATCGAACTTTTTCAGTTCTAATTTCTCTGGTTTAGTACGTTTGTTCTTCGTGGTGGTATAGAAGTGACCTGTACCAGCAGAGGAAACCAGCTTGATCTTCTCACGAATACCTTTAGCCATGATTCAGTTCCTTAGTACTTCTCACCACGGGCGCGGATTTCGGTCAGAACCGTATCGATGCCCTTTTTATCAATAACACGCATACCTTTAGCAGATACACGCAGAGTAACGAAGCGCTTTTCGCTCTCAACCCAGAAACGGTGAGAGTGCAGGTTCGGCAGGAAACGGCGTTTCGTCGCGTTCATTGCGTGGGAACGGTTATTACCCGTTACCGGACGCTTTCCAGTTACCTGGCAGACTCGTGACATTTCTATTCTCCAAAAATCAAATCAGCTCGAGCTTTAAAAACTAGGTTTTGGCCGCCTCGTCAGGCCTTAGCCCGCCCAGGCGAGTTCCATGTGAACCCGCTAAGCTGGCCCAAACGCCAAACCCGAGATTCTCAAAGGTGGCGTAGTATACGCCGCTCAGCCCGAGTGCTCAAGTCCCGAACAGATAAAGATCCCTCTGGATCGCGCAAAAATGCCCTATTTCTGTTCAGTTGAATCGATGAATTACAACCAACCGCGCTCGGCGAAAGAGGTAAACTCGCCGTGACCAATCACCAAATGATCAAGTAAACGGATATTGAGCAGCGCGCACGCTTGCCCGACTTTTCCCGTAATATCGCGGTCGGCGCGACTGGGTTCAGCGATTCCCGACGGGTGATTGTGCGCCAGAATCACCGCCGCCGCGTTAAGTTTCAGCGCTTCGCGCACGATTTCGCGCGGGTGAACCTCCACGCTGGCAATCGAGCCGGAAAACATCTTCTGCGCCTGCAACACGCGGTGCTGATTATCGAGGAACAGCGCCATAAACACTTCGCGCTCCTGATGCGCCAGCACGCTTTGCAGGTAATGGCGCGTCACCTGCGGATTCTCCATCACGTTTTCCCGCGCCAGCTGGCTGGCAAAAAATCGCCTTCCCAGCTCGGCGATGGCATACAGCTGCGTCATTTTGGCACTACCCACGCCTTTAATCTGCCCGAGTTCCTCTTTGCTGGCCGTCATAATGCGATAGAGCGAACCAAACTCGTTCAACATCTGATGCGCCAACAGCAGCACGCTGGTGCCGCTGATGCCGGTACGCAAAAAAATCGCCAGCAGCTCAGCATCACTCAACACTTCAGCGCCCATTAACATCAGTTTTTCCCGTGGTGCCAGTTCCGTCATGACCATCTCCTCCCTGCGATGCGGCGATTCTGCGCGTCAGCCACCGTCAGCGCCAGCACGCGCTGAACGATTTCAGAGCCAGCTCGCAAAGGCCGCAGGCAGTGAAAAGGCGCACTGCGGATTTTGTGATAAAGTTGCCTGCATCTGCCGCCCCTGACGCGGCAATCTGCTTTGAGGCGAACAACATGACGGGATTAGCTGGAAAGAAAATTCTGCTGGGCGTGAGCGGCGGCATTGCTGCATACAAAGCGCCGGAGCTGGTGCGTCGGCTGCGCGATCGCGGTGCTGATGTGCGCGTAATGATGACCGAAGCGGCCAGGGCCTTTATTACTCCGCTGAGCCTGCAGGCGGTTTCCGGTTATCCGGTATTTGATGATTTGCTCGACCCGGCAGCCGAAGCGGCGATGGGCCATATTGAACTGGCGAAATGGGCCGATTTAATTGTGCTGGCGCCGGCTAGCGCCGATCTGATTGCCCGCGTCACTGCCGGCATGGCGAATGATTTGGTCACCACCGCGTGCCTGGCAAGCGCAGCGCCGGTTGCCATCGTCCCGGCCATGAATCAACAGATGTACCGCGCGGCGATCACGCAAGAGAACCTGCAGCGTCTGCAGCAGCGCGGCATGCTGATCTGGGGCCCCGACAGCGGCAGCCAGGCGTGCGGCGATGTGGGTCCCGGCCGCATGCTCGATCCGCTGGCGATTGTGGCGCACGCACTGGAGTGGGCTGCGCCCGTCAACGATCTGCAACATCTCAGCATTATGATCACCGCCGGTCCAACCCGCGAAGCGCTGGACCCGGTGCGGTATATCAGCAATCACAGCTCGGGCAAGATGGGCTTTGCGATTGCTGCGGCTGCGGCCAAACGCGGTGCGAAGGTGACATTGGTTACCGGCCCGGTGGCGCTGCCAACGCCAGCTGGCGTACAACGCGTGGACGTTGACAGCGCGCTGGAGATGGAGGCGGCGGTGATGGCGCAAATCCAGCAACAACATATTTTCATTGCCAGCGCAGCCGTGGCAGACTACCGGGCGGCTAACATTGCCGCAGAGAAAATCAAAAAACAGGGTGGCGACGATAGCGTCACGCTGCAGTTGGTGAAGAACCCCGATATTGTCGCAGGCGTCGCGGCGCTGCAGGAAAATCGCCCTTATGTTGTGGGATTTGCTGCCGAAACCCAGAATGTGGAAGAATACGCGCGGCAAAAACGGGTGCGAAAAAACCTGGATCTGATTTGTGCCAACGATGTGGCGCAGGCGGGTCAGGGCTTCAATAGCGACACCAATGCTCTTCACCTTTTTTGGCAGGAAGGAGAAAAAGTCTTACCGCTCAGTGATAAGACGCTCCTTGGCCAACAATTAATAGACGAGATTGTCAGCCGTTATGATGAAAAAAATCGACGTTAAAATTCTTGATGCACGCGTGGGCAACGAATTCCCGCTGCCGACTTATGCAACCTCTGGTTCCGCAGGCCTCGATTTACGCGCCTGCCTGGATGATACACTGGAAATCACACCCGGCATGACCACACTGGTTCCCACCGGTCTGGCGATTCACATTGCCGATCCTGCTCTTGCAGCCGTGATTTTGCCGCGCTCCGGTCTTGGCCATAAACATGGCATCGTGTTGGGCAACCTGGTCGGTTTGATCGACTCCGATTATCAGGGTCAGCTGATGGTTTCCGTGTGGAACCGCGGCCAGGACAGCTTCACGCTGCAGCCAGGCGACCGTTTAGCACAACTGGTCTTCGTGCCGGTCGTGCAGGCCGAATTTAACCTGGTGGAAGATTTTGACACCAGCGACCGCGGCGCAGGCGGCTTCGGTCACTCAGGCCGTCAGTAACACGCGACACTTTTCGCTTAGCCATCTTTTTATTTCTTGTCGCCACAGGCCGCTATATCTGTGGCAGATGAGGCAGTATTGCCTGTTTTGGTGAATTTCAGGGGTGTTGAAGGTCATGGCAGAAAAAAAAGTCGCGAAACGGAATCGTCGCGAAGAGATTTTGCAGGCGCTGGCGCAAATGCTGGAGTCGGGCGATGGCAGTCAGCGCATCACCACCGCGAAGCTGGCTGCGAATGTCGGCGTGTCGGAAGCGGCGCTTTATCGCCACTTTCCCAGCAAAACGCGCATGTTTGACAGCCTGATCGAGTTTATTGAAGACAGTCTGATTACCCGCATCAATCTGATCCTGAAAGATGAAAAAGAGACGCTGACGCGCCTGCGTTTAATCGTGCAGCTGATTCTGGGATTTGGTGAGCGTAATCCGGGGCTGACGCGTATTTTGACCGGCCACGCGCTGATGTTTGAACAGGATCGCTTGCAAGGGCGTATTAATCAGCTGTTTGAGCGTATTGAAGTGCAGCTGCGTCAGGTAATGCGCGAGAAGAAAATGCGTGATGGTGAAGGTTTCCAGAACGACGAAACGCTGCTGGCGAGCCAGTTACTGGCGTTTTGTGAAGGGCTGTTGTCGCGCTATGTGCGCTCCGAATTCCGCTTTCGCCCGACCGCAGATTTCGAGA
This sequence comes from Pantoea sp. DY-15, assembly GCF_019795935.1. NCBI lineage: Bacteria > Pseudomonadati > Pseudomonadota > Gammaproteobacteria > Enterobacterales > Erwiniaceae > Pantoea > Pantoea sp. DY-15. Next base: position 87,381 of record NZ_JAIMIF010000009.1, read on the forward strand.
GCCGCTGGCCGCTGATGGCGGCGCAGTTGGTTTAAAAGGGCCAGGTCGGCATAAATGCCGACCTCATTACCGAACGCACCTTTCCCGAATAATTAAATCCCGTACTCTTTACGATACGCGCGCACTTTCGCCAGATGGTCAGCCATCTCCGGCTTCTCTTCCAGGTAATCAATCAGCTCAGCTAGGGTAATAATCGCCGTGACTTTGCACTTATAGTCACGTTCCACTTCCTGAATCGCCGAAATATCGCTGCGGCCGCGTTCCTGACGATCCAGCGAAATCAACACGCCCGCCAATGTCGCGTTGTGCGCACTGATGATATCCATTGATTCACGAATCGCGGTACCGGCGGTGATCACATCATCCACCAGCATCACTTTGCCTTGCAGCGGGCTGCCCACCAGCAAACCGCCTTCGCCGTGATCTTTGGCTTCTTTGCGGTTGAAGCAGTAAGGCACGTCACGTTCATGATGATCGGCCAGCGCCACCGCGGTAGTGGTGGCAATTGGGATGCCTTTGTACGCCGGGCCAAACAGCAGATCGAAATCAACGCCGCCATCAACGAGCGCCTGCGCGTAGAAACGGCCTAACAGCGCTAAATCGCGACCGGTATTAAACAGACCGGCATTGAAGAAATAGGGGCTTTTACGTCCCGATTTCAGGGTGAACTCACCAAACTTCAGCACCCCTTTGTTCAGGGCGAATTCAATAAACTGACGCTGCCAGGCTTTCATTTCTCACTCCTCAAATAAAGAAAAGGCGACTCTATGGTCGCCTGTTACATCAATTAGTTAGCGCCGCTTTCTGCGCCTGAATCAACTGCTCAATGCCGCCTCGCGCCAGCGCCAGCAGCTGCAGTAACTCGTCGTGGCTGAAGGGCTCACCTTCTGCGGTGCCCTGCACTTCAATCATGCGGCCGTCTTCGGTCATCACCACGTTCATGTCAGTTTCTGCGGCGGAATCTTCCACATACTCCAGATCGCACAGCGCTTCACCGCCGACGATGCCCACAGAAATCGCCGCCACCATGCCTTTCAGCGGGCTGGCTTTCAGCTTGCCCGCAGCAACCAGCGCATTCAACGCATCGGCCAGCGCCACACAGGCGCCGGTAATAGATGCAGTACGCGTACCGCCATCGGCCTGAATCACGTCGCAATCCAGCGTGATGGTGAATTCACCCAGCGCTTGCAAATCCACTGCTGCGCGCAGTGAACGGGCGATCAGACGTTGAATCTCTAGCGTACGTCCGCCCTGTTTGCCTTTGGCGGCTTCACGCGCCATGCGGCTATGGGTCGAACGCGGCAGCATGCCGTATTCCGCGGTGATCCAGCCTTGACCTTTGCCTTTGAGGAAACGCGGCACGCTCTCTTCGACGGTTGCGGTGCACAACACTTTGGTTTCGCCGAATTCAACGAGCACAGAGCCTTCTGCATGTTTGGTGTAGTGACGAGTGAGTGTGACGGGACGTGTTTCAGATGCACTACGGCCTGCTGGACGCATGGTTTCTCTCCGGCTTGCTTAGGTTTGGCTGCGCATTATACGGGCTTCAGCTGCGGCTGTCCCGTCCGCGATCGCCACAATCCTGGATGAAATTCTGTGGTGGCTGTGGCTAAATGCGCGTTTCCTCCCTTAAAAAGATAAATGATGATCGCGATACTCCATTTCCTGCTGGCGCTGGTGGTGATTTTTGCCCTTGCGCTATTGGTCAGCCACGACCGCAAACGCATTCGTCCCCGCTTTATTATTCAGCTGCTGATTGTCGAAGCCGCGCTGGGCTGGTTCTTCCTGCACTCGGCGGGCGGCCAATCGGTAGTCACTGCGGTGGGCGGCTTCTTTGAAATCTTATTAACCTACGCCGCGCAAGGGACCAACTTTGTCTTCGGCAATATGGCAGATCAGGGATTAGCCTTTATTTTCCTCGGCGTGCTCTGCCCGATTGTGTTTATTTCCGCACTGATCGGCATTTTGCAGCACTGGCGCATTCTGCCGCTGCTGATTCGCGCCGTTGGCACTCTGTTGTCAAAAGTGAATGGCATGGGCAAGCTGGAATCGTTTAACGCCGTCAGCACCTTGATTCTCGGCCAGTCGGAAAACTTCATTGCCTATAAAGGCATTCTCGCCGATATTTCCGCGCCACGCATGTACACCATGGCGGCGACGGCGATGTCGACGGTTTCGCTGTCGATTGTTGGCGCGTATATGTCGATGATTGATGCCAAATATGTGGTTGCGGCGCTGCTGCTTAATATGTTCAGCACCTTTATTATCCTGTCGATCATCAATCCAACCCGCCCGGAAAACGAGGAGCAGATTGCGCTGGATAAGCTGCATGAAGATCAGAGCTTCTTTGAGATGCTGGGCGAATACATTCTCGCCGGCTTTAAAGTGGCGATGATCATCATGGCGATGCTGATTGGCTTTATCGCGCTGATTGCGGCGATCAATGCGCTGTTTGCGTCAGTATTTGGTTACAGCTTCCAGCATTTACTCGGCTACGTTTTCTATCCGTTTGCGTGGCTGGTTGGCATTCCCTCCGCCGATGCTTTGCAGGCGGCGAGTATTATGGCCACCAAACTGGTAGCGAATGAATTTGTCGCGATGATCGAGCTGAAGAAAGTGGCGGCTGAAATGACGCCACGCGGACTGGGGATTCTGTCAGTGTTCCTGGTGTCGTTCGCTAACTTCGCCTCAATCGGCATCGTTGCCGGTGCGATTAAAGGCCTGAACGAAAAACAGGGCAATGTGGTTTCACGCTTTGGCTGGAAGCTGGTGTATGGCTCCACGCTGGTGAGCTTGCTGTCGGCCGCATTCGCCGGGTTGTTTATCTGATAACGCATGGCGGCTGCATGGCCGCCATTTTTAAAACGCCACGCACACCAGCGAATCAACCCGCATCACCGATTCCTGCTCGAAACGCTGTTTATAAACGTCACGAAGCTTATTGATGCTGTCAGAGCTCGCCACATCCGGAGTGTGAATCAGCATCAACGCTTTGCTGTTTTCCCGCGCCAGCTTACCGTTCTCGCCCAGCCACTGACCTTTGGCGTCATATACCGATAAACCGTCTTTGAAACGCGGCGTCACATCGTTATCGACAAACTGCTGCCATTCGCTGCTGCTGACGATGCCACCTTTCGGTTTGTTCATGCCAAACCACAACGTTGTTTGCATCATCACGTCACCAGAACCGCATACCGCAACCGGCGCGGTGTTGGGCGGGATCTGATGCGTTTTCGTCGACGGAGCCTGACAGCCAGCGAGCAGTAAGGTTAATAAAGCAGGAAGAGCCAGAGAGCGGAACATCACTTCATCCTTTTAAGCGAACCAGCGCTAAGCATAAGTGTCTGTCGGTAAAAGAGGTAATTTTTTGTTATTCACGCTTAAGTGCGCTTATGCCTGTTAGCGTCGAGGCTGCCTCGCTATACTTCACCCAACATTTCTGAAAAAGAGAAGACGATTATGATCCGCAGTATGACCGCTTACGCCCGCCGCGAAGCCAAAGGCCACTGGGGCAGCGCCGCCTGGGAAATCCGTTCGGTTAACCAGCGCTATCTGGAAACCTATATCCGTCTGCCGGAGCAATTTCGTGGCCTGGAGCCGGTCATCCGCGAGCGCATCCGTAATCGCCTGACGCGCGGTAAAATCGAATGCAACCTGCGTTATGACGCCGATGCCAGCGCGCAAGGCGAACTGCAGCTGAATGAATCGCTGGCCAAACAGCTGGTGCAGGCCGCCAACTGGGTGAAGATGCAGAGTGATGAAGGCGCGATTAATCCGCTGGATATTCTGCGTTGGCCAGGCGTGATGTCCGCGCAAGAGCAGGATCTCGACGCCATCAACGCCGAACTGCTGGTGGCGCTGGATGGCGCATTAGATGACTTTATCGAAGCGCGTGAAAGCGAAGGCACCGCGCTGAAAGCGATGATTGAACAGCGTCTGGAAGGCGTATCGCACGAAGTCAGCAAAGTGCGCGCGCAGATGCCAGAAGTGATCAAATGGCAGCGCGAGCGTCTGGTCACCAAGCTGGAAGAAGCCGAAGTGCAGCTGGAAAATAATCGCCTCGAGCAAGAGCTGGTGATGATGGCGCAGCGCACCGATGTTTCGGAAGAGCTGGATCGCCTGGATGCGCACGTCAAAGAGACCTACAACATCCTGAAAAAGAAAGAAGCCGTTGGCCGCCGCCTCGACTTTATGATGCAGGAGTTCAACCGCGAGTCGAACACGCTGGCTTCGAAATCGATTAATGCCGAGATCACGACATCAGCGATTGAGTTGAAAGTGTTGATTGAGCAGATGCGCGAGCAGATTCAGAATATTGAGTAATCACGCATTCCATTAATAACGTCAAGTCTGTAATCCTACGGGCTTGACGATGAATGCTGGTTACCGATTGCTCATACCGTAATTAGGATTGCCCGTCAGAACCAAAATTTTGGCCCCCATTTGTACCAAACGGCAGGCGTTTTCCGCTGTTGCCGCGCCCCAGGCACCATTTTTGATCCATCGAGATGCGTGCCATTAAAACCCGGATCTACCGCTTCAAAATTGCCCCCTATCATACGCCCGGTCAGCCGGCATTATTCATATAAGGTTTGTTCCATCACAATGTTTGCGGGCATGCCATGAATAACAGCGTATTCACTGTCGAATATATTGATTAATACAATATAACCCCCGCTAAGGGGCAGAGAAAGCTATCCATAAAAAGACCATAATTCTTATCAGGCAATGCATAAGAATCACATTAAATAATTCTAAAAAAATTTATTTCCTTCGCTGCGCATAAGGCCTGTCTTTAAAAAAAGAAAAGACGTTCTATTTATAAACATTTTTTATGACATTAAAATTTTATTTCTCCTATTAATTTATCGAGAAACCTGTCGCCATACTATTAGGCACATGCAATGGATCGTATAAGGAAAATGAATTTTATGTTCATCACTGACGTGGTTCATTTCCTTTGTGCCTTCAAAAATCAACATAGGAATAGGTAAACATTATGAAATTTAACAAAATCGTAGTTGCACTCGGCTTGGGAGTGATGATTACCGCTAGCCTGGCTAACGCTGCCATTAGCCAGGGCGGGGGTACTGTCACCATCAAGGGCTCAATTATTGATGCACCTTGTTCAATCAACCCAGGCTCGCAGGATCAAACCATTGATCTGGGCCAGGTATCGAAAAAGCAGCTGGCAGCGGGTGGTAAATCAACACCGGTACCGTTCAACATCAAACTGGAGAATTGCGATTTCACCGCAGGTAAAGATGTGAAAGTGACCTTTACCGCCATGGCATCTGAAGCCGCACCGACTCTGATTGGGATGACCGGTACCGTTGGTGGGGCAAGCATTGGCCTGACAGATGGCTCAGGCAAGCTAATTAAATTGGGTCAGCCATCAACCATGACTCTGCAGAGTGGTAGCAATACTTTGTCGTTCTCTGCATATCTACAGGGCGATGGTCCCTCTGCAACCATCACACCGGGGGTATATCAGAGCACCGTCGATTTTGGCCTGGATTATCAGTAATTATTTCCCAAGCTAATCAGAGACATGCGCAATCTACGCATCTCTTTTTAATTTCGCCAAGGTGTTAGTAGTATGTCAGTCCATACCAGGAACTCATTTTCTTTTCAAAATAACTGGCGCTTACGCCCGTTAGTTGCTGGTTTGTCATTGGCTTTTTTTACCAGTGCAATTAGCAGCACATTAGCAGAGGAAGTTGAGTTTAACCTGGACAATATGGATCTCTCCGATCGGGAAAATATTGATATGAGTCAGTTTTCCCGCGCAGGTTATATGATGCCTGGTCAATATGACATGGCAATTAAGATTAATGATATTGAATCGTCCGCAGAGGAGATAATCTTTTTACCGTCTGAACATGATGAAAAGGAAACCGTCGCCTGTTTGACGCCACAAATGATGGCAGGCTTCGGTTTAAAGAAGGCTTGGTTAGATAAAGTTACCTACTGGAATAATGAACAATGTGCCCGGCTTGATATTATGCCGGGTATCATTTTGCGTCCTGATTTAGCGTCATCAACGCTCTACGTGAGTGTTCCTCAGGCGTATATTGAATATCAAGCCGCTAACTGGGATCCCCCTTCACGCTGGGATGAGGGGATTGCTGGATTTATTGCAGATTATAACACCAATTTCAATTACTCCTCCCCGACAAAAGGCAGTGAAACACGCGAATTAAGCGGTAATGGCGTGGTGGGTGTCAACGCCGGTCACTGGCGTATGCGTGCGTTCTGGAATGGTAATTATTACACTGCCAATAACACCAAAACCTCTACTTTTAACTGGAATCAATATCAGGCATTCAGAGCAATCAAGCCCTGGGGCGCAAAATTAACTGTTGGCCAAAATGACCTCGCCAGTGATGTGTTTGAGAACGCACGCTATGTTGGCGCCGGCCTTTTCAGTGATGACAACCAGTTACCCCCCAACTTGCGTGGCTACGCACCGGAAGTCCGCGGCATAGCGAAGACCAATGCAAAAGTCACCATTAGCCACGCTGGACGTGTGTTATATGAAAGCCAGGTTGCTCCCGGTCCTTTTATTATTCAGGACTTAAGCGACTCTATTAGTGGCACTCTGGATGTCAAAGTTGAAGAGCAAGATGGCAGCGTTCAGACCTTCCAGGTTGAAACCGCATCCATTCCCTATCTTAGCCGCCCAGGCCAGGTTCGCTTTAAAGCGGCGGTAGGGCAAACGACAGACGATAGATTTCATCTGCAGAATGAAATGTTAATGGCAGGGGAATTTTCATGGGGTATTAGTAACGGTTGGTCGCTGCTCGGGGGCGGATTATCTTCTGGAAATTATCATGCCGCGTCACTGGGTGCAGGGCGTGACCTCTTCTCGTTTGGGGCGTTAGCACTCACCGCAACTCAATCTTATGCAAAGCTGCCTCACAACAAAGCACGCTCTGGCGGCTCCTATAGCCTGAGTTATTCTAAACGCTTCGAGAACTATGACACGCAAGTGACCTTCACAGGTTATCGCTTTTCGGAGAAAAGCTATCTCAGTCTAAATCAATATCTTGAGGCAAGCCGTAAAAATTTGCTTATTCGCAATAATGCAGCGAATAAGCACACCTATACCGTTTCACTTAATAAGCAATTCCGCACACTCGGCGTCAGCGCATTTTTAAATTATAACTATCAGACTTACTGGAATCGTCAGGCGATCAGCCGTTGGAATATGTCGTTTGCGCGCTATTTCGATGTGGGGAATTTTAAAAACGTCAGTCTCAATCTCTCCGCCTATCGCACACAAAATTCAGGTATACAAGATGACGGGGTGTTTTTGAGCCTGAACGTACCTTTCGGGACCTCGTCGGGCTTAAATATCAATGCTCAGAATTCGGATACCGGCCCAATGAATAGCCTGAGTTGGTATAACCGCATGGATGAACGCAACAGCTATCGCTTAGGCGCCAATGTCGATCACCAACAACGAAGCACTTACAGTGGCTATTACACGCATACCGGCGATACCACGCTGACGAACTATAGCGCCAGTTATAAACCAGGTCAGTATCGCTCTGCGGCCCTGTCCATGCTGGGGGGATTAACGGCCACAGCGCATGGTGCAGCATTACATCGCACTACAATACCTGGTGGCACACGTCTGATGCTGGATACTGAAGGCATCAGTGATGTGCCCATTAAGTCTTCCGGTGTGTCCACTCATAGCAACAAGCTTGGAAAAGCCGTACTGACGGATTTCAGTAGCTATACACGTAATCAGGCACATCTGGATATCAACCAACTTAGCGATGAGATTGAAGCGGAGTCGCCCGTTCTGCAATTAACCTTAACCGAAGGAGCCATTGGCTATCGTCGCTTTAAATTAATTAAAGGGCAAAAGCTAATGGCGGTGATTCGCCTGAGTAATGGCAGTTATCCTCCGTTTGGCGCGAGCGTATTAAGTAAAGGGCGTGAGACCGGTATTGTTGATGAGATGGGCAGCGTCTGGCTTAGTGGTGTAAACCCTGAAACGCTGATGGATGTCCGTTGGAACGGCAGTATTCAATGCCAAATTGCCATGCCAAAAGTACTACCCACTGATGAGAGTGGAGAAACGAATCTGCTGCTTCCGTGTACAGAAAGGGAATAATTCTTACACATTAAAGTTTGTTGAATATTTGTCGCTCTATCACACCAGACATATAGAGTGAGTAATAATATTATGAACCTGAAGGCTTCTCTCGCTACCGTGGCGATGCTGTTTGGCGCTATGATCTTTTCGCAGAGCGCGCTGGCTGCTATTGCATTGGATCGGACCCGCGTCATTTATGATGGCGCTGAACGCTCAATCAGTTTGAATATCAGCAATGAAAATAAAGCGCGTCCGTATCTGGCGCAAAGCTGGCTGGAAGATAAGCAAGGAAAAAAAATAAAGTCGCCGCTTATGGCGCTCCCTCCCGTTCAGCGTATTGAGCCAGGACATAAAAGCGCCATCAAAATCCAATCTTTACCTGCCGCAAAATCATTGCCTCAGGATCGTGAATCTTTGTTTTACTTTAATTTGCGAGAGATTCCGCCACGCAGTGAAAAACAAAACGTGTTACAAATTGCGTTGCAGACACGCATCAAATTGTTTTATCGCCCAGAAAAATTAATGATCGATCCACAGGCTTCAATCAAACCTGTACAAAATCAACTCACCTTGAAAAAAAACGGTGATCAATACACGGTGATAAATCCTACCGGTTATTATGTCACGCTGATTACTGCAGCCAGTCATGTTGATGGTAAAGAAGAGAATGATTTTGATCCGATTATGATTGCGCCACAAAGCAGTGCCGCTATTAACCTCAAAGCCAGTAAGTTAGGTTCGCATCCGGTATTAAGCTATATCGACGATTTTGGCGGTCGGCCAAAATTGATATTCAGTTGCAATGCCAATGTGTGTCGTGTCACTGATAGCCGCGAATAACCATGAACAGCTTGAAGTGGCTGTTCATATCTTTCGCACTACTGCGCTGCGAAATGCTCTTCTCAGCGCCGATCACGCCGTATGAAGAAGTTATCCCCGGCACCACCAGATATCCAATTAATGTGTCGGGGATTATCGTCAGCTCCCAATGCACTTTGAATGGTGAGCAAGAAAGTAGCGTGAACTTCGGCGATATCATTATTCAATTAATTGATGGTATCCGGTTCAGCAAATCAGTGCCGTTCACCGTCTCTTGTCCGGATGCTTTCAACGGAGAGCAGGAAGTTTATATCGCAGCTACAGCGGCGGCGTTTGATACTAATGTCATTTATACCACCAACAGCAACGTGGGTATTAAATTAATTTTGAACGGTAAAAACATTGAAATAAATAAAGCACACAATATTGATTGGCGAACATCAAACACATTGATTGCCGTGCCGATTAAAAACAATGTCAACGTCACAGCAGGTAACTTTACTGCAACCGCTACCATGGTATTAAATGTTCGTTAAGGAGACGTGGAATGCAGATTACAAAAAAACTGCTCTGTATACTGATCATTGCCTCTGCATTGCATAGCACGTTGTCTAACGCCAGTGCAGGTGTCAACTTTTCAGGAAAGCTGATTAACGTCCCGTGTAAAATTGACAATAGCAAAGATATAGATGTCAACTTTGGTGACAGAGTGGATATTAATGAAATAGATGGCCTGAAATACACGGAATTGCTGACACTGTCGATTAAGTGCGACGAAAACTATTCCGAAAACCTTTACTTCAGTGTATCTGGTAGCGCAGCAATATTTGATAAAGCAGCAATACGCACTAACATCACTAACGTGGGAATAAAATTCATCAATGGTAAAGATGGCACTCCACTTGAAATAAACAAAAAATACAATTACGTGCAGACGGGGGATTTTTCGCTAAAGGTGGTTCCTGTTAAAAAATCTGGTTCAATACCGTTGCCGGGTAAGCTAACGATAAGCGCACAACTGATTGTCGAGCCTCAGTGAATGAAAACTGCATTACTCATATTGCCACTCTTTATTTATTGTTGTTATTCTTATGCTGTGAAAATAAACTTTTCAGCCACCCTTATCAGGGTCAATTGCGTAGTAAATAATGACAAGCCGGCAGAGATTGATTTTGGTGATACTGTAGGAGTAAATCATATTGATGGTGTGAGATATCAACAGCGTATTCCCATCAGCATCGTGTGCCGGACCCCTCCGGGAAAACAGTTGGAACTGGCGTTTTCGGGCATAACCAGTAATTTTGATGCCAGTGCGTTATTCACAGGGATGGAAGATTTAGGCATCAGGATAATGCAAAATAATCAACCCATTATAATTAATCAACGCTTTACGCTTGATGATGCCACGCAACCTGTGTTTTATGCCGTTCCGGTAAAGCGGGCTGGCAGCGATCTGAAAAGCGGGCGTTTTAATGCGCTGGCAACGCTTATTATTCAGTCCGAGTAGTGATTATGCGCTTCCATATTATGTTAACCATAGCCCTGCTATCGACATGTTCTGTGACCGCTTATGCAGCTGCTGACTTCTCATTTAAGGGCGGATTGGTGCAGGAACCCTGCATGCTCGCCCCCAACAGCAGTGATATTTTCATTGATTTTGGAAGCGTTATTAATAAATTTCTTTATCGCTATCAACGTACCGCAGGTATTCCCATAACGCTTATTTTACAGGGTTGCGATACCTCAGCAACCGATAAACTCTCAATCACCTTTAAGGCAACGGAGGATGCGCAACAAGCAGGCATGATAATGCTTGATCCATCCAGTACCGCAAAAGGCATCGCCATTGGCGTTGAAGAAAAAGGGATCTTCATTCCGATAAATAAAAGCGTCGAGAAAAATTTCCATTCTGGTGAAAACAAAATGGTTTTTGACTTGTTCCTGTCTGCTGACAATGAAAGCATTAAAAATAACGCATTGCATCCCGGAACAATCAATGCCAATGCAATTTTGGAACTGGAGTATCACTAATGCGCATTTTAAATTTAATCTCTTTTTTTATTTTCATAATTACTTCTGCATCATCACAAGCCATCATCATCGGTCATAATAGTTATTTGTCCTGGGGCGGGAAATTTACTACATTTTCTGTATATGTTGACCACTGGGATGAAGATAGCTCTTTGAAAAATCCGTGTTATAAGCAGCCGGGCTGTAAAATCGCGTCTTTTCCGGGAGTAAATAATGTACCCGTTGACATTAATGCACCAAATGTCTTGTCTGCGGAAAACTATGAAACCATTGGTGAACTGGGAAAAGCGTATAAAGCTAAGTATCCTTTATCGACAGCACATAATTTTCAAATAGATGGAAGATCACCTGAATATAAATGTTTCCGATTGGCAACGTTTCAAAATGATTGGCATGATGCAACCTTCCTGCCTGATAATATATGTATCAGAGATCATAAATATCCCGTTAGCTGTTCACTTTTGGGTGATACTAATCTCTATCACGGCTATGTTTCTGATAAAACCATAAATGGTAATACTGCTCAAACGCAGTTAACACTTTCCTGTAGCAAAGCGGCAACGGCAAAAATTTACGCGACAGGGTTTGAGGCTAATATTGTCTCGCTCCGTTCGGATGACAGTTTGCAGACTGAATTAAATGTCAATGATCAAGATGCTTCTGAAGGCATTAATATTGAGGTGAATTCGGCCAACTCGCTGGCAACTTTTACGCTTAGCTCAACGCTGCGTACTCATGGTACGGTCGCACCTGGCGCATTTAATGGCGCCGGCACGCTCATCATCTCAGCTTATTAATTTGAAGAAAACCATGTATTTTAGTCCTATTTTTTCCAAGCGCCCATTTACTACATTGCTCGTCTCACTGATCGTGGCGATCGACTTAATGTTGATGCTGCAAGTCTACGTTGCCAATATGGGCGGTTCAGGTTTTCGCCTGCCGCAAAATCTTATTACGCTCATTTTTATGGCCATCTGTATTTTTATCGTGGCAATAAAATACCTCTTTTTCTCCCCCTCAACGGGCGGGGTGCGAGTGGCAAAGGTGACACCGATATGGCTGCTAGCGTTTCTGCTCCTTAGCCAGCCCATACTCTGGACGTTTTACGGCAATCATGATGTGACCTTACTCCCCCAGTTAACTGCCTATGCCCTGGCAATGCTATTTTACCTGGCCATGCTACAAATCCCCCTTTCACCGAACGTGAAGAGGTTCTGGCTGGTATGCATTCTGATTGCGGCCGTAGCGCAAGCGATGCTGGCGCTATGCCAACTCTTCATGACGGGAGCGAATAACTGGATGGAATTTCCGGCAGATGGCACCCGCGTCTATGGCATTTTCCAGCAGGTAAATTTGCTGGGTAGTTTTCTGGCTACAGGCTGGACGTTAGCACTATATTTTAGCTTTAAGGCGCGTCATGGCGTGCTTCGTTTACTGCTGGCAGCGATCATGGCTGTATTGCTGGTGATTTTAGTGACCATCCAGTCTCGTGTTGCCTGGCTTGGTGCGTCGGCCAGTAGCGCTTTACTTATCTGGGCATTCCGCCGGCATCGCCATTGGCGGCAACACCTCATGATTGGCTTCCCCATTGCATTAGCAATTGTGGTAGCTTGCCAGACCCTGCTCGCGTATGCCCCCATTGCAGGATTAAATAAAGTGGATAAAACCCATTCAACGGCAGTTCGAGTGAAGATGATTATGCACAGCCTGCATATGATCGCCGAACATCCTTTAAGCGGTTGGGGTGCTGGTCATTTTGAACACGATTATCTGCTGCACGTGCGTGAGGAAACGGCGCATTCATTGAACTCTCGTCCCCCAACGCACCCGCATAATGAAATCCTTTTTCAATGGGTGGAAAATGGCGTTATTGCGCTGGCGGGAATGGCGCTAATAATATTGGCTTGGTTCAAGCCCGTCGTAACCGGCAGCCCTTATGCAAGGCGACGCGCCTTTAGGGTATGGACGATGACCTTACCTATCGTGATACATCTGCTTTTTGAGTATCCGCTCTACCAGTCCGCGCCGCATGGTCTGGTATTACTACTGCTGATCCGTCTGATGCAGTCTGAGTCAGATCTGCGAAGCCTGACTCTGCACCCGTGGGCACATTATGCCGCAGCTGGGTTTGTCGCCCTTTTTGCACTCGCGTTGATGGTTTTTGCGGCAACAGGTTTGCACACCAATGCCATCCTGACGCAAATTGAGCGCAATAGGTTTGCTGATTTTTCCCATGCTGAGCAACTTATTAATCCTTACGCCCAATGGGAGCGCTATCAGTTTGATGCAAGCCTTCATCGTCTAATGACGTTCAACAGCACAAAAGATGTCGGGCAATTAATCCAATTCAAACTGTGGGCAAAGGAATATCTGAAAAAGCACCATGATGCCAACGTTACCTTCTCACTACTTGAGATCGCCATATTGCAGGGAGACATGGAATGGCAACAGAGACTGCATCAGCGCGGTCATCAGCTTTTTCCAGAAGACAAACGCTTTAATCTTCCTGTGCAAAGTAAATAAAGCGTAAAGATTAATGTTTCCTTATTAACAGACAGTTCCTAATCCACCACGTGATGGGTAATTTGACTTCTTTAAGATGAGATTACCCTGCTGTTTTTAAAGGGAATGAATAAAAGGTGATAGAATGAGCCCGTTCTAACCGTAAATGTGCTCAATCCTGAGGATTGCAGAGATAGGGTAACATTGACGGCACTTTTTGCTAAAGTGGTGGTCGTAATCAATACAGTTGTACCGCTCCAGGAACTCAGGGACCCTTTTTCTTCGTGCGATACATTTTTCCCCGACATGAAGGCGTTATGACGAAATCCAGGCAGTTCCGTTCCAAACTTCTGCATCCCCGTTATTGGTTTACCTGGTTTGGGCTAGGTGTTCTGTGGCTGCTGGTGCAACTTCCTTACCCCATTCTGATCCGGCTTGGCGCTGGCGCTGGCAAATTGTCACGTCACTTCCTGAAGCGGCGCGAACGCATTACCCGTCGCAATATCGAGCTGTGCTTCCCTCATATTGATGAAGCGAAGAAAGAAGCGATGATCGCCGGCAACTTCGAATCACTGGGTATGGCGCTGGCAGAAACCGGCATTGCCTGGTTCTGGTCCGATACGCGCGTACGTCGCTATTTCAACGTTAGCGGTCTCGAAAATCTGCAGCAGGCACAAAGCCACCAGCGCGGTGTGATGGTTATTGGTGTGCACTTTATGTCGCTGGAACTTGGCGGCCGCATTACTGGTTTATGCCAGCCAATGATGGCGATGTATCGTCCACATAATAATCAAGCGATGGAGTGGGCACAGACTAAAGGTCGCATGCGTTCAAACAAAGCAATGATCGATCGTCGCGATCTGCGCGGAATGGTGCAGGCGCTGAAAAAAGGCGAAGCGGTTTGGTTCGCACCGGATCAGGATTATGGCCCGAAAGGTAGCGTGTTTGCCCCGCTGTTTGCTGTTAAACAAGCGGCGACCACCAACGGCACCTATGTTTTGTCTCGATTGGCAAAACCGGCGATGCTGACTATCGTGCTGATTCGTAATCAGGATAAAAGCGGTTATCAGCTGATCATTCAGCCTGAACTTGAAGGCTATCCCTATGAGGACGAAGCCGCTGCGGCAGCGTTTATGAACAGAGTCATTGAGAAAGAGATTCTGCGCGCCCCCGATCAATATTTGTGGCTGCATCGCCGCTTCAAAACCCGTCCGCCGGGTGAGTCTTCGCTCTATATCTAATGTGTGGACAATGACAATGGAACATACTATTGAGGCTGGCTGGCTGCGGCCTCTGATTGCCGACCGACTCACGCCTTACCTCGAAATTGATGCAGCGCGCCTGCAACGCAACCTGCAACAGATGCAACAAAAAGCCGATGCCGCTGGCGTCACGCTACGTCCTCATATCAAAACCCATAAAAGCGTCTGGATAGCTGAGCACCAGCGAAAGCTCGGCGCGCGCGGCATTACCGTATCTAAACCGAGTGAAGGTATCGCTTTTATTCTCGGTGGCGAACGCGATCTGCTGCTGGCTTACCCAGTTGTGCATGCCGATACGCTGAAAGAACTTTTGGCGGTAGCCGCACAACATAAGGTGCGTATTACCTGCATTGCGGATTGCGCGCATGGCGTGGCAGCAATAGCGGCTGCACATCAGCGCCAGCCCGATTGCCAGCTGGCGTTAGCCATCAAAGTGGATGTGGGATTACATCGTATCGGTGTTGATCCGCACGGCGATGCCGCCGTTACGCTGGCGCAACAGATTCACGATGCGCGCCTCACGTTTGCCGGGCTGGTTTCTCATGCCGGTCACGCTTATGGCGCGGGCAACGCCGCAGCGATTGCCGACGTTGCCCTGCAGGAAATCGCATTGTTGCGTGATCTGCAGCAGCGCCTGATTGTCGCTGGTTTTGCGCACTGCCCGATTTCGGTCGGTTCAACGCCAACGGCATTGGCAGCGCCTGTCGCGCAGGGCAGCGATGAAATCCGCCCCGGCAATTACGCGCTGCTCGATCTCACCGCATGGCGTTTGGGTCTCTGCACGCCAGATGCGTTGGCGCTGAGCGTGGTGACACGCGTGGTGGCGGTCAATCCGCACTTCGCTATTATTGATGCCGGTTCCAAAATGCTCAGTTCTGACAAAGGCCCGCACGGCACCAATGCTAGCGGATTTGGTATCGCCGTGGACGAGCAAGGCAATCATTATGAAGTGTTGAAGCTGTCGGAAGAGCATGGTTTCCTGCAGTACGCAGAGCAGGCGCCCACCGTTGGCGCGCTGCTGCGCATCTTCCCTAATCACAGCTGCGCGGTGGTTGCGCAGTCCGATCGCTTCGTGCTGCGCCATGCTGATGGTGCAGGTAAAGAGCAGGACATTCAGGGGCGCGGCAAGTTTATCTGATTACAGCATTTTCACGGAAACCGCTGCTGTCCCACACTTCCATGACCGGGCCGTTTGCAGCCCGGTATCAGCGTGCTTTAATGACTTCTTGTTAGCTCATCAGGAGGTTCCATGCTGCCATCTCAGACAGTCACACTCACGGTCCCACGCAACTGGTTAGATTTGTATGAAACCATCTGGAAACCGGAATGCTTTGCCAAATGGGCTAGCGGACTAAGCGCCAGTACGCTTACACAGGAAGGGAACAGCTGGAAAGCCAAAGGTCCCGAAGGAACGGTGAAGATTCGCTTTACCCCGCACAATCCATTTGGCGTGATGGATCACTGGATTGATACCGGAACCGGTAAAGAGATTTATATGCCGATGCGGGTGATTGCTAATGAGCAAGGCGCGGAAGTCGTGATGGTGGTTTACCGTCAACCATTCATGTCTGACGAGAAGTTTGCCGAGGATGTTGCATGGGTAAAACGCGATCTGGAACAGCTTCTTCATCTGTTAACTCATTAGAATCAATGGATTATGAAGATCTCACCTCTTTAACGCACGCTGGAATCAATCAATAAAAATCGGTTACTTTTTTGCACAGTAGCGTTTAACTGTTTTGCTCAAACCTTCATGTATTTATCTGCTAATCACCAGTCTGGCTTAAGCATCCTCAGCAGGAAAATTCCTGGTGAGGATGTGCAGAAAAATGCTGAGTACCTCTGATTTATCGAAGTTTTTTCTTTTTTGCTTAATCACCGATTCATTCACCTGTCTGGAATGAAGAAAAGCACTAATAAATAGTAAATCACTCGCCTTATATATTCTGATGCAAATTCTGAAACCATTTATTCCTGCGGTGAATTTATAGGAGTTTTCTGATGGTGTTAATTTAATTAAAACACGGTATAACTCTTTCCACACACAGCAGTAACCTATAATAACAACAGGGAAATAACATGGATCGCTCAACCTATCCTTTGTTATCAGAAAAAGAATTTGTTGAGATTGCCAGTCGGATGCTGGCCGGGGAATATATAAACTCAAAGGGATTTTATAATGATCTTACGGATTTCCTCCGCACAGGAGGAGATACCATTAAGACAACAACACCATTAAGCGCCAGGGGCATCTTAATAAATTCAGAACATCATTTAATTGAACGCATCTTTACGTGGCAAAACCTGAAAGGTATATCAGGGCTACGTCAGGAAGCGCTGCATTGATGTAAGCTGTGCTTTGGCCTGCGGCCAGGGTAAACCCTTAATTGCACTGGTACATGTACCATAATGAGCAGAATATGGCGATAAGAGAAAAAAATCTGGCCAACGCTAAATGGTCAATTTTGTCATCGATTAAAATCGTCGGCATTGGTGTTTTACAACTTTCACTTCTGGCACAAATACTCCAGGCAAACGAGTTAAATTTACTCGCCATTGCTATTGTGATGTTATTGATTATTGACACACTGGCCGATCGCGGATTTGGCAATACCATTATCAGAAGTAACGACCTGAACAATAGCGATCTCTCAATATTGTATTGGGGGAATGTATTAAGCGGACTCGCTATTTTTGCCGCGCTGTTTATTGGCAGCGACATTTCTAGCAGAATAATGAATCAACCCGAAATGGCAATAATGCTGGAAATGATTTCGGTCATCTTCATTATTATTCCGCAGGGACAACATTATCGCGCCATATTACAGCGGGAAAACCAATTTTCGCGCATCGCATTTGCGGAAATAGCTTCTGTGCTGGTGGGATTGGGCGTCACGCTGTTTACCGTGTGGCTAACACCTTCAGTGCTATGCGCCATCTGGGGCTACCTCGCCATGGTATCCATCAGAATGCTGATTTACTGCTACTACGGTCGCTCTTGGTTCCAGCCAGAATACCGTTTTAGCCTGAAAAGTTTCGCTAACGTGCGAGCAAGAAACGGATAATAAAAACAAGTCTGTATGGTGGGCTCTGGGCATCTGAAAAGATGCGTTCGCGTGCTGGTCGCCAGCACGCTTTTTTCTTTTTAGGCTTCCAGTAACTCTTCCAGTGACTGAAAACTGAGTTCATTTAACTTGCCGTTACGCTGCAAACGCAGCCAACTCACTATCATGCGTAACTCATCAATCACCATGTAGAGATCGGCCATATCATTCTTGCTTTTGACCTGCAGCCGCGCCAGTGCATTGAGTTTGTGTGCATTCACTGTTTTATGACTGATGCCCAGGCGAATTCCGATGTGCTCAATGCTGTAACCCCACGCCATCATCAGTAGCACCCGTAATTGCCTGTCTGGCAGAAGAATATCCGCGCCTTCAACTAACTGAATTTGGGCATTAGTATTGATGCTGGTGAGAAGACGGCTGGAAAGTATCTGACGAGAGGATTTTAAGTCTAACACCGTGAGCGAAGGCAGGTAACGACTGAGCGCATGCATCAGCGGTAACAAACGCCGCGTGAGCACCACGATTTGCATCGCGGGAAACTGCTGCTGTAAGGCGTAAAGTACTTTTAAAGTGCCGGTTAGCGGCATATTTTCATGAAAGATACACACCAGCAAACGCGGTTTCATCTTTTCGCACTTCGCCATGACCGTGCTGAGAGACCATAGCTCATGCAGCTGACACGCAACGGGTAACGTGGACAAAAGACTCTCCAGCCCCAGCGCCGCCAGTTTGTCAGAGGAGAAAAAGAGAATGTCTTCGTTGCGAGTTTTCATGCCTGTCCAATAGTTGCTACGCGTGATACCTGAGAGCGGAAAGCCGGATTTATTTGCCAGTAATCACGTACGACACAAACTGGATGGAACTTAAGAAGAAAGGCTCTTAGCCTCTTCGCATCATTTATACTTATGCGAAAGGGTCATTAACTACCGATTTATCCCGCCCGCTAAGCCTGTTATCAGGCTCGCCATCAAAATGCCTAATCCGATAGCGCTGTATTTAGAAAATCTCAGTGGTCTACACTCTGGGAAATCTTTAGCCTTGCCGCCAATATACTGGAGTGCTCTATGTTATTAACCGTTCTCTATATTATTGGTATTACGGCCGAAGCCATGACCGGCGCGCTGGCGGCAGGACGTCGTAAAATGGACCTGTTCGGCGTGATTATCATCGCCTCGGTCACCGCCATTGGCGGCGGTTCGGTGCGTGACATTCTGCTGGGCCACTATCCGCTCAGTTGGGTTAAGAATCCTGAATACATCATGATCGTTGCTGCGGCTGCGGTTGTGACTACCTTTGTCGCACCGCTGATGACGCACCTGCGCAAAGTGTTTCTGGTGCTGGATGCGCTGGGTTTAGTGGTGTTCTCGATTATTGGCGCCCAGGTTGCACTGGATAGCGGGCACGCCTCCATCATTGCAGCCATCGCCGCCGTGATCACCGGCGTATTCGGCGGAGTGCTGCGCGATATGTTCTGCAATCGCATTCCGTTGGTGTTCCAGAAAGAGCTGTATGCCGGTATCGCTTTCGCCTCGGGCTGGATGTATATCCTGTTGCTGAAAACGCCGCTGGCGCATGAAGCGGTGGTGATCATCACGCTACTGTTCGGCTTCTTCGCCCGCTTGCTGGCGCTGCGTTTCCGCCTCGGTTTGCCGATCTTCAACTATCCCCATCCTGAACATTGAATCAGTTGCAGGAATCTCCTGCTGCTGCAGAAAGTGAATCAACTGCTGCAGGTGCGCATCCTGCAGCATCATCACAATCCGTTGTGCCAACACGCTACCGATACCGGGCAGCTGCTGCCAGCTTTCCGCCGTTCGCGTCAGCAACTGCGACCACTGCGCATCCGGTAAAGCCTGTAACGCCGTGCGCGGTAACGGCAAGCCAAGTGCGCTCACCCAGCGCCGCAGCGGCTGTTGGCGCGTCAGGTTAAAGCGGTGCCAGATAAGTTGTGCGCGAGCTGGCGTGATGCCATTGGCCTGCGCAATCTGCTCCGGCGTCAGTGTCAGCCAGGAAAAAAGATGGGTGATAGCCCCGCTATCCAGCAGGCGCTGCCAGCTGCTGCGCTGTACGCCCGCAATATCGAGTACCGACTTCTGGCTGAGCCAGCTGAGGCGAGACAAAAACTGCGCCCGGCAGTCGGCGCTAAAGTGCAGACAGGTTAAGCCGTGGAATTCGCCCTCCTGTGGCGACGCTGGATAATCGCGCTGCGCCACACGCCAAATCACGCGCTCCAGTCGCGGAATGCCTAATCCCGCCAGCGTGAGCGTCACCTCATCACCCGCGATCACATCCAGTTCCCGCCAGCGTCGCAGGGAACCAATGTTTACCCGGCGTACCGTTTTGTCCTCCAGTTGCACCGGTATTAGATCTAGCACCACGGCGATCTTGCCCGTGCGGCCCACATTAAAATCCACTGACAGCACTTCGCTGCTGACTTCTGCTGGTTGATACTTCCATGCCGCTGACCAACTGCCCTGGCCGGGCTGCCAATCGCGCCCTGCGCTGACGGGTGATTGATGGATTACCACGCCGTCGGTGACAAACGGCAGCGATTCGCGGAACCAACGATCGCGCCATACCGCGACCTCTTCTTCATTACTCACCTGACGGCTCCAGCTCTGCGCCAGCCCAAATCCCCATTGTGTGAGTTGTGCCAGACGATCGGGCATCGAATTGGGCCCATCCGGCCACGCCCAGATAAATATACCAAGCTGCTCAAGTAGCGGGCTGTTGTCGTGGCGCATCATCGCTCCCGCCACCTGCGCGCGCGCGTTCTTGCCGCCGTCACGCGCCTGTTGATGATCGGTCATTTGCAGAAACAACTCACCTTGCAGCACCACTTCCTCGCGCAAGGTATCCAGCTGCTGCGGGATGGAGGGAATATGTGCGGATTTGGCCAGCCACTCTTCCCCACGTAAACCATCACCGCGGCTGATTAATGACGCCAACTTACCCTGTCGATATACCAAAGTAACGGCGACGCCATCGACTTTCGGCTGCAGCCATAGCGCAGATTTGTCCTGCATCCAGTACGCCACCGCCAGCTTATCGCGCAATTTGCGCACGCCGGTATGCGCCACCGGATGATGTGTGCTGCCATCGGTGGTAAGTTGTGCATCGTAGGTGGCTTGCGCCGGCGTGAAACAGCGCTGCCACTGCTGTAATCGCTGTTGCAGGCTGTCGTAATCGGCATCGGTCACCAGATTAGTGCCCTGCCGGTAATATGCGTCATCCCACTGCCGTAGCTGGGTTTGCAGCTGTGTGATTTCCTGCCCCGCACGCATCGGCGACCAGTTCGGGCAGAGCGCTTCGGCCCAGCAACCGATGCTGAATAAGCAACACAATAGACTCAGGCATCCTTTCATCTTCGCTCTCCTTTTTTGCTATTGGAAAGCGCAGCGCTGCCATTTACCAGCCATGAAAATTGCGTGCTGGAAACAGATTCAAGGCATTTAATCGCTGTTGCAGCCTGCTACATCAGCCTCTGGCGCGGCTTCACAGAAAAAAGAATTGCCTCAGCCAAGCGGCAAACGCTGCGTGACCACCCCAAGCCGTGTATACTGTGCAGGAAATCGACTCCGCTCTTTACTCAATTCAAGATAACCATGGCTCAAGGCACGCTTTATATAGTTTCCGCCCCCAGCGGCGCGGGTAAATCCAGCCTGATTCAGGCGCTGTTAAAGACACAACCGCTGTACGATACGCAGGTGTCTATTTCTCATACCACCCGTGGCGTGCGTCCCGGTGAAGCTCATGGTGAGCACTACTTTTTCGTCTCTAAGTCCGAATTCGAGACCATGATTGCAGCAGACGACTTCCTCGAACATGCGGAAGTGTTTGGCAATTATTACGGTACGTCACGCGCTGCAATTGAGCAGGTGCTGGCGACCGGCGTGGACGTCTTCCTGGATATCGACTGGCAAGGTGCGCAGCAGATTCGCAAGAAAATGCCTGCCGCACGCAGCATCTTTGTGCTGCCGCCTTCTACCGAAGAGTTGGATCGTCGCCTGCGTGGCCGCGGTCAGGACAGCGAAGAGGTGATTGCCCGTCGTATGCAACAGGCCGTGGCAGAAATGAGCCACTACGCCGAGTATGACTATTTAATTGTTAATGATGATTTCGATCTGGCGCTGTCAGATCTGAAAACCATTATTCGCGCAGAACGTCTGCGTATGGGTCGCCAAAAATCGCGACATGATGCTTTAATCAGCAAACTATTGGCAGTCTGAATTCACTTTCAGTATTATGCCCAGTCATTTCTTCATCATCTGTGGAGTAGCACACCTATGGCACGCGTAACCGTTCAGGACGCAGTAGAGAAAGTTGGTAACCGTTTTGACCTGGTGTTGGTCGCTGCACGTCGTGCACGTCAGATGCAGGTAGGCGGTAAAGATGCGCTGGTTCCGGAAGAGAACGATAAGCCAACCGTTATCGCCCTGCGCGAAATCGAAGAAGGTTTGATCACTACCCAGATTCTGGATGTCCGTGATCGTCAGGAACAGCATGAGCAGGAAGCCGCTGAGTTACAAGCCGTTACCGCTATCGCTGAAGGTCGTCGTTAACAGCACTTCGCAGGTCGCCCTTGTATCTGTTTGAAAGCCTCAATCAACTGATTGAAAAATACTTGCCTGAGGAGCAAATTAAGCGCCTCAAGCAAGCTTATCTAGTCGCGCGTGATGCCCACGAGGGTCAAACACGCTCCAGCGGCGAGCCTTATATCACCCATCCTGTTGCTGTCGCCTGCATTCTGGCCGAGATGAAACTCGACCATGAAACGCTAATGGCGGCGCTGCTGCATGACGTGATCGAAGATACGCCCGCCACTTACCAGGATATGGAACAGCTGTTTGGTAAAAGCGTTGCCGAACTGGTGGAAGGTGTATCCAAGCTCGATAAGCTGAAGTTCCGCGACAAGAAAGAAGCGCAGGCTGAAAACTTCCGCAAAATGATCATGGCGATGGTGCAGGATATCCGCGTCATCTTGATCAAACTGGCTGACCGCACGCACAACATGCGCACGCTCGGCGCGTTACGTCCGGATAAAAAACGCCGTATCGCGCTGGAAACGCTGGAGATTTACAGTCCTCTGGCGCACCGCCTTGGTATTCATCACCTGAAAACAGAACTGGAAGAGCTCGGCTTTGAAGCGCTCTACCCGAACCGTTTCCGCGTGATTAAAGAGGTGGTGAAAGCGGCGCGCGGTAACCGTAAAGAGATGATTCAGAAGATCCTTGCTGAAATCGACGGTCGCTTACAGGAAGCAGGTATTCCCTGCCGCGTAAGTGGACGCGAAAAACATCTCTACTCGATCTACCGCAAAATGCACCTGAAAGAGCAGCGTTTTCACTCGATCATGGATATCTACGCTTTCCGCGTCATCGTGAAAGATCTGGATACCTGTTATCGCGTGCTCGGACAGATGCACAGCTTGTACAAACCGCGTCCCGGACGCGTGAAAGATTACATCGCCATTCCCAAGGCCAACGGCTATCAATCGCTGCATACTTCAATGATCGGCCCACACGGCGTACCGGTTGAAGTGCAGATCCGTACTGAAGATATGGATCAGATGGCAGAAATGGGTGTGGCAGCACACTGGGCGTATAAAGAGAGCGGCGAAGTCAGCGGTACTACCGCGCAGATTCGTGCTCAGCGCTGGTTACAAAGCCTGCTGGAGCTGCAACAAAGCGCCGGTAGCTCGTTTGAATTTATCGAAAGCGTGAAATCCGATCTCTTCCCGGATGAGATCTATGTGTTCACGCCGGAAGGCCGCATTGTCGAATTGCCGGCTGGCGCCACGCCGGTCGATTTCGCCTATGCGGTGCATACCGATATCGGTCATGCCTGCGTCGGCGCACGCGTCGATCGCCAGCCTTACCCGCTGTCACAATCGCTGACCAGCGGTCAAACCATTGAAATTATTACCGCGCCGGGTGCTCGCCCGAACGCTGCCTGGCTCAATTTCGTCGTCAGCTCGAAAGCGCGCGCCAAAATCCGTCAGCTGCTGAAAAACCTCAAACGTGAAGACTCCGTCAACCTGGGTCGTCGTCTGTTGAGCCACGCGCTCGGCGGCAGCAAGAAGCTGGCAGAGATTCCGGTTGAGAACATTCAGCACGAACTTGAGCGCATGAAGCTGACCGCCATCGATGATTTGCTGGCAGAAATCGGCCTGGGCAACGCCATGAGCGTGGTGGTGGCAAAGAACTTGCTGCAGTCAGGCAGTGAAGAGCCGCAGAGCAACAGCAAACGCAAAAAGCTGCCGATCAAAGGCGCGGATGGCGTGCTGATTACCTTTGCCAAATGCTGCCGTCCAATTCCTGGTGACCCGATTGTGGCGCACGTTAGTCCCGGAAAAGGTTTGGTGGTGCATCACGAATCCTGCCGTAACATCCGTGGCTACCAAAAAGAGCCTGAAAAGTTCATGCCGGTTGAGTGGGATAAAGTGACCGACCAGGAATTTGTCGCAGAGATTAAAGTCGACATGTTCAATCATCAGGGCGCACTGGCGAATCTGACCGCGGCAATCAACACTGCCAGTTCCAATATTCAGAGCCTGAATACCGAAGAGCGTGATGGTCGCGTGTATAGCGCCTTTATCCGCCTCACCGCGAACGATCGCGTCCATCTGGCGAATATTATGCGCAAAATCCGCGTAATGCCGGACGTGATCAAAGTTCACCGCAACCGTAATTAGCCCATGAACGCTCAACGTTTTGCCCGAATTCAGGAGATGCTGGCCCTGCGCCAGCACGATCTTACCGTTTGCATGGAACAGGTGCATAAACCGCATAACGTCTCGGCAGTGATCCGTACCGCCGATGCGGTGGGCATTCATGAAGTGCACGCCGTCTGGCCAAGCGTGCGTATGCGCACCATGGTTTCCGCTTCGGCCGGCAGCAACAGTTGGGTGAAGGTTAAAACGCATCAGCATATTGCAGATGCAGTGCGTCATCTGAAGGATGAAGGCATGCAGGTGCTGGCGACTAATCTGTCCGCCAAAGCGGTAGATTTTCGCGACATCGATTACACCAAACCGACCTGCATTCTGATGGGTCAGGAAAAAACCGGTATTACCGCTGAAGCGCTGGCGCTGGCCGATCAGGACATCATTGTGCCGATGGTCGGCATGGTGCAGTCGCTCAATGTCTCGGTGGCTTCCGCGCTGATTTTGTATGAAGCGCAGCGTCAGCGACAGAACGCCGGCATGTATCAGCGCACCTATAGCCTGCTGGATGAAGATGAGCAGCAGCGTTTGCTATTCGAAGGCGGTTACCCGGTGCTGGCACGCGTCGCCAAGCAGAAAGGCCTGCCGTATCCGCACATCAATGGTCAGGGCGAAGTAGAAGCCGACGCCGAGTGGTGGGCCACCATGCAATCTACAGGTAGAAAATGAAAGGCCGTCTGCTGGATGCCATCCCGCTCAGTACCCTGACCGGCGTCGGCGCCAGTCAGGCGGGCAAGCTGGCCAAACTTGGCCTGTTCACCATTCAGGATCTACTGCTGCATCTGCCACTGCGTTACGAAGATCGCACCCAACTGTATAAAATCAATGACCTGCTGCCCGGCGTTTATGCCACGGTGGAAGGTGAAGTGCTGAGCAGCGAAATCACTTTTGGTCGCCGCCGCATGTTGGTGTGCCAGATCAGCGATGGCAGCGGCATGCTGACCATGCGCTTCTTCAATTTCAATGCCGGGATGAAAAGCAGCCTGGCGCCGGGCCGCCACGTTACCGCCTATGGCGAGATTAAGCGCGGCCAGCGCGGTGCAGAAATCATTCATCCCGAGTATCGCGTGCAGGGCGAACAAGGTGGCGTAGAGCTGCAGGAAACCCTGACGCCGGTTTATCCCACCACCGAAGGCATTCGCCAGGCGACATTGCGCAATCTCACCGATCAGGCGTTGACGCTGCTGGAGAGTTGCCCGATTGCCGAGCTGCTGCCATCGGAACTGAGCGGCGGGCTGATTAGCCTGCCGGATGCCCTGCGAACGCTACATCGTCCACCGCCGGATCTGCGTCTGAGCGAGTTGGAAACCGGCCGCCATCCGGCACAGAAACGCCTAATTCTGGAAGAGCTGCTGGCGCATAACCTCAGCATGCTGGCGGTACGCGCCGGTGCACAGCGCCATCATGCGCTGCCGATGACGGTGCGCCACGAGCTGGCTGATCAACTTCTGGCGGCGCTGCCCTTCTCGCCAACCGGTGCGCAAAAGCGCGTGGTGGCAGAAATCGAAAAAGATTTGGCCAACGATTTTCCGATGATGCGTTTGGTGCAGGGCGATGTCGGCTCCGGTAAAACACTGGTAGCCGCATTGGCGGCACTGAACGTCATCGCACACGGCAAACAGGTAGCGCTGATGGCGCCGACCGAACTGCTGGCCGAACAGCATGCCAACAACTTCCGCCAATGGTTTGCACCGCTGGGAATTGAAGTGGGCTGGCTGGCGGGCAAGCAGAAAGGCAAAGCGCGCGAAGCGCAGCAGGAAGCCATTGCCAGCGGCCAGGTTGCGATGGTGGTCGGCACCCACGCGCTGTTCCAGGAGCAGGTGAAATTCAACGGCATGGCGCTGGTGATCATCGACGAACAGCACCGCTTTGGCGTACATCAGCGCTTAGCATTGTGGGAAAAAGGCGAGGAACAAGGCTTCCATCCGCATCAGCTGATCATGACCGCCACGCCGATTCCGCGCACGCTGGCGATGACCGCTTACGCCGATCTCGATACCTCCACCATCGACGAATTACCGCCAGGTCGTACGCCGGTGACCACGGTGGCGATTCCCGATAGCCGCCGAAGTGAGATCATCACGCGCGTGCAAAGCGCCTGTCACGAAGGGCGTCAGGCATATTGGGTATGTACGTTGATTGAAGAGTCAGAAGTGCTGGAAGCGCAGGCGGCGGAAGCAACCTGGGAAGAGCTGAAAGTGGCGCTACCCGATTTGCAGGTTGGCCTGGTGCATGGCCGCATGAAGCCCGCCGAAAAACAGGCGGTGATGGCGGCGTTCAAGGCCAATGAAATCCAGCTGCTGATCGCCACCACGGTGATCGAAGTGGGCGTGGATGTGCCGAATGCCAGCCTGATGATTATCGAAAACCCTGAACGTCTCGGTTTAGCTCAGCTGCATCAGCTGCGCGGTCGCGTGGGCCGTGGTGCTGTCGCCTCACACTGCGTGTTGTTGTACAAAGCGCCGCTCAGCAAAACCGCGCAGAAGCGGTTGCAGGTGCTGCGCGATAGTAACGACGGCTTCGTGATTGCTCAGCACGATCTTGAGATTCGCGGTCCGGGTGAGATGCTCGGCACACGTCAAACCGGCAACGCCGAGTTTAAAGTGGCGGATTTATTGCGCGATCAGGGCATGATCCCCGAAGTTCAGCGCGTGGCGCGTCATATCCACCAGCACTATCAAGAGCAGGCGCAGGCACTTATTGAGCGCTGGCTGCCGGAAACCGAGCGCTACAGTAACGCTTAATCCGCCATCCTGGTTTTATCGATGGCAATAAAATCCCCGACAAATTTCTGCAGCAGACGCGCCAGCTCGGCGCGCTCTTCATCCTGCCAACGGGCAAACAGGTTCTGATAGATCTGCGCGCGCGCCGCATCGATTTTGTCAGTCATCGCTTTACCTGCCGCAGTGATCACTGCTTCATTCACCCGTTTGTCTTTGGCATTTTTCTGGCGCTGCGCCAGCCCTAACTCCTCCAGCTTCGCCACCTGACGACTGACGGTGGTGTAATCGCGTCCGGCCCGCTCCGCCAGCTCCACCACGCCAATTGGCCCGAAGCGACCGATTTGAATCAGTAGTGGAAACAGCGCGCGGTCGAGCTGAATATTTGACTCTTTTATCAATAATTCATCGCGTTGCGGACGATTGAAAGTTCCTACAATCATCAGCAGCGCGTTGTGCAGATCATCAAATGCAGCATCATTATGTGTATTTTGCACACTTTCCATTGACGTTATCCTGAGGTAAGCCTAATGTGTGCATATTACACATAGTTTCCACTTAACTGAAGGTGAAAGCATGAAAGCAGCGATAGTTTCCGCGGCAGGTGAACTGCCCGTTTACGGTGATTTTCCTGAACCACAGGCCGATGAAAACCATGTGGTGGTGACAGTGAAAGCCGCCGCCGTCAGCCAGCTGGCAAAAGCACGCACCGCCGGTACGCATTACAGCGCGGCCGCGCACTATCCCTTTATTACCGGCATTGATGGCACTGGCACGCTGAGCAATGGCGATGCGGTTTACTTCCTCGCCTTTAATGCGCCGTGGGGCAGCATGGCAGAAAGAACCTTAGTGCCCGCCGCAAGCATCGTTTCGTTGCCGGCCACACTGGATCCGGTGCTGGCAGCGGCGCTGGCGAATCCGGGCATGTCATCCTGGGCGGCGTTATCCCGACGCGCTCAGCTGCGCGTCGGTGAAACCGTGTTGATCAATGGCGCAACTGGCACGTCGGGCGGTTTAGCGATGCGTATTGCACAGCATCTGGGTGCAGGCAAAATTATCGCCACCGGCCGTAATCGCGCCGCGCTGGATCAACTGCGCACTCAGGGCGCCGACCTCACTTTCACGCTGGATGAACTGCCGGGCGCATTACCGGCGTTGATGAAAGAAGGCGTTGATGTGGTGCTGGATTATCTGTGGGGACAGAGCGCACTCGATATCATGCACGCCGCCGTGGCGGGCGGTGAAAAAACGGTGCGCTTTGTGCAAATCGGTTCCTTAAGCGGACAGGAAATTACCCTGCATAGCAAACTGCTGCGCTCGTCCGGGCTGACATTAATGGGCAGCGGCCTCGGCAGCGTGTCGGATAAAGAGTTGATCGCCTGCATCGGCGAAATGCTGACGGCCGCCGCCG
This sequence comes from Pantoea sp. DY-15, assembly GCF_019795935.1. NCBI lineage: Bacteria > Pseudomonadati > Pseudomonadota > Gammaproteobacteria > Enterobacterales > Erwiniaceae > Pantoea > Pantoea sp. DY-15. Next base: position 116,025 of record NZ_JAIMIF010000009.1, read on the forward strand.
AGAGCGATTTTTCGATCGCCTTCCAGATGCGCTCGCTGAGTGACGTCGCGCTGGCGTGGCCGGAAGATGATAGCCGCTGCCGCACGGTGTTTACGCTCTAAATCAACAGAAGTAAAAAGGGGTATTGCAAACGATTGCTTTCACAACGCAACCGTTTAAAATCGTCCCTTTGTTGTAATTGAGAACGTCCACCATGTCCGTCAACACCGCTGAAACTCGCCAGCCTGCCAGCGCTGCAAGCCCGAAAAGTGAACTGATTTACCGCCTCGAAGACCGTCCACCGTTACCACAAACCTTGTTTGCTGCCTGCCAGCATTTGCTGGCGATGTTTGTCGCGGTGATTACGCCTGCGCTGCTGATTTGCCAGGCGCTGGGTTTACCGGCGCAGGATACGCAGCACATCATCAGTATGTCGCTGTTTGCCTCGGGCGTGGCATCGATTCTGCAAATCAAAACCTGGGGACCGGTGGGTTCCGGCCTGTTGTCGATTCAGGGCACCAGTTTTAACTTCGTGACGCCGCTGATCATGGGCGGCATGGCGCTGAAAAATGGTGGCGTTGATGTGCCGACCATGATGGCGGCGCTGTTTGGCACGCTGATGGTGGCGTCTTGTACCGAAATGGTGCTGTCACGCGTGTTGCACCTGGCGCGCCGCATCATTACGCCGCTGGTTTCCGGCATTGTGGTGATGATTATTGGTCTGTCGCTGATTCAGGTCGGTTTGACCTCCATCGGCGGCGGCTTTGCTGCGATGAGCGATCACACGTTTGGCGCTCCGAAAAACTTGTTGCTGGCGGCTTCGGTATTGGTGGTGATTATCCTGCTTAATCGTCAGCGTAATGCTTATCTGCGTGTGGCCTCGCTGGTGATCGCCATGGCGGTAGGTTATGCGCTGGCCTGGGCGCTGGATATGCTGCCTGCCACCAGCACGCCAGCCGATCAGCCGCTGATTGCCGTGCCATCGCCGCTCTACTACGGCCTGGGCTTTGACTGGAATCTGCTGATTCCGCTGATGCTGGTGTTTATGGTGACTTCGCTGGAAACCATTGGCGACATCACCGCGACCTCTGATGTTTCCGAGCAGCCGGTGAGTGGCCCGCTGTATATGAAGCGTCTGAAAGGCGGCGTGTTGGCCAACGGGCTAAACTCCTTTGTCTCGGCGCTGTTCAATACTTTCCCGAACTCCTGTTTTGGCCAGAACAACGGCGTGATTCAACTTACCGGCGTTGCCAGCCGCTATGTGGGGTTTGTCGTGGCGCTGATGCTGATCGTGCTTGGCCTGTTCCCAGCCGTGAGTGGTTTTGTGCAGCATATTCCAGAACCGGTGCTGGGCGGTGCCACCATTGTGATGTTTGGTACCATCGCCGCATCTGGCGTGCGCATCGTTTCGCGTGAACCGCTGAATCGTCGTGCCATCATGATTATCGCACTGTCGCTGGCGGTAGGTTTGGGCGTTTCTCAGCAGCCGCTGATTCTGCAATTTGCCCCGGACTGGCTGAAAACCCTGCTTTCCTCTGGCATTGCGGCGGGTGGTATTACCGCCATCGTGCTGAACCTGATCTTCCCGCAAGAAAAGTAATCCTGCAGGCAGGCTTCGGCCTGCCTGATATTTATCCGCATTTACATCCAGGCTGTTGAGCTGTAACGGTAATTCAGGCATAACAACCACTCACCGGATAAATATCGGGATGGATGAGTGCGATGAAATTTTTAGGCAAGTTTTTCCTTACCTTACTGCTGCTAATTCTGCTGGCGCTGGTAGTGCTGTATGTGTTGCTACAAACACAATGGGGCGCAGGTTGGTTTAGCCGCTGGGTAAGCGATAAAACCGCCTGGCATCTCTCTCTCAGCAAGATTGAGCACGACTTTTCCTCCCCTTCGCATATTATTCTCGATGACTTCAGCTTTGGTCATGATGGTCAACCCGCCGTATTGGTGGCGAAACGCGTTGATCTTGGCCTTGCGCTGGTTCAGTTCAGCGATCCACTGCACTTCAACAGCATCGAAGTGCGCGACGGTGAAATCAATCTCGCCAATCAAGCGCCTGATACCACGCTGCCGATTCAGGCCAATCGCCTGCAGCTGAATAATGTGCGTATTGAGAATCCGCATAGCGCGTTGCCGATAACCGCTCAGCGCGTGAACGGCGGTCTTCTGCCGTGGAAACCGCTGCCTAACGACGTGCTGGGCAGCGATGCGCAGTTCCAGATCAGCGCCGGCACCCTGACGCTGGATGGCGTACCGGGCAACAACGTGCTGCTGCAGGGCAGTATCAAGCAACGTCGTCTGGTGCTGAGCAATATCGGCGCCGATCTGGCGCGCGGTTCAATGACCGGCAACGCCGAGCGTGATGCGCAGGGTAACTGGAAGATCGATCAACTGCGCCTCAACGATATCCGCCTGCAAACCCATCAAAGCCTGAGCGACTTCCTCAATCCGCTGCGCGATGTGCCTTCAGTGAGCATCAACCGTCTGGATATGACAGATGCGCGCCTGCAAGGACCTGATTGGGCGGTGACCGACCTCGATTTAACCCTGAAAAATGTCACGCTGCGCGGCGATGATTGGGAGAGCGATGGCGGTTCTCTCTCCATGAATGCCGGGAATTTTATTAACGGCGGCTTTGAGCTCAACGATCCTATCGTCAATGCCGATCTCTCGGCGCAGGGCATCGCGCTGACGCAGTTCAGTTCGCGCTGGGTGAATGGCGTGGTGCGCGCCAGCGGCAACTGGTCGCGCAGCGATAAACGTTTGACGCTGGACGAACTGGCGATCGCCGGGCTGGAATACACCTTGCCGCAAAACTGGCGCGAACGCTGGCAGCAAACCTTACCGGACTGGCTGGATAGCGTGCTGATAACCCGCGCTACGGCCAATCGCAACCTGATTATTGATATCAATCCGGCGTTCCCGTTCCAGATGACGTCACTGGATGGCAGCGCGAATAATCTGCTACTGGCGCGTCAACATCAGTGGGGAATCTGGTCCGGTAAAGCCAGCTTCAACGCGGCCGAAGCCACCTTCAATCGTACCGATCTGCGTCATCCGTCCATTGCGCTGAATGCCAACGATCAACAGATTCAGGTAACGGAATTGAGCGCCTTTAACGGCAGCGGTTTACTGGAAGGATCAGCAACGGTTGGGCAGGATGCGCAACGTCCGTTGACGCTGAATCTGAAAGGCCAGGCTGTGCCGGCAAACGTGCTAGGCAATTGGGGTTGGCCAACGCTGCAGTTGAGCGGTAACAGTAATTTACAGCTGCAGCTGAAAGGTTCGCTGAACGCCAGCGCGCCGCTGCGCCCCAGCGTGGATGGCACGTTGTCGGTAACCACCGATGCGCAGTCGGTGCAGCAGACGATGCGGGACGGGCAGGTTCAATAAGGGTTCAACAAGGTCGCCATGAATGGCGACCCTACATGCTAGTTGATACGGGCGCCGGAACCGCCCTCTTCCAGCGCTCCGTCAGAATCGGCGGGCAGCACGATATACACTCCTTCGAATACCGCGCCCAGCTCATCATCCCCGAACAGCTCCACTTCCATCTGCACGCGCGCTTTGCGGCCACGCGCCAGACGATCAAGATCGCCGCTGAGCGAGCCGAGATCGGCAATCGCGCCCGGACGGCCGCTGATCGGTTTGCTGTAGCGAATATGCGCATCCGCCAGAATAATGGTGCCACCGAGATGGCGCTCGCGCAGCAGCAGCCAAATTAACCCCCAGCCGGTGAGCGTAGCGAGCGAGAACAAGCTGCCCGCAAATAGGGTGTGATGGGGATTCTGGTTGCCCGCTTCGGGCATGGTGGTCACGAATTTCTGCCCGGTGTATTGCAGAATGCGTACGCCCATTTTTTCACTCAGCGGGATGTGCTCGTACCAGGCTTGTTGCAGCTGCCCGCACCAGTCGGCGCGATGCAGAATATCGTCGAGCGTCACAACCGGTTTAATCATCAGGAAGTGGCGCACCGGCGTGGTTTGCGGCGCGGTGATTTCGCCCTGATTGACGTAGCCGAGCTTGGCAAAGAATTCGACGGCGTCTTCACGCGCGCTACAGGTGACGCGTTTTGCTCCTTCCTGACGCGCGACCGATTCCAGCGTCATCGCCACCAGCGTGCCAAGACCTTTGCCCTGTACAGAAGGATGCACGGCGAGAAAGCGAATCGCGGCTTCGTTCTCGGCATTGATGTACAGACGGCCGATTGCCACCGGTTTGCCTTGCTCATCCACCACCATTTGATGATGCGCCAGCGCATCCCAGGCATCACGCTCAGAACCCTGCGGCTGACGCAGCGGCTTTCGTAACATTTCCCAGCGGAACTGGTAATACATATCCAGCTCTTCCGCCGTTTGCGGTACGCGAAGATGATACATAAAGTGATTCTCTCGTTCGAAGCTTGCGTGGCTAAGTCCTTGCCGCTCGGCTGAAAACTTCACACCTGTAACCAAAAGGTCACCGGACCATCGTTTACCAACGAAACCTGCATATTGGCGGCGAAGCGCCCGTTTGCAGTGGCCACACCCTGTGCTCGGCAGCAATCGCTAAAGTATTCATAGAGGCGCTCGGCTTCCGCCGGTTCTGCACCACCAGAGAAAGAGGGACGCATCCCTTTATTGGTATCCGCGGCGAGAGTGAATTGCGACACCACCAGCACGCTGCCACCCGCCTGCTGCACATTGAGATTCATTTTGTCATTCTCATCCGCAAAGATGCGGTAGCCCAGCACGCGCTCGGTTAGACGCTGCGCTTTTTGTTCGTTGTCGCCCTTTTCCACACCCAATAACACCAATAACCCATTGCCAATTTCGCCCACTATCGCGTCGTCAACGCTGACACTGGCGCGGCTGACACGCTGAATCAAAGCAATCATGTTTCCTCACGTTCTTTTTCGCGTTCCTGCTGTTTTAGCTGGCGATAGTCATCCAGCGTGACGGTGATTTCCGCGCCTAACAACACAATACACCACGACCAATAGACCCAAAGAAACAGAATCGGGATGACCGCCAGAACGCCGTAAATTAACTGATACGAAGGGAACATCGTAACATAGAGCGCAAAGCCTTTTTTGCCCAGCTCGAACAGCAATCCGGCAACGATGGCGCCGATCAGTGCATCGCGCGTGGGCACGCGCCGCGTCGGCACAATGCTGTATAGCAGCCAGAAAGCGAGGATCGAGAGACACAGCGGGAATATGCGCAGCAGATGATCGATCAAGCTGGTGACGCCCGTGACGTTCACCCAGCGCAGCGACAACAGATAGGAGCTGAGCGCTAAGCTTGCGCCGGCCAGCAGCGGGCCGAGCGTTAAGATCATCCAGTAAACAGCAAAGGAGTAGACCATTGGACGCGGTTTATCGCTGCGCCAGATGGCGTTCAACGCGCTGTCCACCGAATGCATCAGCAGCAGCGCGGTGACGATCAACCCCACAATGCCGACCGCCGTCATCTTATTGACGTTGGCGACGAACTGGTCGAGATAACGCTGAATCACGTCGCCCGTTGCCGGAATGAAGTTGGTAAAGATGAAGTTCTTCAACTGCACGCTGATGTCCGAGAACATCGGAAAAGCAGCAAACAGTGCGAACACCACGGCAATCAGCGGCACCAATGCCAGCAATGAGACGTAGGCGAGATTCCCCGCCTGTGTCGTCATGTTGTCATCGTCAACGCGTCGCCACAGCAGTTTTACCCACAAATAAAAGGCATGCGCCGAATGGCGCAGATGTCGATGGTTCAGCACTCAGAGACGACCCGCAAACCAGTCCGGCACGGTTTTCTCATCAACCACCAGCACGCTCTCAATGCCGAGTGCGCGCGCAGCGTCGATATTGGCCTGATTATCATCGAAAAATACCGCCTGATCGGCCTGATAACCTTCGTGCTGCAGCACATAGTTATAGATGCGTGCTTCCGGCTTACGCATGCCGATATCCTGCGACATATAAAGATGATCGGCCGCCTGTTGAACATCGGGATATTGGGTTGGCCAGAACTCGAAGTGCAGCTGATTGGTATTGGACAGGATCACCACGCGCTCGCCATTGGCACGCAGCTTGTTCATGATCGCCAGCGTTTCCGGACGCACGCCGACAAAAACCGCCTGCCAGCCAGCAGTGAATTGCGGATAGCTCAGCGCGATATCCAGCTGGTCGCAAATGCGCGCAGCGAATTCTGGATCGCTGATTTCGCCACGTTCGTGTTTCTCAAAAGCCTCATCCATGCGGAAACGACTTTGTAGCGTGGATAACGGCACGCGCCCTAAGTCGCTCCAGACGCCGAGCACACGATTGAAATCGATATCAACAATCACATTGCCTAAATCAAAGATGTACAGCATGACGCCTCTCCTTTTCGTTCCCTGGATCATTCACTTTAGCGGCAAAAGTGGGAGCTGAACAGGGACGAGGGGCGGGAATTCAGTAATCTGGAGGCGGAGGCAAACTTCATTAAGCGAGCGTTGCAGCGGGTTGCAGGCATAAAAAAGCCCCGCAGGTGCGGGGCTCAATATCAGACTGTTTCGCTTACTCTTTGCTGCCGCGAGAAGAACGTTTACGATCGTTCTCGGTCAGATGACGTTTACGAATACGGACTGACAGCGGAGTCACTTCTACCAGTTCGTCATCATCGATGAACTCGATAGCCTGTTCCAGCGTCATTTTCTGCGGTGGAACCAGAGTGGTGGCTTCGTCAGTACCTGACGCACGCATGTTGGTCAGTTTCTTACCGGTCAGACAGTTTACTGTCAGATCGTTAGAACGGCTGTGAATACCGATGATCTGGCCTTCATACACTTCCGCACCGTGACCGAGGAACAGCTTGCCGCGATCCTGCAGACCGAACAGGGCGAACGCTACCGCTTTACCCTGACCGTTCGAGATCAGTACGCCGTTCTGACGCTGGCCCACTTCGCCCGGACGAACATCGTCGTAGTGGCTGAAGGTGGAGTACAGCAGACCGGTACCTGAAGTCATGGTCATGAATTCGTTACGGAAGCCGATCAGGCCACGGCTTGGGATCATGTAGTCGAGACGTACACGGCCTTTACCATCTGGATCCATGTTTTTCAGGTCGCCTTTACGCTCACCCATCGCTTGCATCACAGAACCCTGATGGGTTTCTTCGATGTCGAGGGTCACGTTTTCGAATGGCTCCTGCTTACGGCCTTCGTGCTCGCGGAAGATAACTTTCGGACGGGATACCGCCAGCTCGAAACCTTCACGACGCATGTTTTCGATCAGAACCGACAAGTGCAGCTCACCACGACCGGAAACGCGGAACGCATCCGAATCTTCGGTTTCTTCAACGCGCAGTGCCACGTTGTGTACCAGCTCTTTGTTCAAACGCTCCAGGATCTGGCGCGAGGTCACGAACTTACCTTCTTTACCGCAGAACGGTGAGGTGTTCACGTTGAAGAACATGGTAACGGTTGGCTCATCGACGCTCAGGGCTGGCAGCGCTTCCACATTCTGCGTGTCGCAGATGGTGTCAGAGATGTTCAGCTCGCCCAGACCGGTGATGGCGATGATGTCGCCCGCTTCCGCCAGTGTGCTTTCGATACGCTCCAGACCCAAGTGGCCCAGCACTTTACCGACTTTACCGTTACGGGTTTTGCCTTCGCTATCAATGATAGTGACCTGCTGGTTCGGCTTCACGGTACCGCGCTTGATGCGGCCGATGCCGATCACGCCCAGATAGTTGTTGTAGTCCAGCTGCGAGATCTGCATCTGCAGTGGCGCTTCAACTTCAACCTGAGGTGGAGAAACGTGGTCAACGATCGCCTGATACAGCGGGGTCATGTCGTCAGCCATGTCGGTGTGTTCCAGACCCGCGATACCGTTCAGCGCCGAAGCGAAGATGATCGGGAAGTCCAGCTGCTCGTCAGTCGCATCCAGGTTAACGAACAGGTCAAATACCTGATCAACAACCCAATCAGGACGCGCGCCCGGACGGTCAACTTTGTTGATAACCACAATCGGCTTCAAACCATGAGCAAATGCTTTCTTGGTTACGAAGCGGGTTTGCGGCATAGGGCCATCCATCGCATCTACAACCAGCAGCACCGAATCCACCATGGACATGACGCGCTCCACTTCACCACCGAAGTCGGCGTGTCCTGGGGTATCAACGATGTTGATACGGTAGTCATTCCATTTGATGGCGGTGTTTTTTGCGAGGATGGTAATCCCACGCTCTTTCTCCAAATCGTTGGAGTCCATTACGCGCTCAGTCGCTTCGGTACGAGCATCAAAAGTACCGGACTGTTGGAGCAGCTTGTCAACCAGGGTGGTCTTACCATGGTCAACGTGCGCGATGATGGCGATGTTACGCAAATTTTCGATCACAGCTTTGCCTCAGGCATTATAGAAATAACGCGGTATTGTACACGGATTAAGCGGAAGACTGAACATGATCACAGATTTCGCCGAAAGTTTCTTATAGCGCTGGTTTTTAGCACCGTTTACGGTGCATTAATCTGCACTGCGATAGTAATTTGCACCAAATTGGTGCTTAACTTCACCTGTGGCGCACCATAACGATGCATGCAATCCATCCTGGTGCAGCCTTCGACTCACGAAAGGGCGCATTGTAGCGCCATTTTCGCCATTGTCATAAAGTTGGCACAGAATTCGCTTTATATATTTTAAGCGAAAACGACAGTTATAAAACGGTTGAAAGAGCTTGCCGAGATCTTTGGTTAGGAGTGGTCAGCAGTCGTGACACATTCCCGGCAACGAAGTTCTCTCACCATGACGATAATGACCATTTCCAGGAGAGTTGAGTATGTCCGCTGAACACGTTCTCTCGATGATGAACGAGCATGAAGTTAAGTTTGTTGACCTGCGTTTTACCGATACCAAAGGTAAAGAACAGCACGTTACTATCCCTGCTCACCAGGTTAACGCTGACTTCTTCGAAGAAGGCAAAATGTTCGATGGCTCCTCCATCGGTGGCTGGAAAGGCATTAACGAATCAGACATGGTGCTGATGCCGGATGCAACCACTGCAGTCATGGATCCGTTCTTCGAAGACTCGACCCTGATCATCCGTTGCGACATCCTTGAGCCAGGTACACTGCAGGGCTACGACCGTGACCCACGCTCCATTGCTAAGCGTGCAGAAGAGTTCCTGCGTTCTTCAGGCATCGCGGATACCGTGCTGTTTGGACCAGAGCCAGAGTTCTTCCTGTTCGATGACATCCGTTTCGGTTCTTCTACTTCAGGTTCACACGTGGCTATCGACGATATCGAAGCAGCCTGGAACACCGGTAAAGAGTACGAAGGCGGTAACAAAGGTCACCGTCCAGGTCTGAAAGGCGGTTACTTCCCAGTGCCACCGGTTGACTCAGCACAGGACATCCGTTCTGCCATGTGTCTGACCATGGAGCAGATGGGTCTGGTGGTTGAAGCACATCACCACGAAGTAGCCACAGCTGGTCAGAACGAAGTGGCAACCCGCTTCAACACCATGACCAAAAAAGCTGACGAAATTCAGATCTACAAATACGTGGTGCACAACGTTGCTCACGCGTACGGCAAAACAGCAACCTTCATGCCTAAGCCAATGTTCGGCGATAACGGTTCTGGTATGCACTGCCACATGTCTCTGTCAAAAGGCGGCGTGAACCTGTTCTCTGGCGACAAATACGGCGGCTTGTCTGAAACTGCTCTGTTCTACATCGGCGGTATCATCAAGCACGCTAAAGCGATCAACGCCCTGGCGAACCCAACCACCAACTCTTACAAGCGTCTGGTCCCAGGCTACGAAGCACCCGTTATGCTGGCTTACTCTGCCCGTAACCGTTCTGCTTCTATCCGTATCCCAGTGGTTGCCAGCCCGAAAGCACGTCGTATCGAAGCACGCTTCCCGGATCCAGCGGCTAACCCATACCTGGCATTCACCGCGCTGCTGATGGCCGGTCTTGATGGTGTTATCAACAAGATCCACCCTGGCGATGCGATGGACAAAAACCTGTATGACCTGCCACCGGAAGAAGAAGCTGAGATTCCAAAAGTTGCAGGTTCTCTGGAAGAAGCACTGAACGCACTGAACGAAGACCGCGAGTTCCTGACCCGTGGCGGCGTGTTCACTGATGACGCTATCGATGCGTACATCGAACTGCGTAAGCCAGAAGTTGACCGTGTGCGTATGACTCCGCACCCAGTTGAGTTCGAACTGTACTACAGCGTTTAATTTAAAAATTTCAGCTCCCTGTTCACGCACTCTTTTTGCTGCGTGAACAGCCTGAAAGATTTTTAATTGCCGTGGAAACTTTAGCCCATCTCCGGATGGGCTTTTTTCTCCGCGCATTCATGGTTCGAAGCACAGATTTCCGTCCTGAAAGGCTATAATGCACTAAATTAGTGCAGAGGAACGCTGTATGGCAACTGGCACGCTGCCCGACGCGGGGCAGATTCTCAACTCCCTGATCAACAGTATTTTGCTGGTCGATAACGATTTAGTTATCCATTACGCCAATCCGGCGGCTCAGCAATTACTGGCGCAAAGCTCACGTAAATTGTTCGGCACGCCATTACCGGAATTAACCGGCTATTTTTCGCTGAATATTGAGGTGATGAGCGAGAGTCTCGGAGCTGGCCAGGGCTTTACCGATAGCGAAGTCACTCTGGTGGTTGATGGCCGCGCGCACATTATGTCGCTCACGGCACAGCGCTTACCGGATGGCTTTATTCTGCTGGAAATGGCGCCGATGGATAATCAACGTCGTCTTAGCCAGGAACAAATTCAGCATGCTCAGCAGGTCGCTGCCCGCGATTTAGTGCGCGGTCTGGCGCATGAGATTAAAAACCCGCTGGGAGGATTACGTGGCGCCGCGCAGCTACTGACTCGCGCGTTACCCGATCCTTCCCTGCATGAATATACGCGCATCATCATTGAGCAAGCCGACCGCCTGCGTAATCTGGTTGATCGTCTGCTTGGCCCGCAACAGCCGGGCTTGCACGTAACGCAAAGCATTCATCAGGTTGCCGAACGCGTGGTGAATCTGGTGTCGATGGAGCTGCCGGATAACGTTTCGCTGGTGCGCGATTACGACCCAAGCCTGCCGGAACTGCCGCACGATCCCGACCAGATTGAACAAGTGCTGTTGAATGTGGTGCGAAACGCGCTGCAGGCATTGGGCGATGAAGGCGGCACCATTGTGATTCGTACGCGTACCGCCTTCCAGCTCACGCTGCACGGCACGCGTTACCGCTTAGTCGCGCGTATTGATATTGAAGATGACGGCCCAGGCATTCCGGCCCAGCTACAAGATACCCTGTTCTATCCGATGGTTAGCGGACGCGAAGGCGGCACCGGTTTAGGTCTGTCCATCGCCCGTAGCTTGATCGATCAGCATTCAGGAAAAATAGAATTTAACAGTTGGCCAGGTCACACCGAATTCTCGGTTTACCTGCCTATTCGCCAGTGAGGTTTCTATGCAACGAGGGATAGTCTGGATCGTCGATGACGATAGCTCCATCCGCTGGGTGCTTGAAAGGGCACTCACTGGAGCCGGTTTGAGCTGTGCAACCTTTGACAGCGCTAACGAGGTATTGGACGCGCTCGCAAGCAAAACCCCAGACGTATTATTGTCAGACATTCGTATGCCTGGCATGGATGGACTTGCGCTGCTGAAACAGATTAAGCAGCGCCATCCGATGCTTCCGGTGATCATTATGACCGCGCACTCCGATCTGGATGCCGCCGTCAGCGCTTATCAGCAAGGTGCGTTTGATTACCTGCCAAAGCCGTTTGATATTGATGAAGCGGTCGCACTGGTTGAACGTGCGATTAGCCATTATCAGGAGCAGCAGCAGCCGCGTAATCAGCCCGTCAGCGGCCCAACCACCGACATTATCGGCGAAGCGCCGGCAATGCAGGATGTGTTCCGCATCATTGGTCGTCTTTCACGCTCCTCAATTAGCGTGCTGATCAATGGTGAATCCGGTACCGGTAAAGAGTTGGTGGCACATGCGCTGCATCGCCACAGTCCACGCGCGAAATCTCCTTTTATCGCGCTCAACATGGCGGCGATTCCCAAAGATTTGATTGAATCAGAGCTGTTTGGTCACGAGAAAGGCGCGTTCACCGGTGCCAACCAGATTCGTCAGGGACGTTTTGAGCAGGCCGATGGCGGCACGCTGTTCCTTGATGAAATTGGTGATATGCCGCTTGATGTGCAGACCCGCTTATTACGCGTATTGGCCGATGGCCAGTTTTATCGCGTTGGCGGTTATGCGCCGGTGAAAGTGGATGTGCGTATCATCGCGGCAACCCACCAGAATCTTGAGCTGCGCGTGCAGGAAGGCAAATTCCGTGAAGACTTGTTCCATCGTCTTAACGTGATTCGTGTTCATCTGCCGCCGCTGCGTGAACGACGCGAAGATATTCCGCGCCTGGCGCGTTACTTCCTGCAGGTTGCTGCACGTGAGTTAGGGGTGGAAGCGAAGATTCTGCATCCGGAAACCGAAACCGCGCTGACGCGTCTGCATTGGTCCGGTAACGTGCGCCAGCTGGAAAACACCTGTCGCTGGTTGACGGTGATGGCAGCTGGCCAGGAAGTGTTGATTCAGGATCTGCCGCCTGAACTGTTTGAATCCAGCACGCCAGACAATCCGGTGCAATCGTTGCCGGACAGCTGGGCTACTCTGCTGGCGCAGTGGGCAGATCGCGCCTTGCGTTCCGGTCATCAAAACCTGTTGTCGGAAGCACAGCCGGAGATGGAGCGCACGCTGCTCACCACCGCGCTGCGTCATACACAAGGGCACAAACAGGAAGCGGCACGCTTGCTCGGCTGGGGACGCAATACCCTGACGCGTAAGTTGAAAGAGCTGGGGATGGAATAACGCGCACGTTTTGCGTTTTGAAACCGGGGAGCGAATAGGCTCCCCGTTTTTTATATCACTCGTGAGAACTGCTGCATGCGCACCTTTTGGCGCATATATACATCGAAGCACATACAGATGTTACGAATCAGCAACCGACCGATGCCGGTAACGTGCAGGCTGCGACCGCGCTGCTCCACCAATCCATCTGTCACCAGCGGCGCTAACAGCGCTAAATCCTCGGCAAAATAGTGTTCAAACTCAACCGAGTACTGCGCCTCTATCGCGGCAAAATCCAGTGCGAAGTTGCAGATTAAGGCTTTAATCACATCACGGCGCAAACAATCATCGTCACTCAACGTAAGCCCGCGCCACAGCGCATTGCCGCGCTGCTCGATCTCTGCGTAATAGTCTTTCAACTCTTTGTGATTTTGCGCATAGCTGTCACCCAGCATGCTGATGGCCGACACGCCCAAGCCGAGCAAATCGGTTTCGCCCTGTGTGGTGTAACCCTGAAAATTACGATGCAGTTCGCCGGCGCGTTGTGCGACCGCCAGTTCATCATCCGGACGCGCGAAGTGATCCATGCCGATAAACTGATAACCTTCGCCGGTTAAGGTGGCGATGGTTTCCTGCAGGATCTGCAGTTTCTGTGCTGCGCCTGGCAGCTCCTCATCTTTAATTTTGCGCTGCGCAGCGAACAGCGTAGGCATGTGAGCATAGTTGAAGACGCTGAGGCGATCGGGATTGAGTGCAATAACGCGCTGTAAGGTGAAGGCGAAGCTTTCCGGCGTTTGCAGCGGTAAGCCATAAATCAGATCAAGGCTGACCGAACGGAAGCCTTGCTCACGCGCACGCTGCACCAGAGCGAAGATGGTTTCTTCATCCTGCACGCGATTCACGCGCTCCTGTACCGCTTTATTAAAGTCCTGCACACCCATGCTCAGCCGATTAAAACCTTCCGCGCGCAGATGATCGATCATCTCCAGTTTGATTTCACGTGGATCAACCTCGATCGACATTTCGACGTCATCGGCAATCGTAAAATGCTCGCGTAGCAGCGCCACCAGCCGGCTCACCTGCTGCTGGTTGAGGAATGTCGGCGTGCCACCACCCCAGTGCAATTGAGTGACGCAGCGGCCCGCAAAGAAGGGCGCACGCTGACGGATTTCCTGCTCCAGCACATCAAGGTAGCGATCGGCTTTATGCAGCTGGCGCGTCACGATTTTATTGCAGCCACAAAAATAACAAAGCCGATGGCAAAACGGGATGTGCACATACAGCGATAACGGACGATCGGGATAGCGTTGCACGGCTTGCTGAAAATCTGCCTCACCAAATTTCTCACTGAATTCGAGCGCGGTGGGATAAGAGGTATAACGTGGGCCAGCGTAGTTGTATTTTTCGATGAGGCGCTGATCCCAATCAATCTGCTGCGATGACATGCTCACTCCTTACGGTGACGTCGTCTGAGAGAGGGTCGCGTAGCTGAAGAGTGGACGAAGCGATGAGCTGAACGCCGACGTAAACGCGACTTAAGACGCGACAGGCGGCGTAGTTTAAACAATAACCAGAGCAGATAACATGTCAGCAGCAGCGCGAAAATTGATCCAGGCCAAAACATAGGTGAATACCTGTTTAGCGCGGCATGCGCGAAAACGCATGCCGATCAAAATTTGCCTTAATTACCTTTTAGCAGGCGCATCATATCTTCTTCAGCCTGCTCATCTTCCGCTTCGTCATCCAGCGCGATGCCCAGCGTTTCCATCAGCTCATCGATGCGGTCTAAGGTTTGATCCAGCCAGGCCTGATCTTCGCCACTCAAGGTTTCACCGTTTTCCAGGCGATCCAGCAGCGTATCCAGACGTTCGTCATTTTCCAGCTTCGCCAGCTCGTCTTGCGGCGTCAGGCGAACTTTTTCTGCTTTTGGCTTTGGTTTCGCTTCAGGCTTTTTTGCCGGCTGGGTTTTACCATCAGCAACTAATGCGATCGGCTTTTTGCTGCCCAGGCGTGGATCCTGAGCTTTTTTACCCTGACCTTTGCCAGCGGCTTGCGTTTCAGGATTGGCGCGGCTGCCAGATTTATGGCCGCTATGTTTTTTATCGCGTTTGCGATCGCGCGCTTCCTGATTAAGGTCTTCACGCGATTTGCGTTTGGCTTTCGCAGCAGGTTTGCCACGCGGGGCTGATGCAGGTTGCTTCATGGTGTCCGGTCTCGGCGGTGCTTTGTGAGTTCAGTATAGAATTGCGGCGAAATCTAGCAGAAAGTAAGCAAAGAAAAAAGGCGATAGCCTATGCTATCGCCTTTTATCGCACCTTCATATGAAGGAAACACTGAATAAATCCTTTACGGCTCACAACGTCCCGGTTGCTCCATCGCCACATCGCTCCTGCGATTAATCCCTGTCCTTGTTCGATTCCTGCCTGAATCGCTTCCCGCCATGCTCTTGGTCATCCCCGACACTCCTGAGCTCATCATCCTGATGGGTGCTGCCGTGCACTGACAACAAATGTAGACTAATAGGTAAAATGAACAAGTGAGACTTGTCTCTATTTTAGAGTGGCATTTCCTAAATTCATTTCAAATCATTGAAATATAACATCTAAATGGATTGTTAATATTCAATGAAGCGGTAATCGCTGGCAGTAAAAATCATAGATCTCTTACAAAATGGCGCATTTGGACGCTATCGGGCACTTTTGCGCCATTACAGGTATAATCAGCCCAATTGCCCGATTCATTTTGCTGGAGTTTCACTTTGTCTGCTTTGAACTATCACATGACCCATTTCATGCTCAGCGCCCCCGATATTCGCCACTTACCGGCGGATGTGGGTATTGAAGTTGCTTTTGCCGGGCGCTCGAATGCAGGTAAATCCAGCGCGCTGAACACCATCACTAACCAAAAAGGTCTGGCCCGTACCAGTAAAACGCCAGGTCGTACTCAGCTGATTAACCTGTTTGAAGTGGTTGAAGGTAAATGTCTGGTCGATTTACCCGGTTATGGCTATGCCCAGGTTCCGGAAGAGATGAAGCGCAAATGGCAGCGCTCGCTGGCGGAATATTTGCAAAAACGTCAGGCGCTGAAGGGTCTGGTGGTATTGATGGATATTCGCCATCCGCTGAAAGACCTCGATCAGAACATGATTGAATGGGCCGTGCAGAGCCAGATTCCCGTGCTGGTCTTACTGACCAAAGCCGACAAACTGGCATCCGGCGCACGTAAAGCACAGCTGACGATGGTGCGCGAAGCGTCGCTGGCCTTTAACGGTGATGTGCAGGTGGAAATGTTCTCGTCGCTGAAGAAGATGGGCGTTGATATTGTGCGTAAGAAGCTGGACAGCTGGTTTAGCGAACTAGAGCCAGCGCAAGAAGGCGACGGCGAAGAAACAGCAGAGTGATTTTGTTGCGGCTTTTGAGAAAAAGCCCAATAAAAAACGCCCCAGTCATAAATGACTGGGGCGGCTAAATATTCAGCCAAATCCGATTACGTGAAGTAAAAGGTCTGAAAGATAGAACATCTTACCTCTGTACCCTACGCGACAAACTCTACCTGATTTTCAGCGCCCTACAAAGGGTTTTTTGTTGTTAAGTTTCAGGATTCGACATCTTTTTTACTAAGCTCATCACACTTTCACGCGTTCGATGTAGTTTAATTACTAAAAAAATGCTTAGACGATAGGCAGTTACAAAACGCGCATTTAATAGACCGCTTTGTGAGGTTGCTGAACCGATTAAGTAAACTTTTTTCTTATGATGATGCCAGCGGCACGCAAATACCGCTGAATCAGCATGATCAGTGTGCCTCATCCCAGTTATCGCCGGTGCCTACTTCCACCTGCAGCGGCACATCCAGCTTCATGCTGTTCTCCATCAGATCACGGATGGTCTTAATGGCGCTATCCACTGCATCGCTGCGGATCTCAAACACCAGTTCATCGTGTACCTGCATAATCATGCGCACGGCATCGTCTTTTTGCTCCAACAGCCAGCCATCCACCGCAATCATCGCGCGTTTGATGATGTCTGCTGCCGTGCCTTGCATTGGGGCATTAATCGCCGCTCGCTCCGCCGCTTTACGACGAATCGCATTGCTGGAGGTGATATCAGGCAGCCACAAACGACGACCATCGAGCGTTTCTACATAGCCTTTCTCTGCTGCCTTCGCGCGCGTCTCTTCCATATAACGCAGCACGCCCGGATAGCGTTCAAAGTAGAGATCCATGTATTTCTTCGCCTCACCCGCACCGATATTGAGCTGGCGGGAAAGACCAAACGCGCTCATTCCGTAGATCAGACCAAAGTTGATCGCCTTGGCACTGCGACGCTGCTCACCTGAAACTTTGCTTAACGCCACACCAAACACTTCTGATGCGGTGGCACGGTGGATATCTTCGCCCTGGGCAAACGCATCCAGCAGGCCTTTGTCTTGCGACAGATGCGCCATGATACGCAGTTCAATCTGTGAGTAGTCCGCGGCGACAATACGATTGCCCGATCCGGCGACAAACGCCTGGCGGATTCGGCGCCCTTCTTCGTTGCGCACCGGGATATTCTGCAGGTTAGGATCGGTAGACGAGAGTCGTCCCGTCGCCGTTACCGCCTGATGATAGGATGTATGTACGCGGCCGGTAAGCGGATTGATCATCAGTGGCAGCTTATCGGTGTAAGTCGATTTCAACTTCGATAAACCACGATGTTCCAGAATCACTTTCGGCAGTGGATAATCAAGCGCCAGCTCAGCCAGCACCTCTTCGCTGGTCGACGACGCGCCGCCCGGCGTTTTCTTGGTCGGTTTAATACCCTGCTTTTCAAACAGAATGGTTTGCAACTGTTTGGGTGAAGAGAGATTAAACGGTTCGCCTGCCAGCTCGTGCGCTTTCAGCTCAAGCTCGGCCACACGCGTGGTCAGCTCCTGCGAGTGTTTCGCCAGGATATTCTGGTCAATCAGCACGCCGTTGCGCTCAATCCGCGATATCACCTTCAACAACGGCATTTCGATCTCTTCAAATACCTGTTTCGGCCCCGCTTCCGGCTCCAGTTTCTCCCACATTTTCAGATGCAATTGCAGCGTGACATCGGCATCTTCCGCCGCGTAGTGGCCCGCTTGTTCGATAGCAATCTGATTAAAAGTGAGCTGATTTTTACCTTTACCCGCGATCTCTTCGAAAGTCACCGTTTTATGGTTTAGCCAGCGCGCGGCCAGACTATCCATATCGTGTTTTCCGCCCACGCTATTCAGGCAATAAGATTCCAGCATGGTGTCAAATTTGATGCCGTTCAGTTCAATGTCGTAATTCTTCAGCACGCCGCGATCGTATTTAAGATTCTGACCAACCTTCGCCGCGTTACCATCTTCCAGCAGCGGTTTTAGCTGCTTCAGCACTTCGCTGCGATCCAGCTGATCTGGCGCATCCAGATAATCATGGGCAACCGGCAGATAAGCTGCTTCGCCCGGCGCGACGGCAAAACCAATGCCGACAATATTGGCGCTTAAGGTATCCAGCGAGTCGGTCTCAAGATCGAAAGCGAAGAGCTCGGCACTTTTCAGCTTTTTCAGCCACTCGGCAAATGTCGCTTCATCGAGGATAGTGACGTAGCCATCCGCAGAGAGCACGCTGGTCGCTTCGGCAGCGGGCGCAGCAGGTTCGCTGAGCTGCGGTTTCTTAGCCTGCGCGTTGCTCTTCTTACCTTGTTGCAGCCATGAACCATCCTGCAAATCGGTGATCCAGCGCTTAAATTCATAACGGCTAAACAAAGTTTGCAGCGCTTCGACATTAGGTTCATTGACGACAAGCTGATCGCAGGTCAGATCCAACTCAACGTCGGTTTTGATAGTTGCCAGCTGATAAGACAGGAACGCGACGTCGCGATTTTGCTCCAGCTTCGCCGCCATGGTTTTCGCACCGCGGAACGAGAGATCGGCCACTTTATCGAGATTGTCATAGATTGACTGCATACCGCCCAAGCCTTGCAGCAACGCCTGCGCGGTTTTCTCACCGACTCCCGGCACGCCTGGAATGTTATCGGAGCTGTCGCCCATCATGGCGAGGAAATCGATAATCAGTGCTGGCGGCACGCCATATTTCTGCTCGACCTCTTCCGGACCGAGCACGGTATTCGTCATGGTGTTGATCAAGGTAATCGCAGGCGTCACTAACTGCGCCATATCTTTATCGCCGGTGCTGATCAACACCGGACGGCCGAGTTTTTCCGCCTCTAGCGCCAGCGTACCGATAACGTCATCCGCCTCAACGCCAGATACCGCCAACAGCGGCAGGCCCATCGCCTTCACCATTTCATGCAGCGGCTCAATCTGCGCACGCAGATCGTCTGGCATCGGCGGACGGTGCGATTTGTAGTGTTCAAAAAGCTCATCGCGGAAGGTTTTGCCTTTCGCATCGAAGACCACAGCCACATGGCTTGGCTGATACTGCATCAACAGGCTTTTCAACATGTTGAGCACACCATACATGGCGCCAGTTGGCTCGCCTGCACTGTTCGTTAGCGGCGGAAAGGCATGATATGCACGGTACAGATAAGATGAGCCGTCGACCAGAATCAGGGGATTTTCTGCAATTTGCGCCATAGGTTCGTATTTTCTTCGTTGCGATAATGAGGGCTATAAGGATGCCACAACCAGAGGAGAATGTTGAATGCACTCGGGGAAGTCAGGATCTTTTTCGTCGTTACGCGGCACGGATCGCAAGGATCAAACTGTGGATAAGTTTGTGCGTAAAAATCATAACGTATTGTTATTTACGTTAATTGCAATTACTTTAATATTAAAAATTCATTTATATCAGCAAGTTAAATGCTTATTGTGATCTTGCTCGCCCTAATGAAAAGACGATCGTCCATGTGGATATTAAGCGAAGGGTTAATAAATACATCGCACAAATAAGAGAATGAAGGCAATAAAAAACGCCGGCAGTACCGGCGTTCTAAAAACTAAATTACTTCTTTTCTACCAGGAACTTCACTACATTGGCGTAATCAGCAACGAAGTTGTCCATTGAGCTGGTATCCAGGCCGCCGTTGTTAACCATATATTTGCCGTTAACGAAGATCGCTGGCACACCTTGCAGATTGACGTCTGCTGCTGCTTTCTGCTGCTGCGCAACCAGCGCTTTTACTGCGAAGCTATTCCACGCTGCATCGTAATCTTCTGAAGAGATACCCGCCGCTTTAATAAAAGTCTCTTTCAGGCTTGCTGCATCGGTAACGGTTTGGGTTTTCTGAATACCGTCGAAAATCGGTGCAGTAACTTTGCTTTCTACGCCTAGCGCCATGGCAACAGCCCATGCCTGAGTGACAACCGGACCGAATTGACCACCAAGGAAATCAACGTGGTATTTGGTCACTTTCGTGTCCGCCGGCAGGTTCTTTTTCACTGCCTCGCTCACGTGATAAACGCGTTCGAACTGGTAGCAATGTGGGCAGAAGAAGGAGAAGAACTCCAGAACCTGCGGCTCACCCGCCACTGGCTTTGGCAAAGTAACGAACTGCTTACCATCGTTGAACTGTGCCGCCGAGGCGCCAAATGCCAGCATTAAACCTACCAGCGCAAACATGATCTTTTTCATCGTGAAACAATCTCCTGAGTACTTCATTAATATTGCGGGCTAAGCTGCAACGGCGGTTCGTGTAACAGCCTTTCCTGCTCGATAAATAATGCAATCTGCCGGCGCCAAAAATCCTCATCTGTCATCCAGGGGAAGGCGCGCGGAAAAGCGGGATCCTGCCAGCGGCGTACTACCCAAGCCAAATAATAAACCATGCGCATAGCGCGTAAAGGTTCAATCAGTGACAATTCATGTAAATCAAAATCACCAAATTCATTATAGGCTTCCAGCAGAATGTCCCATTGAATCAACTGTTCCTGACGATCGCCATTAACCAGCATCCACAAATCCTGCACTGCTGGCCCGTTACGGGCATCGTCAAGATCGACAAACATCGGGCCTTCACGCCACAGAATATTGCCGGGATGGCAATCGCCGTGCAACCTTAACGGCTGCCAATGGCTATGCCAGCGCTGCTGCAGCGTCGCGCTGAGCTTATCAACGGCAGCAAGCAGTAAGTCTTTGACTGAAGCCGGTACTAATGCGCTTTGTTCCAGCTCCCGACGCGGTTGAAAAATATACTCTTCAAGGCCGAAAGTGGGTCGCTGCTGAAACAGACTTAGCTTTGCGGTTTGATGGATGCGCCCCAAAAAGCGGCCAACCCATTCCATCTGATCCTCGTTATCGGTTTCATACTGCCGTCCGCCTAAACTGGGGAAGACCGCGTACATGAAGCCAGCATGATGATTCAACGTGCTGCCCTGCAGAACGAGCGGCGCGGCAACCGGCACTTCATCCTCTAATAAATCCTGAGTGAACTGATGCTCTTCAAGGATCTGTTGTGCGCTCCAGCGCTGCGGACGATAAAACTTAGCCACATAACGGCGTTTATCATCGTCGCTGAACTGATAGACGCGGTTTTCATAGCTATTGAGGGCGGTTAAGCCTGATTCGACACGCAGACCCGCATCCCAAAGTGCATCAAGGATGACATCGGGATTCAACGTCTGGAAATTAAAGGCGGCTTCGCTCATCTTTTTGCCTGTGTGTTACCTTTGCGATTAATGCGCAAGGATAACATTACTCATCATCCTTAATCACACCGCGTGCACGTAATAGCGCGGTTTTGAAGTCCACTTCATAATCCTTTTTCAGGCCGGGAATGGCACTCTGGCTATCTGTGTCACGCATTTTGAGATGGTAAATCAATACATCATCGGTTAATTCACTTAATGGGCCACTGAAACCAGATTCCTGCGCCAGTTTTTGCAAAAATGCCAGCAAGTTGAGATCGGCATCCTTCTGCCATGCGGGTTGCAGAAGCTCGAGCAGTTCATTGAGTCGGTGATATTTCATCATTGATTCCTTTATGCAGATGGTACGCTGCCGCTAAGTAAGTATCGTCCAGAATGAAGCAAGGAGACGAATATGACAGCATTTACCGGCGTGATCCTCGCGGGTGGCCAAGGCAGTCGTATGGGAGGCCAGGATAAGGGGTTATTGATGTTACAGGGTGAACACCTTTATCAGCACGTTTTGCGGCGATTCCGGCCGCAGGTCAATATTGTGTTGATAAGCGCTAACCGTAACATTGATCGCTATCAGGCAAGCGGTTGTCAGGTGGTTATCGATACATTGCCCGATTATCCCGGACCGCTGGCTGGCATGCTCAGTGGTTTACGCAGCAGTAAAAACGAATGGGTCGCTTTCTGCGCTTGTGATACGCCATGGATCCCCAATGACTTTGTCGCGCGTCTGTGGCAACAGCGTAATGATGCGCCCGCTGTGTGGGTGAAATCCTCCCAGCGTGATCATCCAGCTTTAGCGCTGGTCAATTGTGCATTGGCTGACGATCTTGAAACCTGGCTACTGCGCGGCGAGCGACGTTTAATGCAGTTCTTACATGAGCATGGCGGGCATGCTATTGCGTTTTCAGACCCAGAATCTGCGTTCCGCAATATCAATACGCCAGACGATCTCATGAATGAGGAAAAGTATTTATGAGTGTGCGCTTACTGGCGATTTCCGCATGGAGCGGGACAGGAAAAACCACTTTGCTTGAGCAAGTCATTCCACTTCTCAAAACTCAGGGGATTCGATCAGGCTTAATTAAGCACACACATCATCAGATGGATATCGATACGCCGGGGAAAGACAGTTATTTGCTGCGTAAAGCTGGGGCGGATCAGGTGATCGTCGCCAGTAATCAGCGCTGGGCATTGATGGTTGAATCACCTAATAAGCCTTTAAGCCTAATGCAATTAGCATCACAGATGGATAGCTCAACGTTGGATTTGGTGCTGGTCGAGGGCTTCAAAGATGAGCAGGTCCCTAAAATTGCACTTTGGCGGCGTGGCGTTAAAGGTGAGATTAAGGATTTGCTGGATCAGTATGTGATTGCCGTCGCTACTGATGAGGATATGAAACTGAATTTGCCCATATTGGATATTAATCAGCCAAAGCAGGTTGCCGATTTTATTGTTCAGTGGCTTAAAAAGCGTTGAAATAGCCAGTTTTTGGCTAACATTCAGACGTAAAAAAGCCCCGGACTTTCGTCCGGGGCTTCTTCACTTATTTGATGCCTGGCAGTTCCCTACTCTCGCATGGGGAGGCCCCACACTACCATCGGCGCTACGGCGTTTCACTTCTGAGTTCGGCATGGGGTCAGGTGGGACCACCGCGCTAAAGCCGCCAGGCAAA